>DATALQ010000018.1:0-211368 GCA_036260935.1 Clostridia bacterium
CCTTCTGGGGTCAGGAGTATTTCTACAGAGTATATTGAAGTTATTAGAAGGAACTTTGAAGAAAACAAAATTTCTTACGGAAAGCTTGAAGAAATGCTGGAGTTTACAGGAAAAACTCCTGAAGACTATGGATATGTGAGGAATGAGGAATACTAGATGCAGAATAGAAAATATGTTGCTGCTATTTCTGATACTGATATACTCATTCATTTAACTAAAGCCGGACATCTTGGTCTACTTGATCAGCTTTTTGAAGCGGTATATATACCGGAATACATATTTGTGAAGGAGCTAAAGAAAAAAGCTGGTCCATTGTTTTATGATATTGAGAAAATTGTTAAAGATCCAAGCAGTATATTTGTGATAGTGGCTGATAACGATATGGATTTAACCCAGAAGCAGGTCAAGAAACTAACGCTAAATGATATCGGTGATTTGGTTGGTAGGGGAGAAGCTGAATGTGCAGCACTTAGTAAGGCAAAAGACATACCGATAATTATCTCGGACAACAGCACTGAGTTTAAATTCCTAAGTGAGTTTATCATGCTTACATATTTTGACTTACTTGCTTTATGCACACATCATGGCATTATAAATTCAGGTGAAGCCGAAACTATTTATAATGATATAAATAATATACTGGACCACAAGTCTGGCGATAGCTTTGATGTGAAATGTAGTAGGACATTGGGAAGAATAGATGCTAACGGATGGAATGAAATTCTCTTGTGAATTGCCGTAACTCTTTGCTGCAGGACACAGCTTATGAGCACCCGAAAAAGTGATATTGTTTACTTTTAATAAAAGCACGAATATTAGGTGGATTTACAATAGAGAGCTCAAATGAGATAGAGAAAAAAAGTGAATAAAATATACTTATGAAGGAGAATGCATGAGAGATATTAATGGTAATAACAATGGTACAATTTACGATGAAAGTACAACAATAGTATTGAACGGTGGGGAAACCTATAAGGATACTACTATTGCAAAAGAAAAAATATCAATCAAAAAAATATTGATAGAAAAAGTAATTGAAGCGATTATAGGTGGTTTCCTGGCATTCATTACATCCTTATTAGGAAAATACTTATCATCTAATGGAAGCACAACCTTGCAATTGAATATGCACATAGTCTTAATAGGGCTTTTATTAGTATGTGCAGTAGGTGCTATTGTTTTGCTTGTGTCTTTTGCAATTGATATAATCCATATTATACAGCTAACAAAAAAAGGAAAGTTTGTTGAGTTTGAATCAAAGATACATATGGTTAGTACAGCTGTAAATACATTCAAAACGAATGATACAAAGTCTAGGACAAGAAGCGTCGGAAAAGTTTATAAAAATATTGATGGACAAATATTCAAAATAAATTCGAAGAAGTGCCCATTTTGCCGATCTACGCCTATAGGTAATATGCACCTTATTCGTGATGTTGCCAATAGTGAATATGTATGGGTATGTTCTGAACAAGTATCACATATGTTGCCATTTGATTATAAAGATAACTTTTAACTATGAAGAAAGGTGATTAAGTGGGCTCATATTGCGGATTATATATCAAGAAACTAAATGTTTACGGAAATAAAAACCGCATTATTTTTGAAATCGATGATTCAGTTAGTCTTGGCGAGGGGTTCCTGATAAGATTCAAATCTGCAAATAAGTAATTCGAGGTGGAAATCTTCTTTATCTTTTTGAGATACTCAATAATCCTGTAGTACAATAATAGTCTATAAGGGAAATGTAAACTTATTTTCTTTATGAGCCTTACATATTTTGATATAATATACATACTGTGGATTGAAGCGTCATTCACAAATTCTTGGAATAGTGTGGTTGGCCATCTATGTTAAAAATATCAGAAGAATTAATCAATTCAAATGCTCCGAATCAAAATGCTATCCTGAATGGCTGGGGGCTGGTTCGAAAAAACAGCTTTGTAAAATTGAATATTTCTCAGGACGAAACGGTTATCTTCGGAGAATGCGTTGGCAGCGGCACCAGCAATTACCTTACTTCAGTTGATTTCATCAAACCGGACAGTCCTGTTTTCCGATGTACCTGTCCCAGCCGGCAGTTCCCGTGCAAGCATGCGCTGGGCTTGATGTATGCTTATTCCAGTGGGAAGAAATTCACGACCGATACGATTCCGGCCGATATCCTTGAAAAACGCGACAAGGTTGAGAAGCGGGAGGAGAAGAAAAAGGAGAAGCTCGCCGGATCAGCTTCCGTTGAGGACGGTACACCGCAAGATGGGGCCGACACTTCCGTGGCCGGCACCTCAACATCTGCCGTTTCACCTAAAAAAACGAATAAATCCGCACTTGTCAAAAAAATAAAGGCACAGTTGGAAGGCTTGGAGCTTCTGGATAAAATCATAAGCAGTACCCTTCAGGGCGGTCTCGGAACGATCAATGAAAAATCACTTAAAATCCTTGAAGACCAGGCAAAACAGCTTGGCAATTACTATATTCCAGGGGCTCAGATCGCTTTGCGAGGATTGATTAACCTGTTCTGGAATTCGAATGACCGTGAGAAGGCATACTCCAATGCAGTGGAACAGCTCACTGTCCTTTACGCACTTTCAAAAAAGGGCAGGGATCAGCTGGCGAAGAGGCTGAATGACCCTGAAGCGGCGTATGATCCAAGCTCAACACTGGATGAATGGCTGGGACATGCATGGCAGTTATCCGAACTGAAGGAAGCCGGTCTTGTCCTGAAGAATGTGGATCTGGTTCAGCTTTCTTTCCATTCCTATGTGGATAATGCCAGGCAGGAGTATGTAGACGAGGGGATCTGGCTGAATCTCGGAAGCGGGCAGTTGGTGCGAACCTTGAATTACAGGCCTTTTAAAGCGGCGAAGTACATCCGCGAGGATGATTCGGTATATTCTGTTGTTCATACGGAAGAACTGTTTGTCTATCCGGGTGATCTGAATCCCAGAATTCGTTGGGAAAGCATGACAATGCGGCCTTTAACGGATAACGAGTGTTCCGCCATCCGGTCTTATGCCGGCAGATCCTTCAAGGAGACCGTTAAGCTTGTGAAAAATCAGTTGAAAAATCCTCTTTCCGAGAAAGACCCTGTTGCCTTGCTGTATTACGAAAAAATAAGCAAAATTGGGGATAGTTACGTTCTGGTGGATGCCGAAGGACAACGTCTGGTCCTTGCAGACCGTACAGGAGGCTTAGAGCCGGAAACTGTCGGGATAATCGATCTGTTGGATCCGGGGGATATGAAAAACCAGACGATGCTGGTCCGCTTTTATCACGATATGGATGCAAAAAGGCTTTATGCAAAGCCTCTCAGTATTATTCGGGAGAATGCTGTCATTCGGCTGGCATTTTAACATTTTACCGGATAGAATCAATTGGTCTGCCAAATATGATTAGGAGAGTAGAATATGAGCATACCACTGCTTTATGAAACGCAAACCGAGGTGAGAAGGCTGTTTATCGCCGGCTGTGAACTGGCAGCCGATGATTTTAAACTGAAAAAACTGTTGCCGCAAATGCAGAAGGCAGGTGAAAATGCTCCGGTGTTTGCCAGGGTGGTGGATGCATTGAACCTGGTGTTGCAGCCTGGCGGAAGCAATTCGGTAAAGCTGCTGGAACTGGCCAACCTGATCAATGCGATTCTGTACACTCAAGGCCAGACATCGACGGACGGTGAACTGGAAGACATAGTGCCGGCTGGACTAAAAACTTTAACCGAGGTATCATACCGCCATATCCAGCCGGTAATCGAAGCGCTGACCGGGCAAGGCTCAGGGAGACTTGAAGTCATCCGTGATGCATATATTGGAGGATGCTGTCATGATATCAGGCTAGTGTATCCGCTCATCGCGGCATTGGATGACAGCTATCCTGAAATAGCAGACCTGGCATTTGAGATCCTCGAAGGGTTCGGACCTGCGATTGTGATGGTTCTGAAAAAAAGCCTGCTGGTGGATGGAGGAAAGGGTCATGCGCGCAGAATCGGGCTTATTTCAAAAATCAATGGCAGCATAGAAAAGGAATTTTACCTGGAAGTAATCGAAAAGGGAGCTTCCGAAGCAAAAGCTGCCGCAATCAGGGCACTTAAGGATTTGCCGGAGTGCGAGGACCTGCTGCAGGATCTGTCCCGTGACCGGAAAAAGGACAACCGTGAGGCAAGTCTGTTTGCACTGGCTCACCTTGGGACGGATGCGGCAGTCAAACGGTTGTATGAGGTGTTCAATGGAAAGGAACGCGATCTGTCGGTTTATCCGATCAAACTCTGCAGGGCGAAAGGAATTGCCCTTCTGCTTGTAAAAGAAGGCGAACAGCTTCTGGAAACTGTTTTAAAATCCGAAAAAGGCTTTTCTCTGTTTGCTAAAAAAGTTGAACCGCCATCGACGGAGGTATTGGAGTCCTTTGCCGTTGTCCTGGAATGTTTTGAAGGGAAACAGGATCCGGAGGTCTTTCAGTTTCTTGAAAAATGCCTGACGCATGCCAATCATCTGCAGCAGTTCAAGATCTCATCAGCCTTGCAAGGGGTACGGGACAACATTGCGAAAATTGTTGCGGAAAATATTATGGTGATCGGTTCCCCACAGGCAATGGAATTATTGGAATCCATTCGCTGTAAATATGACGATGTCCTTGTGGCTTATTCCTTTGAAGCAGCAGTAAGAAGCAGAAGTGCAGGCTATGTTTTCGATCATTACTCCAGATACGTCAAGGAAGGAAGAAAATCGGCGGAAGGCCAGGGAATCCTCGAAGTCATGGATCAGTATATTGACTTTGAAGAGCAGTACCGGCTTACCGATATTTATTCCTACGAACGAAAATCCCAGCGCATTGCGGGCATCGACAAGAGTGACATCAAGTGGGATCCAAGATGGCTAAAGATATTAGCGGATATGGATGAAACGGGTCTTGTTTGCCGATTGATTACGAAAAATGATGGCAGGACTGCCGATTTCCTGGCAAGAAAACTTGCCAACATTTATGAACCGGACACAAAGAGCATGAAGGATATCATCAGGGGCCTGTTGCAGGCGGGGTATCCGGATATGATGGGAATTGTCGGCAAGGCGATCGACAAATACTTTAAAAATGCTCGATATTATTCCGGGTATCTGTTCAATGATTTTACACAGGTTCTTCGATTCCTTCCCAGGGAATGTGCAAAGGGCTTGGAAGAACTGGCTTTAAAGCAGGATAATGCCTCTGCGGCAAAGCTGTATGAGATAGCGCAGTATCTGAAGATGAAAGAATAGAGAATAATGAAGAGGGTGCGGACATGGCGGAAAACACGAATGTACTGAGACTTACGGCGGAAGAGCAGTATGCGAAAGAGATTGAAGCACTGAAATCCAGTGAAAGGGACCGGGTACCAACGGGTTGGCAGATGTCGCCGCGATCTGTGCTAACTTACATCATGGGAGGAAAAGCCGGTGGATTGGAGATTTCTCCGAAGTATATAGGGAACAGGAGACTGGTGGAGATCGCGATTTCCACTCTGGTTACCGACCGAGCTCTGTTGTTGATCGGGGAACCTGGTACTGCGAAGTCCTGGCTCTCGGAGCATCTTGCTGCAGCAATCCATGGGGATTCCACCAAGGTAGTGCAGGGGACAGCAGGAACGACGGAAGAGCAGATTCGTTATTCGTGGAATTATGCAATGCTGTTGGCGAATGGACCGTCCATTGAGGCTCTTGTCAAGAGCCCGGTCTACAGAGCAATGGAATGCGGCGGAATCGCCCGGTTTGAGGAAATATCAAGATGTGCGTCGGAAGTGCAGGATGCGCTGATTTCGATTCTTTCGGAAAAGAGAATCTCCGTGCCGGAGCTCGGGTTTGAATTACCCGCCCTGCGTGGATTTTCGATCATAGCAACCGCAAATACGCGGGACAGAGGCGTGAATGATATGTCGGCGGCATTGAAAAGACGGTTCAACATCATTGTGCTGCCAACCCCCGGCGATGTGAATACCGAGGTTGAAATCGTCCGCAAGCGCGTTTCAGAACTGGCTGTAAATCTGGATCTGCAGGCGTCGCTGCCCGCCGGGGACGCATTGATGAAGGTGGTTACCATATTCCGTGAACTCAGAAGCGGTGTTACACTGGACAGCAAGGAGAAAGTCAAATCCCCCAGTGGGGTTCTCTCTACAGCCGAAGCTATCTCTCTGCTGGCGAACAGTATGGCGCTCGCCGCGAGCTTCGGAAACGGAAGGATCACCAGTGAGGACATTGCAGCCGGATTGCAGGGAGCAGTCGTCAAGGATGAGGATAAGGACAAGCTGGTCTGGAAGGAATATCTGGATAATGTTCTGAAAAAGCGTGGTTCTGATTGGCGTGAGTTATATAATGCATGCAGGGAGATGAATGCGTGAACCGGACAGGAAACAATCCTCACATATTCGGTATCCGGCATCTCTCGCCAGGTGGGGCGTATCACCTGCTTCAGTTTCTTGATGAAGTGCAGCCGGAGGCTGTCCTGATTGAAGGATTATCGGACGCCAACTCACAGATCCCGCATTTTACTTCCAGTGATACAAAACCGCCTGTTGCCATCCTTGCTTATACGGAGGAGCTGCCGGTCAGGACAATTCTATACCCGTTTGCAGATTATTCTCCTGAGTATCAGGCTCTAGTGTGGGCCAGGGAACACGGGGCTCATGCTGAATTCATCGATTTGCCTTCGGATGTGTTCATCCCATTGGATTACCAACTGGAGGACAAACCGGCAGACAAACCGGAGGACAAGCTGGAAGACAAGCTGGAGGACAAGCTGGAGGACAAGCCGGCAGACAAACCGGAAGACAAACCAGAAGACAAGCCGGCAGACATACCTTCAGAACAGACAAAACACCACGAACTGCCTGGACAATCCGGACAACCCATACAGCCCGTACAATCCAAACAACCCGAGCAACCCGAGCCTCCCCGGGTGAGCAGGAGAGACATTTACGAGCAGTGGGCCAAGGTTGCGGGGGAAGAGGATCATGAAACCTATTGGGAGTACAATTTTGAGCATAACCTGAACAGGGATGCATATCGTCTTGCTTCCTTTGAATTCGGCAGGAGCCTGAGGGAACTTCTCATGGATGCTCCGCTTGAATATGCAAAAAACATAGTCCGTGAAGCCTATATGCGGAACAGAATTGCGAATGCCATCCGGTCGGGGTATCGGCCCGAAAAGATTGTCGTTGTTACCGGGGCTTATCATGCTTCTGCTCTGAATTCCGATGAAGAGCCAATGAGTGATGAGGAATTTGAGAAGCTGCCACGAGTCCGAACAAAGCTGACCTTGATGCCATATTCCTATTACAGGCTGTCTTCCAGGTCCGGATATGGCGCCGGGAACAATGCACCGGCCTATTTCGGGCTTATGTGGGAATCCTTCCGGAGGGGCTGCTTCGGGAAGCTGTCCGCGGTATATTTATCCAGGATTGCAGCATATCTGCGGGAAAACGGTACCCATCGTTCCTCGGCGGAGGTCATTGAAGGGGTTCGTCTAGCCAATACATTAGCGGCGCTCCATTCAGGCAGTGCGCCGTCGAATAAGGATCTCAGGGATGCTGCAATCGTTTGTCTCGGGTATGGTGAATTATCTACAGTTGCGGAAGCTATTGCGAATACCGATATCGGCACAGCCATCGGCAGCTTGCCGGAGGGTGTGAGCCGGACCTCAATCCAGGATGATTTCTATCGGGAATTGAAAAGACTGAAGCTGGAAAGATATCGGTCCGCCGTAGCAATGGACCTTGATCTGGATCTGAGGGAAAACAGGAGGGTGCAATCGGAAGAGGCCGCATATCTCGATCTTTCCAGATCCTTTTTCCTGCACAGGCTCAAAGTACTGAACATCAGCTTTCAGCAAATGAAGCAAAAGACTCAGCAATCGGCGACCTGGTCCGAAGCATGGATTCTGCAGTGGACTCCGGAAGCAGAAATCGAGCTTGTGGAATCCACTCTCAGGGGTGAAACAGTGGAACTTGCTGCAGCCTATGTGTTCAAGGAAAGGCTGGATAACAGTCAAAGCATCCCCGAAGCGGCAAAGGTAATCCGGGAAGCCTGCGAATGCGGAATGATGGAATCCATGGAGCAGGCAAGGCAAGCTCTTCAAAGGCTGGCAGTCGATTCCGGGTCTTTTACCGGTATCGCCGAGGCCACTTTTAGCCTTTCTCTTGTAATCAGTTATGGCGACATACGCAAATTTGACCCCTCCCACCTGGTACCACTGCTTCAGCAGCTATTTCTGAGGGGCTCTCTGCTGATGCCTGATGCGGCCAGATGTGATAATACCGCGGCAAGGGCGGGAATTGTGGCTGTCAATTATATGAATACTGTTGCTCTGGAGCATTTTGAAACCATTGATGAAGAATTGTGGATCAAGAAACTGATGGAATTGTCGGATGCAGATGACAGGAATCCATTGCTATCCGGTTATGCCTGTGCTATTTTGCTGGAGCGGAACAAAATAGATGGAGCAAAGCTGGCCCAGGAGGTTTCACGCAGGTTGTCACCCGGGATTGAGGCAGATCTTGGTGCCGGCTGGTTTGAAGGACTGTCGATGAGAAATCGATACGCGCTGCTGGCAAGAATGAATTTGTGGGAGCAGTTGAACGAATATGTCAATTCACTAGATCAGGAGCAATTCAAGCGTGCCCTTGTGTTTTTGAGAAGAGCCTTCGGTGATTTCAGTCCGGGCGAAAAACGGAGCATCTGCGAAAATCTTGGTGAGATCTGGGGAACGGGTCGCGAGGATGCCAGTGACCTGCTGCACCGTGAATTGAACGAGGAAGAACAGAAAAAGATCGATGAGCTCAATGAATTTGATTTTGGAGATATATAAATGGTTGATCAGGAACAGCTGAAAAGATGGAGACTCATATTGGGAAAAAGTGCGGATGAAACTCTGGAATCCTTCAGTGCAGGCGGCATGAAGCTTGATCCGGAGGACCTTGTCATGGATGAAGCCCTTGCAGCAATTTATGATGGTACATCGGATAGTGATGATCCGGGAACCGGGACCGGTGCAGGGAAGGGAGCCGGAGCGGGTTCCGCCCGGAGAAACGCCGGACTGGGACCGTCAGCACCAAAACTGGCCAAGTGGTTGGCAGACATTCGGACCTTCTTCTCCGAGGATGTCGTATCGGTTATCCAGTCGGATGCAATAGAACGAAAAGGGTTGAAACAGCTGCTGTTTGAGCCTGAGCTACTGAGAAATGTCCAGCCTGACATTGAAATGGTTGCGACACTGATGTCTTTGAAGGGAAAAATTCCGGAGAAAACGAAGGAAACGGCCAGGCAGCTTGTTAAAACCGTCGTGGATGAGATCAACAAGCGATTGGAGAACGATTTAAAAAAAGCCATTACCGGAGCGTTGAACAAAAGGAAGCATTCACCCATACCCAACAGCGCCAGTATCGACTGGAAATATACCATCAACCGGAACCTGAAGAACTACAGTCTGAAGTATAAGAAAATCATACCGGAACGGTTCTTCTTCTTTGACAGGATACGTCGATCGAATAACTGGAATGTCATTTTGGATATGGACCAGAGCGGTTCCATGGCAGAATCAATTATTTACGGATCCATAGCAGGGTCCATCTTTGCCAGTATGGCTGCACTAAACACAAGGATTGTAGCCTTTGATACGGAGATAGTCGACTTGAGTGAACAGTATGATAACGACCCTGTAGATATGTTGTTTGGAATCCAGCTGGGCGGGGGCACTGATATCAATAAGTCGGTGGCGTACTGCCAGCAGTTTGTCACAGACCCTGTCAAGACTTTGTTTATCCTGATTTCAGACCTGTATGAAGGGGGAAACCAGGCTTCTCTTGTCAAAAGGATGGAGGAACTGCATGAATCAGGTGTTAAGGTGATCTGCCTGCTGGCCCTGTCGGACAGGGGCATACCGAGCTATGATGAGAACCTGGCCCGAAAGATCAGTCAGATCGGGATACCATGCTTCGCTTGCACTCCTACCCTCCTGCCGGAGCTTTTAGAAGGGGCTCTGAAGGGGAAGGACCTGAATGAGCTGGCTGCGGCACTGAAGAGTAAAAAGTGACATCTGCCAATGGTGTACCCTGGTAAAAGTCCCCGATCCGGAACAGGTTCAGGCTTAGATCTACAAGCTGCCCTTAGTCTTCTTATAATTCTTCCGGTATTCCTGCGGCGTCATACCGGTAAATTTTTTAAACATGGCACTGAAATGGTTCTGGTAGCTATAGCCGACAGCATATGCGATTTCATTTATGGATTTATCGGAAAATTCCAAAAGCTTAATACTTTCATTGACTCGAGTCTTGTTGATATGGTCTGAAAGCGATATTTTCGTTTCTTTCATAAATAAACTTGATAAATAAACAGGATTTTTTCTCACGTATTCAGCCAGCTTTTCCAAAGTGATCTTTTCTGTATAGTGGTTTCTGATATATTTTAAAACACGATTAACATGCATGGAATAGGCAGCGTTTTGAACAGCATAAACTGCATGCGTATATTCTTTCATTACAGCTATCATGAATGCGACTATTTCATCTGCAGTTCTCAGTGTTTCAATCTGATCGATAAAACGGTTCAGCATATACATTGCACGTTTATATGGCGTTTTGCCATGGATGGCATAAATGCATGACAGCCCGCATATGACAATACATTTGTTTTTTAATGTATTCAATATGTCCATGGAAGTGCCGGTATACCATAGGATATCTTCGGATTTACCAAGAAGTTCATTCATTCCTTTAACATCGCCGGCTATTATTCTCTTTCCGGCGTCTCTGATGAATTTGGAGGAATATCTGAAAATATTTTTAACATTTTCGGTTACACTGGTCTTAAATATGGAGCAAAGCAGTTCCTTTCCGGGTATGCCGTCTTCCCTGTAAACTTCGGGCTCGGACATATCCAGGCTTTTCGTATCGAATTTGGATAAGGTAAATAATAACTTACCGTAATTTTGAATACGGTTTTCGGACGTGGATGGTACGCTTTTCAGTAGTTCTATCAATTCGGGCTTCTTATCGGGATGCATTCCATTATGAACAAGAATTTCCTCTACGCGTCTTTCGTGAGGGGGAAATATATGCATGGGACCAGATATGACTGCGCCTGTTACATAATCGACGCTATTCAGAAAAATAACCGCATATGTGAAACAATGATGCGTCTGAAAAATATGAACCGTCTCCAGGTTCACACCTTCCTTATGCCGTGAAAATATCGGTTTTATAAATTCCAGGAGCTCGGTGAATCCAAAAAACTCCATCAGGACATGATCATCAAAATGGGCAGGATATTGAATTTTTATTCCACCCGAAATATCCATATAAAAGACGGGAACTTCCGTTGCACCGTAGTAAATTCCAAGGACTTTCGACAAATCCCCATTGAGCACAGTTTTACCCCCATGGAATTAATAATTTGTTAACATAACTTAATATTAGGTACACTTTCTTAATATTATGTCAACCAATTTTTGCTTAAAGTGATAAAATTGTTTTTACAAAACGGTCAAAAGAGTAGCAAATCAGATTATACCAAAGAAATGAGGGAGGTGAATACATGAATTTTTTGCAAATGGTTATTTTCTCGCTCGATCAGGGTGAATATGGGATCGATATTTCATGTGTGCAGGAAATTATACGTATTCCGGAGCGAATCACAAAAATCCCTAATGTACCATCCTACATTAATGGGATGTTTAACCTTAGGGGCAAAGTTATTTACGCTATCGACCTGAAGGAAAGATTTCAGCTGGATCATGCTGAAAGGGGTGCCGACAGCCGTCTGTTGATCCTCAAACTCGAAGAATTGATGGTCGGTGTCATCGTCGATGATGTTTCGGATGTTTTAAGAGTAAGCGAGGAATTAATTGAAAACCTCAGCAGTGAAATCGGCAGTATAGGAGACAACAGTGTCAAAGGAATCTGTAAGACAGGAGACCGCCTGATACTCGTACTGGACGAAAAAAGATTCAAGAGCGACATATTCCAGAGTATTGAAAATGATATGGAGGAAAAGGTATGATCAAATTATCTGATTTAAATTCATGCAAAGCGCTGGCAGAAGTCCTGGTTGGCTTAATACCGGGCGGCGTACTTTTTGGTCTGGTTGAGGGTGATACGGCTACATGGATAATAAAGTCGGAAACATTCAGCATAAAAATGCTGGAAACAGGGGAAAAGCTGGATCCAGACAGCGCTACAATGAAAGCAATCCATGAAGGAAAGGTTATACACCAGAACATTCCACGCACAGTATACGGTAAAAGGCTGGCTTTAACGGCAATTCCAGTCGTAAATGATGCAGGCGAAGTAAAGGGCGCACTGGCCATTGCACTGCCTAAGCTGCACCCTATAGCTACGGCATTTACCGATTTCGCGCCGATTCTGGCCGAAATGTTCCAGGAAGGCGCCATTCTGTATATAACTGATCTGGAAAAAGTCTTTCACAGGCACGCGTCGAAAAAATTTGATTTACCCCAACTGGCTGCCATGGGATACGAACTTGAGGAAAACGATATTGCCTACAAGGTCATTAAAAGCAAAAAGCCCATGCTCGTTGAAATCGGGCCTGAAAAATATGGAATACCGGTTTTTATAGCAAATTATCCTTTACTTGATGCAGATGATACAAACGAAGTAGTAGGATCCTTCGGTATTGTTACTCCAAAAGAAGTGGCGTCGAAGCTGCGCGCTATCTCCGGTAACCTGGAAAACGGTCTTGCCGGTATCTCGGCGGCAATACAGCAATTGGCCGCCTCCGCTGCTACGATACATAACAATGAGCAGGAATTGAATAACAATATTATCGAAATAACCGGATACTCGGAAGAAATCAGTGCAGTATCCATGTTTATCAAGGATATCGCTGACGAAACAAAGATGCTGGGCCTGAATGCGGCTATTGAAGCGGCCAGGGCCGGTGAAGCGGGACGTGGCTTCGGAGTAGTTGCGGAAGAGATCAGAAAACTTTCCGATCAGTCAAAGAGCACCGTACCACAGATCAACAAACTCACGAACAGTATCAAAACAAAAGTGGATGGTGCAAGCGAAAAGAGCAAGGGATCGTTGAACTCCAGCCAGGAGCAGGCCGCTGCTACGGAAGAAATAACAGCAAGCATCGAAGAAATTTCCGCCATGTCCGAGGAATTGAACAGAATAGCAAAGGATCTTTAGTGAATCAGCTCTATCAGCAAAGTCCGGACCTATACAGCATGAATACAGCTGCAAGGTTCCGGGCTTTTTTATGAATGAACATGATACGGCATGAGCAAAATATATTGGCTATTAGCCTTAAACATTGATTTGTTTGTAGAAGCGGAGGCAGCTGTAATGGAAATAAAAGTACTCAAGAATATTATGCATGAAAATGAACAACAAGCTCTTGAAAACAGAGCATTTTTTAAGGAAAATGGGATAACTGCGGTTAATGTTATGGCTTCACCGGGTGCGGGAAAAACCAGTTTGATTTCAAAGGTCATCGAGCAGATGAAGGATGAACTGAATATAAGCGTAATAGAAGGAGATATTGCTTCAAGCATTGATGCGGAGAAGATAGACAGGATGGGTATCCCCGTTGTTCAAATCAATACGGGCGGAGGCTGCCATCTCGATGCAAATATGATAAAGGCAGCGGTCGATGAGCTTGAAGTCAAAGATAACTCACTGCTCTTTATCGAGAATGTAGGGAATCTTGTATGTCCATCCTCTTTTGATCTTGGAGAAAGCTTGAAAATGGTTGTTTCAAGTGTTCCTGAAGGCCATGACAAACCTTATAAATATGTTCCGATGTTCGAAGTTGCCGATGTGATCATACTAAATAAAGTTGACCTGATCCCATACATTGATTTTGACACAAGCAGTTTCTATAACGGTATCAAAAATCTGAACGGGAAGGCTCATGTTTTTAATATTTCGTGCAGAACGGGTGAAGGCATTGCCGAGTTTATTGACTGGTTAAGGGATCGCATGTCTTCTTGTACTGTTTCGGAGTAATACCATACTTGGCCTTGAAAAGTGCTATGAAATGTGAAATGTTCTCATATCCCAGATCAAAGGCCACTTCCGTTACATTTGAATATCTGAGCATGTCTTTAGCCTTTGCCAGCTTAAGGTTAGTAAGATAATCCTTAGGCGTAATGCCCGATATCCTTTTAAAACACTGGCAAAAATTTGCTTCGGACATGTTGAGATCGGAAGATATCTGTTTTATACTGATAGGCTGCATATAATTACCCTTCATATATTTAACCGCTTTAAAAATGGGATTGTCAAGTTCAAGGTTGAGTACCTGATCCACGCCTTTTATCTGAATCAGATTATATACCAGCTCCTGGGCGTATAAATCGAGTAAAAACTCAATATTGCCTTTTGATTTCGAAAGTATGTCAAGAATCCTGTTCAGGCTTATTTTTATTTCCGGAGTGCCGTTTCCGCAAAGAAGTCTGTCCTGGGTCAGAAGATCATAATCAACACTATAGTCGATACTTATCTTCTCGCTGACATTTTTTATAAGTTTGTCGTCCAATTCAATAACCAAGGCTTTCGTAGGCCTATTGATCTCCATTTGGATTCTGGAGTCGGGAGGCATCAGCAGAAATTGGCTGCTGTCGTATGAAAATGGGGCGCCCTGATTCACGGAAACCTGCTTCTCACCCTCGATTATCGTACATAGCCTGTTATACTCATAGGACTTGTAAACACCGGTATATTTCTGGGCAAATTCATAGTACAGAAGCCGCAAATAATTGGTTTCAAGACGGTTATTCTTTTCCAGATCCCTTCTGAAATCAGTGAGCATATAGGCACCCCTTGTATACGCATTATATAAAGTATATAGCATTTTGAATTATGGTTAAATAGGTTTACATAAATTACATGTATGGACGAATTAATTTCGGGTTATTTTTTTAAAACATGGGTTAGAACAGTCATATGCATTATTGTAAAATCTGTAGTGTGATATATTGAATAATTGCTCCGAGTCCTTTAAACCCCTCGCAGGTTTTTGGACCGTTAGGGTATGAAGAGAAATCTTTGTGCCTGCCATGTGCAAAGGAGTTCATCTGATCTTGAGAGGCTATGCCCTTAAGTGACCGGATGGACTTTTTTATTACCGGCAATTCCGCTAAGCGGAATCAGGCCAAAATCGAGCGGGGCTCGATGCCCCCGAAATTTTTATTTGGCTCATCCGATAAGCTTGGTGAAATGACAATATATCACATATTAACATAAAGCTGATAGTTGACATAATATTATGTCCGCGGTAGATTTAGTTTACTGCAAAGTATAGGCAGCTGATTTCAATATTTAAGTTCACCAATTTTTATATTCACGGTTATAGAGTAAATAAAAAACTAAGGGAGGTGTAGACTGGCATCGTAAGTACGATGACCAGGAAGAATTTGAGTAAGATTCTTATGATTTCACCTGAAAAGTGTCTTGGCTGCAGAAGCTGCGAACTCGCATGCTCCTTCAACAGGACGAAGGATTTCAATCCGAGGCAGGCTGCCGTTTCAGTCCTTACCTATGAGGAAGCCGGAATTTCGGTACCTGTAATGTGTATGCAGTGTGAAGAACCTGCATGTATGAAGGTCTGCCCTGTAGGTGCGATTTCAAGAGATGAAAACGGAGCTGTAGTATCGGATCCCAAGAAGTGTATTGTATGCAAAATGTGCATCAGCGCCTGCCCGCTCGGCAATATTTCATTTAATCCTTCAACAAGGAAAATAGTGAAATGCAACCTTTGCGGCGGAGATCCGCAATGCGCAAAGTTCTGCCCGGCCGGAGCCATTGAGTATAAGGAAGGCACCGAAGCTAATCTGGGCAGGAAGAAAGTAATCGCAGACAAATTCAAGGAGTTGTTCGGGGGGGAGGATAAATAATGTACGGTTGGACTGGTAAAATATTACGCGTTAATTTGACAGACAGCACTATTAAAACAGAAGCCCTGAATATGAAGGATGCAAAGCTTTACCTCGGTGGAAGAGGCTTGGGCACAAAAATGTATATGGACGAAGTCGATCCTAAAATAGATCCGTTCAGCCCCAAGAATAAAATAATCTTTTTGACGGGTCCTCTGACCGGAACATTCGGAACAAGCGCCGGAAGATACGAGGTAGTTACAAAGGCTCCTCTGACGGGAACAATAGGCGCATCGAATTCGGGCGGACATTTCGGACCCGAGCTTAAGTATGCCGGATATGACGGCATCATATTCGAAGGAAAATCGGAAAAACCTGCTTATCTTTTTATCAATAATGACAAGGTCGAGCTCAGAAACGCTGAGCATTTATGGGGCAAGACAGTAAATGAGACCACAGATTCACTGCTGGCGGAAACCTTCGAGGACGGAAGAGTCGCTTGCATAGGACCCGCCGGTGAAAAGCTTGTTTTGTTTGCCACCGTTATGAATGAAAAAGGAAGGGCTGCAGGCCGCTCAGGCCTCGGAGCCGTAATGGGATCCAAAAATCTTAAGGCTGTTGTCGTAAAAGGCACAAAGTCGCTTCAGGTTGCAGACAACAAGGCATTCTATGATGCGTGCGTGGATGCGAGAAATAAACTGAGGGCGCATCCTGTAACAGGCCAGGGACTTGCGCTGTATGGAACCCAGATACTGGTCAACATCCTGAACCAGTCGGGCGGACTGCCGACAAGGAACTGGAAAGACGGCGGTGTTTTTGAGCATGCGGAGGACACCAGCGGTGAAGCACTTACCTCTAAATATCTGGTAAGGAATAAGGGCTGCTTCGGCTGTACAATAGGCTGCGGAAGGATCACAAGGATTTCGGAAGGCAAATTCAAGAGCTTCGGAGAAGGCCCTGAGTATGAAGCAGGCTGGTCATATGGAGCAGACTGCGGAGTAAAAGAGCTCGATGCTATTTGTAAAGCTAATTTCATATGCAACGATCTCGGACTCGACCCTATAACCATGGGTTCAACCATAGCATGTGCAATGGAAATGTATGACAAGGGCATCCTGGCTAAAAAAGACCTTGGCAAGGATCTGTTGTTCGGCGATGCCGATGCCATAGTGGAATACACTAGGATGACAGGCTACAGGGAAGGCTTCGGAGACAAGCTGGCCCAGGGCTCATATAGAATGGCTGCGGCCTATGGCCACCCCGAACTGTCCATGACAGTCAAGAAACAGGAAATGCCGGCATATGACGGCCGCGCACTGCAGGGAATAGGACTTGAGTATGCGACCTCGAACCGGGGCGGCTGCCACGTCAGAGGCTATATGACCTCTCCCGAGATCCTTGGAATTCCGCAGAAGCTCGACCCTCTGGTAACCACGGACAAGGCATCCTGGCTCAAGATATTCCAGGACCTCACCGCAACTGTCGACTCGGCAGGCATATGCCTGTTTACTACTTTCGGTATCGGTTTACCGGAAATTGCCGCAATGATCAGAACAGCCACAGGCATTAACTACACCGACGAAGAAGTGCTGCAGATAGGCGAAAGGATATGGAACCTTGAGAAGATATTCAACCTCAAGGCAGGATTTACGAAGGCCGACGATACTCTGCCTCCAAGGCTCCTGAAGGAACCGATGCCCTCAGGCGCCGCAAAGGGCAAGGTAAATCAGCTGGATGTAATGCTGCCCCAATACTATCAGGCAAGAGGCTGGGATAAAGAAGGTATTCCAATGAAAGAAAAATTAAAGGAACTTTCTATAGAATAAGGTTGGAAAATCTGCAAAGAGGCTGATTACAGTACAGTAATCGGCCTATTGCAGGTTAAGGAGGCGGTTAACCATGGTTGTCAAGTTTTTTGCTTATATAAGGGATTACACACACACGAAGGAACTTACCGTCGACGGATGCGTAGATATGAGAGAGCTCGTGGAGAGGCTTTGCGGCATGTACGGTAAAAAGTTCGAAGACAAGGTCTATAAAAATCAGGAGTTGACCAGCGAGGTCATTATCCTTTTAAACGGGCGGCACATCACACACTACGACGGCATCGATACCAAACTGGCAAAAGATGACGAGATATCGATATTTCCGGTGGTGGCCGGAGGCTGAGGCCCGGTGACAAAAAAAGGAACAAGCGGAAACAAGGCAGAAACAGGGCAGTAACAGGGTTGTAAACACAGACTGCAGAGCAAAGTCAAGAAAACAAAGACAGAAATTGGAGGGCAAATTGTATGTACGTGTTGTCCGTTTTAGGCCTGGTAATTCTTGTGGTCTTTGAATTACTGGCTTTAAAATCGCAGAAACTGATGCGGCTGCTGGTATTTTCTTCGATTGCTGAAGTCGGGTATATCATACTTGGACTTGGCACCGGCACTTTTTCAGGACAGACCGGCGCTTTGCTGCATCTTTCGTATCAGTTCCTGATGAGAGGTCTGGTATTTGCGGCAGCCGCTGCAATTATTGTGCGCGGCGGTTCGCAGAGCATTGAAAAGTTAAGGGGAATGGGCAGGACTTCACCGTTTCTGACCACGATGTTTGCTTTTGGCATATTTTCAGTAATGGGTCTTTCGCCATTTAAGGGATCCATTAGCAAATTCCTCATTGTATATTCGAACATTGAA
Organism: Clostridia bacterium; assembly: GCA_036260935.1. Taxonomy (GTDB): domain Bacteria; phylum Bacillota; class Clostridia; order Acetivibrionales; family DTU013; genus JAEYOM01. The sequence continues at coordinate 18,534 of DATALQ010000018.1, forward strand.
AAAGGCTACTATGTGTTTGCCGTGCTGGCGATCATAGGTAGTGTGATAGAGGCCTGGTATTTTATAAATGTGATTCAGAGTATTTGCTTTAAAGCTGCTGAATCGGAAAAGGGTGCTGCGGCAGAAGCACAAATAAAGAATGCGGGCCAAAAGAAAATGAAACCTGCAGCTGAGCCGGCAGCGAAAGCTTCGAAAGGCTCAATGCCTGTCAATATCTTAATAGTGCTGCTCGGACTTCTCACTGCGCTCGCTTCGCTGTTTCCGGAATCGATCGTTAAGCTCGCGGAAGATCTTGCGGCAGGTATGTTTGGAATTTCCAATCCCACGCCGCTGCCTGTTTTTGACACGCCGTGGCCGATTTTGGTCCTTGTCCCGTATATCGGGGCTTTTGCCGTCTTTATAATAGGTCATTTTATACCGAAACTGACTGGCATCCTTGCAGTCGGCATCGCGGCGGCCACTGTCTGCCTTGCATGGTTCGACGGCAGCATTGACGGCCTTTCCAGGCTGTTTACGCTGATCATCTCTTTTGTAGTGCTTATGGCTTCACTATATTCCATAGGCTACTTCAAAGGCGAAACAAACAACAAACGCTACTTCTTCTTCCTGCTGCTCACCCTGGGCAGTCTGATCGGAGTAGCTGTGAGTACACAGTTCGGCAACTTCTACGTGTTCTGGGAACTCATGACATGGGCTTCGTACCTGATGATTGTGCATGAACCGACTGAAAAAGCACTGAAGGCCGGATTCAAATACTTCATGATGTGTGCGACAGGCGCCTACTTTATGCAGTTTGGCATCCTGATGCTCCACAATGAGCTCGGGACCTTCGATATGAACGCGGTGTCGTCCGCAGCCGGCTCACTGCCGCCTGCGGTGCTGCTGGCTGTGGTGCTTGCGTTTGTTATCGGGACAGGCGTCAAGGCAGGTCTTGTGCCGATGCACAGCTGGCTGCCCGAAGCGCATCCGGCAGCTCCGTCGCCTGTATCCTCGCTGTTGTCCGGTATTCTGACCAAGATCGGTATATACGGGCTTATCCGTGTGCTTTTTGCAGTATTCGGAGTTGGAGTGCTCGCACAGCTTGGTTCCGCCGGCAAGCTTTCCGGCATAGGCCTCCTGATATCCGTGCTGGGCATAGCTACTCTATTATATGGAGAAATAATGGCTCTGCTGCAGAAGGATATCAAAAGGCTGCTGGCATATTCCACAATGGCTCAAATAGGTGAAATTACGACTACCCTGGGCTTGGGGACCTATCTTAGCCTCGTTGCGGGACTTTACCACGTTGTGAACCATGCCGCAATGAAAGGAATGCTGTTCCTTGCAGTCGGCATACTGATACACACGCTCAAGACGCAGGAGATAGTTAAACTAAAGGGAATAGGCAAGGTAATGCCGGTCACCTGCGGCTGCATGTCGATCGGTATACTTGCATTGATGGGGCTGCCTCCGTTCGGCGGATTCATAAGCAAGTTTCTCATGCTGTATGCTGCCGTATCTGCCGGCTACTGGTATTTTGGAGCCTTCATCCTCCTCGGAAGCATTATTGGGGCTATTTACTATATCAGGCTTATAAGGACAATTTTCTTTGAAAAGTATGAAGGCCCTGCCGTAAAGGAAGCTCCGCTGGTAATGCTGATCCCTGTAATGATTTTGACGGCTGTGGTGGTATTGAACGGACTTTTCCCGCAGTATGCTCTGAATCTTGTCAAAGCTGCAGCCGACTACGTTGCTGCACAGGGCGGGATGGCGGTAACAACGATTCCGCAGATCGTGGTTTCGTGGCCTGTAATAGTTGCAATTCCTATGCTTGGCGGTTTGTTCGTATATTTTCTTGGAAAACGTTCCAAGAAAACTGCCGGATGGATCTCGGTGGCTGTCATGACTGCTTCCCTCGCTGCAATTGCAGTATCTTCGGGCAGGCTTGACATTTTCGCGCTGAGCTTTGCACTGTTGATCGCTTTTGTTGCGCTGCTGAACCTCCTGTATTCATTGGGATATATGAGCCACGGCCACGCACAGAACCGCTACTATATGTTCTTCATCATGATGGTCGGGGGTCTGATCGGGGTTGCCACGAGCAAGGATATGTTCGCCTTCTTTATTTTCTGGGAGATCATGAGCAGTTGGACGCTGTATTTCTCGATCATACATGAGGAAACCCAGGATGCTTTGAAAGAAGGTTTCAAATATTTTATTTTCAATTATATCGGCGCGAGCTTTGCATTTTTGGGTATGGTAATGATTACTGCGAACGCGGGCACCTTTGATATCGCTGCTATAGCCGCAAAACTGGGAAGTCTGCCGGTGAGTGTCGCGGCGAGCGGTATAATACTTCTTACTGTGGGATTCTTAATGAAGGCAGCCGTGCTGCCCTTCAGGATAGATTTCCAGATGCACCCCGCCACAGCGCCTACGCCTGTGAGCGGATATATTTCCTCAGTATTGCTTAAGAGCGCTCCCTACTGGCTGATAAGGCTCCTGTTTATAATGGGAGGAGCCGCAATGCTGGGCAAGCTTGGAATGTCGGGCAACACTCCCGTACTGATGTATGTGGTTTCCTGGATCGCAGGCCTCACGATCATCGGGGCCGGAGCAATGGCACTCGTACAGAGAGGGATCAAAAGACTGCTTATTTACAGTACCGTAAGCCAGATCGGGTATATAGTCCTTGGTCTGAGCCTTGGAACTACGCTCGGTATGTCCGGCGGACTGCTGCATTTTATAAACCATATGTTCTTCAAGGACCTCCTCTTCCTTTGCGCAGGCGCGATCATGGTGCAGGCGCATGTCACGAGGCTCGACGAGGTCGGAGGCCTGGGAAGGAAAATGCCGTTCACGCTTTCATTCTTTATGGTGGGTGCGCTGTCACTGGCAGGTATTCCTCCCTTCAGCGGATTTACCTCGAAATGGCTGATTTATGAAGCCTGCATGCAGCAGGGACAGGTATTCCTTGCGCTGCTGTCACTGGCGGGAAGCGTACTCACTATGGGATACTTCCTGAAATTCATGCACTCGGCTTTCTTCGGCACTCTTCCGAAGAAGCTTGAAAATGTAAAGGAGGCTCCATGGACCATGCTGGTGCCTATGGGTATCCTGTCGGCAATAAGCCTGGTATTGGGCGTTGTGCCGGGACTTCCGCTTACTGTAATATCAAAAGTCCTGGATATGATGAATATACCGAGACCTGAATTCACACTGTTCGGGATCAATACTCCTCTTGGAGCATGGCAGACAGGCGTTGTCGTAATCCTTATGCTCATGGCCGGCGTAATAGGTATAGGGCTGTTCCTTTTGGGAAACAGGAAGGTAAGGCGTACGAATGCATACACCTGCGGCGTGTCGGATATTACGAACGATGATATCCATGTATCGGCCGGCAACCTGTATGAGTCCCCTGACGAAATTATAGAAAAAGTACACGACACGGTTGTAGTACCTGTGTTTGGAAATGGTGAGGAGGTGCAGAAATAATGAGCGCATTAAAATTGGTTTTCAACATGTTGATTTTCCCCGGCGGTCTGTTTGCCATAATGCTAGGTATGCTGCTTATGGGCGTCGACCGCAAGTTATATGCGCGTATACAAAGACGTGTGGGACCTCCTCTGTACCAGCCTTTTATTGATTTGGTCAAGCTTTTGCAAAAGGAGATTCTTGTCCCGCAGACGGCTAATTATACGGTTTTCAGGGCAGCGCCGCTTATCGGCTTCATCGGTATGCTGGCCGCTGCTGTTATGATCCCGATATCAGGCGTGTATCCGGGTCTTGACAGCTCGGCGAACCTGCTTGTCCTGTTGTATCTGCTGGCAACTCCGGCCCTGGCGCTGATGATCGGCGCTTCGGCCTCCGGCTCGCCATACAGCGCAATAGGTTATTCAAGGGAAATGTCGATAACTATCGCTTATGAGGCTCCGCTGCTCGTGGTCCTTATGACGGTGGCGATGAAGGTTGGTATGGCAAATGGCGGTTTTGCGGACTTTTCACTGGGCCATATCATCAGCTACCAGCAGCAGAATGGGTCTATGATTTTTGATATAACCATGCTGCCGGCATTATTGGCATTCCTGTGCTGTATTCCGGCTACTATCGGAACCGTGCCGTTTGATATACCGGAAGCTGAAACCGAACTGGCCGAAGGCCCTCTGCTTGAGTATTCAGGTTCGGGCCTCGCGATGTACAACCTGACCGGGGGCTTGAAGATGGTCATCATTTCGGCTCTTGCCGTTGCTTTATTCTTCCCCGGGACCCTGGGCAGCTTTTGGCTCATAAACCTGCTATGGTTCGTCTTCAAATGTTTGCTTGTAATAACCCTCACCATTACGGTCGTACGTGCCACAAGGGCCAGAATGCGCATGGATCAGGCGCTCAAGTTCTATTTGACCGTCCCCGTGGCACTCGCTTTGGTAAGCCTCGTATTGACTTTATTGGGTGTCAGGATATGATCGCTGAAGATTGTGTATTGGACAAGGAGGTATATATATGGGTGATTTGATTAAGAATATCGTAAAGAAATCTCCGTGGATTTATAGAATTAATGCAGGCTCCTGCAACGGCTGCGATGTAGAAATGGCCACAACGGCGCTGATACCGCGGTACGATGTCGAGCGGCTCGGATGCAAGTACTGCGGAAGTCCGAAGCATGCCGACATAGTATTGATTTCCGGCCCGATCACGGCTGTCGTAAAGGAAAAGGTACTGCGCGTATATGACGAAATCCCTGATCCAAAGGTTGTCGTGGCAGTTGGTATCTGCCCGATATCGGGCGGAGTATTCCGTGACAGCTATGCCATCGAAATGCCGCTGGACGGCTATATCCCGGTAGACGTAAATGTTCCGGGCTGTCCGCCGAGACCACAGGCAATCATCGACGGTGTTGCAAAAGCAATTGAAATCTGGAAAACAAAGCTCTAAGGAGGAAGCAAAATGGGAACGTTTTTGAAAATTGCGCTAAAGAACCTGCTTAAAGGGCCTTCCACTGATAAATACCCGTTTGGGGAAACCTTTGTACCGGAAAAGCTGCGCGGCAAAATAAAGCATGACCCTGAGAAATGCATAGCCTGCCACATGTGCGAGCATGTATGCGCGGGCGGCGCGATTCGCTTAAGAGAGGCAAAGGACGGAAGCGGGGCTGATTTTGTAGTATGGCACAACTCATGTGCTTTCTGCGGACTATGTGAGCATTACTGCCCGACAGGTGCGATCCATCTGACGAACGATTACCATACTGCTCATCTGGAAAAGGATAAATTCAGCTACGTAGAGCGGACATTCGTAAAATACAAACCGTGCTCCGTATGCGGCCAGCCATTTATACCGCTCATTCCTCAACTGGAGGAAGTTGTTTACGGCGAACATGGCGATAAAAAAGGACTTTCGACAATGTGCGAGAAATGCCGCAGGAAAGCTGTCTGGAAAGACGGGGTGTTTAAGTAATGGGACAGGATATGAAAGAGATCTTTGAAGAAAAATTGAAAAAGAAGCTTGGCAGCAGCTATTCGCTTGAATGGGATACGGATAAAAAAGGCGTGGTATTTGGCTGGTGCAAACTGGCCAATGCCGAAGATATAAAGTATGTCGCCGAAGCGGTGGCCGAATATAAAGGGCGTGTAATGACCATATCCCCGTTGATCACGACGAATGAAAACAGAACGGCGGAGCATGTAGAAATATGTTACCATTTGTACTTTGAGGGAGTCAACTTTACCGCGCAGGCAACTCTGCCGGAAGGCGAGAAAAAGGTAGTATCCATAACTCCTATCCTGAAAAGTGCGGACTGGCATGAAAGAGAAATGCAGGAGCTGTATAACCTGCAGCTCGCAGGCCATCCGAACCCGGAGCGGCTGTTCCTGAGCACGGACATCCCATGGACGGACAAGACGATGATACCTCTGTCCGAAGCGCTGAACGGCGCGAGTACGAACACTTTGTGGGAGAAGATCATGGATTCCAGGAGCGGGGAGGCGAAGGCAGATGAGTAATTATACGATACCAATAGGCCCGCTCCATGTCGTACTGGAAGAGCCGGTTTATTTCAAGCTGCAGGTCGAAGGTGAGACGGTAAAAGGCCTCGAGATCCATTCCGGGCATGTCCACCGCGGTATAGAATTCCTCGCAATGCAGAGGAATTTCTATCAGAACATTACTCTTACCGAGCGCGTCTGCTCGCTTTGCTCCAATAACCACCCCTTCACCTATTGCATGGCTGTGGAAAAAATAGCAGGCATACAAATATCCGAAAGGGCGGAATATTTGAGGGCTCTTGCAGACGAAATCAAGCGAATTGCCTCGCATATGTTCAACGTGGGCATTGTCGCGCATATAATCGGATTCGATTCATTGTTCATGCATGCGATGGAACTGCGTGAAAAGATGCAGGATGTTAAAGAATCCGTATTCGGCAACCGTATGAATATATCAGCCAACTGCATCGGCGGGGTAAGATTCGACGTATCGGATGAAAGCAGGCAGTATATCCTGAAAACGGTAGACAGCCTGAAGAAGCCGCTTGAGGAAGTTGCGTCCATTTTCATGAAGGATGCCTCCATACTCCGCCGTACCGTAGGAATTGGCGTCATGCCGCATGACAAAACCGTTGAATACGGCCTGGTAGGGCCTGTTGCAAGGGCTTCGGGAGTAGCATATGACGTAAGGGTGCAAAATCCCTATGCGGCGTATGACAAGCTGAAGGTCAACATGGTCGTGGAAAAGGGAGAAGACGTACACTCAAGAGTAGTTGTCCGTCTTAAGGAAATATTCGAGTCCATCAGGCTCGTTGAACAATGTCTGCATGATATGCCCGAAGGACCGCTGCACCCCGATCATCTGCCGACCATTCCGGCGGGTGAAGCCGTGGCGAAATCGGAAGCGCCGAGAGGCGAACTGATCTACTATGCGCGTTCGAACGGCTCGGAAATACCCGAGCGCATCAAATGGAGGGTACCGACCTATCCGAACTGGGAGGCTCTCAATGTAATGCTTCCAGGCAGCAAGCTCGCAGATATACCTGTCATAGTCGGCAGCATAGATCCCTGCGTTTCATGTACCGAAAGGTAGGAACGGGAAAGAGGCGGGCGCATTGCACGAGTTGTCGATTGTGGACAGTATTTTCAATGTACTGAAAGATCAGATACAGGAGCACAAGATCGGCAGGATCACACAGGTAAAGCTTGTAGTCGGTGATATGACCGGGGTAGAGGACATGACGATGAGATCGTGTTTTGAGATGTTTGCAGAGTCTACTCCGGTCGAAGGCGCCCGTCTGGTCATCGAAAGGATACCGATAAAGGCCAGATGCCTTTCATGCGGAAACGAGTTCGTGACCAGGGGCTGGTCTTATCAATGCCCTCAATGTAAAAATTCGCGCATCGACATAATAGCAGGCAAGGAGCTTTATATTGACAGCATAGAGGCAGAATAGAAAAGAATTTAAAAGAACCGCGGAAGCATAGAGAAGAATCAGGACAAAAGCGGAAAGAAAGGTGATTGCAGTGTGCGTTGCAGCTTTCGGGCAGGTAGTCGGGCTTAATGGGAGTAATGCTGTGGTCAGCTTTGGGGGAGCGCTTAAAGAGGTCTCCGCCGTGCTGGTTCCAAAAGTAAGTACGGGTGATACGGTTGTGGTACACGCCGGCTTTGCCACCGAAATAGTCAAGGATATGCAGAAGTTTTACAAGGATGTTGTGGCAACGGATGCTTACGCCGCACATCTGCTTGACGCCATCAAAAAGGAAAATGAAAAACTGCATGGCCAAAAGTTCAGGGTAATGGGCTTCTGCGGCACTCACGAAAATACTATCGTAAAATATGGCCTTCGGGAGCTGCTGCCGCAGAATATACGGCTTATAAGCGGGCCGGGCTGTCCTGTATGCGTTACACCCGAAGAAGAGCTCGCCATGGGCATGGAATTACTGAAACGGGAAAATGTCATACTGACCACCTACGGGGATCTTCTGAGAGTGCCTACTCCGCTGGGCTCCCTTGAGCAATGCAGGGCAAGGGGCGCAGATATAAGGATGATATACGATATAGGACAGGCGCTTGAGACAGCAAGAACAACGGACAGGGAAGTGGTCCATTTTGCCGTGGGCTTTGAGACCACCGCACCCGGCACTGCCGCGCTTCTGAAGGAAGCCGGGGATATCGGGAATTTCTCTGTCCTTTCATCGCACAGGATAACTCCGCCTGCCATGGAATATGTGCTTGATAACTCCGAGATAGATGCTATTCTCTGTCCTGGGCATGTTGCCATGGTCATTGGAACGGAGCCTTTCGACAACATAAGCAAAAAGTACGGGATACCCTGTGTGATATCAGGGTTTGAGCCGACCGATGTCCTCGAGGCCATACTCAGGCTTTTAGCCAATTACGGCGGAACGGATCTGTCAATTATAAACCAGTACACACGCGTCGTGGAGGATAAGGGAAATCTCCTGGCGCAAAGCCTGATCGACGAAGTATTCACGCTTAAGGACGCCAACTGGAGGGGAGTCGGTATACTGCCGAAATCTCGGCTTGTCCTGAAAAAGGAATACAGCAGATTTGACGCTGAATCGAAATTCGGAATCGGGCTTAAGGACAATGAAGTAGCGAAGCATGATGGCTGCATATGCGGCGAAGTGCTCAAAGGCATCGAACCGCAGCATTGCCCGAACTTCGGGAAGGCTTGTACGCCTTCGAATCCGAAGGGCCCATGCATGGTTTCGAGGGAAGGCACCTGTTATATCGCATTAGCAAATAATTGATTAATAATTCCGGAGCAATAATGGATAAAAACAAAAACGATGTTTTATATATTATCGGGCACAGAAACCCGGACACGGATTCCATTTGTTCTGCCATCGCATACGCCGATCTGAAGAGGAAGCTCGGTTTCAATGCCGTGCCTGTCAGACTTGGCGATATAAACAGGGAGACCGGGTATGTACTGAAATATTTTGATATACCCGTCCCTGATTACCTGCCTACCGTCAGAACGCAGGTATCGGATCTCGATATCGACGCAATAAATCCCGCTTCTCCCGATATATCGCTGAAGACCGCATGGGCGATAATGAAGAAAAATAATGCGAGAGTCATACCTGTAGTCGATGAAAATGAGAAGTTTCTAGGCGTTGTAACGCTTTCCGACATAACTAACAGATTTATGGATACATCGGAGATGAACGTCATATCCTCGAGCAGTACGCCGTTGAGAAATGTTGTCGAGACACTCCACGCAAAACTGATTTGCGGCAGCCAGCAGGATTTCAAAGCAGCCGGGAAGATTGTCATAGCCGCTATGACGCCCGGTGGGATGGAACCGTTTGTTGAAAAAGGCGATATCGTTATCACAGGAAACAGGAAGGATAGCCAGATAAAGGCGGTAGAAATAGGCGCCAACTGCATAATAGTGACGTGCGGCGGCGAAGTTGACAAAGACGTGCTCGATTTGGCCCAGACCCGTAAGTGTATAGTTATGAAAACACTCTGCGATACATTCACGGCCGCAAGGCTGATAAACCAAAGCATACCCATAGGCTTTGCGATGACCAGGGACAATCTCGTCAGCTTCAATATCGATGATTATATCGACTTGATAAAAGGCAAAATGCTGCAGACTAGGTTCAGAAGTTATCCTGTTGTAGACAGTGCCAACCACATAAAAGGTTTTATATCTAGATACCATCTTATATCACAGAAGAGGAAGAATGTAATACTGGTCGACCACAATGAACGGTCGCAGTCCGTAGACGGCATAGAAGAGGCGGAGATACTGGAAATAGTAGACCACCACAGGATCGGTGATATTGAAACGGGATACCCCGTATATTTCAAGAACGAACCGATAGGCAGCACTTCTACGATCATCGCCGGGCAATATTTCGAGAACGGTTTAAATCCCTCGGCAAAGATAGCCGGCATATTATGCGCCGCAATAATTTCTGATACTGTTAATTTCAAATCTCCTACAAGCACGCATACGGACAGATTGACAGCCGGAAGGCTTGCGGGGATCGCAGGGATCGATATCGACGCGTTTGCATTATCGATGTTCAAAAGCGGTACATCACTGGCCGGCATGAGTCCTAAGGAAATAGTGAACTATGATTTCAAGGAATACCAATTTGGAAAGAACAAGGTCGGTATCGGACAGGTCAATTCATCCGATATGGAAAGCCTCGAGCAAATCAAGGGAAGCCTCGTTGACTATATGTCCGAAATGCTGGATATGAAGGATTACAGCCTGCTGATGGTCATGGTGACGGATATTTTCAACGAAGGTTCCGAGATCATATTTGCAGAAAAAAGCAAAGGATCGACAGCAAAGGCTTTCAACGTAGAGACACTCGAAAACAGCGTCTATCTTGAAGGAGTGGTATCGAGGAAGAAACAGGTTGTACCCTTCGTAAACGCCGCATTTCAGAGGTACTGGAGCTGACAGGGTAAAAGTACTCTGCAGGCTTATTCCTTGATAAACATGGCCTACTCCTTGATAAACATCACGGATGTGGCTTTTATCAGTGCGATAACTTCATCTCCGACTTTTATTCCCATTTCATCGACAGAAGCCTTGGTTATAACTCCCGCAATCGAATTACCGTTTCCGATATCGACATCCACTTCGGCTGTAACTATGCCGGGTAATATTTTTGTGACTTTACCCTTAAACTTGTTTCTCCCGCTTATTTTCATGAATATCTCTCCTTTGGATTTTTTTATATTATTTCTTCTGGTCTGGAGGAATATACATGAATGAATTATAGAGCCGATTACTTTCTCGCACATTCGCCGGTCTGGCCCTTTAAGATCTGTATTCCGTGCGGGATGGCCGGGAGGATGATGTCCATACATTCCTGCACCCCTCTGGGACTTCCGGGAAGGTTTATAATAAGCGTCCGGTTCCTTATACCCGAAACAGCCCTCGAAAGCATCGCGTGGGGAGTCATCCTGAGACTTGCGGCTCTCATAGCTTCAGGAATGCCGGGGACATTGCGGTCGATCACGTCAAGCGTCGCTTCGGGCGTTACGTCCCTTGGCGAGAATCCAGTGCCGCCGGTGGTCAGGATAAGATCGATACCCAATTCGTCCGACATGCGTTTCATATTGGAGGAGATGATGCTGCGTTCGTCAGGCACTACTACATAATCGACGACTTCCGCCCCCATTTTTTGCAGGATTTCGGATAACAGCCTGCCGCTTTCATCGATTCTTTCTCCAGCATGTCCTTTATCACTGGCAGTTATAATGCCGGCTTTTATCATTTGTCTGCCTCCCGGGATTATGACATTGTTTTAGTAATGATTTTATTATGTCATAATTCTTGAATTTAATAAGTATATAAACTTTAGGAGATAGTATATACATACAAAATATATATACCTTATTCCAAAACTTTTCTGTAAGTGGCAGGGTGATATTTTATGAATAAACGGATATGGGATGTGGGAGATTATGTAAACCACAAGTTACTCTTCTAAACAAGTAGAACGACCTAAATCAGGAAATGCAAAAGAGCTATTGACATTAGACAAATATTCAAATACATTAATTATGTAAACCATTTATCTCCGATTCCGATAAGCCTAAAGCATTTATGCAATGGTTTACGGAACGTTAGGGTAAGTCCGAAAACGAACTTGCCTTCCATTATGAAAAGGAGGATATTCTATCCATGTCGAAAAAAAATCTTCGTAAGCTAAGTCTCTTTACAGCAGCTGTTTTAATTTTTATGATGTCACTGACCGCGTGTGCGACCGCGAATAAGAACCTGACGCTCGCAACAACTACAAGCGTCAACGATTCCGGCCTTATGGACTATCTCAAGCCGGTATTTGAAAAGGACACAGGCATGACATTGAAGATAATTTCCCAGGGTACCGGCCAGGCTGTTAAGACCGGGGAGGATGGAAACGCAGACGTACTGTTGATCCACGACAAAAAGTCTGAAGAAAAATTCGTATCCGAAGGGTACGGTCTCAAGCGTATCGAGCTTGCGTACAATTACTTTGTTATCGTAGGGCCGAAGGACGATCCGGCAGGACTCCTCAGCCAGAAATACACGGCCGCCGACGCATTCAAGAAAATATCCGACACCCAGTCCACCTTTATATCCAGAGGAGATGACTCGGGCACGAACAAAAAGGAATTGGCCATATGGAAGGCCGACAATATTACTCCGGCCGGCAACTGGTATGTATCCGCCGGAAAGGGTATGGGTGCCGTGCTGACGATGGCAAGTGAGAAAAAAGCCTATACGCTGACAGACAAAGCCACATTCCTTTCCATGAAGGATAAGCTGGACCTTCAGATAGTTGTAGACGCCTCGCCGGATCTTAAGAACCAGTACACGATCATAGAGGTTAACCCCGCAAAGCATACGGCAATCAACAAAGGCGGGGCCGACAGGTTCGTAAAGTGGATGACATCCGACAAAGCGCTTAGTATGATAAATGAATACGGTAAGGACAAATACGGCGAGAACCTATTCAACGTAGATTATAAAAAATAAATACTAGAGAAAATAATCAAAAAATAAATCATGGGGCGTATGTTATACGCCTTTTATGATTTCAGGGGAACTGAGGTAACAAAAGTTGAAGACGATTCTAGACAGCCTTGTTCAGGCGTTCAGACTGATTACTTCGCTGAACGGCGAAATATATGGAATAATTGCCCTGTCTTTGGTGGTGACAATTCTGAGTACGGTAATTTCCGGAGCTTTGGCTGTACCTTCGGGCATGATCATCGGAAGTCGGGAGTTTAAAGGAAAGAAACTGCTGACGAGGCTGATCAGTACTTTTATGGGGCTTCCGCCTGTCGTAGCGGGTCTTATAGTTTACCTATTCCTTTCAAGAAAAGGCCCTCTGGGGAGCCTGGGAATGCTTTTTACACCTGCCGCCATGGTTATCGCGCAAGTCCTGATCATTTATCCGGTAATAACGGGGATCACTATAGGCGTCGTAAGGGCGAAGGTCCAGCCCGTCAGGGAAACCTGCGCGGGTCTGGGAATAGGCGGTTGGAGGATGCTCCTGCTGCTGTTCCACGAATGCAGGTATTCCGTTATGTCGGCAATTATTGCGGGGTATGGGAGGGCAATATCGGAAGTCGGAGCCGTGATGCTTGTCGGAGGCAACATACAGTTCTACACACGTGTCATGACGACGGCAATCGTGCTTGAAACAGGCAAGGGCAATTACGACAGGGCTCTGGCTCTTGGAATAATACTGCTCGTTATATCCTTTATTATCAACTGGATGCTGCAGCGGATACAGGAGAGTACATGAGAGTAGAACTGATCAATCTGAAAAGATATTTTAATGAAAAAAAGGCGCTTGATATTGACCGCCTTTTGATTGAAAGCGGCAAGGTCTATGCGGTATTGGGACCAAATGGGTCGGGAAAGTCGACCATGCTGCGGATATTGGCTGGATTTGACAGAGATTTTTCGGGCTCGGTTTGTTACAATGGTATGGAAAAATTACAATACAATTGTATATCTTATATGCCGCAAAGCATATATATGTTTGATTTTACGGTCCTTGAAAATGTATTGCTTGGATTCGGAAGAGGCAGAATAGATAGAAGCGATGCTCTCAGCCGCGTGAAGGCCGCACTTGGATTCGTCGGCATGGACGGCTTTTCGAATGCAAAAGCGAGATCGCTTTCAGGCGGAGAAGCTCAAAGGGTAGCTCTGGCGAGGACTCTTGTCCTTGGCAGGGACCTTGTTTTGCTCGATGAGCCCTCGTCTGCGACGGATATAACCGGGGTCGGGCTTGCTGAAAAATACATCAGAAGTGTAAACAGCAAGGATGGTTCAACGATCGTATTTACGACACACAATCCGTCGCAGGCTGCGCGCATAGCCGACGAGGTGATTATGATGCACAGCGGAAGGATAGTGGAGATTGGCAGCCCGCAGCAGATATTCGATTCACCGAAGGAGCAGGAAACAAGGGATTTTTTGCGGAACTGGAGGATTTAGGCTGTATGCTGGAAGTGAAGAGTGTAAGTGAGGTCATCAGAATAATAGATGACAATTTTTCAATACCCGGGCTCGAAAGTGACGTCCTGAGAATAGAGGAAGCGGTGGGAAGGATTGCTGCGGAGGATTTAAAGGCTCCCGAGGATATTCCCGGCTTCAGCAGGTCGTCGGTCGACGGTTACGCGGTCATTTCCGCAGACACGTTCGGCGCTTCCGAGTCAACGCCTGCGCAGCTTATGCACACAGGCGAGGTAAAAATGGGTGAAAAGCCTCAGCTTTCACTTAAAAACGGACAGGCAGTCTATATCCCTACCGGAGGTGAAATGCCGGGAAATGCTGACGCCGTAGTCATGGTAGAGTATACCGAAAACCTTGACGACGGTTATGTTTATATACAAAAATCCGCGGCGCCTGGAAACAGTGTGGTTTACAAGGGTGATGACGTTAAGGCGGGCGACCTTGTAATAAAATCCGGAACGCGTTTACGGCCCCAGGACGTTGGAGTCCTTGCAGCAATGGGATATTCCAGGATAGCTGTCAGGAGGAAGATACGGGTCGGTATAGTTTCCACAGGCGATGAAATCATCGGCGTGGATGAGAAGCCGACAGGAGCGCAGGTGCGCGATATAAATTCATACGCTTTATACGCAGGCCTGCTTGAACATGGCGCACAGCCGGAATTGTACGGAATCGTAAAGGATAACTTCGAAAATATCAGGCAAGTGGTCGACAAAGCACTGCAGCATTCCGATATTGTCCTGGTATCCGGCGGAAGCTCCGCAGGCGCCAGGGATGAAACAAGAAAGGTCATAGATTCGCTCGGATCGCCCGGGGTACTTGTCCACGGTATAGCCGTGAAGCCTGGTAAACCGACGATCCTCGGAAAGATAGGCGAAAAGGCTGTTATCGGGCTTCCTGGTCATCCGGCGTCGGCTTATTCGATATTCAAGGCTTTTGTATGCCACCTCATCGACGTTATGGATGGCCGCAAAGATGAGTTGAAGCCTGCCGTCAGGGCGATAATGTCCTGCAAATACCCATCAAACAGCGGGAGGGAAGAGTTTCTTCCGGTCGAGCTCGGGGATAACGAGGGAAAGCTTTACGCATCGCCTGTCTTTGGCAAGTCGGGGCTCATAACGCTGCTGACCGCCGCAGACGGTTACGTTCATATAAGCAGGGGCAGTGAGGGCGTTGATCAGGGAAGCGAAGTCGAGGTCTTTTTATTCTGACTATATGCAGTGCACCGGCGCGGAACTGAAAATCAGGAATGCCGTAATGGCTCCTGAAGCGGACAAGCCGGATCGAGGCGGTACAATGGAGGCGACTATGGCATATTCATATTTGGAGAACATCGAGCTTGAAGAAGCTATAAAAACATATACGGCTGCAATAAAGTCCGAGGGATACTCATTAAAGCCGGAAGAGATCAGCGTGGGGAAGAGTCTTGGACGAATGACCTCGGAAGCAGTTTTTGCAAAGATTTCCTCACCCCACTACAACGCCTGCGCGATGGACGGGATAGCGCTTTTTGCGAAAAGTACCTTTGGAGCTACGGAAACTACGCCCGTCATACTGAAGGAGGGCGAGGATTATGAAAGGGTTGATACGGGAGATCCGCTCCCTGAAAGGTTCGACTCCGTAGTCATGATCGAGGATGTCATCGAGAACGGGGCAGGAACGGTAAAGCTCATAGATGCTGCCTCCCCATGGCAGAACATCCGCCAGATAGGCGAGGACATCTGTGCATCGGAAATGATCGTACCCTCCAATACGGTCATCGGGCCTGCGATGATAGGAGCGATGCTTGCCGGAGGTGTACTGACCGTAATGGTCTGGAAAAAACCAGTCGTAGGGCTCATACCTACGGGTGACGAGATCGTCAGCCCTACGGACAACCCCGGAAAAGGCGAGATCATAGAATTCAACTCCTCTATTTTTTCAGCCATGCTGGAGAACTGGGGCGCCGAAGTAAAAGTTTACGGAATCGTTCCGGACAGGTTCCCGCTAATTAAGGAAGCCGTTCAAAAGGCCGCCGCCGAATGTGACATGGTGGTTTTGAACGCGGGCTCGTCGGCAGGCAGGGAGGATTTTTCCTCAAGAGCAGTAACCGAAAGCGGCAGGCTTATAACGCACGGTATCGCGATCAGGCCGGGGAAACCCGCGATCCTTGGAATAGTTAACGGGCGGCCGATAGTAGGCGTTCCAGGATATCCTGTTTCAGGTATCATAGTGATGGACAGGCTGTTTAAAAGGGTATTGGAAAGCCTTATGCACGTTGAACACCATGAAGGTGTCATGGCAAATGCCGTGCTCTCGAGGAAAATAGTGTCATCGCTAAAGTATAAAGAGTTTGTCAGGATGAAGCTTGGGGCCGTGGACGGAAAGCTTATTGCCACGCCCTTG
Organism: Clostridia bacterium; assembly: GCA_036260935.1. GTDB lineage: Bacteria > Bacillota > Clostridia > Acetivibrionales > DTU013 > JAEYOM01. Next base: position 34,894 of record DATALQ010000018.1, read on the forward strand.
AACCGTGGCGCCGGGGTTGTAACCTCCTTCGTAAAAGCGGATGGGTTAATGGAGATACCCATCAATTCGGAAGGTTATGAAGCCGGACGTGAGGTGGACGTCGAGCTTCTGAGAGACAGGGGCGAGATCGAAAACACACTGGTTGTAACAGGCAGCCATGACCCTTTGATCGATCTTGTTTCCGACCTGCTGAGGAGAAAGCATACGGGCGAATATATCGCCTCGTCGCACGTGGGAAGCATGGGAGGAATCACTGCGGTCAGGAGGGGCGAGGCTCACCTTGCGGGAATACACCTTCTCGATGAGGAGACGGGAGGGTATAACGAAAGCTATATAAATAAATATTTAAGCACTGAAAAAATTTTTTTGATTCGTTGTGTAAAGAGGATCCAGGGCCTGATGATAGCCAAAGGAAATCCTAAAAATATTAAGGACTTTGAGGACATTGCAAGGGAAGGAATAAGTTACGTCAACAGGCAAAAGGGATCCGGCACAAGGGTATTGCTGAATTACCTGCTGAAAAAGAAAGGTATGGCTTCCGGCAGCATTTACGGATACGACCGTGAAGAGTTCACGCATATGTCGGTCGCAGCGCTGGTTGCTTCGGGGAGCGCCGACGCCGGTATGGGGATATATTCAGCGGCCCATGCCTACGATCTGGATTTCATACCGGTTTGCGAGGAGCAATATGATTTTATAATGCCTGTCCGGTTCACTGAATTGGAAATTGTAAAGCATTTTATAAGCATACTGGAATCATCAGAGTTCAAAGCGGAGCTTGACCGCATGGGGGGATACAGATTGGACAAACCCGGAGAAATGCGGATATTCGGATAACCCGGATAACCTAAGACAAATATGTTTATTTAGATAAATAGAATTGCCGCAGAAATAACTGCAGTATTGATTTACGGGGAGATTGTATTTAAAAACATATATTAGAAACGTGAGGCGCTTACTATGAAAGATCAATTCGGGAGGGAAATTGAGTATTTGAGGATTTCCGTTACGCAAAACTGCAATTTGAAATGCTTATACTGCTCCCCCGATGGGAGCGGCGGCGTGCCAAAATGCCCTGATTATCTGTCGCCGGAGGAATTTGAAAGAATCGTAAGGTCGATGGTAAAAACAGGAATACGCAATGTTAGGATAACAGGCGGCGAGCCTTTAACGCGCTGCGATATATGTGAAATAATCGAAAGGATTTCTAAAATAGAGGGCATTGAGGATCTGTCAATGACCACGAATGGTATAAACCTTGGCAAAATGGCGGACAAGCTGAAGGCAGCAGGCTTGAAAAGGCTCAACATCAGCATGGATTCGCTGAAGGCGGACAAGTTCAGGTATATTACAGGCGGCGGAAGGCTTGAAGACACGATGAAGGGCATACAAAAATCGATGGAATTGGGCATGAATCCTGTCAAAATCAATACTGTGCTAATAAAAGGCGTAAATGATGATGAGATAGACGATTTTATACAACTGACAAAAGACAGCCCCCTGGAGGTCAGATTTATCGAGCTTATGCCGATAGGCAGGTTCGGTGAGGAAAATTCCGACAAATCCATCAGTAATTCGGACATTATTGAAGCAAGGCCTGAACTTGTGCCTTGCGAGGATGGACTGGCCGGGGCTCCCGCAAGATATTACAGGATCGAAGGGTACAAGGGCAAAGTAGGCTTCATAAGCCCTATGAGCCATAAGTTCTGCAGCAGCTGCAACAGGATCAGGCTGACCTGCGAGGGCAAAATCAAACCCTGCCTTGGAAACAACGGGGAGTCGGATATTACAGAAGTATTGAAACAGGACTCCGCAGCACTGGATGAATTCGTCAGGAAGGCCATATATGAAAAACCTGAAGGCCATAATTTCGGGAAAGATTTTTCTTCGGTAAGAAATATGAGCATGATCGGAGGATAAGGTATTATGGAGCTTTCACATGTTGACGAGAACGGAAATGCGCGCATGGTGGATGTCTCACAAAAGGACATGACTGCCAGGGAGGCTGTTGCTGCCGGTCGCATATATATGAGGCCGGAGACGCTGAAAAAGATATTGGAAAATAACATGCCCAAGGGCGACGTGCTTTCAACCGCAAGGATAGCCGGGATCATGGGAGCAAAGCGCACCCAGGAGCTCATTCCCATGTGCCATCAGGTGCCGCTCGACGTTGTTGAGATCGAGTTGGCGCAGGATGAGGAGAAAAGCTGCATAGATATCAAAGCGACCGCAAGATGCTACTGGAAGACAGGGGTCGAGATGGAGGCGCTTACCGCAGTTTCAGTGGCAGGACTGACCATATACGATATGTGCAAGGCAGTGGACAAGGAAATGGTTATCGGAGAGATAATGCTTATAAGAAAATCAGGCGGAAAATCCGGGGTGTTCGAAAGGAGAAAGTAAATCATGGCCAGTGTTTTAGCAATCAATATCAGTGAGAAAAAAGGCGTTCCAAAGAAAACGATCGACCAGGGTGAATTCATAGTGGACTTCGGCCTGAAGGGAGACGCTCACGGCGGCAACTGGCACAGGCAGGTAAGCCTTCTTGGGCAGGAAAGCATTGACAAGATGACGGCTATAGGAATAAAAGGCCTGTGTTCGGGGAAATTCGCTGAGAATATAACAACGGAAGGCATAGTACTATACGAGCTGCCTGTTGGTACCAGGCTCAACATTGGCGATGTGCTCTTTGAAGTTACCCAGATAGGCAAGGAATGTCACCAGAAATGCGCCATATTCAAGCTTGTTGGAAATTGCGTAATGCCTAAGGAAGGTATTTTTGCGAAGGTCTTGAAGGGCGGCATCATCAAAAAAGGCGATAAAATTGAGATCGTGAAATAAAACGGATTGATTCGGAGGGCAGCGCAATGCTTGATGAAAATGGGGTCTTAAGGTATTCGAGGCAGATCATTCTGAAAGATGTAGGAATGGCAGGTCAGGAAAAGCTACTGAAATCGGGCGTCCTGGTGGTAGGCGCAGGCGGCCTGGGATCGCCGGCGCTGTATTATCTGGCGGCTGCTGGCGTTGGTAAAATCGGGGTTGTGGATTTTGACACCGTGGGCATTTCCAACCTGCAAAGACAGATACTTTATACTACCGGTGATCTGCAGAAGAAGAAGGTCGATATTGCGGCCGAGAGGCTTGCTGATCTGAATCCTGATGTTAAGGCAGTTAAATACCCCTTCAGGATCGATAAAAATAACATCGAGGATATAATAGACGGGTACGATGTCGTCATAGACGCGACTGACAACTTCACGGCAAGGTATCTGGTCAGCGACAGCTGCCATTTGGCCGGGAAACCGCTGGTAGAGGGAGCTGTGCTTGCGTTTACAGGCATGCTGATGACTGTCATCCCGGGGAAAACGCCCTGCTACAGGTGCCTTTATCCGGAACCGCCAAGGGAGGGTGATGTACCTACCTGCTCGGACGCCGGGATTATAGGCATGATAGCCGGGACTATCGGCTCACTGCAGGCTCTGGAAGCGGTAAAAGTGATACTTGGCATCGGGGATATAATGGCAGGCAGGGTGTTGTTTTTTGACGGCCTCGATTTGAGCTTCAGGGAAATGAAGCTCGAAAGGAACAGGCACTGCCGGCTTTGCGGCGAAAACCCCAGTATTAAGGAACCAGTCCAATATGAAATGAATTATTGCGCAAGCAAGATAAGAGATTTTACTGAATAATTGCTGATGACAGGCACTTCTCCCTGTCGCTTTCGAATGCATTGGCGGCGGCTTACTGTTTACCGCCAAGCCTTAAGGCAGTTGCAAATAGTGTGCCGCCAGGCCTTTCATCAGTGAGTTCTCTTACGTCATCTGGCCGACTTCATCTCTGGCCGATTTCTCGGTATAATTTCCAGAAATATGAAATAATTGGTTGACACTGTCAATTAATTTACATATAATATAGCTGACGACGTCAACCATATTACTTAAGGAAGAATCCTGATGCATAAAAATATACCTGATATTTATAGCTCTTTACAGCAAATTGCCTGGCTATTTGGAGGCCATGGGATTAACGGAGAATGCTGCGGAGATCTGTCATTCGTTGATTTCATAGCCCTTAAAAAGGTTTATGAGAACACTGCAATAACCATACAAGGGATAGGTAATGCCTTGAACTTTACCAAGAGCGGAGCAACGAGGATCATAAACCGGCTGGAGATTAAGGGTTACGTAACGCGGGAAAATTCGCCTGAAGACGGAAGAGTCTGCTGTGTAATGATTACTGAAAAAGGGGTAACTGTAGTTTCAAAAATCATTAAGAACTATACTGAATACTTGCATGAAACTCTGAAAAACTTGGACACAGAAGCTGTGGAGCAAGTTAAAAAAGTATTGGATACATTGTTAGCTGAATTAAATAAAAACAAACAATGCATCTCGGATCCATTAACAGTATTGGAAGGGGAATGTATTTGAACTCACTCTTTGATACGATAAAGTATTTTATTACGATCATGTCAGAGCTCATTGTCCTGTTCATTGGAATCAGTACTCTTGTAGCTTTGGCCCTTATGTACCTGCCACCGGATAAAATGAAAAATTGGATGTCAGGCAAAGGTATACTCGGTAACATCCTGGGGGTTCTATTCGGTGCAGTAACGCCCTTTTGTGCCTGTTCCACTGTCCCTATAACTCTTGGGCTTATAAAGGCAGGCATTCCGTTCGGTACCGTAATGTCTTTTGTAATAGCATCGCCGCTGATGGACCCATTAGTGTTTATAATGCTGGGGTCATTTTTAGGATGGAAGGTAGCTATTGGATTCCTACTTCTTACATCAGCTTTTTCTGTTATTTTCGGCGTTCTTCTCGATAAGCTGGGCTGGGCCAATCAGGTGAAGAACGTCAGGATCAAAGGCGGTTCCGGCGAACACACCGGGGAAGTGCCAAGCGGATTCAAAGCCAGGCTGAAGGCCTCTTTCTTTAAGGCTTTTGGTGACTTCAAGGCAGTATTTCTTTATATGATTATTGGTGTCGGCATAGGCGCTTTAATTTATGGATATCTGCCGGCTGATCTTTTGGCGAAGGTTGCCGGCCCTGATAATCCTTTCGCTGTGATTGTTGTAGCATTGATCGGTATGCCTCTTTATATACGCGTCGAATCTGCCATACCAATTGGTCTTGCTTTGCTTAATAAGGGAGCCAGTATAGGCGCCGTAATTGCCTTGATAATCAGCGGCGCCGGTATTGCAATACCTGAACTGACTATGCTTGCAAGTATTTTTAAGAAAAAGATCATTATTGCATTTATTGTCATTGTATTCGTTTCCGCGGTGCTTTCCGGATTGATATTTAACATGCTTGTATAAGCGTGCTGATGATACAAAAATTACTAAAAAGGAGGTTGTGATCATGAAAGAAGAAAATGAGAAAAAGAGCTTGTTTGTTCGTTTGGCCGGGAAAGGGAAAAAGAAATCCTGTTGCTGTAATATCGAAGTGGAAGAAATCCCTGAAGAAAACCAGGACGCAAAGAAAGAGAAGGATGCAAAAAAGGATGAGGGTAATTCCTGCTGCAGATAGTACGTCGGTCAACCTTTCATCTATCAGAACTCCCGCTTGTTGGGAGTTTTTTGTTTTCGATTTACAAAATAAATATTGACATCTATTTATACAATAATATAATGATATTATGATATTAGAAAAAGCTAATATAACAGAAAGGTAGTTAAACTATGATAAATATGGGAAGCCAGCTTGTTTCGAATATTTTCAAGGCATTGGCCCATCCTACCAGGATACAGATCATTAAGCTATTGAAGGACGGCGAAATGTGCGTTTGCGATATTTTGCCCAAAATAGATTCGGAACAGTCGAACACATCGCAGCATCTGACAGTTCTAAAAAGTCAGGGCATCGTTGATAGCAGAAAAGAGGGTTCAAGGGTTATTTATTCTGTGAAAAACAAAGAGGTCTTTGAAATGCTTGAACTGGCTGAGAAAATCATACTTCGGCAGCTCGAGGATACTAAAGCATTACTGTCAAAATGAAGAACAGGGACTGAGTGGGGTCAACTTATGAACATATTAGAATGGCTAAACAATCAGATACTAAAAATGGAGTGGCTTGCCGCACTGGTAAAGCTTCTTGTTGAAAAGGTATTCGGGCTCAGTACAGGGGAAAGGCTTGGCGGCAGCATCCATTTCTTTATTTATGACGTTGTAAAAATTTTTATTCTGCTTTCAGTGCTTATATTTGTGATTTCATATGTCCAGAGTTATTTTCCGCCTGAAAGGACCAGAAAAATACTGGGCCGGTACAACGGTTTTTTTGCAAACCTGCTTGGCGCATTGCTTGGGACGGTTACTCCATTTTGCTCCTGCTCGTCGATTCCGTTGTTTATAGGTTTCACGAGTGCAGGGCTGCCGATCGGAGTTACTTTTTCCTTTCTGATCTCCTCTCCGTTAGTAGACCTCGCTTCGGTATTACTGCTGGCAAGTATTTTCAACTGGAAAATAGCTATAGCTTACGTGCTGGTTGGCATAATACTGGCCGTAATCGGCGGAACAATCATAAGTAAAGCAAAACTGGAGAAGTATGTAGAACCTTTTGTTTTTAATAACAAGATGCTGGATGTCGAACAGGAAGCATTGACTAAACGCGATAGAGTAAACTTTGCAAAAGATCAGGTTTTGAGCATTGTCAGGAAGGTTTGGCTGTATATATTGATCGGAGTCGGAATAGGCGCCGCTATTCATAATTGGATCCCGGAGCCGGTCATAACGGCTGTTCTGGGCCAGGATAAATGGTACTCGGTGCTTTTGGCAACTATCGTTGGAATTCCGATGTATGCTGATATTTTTGGGACTCTGCCGATCGCAGAAGCTCTGGTACAAAAAGGTGTAGGTATCGGAACAGCCTTGTCTTTCATGATGGCTGTGACTGCTCTTTCTCTTCCCTCTATGATTATGCTGAAGAAGGTAGTAAAAACAAAGCTGCTCGTAATATTTGCAGGGATTGTAACACTTGGAATCATGATAATCGGATATGTATTCAATATATTTGGTTATCTATTATTATAAAATATACGGAGGTCAAAAGTATGTCAAAAACATGGTACCCTGTAATTGATTATGAGAAGTGTATTGAATGCGGTACATGCACCGATAAGTGCAAACATGGGGTTTACGACTGGAAGAAGGCGCCAACCCCTGTAGTTATTTTTCCTGAAGGCTGCGTGCAAGGCTGTCACGGCTGCGGAATCCTCTGCCCACAGGGAGCAATAAGCTATGTCGGTGATGTAACGGCAAAAGCGGAAAACTGTGGTTGCTCTTGCGAGGACGAAGATTCTTAAGGCGGGTATGGGTTCATGCTGTTAGTGTTTTATATGTTCTATTTGGTGCTCTAAATACAATGCTTTAATGGAGGAGTGAATCGTATGGTAATAAAAGTTTTAGGTTCCGGATGTAAAAACTGCGTAGCTTTAAAGGAGAATACCGAGGCTGCCTTGAAAGAAACGGGCATTGCAGCGGAAATAATCAAGGTGACGGATTTTAAAGACATAATGGCGTATGGGGTAATGTCTACTCCAGCTCTCGTAATTGATGAGAAGGTCGTTTCCTTCGGCAAGGTTCTAAAGCCTAAAGAAATAGTGAATATACTGACTAAATTGGCGTAGACATGATTCAGAGGGGTTCCCCGCCCAAATAAGCGGGACAGCAGACAAATAAGTTAACTTGCTGATAATAAAAAATTAACGTTATTTTAAAGATACCGGGGTATATTTAGTAATATAGTCTTGTATCTTTTTTATTAAACAACTTAAGGAGCTATTATGAAAATATTAGTTATAGGCGCTGTAGCTGCCGGTACTTCAGCTGCTGCCAAAGCAAGGAGAAATGACGAGCAAGCTGAAATCAAAATCTTCGATATGGATAGTGAAATATCCTATTCAAGCTGTGGGCTGCCGTATTTTATCGGAACTGAAGTCGAGAGCCGTGAGCTTTTGGTTCCTCGTGACGCAAAATTCTTCAAGAAGAAATACAACGTCGATGTTTACACAAGACACCAGGTGCTGGGGATCAATCCGGCAGCGAAGTCCCTTTCAATAAAAAACCTGGAAACGGAAGAAGTTTTTAATGAAGCTTATGATAAGCTGATAATCGCAACAGGCGCGAAACCTGTCCAGCCAAACATAGAAGGGATAAATAAACCAAACGTCTTTTCCCTGCGCAATGTAGGAAGTGCTGAAAATATCCGCAACTTCATAATAAGCAAAAAACCGAAAAATGCTGTGATCGTTGGCTCGGGTTTTATTGGCCTTGAACTGGTCGAAAACTTCATGGCAAGAGGTATCGATGTAACCGTTGTTGAGATGGCCGATCAAGTCATGGCTTCGATGGATAAGGATATTGCCGTTTATCTGGAAGATTATTTAAGGGAACAGGGAGTAAGCCTGATTCTGAACGATTCCGTAACTAAATTGGAAGGCGATGCATTAGCCAATAAAGTGGTTTTAAAAAGCGGAAAAACGATCGATGCGGATTTCGTCATTATGTCCGTCGGGGTAAAACCAAGTGTGGAATTGGCAAAAAATGCAGGCATCGAGCTGGGCGTAACCGGAGCTATCAAAGTGAATGAAAAAATGCAAACAAGCATCGAGGATATATATGCGTGCGGAGATTGTGCGGAAAGTTATTCGCTGATCACTGGCAAGCCTGTTTATAGACCTCTGGGCTCAACGGCCAATAAAATGGGTAGGATAGCCGGAGACCAAATAACAGGCGGGACTTTGGAATTCAGAGGTATCCTTGGCACAGGCATTTTCAAAGTGTTTGATATGGCTGTTGCGCAAACGGGACTCTCTGAAAAGGAGGCCTTAAAGGAGGGCTATGATGTTGAAGTTTGCCATAACATCAAACCGGACAAACCGGAGTATTTCCATGGTAAGGAAATGGTCATTAAGGCGGTTGCGGACAGAAAGACCGGCAGGGTGCTCGGCGCACAGATAGTAGGTAAATCTGGAGTCGATAAGCGGATCGATGTATTTGTCACAGCTATCAGTTTCGGCGCAAAGGCCGAGGATCTGTTTCATTTGGACCTGGCTTACGCCCCACCGTTTTCAACTACAAAAGACCCGGTAATGTATACCGGTATGATCCTTGATAACGCTATAAACAGAAACCGAAAGCTTATTACAGCGGCAGCTTTGAAAGAGCGCGTGGAAAACGGTGAAGACATAACAATCTTGGACGCCAGGACAGCTATACAGTATGAACAAGCTCATATAGACAGTGCCATAAACATGCCGCATGACAGGCTGCGTCAGGAAATGGATACGCTTGATAAAGAAAAAACGGTGATTACTTATTGCAATAAGGGTGTCACCGGAAACGCAGCACAAAATATATTGATTAATAACGGATTCAAGAAAGTATATAATCTGTCGGGAGGGCATTCCAATTATAAAAAAAATATTTATTGATACTGTTGACTTGCATTGTTGCCATTAGGCCAATAGAACATATGCTTTACACAAATCTGGCAGTTACCACAGGCTGCAGTACATTGGTTTTTATAGGGGTTATGGGTGTTTTTTATTTGTTCCTGAATAAAAAATATTTCAGCATTGTATATGGAGTTCGGACATATGCCAAATAGAGTCCGTTAATATTGAAATTTATATACTGCCTGTAATATAATTACTGTATCGGGTAATCTTGTATAAAGCTATTTTGAAAGGATGGGGATTGGATGATGTTGTATTTTTTGATAGTAGCAGCGATTATAGGAGGATTGATAGGGGGAGGACTGGTTTATATGAAATACAAAAAGCTAATTTAGATTTTTCTCCCAAATTACAGTTTCGTAACAGGAACATATTCGTGAATTTTGGACGATACACGCCTTCGTCACGAACAATTATAGCGACGTCAAGTTGATTCCATGCTTTAACGTAACGGTTCCGATGCTTCGGTAGAAAGTATATAGAACAATGAATCTGAAGAAGGTAAGGAGCCATATTCGGCTCATTGCCCTGCGCAATCAGATTTTACCAAGGTTTTGCTCATAGCACTCCAAAAGCTCCTGCTCGCTGAACAGGCTGGAAACCGCTTCTTCGTAGTCGCGCAGTCTTGTGGCTTTCCTAATTTTCTTCGCATATTTTTCATGGTTGGAAAACATTAAGCTCATATAGACCCAGATTTCCTTCAGCTTAAACAGGACCACAGTATCCCCGGAAAGGATTTTGCGATATTCGTCATAAAGTATATCGTGAAATAATTTCAACGTGTTTTTGTCTGTTTTTACGTTCTGCCTGATTTCTTTTGCCAATCCGGGATTTACCAATAGACCCCTGCCGAGCATGACGGATTTTACATTGGGATACTCCTCGGAAAACTCGCGGTATTGTCCGGTTGTAAAAATGTTCCCGTTATAACAGAGCGGATTTTTGCTGTGGCTCAAAGCATATTTGAACATTTCCATATTGGGCGTATTTTTGTAAAAATCCCTTTGAATCCTCGGATGGATGGTCAGCTCTTCTATCGGGTACTTGTTGAACATATCGATCAACCCATAGAATTCGTCCGGATGCTCCTTACCTATTCTGGTCTTTATCGAGATTTTGGTTCCTCCCCAGGCAAAAATCTCATAAAGGAATGCATCCAGTTCCTTAAGTTTAGCCAAAAAGCCGGAGCCCTTGTTTTTGGCGGCAACTGTTCCTGATGGGCATCCCAGGTTCAGGTTGATCTCCCGGTATCCCATACGCTTTATTTTCTCAGCCATGGTAATAAATTCGGCCGCCTTGTTGGACAGCAATTGCGGTACAAAAGGGTAGGCCAGATTATTTTCCGGCGACAGCTCGTCCGATTCCCGTTTCTTGAAACTTCCGCTTTCATTGGTTGAAATAAAAGGAGAATAATATTTGTCGATACTATTAAAGCAGGTATGGTGGGCATTCCTATAGATATAGCCGGTCAGGCCTTCCATCGGCGCAAAATAGAGATTCATAAAGCGTTTATTTCTTTCCTTTCAGCCTTCCATATCAACATGTCTTAGTATACCACAGATAAATTAAAATGATCGTACTGGGATTGCACTAATGAAAAATGGAGTAAATACTTATGACAATTAATGTATTTACTCCATTTGCTACATATATGACAAGCTTCCCGTTTTCTTTTTATGGTATATTGATATTGAATGTGTATTTACTGCCCTCTACGTCTATACCATCTTTCTGCAACATAATTGTAATCTCGTCCGTACCTTTTTTAGCGCCTGTAAACGTAACCGCTGGTCCATCCTCAGCAGTAAATCCTGTTACTTCACCAAGAGTGACACAACCGTTGCCTGATGCTTTTACTACTATACTGTAGCCTGCAGTGCCAAATACATCATCTTCTCTACCGTATTGATCCTGGACAATAACATCGTCTTCATTAAGACTACTGGTTTGATCTATTGCAAGAGTGGCAGCAAAGTTCCGAATTCCAGAAATCACTGAAGGGACAGCCGGAGCATTTAACGTGAAGCTTAATTGTGCCGGCTTGCCTGTGCATGTAATAGCATTAATTGTAAGTGTTTGCGTGGTTGTCAGATTCTTGGCATTTACCTCCAGGTAAACAGTGCCGTTCACATCGTCCTGTTTGAACTCAATACTTACAGTATGGTCAATTTCTTCACCTTTAACAGACATTGAGGTCACGTCCTCAACAAATACCGCACCGCTAGCCGTTGTCACAGCAAATCCATATTGGTCTACGGCACCAAATGGTATATTGAACGATTCTCCGGCTACTGCCAGAGCAGGAGCGGATAAAGTTAATACATCAACCCTTGCTTTTTCCTTGACTACTATATCAAATTGATCCAATGCAACACCTGTTTTTTCGGATATTGCTGAAAATTTAACAGTACCCTCACCCTCTATGGAAGCCAATGGAAGCACTACTTTATCAACCCCGTCTATTTTCTCTATTTGAAGATTGGGATAAGTAGTATCAATAGTAACTACCGAGTCGCTGGATAAAGTGAATACAGTATCTCCTCTCATTGCTGCAAGAAATCTCTCACTATTCATAGAATTACCATATTGGTCTTTGAATGACATTACTAGTTTAAAATCTTCAGCTGTCCCGCCAACACAAAGAACTTTATCTTTATTTTTCGTGTTGATCAGGTTTTCAATAGTAACTTCTGCAACCTGTGATGCTGCAACTACTGTCAATATTGCATGAGCTGATACATTAGCTTCAGGTTCATATGCGAATACCGAGATTGTTCTACCAACCTCAAATTCATCATCATCGTAATAGGGTAATTCTAGTGTCAATATTCCATTACCATAGGTAGTTTCCCCTTCAAATGGCTCAAATGAGAAATCTATTTCCAAGTTATTGGAAGTAATGTCTTCCCCATACTGATTTGAAACCTTATATCTGGTAGTTGCTTTATGTCCGTTCGCCCTGTCTATTACTAACGTTGTAGAAGGAAATTCAATCCTGTCAACTTTTTCATCTGCCACCGATATTGATTTTGTTTTTGCCGTGTCACTAAGACCTGCCACAGATATTGTGTAGTCACCAAGAGAAAGTTTTGAATCTAAAGTGATTACTGCAGATTTCTTATCATCCGCAAATGCAATACCTGACTGCGTGACTATGGTCGAACCCTTCATAACTGTGAAAACTGCTTTTGATGAGTCAACAGCTTTATTGAAGGTTACTGTCAATTTTTTAACTCCGGTAGCTGCAACGTTGACCTCTAATTCAGACATAACTATATCATCATCATCGTTATCATTATCATTAACTGACGTTGTATCGCCTTTTTTTAAAGCTGCGTCCGCTTCAGCTTTTTTTTCTGCTATTGCATCCTCGAGAGATGCTTTTACATCGGCATTCGTTATGGCATCTACCGCACCGGCGGCTGCTGATGGATCAATAATGCCTTTCTCCACCAGGCTAGTGATAACTGCTACGCTATCCTTATCCCTGGCGCTTAATGCGCCGAATGAAATGCCTACCAGGTCATCCTTGATCAATGCCTTGTCTGAAAATTTGATAGCCTGAGCTTTTGTCAAACCACCAACATCAGCGAGTTCAACTGCCGCTTTTTGATAGTCCGGTGTAAAGCCCAACTGCCTGAGTATAAGTGTGCAGTATGCTTTACCAACAAGCTTAGCTGTTGGAGCAAATGTTCCATCCGACATTCCTTCAACGAGTCCGTTTTTTACTGCGCATGCAACAGATCTCTTAGCCCAGTCTGCTATTGATGCTGTATCTTCGAACTTTGCAAGTGCTGCGTCTGCTTCTTCGTCAGTCAATTCCGCTGCCGCTTCTTCCAATCCGAATAATTTGAGAAGCATTACGACGCCTGTTTGTCTGTCCAATCTTGATCCCAGGTCAGGATCAAATGTTGTCGTTGAATTACCCTCGTACAGTCCAAGGTTATTCAAGATATTTGCTTCTTTTTCATAATTGTATGTACCCTCTGCTGAGAATGCAGGTACAGTTACTGCTGCCAGCAATGTGAATGTCACGATAAATGACAAAAGCTTTTTGAGATTTCTCATATTTTCAACCTCTTTAAATTTTTTGTCGAAATATACGAAATTTAGACTATTTCCCTAATATAATGCTATATTATGGCAAATATAGATAAAAGTCAACACGCAAAAATGAAAGCAACCCAACCAAGAGTGAGCATTTTAAAGCCTTTGGCAAATTTGTGAGAGTACGCTTACCCTGTCTTCCGAGGTTAAGCTGTTGATTCCTTCGATGATACGCGTAACCAGAAGTAATAATAACCTGGTATGATTCAGGTTGCCACTGACTTTTGCAACAATGTTTGTTATGATAAAATCAACATATAGGGGGAAGCAGAAAATGATAAATATTGATAAAACCATGAAAAATCTGATCGCTCGTGGCTTTGACGCCAGCTACTTTGCCACTGGGAAGGAAGCATCCGACTATATAGCATCACAGTTAAAGGGTGAGACTATAGGCTTCGGCGGCAGCAAGACTGTCGAGACGCTTGGTTTGTTCGAACGGCTTGGCGAAAACAACAAAGTGTATTGGCACTGGAAACAGGAGAAAGTTGAAGCGCGCAGAAACTCTGCCGCCGCGGATGTCTACCTGACCAGTGCAAATGCAATTGCCGAATCCGGGGAGATAATAAACATTGACGGCTCCGGCAACAGGGTGGCAAATACTCTGTATGGAAAGAAGAAGGTCTACATAGTTGTTGGTACCAACAAAATCGCAGAGAGCTTCGATAAAGCGTTGTGGCGTGCAAGGAACATCGCTGCGCCTCTAAACGCCAGACGCCTCAACGTAGGCACACCCTGCGTCAAGGGTGAGCTGAAGTGCTATGACTGCAGCAGCCCTGATCGTATATGCGCGGGATTGGTTGTCCTCTGGAATAAGCTGTCCGGCATAGAGAAGGCCGAGGTTGTCATCATAGGCGAGGAGTTAGGCTACTGACTAAATATATTAATTGCCTAAAAAACCGTACGCACTGTAAAAGAGCATGCCTCCCGAATACTGAGGAGGCTGGGCAATAAAAGCACACGCTCTATTGAGTCGGAACGTGGGAAAAGCTATAAAAAGGTTGTCAAAAGTTGACGTTTTAACAGCTTTACTGTCTATATTCGTTTGTTATAATGTTAATTAAAGAGTATGAAAGCATAAATCAGGTGGTTATAGCTAACAATCAAACAGCAGGTTCCACGTCTTACAGCATTTGCTCCGGGATAGAACCTGCAATTTTCATTTCCGGGTGGTATTTTGGAGGGATTACATATGAGAAAATTACCGTGGCGCCTGGGGTCATTAGTTTTGGCTATGGTGCTGCTGCTAAGCGCATTTCCGATAAGCATCCGGGCAGTGGACGAAGAATGGATTGATATCAGCGATTCGATCGGACTGAGTAGCATCGGCAGCAATCTCTCAGGTAATTATAGACTGACAGCGGATATTGATCTTCACGGGACCGAATGGAACCCGATTGGGCCATTTTCCGGCAAGCTGGACGGTAACTCAAAGGTAATCAGAAATTTTTCAATCAATGACACAAGTGTTTCTAATAAAGGTCTGTTTTCATCCATTGAAGTCTCAGGGCAGATAAGCAATCTGGGAATAGAAAACGCCAATATCACTGCAGGAAGTAACACAGGCATCCTAGCGGGGACAAACAGCGGCACAATAAGCCGAAGCTATACGAAAGGTTCGGTCAACGGTTATGAATATGTTGGCGGCCTTGTCGGTCAAAACTTTGGAACTATTGAAAATTCATTTACTCAGGCAAGCGTCAGCGGCAAGGATTATCTGGGCGGATTGGCAGGGGCTAATTCCGTTCCCGGCATAGTAAAGACCTCTTATGCCTCAGCCTCCTGTTCACCGTCAGTTTTTAACAATTATATGGAGTTTAATGGGACTCCTGTTGGCAATTATTCAGCGCCCAATTCAGGCGGGTATATTGATATCCCACATAAAGATGTTTATGTAGGAGACAAATTTACTCTCGAAGCGTGGTTTCAGTGGGACGATGTTGGAACAACCGATTGTAATTTTATTATGGGAAAAGGTTATGAGCAGTTTGAGATTCATACAGGTGGTGGATCAGGGGTTAATGGATTGCGGTTCATTCCGATATGGAATGAAGGTGGAGATTCCTGGATCGATATAAAAAATGTTATACAGCCAGGATGGTTCCATGTGGCGGCGGTTTATGAGTATGATTCCATTCAAAAGCAGGCTACAGCCCGTTTTTATGTCAACGGAGAGGCTCAGGATCTATGGCGGGGATCTGTTAATTTGGGAAAAGTAGCTACCCTTAACAGAACATTTAACACACTTGGATATGACAAAAGTACTGGTGCATATGTAAAAAAAGTAAATCCTATCAACATAGGGCGGCGTACAGACGGGTGGTTTTACTTCGACGGAAGAATCGCTGATGTCAGGTTCTGGAATATAGCAAGGACAGGCGAAGATATAAAAAGAGATAAGGATAAAGTGCTCACCGGAAACGAAACGGGATTGGCAGGCTACTGGAAGTTGAATGAAGCATCGGGAGACGCCGTTGACAGCAGCACTACCAGCAATAACGGCACGCTTACAGGCGATGTCGTGCGAACAAGTGAAACTGCTGCAACCCATAAGGGCGGGCTGATTGGACAGAATACCGGAACTGTTTCCGATTCCTACTATGATTTGGAAGTCTCCGGACAATCGGATGCTGTAGGAACTCCGAAATCTACAGATGATATGAAGCTTCAGTCCACCTTTACCAACTGGAATTTCATCAGTATATGGGGGCTGGATTCCGGAATCAATGGCGGATATCCCTATTTGCTGCCGGAAATCAACACCGCGTCGGTAAATATGACAGCCCCGTCGGCGGGAGCTGTTCCGCAGACTGCAGCCCAAGTGGAAAATACGACATCGAATGCTGATTATACCGTTTCCGATGTGGTTTGGAATGAGGCATTGACGGCAGGCAATAGATTCAAGGCAGGCCAGGTATATACGGCAACTGTCACCTTAACCTCAAAGAACGGCAAAAAGTTCCCGACGGAGGCATTCACACCTACAGTGGCAGGTGCATCTTCTGTTGGAACAACCACCTCGAATGGAATGGGTGTGGGCAATACTGTAACTTTCACGGTGACCTTCCCGGCAACGGCGGCAAAGACAGTAACCGGCATTCAAATTAAAAATCAGCCGCTCGATTTAATATATACTGAGGGTGAGAGCCTGAATCTGGCGGGTCTCGAAGTGACACTGACCTATAACGACAGTTCTACAGCAGACGTGGCAGAGGCGGATTTTACTGCCAACGGAATCACAGCAAGCCCGGCTAATGGCGCAATACTGACTGTGGCAGCCCATGATGGACATGCGGTAACACTTTCGTGTAACGGATATAATGCAATAACAAACAACCTTACGGTAACAGTGGAAGCAGCACCGACTTATACAATAGCAGCGATCAGTGACCAGACCATGGCAGCCAAAACAGCAGGGTATGGTTCCGGTACGCAGGAAACTAAGACTATCACTGTAACAAGGACCGGTACGGGTGATTTGGCAAATCTGGCAGTATCCTTAAGCGGAGGGGGAAGCAGCAGCTTTGTAGTTACTCAGCCTCTGGCGGCAGCCTTGAATTCAGAGACACCATCCACCACCTTTACCGTAAAAGCAAAGGACGGGCTTGCAGCAGGCACGTATACCGGAACTGTCACGATATCAGCGGACAACATGACCAATGTGACCTTCACTGTAACCCAGGCAGTAAATCCGCTGTCTGCGCCAGCTATTCTATCGGCAGTCGCAGGAAATGAGCATGTTGTTATCAATTGGAACAGTGTAGATGAAGCAACAGGATATAAGATATTTTGCAGTAACGCATCCGGTTTATACGGATTAGAACTTGCAACAGTAAGCGGCTCCGTAAACAGTTTCGATGCGACAGGTCTTACCAACGGTACAACCTATTACTTTGTTGTAAAAGCCAGCAACGGAGAAGTTGACAGCGACAATTCCAACGAAGTGAGTGCAACCCCGCAAGTAGCAGCGACGGGAGCGCCAGTTCTGCAATCGGCAAATGCGGGGGATGGGCATGTTAATATTAGCTGGAGCGGAGTGGCAGGTTCAACAGGCTATAAAGTATACGTAAGCACAACTTCAGGATCTTACGCGACGCCTGCTACTACTGTCGCCGGAGCGGTATACAGTTGTGACGTTGCAGGGCTTGCCAATGGTACAACCTATTACTTTGCAGTCAAAGCAACTAATCCGGGCGGCGACAGTGCATATTCAAATGAAATCAGTGCAATGCCTCAGGTTTCCGCCCCATCTGCGCCAACAGGAGTTACTGCGGCCGGAGGAAATGCAAAGGTAACCTTGAATTGGAACAGCGTTACGGGAGCAACAGGATATAAAATTTATCAATCGACAGCACCGGGCTCATACGGAGCGGCTCTTGCTACAACCGGCTCTGCCTGCACTTATGAAGCTACAGGGCTGACAAACGGAGTAACCTATTACTTCGTTATAACGGCATCAAACGCCGGCGGTGACAGTCCGAAATCCGCCGAGGTAAGTTCAATACCCAAAACTGTACCAGGAGCACCGACAAATGTAACGTCGACAGCCGGTAATGGAGAGGCTTCGGTAAGCTTTACCGCACCGGCCGATAACGGCGGAAGCACGATAACAGGCTACACCGTAACCTCACACCCAGGCAATAAAACAGCAACAGGGACATCCGGCCCGATAACTGTAACAGGACTTACCAATGGAACTACATATACCTTTACAGTAACCGCAACCAATACAGCAGGGACAGGCTTACCATCTGCGGCATCGAGTGCGGTTACTCCCCATGCACCATCCAACGGCGGAAATGACGACGATACCGGTACAACCATACAACCCACAACCCAGCCTCCAGCAAATACGGGCGTGGACATCCTGGTCAACGGCAAGACAGAAAATGTGGGAACAGCCACGACCACTACGGAGGGAAACCTGACTGTAACAACAATTACAATAGATGATAAGAAGCTGGAGCAAAAGCTGGATGCCGAAGGCAACAATGCGGTAATTACTATCCCGGTCAATACTAAAGCAGACATTGTAGCCGGAGAACTGAATGGTCAAACAGTAAAAAACATGGAAAATAAACAGGCGGTACTCGAGGTAAAAACTGAAAATGCAACTTATACCCTGCCCGCACAGCAGATAAATATCAGTACAATATCGGAACAACTCGGAAGCGCTGTAGAGCTTAAGGACATCAAGGTGCAGGTAGAGATTGCAAAGGCTGCCGCTGAGAACGTCCAACTGCTGGAAAATTCAACAAAGCAGGGTGAATTCTCAATCATAGCTCCACCGGTCGAATTCAGCGTGAAATGTACTTATGGAGGCAAAACTGTTGAGGTTTCAAGCTTCAATACCTTTGTAGAAAGGACTATAGCAATACCCGACGGCATAGACCCATATAAAATTACCACTGGTGTAATTGTAGACCCGGACGGGACTATAAGACATGTTCCTACCAGGGTAACGGTCATCAACAGCAAATATTATGCAGTCATCAATAGTCTGACCAACAGCCTTTACTCGGTAGTATGGCATCCGCTGGAATTCAAGGACGCCGCAAATCACTGGGCTAAGGAAGCCATCAATGACATGGGTTCCAGAATGGTCATCAGCGGAATAAGCAACGGTATGTTTGAACCGGACAAAGACATCACCCGCGCAGAATTTACAGCCGTCATAGTAAGGGCATTGGGACTCAAACCCGGTACAAGTAATAATAAATTCGCCGATGTCAATAGTTCGGACCGGTATTGCGACTATATAAAAACCGCGGCAGAGTACAAGATTATATACGGTTACGGCAACGGTAAATTCGGTCCTGATGACATAATAACCCGTGAACAGGCGGCGACAATGATTGCAAGGGCGATGAATATCACAGGCCTGAAGGCGCAGCTTTCAGACGTAGAAATGGATAGGTTACTTACAAGCTTTGGAGATGCGGCTAAATCGGCGGATTATGCCAGAGATAGCATTGCTGTTTGTGTAAAGGCCGGAATTATATCTGGCCGGAACGGCAATCTGATAGCTCCAAAGGAGAATATAACGAGAGCGGAGGCTGCGGTGTTAGTACAAAGACTATTGCTAAAGTCAAACCTGATATAAACGGGTAATAAAACAACCTCCTGATTTTTTAAGGCTGCAATCCGCGGATTGCAGCCTCAGATATATCGGTAATAACAAATTGTACATATTTCTAGCGGAATAAATCCGTATTCCCAATCTTTCAGGAAGATTGATCATAAGCTAACGTTAAAATATTGTTACAAATCCATTTCTGTTCTTGTGCTCCTGATTTAACCAAGTGTATACTTGAGTTATAGATATCTTTCATTACACAGAAGAGAAGGCCGCCTTTTGACCGGCGAAGCCAGGAGCTTCGTCCAGAGGGGAAAAAATGACCGGATTATTGAAATCACTCTTATCCATTTCAATTGTTATCTTTCTATTTGTTACCATAACGCCGGCGGTTTTTGCTGAGAGCAATCAAACTGGTGCTGTTTCCGTGGATGTACTGAATCTGAGGCAAAGCCCGACAGTGACTTCAAAGATTTTGGATCAGCTTTCAAAAGGTATGATGGTGTTGATCACGGAAAAACGGGATGATTGGTACAAGATCACGGTGCATGAAAATGGCAGGAGCTTGACAGGCTGGGTATTGGGCCAGTATGTTTCCATAAATCAAAAGGACAGTTCTGGTGGAAATCATGATGCTGCATACAACCAGGGGAGCAGCTTTGATATAGAAAACAGCAATCCGATCGATCCGGTTGATACGGGGTT
This sequence comes from Clostridia bacterium, assembly GCA_036260935.1. Classification (GTDB taxonomy): domain Bacteria; phylum Bacillota; class Clostridia; order Acetivibrionales; family DTU013; genus JAEYOM01. The sequence continues at coordinate 55,235 of DATALQ010000018.1, forward strand.
GACTGGTGCAGGCCAGGCAGGTACGATTAGTACCATCAACACAAGTATAATCCATACAATCAGTACAGATGCAAATAATGTTTCGAGGGTAGGAACAATTAATGCGTATTCTATTAGTGTTATAAGTGCAAGTAAGGTCAATGCAATCAATACAAGTACGATCAGCGTAATCAGCTTAAACCCGATTAGCTCGAGTCCGGCCGCTGCTACGGATCCAGTGGACGCAAGTTTTGCCGGAGCGGGTTCAACCGGATCAAATCCCGGTATCGTACCTAATGTGGATGAATTGGTCCAGTTTGCGAAATCTCTTTTAGGGACACCGTATGTTTATGGGGGTATGTCGCCTGCCGGCTTTGATTGTTCCGGGTTTACCAGCTATGTATTTGGAGCATTCGGAATAAGGCTGGAACGGGTATCATCAGACCAGGCCAAACAGGGGATAGAGATTTTAAAAGAGAATCTCAAGCCCGGGGATCTGGTGTTTTTTGATACGAATGGCGGACACAGCGTTATAAACCACACTGGAATATTCATAGGCGATGGGAAATTCATTCATGCTTCCTCCGGTACATCCCATTGTGTCATCATTTCCGATTTGACAACCGGCTATTATTCCGAAAATTATATCACTGCCCGCTCTATACTCAACACGCCATAGGAGCACTTAATAAACTTGCTCCTTTCATTCGTCCTGACTGCAAGTCCGTATCGATAAGGCAAAACTATATTGCATTGGAAAAGAGAAGTTCCTGGATGAGTTCGGAGAAATAGGAAAGGTACTAGCTGACGAATGCAACTAAAACGGCTTCACGTTGTGCTTGCTTAGGAATTATCCAGCGGCGTATTTTCAATAAGCTCCCCGATTTGGGATTCCTTCAACGGCAGACTGAGATAGTAGCCCTGCAGATAATCGCAGCCGGATTTTGCCAGATAATCCAGCTGTTCCTTAGTCTCAACCCCTTCTGCCAGGGTTTCTATATTCAGCTTTTGCGCCAGCGAAATGATTGCTTCCGTCAGGCCGTTTTTCTCACTGCTGCGTCCGATTTCCTGAACGAAGGATTTGTCAATTTTGAGTAAAGAAATCGGCAGTAGTCTCAGATAGCTCAGCGACGAATATCCGGTGCCAAAATCGTCCATAGCCAGTCCAATGCCGGATTCCTTCAGCTTCCACAATACGCTGTACGGATCGTGTTCATTTCCAATAAAAACGCTCTCCGTAACCTCCAGATCGAGATTTTTGGGATCAATACCCGAAGAATTTATACATTCCATTACTGTCTCATAAAAATGAGGATGCTTGATCTGAACGGCGGAGATATTAACAGACATAATAATTGGGGCATGGTATTCCGTAATGATTTTACTGCACATCATGCATGCGGTTTTCAGTACCCAGGCGCCAATTGGTACGATAAGCCCGGTCTCCTCTGCGATAGGGATAAATTCCATTGGACTGATTGGGCCCAATTCGGAGCTATTCCATCTAAGGAGAGCTTCCAATCCGCGGAGTTTAACTGTATCAGCCGAGTATTGCGGTTGGTAGACAAGTGAAAGCTCCTCATTTTCCATCGCTTTACGCAGCATGCGTTCCAGTTCGGTTTTACGAAGAAGCTCCGACTTCATGCTTTCCGTAAAGAATTGATAGGTGTTCTTTCCCATTTCCTTGGACTTGTACATGGCGGTATCTGCGTTTTTCAGCAATTCCTCCACTGTTGTGCCATCTTTGGGGAATACCGAGATTCCGATGCTTACAGTCAGGTTTATGGTTTTATTTTTTATGTCGAAGGGTTCGTTAAACTGTTCCATTATCTTATCAAGATATGGGGTAATCTCGTCCGTGCTTTCTATATTGGACAGAACGATGGAAAACTCGTCTCCGCTTAGGCGCGCTATAAAATCATCGTCTCCGATGCCGTTCATAAGCCGCTTTGATGTTGAAACCAGCAGTTCGTTGCCAATGGAGTGCCCGAGCGTATCATTGATTCTCTTAAAGTTGTCAAGGTCCAAAAAGGCAATTGCAAATTTGGAGGAGGAATGCTCCGATATGGATATGCATTCATTCAGATGCTCGATAAAGAGGGCTCTGTTTGCCAGTTGGGTGAGGGAATCGTGATAGGCCATCTCAAGAATGGTGGCCCTGTGTTCGTTGAGTTCATTTAATTGTTCGTGGAGCTCCTCCTCGGAAGCGCTGATTTCTTCATAGAGCGCTGTTAGTTCCTCGTTTTTGCTTTCAAGGCTTTTGATGATCGGGTTCGATATCTGCCTTGCCAGGAAATATCCGACGATCGAGGTAATGATCGTGATCAGGACGCCAAACACGATTATGACGGTAGTTAATGATTTGATCGGGGCTTCAAATTCGTTCATATTACCGACAATGACGAGCATCCATTTTGTTCTGGCGATCAGGGAACAGGCACCGATCATATCCTGACCGTTTTCCGAGTACCGGACTATGGCAGGCGAGGATTTCCCGTCATCCTGAATTTTAGTCATAATCTCACGAATTTCGGGATTTTCTACAGGATGACCAATTTTTTTCGTGTCGGGGTGGTAAATGATGTTCCCGTTTTCATCGATCAGATACGCATAACTGGAATCGGCTCCGTTCAGCTTCATACCCTTCAAATTTACGGCCATGCTGTCCGAACGGATTGCGCTTGCTATATACCCCAGGAACTCTCCGTTCTTCGGAGAAAAAACAGGATATGTAGCAACAAAGATCTGTGAGCCTTGAAATCTGGATTGCAGTGTTTCACTGATAACGGACGCTTTTGCTGCAACGGTCCTTTTATGATAATTGCGATCGGAAAGAACCATGCCGACTTCCGAGGTATTGTTTGTGGCCAGGCTTATTCCAACGGTATTGTTCAGGAATACCCCAATCAGATTTGGTTTGTTCTCGGCGTATTTGATCATTAGTTTGTTCACGGTATCAATCTTATATTGGTTGCTTTGATCTGTCAGCAGTGCCAGTACATTGGAATCGGATGCCAGGGATGCCTGGAGATTGATTTCCTTCTCAATCAGTTCGGATATCATCTGATTATGGGATTTGGTGAGCTCGATGGCAGAGTTTTTTATCAGATTGCTGATGATATCGGTAGACCTGCTATAAGAAAATAATCCTGTGATGATAATTACAGCATTGAGAAGAACAATAATCATCAAAGTTAGTCTGGATCTGATATTCATACAGCCCCCATAGTAATTTAAATAACATAACTGCAAAAAACCACTCGGGATTGAGAAAAAACAATAGATTAATTTATTTTAGCAAATTCGACAAGGATTTACAATAAAAAACAAAATATTATCATACGCTCCTATTTCCAGCCATGTTATAACCTTCCTGAAATTGTATATAATATCCTATAAAATATATCAATCATGGAAGGTGGGATTTATCAATGTATGAGAATGTTACATACGCCGAGCTTAAGGGGCTCCCGAAAGAGCAGAAAACTGAGGCTTTGAAGGAATTGAAGACCCTGTATAAAACTCAGAAGGAGTTGGCGGGGAAACTGGGTGTAAGCCCGAATCTTCTATACAATATGATGGCGAGGTATGTGAAGGACAGACCTGTCGAAAGTGAAGAGACCGGTGAGCCGGAAGCATTGGAGAAGCCCGGAATGTTGGAGAAGCCCGTAAAGACCAGGCGTCGCTTACAAAAGCAGACGATAGAACAAACGGTGCAAAAGCAAAGGGCGCCGAAACAGAGAATGCAGAGACAGAAACTGCAGGAACAGGCTTCTGCGGCTCCTGAGATTTTGACCCTGCCTCCGGAAACAAAGGATGAAACGTTTTCCATATCGATAAAGAAAACGGTATCCGGAGAGGAAGCCCAGGTTTTCCTGAACGGAATTGGCGTTACTCTTTTAAAGGGTCAGCAATACGCCGTTGAGGTGAAAATTACAGAAAAATAAGCGGGAAGTAATCCTTCGGAAAACTGAACAATACCGAGTGCTTCAGGGAGCCTTTACCGGTTTGCCTCCACGTTAATCACGCCGAGGGAACAAAAGGGAGGATAATGGTCCCTGTTATCGCCCTGCTCGCTTTTGAGCGGGGCAGTTCGGCTATTTCCATATATCGTCCGTCATTTTCTTTATGGCCCGCCTCCTTGCGTCCATAGCCGCAGCATCAATTTTGTACTCCCCGGCGCTGACGTGCAGGACATCGCCCTCCTAGGCTTCGGGAGGCAATTTGCTGCGCTCTATATTAATCATCTTTTCGTTCTCATCTTCACATACGGTGAAGCTGCCTTCAAATAATCGGCTGCTATTGCTTTTTTGTCTCCTATCATTTACCATGAATGTAAGATGGTAAATTACAGTTATTAAGAATTGGGGTGTTTTGATGGCGGCTTATATTACCAATAAGATTGGAGAAGGCTTTTATTCTATTGAACAGGATTTTGTCCGCAGTTTTCTGATTGAAGGGGACAGGGAAGCTCTTCTGGTCGACACCGGAATCGGCGGAGGCAATCTGAAACAATGCGTGGAGGAGATAACAAAACTCCCGGTAACCGTCATATTCACACATGCGGACGGTGACCACATTGGTGACGCCGGACAGTTTGAGCGGCGTTTCATGCATCCTAGCGAATTCGACTATTACAGGAATAAAAATAAAAATTCTGTTCCTATGGAGCCCATCTGGGAGGGCGATATCATCGATCTGGGCAGCTACCGCTTTGAAGTGATACTGATACCGGGCCATACTCCGGGCAGTATCGCGTTGCTCGAAAGGGAAAAACGTTTTCTCATCGGAGGGGACAGTATTCAAACCGGCAGCATATATATGTTTGGAGACGGGCGCAATTTCCATGCCTACCGTGCCAGCATGAAGAAGCTGCAGGGCAGAATCGGGGATTTCGATACGGTATACGCGTCCCATAGTGCTCTTTCTGTAAAGGCGGATATGATTTATACACTTTATGAGACCGCCGGCAGGATAATGAATAATGAAATTGCCGGGATACCGGAACAGCGTTTCGATGGGAAAGTAAAATGTTATCAGGCCAATGGCGTGAGCTTTTATGCAATATGAGTTTTTTGCGCTTTAAATTCCACTTATATTAATTGAAATTGAATAAACGGGAACATATACTTGAAATAGACGCAGTAATCGTAGTAATCGCAGTAATCGCAGTAACCACAGCAATCACAGGAGGAATGTGACATGGATGAAATTGTTCTCGGCTTTGCGCCCACAAGGAGAAGCATATTTTCGGCGCCGGACGCCGTCAGGTTTACCGGCTTGACGCGTAACAGGCTGCAAGAGCTCGGTGTTACTTTTGTTGACATAGATGATATCTCGGAGGATGGCCTGCTTCATAATGAGGAAGACAGAATAAAAATCGCAGCCAAATTCAAGGAAGCCAGGGTTGACGGCCTGTTCTTTCCGCACGGTAATTTCGGGACGGAATACGAGGTTGCACGGCTAGCAAAGGAACTGAATGTGCCTGTGCTTATCTGGGGGCCGAGAGACGAGCGCCCGGATGAAAACGGCATACGTCTGAGAGACAGCCAGTGCGGTTTGTTTGCGACGGGCAAGGTACTGCGCCGCTTTCAGGTGCCGTTTACCTATCTGTGCAACTGCCGTCTGTCCGATCCGGAATTCGAAAGGGGAGTCAGAAATTTCCTGGCGGTATGCAGCGCAGTAAAGGCATTCCGCTCCATAAGGATACTGCAGATCGGCCCCAGACCTTTTGACTTCTGGTCGACCATGTGCAATGAAGGGGAGCTGCTTGAAAAGTTCAATATACAGCTTGCTCCGATCCCTATGCCGGAACTCTCGGCAGAGGTTAAAAAGGCAAAACGGGAAGGTTCCGAAGTTAAAAAGGTCATTTCCTATTGCAAAGAGAATTTTGATATCAAAATAAAGGATGACGAACTGGAAAGTGTTGCGGCATTAAAAGTGGCTGTGCGGACGCTTGCCGGCAAATATGGCTGCAGGGCCGTTGCTATCCAGTGCTGGAACGCGCTTCAGGATGAGCTTGGCATTATGCCGTGTGCGGCCAACAGCTTGCTGAATGAGGAAGGTCTCCCCGTTGTATGTGAAACGGATATACACGGGGCGATAACAGCAATTTTGTGTGAAGCGGCAGGAATGGGCGAAGCCCGCACGTTCTTCGCGGATTGGACGGTACGCCATCCGGACAATGAGAACGGTGAATTGTTGCAGCATTGCGGGCCCTGGCCTGTTTCCTGCGCACGCTGCAAACCGGCGATCGGATACCCTCTTGCCTTCTCGCACCCGGGTGCGGTCGAATTCGAGGCAAAGCACGGCGATATGACACTCTGCCGTTTTGACGGAGACAATGGTGAATATTCCCTGCTTCTTGGAAATGCCAGGGGTGTAGAAGGACCGTATACCAAGGGAACCTACGTATGGGTGGAGGTAAAGAATCTGAAGCGGCTGGAGGCAAAAATCGTCGAAGGGCCCTATATCCATCACTGCGTGGGAATTCACAAGGATGTGGTGCCTGTTCTTTATGAAGCGTGTAAATACATCGGAATAGCCCCCGACCTGTACGACAATAACGAAGAAGAGGTCAGGGCATATATCAGAGGAGAATGAAACAGAGATGTACAATTTATTGTTTTATGTTAATATATCCATATAAAACCATATATATGGTTTTGTCTCTTTCGAGGCTGTGATGACTTAACGTAAAAGATGGAGAGTACAAGGTGTATAAAGTATTGCTGGTCGATGACGAGCCATCCGCTATAGAACGCCTTTCAATGCTGGACTGGGGTCGGTTTGGGTTCACTGTTTGTGGGACTGCGCAGAACGGTGAGGACGCTTTGGAAATAATCAAGCTCTGTGATCCCGACCTCGTCGTTACCGATTTAAAAATGCCTGTGATAGACGGCCTGAAGCTCATTGGCATATGCAGTGAAATATTGAATTCAACTGCCAAATTTGTCATATTGAGCGGTTACGGTGAGTTTGCCTATGCCCAGGAAGCCATGAAATATAACGCCGCAGGTTATATACTCAAACCATTTGTCGATACCGAGCTTGAAGAGACCATTTCTAAAATGGCGCAGCTGATCCGGAATGACAGAATGAGCAGGGAATATACCGAACATCGCCTGGCATTTGTGGCAAGACAGACATTACGGCGTATAACGGAAGGCGAAGTCAAGGCGCAGCTGCTCGAAAGGGCTGCGATGTTTCTAGGCATTGTCAGCGACGATCCGATAAAATGCCTCCTCATAAATGCCGGTACTCATAAAACCGATGTCAGTATTGCGGATGACAGGGCGATGCTTTCTAACAGAAGTCAGGTCAGAAAAATAATTGAGTCTTCGGTCGGCGAGTTCAGGTACAATCTCTTTGAAGACAGTGACGGCAGATTTGGCCTTATATTATGTGAGAAGATGCCCTTTTACAATGCGGCCGGTTCCTTCTCCATGGAGCTTGCCGGGCAGTTAAAAGGCTTGACGGACGGTCCCGTCCTACTCTCCCTGAGCGCGCCGGCGGCAGGCGTGGCCATGCTTCCCGAGATATACAGGCAAAGCAGGAGGGCGCAGGACTTTGCATGGTTTTTCGGCGAGGGCTGCCTTGTCAGATATGAAGCCATACAGGACAAAAATATGGACGACCTGCCGTGCATGGAAAGCCCCCGGGAGCTGATCGAGGTCGTAAGCAGGGAGGCCGCCGACAGGATTGAACTAACCGTAAGGCACCTGTTTGGCAGGTTTATGGAAGGTATGAAAGCCCCCGGTTCTGTGAGAGCTTTCGTCAAGAACTTTGAATTTGAAGCCGTCAACCTGATTGACGGACTTAATGGCAGTCCGGACGATCTTGCCCGAATATCCGCGGATTTCGATAAAGTCGTGGAATCCCTTACAATGAAGAAGCTTCAGGACTCATTTCTGGAATTGTGTCTTCAGCTGGCGTTAAAGCTCAACTCGCTCAAACAAAGCAGCAACCGTGATATCATATCCGAATTGAAAAATTATATCAGGAACAACTTTAACAAGGATATTACACTGAAAGAGCTTGCTTCGGTATTCTTCATGAACCCAATTTATTTGGGACAGCTTTTTAGAAAATCGACTGGAAAACAGTTCAATGAATATCTGCATGAAGTACGCATAGAAGAGGCGAAAAAGCTTTTGAAAAGGACCGGGATGAAAATATCTGAGATTGCTCTGGCTGTAGGCTATAACGACCCGAAGTATTTTCTGAGCAAGTTCAGGTCGATCGCGAAACAAGCCCCATCGGAGTATAAGCTGAACAATACCTGATCAATCATAAAGGAGTTCATAAATGAAACCGAGACTGGGTTTTTTCAACAGGATTAATGATATTCCTTTAAACTTCAAATTTATTTTGATTTATGTCGTTTGTATACTTATCCCCATAATCAGTGTGAATGCGGTGCTGCTCGACAGACTGCTGAAGGTCGTGTATGAAAGGGAGGAGAACAATTACAGAATTTCCTTCGATAGAAGCAGGGCCGATATTGTGAAGCTTTTAGAGGGAGGCGTGTCGGTAACCCATTCTATAGCGACAGATAACACGGTTTACGGCATTCTGGAACGGTCCTTCAAAAGCCAAAATGAATATTACGAGGTGTACGTCAGTCAGTTGAGAAACAGGTTCGACCCAAATTTTGCGGCATACGATTATATCACCGGCATAAGTTTGTATATCGACAACCCTACGATAGTTTCCGGCGGAGTATACTTCCGCCTGGACGATAACGTCAAAAACACTTCCTGGTACAAGAAAATGGAAGCCACACGCAAGGGTATTATGATAGACTCCTACATAGGTTCGACGTACAGTGTCCCGAAACAGCTGATACCTAATATAAGCATTATCAGACGGGTGCAGGACTACCCCAGGCAAGGCTCTCTTGAAATAATGCTCAAGGTTGATATTGATACAGAGAAAATAAGGAGTATCTTAAGTGTCGAGAAGGATTATATCGATCTTTTCATTGTCAACGGCGACGGAGATATTATTTGCAGTGCTGATAATGAAGTATTCTCATACCCGGAAAACGGCTTTTTGAAGTATAATCCCGACAACGGGGGCAAAAGGCTTGTCTTTAATGAACCTCTCTCGGATTCGTTTTATCTCGACGGTTGGAAGCTCGTCGGGATTGCCAATATGCAACTGTTAACCTCGGCTGCAAACAGGGTAGTGGGTTTTGTCATACTGGTCGGGATAATCTCTATGGTATTTTCCACTCTGCTGGTCTATATAATTGTACACTCTTACAACTACAGGCTTAAAAGGCTTTCCAGGCACATGCTGAGGCTCAGGGAAGGACAGTTCGACCTGATCGAGATGTACGAGGGAAAGGATGAAATAGGAGGCGTTATCAGGAATTTCAACATAATGGCCGAAAAAATAAACGCGCTTATAAATGACGTTTACAAGCTGGAAATACAAAAGAGAGACCTCGAGCTTGAAAGGGTACGGGCGGAGCTTAATTATCTGCAGAGCCAGATGAACCCGCATTTCCTTTTCAACACACTGAACGCACTGGTGGCGGATTGTTCAAAACAAAATTACGAAGCCGTCTCCCAGGTCCTCAACTACCTTGCGAAGCCCCTAAGGCGGCTTACAAGCTGGAAGGACGACATTGTCATGATCGAGGAGGAAATTGCCTTTACCGAAATGTACCTGAAGATCGAAAAATACCGGTTCAGGGAAAAGTTCTTTTACAATCTGGAAGTCGATGATGAGGCGAAAAAATACAGGATACCAAAAATGTCTCTGCAACCGTTGGCGGAAAATGCCTGCAAGCATGGGATTCAGGATATCAAGGGAGCAGGTATCGTGTCCATTACAATTGCTATAGCGGATGGACAACTGCGCGTCAGTGTGGAGGATAACGGAAAGGGAATGGAAGGTACCAAACTCGACGAGGTAATGCGCAATATCAGGGAAGAAGGCGAGCCCGGCTACAATATCGGCATACGAAATGTTTACAGAAGATTGAAATTATACTATGGAGACGGTGTCACCTTCAATGTGGAAAGCCGTCTGGATTACGGCACCTGCGTCTCATTTACCATACCTGTCGAAAAACTTTTGTGATAGAGGAGCGGCAATGTACAAAGTATTGCTTGTCGACGATGAGCCCGCGGCTTTGGAGGCGCTAAGGCTGGCTGCGGACTGGGAGAGTCTGGGCTATGTCATATGCGGTGAGTGCAGCAATGGGGAGGAAGCTGTCAGGATGATAGAAAGTCTCTGGCCCGACCTTGTTGTCACGGATGTCAGGATGCCGGTGATGGACGGCCTCGATCTTGTGCGGCACGCTGCGGAGCATATGAAAAGCGATTCGGAATTTGTCCTGGTAAGCGGGTATGATGAATTCGAATATGCAAAAAGGGCTATAAAATACGGCATTCGGCATTATGTCCTGAAGCCTGTCACAAAGGAAGAATTTACGGCCGTTCTTGAAGAAGTCAGGGCCAGGTTCGGACAGCGGGACAGGCTGAAGGAGCTCGATGCCTGGAACAGGGATGTCGAAGCTTACGAATATTTTGAAAGGCTTATATCAGGCGTACTTGAAGAGCATCCCGGCGGTGTCCGCCTGACTGAAGCGGCAGGGCACGGAGTCCTTTGGGCTTATGCCGTTGTTGAACCATACTTTTACAGAGCACTTGCTCGGGAATCGCCAGGCAGGATACATAAAAGCTGCAGCGACCTTAAGAGCGAACTCGAAATGCCTGAGAATCCATTCATTATCGCCCACATAGCCCCGTTGGAAAAAGAGGGGTATGGCTTGGTGCTGCGCTGCAACTGTGAGGGTAAGCACGAAATTGATAATGCCGCGGAAGCTATACAAGAAAATGCCGCGGAAGCTTCGCTTGCAGCTGCTTCGGAAGCTTTGCGGGCGAAGCTTTCCCGGATATTCCAGGCCAACTTCTATCTTGCGGTGAGCAACCCCGCAGATGCTCCCGGGCAGCTAAAAAAGCTTGTGAAGGAGGCCATGACGGCTTTGAGTTATCGCTGTTTCAAGCCGGCAGGAAGTATCCTTTTTTATAAGGACTGCGGCTCGTTAAGACTCAATTACAGTCTTGACTGCATAGCTGGAAGGGACGATGTTTACGAATCGCTTGAAAGTCTTGACGCGGCAAGGCTTGCCGACTCAGTCGGGAAGGTATTCGAAGGCTTTGCGGGGACATTTACGGCGCCTGAAGTCGTTGAGATTTACCTGGCGAATGTCATTTACAAATGTCTCGAATTGATTAAAAGCATGGGCGGCGATATCGAAGAAACGCTAAAAAGCTATCAGGGCGGAATGCTGAGCTTTTCCGGGCTCTCCCTGGATGAAGCGAAAAGCATTTTCGAGTGTTTTTGTAAGAGCGTCCTGGAGTCTCTGCTCAAATTGAAAAGCACAGAGAAGCAATCCGATATGCTCAGAGTGAGGGATTACATTTCAAGCCACTATAAAGGCAGTATAACCATCAGGGAGATGTCGGGCTATTTGTTCGTCCACCCGGTTTATCTAGGGCACCTCATACATAAATGGTTCGGGTGCGGCTTCAACGAATACCTAAACAGGCTTCGAATAGATGAGGCCAAACGGCTGCTTTCCGATACGAACCGCAAGATCGGCGAAATTGCGGTCGAGGTGGGGTACGGAGAATACGGCACCTTCCTGAAGCAGTTCGAGAAATATGTCCGGATGAAACCGGCAGAATATAGAGACATTTGTAAATAATATGAGTTTTTTAGGTAGCGTTTCTTTATTTTAGCAAATTGTTTTATATGCCTCCGAATCTATAATTTAATCAGATGTGTTCCGTTGCGCAACGGCCAGCTGATTATTTAAAGGAGGGGCAAATAATGATATTAAAGAAACGATTTGTCTGGCTATTCATAGCAGTACTCTCATTTAGCCTGGCATTTTCCGGCTGCGGTTCCAGCAGCGATACCCCGGTTAATAACACAACCGATGCGGCAGTGACTCCCGCCTCCGGTACAACGGAAGCATCGGGTCAACCGGCAGATATAACACCGACAGAGATCAGTGTTTTTATCTCCGACCCGGGCCAACAGGCTCCTACACCGGACAACGCGGTATATAAAATGATACAGGAAAAACTGGGCGTGACCTTCCAATGGGACTTCCTGGTAGGCGACAAGGACCAGAAAATAGGCGTCATGATCGCGGGCGGAGACTATCCGGACTTATTGTTCGTAGATACGTACAGTAACCCGAAATTCATGTCGGCCGGCGCACTTATCCCGCTTGATGATCTCATGAAGAACAATGCTCCGAATCTTTATGCACATTACAAGCCTGTATGGAATATAGCCAAGAATCCTGAAGATGGTAAATTCTATATCATGGCCAATTACGGCGTACTTAAAGGTACCTATCAGGCGCCCAGGTGGGAGGGATCTGCGTTCTGGATTCAGAAGGCAGTACTTGCCGACGCAGGATATCCGGCGCCGCCCAAGACGTTGGACGAATATTTCAGCCTCATCGAGAATTATATGGCGAAGAACCCCACCATCGAAGGACAGCCTACCATTGGTTTTGAGACGCTGTGCGAGGGCTGGAGGGATTTCTGCCTCAAACACCCGCCCGAACACCTGATGGGCCGTCCGAACGATGGCGACACGACTGTCGTTAATGGTAAATGCACATCGTTCTGGGATACAAATGAAGCAAAGGTCTATTACAAGAAGCTCAACGAGGAGATGCAGAAGGGCATAATAGACCCCGAATTCTTCTCGCTCACCTATGACCAGTATATAGCCAAACTGTCCTCGGGCGCTGTTCTCGGTCTTTTCGACCAGCATTGGGATTTCGGTAATAACGCCGAATTGAACCTCGCGAACGCAAACAAGGACGAGAGGACCTGGATTCCCTGCGAATTGACCCTTCCGGGCTACAAGCCGTACTATCAGGATCAGCCTGTTGTAAATGTCAATACGGGTTTTGCCATTACAAAGAGCTGCAAGGACCCTGAAAGGGTAATCAAGTTATTTGATACTTTGATGACCGAAGAATGGCAGAAGATACTCGGATGGGGCTTGCCCGGCAAAGACTACACTGTTGGCAGCGATGGAAAATTCACACTGACAACGGAACAGTCAAACCAGAATAACGATACCGCGTACAGGCTTGCAAACAGGGCTTACACGCTCTGGTACTACGGGCCCAAGATGGAAGGCACCTACTCCGACGGAAACGCCACCTCGCCCGGGCTCTCGCCTGAAGTATTCTATAATGGACTCCACCAGTACGACAAGGACTTCATGGCAAAATACAACCGCAAGACATGGGCCGAATTCCTGACTCCTGCACCGCCGAACCCCATATCCTATCCATTATGGCAAATCGACAAGGTAGCAGGCTCACTGGCAGATGTGGCGTGGAGCAAGTATAACGACGTCGGAACCAAGTATCTGCCCAGGCTGATACTTGCAGAACCCGACAAGTTCGACTCCATGTGGACCGAATATGTCGACAGTCTCCACAAGATAGATTTGAAGCCTTATTATGACAGGATAGACAGCCAGCTGCAGTGGAGAGAGAAAAACTGGGCCCCTAACGCAGAATAACTCCACCTTACTTTGAATGTACCGGCAATCGGTAACGAGTCTGCCGATTGCCGGTATAACATAATAATTGTACAGCATTCAGAAGGGATTTGTGACTATGGACGCAATAGATTTGGAACGCTATAGAACAACGGTGTTATCGAGAAAAAAATCGTTCTGGACGACGCTCTTAAAGCAGAAGCAGCTTGTTTTCATGTCTGTTCCGGTACTTTTATATATTATTTTGTTTTTTTATGTGCCCACATTGGGTTGGGTTATGGCATTCCAGAACTTCCAGCCTGCCAAGGGCTTTTTACATTCGGCATGGGTCGGATTGAGCAACTTCAGGGTGCTTTTCGCGGATGCCGATTTTTACCGCGATTTCAGGAATTCAATATGCATGAGCAGTTTAAATCTGGTATTCAGTTTTTCTACCTCGATAGTACTTGCGCTGCTGCTTAATGAAATCAAAAACAGGTTTTTCAAAAGGGCGGTTCAGACCATATCCTACCTTCCACATTTCCTTTCATGGGTAATTGTATGCAGCCTGGTCGTATCCACGCTTTCGTTGGACGGCGCAGTAAACCAACTGCTCCTCGGTCTCGGCATTATACAAAAACCTGTCGTTTGGCTGGGCCAGGGAAACTATTTCTGGGGTATCCTGACCTCCGCGAACGTCTGGAAGGAAGTCGGATGGAATACAATAATATATCTTGCTGCAATCGCCGCCATAGATCCTGCTCTGTACGAGGCTGCGGTAATGGATGGGGCCAGCCGGTTCCAGAAGATGAGGTATATCACTCTTCCCGGGATAAAAACTACCTTCGTGATCCTTTTGATAATGTCTATAGGGTGGATAATGCAGGCGGGCTTTGAACCGCAATACCTTCTCAGAAACGGCATGAATATAGATTTTGCCGAAACCCTTGACCTTTACATAATCAAGTATGGCTTTCAAATGTCCAATTTTTCGTTGGCAACGGCCGCAGGCATACTTATGAGTACTATTAATATTGCCATGCTGCTTACTGCAAATTACATTGCAAAAAAAGTCGGCGAAGAAAGGCTTATATAGGGGGATACCATGAAAAACACATTAAACAGGACACAGATCAATGATGTTATATTTAACGGCTTCAATGGTATTTTCATGTTGCTGCTCATCGTGGTCATGTTATACCCCTTTCTTAATACCGTCGCGATATCGTTTAACGATGGTCTGGATTCAGTTAAAGGGGGGATATACCTCTGGCCCAGAATATTCTCACTGCAGAGCTACAAGGCGGTTTTCTTCGGCGGTGCGGTATATCATGCCTTTTTTATCTCGGTTGCAAGGACTGTCATTGCCACAGTCTTAAACATATTTATTACAACCATGCTGTCATATGCATTGAGCAGAAGGGAATACATACTTAGAAAATTCATTACGGTCATTGTCGTACTAACCATGTATTTCAACGCCGGTCTCATACCTTACTATCTGCTGTATAAATCCCTCGGCTTGAGAAACAGTTTTTTGGTATATATAATACCGACTATGATCAGCGCATTCAACATGGTAGTCATAAGAACATATATAAGGACTTTGCCGGAAAGCATGGTAGAATCGGCAAGAATAGACGGCGCAGGCGAATTCAGGATATTCCTCAGGATAATATTCCCTTTATGCAAGCCGATATTGGCAACAGTGGCGCTTTTTGTCGCCGTATGGCAATGGAACCAGTGGTTCGACACGTTTATTTACAACTCAGGCGTCCAGAACCTCAGTACCATGCAGTATGAATTGATGAAGCTTCTTACATCCACTACGAGCGCAAATTCCAACCCGTCACTGGTCGGCGGCGTGGGTGCGACAGGAGCTACAAACCTTGTCACACCAATATCCATACGCTCCGCCATTACAGTTGTCGCCGCAGTGCCTATGATTATTGTTTATCCTTTCCTGCAGAATTACTTTGTAGTAGGCTTGGCGGTTGGCAGTATAAAAGAGTAAAGTGCACCCATGGGCCGGACGAGACCATAGTTCGGTAATGATTGAGTATTCCGGAATAAAAAAGGAAAGTCAAATTGACTATCCTTTTTTTGTTTGCCGGTCATTTTTATTTTAGGAGCATGATATTGACAATACCCCGGCATTTGATAAAATATAGAAAGTTAATCGTTTTAGTTTTACGTTTGGAGGCGGTTAAAATCGCAGCAACAATCAAGGATGTAGCCAAGTATGCAGGAGTATCCACCGCAACCATATCCAAGTATATCAACGGAGTGGCGGTAAAGGAGCAAAACAGGGCCAGGATTGAGGAAGCGATACGCGCCCTCGATTTCAGGGTCAATACCATGGCCAGGGGACTTAAGACCAATAAGACAATGACGATCGGCGTTTTGATTCCCAGTCTCGAGAACATCTTTGCCACTAGCATCGTATCCCACATCGAACGAATTTTTTTGCAAAACGGCTATAGTACCATTATTTGCGATTATAACCAGGATATCGGGCTGGAGAACAGCAAGTTCGATTTCCTGATGAGCAAGTTTGTCGACGGCGTAATAATAATGCCTCACGGGATCACGGAGGAGAGGGTCAGGAATGCCATCGATATGGACATTCCCGTCGTTTTGATCGACAGGCCCATGAAAAACGGGGAATGCGACCTTGTGCTGGTGGATAATCTGAATGCGTCCTATAATGCGGTGGAACAGCTTATTGTGAAAGGACACAGGGAAATTGGCATCATCAGCGGTCCCCAGGATATTTATACCGCACAGGAACGCCTTAAGGGGTATCTGAGGGTGCATGAAGACTATGGGATAAAAGTAAATGAAGATAACATCAAATACGGCGATTACGAAATCCAAAGCGGTTATGACCAGATGAAGGAGTTTTTGAACTCGGAAAAGCTGCCGGATGCCGTTTTCGTCACCAATTATGAAATGACCATCGGGGCTGTCATGGCGCTTAACGAAAGCAGTATCAAGGTTCCGGAGGAGCTTTCCCTTATAGGCTTCGACAACCAGCAGCTTGCAAGGGTTATCAAACCGAATCTTGCCATCGTGGTGCAGCCGATACAGCAAATCGGAGAATCCGCCGCCAATATAATACTGAGACGCCTGAAAGGCGACAGAACCAACTATCCTTCCATGCTGAGGCTGAAGACGGAGCTGCTTGCCGGACAGAGCATACAGGAACGGACCACGATAAAATAAGGGCTAATTATTGACAAAAGAGCAGGAAATTGATATTTTAAAAGTAAAACGATTAATCTATGACATAAAAACAAAAGTAAAACGATTAACAATAATAAAATATACCATTCTGTAAAATCTAATATAAAAGAGGTCTGATCATGAACAAGCAAAAAGTGTTTCAACCCGCAAGGGATGGCGTGGACCCCAGTCTGGTTCCGCACATGACTTTTTTCACCGGCGCAAAAATACCGGGCATAGGCCTCGGAACCTTCGGCTCTGACCGATATTCCGGAGAAGAGGTTGCAAAGGCGGTCAAGGAAGCCATATACGCCGGCTACCGGCACATCGACTGCGCAAGTGTTTACGGAAACGAGCATTTGATTGGACAATCCCTGAGTGAAGTAATTGAGGAAGGGTTGAATCGCGAGGAATTGTTCGTCACCTCCAAAGTGTGGAACAACATGCATGGAGAAGGGGATATCCTGCGCTCATGCGAAAAGACATTAAAGGATCTCAAACTGGATTATCTGGACCTCTATCTGGTGCACTGGCCGTTCCCGAACCACCACGCGCCGGGCGTCAGTGTGGATTCCCGCGATCCGCATGCCGTACCCTATATACATGAAAACTACATGAAAACCTGGCGGCAGATGGAACGGCTGGTCGATGAGGGCCTTGTCAGGCATATCGGCACTTCCAACATGACCTTGCCGAAACTCGAACTGGTTTTGAGGGATGCCAGGATTATGCCTGCTGCGAATGAAATGGAGTTGCATCCTCACTTCCAGCAGCCGGAGCTGTTCCAGTACTGTCTGGACCATGGCATCGTACCGATCGGGTACTGCCCGGTAGGCTCACCGAAACGGCCCGAACGGGACAGAACTGAGGACGATACGGTGGATACTGAGGATCCGGTGATCTTGAAAATTGCCGAAAGGCTGAATGTGCATCCTGCAGTCGTCTGTGTCAAATGGGCAGTGCAAAGGGGTCAGGTTCCCATACCTTTTTCCACCACCAGGAGCCACTTTTTAAACAACCTGATCTGTTCAACGACTGAACCGCTCACAGCGGAAGAGATGAAGGCAGTGGCGGGGATCGACAGGAACTGTAGGCTGATCAAAGGCCAGGTATTCCTTTGGCAGAGTGCAAAGGATTGGACTGATCTGTGGGATCCCGACGGCGTAATTGCAAAGTAGTAGCTTTATAATTATTAATAATCAGGAGGAAAATCTCATGTTGAAAGGAATACCATCTATTATCAGCCCGGAGCTTCTAAAAGTACTGATGGAAATGGGGCATGGGGATGAACTCGTACTGTCGGACGGCAATTTTCCAGCAGCTGCATTGGCAAATCGGCTGGTAAGATGTGATGGACACAATGTACCGGATATACTCGAAGCCATATTGAAATTCTTCCCTCTGGACCCTTATGTGGAGAAGCCTGTTTCCCTGATGGCGGTTGTCCCCGGGGATACCGTCAAGCCCGTCATATGGGACACCTATAAGGCGATTGTTGAAAAATACGAACCGAAAAATGGCAGGATTGAGTTTGTCGAGCGTTTTGCATTCTATGAAAGAGCAAAAAAAGCGTATGCCATAATTGCAACCGGGGAAAAAGCGCTTTATGCCAATATCATCCTGAAAAAAGGCGTTGTCGTGGAGTAATGCAGGACTGAATAAATAATTTATGGAAATAGGAGGATAATTATGAGCAATTCAATGAAAGCAGCTTATTTACCCGGTAACAGCACAGTTGTACTCAAAGAGGTAGAAATTCCGGAGCCCGGCCATGGCCAGGTATTGATCAGAACAAAATCTTCAACGATCTGCGGCAGCGATATCCGCGCCATATACCGCGAACACCTCGGAAAGGGACCTGAAGGCTACCAGGACAAGATAGCAGGGCATGAGCCTGCCGGCCAGATAATAAAGTGCGGACCCGGAATGCGCAGATTCAAAGAAGGCGACAGAGTCATCGTTTATCATATTTCCGGGTGCGGGCTCTGCAACGACTGCCGCAGGGGCTATATGATCAGCTGCACCAGCCCGCTCAGGGCGGCATACGGCTGGCAGAGGGACGGCGGGATGGCCCCCTACATCCTGGCAGACGAAAAGGATTGTGTGCTCCTGCCTGATGAATTGACTTATACGGACGGAGCCCAGGTAGCTTGCGGTTTCGGAACGGTATATGAAGGCCTTGAGAAGATCGGCATATCGGGCAATGACGCGGTACTGGTCGTAGGACTTGGCCCAGTCGGACTTGCCACACTGATGCTTGCCAAGGCAATGGGCGCACAGAAGCTGATCGGCGTGGACGTGACAAAGGAACGCTGCCAGCTGGCGCTGGATAAAAAACTGGCCGACCATGTCTTTGTTTCCGGAGCAGATACGCTGGAACAAATACAAAAGCTGACAGGCGGTTTTGGAGTCGAACGGGCTATTGACTGTTCCGGTCATACCTCCGGACGTCAACTGGCAATCCGTGCGACCCGTAAATGGGGAAAGATTGCGTTCGTTGGAGAAGGCGGTACGGTCGAATTCAACCCGAGCCCGGATATTATCCACGAGCAGAAAACAATTTTCGGTTCCTGGGTCACAAGCATCTGGAAGATGGAAGAACTGGTGGAAAGACTGGTCCGCTGGGGCATTCATCCGGAAGACCTCGTTACTCACCGCTTTACACTGGACAACGTATCCGAGGCATATACGCTTATGGCCGAAGGAAAATGCGGCAAGGTAGCAGTCGTATTCGACGAGGAGATCAAATAGGTTTGATCTTGAAAAAAAATTAATAAATATCATGTAGGGGAGGGGGCGAAAGCCCCCCCTCCTTTTTTGTGAAAAATGAATTCCTTTGGTAAACTTGCTGCAGACATCTGCTTACTCCACCGATCAATTGAAAAAACAAAAACCTCGTATTCGAGGCCTGTTCAGGTCAAGGAATACGAGGTTTTGAATCAAAGCTATTTAACCAATATTACTTGTTAGCTGCAGCATTCTTGGCGTCGAGTTCGATCTGCCATTTCTGTGTATCGAACTTAACAACATCTGCAAATCCGTTTCCATCCATCTGTGTAACCATTTCATCCCACAGTGAATCGAATTTGGCTTGGCTTCCACAGAAGATCATCTTCCAGGAGTACTCTTCGAGAACTTCTTCACAGGCATTACGAGCAACAGCTGTATCATTGGGATCGCTCGGCAGAGATACTCTGACGTTCGGGCTTATCACCAGGGCGCCGTTGTCCTTCATCCACTGTGCAGGCTCGGGAGAACCGAATTTCGCTGCCCAATCCTTCGTCATCTGAGTCTGGGTAGCAGCCTTATATGAACTCCAATACTGGCTGGAATAGGGTTCGCCTGTATTCGGGTTCTTGCTGATGGCGTCGACTATCCACTGATTGATTGCGTTGTTACCGTCGTTGTAGCCGCCACCGCCGAATTCTGCAGGAACAGGCAGGTTATCCATCAGAGCGTTTTCATTCTTAAGGGTGTATTTGCCGTCAGCACCTACAGTATAGTTGAAATCCTTGAGACCGTTGTGCTGGAAAGTTAAGCCTTCCGGACTTGCATACCAGTCGAGGAATTCCATGATCCTTGCATACTTCTCGGCGTCAACGCCGGAGCCGACACCGAATACACGGCCGCTGCCATAGTATGTATCAGCGTCTGCATAGTATTTCTGATCCTTGACGGGAATAAATCTGAATGCATTGCCCGCTTTCAGCTTATCCGTAGTATTCCAGAAGCCTACCTGCCAGCTGTACCAAAGCAGATTAACGCGACCGGCTGTTATCTTGGGATATACTGCATTCCAGTCCTGATCCTTGGAGTCGGGATCTACAAGACCCTTCTGCTGCAGATCATACAGGAAGTGAAGCATCTTATAGTAAGTGCCGTCTTTGTCCGTAACCTTGCCCCAGGTTCCGTCGGGTTTCAAAACTATGGAACCCTTGATTTTTTCGCCGTACCAGGTGGTCAGCTGAACGACATTGGCAATACCCATCATGTTGTCGCCGCCATCCCAGTCAGGCCAAAGTGTTACAGCGTAGCACTTCTCACCCTTGTCATTCGTCGGGTGCTTCTTCTGCATCTGAGCCAGTACGTCAACGAGACCATTCAAATCAGCTATATCCGGGGTCCCGAGTTCGCTGTACAGATCCCAGCGAAGCAGAGGGCTGGAGTAAATAACATCCTGCGAATATGCCGTCGCACCTGTATTTGTCATCTGTGCGGGGATACCGTAGATATTGCCTGCATCATTTGTTGGAATACCCTTGTTGTATGTATCGATCTGATCCTTGTAGGTCATCAGGTTGGAATAATTTCCGACATCAGCGGTGATATCCTTGATCAGCTTGTTCTGAACGCAGTCAGAAAAATCCGAGGGTTCAAGGAGCACGATATCGCCGAGATTACCCGAGCTTACACGTGTCTGATATAATGCGGCGCCCGCTACCTGCGGAGCCAGGATATTGAGTGACAGGTTGAATTTGTCCTTTACAATCTTGCCGAACCAGCCGGTCTGCAGTCCCTGAAAGTTAGCTGCAACGTCATAGATGTCGATTGTCAGCTCTTTATCATGGGATACTGTCGGAGTAGCGGGAGCAGCAGCAGTGCTTTCTGCTGGTGCTGCTTCAGGTGTCGCTGCCGGTGCCGTGGTCGCTGCAGCATTTGTGTTGTCAGCGGTATTGCCACCGCATCCAGTCAAAGCTGTTGCCAAAACAAATACTACTACCAGCAGTAATGATAATAACTTTTTGTGGCCCATAAACAAACCTCCCTTTAATAATATGATGTTTCTTACAATCAACAACGAAGTGCTACTTCATTGTTCATTATCCTTTTACAGCCCCGATCATGATACCTTTTACGAAGAATCTCTGGAAGATCGGGTATACCAGTATGATCGGCGTTACGACGAGGACTGTTACCGTCATACGGATTGAGGTGGCTGTCTGCGCTTTCGCAAGACTTGCTGCAATGTTGACCGTACCCGAAGCGTTATTAATCAAGCCTTTCAAAGAGCTTGCCTGATTGATGTACTGGTATAGCACAAACTGCAATGTAAACAGTTTGTTGTCAGTTACCAGAAGCAGAGTGTCCTGGAAGGAATTCCACTGTGCAACTGCCGCGAATATCGCAATTGTCGCAAGAATCGGCTTGACGATCGGCAGAATGACGCGGAAAAAAATCTTGAGCGTACCGGCGCCGTCAATCTCCGCCGCTTCCTGCAGTTCCTTCGGAGTGGATTCTACAAAGGTTTTACACAGCACGATATAGAAAGGCTGAATAACTACTGGCCAGATATAGCCCCAGAAATTATTCGTAAGCCCGAGATTTTTCATGGTAATATACCATGGAATTATACCGGCGTTGAAATACATTGTCGCTATTACGAAGCGATACCAGAATTTTCTGTGCCACAGACTTTCCCGCGTAAACATGTACCCCAGAAAGGCTGCGAACAATACTGTAAGGGCCGTTCCTATCACTGTTCTTTCTACAGAAACCGTAAGTGCATTGAACAGATCCGGTATTTTCAGTACGTTTGCATAGTTGCTGAAATGTATTCCCAGCGGCCAAAACAGTACTTTACCTTTGTCACTCAGGTCATTCGCACTGATTGAATTGATAAAGATATAATAAAACGGGTAGATGCATACGAAGGAAAACAGTGCGTATACAACATAGGTAACTATGCTTATGAGCCTGTCGCCTATGCCGTATTTCATTTTCAATTTTGTTGTTTTGGGCTTTTCAGTACTTATATGTAATTCCATAACATTTCCCCCTTCCCTCTCTATAGTCTAAATAAAGCCCTGGCCTCTTACCAACTTCGATACACCATTCGTGACACACAGGAGTATGACACTGATGATGCTCTTGAACATGCTGACTGCGACGGAAAGGGAATAGCCTCCGTTACCCATTGCCAGATTGTAGACATAAAGGTCAAGAACCTGTATATAGTCCTTATTGAATGCGTTCTGGAAGACATAGAACTGTTCCATGCCATTGGTCAGGAAGTTCGCCAGATTGAGCATTACTATTACGAAATAGGTTGGCAGCAGGCTCGGAAGCGTAATGTGCCATATTATCTTCATTCTCGAAGCGCCATCTATCTTTGCTGCCGTAATCATTTCCTCATCTATGCCTGATATGGCCGCGATATACATGATAGCGGCCCAGCCTGCATTTTTCCATGTCAGCCACAGCCACATCTTGAACCAGACATGGTCGGGTGACGCCAAAAATATCTGTGGTTCCTGTATAAGTCCCAGGTTCATTGCCACTGTATTGACAGCACCGGTGCTGCTGAAAACAGAAAAAGCGATTGAATACACGAGGACCCAGCTGATGAAGTTCGGAAGCGTGGTTACTGTCTGCACGAACCTTTTATAAGTCCTGGCCTTGATCTCATTAAGGAATACGGCAAAGACCATGGGGAACCATGAAAAAGCAAGGCTCAGCCCGCTGATTGCAAAAGTGTTTCTCATAACTTCCAGGAGTTGATTTATCCTGACCTTGTTCGATACCATCGTCTGGAACCATTTTAATCCGACAAACTTTTCCCAGGTCAGAGGAAATGGAGGTTTGTAATCGAAAAATGCATAGAACCAACCATAAAGCGGGTAGTACGCAAACAGTGCTACAATTGCCAGGAAAGGCAGTATGTACAGGAATTCCCGATACGATCTGGCCTTTGCCCTGTCCTTAATCAACTTCATCCAAATAGCCCCCCTACTCGTTATGAAATCAAATCAAATCAAGCGAAATTATTAAGTCTGATAATACTAATAGAAAGTGCAGGTTCCTTATAGAATTTCTTTGGTTAATCGTTTTACCTTATATGGTAATTATATTCACACGGTTTGTGAATGTCAACCTCGGGAGGAAATTTGTACAAAAATTTAAATAATTAATCTTAAATTTAAAGTCGTTATTTGTATGAATCATGCAGGCTAATATTCCATTCAGGGCTTCCGCTGTCGGCTGCATATTCGACTTATATGAATTGAGTAATGAAAAGAGAACAGAAGTTGCCGGATTAAATCTGTCTGACGGAATTGCGTTTGATTATCCGGCACGGTATTTTGATGATTCCAGAGGTGCTGCCTTCGTTGCCTTCAGCCAATGAACCTATCATTATTTCCGCAGATCTCGTGCCTATTTCAATTAAAGGAATCTCGTTTGTAGTAAGCGCAGGTCTTAAATATGCCGAGACCTCCTTGTTATCATACCCTGCGACGGATATATCCACCCCGGCCTTCATACCGTGCTCCTCCAGATAGTCGTAAACGCCTGCGGCCATTGTATCGTTCATGCAAAAAATAGCCGTGACGCCTTGCTTGATGATTCTTTCAACTTCCTGGCAGCCTGATTGCCTTTCCCAGTCGCCATATCCGATCAAATCGGGGTTGTATGGTATCTGATACTCGCGCAATGCCTTTTGATATCCCAGCTTCCTTTTCTGAGTATGCAAATTATCGGCTGTACCGCCAATCACGCCTATCCTGCGGTGACCCATCGAGATCAGGTGCCGTGTCATATCATATCCGCCCTTCTCATCATCTATAACGACGGAGGTGAATTTAGGCGATTTTGAATAGGAGTAAACCACCATGGCCGGTATCTTGAAATCGTCGGGGAAACAATTGATGATCCTGGCGTGTCCCGCAACATACATAATTCCGTCCACTTTGATGGACAGCAGCTCCTGAATGGCGGGATTCAGTACGGATCTGAATTTTTTTTCGTCATGAAACCAGGTGTTTTTCCACCTGTCATAAAGGCGCATGTTGATCAGAATCGTCCTGTAATTCATATCTTCACAGCGAGCTATGATCCGTTCAATAATGGGCGGGGAACTAAATTGGCTCAGATCTTCCGTGAGGATGCCGATAATGTTGGTCCTTTGTTTTCTCATGCCCTGCGCAAAATAGTTGGGCTGGTATCCCGTCTGCTTCACAACCTCGAGAACCCTCTGTCTTGTAGCCTCGCTGACTTTATTCTTGCCATTCAATATATTTGATATGGTTGAAGCGGAGACGCCGCACATCTGAGCAATTTCCTTCAGAGTAATCAAGATTTACAGTTCCTTTCCTGATATTGTCCATTGTTGCAAATAAATTTAATAATTCCATATTAACTACAAAAAAGTTCATATTGCAATAGTCAGGAACAAAAAAGGTAAATTATTCGATATTGTGAATTGAGAAAACACTTTCAAAAGAATCATACAGGATGTCAACGTACGGCTTGATCAGGCTGCAGACGAAGAAATGCCGCTGCGGCTGCAGCGGCGCGGTTCAATCCTTCTTTGAATAGGCGATCAGTACGATATCCTTGCCCTCTGCCTGTGAAATCTCATTTTCAAGTTTGCTGATCTTGTCAAGGATATTCATTTTTTCCTTATCCAGTTCGGCATAAGTGTAATTGAAATCCATTTTATTTACCTCCTTTCAGCCGAAGGTCGGAAGATTATCCAGGTTGTCTCTTTCAGTTCCGTTCAGATTACTTCTAAGGTATTCTCTGCCGTTCTTCGCCCGGCCTACGTTAATTCCTTCGATCAGCCCGTCCTTTGCCATTATTATGGCTTCACTGACAGAGTACACATTTCCGTTGCCGAGCATTACATCGGTTATATCGCCCTCGCTGTTTTTCCTGACTTTAATTATCTCAGCAGTTTCCATATACGATACCTCCGGTATTATTGTTGGAGCAAAAAAGCATTTTATACACGTGTGGCAGCCGTATAAAAATTTTCCGGCAAGAAACACTTGAAAGAAAGGCTTTCAGAAAGGTGGTCGGTAATATGTTCGAAAGTAATCAAAGCGTAGGCGAGATTGTTTCTCGAATGCCGAAGGCAGGAGATATTTTCAAGCAGTACAGGATAGACTTCTGCTGCGGAGGTAACAGGACGCTGAAAAAAGTCCTTGCCGAGAAGGGCCTCGACGAAGGTGAGATATTGGGCAGGCTGGAAGCAGCCTACAGGGAGGGTGAAACAGGCAGGGCACCGGCCATGGACTTTACTGAAATGAAGCCTGTAGAGCTGGCAGAATATATTGAGGAAAAGCACCACGGCTATCTAAAAAAAATCATGCCGGAGTTGGACGAGCTTACTGCAAGGATAATGAAGGTTCACGGGCTGCGCCACAGTGAGCTTTTCAAAGTCCATAAGCTTTTTGCCGCACTCAGGGCTGAGTTGGAAGAGCACCTCGTGAAGGAAGAAGAGATATTGTTTCCAAAAATCAGGGAATACCAGGAAAGACGGTCTATCAGGCTTCTTGCGGAGATAGGAAGGATAATAAGGGAAACAGAGGACGAGCATGAGGCGGCGGGCAAAATACTGAAGGAGCTAAGAGATATAACCGATGATTACAAGGTTCCCGACGATGGATGCGGGACTTACCGAAGGGCTTATGAAAAGCTTGAGGAAATGGAGACGGACGTTTTCGAGCACATCCACCTTGAGAACAATATCCTGTTCAAAAAGATCGGGGTGGACGTCGATCTGATGTAAAGGCGGTGTACTTGAGATATTGGCATGGTTGCTGTAAAATTAGAATAAATTGCCGCGACGGTTGCTTTAAGCATGGCAAATCAAAGGAGTGGTCGAAATGGTCGAACTAAAGGCGGAGCATGTGCTGCATATCCATGTACAATGCACGGACGGCCTGCTTGTCGGAGATTCTGTTCAGGGTTCGTTGTGCGTTATACCGATTGCCGGCGGAAATTTCACCGGAAAGGACATCAAAGGCAGGGTCGTGCCCGGCGGTGCCGATTGGAACACCCGTGTATCGGACAAGGTATCCCATGTTTTTGCCAAGTATATGATCCAGACGGATGACGGTGAATATATAGCGATCGAGAATGCCGGAATACTCAATGATGCTGACTCAGACAGAGTGATCAAAACGTCCCCCAGGTTCACAGCCAGAAAAGGCAGTAAATACGAATGGCTTAACGACGGTATATACGTAGGCTCGCTTGAAGTCTCGAACGATCCTCAATATGCCATTGCAGTTGATATTAACATATACAGAATGCTTTAAAGAGTACGATCACGGCGGAGGCCGCTTCGTTATTCAGTTGAACAGAAACATTATCGGGCAGGCCGTCTCTGAAAATGGGAGGGCCTGCTTACTTTTTGGATATTAATGTCATGCGCATAACATAACTGTGCTTCAAATTGCTTTTTCGCTAACCAGGCAGCCATCTCTTACTTTATCTGGTGGTAAAACCTAAGAGTACCAAAGGATTTTTTTCAATAATGTCAAATATATTTAATATATGCTGTTTAACGAATGACATATAATTTGAAAAGGGGTTAAATTATGACAATTATTGAAAAATTCATGAGCTTTATGCACTTTTTCTCGAGGAACACTTCACGCAGCATCCGGACAAAGCTCATTTCAGCATTCATGATCACCATTATTCCGATACTCCTTTTGGGAATAGTCTCATTCTACTCTTCCAGGAATGCCTTGGAAACTGTTGCAGTTGACAGTTCTCTATCGACTCTGGCGCAAAGCAACAATTATTTGAAGCTTGCCATGGCAAATGTGGAAGACCTGTCAATGCAAATAATATCAAACACCACATTTCAAAGTTATCTGGATTATAACGGAACCGATGATTACGACTATTACGCTCTGCGGAAAGAGGCGGATAATTACCTGAATACGCTGTTGATCTCCAATAAACTTATATCGAATATTTATTTTATTCAGGATTCAGGTACTATTTTGGGCGACAAAGGCAATTTGAAAACTGAAGGCCTGAGCCTGGAGAAGCTTAAAAAGAATGAGTTTTACAAAAGAGTATTTGACAGCAAGGGAAAATCTGAATGGTATGCAAGCCATTCGGATATTGATAAGAATCCTGATGTATCCACCTATTCCATTAGCCTGGTTCGATTGATCGGCAGTCTTAAAACAAATGAAACCAAAGGCATGCTGGTAATCGACGTTAAGAAGGATGTAGTTCAAAAGCTGATGGAACAGATTTCAATAGGGAAAAACTCACAAATACATCTGGTCAGCCCGGACGGGGCAGACTTGACCAAAAGCGCTGCCGCAGCCGGAATACCGGCGGGTACTTCGGAGAAAACTTCCAATATTACCTCGGAAGACTTTTTCCGAGATATTACTGCTTCTGATGAAATCTCAGGCAATAAACAGGTCACGTACAACGGAACTGATAATCTGCTGGAGTATGCCAAAGTCGGAACAACCGGGTTTATAATGATCGGTTTGATACCCACGGCGGAGCTTTACGCAGCATCGAGCAGGATTATGGTCACTACGATAATTTTGATAATTCTGGCCATTGCAGTGTCCGTGCTGATAGGGTTCTTCATTTCCACCAGTATGAGTCGTACGATCAACCGGATAATAAAGGTAGCGGGGCAGGCAGCCTCGGGGGATCTTACCGTCAGCCCACAATCGAACCGCAAGGATGAATTGGGTACTTTAACGATAAGTATCAGTTCAATGATTACAAATATGCGGGCACTTATCAGGCAAGCTGCGACTATAGCGTCGTCCGTGGATTCATCGGCATTGACTGTAGCCACCACTTCCCAGCATGTATCCTCCGTATCCCAGGAAATATCCAATGCAATACAGGAAATATCGACGGGTGCTTCATCTCAAGCTACGGATGCCGAAAAAGGTTCACAAAAAATGAACGAACTGGCTCAAAAGATCAATATCGTATCAGAAAATTCAAGCGCTATAGAAGCTTTTTCAATCGAAACAATGAATCTTACGCAAAAAGGCCTGTCTTCCGTTTCGGAACTGGACGAGAGAACTAAGGAAACAACCAATATAACAAGTGCGATTATCGGTGATATTAAATCGCTGGATCACAACTCCAAATCCATAGGAAAGATTATTAAAGTAATAAGCGGTATTGCCGATCAGACCAACCTACTGGCTTTGAATGCCGCAATAGAAGCCGCTCGTGCCGGAGAAGCAGGCAGCGGCTTTGCTGTTGTGGCGGATGAAGTGAGAAAATTGGCGGAACAGTCCATGAACGCCACAAATGATATAGCTTCAATAGTCAAGGATACTCAGAACCAGACTGATAAGGCTGTGAAGAGGGCGGAAACGTCAAGCGGCATATTGAAACTCCAGAATGAGTCCCTGCAGAAGACAATAGACATCTTTAGAAGTATTTCAGGTTCAATGGAACAGCTGGCGGGAAAAGTCGAGAACACCATTGATGCAATTTCCGAGATGGATAGCTATAAAGTACAAACTGTATCCGCCATCGAGAATATCTCCGCTGTTTCGGAACAGACGGCTGCATCCTCACAGGAAGTGACTGCATCTACCCAGGAACAGCTTTCCGGCATCGAAGAACTAGCGGCATACGCACAGCAGCTAAACGAAGCGGCGCACGACCTCACTGAGGCAATCAGCAAATTCAAAGTCGAGTAGTGCATAGTACAAAATGCGAGTCAATCGATTGACATTGGAAAATGCCTTTTAGAAGTGCTGATACTGCTATGTTGCGATGCTAATAACGAGAAAATATATGTCAAATGGTTGACATTTTATTTGATTTAAAGTAATATCAAATAGTGCCAAGCGATTGCTTATTTACGGAAACGGCACAAATATAGAGTATTAAATAGGAGGTCAATCATGAAACGTACACTATTGTCGATGGTCCTTGTTATTATGATGCTTAGCGTTCTGTTAACATCGTGCGGACAGGCGCCTGACACAACCAAACCGGACTCAAGCGTCTCTGCAAGTTCGACTGACGCATCCACCAACGAGGCAAACGCCGCCAGCGCTACCCCGGCTGACACTCAGAAGCCTGTAAAAATTACATACTTCAATACGTCGGCTGAAGTTAACACAATGTTTGAAAATATGTTCAAGAAATATCACGAACTATTTCCAAACGTAACCATCGAGCTGATTCCGACAGCTGTCGGAGAAGGACAGCAGGAGAAGCTGCAGTCTCTGTTCGCAGCAGGAAATGGTCCTACGTTCATGAATGTCGATCCGGCCAACGTCATACAGTATCAGGACAAATTGTTCGAGATGACGATGGAGAACGCTCCCTGGCTGGCACAAGCCAGTGACGGTGCGGTAGAGGGCGGAACCTTCGGCGGCAAGATACTGGGAGCTCCGTGGAGCGTTCAGGGCTATGGCTTGCTGTACAATAAAAGGGTTGTTGACAAGGTCTACGGCGGGGCATTTGATCCGGCAACGATCAATACAAGAGATTCATTAAAAGCATTCCTTGAGAAAATCGAAGCCTCCGGCGTACCTGCAACCATGCTGCATGGAGCCAACTGGTCCATGGGCGGTCACTACCTCACGCTGACCTACGCTGTTCAGGGCCCCAAGACTACCGATGGTACAGGATTTATAGATAAATTAAAAGCAGGAACTGCAAAGATCGAAGACAGTCCGATTTTCCAAGGCTATATGGATACGATGGACCTGCTTGTTGAACACAATTATAACAAGGCTGATCCTCTGGTAGGAGATTTCAATAAGGACGTTCAGGCCTTCGGCGAAGGGAAAGCAGCAACTTTCTTCATGGGCGACTGGACATGGACTTCAATGACTACCTTGAAAAATGTAGATCAGGATTACGGCTTCATTCCGGTGCCGTGGAGCAATAACCCGGCTGATTACGGCAATACGCAGATAGTAATGGTACTGCCGAAATTCCAGTCTATCGATAAGTCTCAAAACACGCCGGAACAGACAAAGGCCGCGTTGGATGCCTTGGGCTGGATGATGACAGACCCGGCAGGCCAGCAGTTCTTCATTGACGCAGGCTTCTTCATGCCGTACAAGAATGTAAGAACAGACGTTAAATACAATT
The DNA here is from genome assembly GCA_036260935.1 of Clostridia bacterium. GTDB lineage: Bacteria > Bacillota > Clostridia > Acetivibrionales > DTU013 > JAEYOM01. The sequence goes on from DATALQ010000018.1 coordinate 85,820, forward strand.
CGATGACAACTGCAGTCGCGGACTACGCTAAAAACGGTAAAACCATCAATCTCGGATGTTTCTCTTACATTTCCGGCGACGCATGGACCCAGACCGGCAATCTGATGCTCAAGTATATTTCCAAAGCTGCTACCAGACAAGAGCTGGCGCAGGGAATAGACGACTACTGGAAGACTGTAAAGTAAAAAACGTTTCGGTTACTGGCGGGTGGCGGCCGGATCGGCCGCTATCCGCCTGGTAATCAGGCCCTATGCACAGGAGAGATATGATGAAAGCTAAGACAAAGGCACTGAACAATGCAGGACTTTTCGTTATTTTTATGGGTCCTGCACTAATTACGTTTGCTTGCGTGTTGTTGATTCCGTTTTTATACGGTGTTTTTCTGACCTTTACCAACTATGATCCGATAAAGGGGACAAAAGATTTTATTGGCTTTGCCAACTTTGCCGCCATTTTTGCTGATAAGGAGTTTCTTGGCCAGTTTTTGAAGACTCTGAGCTATGTATTCTATTCAACTGTTTTTTGCAATCTCCTGGCGTTTTTATTGGCTTATCTGCTTACCACCAATATCAAGGCTCAAAACTTTCTGAGAGGCGGGTTCTTCACGCCGAATCTGATCGGAGGAATAATCCTCGGATATATTTGGAAATTCATATTTGCCAATGTAGTTACGCAGTTGGGAAATTCTTTGGAATTTAAACCGTTGATGACTTCGTTTTTAACTCATCCGGACAGGGCAATCCTCGCTATGATTATAGTGACCGTGTGGCAATATGCCGGATACCTTATGATGATCTATATAGCCGGGTTCGTCGGAATATCAAGGGATGTTCTGGAGGCTGCCGAAATCGACGGCGCCACAGGCATGAACAAGCTTTTACATATTACAATTCCTTCAATGGTACCTTCGTTTATTATTTGTCTGTTTATTACCATATCAAGGGGCTTTATGGCGTACGACCTGAACCTTGCGCTTACGAACGGCGCTCCGTACGGAGCTACTCGTCTTGCGTCGATGCACATTTATCAGAAAGCGTTCCAGGCAAATCAATATGCCACAGGGCAGGCAGAGGCAATCGTGCTTTTCATTGCCGTTGCGATTGCGGCGGTATCACAGGTTCTGCTGACCAAGAAACTTGAGGTGGAAGCATGAGAAGAAATAATGTAACAACTTGGGTAAAGTACGTTTTTATTCTGGGTTTGCTCATTCTGTTTATCATACCGTTCTATCTGATGGTGATAAATTCCTTCAAAACGACGCAGCAATTTGTCGACAGCCCGTTTTCACTGCCGGATAAAATTGATTTTACCAATTATTTGGACGCCTTTGTAAAAATGAAGTTTCTCAATGGTTTGGCAAATAGCTTTATTATTACAATCAGCAGTGTTGCCCTGATTATTTTGACCTCTTCGATGGCGGCTTATTTCCTGGTGAGGAATAAGTGGAAAATAAACAAGATAATATTCGCGGTATTGGTCGCTTCCATGATAGTTCCTTTTCAAGCCATAATGATACCGCTTGTAAGTATTTACGGCAATATGCAGCTGCTGAACAGCAAGTGGATTCTGGTATTCATGTACATGGGATTCGGCCAGGCTTTTGCCATATTCATCTTCCACGGTTTCATCAAGAACATACCGTTGGAAATGGAGGAAGCGGTGCTGATCGACGGCGGAAACAAGCTGCAGTCATTCTTCAGGGTCGTATTTCCTCTGCTGACCCCCGTAGTTGTAACAGTTTTGATACTTGACGTGCTGTGGATCTGGAATGATTACCTGCTTCCGAGTCTTGTACTGCTTTCCCCGACGCAGCGTACGCTGCCGCTTTCGACGTACAGCTTCTTCCAGTCGTACAGTGTGGACTATGCGCCGCTTATGGCCGGTATCGTACTGACGATACTGCCCGTACTGATAACGTATATTTTCTGTCAGAAGCAAATCGTCAAAGGGGTCGTTCAAGGAGCCATCAAATAGCATTCTTCTCGGAAGAAACCGTATATATTTGAAAAATGGAGTATGTAGTCGTTGCATCCTCCATTTTACACATTAAGATGCTTAATTCCTTAGTGCTGCTTTAATCGATCGACAACAACCGGAAGTGTCATACGGTTGACACTAACTTCACATACATTCAATTCTTAAAATGCCGGATTAACTTTTTGTGGGGGATTTGAATGAACAATCACTTATCTGATATAAATAGCCCGATAAAGCTGGGTCACGATAAAAAAATATTGTTGGAGCGCCCCTGGGTCCCCGAAATAATCGAGAATCCGAATAATATTCCCAAGGGGGACATGCCTGGCGATAAAATTGTGATCAGCCCGGATCATATTAAAAAAGCACATGCGATTTTTCCGGGATTGCTGGAAATACTTGTGCCGATACTTAACGATAATCAATACCGCCGCGCGGTCGTTGCCGTGTGCGGCGGATCAGGCGTAGGTAAATCCGAGATAGCCTCATTGCTGTCCCATTATTTAAACAGTATAGGACTGAACAGCTATACCTTATCCGGTGACAACTATCCTCACAGGATACCCAGGTATAACGATGCCGAGCGTTTGCGTATTTTCAGGCACAGCGGGATAAGGGGTTTGATTGCTCATGGGGAGTATACGGACGGCAGGCAGACAATCATCAGGGAACTTCAAAAAAGCGGCAGGGACGCCGATCAGGATTATACTAAAATATACCACTGGCTTTCCATATACCAGAGTGCCGGCCGCTGCGGTTTGAAGAACTATTTGGGTACGCCCGCGGAAATAGACTTTGACGAGCTTACGGGAATAATTACGCAATTCAAAAACGGCCGGTCACAGATACTTCTCAAGCGGATGGGACGGGAGGAAACGGAGTTCTGGTATGAATCAGTTGACTTCAGTGACGGGAATGTTTTGTTGATCGAGTGGACCCATGGGAACAATCACAACCTTTTCGGCGTAGATATTCCTATTTTGCTTAACAGCACGCCGCAAGAGACCCTTGAACATCGCAAATCCCGAAACAGAGACGGCAACGCCGACAGTCCGTTTACAACCATGGTCCTTGAACTCGAGCAGGATATACTTTTTACTCAGGCATCAAGAGCAAAGCTGATAGTGTCGAAGAACGGCGAAATACTGACTTTCAGAGACTATGCCGGACTTATGATGGAGAAGCGACAGGAGGCCGGCAATGGATGAAGGTGCCATGAAAAAGCAGTCGGATAAAGCTATAAAGTCAGGCCCTATGCTGAACGCCTATCCCGACAGCATCGGCGGGTCATTGCGCGACATCGTCGAATTTCTTCAACTACCTGAGCTTGACGGTGTATTTCAGTCATTTTATATATTGCCCAGCATATTCAATACCGATTTGGACCGGGGATTTTCAGTGATAGATTATGAACTGAATGAAATCTATGCTTCCCGTGAAGATTTCGATATCCTGAAGGAGCTTGGAATAGCGCTCAAGCTTGACTTTGTACTGAACCATTCTTCAGTTTTGTCAAGGCAGTTTCAAGACATATTGAAAAACGGAAATGCTTCAAGGTACAGGGATTTTTTCATTGATTGGAACAAATTCTGGGAAGGCCGCGGCCCGGTGACAGATGCCGGATACATACAGCCCGAATCAGATTTGCTCAAAAACATGTTTTTCAGGAAACCGGGGCTTCCCATCCTGAGAGTCCGCATGCCGGACGGGAATGAGGTCCCGTATTGGAATACGTTTTACCAGGAAGTGAAATATGAAAAGGTCGATGCACAGGGCCTGATGAAATGTATGGATATACAGTATCTTGCGGCGGAGAGACTGGCAGGCATTATAAACAATGCTCTCGACGCAGGGAAGAAGCCTGCGGAGATGGAATTCGGCAGGTTCTCAAGATACAGCAAAAAAGTAATCGATATGCTCGAATCGGGGCGTAAATATCTGGGGCAGATGGATCTCAACGTAAAATCACCGTTGGTATGGGAGTTTTACGAGGAGACGCTGAAAAAATTGTCGCAGTACGGGGCCGAAATAGTAAGGCTCGATGCATTTGCATACGCTTCCAAGGAGCCCGGCGCCAGAAATTTCTTCAATGAACCGGAGACCTGGGAGCTGCTTGAACGGATAAAGTCGTTGGCTGACCGATTCGGGCTGACCCTGCTGCCCGAGATACATTCAAGGTATGAGGAAAAAATGCATGAGAAGCTTGCCGAAAAAGGCTACCTGACATATGATTTCTTTCTGCCCGGGTTGATAATAGACGCATTGGAAAGGAACTCAAACGAGTATCTGATCACATGGATCAATGACATACAGGAAAAAAGCATCAGAACCGTCAACATGCTTGGAAGCCATGACGGCATTCCGTTGCTGGATCTTAAGGGTCTGATACCGGACGGACAGATCGACAACCTGATAAGGACGGTAGTTGACCGGGGCGGTTATATAAAGGATCTGCACGGCAGCAGAAATGTTTATTACCAGGTAAATGCCACGTATTACAGCGCTTTGGGCGAGGATGACAGGAAACTGCTTCTGGCGAGGGCTATCCAGATGTTTATGCCGGGAAAGCCGCAGGTGTGGTATCTTGACCTTTTTGCCGGAAGGAACGACAAGGAAGCCGTAGAAAAAGCGGGTCCAGGAGGACATAAGGAGATTAACAGAACAAACCTTTCTCTGGAGCAGGCCCGGAGGGGACTGGAAAGTGAAGTGGTTCGAAAGCAGCTCTCCCTGCTGAGATTCAGGAATGCATTCCCTGCATTCGGGTTTGATGCAAAGCTAAGGATCCATGCTTCCAAACGACAGGAATTGATACTGTCCTGGGAAAATAACAGCTGTATGGCAAGGCTGGAAGCGGATCTCAAGGAATATTGTTTCCGTATCACCGCGGTAAATAAAAAAGGCGAGTCCGTTTTTTTGACCGGTGATGATGATATGAAAATATGAGCTAATGAGAAGGGGTAAGACAATGGACTACGGAATAAACCGGGAAATCCTTACGGAGATCGTCAGGTCCAGGGGAGTTATCTGGCCTGAGGCAAATCAGCATAAAGCCGACGGTTCGTTTGATCTTGAGAGCAATCACAGGACATGGAACTCAGCCATATCACAATTTAAACAGATACAATTATGGGAAGACGGGGCGCCCGGCTATGATAAAAATATCGGCCAGCCCCAGCCCTCGGTCATTTTTATACCGAGCCCTTCGGGAACAGTGCGCGGCACGGTCATTATTGCGCATGGGGGCGCTTTCATGGCAAGGGCGGGCCATGAGGGGTTTCATGCAGCTGACTATTTCAACAGAGCAGGGTTTTCGACAGCTGTTCTAACATACAGATTAATACCCTATACACGGTTCGATGCGATCAGAGACATGCAGCGCGCCATCCGGGTATTGAGATCGAGAGCCGACGAGCTTGGAATATCCGATAAGGTTGCCGTTATGGGTTTCTCGGCAGGAGGCATGCTTGCCGGTAATTGTGCGACTCATTTCGACTACGGAAATGAGAGCGCTTCCGATGCGATCGAAAGGAGCTCATGCCGGCCTGATGCTGCAGTCGTCTGTTATGGTGCGTTCAGCAGCGTCTCTTTCCCCGGTCCTATGTTCGGCAAGGTATTTGGTGATCCTCAAAGGGCAGAACAGGTTTATCTGGCGCCCGAGAAAAACATAACCCCCGAAACACCGCCCTTTTTCATATGGCAGACAATAAGCGACGACCCGAGACATTCCATGAATCTCGCAAAGGAATTGACAGACGCGGGTGTACCTTTCGAATTGCACTGTTTTCAGGATGGGACGCACGGTTTGGGCCTTGCTGATGGCGTAAATGATCAGAACGTCAGGATTCCCCACTTGATGCATTGGAGTGAGCTATGTTCGGAATGGTTGGAGTCTCAAGGCTTTTAACAAGGAATTTGATCACTGTGGAAATATATCGTTCATTCTGTTTGCGGTAGTATGGCAGAGAGACTCCGGATCCGGAGTCTCTCCGTTTTTACCGGCCATTCCGCGAAGCGGAATCAGGCCAAAATCGAGCGGGGCTCGATGCCCCCGAGATTTTTTTTAAGTGGTTTCTCTTTTTATAAGAGTGACGGGGAAGGTTACGGCCGATGGGATAACTTTGTTTTCGGCCTTGAATACGATGCTTTCAACCGCATACTGGCATATATCGTCCACGGACTGGTGTATTGTCGTGATTGCCGGGCTGCAGAGAGTACACAGATCGATATCGTCATACCCTACAATTTTTATCTGATCCGGTATTTTGATTCCGCGTTTATTGCAGATGGCTATTGCCTGTGCGGCGATGATGTCGTTCGACGTGAAAATGCCGTCCACATCGGGGTACTTGTCCAGAAGCACGTCTATAACCGTTTCGTAATGCATCGATTGGAACTGTTCTTCATTTGCATCGATGACAATCTGCGGTATGCCTTTTCTTTCACAAACCTCTTTGAAACCGAAATAACGCTTGTTTGCATCCATGTTGAGATCGGTGCTGCCGCTAATGTGGGCGAGCTTTTTGCAGCCTTTGGATATAAGGTGCTCTGCCGCAAGTACCCCGCCCTGATAGTTATCCGAGCAGATGGAAGGAATATGCGGCGACAAGATACGGTCAATGGATATGACAGGCGCGTCGATTGCTATATTTTTATCTATATCCTGCGTATGGCTTGCAATAATAACGCCGGCTACCTTGTTCGCGCCCAGCATATCAAAGAATTCGATTTCCTTTTTAGGCTCCAGGTTTGACGTACAGAGCAGCAGTTTAAATCCGTGCTTTGACACGTGATGCTCGATGGAATCTATCACTTTGCAGAAAAACATGTTGCTTGCAGAGGGAACGATTAAACCGATATAGCTGCTCTTTTTCAATGAGAGCGCGCGCGCAAATTCATTTGGCTGATAATTCAGCTCTTTCATGGCCTGGCGGATCTTTTTACGCGTCTTTTCACTGACGTAACCCCGGTCGTTTAACATCCGGGATACCGTAGTTACCGTAACCCCGCACTTTTCAGCTACATCCTTCAATGTACTCATACAAATACTCCAAAATAAATTCCTTTTCTATAAGCTAACATAACCTGTGTTTTGTGTCAACCCAGTGACCTATTTTATGACTTGACTGGAATTGGAAAAAGTACTCGTGCTTAAATGTCTTTCAACAATATCTACTGCTTTTTGTACTCCGTTTTCCAATTCAATTGTTCTACCAAGCTGCCTGGCTTTTGCTTTCATGCTATCATCACTAACGGCAATTTTGATTAAATCAGCTAACTTTTCCGGTGTTAATTTGCTGTAAGCCGTAGATTTCGGCCCGGCTCCAAGTTCAGATATCCTCTGTGCCCAAAAAGGCTGATCCGCGAAGAAAGGAGCGACTATCGAAGGTACTCCCGATCGTACCGCCGCCGCAGTAGTGCCTGCTCCGCCATGGTGGACTATGGCAGCCATTCTTTTAAACAACCATGCATGAGGTATTGAGTCGACCCTTAAAACCGAATCAGGAAGTTTTTCGCTCCCCAAACCATTCCATCCTGAGGATATGATACCACGCTGCCCGCTCAACCTAAGTGCCTCCAATGCTATCTGTGTAATACGTTCAGGTTCCTTGTCGACCATGCTTCCAAACCCGATATAGACAGGCGGCGCTCCGGAGCTGAGGAAAACTTCAAGATCTTTCGGCGGCTTCCAGCCTTCAGGTTCATCAAGAAACCAATATCCGGTTATATTTATTGAATCGGGCCAGTCCTCCGGTTTGGGAACAATCGATGGACTGAAGCCGCAAAGAACAGGAGCCTCACTACTATATATTTTTTTGTATGCGCCCCAAAAGTTTTGCGGTTTCAGACCGAGTATGTCCTTTCGCCAAATATTGAGTTCCTTTCTTAAGGGTTGCCATGCTATTTGCTCTGTCAATTCATGCGTAAGCTTATTATAAGGAGCCAGGTTAAAAAAGTCAGGGACAAAGGGGGAATGAAATTCCGATGTGGGACATACCGGAAGGACCATAGTATGAATGCACGGTATTCCAAGCTTTTCCGCACTATCCGACGCACCCATGGCTCCCAATGTAGTTATTATCAGGTTGCTTCCCTGACAAGCTTCCCAGGTCTCATTAAAAACCCCTTTGATTAAGGGCTCCAATTCTTTAAATACCGTTCTGATAAAGCTTAACTTGTTTTTACTTTGGGCTGCGCTTTTCATCTTCAGATTATTGACGAATTCCCGTGGGTTAACACTATTTGTCTGTATATACTCAAGTCCGTTTTCTGTTATGATCTCCCGAAACTCTTCTGCTGCAGGCATGTGTACTGAAAACCCCGCTTTTCTCAAGCCTGCCCCCAATGCGACGTAAGGCTGCACATCTCCCCGTGAACCTGCTGTTACTATCGTAATCTTCATAATTTTACCTCCTGAATTTTCATCTGGAAATTGGCGAAATAATTGATTGAGAAATAGCTAAAAAGCTTACTTCAAATACCGATTTTCAATCAAATTATCAATTCAATTAAAGAGAAAAACAGAAGGAAAATACTTTGAATATGTTTTAAACAGGAATGGAATAATCAAGTATAGGAAAAAAAGAATATCCAAATCGATTAGAATACGTTTAGACATATATAGTGATAAACAGAACAGGAAAAGACCAATTGAAACATAATCGGCAATAACGCATTTTTTAAGATGTATTTGTTTGTTTAATTCGACTTTTTTGTTTTCAATTGTCTGGCAGGGAAACACCTTGCTTAATTCTTGAAACATAGTCTTCAAGAAGAGGCATAGAAATGAGAATATATATTTAGGGATACATAATACTATATCTGTAAAATGAACTACTTTTCTCATAAACCCCAAAATCCTGCACATATTATTTTCAGATTTTCCTTAAGTATATATTGTTATCTGAACCTTGTAAACGAATTTACGTAATGCCACCTAATGGAAATACAGATATGAGCAATATCTCTTAGCGAAGAATTAAAAACAACGATGAAGAAAATAATAAAAACAGTGTCAATTTGAATGAAGCCGGGTGATTGTATGGAAATCAGAGAAAATATAATGATCCCCTTTGGCTACGGTAAGTTTGTGCGTTCGGACAAAGTCGTAAGCCTGGAGCCGATCGAAGATGACAGGGGACCGGGAAGAAGAACGATCGTATATGTCGAAGACGTAAAAGCGCCTTTTATTGCCTCAAGAACGGAGAACTCCATACTGGCAAACATGGTCGAGGTTCCAAGGGAAGAATTGGAGGCTGCGGCTTCATTGGAGCTTCTCAAGGATATTTGGGACGAAATGTCCCAGATCGGCCCTATGTTACGCAAGAGTATCAAAAAAGAAGCGAATTTCGATATAGATAAAATCGAGAAGAAGATAAATGAAATTCTAAAGCATGAGATCGAATTCGATCTCATGCACTAGAGCGTTTTTGTTCATTTCGATCCGAATCCCGCCTTATTGCGGTATTTTTTTATGCATCTTTTCTACTTGACGATACACCCTGTCCCGGATTATAATTATTTAGCATGCGAAATAATCGTACACGAATATTATGTATGCTAATTATATTATGTGGAATATAATCAGTCGGGAATGAGAAGGGGTGATATTTTGTCCGAAGCGTATGATAAGACGGAAGTCGGCAGGTTGATATTCGAATTGGGAAAGTTGATGAAGCAATACATGCGTAAATACTTTGAACATGAAGGCATAACTATGCCGCAGAGTTCCGTTCTTGGCACGCTCATGAAAAACGGAGAAATGAAGATAACTGAACTCAGCAGCAAACTGACTCTTTCGAATAGTACGGTCTCGGGTATCGTCGACAGACTCGAGAAGCAGCAGCTCGTTGAAAGACGCCGCAGTGAAGATGACAGAAGAATAGTTTATGTGAAGGCTTCACAGAAATTTTTTGATATGCACACCGAGTCGCATAAAAAAATTGAAAGATCCTTCGAGGAAATGCTTGATTCAGGGACTCCGGAAGAGATCGATAAAATAATAGACGGTTTGAATACCCTGAAGAAAATAGTCAGTGAATGTATAAATAAGGAATAATGCTGTAAAATCACGATTTAGTAGGAAAATTTGATCCGGAAAACGTATAATGACTGAAATTGATAGCAGGAGAGGAATCGAATATGCTCAAACTTTACAGGTTTTTGAAACCTTATAGTTTTATGATCGGCCTGACGCTGATCTTTATATTCCTGCAAACGATCGGCGATCTATATCTGCCGACTTTGATGGGAGACATCATAAATAAGGGCGTCATGCAGGGCGATACTAAAAAGATACTGCAGATCGGAGGCGAGATGCTGCTCGTGACGGGCGGCGGGGTAATCTGCGCCATCATTGCCAGTTACCTTTCGTCAAGAATAGCGGTGGGACTTGGTACTATACTGAGAAGCAAGATATTCAGAAGGGTCGAAAGCTTTTCGCTCCACGAATTTGACAAGATCGGAACGGCGACACTGATAACAAGGACGACAAACGACATCACACAAATACAGATGGTCACTGTCATGATCATGAGAATGATGATAGGCGCGCCTATGATGGCGATCGGCGGAACCATCCTTGCTATGAGGAGAGATAAACCGCTGACGCTGGTGCTTGCGGTTTCGCTGCCCGTACTTGCCGGAGTGGTCATTTTTATCGCGTCACGGATGATACCGCTATTTAGGGCGGTGCAGAAAAAGATCGACAGGATCAACCTCGTGCTGCGTGAAAAGTTGACGGGTATCAGGGTTATCCGCGCCTTCAACACCACGGAACGTGAAGAGATGCGTTTTGGCGAAGCGAATGATGATTTGACGAACAATTATATTAAGGTAAACAGGATAATGGCATTCATGATGCCATCCATTATGATAATAATGAGCCTGACACAGCTGTCGATCCTGTGGTTCGGCGGGCTGCGTGTTTCAAGGGGCGACATGGACCTCGGAGCGCTTTCTTCCTTTACGCAGTATGCGATGCAGATAATGATGTCCATGCTCATGCTTGCCGTAATGTTCATAATGGTGCCGCGTGCGCAGGCTGCGGCAGTAAGGATCAATGAAGTGCTGGATACTGAGCCCGGGATTGTAGATCCCGGCACGACCAGGGAATCGAATTCCGGAAAGGGCTATATAGAATTCAAGGATGTCACCTTCAGCTATCATGGCGCGGAAGAACCGGTGCTGCGCAACATAAGCTTTGCGGCCAGGCCGGGGGAAGTGACTGCGATCATAGGCAGCACGGGCTCGGGGAAATCGACGCTGATCAACCTCATACCGCGCTTCTATGATGTGGAAAGCGGCAGCGTATTGCTGGATGGTGTTGATGTAAGGGAATATTCCCAGGAAAACCTCCGCGGCAGGATCGGCTTTGTCCCGCAGAAGGCGGTCCTTTTTTCCGGCACTATAGCGGAAAACATAAAGGTAGGGAAAGACGACGCCACGGACGAGGAAATACGCCATGCCGCAGAGATCGCGCAGGCTGACGATTTCATAGCAGGCATGGACGGCGGGTATGAACATGAAATAGCACAGGGCGGCACCAACGTGTCCGGCGGTCAGAAGCAGAGGCTTTCGATTGCCAGGGCGCTGGTGAGGAAGCCTGAGATCTATATATTTGATGATAGCTTTTCGGCGCTGGACTTTAAAACGGACGCAAAGCTTCGTGCAGCATTGAAAAAGGAAATAGCGGAGGCAACTGTCATCATAGTTACCCAAAGGGTAGGCACAGTCATGGACGCAGACAGGATCATAGTCCTCGACGACGGCCAGGTAGCGGGTATGGGAAAACATAAAGAGCTGCTGGCTAACTGCGGCGTATACCGTGAAATTGTGGAATCCCAGCTGTCAGAGGAGGAGATCGCATGAGTGAACAGGACAACAGCATACAAAACCGTCCTCCGCAGAGAAGGGGACCGATGGGCGGCCATGGCGGTCCGATGGGCGGCATTGGCATGCCGGTGCAGAAGGCAAAAGACTTCAAGGGCACATTGAAAAGATTGATTGGTTATTTGAGACCACACAGGACCAGGTTGATAATAGTCCTTATATTTGCGATCGCCAGCACGGCCTTCACTATAGCGGCGCCCAAGGTTATGAGCAAGGGCATGAACAAGCTGCAGGACTCATATATGGCAAGCTCGATGCTCAAGGAGCTGGGCAAGGGCCAAAGACAGGCAATTGACGAGATGTACAGGTCGATAGCCGTGCAGTTATACAACGGAGTTTTGGAAGGGCAAAAAACTGCAGTCGATGAAATAACGAAGCAAATGGGAGCAGCACAGAAAAGCATGGTCGAAAGGATAAATCTGCAAATGCAGCAGCTTCAGCAGATGCAGGCGGCGGCTATGAAAGGCATAGGGGCAGGAGCAGGTGCTGAGGCACAGAGCGCGGGAGCGGGAACAAAGGGAGCAGGAGCGCAAGGTGCAGCCTCACAAACCAAAGGCGCAGCGGCACAAGGTGCGTCGGCAGGTACGGCTGTACCGCCGCAGATGGATCCCAAAATGCTGGCTGCAATCCAGGAACTGCAGAAACTGCCGATGATCGATTCACTTAAAACGCTTCAGGAGAAAGCGGACACGACAATTAAATTTATCGATATATTGAAGAGTATGCCTGCCGGCAGTTTGCCCGCAGGTGCACAAGGCTCGCAAGCTTCTGCGGCGATGGATCCGAAGACTCTTGATACGATCAGGCAGATGCTTGAGATACCCATGCTCGAAAATGTCAGCGATCCGGCACAGAGGGAGGACGTAGTAAGGAGATTCCTCGATGTATCGAAAAACATGCCGGCAAGCGGCAGCCAGACTCAGAATTCATCTATGCAGATTGATGCCGACGTAATGGATAAGGCTCTGGCAACGATCCCGGGGATCAAGGATTTTACCGTTAAATCCGATTCAGGTGCTCCGACGACAATGACTCAGCAGGATCGTGAGGCATTTGACAACTTCCTCAAGCTGCCGATGCTGGATACCCTGACCGATCCGAACCAGAAGGCGGATGTCAGCAAACAGATACTCGATCTTGGGAAAAAGATGCAGAACCTGATGAAGGGTTCTGCCTTAAGTCCAAGAAGCGATATAAAACTTACGGATGCCCAGGTCGACAGTGGTATCAGAGCTATACGTGAAACAAACGGGCAGTATGATTTCAATTTTATCGGCATGATCGTGTTGATACTGATCGGCATGTATCTTGTCAGCTCGCTGTTCAGCCTGATCATGGGACTTGTAATGTCGGGCGTTGCACAGAATACAGTGCGCGACCTCAGAAGGGAAGTGGACGGCAAGCTTTCACGCCTGCCGCTCAAATACTTCGACATGCACCCCCATGGTGATATACTGAGCCGTGTGACGAACGATGTCGATACTGTTGCCGGAACGCTGCAACAGAGCCTGACGCAGATCATCACGTCAGTGATTACGATCATAGGCTATATCATAATGATGCTTACAATCAACCCGATACTGACGTTGATAGTGCTTGCAACGTTGCCGCTGTACGTAATTGCGACGACCCTGATCGCAAAGAAGTCCCAGAAATACTTTGCCGCACAGCAGAAGGAACTGGGTGACCTGAGCGGACATGTCGAGGAGATGTATTCAGGTCACAAGATAGTCAAGGCATTCGGACGTGAGAAGGTTTCTATCGGAACCTTCGAGGATATAAACAACAGGCTGAGCGGCGCAGGCTGGAAAGCGCAGTTCGTATCCGGCATAATGTTCCCTCTGATGAACTTCATCAGTAACCTTGGATATGTAGGCATAAGCGTGGTCGGCGGTATATGGATAACGAAGAGCATACTGGGGATTGGCGACATACTCGCATTCATACAGTACTCCAGGTCGTTCACGATGCCTATAGTCCAGACAGCCAACATCGCGAATATCATACAGTCGACAGTAGCATGTGCGGAACGTGTATTTGAGGTGCTGGACGAGGAAGAAGAGATCCCCGACAAGCAGGACGCGGTCGTTATAGAACATCCGAAGGGCGTTGTCCGGTTTGATCATGTGGATTTCAGATACAAGGAAGACATGCCGCTGATAGAGGACATGAACATGGATGTAAGGGCAGGACACACCATTGCTATCGTTGGCCCTACCGGAGCTGGAAAGACGACGCTTGTCAACCTGCTGATGCGCTTCTATGAGATCAACGCCGGAAAGATCAGTATAGACGGCGTGGACATCAGGGACATCAAGCGCAGCGAACTGAGGAAGATGTTCGGCATGGTGCTGCAGGACACCTGGCTCTTTAACGGTACCATTAAGGACAATATCGCCTACGGCAGAGAAGACGCCTCAATGGATGAGATCGTAAGCGCGGCAAAGGCGGCGCATGCCGACCGGTTCATCAGGACTCTTCCTGAAGGTTACAATACGGTGCTGAATGAAGAGGCAACCAATATATCGCAGGGCCAGAAGCAGCTTCTTACGATAGCGCGCGCCATACTGGCGGATCCTGCGATACTGATACTCGATGAAGCGACCAGCAGCGTCGACACCAGGACGGAAGTACTGATACAAAAGGCAATGTCGAACCTGATGCGCAACAGAACGAGCTTCGTCATCGCTCACAGGCTTTCCACCATTCGCGACGCGGAACTCATACTTGTTATGAACAAGGGAAGCATCGTCGAGATGGGTAATCACAAGGAGTTGCTTGCGAAGGCTGGATTCTATGCAGACATCTACAACAGCCAGTTCGCAGGCACAAACCTGGACGAGGCGATGTGAGGGTAACGAAATAGTGAGCCGCTGTACGATAAGCATAGCGGTGATCGAATTGGTATAAAAGTTGAAATGCGATGAACAAGAGGCGTCGGAATTGAATCGCCTGTCAGGTAGACAGGGAGCGGTTCATATCTGGCGCCTCTTTAAGCAGACAGTAGAAATAAAAATACTGAAAGCGCCTTTTGTTCTGTGCTTTTAGAGTTTTACTTAACAGAGACTTGCTTAAAAATCGCCGTCAGCAGGACTTACGGTTGTAATTCCACTGGGTGAAGTTGTTTCGGCGGAGCTGGTTCCGGCAGAGCTTTCAATACCGTCAGTACTTTCGCCTACGGTATCAATGGGCTCAAGAGTCTGTCCCGATGCCAGGGCATTGTACTTTTCAGTAACTATACTTACTACATCATCCCAGGACTTGCCCCATTTTGCAAGGTATGCTACGGGATCCGTATGGTTCGTATAGCCAAGGTAGTCGGATACCTGGAAATGACCCCAAAGTGTTCCCGTTCCGTCTGCCTTTGCAGGCGTTACACCCAGCCTTCTCGCGTAAAGATATTCCGCTGCTCTCTGCGTTATCTTGTCGAAGGAGATGTCAAAATCACTTTGATTGGACGCATCGCAGAGTTCCAGGTTTATAAACCTGTCATTGCCGCTTTCCCCGACGCCCCAGGACTTATAGTCGGGATCGGCGACTTGTATGATCTCGACGGGATCAATGAATTCATGTACAAAGGCTTTATACCAGTACTTTCTTTCATGATCCGCCTCCGTCCTGGCATTATCTCCCGGGCTGGCAGTGTAATGTATGACGACGCCCTTGTATTTTCCCACGCCCTGGATGAAAGGTATCTGGGGAAGTCCCGGGATCCACTGCTTATAAACTGCATATAAGGGCTCGACAATATTTTGTACTACACTGCCCTGATCCGTACTTACTGCGCCCGCATCACCAGGGTCTGCACCGCCGGAGCCGACATCCCCGCGGTCCGTATCTCCCCCGCGTGATATGTTATCGGACCGGCCAAGCAGTCTGCCGATCGTTGCAGTTGTTTTATCGTCCGCGATGCCGTTCGGTTCCAGGCCATAATATTTTTGAAGCATATAAACTGCATTTTCTGTGATTGGACCGTAACCACCAGTCGGAGAAACCTTCATATAGCCTAGAAGCCTGAGGGCGTTCTGCAGATCCGTCACTTCCTGTCCTGCCGACCCTCTTTTCAGCCCGGTGGGTTGGGTATCTGTACTGCTGGGCTGCGTGGCCGGCTTTGATGGCGTACTTTTGGCCGGGTTAGGGGCCGAAGTGCTTTTTGTCGGGGCAGGCGTCCTTGTATTTTTTGAAGCAGCCTTTTTTATCAGAGCGTCTATTTTACTGTATGTAAGATTGGCGACTACGCCTGTGGTGGGTATACCGTACTTTTTCTGAAACTTCTTTACTGCCGATACGGTAAGGTCTCCATAATATCCTGTCGTGCCTGATGAGAAAAAGCCCAGTTTCTTCAGGTTGACCTGCAGCGTTTTAACCTGGCTGCCGGTCATTCCATACTTTAAAACGGGTCTGCTCGATGCGGCATAAATATCCGCTGAAATCACAGAAAAAGACAGCAATAAAATCAGGCCGAAAGACAAGAGTTTGATCAGGCGTTTTCTCATAGATGTGCCTCCAGAGATATGTACAGTTTATTGAAAAATTTCATGATACATATTAAATTTTATCAATTGTTTACCATAATAGATATCTGTAAATGCATACAATTAACGCAGCAATTTGTTTATGTTCCTGGGATGATCGATGGGGAAGTAAGATTATTTCACAGATCGATCCTGTATGACTGTAAATTAATATGGGAAAGGTATAAAATACTATTTGGACTGCGACTTCGTTGAAGAAGCAGCGGAATCGGGCGAATGATGCGCCGGCTTACTGGAAGAGGGGGATTTATGCCGATTGAAGATTTAAAAATAAAGCTGATACGAAACAGGAACAATCCGGGTACCGGCCTGCCTATTTATACCATTTCCTATAAGGGAGATCCCAAAAGGCCGTATTATCCAAGCTATCAGATACTGACGGCCTTGATCGGGCAAAGTGGCGTCTTTATCGAACTGAATAGTGACCTGACGGTAACAGCTAAAAATGACAGACTGGATACTGTCAGGAAATATAAAGAAATCGTAAGCGCCATACCCGGCATAGAATTCCGCTCGCGAAAAATCCCGTCCGTCCAGAGGCCGATGATTCTGGGGTTTCCAATTCAGGCCCGGAAAAAACTCGAGGCTGAAGAACTTGTCGCATTTATCCCCAAAAGTGTCTGGGACGATGAAAAGTTTATGGAGGCACTCCCGGTCGACGGCGCAAGGTATTATATAGCCAAAGAGCCTGAGGAGGCGTTAACGGGGCTGCCGGACAGCCGGAGCATACTGGAAGGCTTCTGGGGTATGGCAGAGGAGAATAAGGCTGAAATATTCAAATTCATATTATTTGACACACCTGTTCTGGGCAGAATGGGCATTACATCTTGTGGCACCGATGAACAGGAATTATCCGGGCTTTTTGGGAAGAAAGATAAATAGAGAAGCCCTGAGATGGTGACTCAGGGCGATATGACAGTCACTTTATTGCTTGCATCGGAAAGATTGCCTGAGAGGTCGTATGCTTTCACCCAATATATGCCTATTATCGGCTTGGATTTATTAGTGACGGTCCGGGAGGCTTTTTTGGATTTTTCAATTTCTGAACCGTTGCAGTAAACAATATACCCGACGACCTTGATATTGTCTGAAGAAGCGGTCCACTCAAGCGAAACCGACGAGCCTCTTTTTTTGATTATCTTCAATCCTGTAGGCGTACTGGGCTTTTGATCATCTTTCAACGTCCTGATAACGATCGGGTCACTGGCGGCAGACCTGTTGCCGGCAGTATCTACCGCGACTACCGTGTATTTATAGTTTTTACCCGGTACAAGATTCCTCGAGGTGAAGACCGTTTTGGCCGGAGAACCTTTCTTTTCACCATCGCAGTAGACCTCATACCTTTTTACTTTGACATTATCCGGTGAAGGCGACCACATCAGAGTTATCTGAGTCCCGGTGACCGATGTTCCCTTGAGTCCGAAAGGTCTGTCAGGCGCTTTAGTGTCGGGAAGTGTCATTCCCTGAACGCTGCAGCTCTGATCTGAGTAATTGCCTGTTTTATCATACGCCTTCACAAAGAAGGTATATGTCGTGCCGGGCAAAAGTCTTTTTACAGTATAGCCTGTCCCGGTCGTTGACGCCACTCTGCCGCCGTTTTTATATACTACATACCCCTTTAGACCGGTATTGTCCGTGGAAGGACTCCACGAGACGGTGACCGAGGTATTATCGCGGGCGGACACGGAAAGACTCCCGGGTATGGTCGGGGGCTGAGTATCCGAATCGGTAAAGGCAGCTGCCCATGAGCTGTTTGTCGATATGTTGCCTGCGGCATCATATGCCTTTACCTCGAATGTATATTTTCTTCCCGGCACCAGTTCCGAATTTTTATAATTTGTCTCCGACGTAGTGATTATCTTCTTTCCGTCGCGGTAAACGTAATAGCCCTTTACCCTGACGTTATCAGATGCGCCTGACCAGCTCAGCGAGACCGAAGTGCAGGTCTTTCCTGTGACAAGCAGCTCCTTCGGCGCCACAGGTCGCTGGGTATCTTCCATTTTGATTTTGTCAGCGGCGGCGGCTTTCAGGGAAATGGCCGCAAACAGGGAAATCAACAGCGCCAGGCAGAAAAATCCTTTTAATTCTTTCATATAAAACCTCCCAATACACTTCTCGACAACCTGTCATGTCATGAAACATGATTTATCAATTTCATTCTACATTATTTCCCAATATATTCCAAGAACAAATGTTCTGGAAAAAAATCAGGGATGCTTTGATTATTCAGGTGACAGCGGATATAATTATATAGAATGATTGTTGAAGTGATGGTGATCTTCATGTTGAAAAACCTGTACCCCAAGCTTCAGGCTTTACTGGCTGCCGTACTGTTCGGCGTGAGCGCCCCGATATCGAAACTGCTGCTGAATGACGTCGAACCGGTACTGCTGGCCTCGCTGCTGTATCTTGGATGCGGCTTCGGGCTGCTTATTGCCGGTATGATTCGGAAGGCAATTATTAAGAATATTGAAAAGGAAGCATCGCTGGTTAAAAAGGATATCCCCTGGCTTACCGTCGCCATACTCGCGGGTGGAGTGGCAGCGCCGGTGATCCTTATGATAAGCCTCAAAAACACTCCCGCTGCTACAGCCTCACTGCTTCTCAATTTTGAGGCGGTTGCCACGAGCATTATCGCGGCGGCTGCTTTTAAAGAAACATTGGGGAAACGAGTGTGGTCTGCAGTCGCATTGATAACGCTGGCCAGTATAATACTGACCTGGGACGCAAGCGGGAATTGGGGTTTTTCGGCGGGTGCGGCGGGAGTTATCCTGGCCTGCTTTTTCTGGGGAATAGATAATAACTTTACTCGAAATATTTCCGCAAAAAATCCATTGACGATAGTAACTATCAAAGGCATAGCCGCGGGTGCCGTATCGCTGATGATCGCACTGGCCGCCGGAAGCAGCATGCCCGGGCCGGGGACCTTTGCAGCAGCATTGTTGCTGGGATTTATCAGCTACGGCACGAGCATCGTACTTTTTATCCTGTCGATGCGAAGCCTCGGCGCTGCAAGGGCGAGCGCATTCTTTGGCTCCGCGCCCTTTGTCGGGGCGCTGATATCGCTGATATTGTTCATGGAGCAGCCGGGGTTCAATTTTGTATTATCGATACCCTTTATGGCAGCAGGCGCTTACCTGATTCTCAAGGAAAACCACTCCCATGCCCACCGGCACGAACGTATAGAGCACGAGCACAGGCATTCGCACGATGACGGCCACCATACGCATACCCACGAAGAGGGGCAGAACGGTGAGCATTCCCATCTTCATGTGCATGAGGAAATGGTGCATACGCACGCGCATACACCTGATACTTTCCACAGGCACACGCATTAGTGTTAAACGCCGCTACATTCCCATGTGTCCTTTGATCATGGCTGCAATATTGCCGCCGATCAGATGTACCAGCACTATGGCCAGCGCAAGTATCCCGATGGCAATGAGGGCTCTTACGACATTTTTTCGTTTCAATCCAATCACTCCTTTCCTTTATTCATATGAGAGGGCATCCCTTACGGGCATCTGCAAAGCCTTGCGGGATGGGTAAAAGCTTGAGAGCGCCGCGAACAGGATGACGATCAGAAGCCAGATCACAATGCCGGGTATGGAGAAGGCAAACTCCAGAGGCGCCTTGAAGAAGATTAATCCGAAGCTCCGGCTGACAAATCGGCTGACAGGCCAAGACAATATCAGCGATACAAACCAGCTGAGGATTCCTATAATTACCCCCTCGGATACAATGATACCTGTGACGGAGTGCGCCGACGCTCCCATTGAACGCATCACCCCGATCTCCCGCGTCCTTTCCATCGTATTGATGCTGACGGTGGTTGCAAGCCCCAGACCGCCTACCAAAACGACGAGCAATGACATAATGATGAGGAATGTGGCTATAACCACCAGGTGATCTTCGATAGACTTCCGGAAGTCCGCTATTTTTATGAGAGAACTGATTTGATGCCCGCTTTCCGCCATTTTTTCCTCGATCAGTTTTTCAGCCGGGATCTGCGCTGCAGCCGAGCCGTGTTCGTCCAGAACGACTGCCGCATTCATCGCCAGACCTTCAGTTTTCATGATCCGGGAAAGATATTCGTAATTCACGTAAGCCGTCGGCCGTCCCGCCAATTCGTTTGAAATACCGGCAACCCGCCATTTTGTTTCCGTTTGACCGATCCTGAGCAGAAGCTCGTCTCCGACCTCGATGTCCGGTTCGTCGGATAAAATTCTCTGATTGATTACAATAGCATCGGTATCCCCGGCATCCAGCCACCTCCCTTTGTAAAGAGGGGGAGCTGTCATAAGGCTTGTAGCCGCAGGCGGCGCGACAATGCCGAAACCGTTTCCGAAGCTGCCGTCTCTGTGAATTCGTGAGGCAAAGGCTCCTCCCCAGGCCTCGGCCTTCGCTGTTCCGGGTATTTCTTCTATTACTTTTTCAATTATTTCCGCCTGCTGAGGGTGGTCGAATGTAACCTGTATATCGTAGGCAATAGAGTTTACCTTTTTTTCTACGGTATTGTACATCGACGCGTAAATATTCAATGCAACGATAAACCCGGTTCCTCCGGCAGCCATGACAAGCATCGTAAATATCAGGCGGCCCTTGCGTCTGAAGGTATTTCTGACAGACATCAGAAATGGCCGGGGAAGAACGCGTAAAAACCGGGTAATGTGTGCCTGTGCGGGCTTGGCGGCTGCTTTCCTGCCGCTGTATTTTTTCTGGCTGATACCATAATCATTGATCGCTTCCTGTACCGTCACGCGGCTGCCCCTGAAGACCGGCCACGCGGCTGAAAGCAGCGGAACGACAAGGCCTGTAGTGGCTTCAACAGCAAAAATGAAGGCCGGTATGCTGTTGTCATATATTCTGAAATTCAATATCCCGGCTGCAAGCACGGCATAGCCTCTGCCTGCGGAAACCCCTGCGGGAATGCCGGCGAGAATGGCGGCCAGGGCAAATATCACTACCATCCCGCCATAAAGGGACGCGATTTGCGGCGAACTTGCGCCGATTGCTTTCATTATCCCGATTTGGCGGGTCTGCTGTTCGAGTATTGCCGAAATTATATTGGCTGCCAATACCCCGCTCAAAACGAGAGCAAGCAGACCGAAGATCTCCATTAGAAACAGCAACGCAGCCATCTGGTCGTAATGAGGGTGCCTGCCCGGCTGTGGAACCTCGATCTGCGATACCGCTACGCCGTCCTTCTCGAGAAAGGATTTGAGCATATTTGCATCGTCCCGTATATGCTGCCTGTTCATCGCAGCCTCTGATACGGCGATTTTGAGTTCCGTACCTGTGGAGCCGCCGCCGAGAAGCTTTAATGTATCCTGTGAAATGAATCCGTAAGCGTGGCCTTCCATCCAGGCAGGTGCGAGCCCAGGTGCGTGTACGGTGCCTGTAAATTTCAAGCCTGCTGTGCTTCCGCCGGGAATCCTGATGTTTAAGGTCTGACCCAGGTCAGCCCTTGCTAATGCAAGTGCCTTCCGTTCCAGCAGTATCTCGCCGGTATCGGGTACAGCCTTTCCTTTTTCCGGGGTAAAGGTGTCCAGCCGGACATCCTTAAAGTCATTAATAATAAAAAGCCAGATATCCTTCCACTCGTTTTCTCCGACCTCAACGCGTCCGATTATCCTGCCCCTTCTCTCCGCATCTTTTATATACGGAAGATCGATAATCCTCTTCATTTCCGCATCGCTTATTGCTGAAGTCGTCAAAGTAGCCGAAGCGGGAGAGGTGTTAATGTAATTCCTGTCCATTTCACGAAGCAGGATGGAATACGAGTCGGCAACGGTTGAGATCCCGAATACTCCGATAAATATAGCCAATACTGCAAAAAAAGTACGCATCTTATTAATCGAAAGATCTCTGAAAACTTTTGTCCATCTTGTCATTGATATTTCACTGCCTCCTTCATGCGATCAGACCGTCGGCAAGCCTTATGGTGCGTGAGCAGCGGCTTGCGATATCCTGGTCATGGGTTACGATGATGAGTGTTTTTCCTGCCCGGACAAGCTCCATGAAAAGGCCGAATATATCATTTGCAGTGGCGGTATCCAGGTTTCCTGTGGGTTCATCCGCCAGAATAACAGCCGGATCGTTGGCCATGGCCCGTGCTATTGCAGCTCTTTGCTGCTGACCTCCGGACAGTGCCGAAGGCAGCTTATCCGCCTGATCCTCGACCCCTACCAGCTTAAGCAGCCCAAATGCGCGGCTTTTACGTTCGGACAACGGAAAAGTATTGCAGAGATCCATCGGGAGCATGATGTTTTCGATGACCGACAGTGTGGGCAGGAGCTGAAAGAATTGAAATACGATACCTACATTCGTGCCTCGCCATTTTGAAATCCGGTTTTCGTTCATGGCATGTACTGCCATGCCCCCGACAAGAATCTCGCCGGAGGTGGGCCTGTCGACTCCCGCGATCATGTTCATCAAGGTTGTTTTACCGCTGCCCGACTTGCCGATGACCGATACGAATTCTCCGCTGCCGATCGTCATGTCGATGCCTTTCAGCGCGTTGAACGTACCGGCTGCGGTCACGAAGGTTTTTTTGACCCCCTTTAGGATGATTAATGCCTGGTCTGTTTGTTTCGCCTGCTCAACTTGCCTCACTTGCTCATTACAATTTGTTGACACCTTAACACTTCCCTTTTCACACAAATGATGTATAATCTATTCGTTACTGAACACTTTGTATGGTTTTACTATAAGTCAGATAAGCTTGCGAAGTAAATAAACAAAGCTTTGAGAAAGTAAGTTACTGAACAATTTGCCGATATTGTCCGGAAAGATGTTTCCGGAGGGGCATTTTTAGATATTGAACGGAAAGGAATATTTTCGACTTGTGAAAAGGAGGATATCGCAATGGCTGTAAAGAAAGATGGTGGCGCCAAAGGTGCCGGGAACGATCTAAAAGGTACCGGTACCGGCGTAAAGGGCCGCGGTACCGGTGTCAAAGGTACCGGGATGGACAGGAGATCGCTCAAAACGTGTCAGGCGATCCAGGATGCGCTGTTTTCACTGATGCAGGAAAAACAGTACAACAGGATCACTACGCAGGACATTATAGACCGTGCCAATGTAGGCCGTTCGACTTTCTACTCTCACTTCGGTACGAAGGATGAACTTCTGCTTTCAAGCATAGAAGGCCTGTTGTCGATGCTCGACCGGTATATAGAGGACTATATCGGAAACAATGGCGGGAAAGGCAGGATGCTGCCTGTGGGAGAGCTATTTGAGCATATCAGGGAAAACAGCAGGGTTATGAAAGGCCTGTTCAAAGGCAAAAGCTCCGACCTGTTCCTTGAGAAGGCGCAATCTTACTGGAACAGAAAGCTCGAGGGCTATCTCGGCCGGAAGCTTATGGCGACAGGCGGGATAGAGGGTGTCAGGTCGCCTTGCAAGGCGCCTGGCTCGACGCCCGCTGTTCCTGTGCCTATACTCGCAAACCATATTTCCGGCACTTTGATTAACCTGCTCAGGTGGTGGGTGGAGAACAAAATGACGTACTCTCCTTTTCAAATGGACGAGTATTTTCAGCAGCTTATTACCCCGTGCATCGATGCAGTTACAGGTGTCAAATTTCCCCAAATGTAGATTTAACGTAAGTTTTGTTGTATATTTGTTATAAATATGCTGTAAACGGGGAGATGGCGCAGGTTGCCGGAATTCATAACGAATATCAATCTTGTTTCAATAGCTTTGATTGCAGTGTTCGTGCTGCCCGTCATCGCCGGAGCATTCGGCGTGTTTTCAAAGGAGACGGTCAGAAGGTCCGTCACGGGGCTCCTCGAAAGCGCGGAGCTTATCCTTGGGCTTGTATTATCGATTTACCTTTCAAAGAAAATATTGATCGATCATGACGGGGGCATCTGGTCCCAAATATACGGTATACTTCCCGAATCGGCCAGAACGGCGCTGTCCGGGAATGCGATGCTGGCATATGTAGTTGCCGTGCCGATACTGCTGTTTGCGATGCTGATCGTCGTCAGGCTCGTAACGGAGCCTTTATACAGGTATGTACTAATTCCTGCCGCGGACCTTATTTATTCCGGCGTAAGCATGCTCGGTCCCGTGATGAAAAGAGTGATAGGAGCGCTGTGGAAGATACCTAAAGCGGCCGTTACGACAGTGATTCTTGCAACGGCGATATATTTTTCGTCATACTTCATATATTGGCCTTCGCTTACACATTGGGCAAGTAGTTCGAAGGAGTATCAGCTCGTTTATAATAGTGTTCTTTACCCGGCTCTGAACTCGAGCATCGCAAAAAAGATCCCCGTCATAGTGGGAGATGAATTCAGGAAAGCGGCAGTCGGTTCTGTTTCGCTTGATCAGGCTAAAGCCGTCGATAAGGCAATTGAGAAGATTTCCGGCGGGAATATCAAGATAATACACTACTTCAACGGGGTTACTCTCGATGAAGCGGTCAAATCCAACGCCGGGATCGATAAAAAAGCGCGGGAAATAGTTGTTAAGGCCAAGGACGAAAAAGAGAAGGCATATCTTCTGTACAAATGGATCTCGAAGAACATCGATTATGACTATCCCAAGGCCGAAAGGATAGCAAGCTATCCGGCGGGCGAAAAATCGGGCTCAATCGAGGCATTCGATACACGCAGGGGCATATGCTTCGACTATTCCAGCCTCTATGTCTCGATGTGCCGCGCAGTAAGCCTCAAGGTCAGGTTCATAACCGGCCTCGGATACAGCGGAGCTGCCTGGGGCGATCATGCCTGGAACCAGGTATGGGTCGACTCTGAAAAAAGGTGGATAGACGTCGATACGACCTTCGGCAGCTCGGGTATGAACTACTTCGACAGGGCCAACTTCTCAATAGACCATAAGGACGCCGAGGTGCAGGGCGAGTGGTGAAATAAAAACTATATCCAGCTAAAAAATTTTGTTAATATTCCGATATTCTTTTGTAGACAACTTTTGTTAAAAACCGGAAGGGACGAATATACTATGGATAAGGTGCGGAATAAATTCGATTTCGGCAGGATCACAAGGCTCAATTACATACTGCTGTTGACATGCTCCGCAATACTGATACTTCAGGCTTTTGCGGTAAGTGGGATCAAATATGGAATAACCGTCGGCATTGGAATAATCGGTGCTTGTTTGTTCGGCACCATTGCTTATCTGCTCTACAGAGCAAGGATTCTCCCCGACGTTCCGGCGGGGCTTGCGATATGTCTTGCACCCGTATTTGCGGGGTTCTATCTCCTATATATACAAAATGGACCGGCAAAGCTGTTTTTCATATTTTTCTTCTGCATGCTGACAACTGCGCTTTACTTTAGAAAAGACATGGTCATTGCTTATATTTCAATATTTGATGTTGCTCTGGTAATTTATTATATAGTCGCGCCTGCCCAACTGCTCGGGAGGGACAACTCGATTAACGAGTTCATAAGCAGATTCTTTTTGATGAATTTAACCTTTACCTCGGTGTTTTTCCTGACAAAATGGGGCAGCGAGCTTGTGAAAATGGCAACGGACAGCGAAGAGGCCTCCCGGCAGCTTTTGGACAAATTGACAAACACCATGGATATCATTGACGGTACATCTGTCGCATTGAACAGCAATATAGCAGTTTCGAGCGAGGACATACATTCAGCCAAGGAAAACAGTGAGGCTGTAGCGACGACCATACACGAAATTTCCTCCGGTATCGAGCAGGAGGCGGAGAATATAAACAGGATCAACGATTTGATGATACGTTCCAAGGATAATATGAACGAGGTTTTCAGGTATTTCGAAGCCCTGTCCGAAATGTCCGACAGCGCGACGACTGTCGTCAGAAACGGTTTTGGCAGCATGCAGGAGTTGGACAGCCAGATAAGAATAGTCCGGAGTGCCATAAATTCGGCATTTGCCACTGTAAATGACCTGCAGGGCGAGATGAAGGAAATAGGCAAATTCCTTTCGGGGATTATAAATATAACGGAGCAGACAAACCTGCTTGCACTGAATGCGTCGATAGAGTCGGCGCGGGCTGGTGAATCGGGCAGGGGTTTCGAAGTTGTGGCCGGAGAGATCAGAAAGCTCGCCACACAAAGTCAGCAAATGGTTGCGGAGATCAAAAAAATAATGGAAAACCTCAATAAGGCTTCGACTATGGCGCTTCAGGAAGTACAGAAAGGCAACATGTCGGCAGACAGCAGCAGCGAGCTCACCGGCAGGACCTTTGGGGATTTTGGAAAACTGGTTGACACCTTTGAAACAATAAACGAAAATATCAAAAAGAACAGGGGAATGGTTGAAGAAACGAGAGAACTGTTCTTCGATATACAAGGCAAGGTCGAAAGTCTGGCAAGCATTGCCGAAGAGCATACTGCGGCGGTCGAAGAGATCAATGCCTCGATACAGGAGCAGGACGGCAGGATGCATGATATACTGCAGCAGATAAACGGAATAAAGGGTATGAGCGCTGAGCTGAAGCAAATGGCAAAGCGCCAGGCCGGTTGAAGCACCGGCCTTATCTTTTTTCAACCGTAACTTCGGGATACTTGGACGCAACACTATCTGCAATCGATTCAGTTGCACCTTTCAGATGCTTGTTGAAGAAAGCAAGGATGTAATTGTTCATAACAGCCCTTTGACGGTCCGGATTGATGTTTCCGAGTATTCCTGCCAATTTTCCGATATTGGGCAGAATGTTATTGAAATCGGAAAAATTCATATGTTCTGCACCCTCGATATATATTGTCATGAAATTTTTCTGGTCTTTGGAATAACCTCCGACTATTACTCTTCTCTTGTTTTTCCCGACAGTCAGGATCATAAAGGGCTGACGGATCACATTGTCAACGGCTGTGCCGAAGGGCGAGCCGTCCATATTGACAAAGGCCTTGAACCTGTTATCGTGAAGGCAGGCTTCCCCCGCTGCCGCCCCGCCGAAGGAATGGCCGAATATTCCAAGGTTTGACGTATCGAGCCTGCCTTTGAACATACCTTTGATATCGGCCGGGCTTTTTACGGCGGTTGAACTATCACCGCTGTTCAGCTTGAAAAGCTCATCTGCCGCAAAGCTCATATCTTCGCCCCAGAGGATGGCATCGGCATTGTTGAGGCGGCAGCTGCGAATAACATCTCTGTTGAATTCCGGGTTGTTATCGAATTCCGTGTCGTTATCGACTGAACCGTATTTCTTTTTCGCGGCCTTTATAGCTTTGCCGGTATCAGCGCCCAGGGCCGAAAGATGTTCCGGATCATATGATACCACCGACCCGTCCGGATAGATGCATACGAAGTCATCATAGGGATGTCCGACGGCACAGACTACGTAACCGTGACTGGCCAGCTCTTCCATCTGGATAGCGTTCTGGCCGTTGAACATTGCGCCTCCTCCGGAAAAAAGTATTACCGGATATTTATCTTCCTTGGAAGAAAGCCCTGCGTCCAAATAGCTGTTTGTCTTGATGAAGTTAAGCTGGCCGAGGATATCAGGGACATGCTTGCACCTTGCAAATATTTCACACATCTTATCATTGCCAAGCCATTTTGCGCGCTCTTTTCCGGCGGATTCAGAAGCAGGGTACCATATTTGTACCGGTATTTTTCTGGGTTCTCCGGGAACTGTATGCGTCTCCTTTCGTGATGTATCGGTAAATGCTAACAGAGTGGTTCCCACGGAGTAAGGACCCGTCGGTTTTGGCAGGTCGATTACAGGAAACAGTAACGCTGCTGCAGTGGATATTGCAAACATAAGGATCAGAAAAATGGTTCCGACCGTTCGTACGACCGCTTTTTTCAGAATTGTCCTAATAATACCGTACGTGAGCAAAATTGTAGCTAGCAGATATGCCGGGACCATAAACAGCCGATAACCTTCAAATACTATGCTTAATACAGCAAATGCAGCAGATAAGGCAGGAAGGACAATCTTAGCTCCGGGGTCATCTGAATCAGGATTATTCCTGTACTTGCTCCGGGTTTTCTGATTTTCCGGCCTCGAGCTTGCCCATGAGTTTCTTACCCAAAAGTTGTTCATTCCTGATTTCACTGTTCCCGAATTTTCAGGACATAAGTCCGCAGCCCCGGTATTTCGCGCTCCAGGGCCGCCGGACCGTGAATTTCCGGTATATATTATATTTATTATGGAAATGGCGGATGACACCAGTAGCATTATTTCAAAAAGTCTCATTTTTATCCTCCCGTGCGGCAGATTGGCGTTTTAAAGTATCAAAAAACTGGCCGGGGGATTTTGTCTCGGCCAGTTCGATTCATGTACAATTCAATCACCCGTCCAGGTGCCCGGCAATTTCATTGTCGTTCATCTTCCTGACAATGTTGTAGTACGTTCTGGAGGTTATGTTGTAGCTTAAGCCGTAAAGTATCGCGAACAGGACAGCTACGATCAGGCCGCACATTATGATGAGCCTTGTGTCATAGAGGTAAACTGCCCCCAGCAGGCCCGATATCATGTTGAAACCGGCCATGGTGTGCAGTATCGCGACGAGCAGAGGCATGAAGAAGACCATCAGTATCTGCTTTTTGATCGTACCCCTGACCTCGGCGTCGCTCATTCCGACCTTCTGCATGATGTCGAAATTGTCGCGGTCGTCGTACCCTTCCGTGATCTGCTTGTAGTACATGATCAGGATAAGGCACATTGTGAAGATGAGGCTGAAGAATATACCTATGAACAATAGGCCGCCGTTCATAGAGGATGTTTCCTGCCTGCCGTTGATACCGTCGATGACGCTGTTGAAGCCGGGCTGCGCTTTGCTCCAGGCTACGATGCCGCTTATGAATGCCATTCTGTCTTTTTCAGCGCCCGAAAGGTTGAAACGGACGGACAGTATGCGGTCATTTTCAGCAACGCTTTTGAAATCCGACCGCAATTTGTCCATCACCGAGGCATCTTTTACGATCAGGTAGTAATCCTGTCCGAAGGTATCGTTGGTGGCCTTGCTGTAAAACACTACGGAATCGAGCTCTTTTTTGACACTGTAGGAGTCCTTGCCCAGGATGACCTTGTCATAGCCGAAGTCCGCACCTGTCGCGAATATGAGCACTTCCTTTTCCGCAAGCGTTTCATTGGCGTTTTCAATACTGTTGTAATCGTCGAGCGTAATCAATTTGATTGCATACCTTTTGGCCAGCGGGTGCTTCGGGCTTTGCATTACGAAGGTATTGCCGGTCTTATCCACATGCAGCTTCTGGTAGGTGAACCCGGCTTTGTTTATCATCCCGACGTTGGAGGCCTTTGCCTGCTCCTGCAGTTTGTTTTCCAGACTGTCTGCGGCCTGGAAGCTGATAGTATTGTAATTCAGAATAACGTCGTAGGGGTATTGGTGCTTAAGTATTCCGGCATTACCCTGCCAGACGGAAAGCGTGCACAGTAGTGTGACGATGGTCATCGTGCCGAAGATGCAAATGTTGGACAGGCTCGAGGCGCTTTTCTTAAGCCTGTGCAGCATACCTGAAACCGTGACATAATTCGATTTACGGTAATAAAAGCCGTTACTCTTTTTCAGTATTTTCAGCAGCGCAAGCAGGCTTGCCTTGAAAAAATAATGAGTACCGTAGGAGACAAGTGCTACGGCGAACAGAAAATTCACAAAGATATTTGAATCTACCTTGGCCGGAATAGCTATGGCATAGCCCGCGCCGATAAGCGTAATGCCCAGTAGAGCCGTGAACCATAGATGCTTCGGTTCCTTGTCGCCTTTTTTCGGCTCCCTGATCAGTTCGTTGGGGTTCGTCCTGAAGACATGAACGACATTGACGATCAAATTGAGCAAATATACAACAAGGAAGTAGATAAATGTCTGGTCAAGGGCCTTGATGCTGAACGTAAATGAGGCAGTGACGGGCAGACCGGACATATTCAGAAGCGTCAGAAATATAAGCTTTGAAAAAACGAGTCCGAACAGTACTCCGCCTACCATGATAATTATAAATATGATCAGTGTTTCCCAGAACATCATGACGGCTATATGCTTTTTATCGAGCCCCAGCACGCTGTAAAGCCCGAGCTCCTTCTTCCTGCGCTTGATCAGGAAGCTGTTCGTATAAAGGATGAAGGGCAGCAGGATCAAGCCGAGCAGTACCTGTCCGACCTCCAGGAGCAACCATGCATAAGCGCTGCGCGGAAGAGTTTTGACTATGTCGTTATTGAGAATCGATGTAAAAACGAAGAAAACAAAAACCGAGAAGATTCCGGCCAGTATATAGGGAAAATATGCATTCCCGTTCTTCCTTATCCCCATGACCGACAGCTTTGGCAGAAGTATGAACTTATTCATGTTTCCTGCCCCCTGTCTGAAGTATGGTCAGGGCATCGGATATCGTCGTGTACATCTCTTCATTGGAGGAGTTGCCGCGGTATAGCTGGTGGAATACTATGCCGTCCTTGATGAACAGAACCCTGCCCGCGTGGCTTGCCGCCTGTGTACTGTGGGTTACCATCAGGATCGTCTGACCTTCCGCGTTTATTTCGGCAAACAGCTTCAATAGCCTCGCGGATGCCTTGGAATCCAGCGCGCCCGTGGGCTCGTCGGCCAGCACAATTTTTGGATGGGTAATGAGAGCCCTTGCTGTAGCGGCGCGCTGCTTTTCGCCGCCCGAGACTTCGTACGGGTATTTTTGCAGCAGCTCTTCGATGCCAAGCTTTCTCGCGAGCGGCTCGAGCCTCTTTTTCATTTCTTCAAGCGGTTTCCCGGCCAGTACCAGGGGAAGGAAGATATTATCCTGCAGTGTAAAGGTATCGAGCAGGTTGAAATCCTGGAATACGAAGCCCAGATTGTCGCGGCGGAACGCGGCAAGCTCTCCCTGACGGATGGCGGCCAGATCCCTGCCCTCCAGCAGCACCTGTCCGCTTGTAGACCGGTCGATGGACGCCAGAATATTCAGAAGCGTCGTTTTGCCTGAGCCGGATTCACCCATTATTGCAACGTATTCGCCCTGCTCGACGGAGAAGGTAACACCGTCAAGAGCCTGGACCTTATTTCCGCCGAGGCGTGTGCTATATACCTTTTTCAGATTGTTGACCTCAAGAAGTGCCATAGTATTAGTCCTTTCAAAACTTTCGTCATTACTTTCATGCTACCATTTTAGCCCGGCGGGACACGGCTCTGCCATAAGGCTGCCTTACATTTGCCCTGCCAAACTTACATTTTTGTAAGAACGAAACCTATGGTCACACATGTACCCTTCCCGGCTTCCGAGGCCACTTCTATGGTATGGGACAACTTTTCGAGTATTTTTTTGCTTAGATAAAGGCCGATGCCCGTAGACTTCTTGTCGAGCCTGCCGTTATAGCCCGTAAAGCCGCGTTCGAACACGCGGGGCAGATCCTCCGGCCTGATGCCGATACCGGTATCTTCGATGATAAGCCTGGCGAGCCCGGGGGCATTCTCAAAAGTATTTTTCAGAGCGGTTTTTGGAGCTGTCGGGGCGGGTTTCAGGGCGCTTTCAGGGTAATTTTCCCGATCAACTTCCTGTGCTTTCTCAGTAGAACTTGCCTGTGCTTTCTCAAGGCGAATAGCAATGCTGCCGCGCTGGGTATACTTCAAGGCGTTCGACAGGACCTGCCCTATAACGAACTGCAGCCATTTTTCATCTGTTACCACTTTGCAGCTGAAGTCCTCCATATCAAGTGACAGCCTGCTGTTGATGAAAAACATGGAGTGCTTCCTAACAGTCTGGTTAACTATATCGCGCAGGTCGTATTCCTTGAATAGGAAATCGGAATTGATACTGTCAAGCCTCTGATAATACAGCACCATTTCGACATACTGCTCGATCCTGAAAAGCTCTTCGGAAAGCAGCCTGTTGTATCTAGTTGCGGTTACGTAAGGCTTCGTATCACCTGTTTCCGGCCTTCCGGCCTTATCATTCGCCTCTGTATCCGGTATTTCCGTGTCTCTTCCCGCTCCCGATTCTGCGGCATGGCTCTCCGCGTTCTGCAGCAGCAGCCTCATCGCCGCGATGGGGACCTTGATCTGGTGCGCCCACATAGTGTAATAATCGTCCATATCCGCGTCCCTTATATTTGTGCGGGACAACAGCCGCCTGCGTTCGTCAAGCATAAAGTCGAGCAGCTCCCGGTATTGCCGTTCGATGGCGCCGTCGGGCGAAGGCAGTATGTAATGCATGTTTTCGATATTTATTAAAGCCGTATGCAGTGCCCTTGTTTTTTTTACAAAACGGATAAAATCACCGGCCCCGTAGCACAGACCGATAAAAGTCCAGAGGAAGAAGGCATATAGCAGCTTCGGAATATTTTCCAACTGGTAAAGCAGGCAGATTGCAAAAAACACCAGCATACAGAGCAGGAACAGCCCAATGCTCTTCAGTTTGGAGCGGATGTATCGGAGCAGTAATGTTCCGGTATTTGGATTCATACTGTCCCTCACCTCACTCTCCGCCTATCAGGTAGCCCATACCCTTTTTTGTATGTATGAGGTCCATGATGGAGGCCTCCTCCAGTTTTCGGCGAAGCCGGTTCATGTTGACGGTCAGTGTGTTGTCGTCGATAAAGCAATTATCGTCCCACAGCCTTTTCATGATCATCTCCCGCGACACCGTTTTCCCTATGTTTTCAAACAGCAGCTGCATTATCCTGAATTCATTCCTTGTAAGTTCGAGCTTTGTACCCTGATACGTTATCGATCCGTCCAGGGTATTGAAGAGGACACCCTTGTATTCGAGCCAGGCCGCCTGCTCATTGTAAGCGTAGGTACGGCGCAGCACCGCCTGTATCTTGGCCCGCAGGACCTCGAGGTCGAATGGCTTCGGCACGAAGTCATCCCCGCCCATGTTAACCGCCATTACGATATTCATGTTGTCTCCTGCCGAGGATATGAAGATCAACGGAGCGCGGGAAAGCTTGCGTATCTCGGCACACCAGTAGTAGCCGTTGTAAAAGGGAAGAGCGACGTCCATCAGCACCAGCTGCGGTTCATATTTGATGAAATCCTCGAGTACCTTGCTGAAATCCTCGACACACCGCACTTCGTAGCCCCAGCGGTTCAGATACTCGTTAACGACGCGCGCGATGACGGCGTCGTCCTCTACGATCAGTATTTTATACATACACTCTCCTTTGTCGGAATCGGAGCATCGGTCCGATTGTACGTCGGAGCACCGGTCCGATTGTATATCCCGTAAGCGAAACCTGAAATCTTCACCGCCCACCGAATGACGATTGCAACTGACTCTTTACAAGGAATATTTTACAGTAGATCGTGAAGTTAGGCAAACTGTCTTGAGGTGGATTAATTAATTCTTGAAAAGTGTACAAAATATTGGACAGGAATTCTACAGCTTGTGGCTGAATAGCAAAGGAAGCGGATAATATGGATAAAAGGAAGTATAAAGAAAAGCCGAAGGAGCCGACTGTCGCCACCGGATACAACGACAGGAAATTCGGAGAAAAGGCGTCAAAGAAGGATATTGAGTCCGGGAACAGCACGCGGGTCACGAGGGTATACCTTGACGAAAACGATCCAAGCTGATTATTTCATAAAATATCCGGGATCGTTGTATGAGAATTGGAGTCGCACTTATACATGGGTTTTTTGCCCCTGTTGGGATGCGATTTTTTTTACGACAAATCATATATAACAGAGGGGTGGTAAAAGTGATATATGACGCAGCAATAATCGGAGCAGGAGTAGTCGGCGCGCTGACAGCCAGAGAACTCTCGCGGTATGATATCCGGATCTGTGTACTGGAAGCGGCATCGGATGCTGCAACGGGGAGCAGCAAGGCAAACAGCGGTATCGTCCATGCCGGATACGACGCTATGCCCGGCACCCTGAAGGCGCTTTTGAACGTCAGGGGAAACGGTCTGTTCGGAGAGGTAACCAAGGAACTTGGCGTTCCCTTCAAAAGGATAGGTTCGCTTGTTCTGGCCTTTTCTGAGGAAGGTATGGAGACTGTCAGAAAGCTTTATTCGAGAGGTTTGGATAATGGCGTTCCGGATATGAAAATCCTGAACTCCGGTGATGAGGTCCTGAAAATGGAACCGAATATATCGGCGAAAGTCGTTGGTGCGCTTCATGCTCCTTCGGCGGGTATCACAAACCCCTATGAGCTTACATATGCAGGCCTGGAAAATGCTGTAGCAAACGGCACCGAGCTTATAACAGGCGCCAGGGTCATTGGTATCTCATACGACGGCTATGGCGGACATGATGTAAATAGCGGACATGACGAATGTGGTGATTGTGGCGTATATCACGGAAATCACGGATATATCGGCGCCGGGGGATATGACGGCGCCGGAG
This sequence comes from Clostridia bacterium, assembly GCA_036260935.1. Classification (GTDB taxonomy): domain Bacteria; phylum Bacillota; class Clostridia; order Acetivibrionales; family DTU013; genus JAEYOM01. The sequence goes on from DATALQ010000018.1 coordinate 120,468, forward strand.
GCGTTTTCACCATAAATACCGCACGTGGCCCCATCTGGAGCAGATTTGTGATAAATGCCGCCGGAATATACTCCGACAAGCTTTCTGAGATGATAGGAGACGACCATTTCAGTATAAGGCCGAGGAAGGGTGAATACCTGCTGCTTGACAAAGAACAGGGCCATCAGGTGCACTCGGTGATATTCCAAACGCCTGCCGCACTGGGGAAGGGGATACTGGTGACGCCTACGGCGGACGGAAACCTGCTGATCGGTCCGAGCGCCGGGGACATCGAGGACAGGGAGGATCTGAGTACTACGGCGTCCGGAATGGAAAACGTTACCGATGGAGCGTTGAAATCCGTGCCCGGGATAAACCTCAGGCAGGTCGTCACATCTTTCGCAGGTTTGAGGACGGTACCTTCCACAGGAGATTTCATAATAGGCCCGTCAATGAAGAACAGAAGGTTCATAAATGCGGCAGGCATAGATTCACCTGGGCTTACGTCGGCCCCCGCAATCGCTCTGTACATTAGAGACATACTGAAGGTCGAAGGCCTGGAACTGGTCCCTAAGAAATTTTTTGATCCGGTAAGAAAGCCGATAGCCAGGTTCAGTGACGCCACTGATGAGGAAAGAGAGGCTCTGATAAGGGATAACCACCTCTATGGCAACGTGGTCTGCCGCTGCGAATTGGTCACGGAAGCCGAAATAGTCGAGGCAATAAGGCGGCCTGCCGGAGCGAAGAGCGTCGACGCCGTCAAACGGAGGACCCGATCGGGAATGGGCCGTTGCCAGGGAGGCTTCTGCACACCGAGGATCGCGGAGATAATTTCCAGGGAATGCGGCATTCCGATGCAGGAAGTAAGGAAAAACGAGGGCGGTTCTATATTGCTCACGGGCAAAACAAAGGGGGTCCAGTAAATGAGAGAAGTCGAACTTGCTATCATCGGCGGGGGCCCGGGCGGGCTGGCGGCAGCAATCGAAGCTTACCGGAACGGAGTAAGGAAAATAGTTCTGCTCGAGCGCGACCGGAGTCTTGGCGGTATACTTAAGCAATGCGTCCACAGCGGCTTCGGACTGCAGCTTTTCGGCGAGGAGCTTACAGGGCCCGAGTACGCCGAGAGATTTACAAAACAGGTTATGGAACTGGGGATCGATATCAAGCTTGAGACAATGGTTATCGGGATAACCTCCGATAAGCTCGTAAGCGCGGTCAACAGCGCGGAGGGACTTATATCATTCAAGGCGCGTGCTCTGATCCTCGCAATGGGCTGCAGGGAAAGACCGAGGGGCGCGCTCAATATTCCGGGCACACGTCCTGCAGGAATTTATACTGCTGGAACAGCCCAGCGGTTTGTCAATATGGAGGGGTATATGCCTGGGAAAAAGGTGGTTATACTCGGCTCCGGAGATATTGGCCTTATAATGGCGCGAAGGATGACTTTGGAGGGCGCTGAGGTCAAGATGGTGTGCGAGCTTATGCCTTATTCGGGAGGCTTGAAAAGGAACATCATGCAGTGCCTTGAGGATTTTGGCATACCGCTGCGCCTTAGCCACACGGTGGTTGAAATACACGGAAGGGAAAGGCTCGAGGGGGTTACGGTAGCTGAGGTAGACAAATCGGGCAGACCTGTCCCGGGAACAAATGAGTATGTGGAGTGCGATACCCTTTTGCTCTCGGTCGGATTGATACCGGAAAATGAGTTGTCGAAGATGGCTTCGATAGAGCTGGACCCCGCGACATCAGGCCCTTTTGTGGACGAAGCCTGCCAGACCTCGGCGGAAGGAATATTCGCTTGCGGTAATGTAGTCTACGTGCACGACCTGGTGGACTATGTGACGCAGGAGGGTTACCTTGCCGGGAAAAGCGCCGCGGAATATCTATCGAGAAAAGCGGGGGATGGACCGGAAGGAGGATTGGGGGCAGAATCCGGAGCAGAATCTCGGGCAGAATCAGGAGCAGGATCAGGGGCAGTATCGGGGGCAGAATCAGGGGCAGGATTGGGGGAGAAAATCCCGGAAGTTCTCAAGATCCATGCGGGATACGGGGTTAGATGCATTATACCCCAGTTCGTACGGAGAAGCTGCAAGAACGATGTCAGCCTGTTTTTCAGGGTCGCGGGCAATTACCGGGATGTTGTGCTGGAAGCAAGAGCGGGCGGAAGAGCGGTCTGCTCTGTGAGGAAAAAGGTAGTTTCTCCGGGGGAAATGGAAAGTATAAGGCTTAAATCCGAAATCATCCGAAGCATCAATTCTGAAGTGCTTGAAATTGGTATCAGGACTTTGGGGGATAAGGAGGCAAAGGAGACAAAGGGTGAGATTTAGGAAATAAGGAAAGGAGGAAAAGAGGTCTGGTATGAGCGAACGCGAAAACAAAATGCTTACCTGTATAATCTGTCCGCTGGGCTGTAGTATAAGCGTGACCATGGAGGACGGCACGATAGCGGAAACGAAAGGTTTTGGCTGCAAAAGAGGGAAAAACTATGCCGAAACGGAATGTATCGCTCCCATGAGGGTGATCACATCCACTGTAAGGGTAGTCAATGGTCCGGTGCCTTTGATTTCCGTTAAAACCGACAAACCTGTTCCCAAGGCGCTGGTTATGGAATGCATGAAGGAGATCAACCGTATCGAGGCTCACTCTCCGGTAAAGATTGGTGACATCCTGCTGGTGAACGTTCTGGGTACCGGTGCTGATATAGTGGCTACCTGCAATGCATGAAATTGATATGGCAGAGGCTGGACGGATCTGTCTTAACAATCGTTTGACTATATGGGAAATTATTGATACTATGTTGCATATCAGTAAGAAAGTGGGAACTGAAAATTATTTATATTTGTGAGGATATAGAAATGCCGACTTTGAAAAAGATTAGAGATACAATGAAAAAACAGAAAATCAGCGATAAAATTATGGCACAGATGGACTTTGAAGCCGACTGCAACAATCCAACCAATATTATTTCTTTGATTGACAAAATGGATGAGTTGCTGACGAAGGAGCAATGTCTTTCGATTATGGAAAAACAGGGTTGCTGTAAGAGCGGTCAACGTGACAAAGACTGTAAGGCATTTGCCAAAGAACACGTGGGTAAGACTCTTCCTGAAAAACTTGCGTTAATATCAAATATTCAATATATGATGTCGCCTTGTCTAAACGATGATGGTACATTTACAATTACATTCAGCGACCAAAATGGCGTTCACACAGGTAGGCACACCTGTTCCTGCGGTTCGATCAAAAAGTTGAAACAGCCGTTTTCCGTCTCGCCTACATACTGCGGTTGTTGTGCAGGGCACTTTTTATATCATTATCAAAACGCTTTGGGAGTAAAACTGAGATTGAAAGAAATCAACTCATCTCCACTCAATACAAACGGCGAGAAGCCTTGTGAGTTCACTTTTGAGGTTCTTGATTGATACAGTAGAATAAGCACAGTGTAAAGTTGATTTACTTCTCTGACAAAGGAAACGTAAACTGTCCGAAATCCATATTAGATTCTTATTGTATATATGTTGTTTATAATAAATAAGGGAATTCCTTGGCCGATATTAGATGTGTAAGTTCGCACTCGTTATAAAGTGCGACTTAAGATTATTTATAATTATAATCAGCAGGAGGATATTTGTGGAAGGACAAGATTTAGTATTTAAAACAAGCCAAGGCAGATTTAACTATAGGGTTGGGGCAATTATTATTAAAGACAACAAATTGCTTATGGTTAAAAATGATAGTGCGCCTTATTATTATTCAGTTGGTGGAAGAGTAAAATTAAATGAAACTTCCGAAGAAGCCGTTGTCCGTGAGACATATGAGGAAACAGGCATTAAACTAGAAATTGATAGATTAGTGTTTCTTCATGAACATTTTTTTCATGAAGAAGTAACAAGGGAGCATTATCATGAAATTGCTCTTTTCTACCTAATGAAAGTAAACCAAAATATGGATTTTGTATGTAAAAGTTTTGGAGAACAAGGTGCTAAAGAACATTTACACTGGCTGCCTGTTGAAGGTTTAGACAGCATTAACATATATCCTGAGTTTTTTAAAACTAAATTATCAAGAAGCATAATTGGTATTCAACATATTATTACAAAAGAATAGCACTATAAATGGTAAGCATAACCTTTAATTTGCATACTTCATATATTGCGGGCTTAAATGACTTAGGGGTTGTAGGGGGAGTCACATGGATTATTGTATGAAACTTAGAAACGCTCACTTCAGTTTAAGGTTATGTTTTTGAAAAATGAGGAAATAGAAAATGCAGGGAATAAATATTAGAGAAATTAGAACATCGGATTATAACGATATTTATTTACTTAATCAAGAACTTAACCCCAAACTACATCAATTTTCAGCAGAAAAAGTAAAAGAACGGATTGATTATATTCTACAGAATACAAAAGATATCATTTTCGTTAGTGAACAAAATGATGAGGTAATAGGATATATTCATGGAAGCCCATATGAATTGCTGTTTTCGGATTCGTTGATAAACGTTTTAGGGTTTGTAGTGAAAGAAAAGTATAGAGATAATGGAGTCGGTAGTATGTTGATTGGGCACCTTGAAGATTGGGTAATTAACAATAGATTTTCCGGAATTAAATTATTAACGCATCCAAGTAGGGTTAATGCACATAGGTTCTACGAACAACATGGATATATTCATACAAAAGACCAAAAGAATTATATGAAAATGTTCAAACTGATATAAATAAATACGCAACAGAACTAAACTCTTGTCTGGTATCAGTAATACACATTCTTTATATGAGCGGAGGTTGTACTATGCTATTTCGAGAACTTGAAACAGATAGGTTATTACTAAAAAACATATCGTCAGATGATAGAGAGTTTATATTCAGCCAGTTCTCTGATGATGAGGTTAATAAATTCCTTTTCGATGCCGAACCGCTTGTTGATATTCAAGGTGCAGACGAGATTATTGATTTTTACATACAGCCTGAGGCAAGATGTCAACATCGATGGATTCTTGTCAAAAAAGACGATGGAACAAAAATAGGCACGTGCGGCTTTCACTGCTGGGATAAGGAAATAGGCACATGCGATGTAGGTTATGACCTCAAAACGGTATATTGGGGTAAGGGCTATATGAATGAAGCAATGAAAGCGATAATATCATTTGCATTCAGCGAAATGAAAATCAGAAGGATAAACGCATGTATCTATCCTGATAATCATCGTTCAGCTTCGCTTGCGGAAAAGTTGGGTTTTAGTTTTAAGGGGCAGTTTAAAAATGAACTTTTCAGGGGTAAGGAATATGAACATAAGATTTTTGTTTTAGATAACTCCAATGTTCATTTTTTCAACTAATGTGGCAAATATTCACCCCCATCCCTACTGAAACTGCGAATTGTACAGCTCCGCGTAGACGCGGTTCTGTTTCATGAGCTCCTCATGGTTTCCCTGCTCGACTATCTTGCCGTCCTTAACGACAAGGATGGTGTCGGCATTTTGTATGGTAGAAAGCCGGTGAGCTATGACAAAGCAGGTTCTGCCCTGCATCAGCCTGCGCATTGCCTTCTGTATCTGCTGCTCCGTACGTGTGTCGACATTGGAGGTGGCCTCGTCGAGTATCAGCATTTTCGAATCGAGGAGCATCGCCCTTGCAATCGTGAGAAGCTGCTTCTGTCCCTGTGAAATGTTTATTCCGTCGTCGCTCAGTATGGTATTGTAGCCCTCCGGCAGCTGCATGATGTAATTATGAATCCTTGCAGCCTTGGCCGCTTCGACGACCTCATCCATTGTTGCTCCCTTTTTGCCGTAAGCTATGTTTTCATAAATAGTTCCGTAAAAAAGCCAGGTATCCTGAAGAACCATTGAATAGGACAGCCGCAGGCTTTTACGCGTTACCTCCCGGATATTGCTGCCGTCTATTTTAATCATACCGCTGTCAGGGTCGTAGAAGCGCATAAGCAGGTTTATGATTGTGGTCTTTCCGGCGCCCGTCGGACCGACTACCGCGACAAGGCCGCCCTGGCCGGCATTTATATTGAGACCGCGGATAACTGGCCTTCCCGGCGTATAACCGAAATCCACATCTTTTATCTCCACTTCTCCGTCGATATCATGAAGCACTGCCGCACCCTCGGCGTCCTTCGGTTCCGGATCTTCATCCATCAGCCTGAATATTCGTTCTGCAGCTGCAAAGGAGGACTGCAGCTCGCTTATGATGTTTGCCGTCTCGTTTATCGGACCGGAAAACTTGCGCGAGTATAGTACGAAGGACGACAGATTCCCGATAGTCAGGCGCCCGAACAGGTAGAGGAGCGCTCCGAACACGCTGATGAGGGCGAGGGACAGGTTGTTTATGAAGTTGATGGAAGGCCCGGCCATACTGCCGTAATAGTCCGCGTTGTAGTAACTGTCGACCGCCTCGGTGTTTTTGACGTCAAATCGACGGATGGTCGATTGTTCCTGATTATAGACCTTTATCGTTTTTTGACCCGATATTATCTCTTCCACAAAGCCGTTCAGTTCGCCGAGCTTCGCGGAACGTTTCCTGAACAGCGGACGTACCTTGCCGGTCATGTATTTTGTCAGGAATACTGAAATAGGGATTGTGAAGGCGAAAACGAGCACCAGTACGGGCGAGATAAGAAGCATCATAATCAACGAGCCGACGACTGTTATGATACTCGTGAATATCTGAAGCAGGTCAGTGGAGAGCGAAGCGTTGACCGTATCTATGTCGTATTGTATGCGGCTGATGATCTCTCCTGTCTGGTGACCGTCAAAATAGCGCACGGGAAGCTCCGCCAGCCTGTTGAAAACGTCGCTGCGCATCTGTAAAACGACCTTCTGGCTGAGGTTGATCATCAGAACTGACAGTGCATAAGAAAGTATGGACGAAAAAACATAGAATATCACCATCAGAGCACAGTAGTAAAATACCCTGCCGAACTGTGCCATTCCGGCCTTTATGCCGATGGCATCTATGGCGTAGCCCGAAAGCAGCGGGCCGACAAGCGCGAGCAGGTTGCTGGAGACCGAAAGCGCCACGGCAAGCAGTCCCAGCCATTTATACCGGTAAAGGTATTTCCACAGCCGCGCCATGATCCTTTTGCTCTCCTTGAACGTGACCTTATGCTTCTCTTTCATTGGATCAGGCAATTGCTCCGCCTCCCATCTGTGATGTACAGATCTCCCTGTACACGTCGCAGCTTCCGAGCAGTTCCTCATGTGTCCCGTATCCGAGGGCCTTGCCGTCTTCAAGGATGAGTATGTGGTCAGCATGCATTATGGAGCTTGTACGTTGGGCTATTATTATGGTTGTGGTATCTTTAAAACTATCGGCAAGCGCTTTCCTCAAAAGGGAGTCGGTCTTGTAGTCCAGTGCGCTCGATGAGTCGTCAAGGATAAGGATCTCAGGCTTTGCAGCGAGAGCGCGTGATATAAGGACCCTTTGCTTCTGCCCGCCGCTGAGGTTGGAACCTTTCATCGTGAGCAGGTGCCCGCGCCCTTCGGGCAGGTTATCTATGAATTCCCCGGCCTGCGCGCAGCTGATCGCCAGTTCCAGCTGCCCCTCGCCGGGTTCGCGTCCGAAAGCTATATTAGATTCTATGGTATCGGCGTAGAGGAAATCATTCTGAAATACAGTGCCGAACATAGTATGCAGCTCCTTTTCAGGAATGCACCTGACGTCGTCCCCCGATATGCGGATACGGCCTTTGTCAGGATCATACAGGCGCATCAGCAGGCGGATAATCGTGCTTTTTCCGCTGCCTGTGGCGCCTATGATTCCAAGCGTTTCTCCCTTTTTAAGCGCAAAGCTGATATCCTCGATGCAGCTTTTGCTGCTTTCGCCTTTGTGATATTTAAAGGATACGTTTTCAAAAGTAACATGGTATCCGTTATCTACGTGATCTTTCGGCCCGAGCGCCAGGTCCTCGGGGGTTTCCAGCACCTGACGTATCCTTTCGGCTGAAGCGCTGCCCTTCGAATAGATGACGAACATGCGCGTGACGGAGAGCATGGCGTTTGAAATAAGCGTGAAATACGTCAGGAATGCTATGATTTCGCCGGATTGCGTGAGGCCTGCGTTGATCCTCCAGGCACCGGCTACGATGACAAGAGTGAGCCCCAGATTGAGCAGCAGGTTCATCACGGGGTTGGTCAGCGCCATAGTAACGGCAGCTTTCTTTTCGTTTTTGACTACATTTGAATTTACTTCAAAAAAGCGGTTCTTCTCATACGCGGTTTTAGACAATGCCTTGATGACGCGGATTCCGGTTATGTTTTCACGGACGGTTCTTACGAGTACGTCTACTGAACGCTGCAGCGAAGTGTACAGCGGTATGCTTTTTTTGGACACGAGATATACGAGCAGTCCTATGAATGGGAGCGTCAGTATCATGATCAGCGACAGTACGGGCTCGAGCATCAGGGTTATTATGATACCGCCCAGCAGCAGGATCGGCGCGCGAACACCCAGCCGCTGCATCATTCCGACCATCTGGTGTATGTTGTAGGTATCCGATGTCAGCCGCGATTCGAGCGAGGGAATGGTGAATTCATCGATCTGCCGGCAGGACAGATATGATATTTTTTCAAAGAGGTCGTGGCGTATGGCCTGAGTAGTATCCCTCGCTACCTTCGAGGCCATCCTGTTGGCAATGATGTTGGTGACGAGCGCAGCTACCGCGCACAATATCATAATGAAGCCCCAAATGAAAACGAGCGTAACGTTTTTCTGCGGAACTATTTCGTCGATGGTGTAGGAAAGGATCCATGGCAGCAAAAGGTCCATTATGGTACCGGTGAATTTAATTATCAGCCCCAGTATCATCTTAGGTACGTAGGGCTTTATATAGGTCAGAATTTTTCCCATCAGTCGTCTTCTTTCTCTTCCTTGTAGACTTCTTCGTTCACCTTTTCCGCGGCTTTCGCCATCATACGTTCAAGTATTGAAAGGAAAAAGCTCCTCTCATCTTCGGTAAGATCGGATGTGATATAGTCCTCCCACTCGGCGGATAGCCTTTTCACCGCGGGCAGTATATCGAGCGCTTTTTGAGAGGGGAAGACCTGCATGACACGTTTGTCCTTATCGCTGGGGGTTCTGTAGATGAAGCCGTTCTGCTCGAGCAGTGCGAGCTGGCGCGTAACGTTGCTTTTGTTGACATAGATCGATTTGGCCAGGCAATCCTGAGAAATACCGGGCTCTCGGCAGATATTCCTGATATATACGTGCTGATAGGCATTGAGGCCCTCGTGTTCGAGTTTACCGCTTTTGAACAATATAGAACAACGCGATATGCGGTTTATGTATTTCATCAATGCTCCCATATGATGCCTCCATATAGTTGCGGACGCAACTATTAAGATCAAGATACTATAGCTGAATAATTTTGTCAATGTAATATTTACAAGAAAACTTGACATTGATATTGCAGGATTTCCGAAAGTGAGGCAAAATAAATTACATAGTCCGGTATTAGCAGGTAAAGGAGATTTTATACATGTACATACTTTCGATGGATTTTGGGACATCATCCCTGAAATTAGCCCTGCTCGAGAGGGATCTACGGGTGGTGAAATCGCTCAAGGTAGAATACCAGTATCGCATACGCAATCAAAACTGGGTGGAGCTTGACGCCGAAACCGCCATATCGGCAATGTGCCGCGGGATAAGGGAGCTATCCGGTTATGCGGACAAAATAGAACTGGTATCGTTCGATACCTTTTCCCCGTCGGTAACGCTTATGGACAGCGAAGGCGAGGCGCTTTACCCGATAATCATGCATCTGGACAGGAGAAGCAAGGATCAGTCGCAGCGTATAATCGATGAAATGGGCACAAAGAAATTCCAGAGCATTACAGGTATTCAGCCGTTCATAGGCGGAGCTTCCGTAACGTCGATTCTCTGGCTTATGGAAAACGAACCTGCTCTTTTCGAAAAAGCTTACAAGGTAGCCCATTTCAACACCTATGTATATCACAGGCTTACAGGCCGCTGGGCTACGGATCCGGTCAACGCTTCAATGACCGGTATGTACGAAACCATGGGGGGCAGTCGCTGGTCGGACGCGATATGCGGCACCTTCGGCATTCCTGAAGGGAAGCTGCCAGATATCCTGCAGGCCGGCACGATCGCAGGCAGTCTTACGAAGCAGGCTTCTCAGCTGACAGGACTGCGCGAGGGAATTCCCGTGGCGTTGGGTTCTAATGACGCGGCAACTGCGCAAATAGGCGCAGGCAATACGAAGGCCGGAGATATCCTCGATATTTCGGGAAGCAGCGAAATGGTATCCATTCTTTCAGATAAAGCTGTCGTCAACGATAAATATTACCTTAGAAAGGCAGCAACTCCGGGGCTTTGGCAGATTTTCGCCATAACGGCCAGCGGACTCGCGATCGACTGGTTCCGCAGGGAGTTTTACCGCGATATGGACGACAAGGCTTTCTTCAGCGTCGAATTCCCGAAGATCATCGGTGAAAATATAACAAACTCAAATATTCACTTTGCGCCCTATATCGCGGGCGACCGTCAGAGCCTTGAGCCAAAGACCGCAACGTTTTCGGGCATAACGCTTCAAGCCTCCAGGGGAGATTTTCTCGCTTCCATCCTCCTTGGAATACATGAACCCATATTGGAAACGATCAGGCTTGCCGAAGCCTTTCTCCAACTGAACAGGAACGTTAAGCTGACGGGGGGAATGGTTCATGAATCGTTCATCGGCCTGAAGAAAAAGATAATGGAGGGCTTTGATTTTACGATCGTCGACAATTGCCCTATATTGGGCAACGCCATCCTGGCGTTGGAGGGACTGAACGGCAGGGTTTGAAGATCTGCACAGGCTTTTAGGCAACTGCAAAGTCTGAGGTTCTTTAAAAGTATAGGGGAATCTTATTTCAATAAAGTGTAGACAGGAGAGTAAACTAAATGGAAAAAGCTATGTTCGATGGGATCAAAAACAAACTGCAGGGCGTTTTCTGCCCCCTTACCACGCCATTTGACGACGATGGCAGGCTCAATACCTCAAAGCTTGAAAAAAACATGGCAAGATATGCCGCGTCACCGGTCAACGGATATCTCATTCTGGGGTCGAACGGAGAGAACAAGAGCCTTCGTACCGAAGAAAAGCTCAGGGTCGTCAGGACGGCTGTTGCGGGAAAAGGGAAGAATCAGACCACAATGATCGCAAGTATTTTCGAATCTACGGAAGAAACCATTGAATTTGCGAAGGCAGCTGAAGAGCTGGGCGCTGATTTTATCACTCTGCTGCCCCCATCATATTTTAAAAAGGCTATGACCGACGAAGTGCTGATCCGTTATTTTACCGATGTGGCATCCGCCGTTCATACACCCTGCCTGTTGTATCACGCGCCTCAGTTCTCGGGCACGGTGACCTTCAGCAGCCGCGTAGTGGAGGAGTGTGCAAAGCACCCGAACATTGCTGGTATGAAGGATTCTTCAGGCGATATACAGAAACACCTTCTAAATGATTATGGAAGCAGCTTTGCCATAATGTCGGGCTCGGCCAATACCTTCATGGAATCGATGCTGCTGGGTGCGACAGGCGGCGTGATCTCTCTTGCGGATTGTGTTCCCGAGGCTGTTTCGCTCTTATATCGGCTTATTGTGGAAAAGAATTACGAAGAGGCAATAGAGCTGAACCGCAGGATAATTTCCGCTAATCAGAAGATTTCCGGCAAATACGGGGTAGCAGGCGTCAAGGCCGCGATGGACATTTGCGGAATGGCCGGAGGGATACCGAGACTTCCGCTGCTTCCGCTGAAAACGCAGGATATCGAGAATATTCGAAGTGCAGTCGGTGCACTTGTATAAATCATTTTGTCCGACACCTCTCCAGGCTTGTGCACGCGTTCCGGGAATAAACCGGTAAAGGCTGCGCATACTAAGCCGGGAGGTGCATACAATGGCAGTAACTTTTTCACAGAAGGAAATGAAACTTCTGAAAGACCAGAAAGACCACGAGCAAATATGTATAGCCAAGTATATTAATTATGCCAATCAGGCAAACGACAGCCAGTTGAAGGCAATATTCAACGCAAGCGCACAAAGCGAGAGGGAACATCTCGACAGTATCAACCAGCTGATAAACGGGCAGGTCCCGCAGCTCAATAAACAGGGCGGTTCGGGACAGGCCGCGGGCGGTCAGGCATCGGCGGCGGCAGGCAGCGCGGCCATGAACGCCGGGATGGGAGGCAGCCGGGCTGCTGCAACCGGGACAAGCAGGAACGCATCGGCCGGTATGAGCAATGCCCAGGCAGGAATAAGCGGGTCATCCGACAAGGATATGTGCACGGATATGCTTATGACCGAGAAATATGTTTCAGGCGCTTACGACACATCGATCTTCGAATTTCAGAACACCAACGTGCGCGACGTGCTGAACCATATACAGAAGGAAGAGCAGAAGCACGGCGAAGCAATATCGCAGTACATGCAGCAAAACGGTATGTATAACGTTCAATAGTTGATTTCCAAATGCATATTTTACTTGAAATGCGGGCCTGCGGGGGAGAGGAAGACACCCTCGCAGGCCTGAAGCATAAATTCGATGATATAGTACTTAACCTCTTGTCACTGTTTATAATTCCAAACAGAAAGTTCACATATTCATATCCGATTTCCTGGCGTTATAGAAATCTATAACTGTAATCAAGTAACTTTTTAAATTAAATTTACATAAAATAGCCCAGGTAACAAATTTTTGAACCCATCAGGAGGGAATACTATGCCAATCCTATATTGTCCATACCTCGCATATTCCGGGCAAAACTTCAGTATGCAAGCAATTACAGACCCATCGCCAATTGACCGGAGCTCGGTTGAGAGTATTATCGGGAAAAAAGGCACATTGCAGGATGGTGTTCTGAAGTTTACCTTTCCGCGATATGACCTGAAGGTAAATGTGGGAGTTGTTCCAATACAGCCTGAACTCGCACTCACCTCCTGGATGGCATTCCATAAGGTTGGTAACCAGACTATGGTCATGGGTGATCTTGTGCTATTGGAGAGTGAAATCGATCCTGTCATAGCCCAATTGATCGCAAATGGTCTTGAAATCACTGCCCTTCACAATCATTTACTTTATGAATTGCCCCGGATTATGTATTTGCACGTTTCGGGGATCGGGGATGAAGTTAGGCTGGCCCAAGGCATAAAAAATACATTATCTGCTACACGCACTCCCCTTACCGGCCATCCGGCAAGCCAGCCCATGCCACCAGAATATTGGAACTCAGTTGAAGCGATTATGGGAAAGAAAGGGAATCAGGTGGGCAAGGTAATTCAATTTTCATTCCCGCGGGCTGACAGTATTAAAGAGTTTGGTGTCGTTATTCCGCCGAGTATGGGCATTTCGCAGGCAGTCAACTTTCAGGCAGAAGGTCAAAACGCCGCAACGACAGGAGATTTTGTACTGATTGCCCAGGAAGTGAATCCAGTTATCAGAACGTTAAAATATTATGGGATAACTGTCACAGCTATTCACAACCATATGCTATATGAATCGCCCCGATTGTTCTTCCTTCATTTTTGGGCTGTCAACAGACCTGACCAATTGGCTTATGGCATTAAGGAAGCTTTGAAGCTGACAAACACAGTAATTCGGTGAGAAGGTGCGTATTACAGCCCAAATAGATGATTGGATACTCCCAGTTCTAATTCTTTTTCCACTCCGAACCTGACAAGCTGTTTAAAATACTTATCCATATCCCCGGCAGTATATGGCATATCTTTATAGACCCACCATCTTACTGTACCGATTAGTGCGCTTGTTATATAGTTTACCAACATTTCGAGTTTGAGTTGATTCTGCTTTTTATCCAGAATTAACTTTTTAATATTCGTGTAAATATAGTCCCAAATATATTGGTGGATCGGGTTTGTAAACGAAGCTGAGCCCTCATTGCCCAGTAGTGCTTTGAATAGGCGATGATTCCGTTCCACAAGTATAAACAGATTCAGTATAAAATCATTGTCATTGATATCTTTAGAATTCCTTTTATAATTCGCAGCACCGGGTTCATGTCCTCCAAACAAATTATTGAATTCTTCAAAGCAACTATGCAGTAATTCATATTTGCTTTCAAAATGCATGTAGAAGGTGGAGCGCCCTACGTTGGCTTTATCCAGAATCTGCTGTATAGTGACTGCTTCAAAGCCTTTTTCCAGGATCAATGTGATTAACGCATCCTTCAGTAGCTGGCGTGTTTTCTGCACTCTTCGATCTAAAATATCGTTGGACATGCTAATATCTTCTTCCTGAACAAATTTCAATTTCTTGTTCAATAATAAATCTTTTTCCTGTTTTTATTCTTCTCATATGATTACCTTAAAATTATAATCATATAGAACATAAAGTTCAATATTGAACAAGAAGTTTAAAATGGCCGGTTCTCTCATTTGTATGTGCAACGAAACTATATCAAAGGGGTGCGTAGATGATTAATTCAGAAAAAATGAAACAGATCAGAAGTATCGTGATTTTTTGTATTCTGGTAACTGTGCCGGCATTTCTCGGCCCACTGTTGGGAGGCAGTCCGAGCAAGCCTGGTGCCGGATTTGTAATCTGGGGAATGGCTCCCCTGCTTGCAGCTGTAATTATGAGGATTGCCACACGAAGTTGGTTTGACGCCGGTTTCAAACTTGCGATCAAAAGAAATGCTGTCTGGTACATCATCAGTATTTTCATTTTTCCAGTCATGACAGTTCTAACTTTCCTTTTGGGAGAAATCCTTTCCGTATCATCCTTCACGAACTTTTCACCGGGACCTTATCTAAAAACCTTTTTGACAGCTATTCCTGTATTCTTCGTATTTTCAATATTGGAGGAATTCGGGTGGCGGGGATACCTGGTACCCAAATTGTTCTCTTCAGGCATAAATAGCTACTTATCTACTGCCATAATCTCCGTTGTATGGGCAACATGGCATATCCCTTATATTAAGGAACTCGCCTGGGTATACAGTTCCGAGAATCTGGTCACATTCATTCCCAGATTTTATCTGGCCATGTTTGCCTTTGCAATTCTTTATAACGAGATAAGAATCATTACAAATAGCGTATGGCCTGCCGTAATAATGCACTGCATCATGAATTCGTTCGGGCATCCGCTTGCCGCAGATTATATCAAAGTTGTACCAGGATATGAGTATTTGGTTTCATCTACCGGACTGTTTATGATACTATTGATCGGACTCACGGGAGTAATCCTTAACCGGTGGAGATTGAGAAATAAAGAAAGGCAGGCTCATGGGCCAGGTGCTTACGAGAAACAACCCAGTCAAGCATGATATACGGAGGCTTCAACAGAGCAGGCAACCAGACTAGAAATAGATAAAGTTGCCTCTAACCGTCCCATATTGTAAAATAGTCAGGAAGCGGATCAATTTTCGGGGGTTAATATGCAATGGAACTGAGAAATAAATGGAGCGGTAGCAAGCTAACGCGCATACTGGCATGGTCGTTTACGGCGGTGTGGATGCTTGCCATATTCATACTCTCGGCTCAGCCGGGAAATCAATCGGGCAACCTGAGCTTGAGCGTAACACAGCTCTTGGTAAGGTTTGTAAGCCTGATAGTTCCGTTAAACCAGGAAAATATCGCGAATCCAGACTGGCTTAATAATTTTAACGGCCTAATAAGGGAATGCGCCCATGGTGCAGCCTATTTCGTACTGGCGCTGCTTGCTGCTAATGCCTTGAAAAAACACAGTCTGAAAGGCCTTAAACTCATTCTGCTGACGCTCGCCTTCTGCGCTGTTTATGCGGCTTCCGACGAAATTCACCAGCTGTTCGTATCAGGCAGAGCCTGTGAGCTTTTCGACTTTGAGGTGGACATGCTCGGAGCCGCTTTAAGTATGATTTTATTTCAAATCGTTTCTTTCCTTGCAGGCAAAATAAGGCGCAGAACTGCCGGGTCGCATGCCAAATAGGACGGGATGCAAGCTAAAAAAATCGGTTCTCCTTACAGAAAAGTATCCCGCCGGCCGGAGCTTTTTGCATACGCGGTCATGGCGAATGAAATACTAAGGCTAAACTGTTCTGAAAGGAGATCTTTCATGTTTAGGCATGCCTACTTGAAAGAAAGGTCTACGATATGGATGAAAAGCAAGTATTCGATAAGATAAATGATATGCTTTACGATACCGATTACCCGATTAAGATAACCAGTGTAGCTGACCTTGACGATTTTCTGCTGGACGATGACAACAGAAGGTTTGAAGTATATGCTCAAATCGGAAGGCTGTATGACGATTTGAGAGGAAAGCCTGAGATCGACAGATATCCGGATGTATCCATGCAGACGGACGCCGAAGTAATTAAGCCCTCGGAATATTACGACGGCTGAGTCTGAGGGATATTTACGGAGGTGGACAGAGGGACAGGGACCTTGTCCCTCTGTCCCACCCCGCCCCTACGTTCCTACGCTTACCCTTTACTTGCCGGCATCAATACCGAATTAACCGCCTTCCTTATTTCTTCATAGCTCGTACAGCGGCAGATATTGGACTGAAGCCATTCCTCCATTACGTATTCATCGGCGTTCGGGTGGTTATAGGCCAGGGAATGGCATACCATCAGAAAGCCCGAGGTACAGTAGCCACACTGGAATCCCCAGTTTTCAACAAAAGCCTTTTGTATGGTAGCGTTGTTCAAGCCCTCAACAGTGGTGATTTTGTGGCCGATGGCTTCTACTGAAAGCATCAGGCAGGCTTTTACCGGCCAGCCGTCCACAAGCACCGTACAGGCGCCGCAGTCTCCGTTTTCACATCCGGGCTTGGCTCCGGTCAGCCCCAGCTCCTCCCGAAGAGTATAAAGCAATACATCCGAAGGATGGACCGGTGTTTCTCTGATTTCGCCGTTTATATCAAGCTGTATTATGCTCTTTCCTTCTATTTTCAGCATCAGTGCATTGCCTCCAGGGTCCTGAGCGTATTTAGAAGAGTATTCTTCAAAACGAATTTCCTATATCCGTTAGAGCCCGAAATGTCATTGAGTATCGGAGCGGGTAGATATTCCAGAGCCTTGTCGATCCTTATCCCCCAGGAATCGTTCATATCATTCAGGCGATCTTCGATGTCAGCAGATCTGAAGGGGAACGGACACACCCCGCTCAGGGCCAGCCTTATCCTGCCATCCTTCTTTAAGGCCGCGACGGATACGAGAGGGTAATCTATTTTCTCATTTCTGGTCTTTTTTACATGAACATACGGCACAGCCGCATATTCTTTCCTGATGACGAACTGTACGATGAATTCTCCCCTGGGCAGCAGCAGGCGTTCCCTGAATACCTCTGCCAAGGGTACCCGGCTGAGGGAGCCGCTGCTTGTAACGATGACTTCGCAGTCGGACAGCAGGAGAGGCAGGGAGGCTTCACGATATATGATTGTCCCGCCGAGGTTGCCCCCGATAGTTATCCTGCACTGCATGGTATGATCGGCGATCCTTGAGCAGGCTTTTGAAAGCAGAGGGTAGGGATTTTCTTCGGATATCCTCGAGAGGGTAACTGACGAGCCTATGAAAAGCCGATCCTCTCTGAATTCCAGAACATTGCATTCAGGGATGGCCTTCAGGTCTATAACTGCTTTCGTATATATATTGTGGACTCTGGCCATGCTTATTATCTCGGAACCCCCGCTGTAATACACAGGTTCCAGGCTCCTGGAATCCAGCTCCCTGTATGCCCGGGTTGCCTCTTCCAGGGTATCGGGCCGGTAGTAGTCGAAATTGAACGGTATCATGCCTGCCCCCCTTTTATTTTCCAGATATATTCCGGCGTAATCGGCAGCTCGTCCAGCTCCGCTCCGGATGCAGCCGACAATGCGTTTGCCAGGGCGGCGGGCATGCCTATGATACCGTGTTCCGAAATGCCTCTGGCCCCGTATGGTGCGTCTATCTGGGGGGTCTCCACAAAATCTACGATATATTCGGGTTCTTCGCCTATATGCATTACTTTGTAAGTTCGTAGGCTGGTGTTTAGTACTCTTCCCTCGCTGTCATACTGGAAGGCCTCCCTGCTTCCCATGCCAAGCCCCATGCTCATGCCGCCGGTTATGAGGCCTCTGGCCGTTTTGGGGTTTATTACCTTTCCGGCATCTAAGACCGTGCAGGCTTTTAATATACGATAAGTAAGCTCAGTTTTGTCAAATTCCACCTCAACTGCCTGCGCCCCGACCGTCCAGGCAGGTCCGGGCTTTCCTTTTCCCGTCTCCTTGTCGAGCTGCGTAATATGGCTCATTATAAAGCTTCCCCTGCCCAAAATCTGTCCTTCGACAGCGTTTCCGTTCGGATATTTGTAACCGTGAACAAGGTCCTTAAAGGCGACATATATTGTAGGGTCTTGTTTCAGGAAGACCTTTTCCTCAGCAATATCGAGATCCTCGGGGGGACACCTCATAACGAGGGCTGCAAGACTCCGAAGCTGTTTCATCAGGTCTTCCGCCGCGCGCAGAGTCGCTCTGCCGGCCATGAAGGTCGTCATGCTCGCAACCGTTTTCCAGTGTTCGGGACTGACCTGCGTATCGACTTCAAGCTTTATATGAATCCTGCTTAAGTCCATTTTCATTTTCTCGGCAAGTATCTGTGCAAGGGTGGTTTTCATCCCGGGCCCGATCTCTACGACTCCGCTGTTCAGATTTATGCTGCCGTCGGTATTGAAAGTAAGGAATATTCCCGAAACTGAATCGGTAGGGGAATCGGAAGTCTTCCAGAGACAGCTTATCCCCTTTGCCCGGATCTTGCCGTTTCCTGCTTCGATGACCGCGCCTTCATACCATTTAATATCATGTTTTAGTTTTTTAAGGCATGCAGTAAGGTTCCCGAGATTGCTGAGAGTGGTCTTTACCTGCGTAGGGGTGGTCTGACCGGGGCCAAGCGCGTTCCTGAGCCTGAACTCCAGAGGGTCCATGCCCAGCATTTTCGCGAGCTTATCGATAGCCCGTTCAATACAGAAGGTGTAGGATACGTGGCCGAAGCTTCGGAAGGATGTTGAATAAGGGTGGTTCGTATATACACAAAGCGAGTCGCACCACACGTTATCGATATTATAGGGCCCTGTGCAATCTATTGCTATGGACTTGGCCAGACGGGGGCCGATATCGGCATAAGCCCCGGTATCCACAAGGAAGGTCATTTCAGCAGCCTTCAGGAGGCCGCTTCTCGATGCGCCCAGCTTTATCCTGGCCTCAAGCCCCAGTTTGCACGGGGAGGTAACGATATCTTCCTCTCTCGAGTTTGCTATCTTCACCAATCTGCCACCGACAGACTTCGACGCCATATATGCAAGAAGCTCGAGCTGCACGGGTGACTTTCCGCCGAAACCTCCGCCGACCAGCGGCGTTTTGACATTGACCTTCCCCTCGTCTATGCTGAAATACTGGCTCAGCATCTTCTTGACGGAGTAGGGCGACTGGCTGGATGTGCTTATCAGGACTTCGCCGTCGGCGTGTATCTCTGCCCGGGCATTTCTGGTTTCCATCGCAATATGGTCGGACTTCGGCAGTTTGAAAACTGCCTCGGCAACAACCTCTGAGAGTGCCCAGCCTTCCGGCATATTGCCTTTCCGGATGCTTATGCGGTCTGCAATATTTGTGTTTGGTTCGGGATAAATACCTTTTACGGCATGTTTATATGCAGCAAGATTTTCATGTATTAGAGGGGCATGGCTTTTTACGGCATCGCCCACCGAGCCGACAACCGGCAGAGGCTCATACGCCACTTTGATCAGCTTTACTGCGTGCATGGCCTCCCGTTCGCTGTTTGCAACGACTATGGCGACGGGTTCACCGAAATAGCGCACTTTATCTGTCGCAACAGGGGGATGATCTTCCAGCACTACGCCGCAGAGTATCGGGAAATCGCTGCCCGTGATGATCGCTTTTACCCCGGGGGACTTTATTGCCTGTGCAGCATCGATGGATTTAATTACAGCATGGGCATAGGGGCTGGTTAGCAATTTGGCATGCAATATGCCCGGTACGATAAAATCGTCGGTATATTTGGCCACCCCCGTGACCTTATCCCATGCTTCCTTTCTTTCGACACTGCTGCCTATGACAGTTCCCGCTTCCATAATAGCCTCCGTTACAGTTTATGATTCTATAATTTCCAACATAATACAGGATTATGCCGGACAGCTATACCAGGGAGGCATAATTGCAAAAAAATCAGACACCCTTGAAGTTAAATTCAAAAAATAATAATTCAAAAGGGTATTAACATAATTGTAACCTGCTACATATTATGAACCATGAATACTTTTAATGGAGGGTTAATTATGGCAGACGATAGAGGATGTGTAGGAGGAATTGGGAATAATTGCGCCATACTCTTTTTCATAATCCTGTTTCTCCTTCTTTTCTGGGACAGAGGATTATTTGGCGGCGGCGTAATCTAAACTACAACATGTTCCGGGAACTGGCCGGTTGGTACTTATACCGGCCATTCCCCAATCTTATTACACAATATTTCATTTGGATAGAACGAAGTACAGTAAAGGGGGCTTAACAAATGGCAGACGGAGTTGGAGGCTTTTTAGGCAGAAATTGCACGATCCTCTTTTTTATCCTTGTTTTCCTTATTCTTTTCTGGGATGGATTTGGAATAGGTGGGTGCTAAACCGGCAATATCGTAAAAGAATCCGCATAGGGCTATAGTATGACATGATTCGTTTCAATCCTGAACCGGGAAGCAGGTATAAGAAGTTATACCTGCTTTTTGGCTTTTATACGGGAGTTCGTTGTATTTAGTTTATATACAGGCACAGAATCGGACCTGGATTAATATTATGTAAATGGAAACGGGAGTTTTTTGATCTTTGGTTTGGGAAAGGAGTTGGGATTATGGCGGAGGAAGAAAGAGGTCTCTTTTGCGGCATTAACTGGATATGGTGGATAATCATAATAATCATAGTCATCATACTGATCTTCCCCGGAATTTTCGGCGGAATTGGCGGAGTCGGCGGAAACGTGTGCTGTAAAAAGTAAGCGTAGAGGCTTAAAAAAGAAGGTTTACCGCAAACCTTCTTTTTTATTTACCGGAACATAGCGAAGTCTTGTTCAAGAATTGGCGGGTGCTCGATGCGCCAGCCATTTTTACTCCGTATCTGCGGTATATGCGTAGACCATCCTGTCGTGTACCATCTCAAGGTTCGAAGGTATCAGCCATACCTCGTCAAAGGTGGTGCCAAAGCCTCCAAGCTCTATCTCGGCTCTGTCATATATGCCTCTTGACAGGATTTCGGTAATGGAATACTGTTTGGTCCTGCTGCTTCTTTTTTGCAGAGTGAATCCCCATCTGCCTTCGACCCCCTCTATTGTGAGCTTGAGAGATCTGTCCCGTTCTGTGTCCGCAGGTCTGAACAATTGGTAATTCGAGGCGAGATGATCAAGCCGCCCGGTGTCTGCCGAAACCGGGTATTTGGCATAGGAGTTCTGCGCGGAGGCGGCCAGGTTCCATGCTGCTCCTTCCTTGTAATATTGAGCCGGATTGGTATTATACGTCGAGAATTGGTTATAGACCGACCCGATATCTTTTCCGGCGTAATGTGTCCTGATGAACCTGTCGATTGCCTGAATGCTGTTGTTATAGCCCGATGCCTGCAGTTCCCAGATTCTTCGCATCGTATCGAACCCGCCGTAGTACTGGGAAAGGAACTTTGCAAAGATAACCCCGCTGTAGCTTGTTTTATCCAGCGATAAGCCCGGCGTTTTAAAGTATTTCCTGATATACCTTACATAATCGTTTATTCCAGTGTAGACCTCATCCTCGTTCCAGGTTGCCGAGGCTTCCTTCCACCAGGCGTCGGCTTCCACGTTATAGGCATACTGTACTGCGTGGAAGTATTCATGTGCGGCAGTTACCCTCATGCACTCCAGCCTGCTCTTATCGAAGCCTTTTTCCCTCGAATAGCTGTTGTCGATGCAGATATAGCTGGAGGCTGTGCCTGCTCTATTCTGCGAGCCGTACATTTTCGAGGAGAAGGTCACCCCGTATTTGTCCTTGAGGTCGTAGACGTAGATATCATAATAGTCTTTTCCCTCCTCAAGCAAGGGTTCGCGATAGCCTCTCGAAACACAGGTAAGGGCTCTGACATTTTCAAAAGCTTCTGCCACCTGGGTTATATACGGCGGCACCGCTTCGGGATCCCTGTAATTGAAATCGACAGCGTTTTCGCCCGATAGAGTGTAATGAATGTTGAAATTCCTGCCCGGGCTCCTATACGATTTGTCCAGTTCGGGTACCGAGTAGGCGACGGCCTGCCTCACGGCTTCCGACACCGAAGTATCGGCGCTCCTGCCTTTTAGGTATCTGTTCAGCTCATCCAATATACCTGTCCCGCTCTTCATTGGCACTCTTGATTGGTATTCCTTCGGGAGTTGGTGTGAATTGAATAAAGCCCGGGCCATATACTTCATTTTTGTATTTTCGTCGATCAGGCCGGTACTGAAGGCAAGTCTTATCCTGTCTGCCGAACACAGACCAGTTTCTGCTTTGTCAAAGCCATACCGCCCGTCATCCTTATTCTTCGGTTGAATATCCCTTATGGCGAAGCGAATATCGCCGGCTTCCCCTTTAGGAACGGTTCTGTATTGGCTTTTAACTGCAGTGCCTGCCGGTAGTGTAGCTACATCCAGGCATACGATGAATTCGCAATCACTTGCAAAAAACCTGAATTCTCCCTTGTCATTGGTCTGCGTCCTGCTTATCAGTTTATCTCTTCGAATTTTGATGTTCTTTCCGTTTTCATTCTGTATACCTCTATCGGCAGGAAGGAACAGGTTTATACCGATGCCTTTCAGCAATGGACCGGGCTCACCCTGCCTGCCGTATCGGCCGGTATCATGATATACTGTGCCCTTTATCATTCTGGCGGATCTTCTTGCACTCATTTGGCAATCCCTCCGGATATACTAAAGAATAATACTTTAATAAAATGATCTGACTATTTAATATATGCCGAAAGCTTAGATTTGTTAATTATGTTAACTTATATAAGCATTATCGATAATATGATCAGGAACAATATAAAGGCGATTACAGTGGTATCGGAAAACAGGCTGTATAATGCCAGGACCAGCACCAACGCAGCTGCGATAACAGCGATATCATGTATTTCAAGGGCGGACAGATTCATGGTATTCCAAGCCTTCCAAGCATCGCTTTCACTACTTCATCCAAGGTTTTTGAGCCGATCTGGTCAAGTATCTTTTCAAGTTCTGTTTTTCTTTTCAATGAGCCGGTCAGTACGATTTCTATTGTCTGATTCCTGTCGATCAGTACTGAGGTAACCTCGAGGACTCCGGCAAGCATGGCGCCGATTATCAATGCCTGGGACGGGTTTATACCGCCCGCGTCAGCATTCGCTCCGCAGCTTTTTTTCCCGTCTCTGCTTTTTGGATCGGCAGCTGAGTTCGGACTCAGTCCGGCAAGTAAATCTTTAAGAGCATCATTGATATTATCAGGCAAAGGCACGAGATACCCTCCTTATCGTCACTTTATGGAGGAGGGAGCACTGTGTTTAAAACCGGAGTTTCAGTTCCGACTGCCAGACCTGAAGCAAAAATAATAAACAGCAGCGACGCTATCAAAAGCAATATATCGTGTTTCTTGTTTTCGTTAAGCTTCATGATAACCCTCTTCAAATGCTTTGGCCCATAAGGATCCTCATTATATAATATTTTGCTTTTATTTAAATGTGACTGGCATAATTCGTTTCGACGTATTATACTAAAATAATGGAAATGTATTCTTTTTATGTTAATCGGAGTGTGTATTTATGGAATACATAACTGTCCGGGAAGCGGCAGAAATGTGGAAAATTTCTGTAAGACGCGTGCAATATCTGTGCGCACATAATATGTTACCGGGCTCAGTACGATTCGGCAAGGTTTGGTCCATTCCCGCCGATTGTGATAAACCCAGGGATAACAGGCGTAAAGTAAATACAGATGGGCAAAACGATATTAGTGGTTCTTTTGGGCATGTTGGCTGTAATGGAGAGATGCTGTATAAAATCATAGAGTTTTTCCCTTATCCGATCCAGGTATATAAACCGGACGGGATGATGGTTTTAACCAATGATGCAGCTTTAAGGCTAATGCATATATCTTCGAAAGACCAGTTGATCGGGAAATTTAACGTGCTGAAGGACCCCGTCATCGATAAATGGGGAGAAGAAGTAAGGAAACGGATTTCAGGGTCATTTCAGGGTGAAACTGTACAATTTCGTGATCTGAAAATACCGATTCGGGGAATTCTCGATAGATTCGGGGTAGAAGAGCTTTGCCTTGACAGCAGCTTCCAGAATATCACCTGCTTTCCTATTTTTGATGATAACAATAAACTGGAATATGTCGTACATGTCTTTGTCACAACCAAGCTTTATAACGGTAAGGAAGAGATGGTCAGAGCAAAGGAATACATAGAAAGGCACTGGCTGGAGGAATTTAATCTGGACAAGGCAGCCGGTTCGGTAAATTTGAGCAGATATCACTTTTCCCGTCTTTTCAAAAAATTCACCTCCATGACTCCTTTCAGCTATTATCAGTATATAAAAATATGCAAGCTGAAGGAGAAGCTTTGTGACATAAATCTGTCTGTCAGCGACGCTTTTTCTGCCTGCGGCCTCGATTACAACGGGAGCTATGCCAGAGTATTCAGGAAAAAGGTCGGTATGACGCCGTCACAATACCGAAAAGTGTGTAAATAAAAATAATACCGCAATATTTTTACTAAAATCAGTTTTATTTTCAATATAATAATTCCATTTATTATGCCACTATTAAAACATACGGCACTTTTGGTCTGCCCATGACAAACCGATTCTGCTACAAAGTGCAGGCATATTTTAGGGAGGTATATTGGAAAATGAAAAAGAGAGTCGTTTCGATTTGTTTACTCGTGTTTATGCTGGTATTAGCTTTTCCTGTAACAGCAGGAGCTGCAAGTATGGCCGACGTGCCAAAAAGCATCGGCGCGCCGGTAAACGTGGGAGTATCGGCAGAGGAGAACGAAGGAGCGTTCGATTGGTTCCAGTTTGGTTTCTCGGGAGATAAGAATGTCAGAAAATTCGGCGAACTGGATGCCAGCGGGGACTTCAAGGAGCTCGGACTCGGCAGCCTGGGTATCGATGTGCAGATAGATTATAAATACAACGAATCGGGCAAATGGCATTATGACGCATCATGGGACGAGCCCGGAAACGCTCCGTACGAAACGCTCGTTTACGACGTATTGAATATGGATTCAGGCGACGCTTCGATAAACGGTGAAAATCTCGATCCCGTAATCATTAATATGGACCAGCTGAAAAACAATACATATTATTTTCGTTTGAGGTATGTGCTTTCCTATTACAACGACGGATCAGGAGAAGATGTAAAACTGATCTCGCCCTGGTCCGAAACGGTTGCAATGGGCAAAGCCGCAGCTCAGAAAGAGGTGACTAAGGTTGACCCGCCGGTACTAAAAAATGCGGAATTGAAAAAAAACGATAAAGGCGTGCCATACATTGAACTAACTGTTACTATCCCGGAAAGCGTAAAGGCTCTGAATAACGGAGAGGGCTCCGTTTGCCAGTATACAAGCGTCAGAATGAACGGGCAGAGCTGGAGTGAAACGGGAACAAGCGCAGGCCTGCTGCAGGAAATAATCCAGGTGAATCCTGAGGATGAAGGCGGGATCGGCATTGTAGATATCAAGGCGGCAAGCTATGACGTACGTGTCCGCTTCGGTTACAGCAGCAAATACACCGGAGACAAAGAAATATATTCGCCCTATTCAAATATAATGACGATCGGCACCCCGGCATTCAAAAACGCCAGCAAATGGGCGACGGCAGAGCTTAACAAGGCTGCTGAATACGGATTCATTACCGACAAAATAAGAGACAATATGTCAGGTCCGATAACGCGTGAGGAATTTGCGGAGCTGGCTATAAAGCTATATGAGAAATACACCGGAGAAGCGGCAACCTACAAGGATAAGAGCTCTTTTGTCGATACCGATAATCCTGAGATATTCAAGGCGTTCGATCTGAAAATCGTAAACGGTACCGATCCGGCTAAGAAACTGTTCACGCCCAAAGCTCTGACTACCCGCGAACAGGTCGCGGCCATGCTTTACCGCGCAGTACAGGCTATCAAGCCGGATGCCGACCTGTCGACTGCAGGAGCGCCGAATTTCTCGGATATGAAACAGGTTTCGAAGTACGCCGTGGATAACGTTAAATTCATGGCTAAAATGGGATTCATACAGGGTTCGAACGGAAAATTCGATCCGAAGGGTACATGCACCAGGGAGCAGGCGGTGCTTATAGCTGTAAGGGTCTATGAAAAATATGCAGGTTAATAAGGTAGCTGCAACAGATTCCAATAAATCTGATATTTGTATTGACAAAATTTAGAACCAGGCAATATAATATTATTACATTTACATACAGCTTTTGTAGAGCAGGCGATGCCGTGAATGCGGCGTGGGGCCGGGCCTTATAAGGCAGCAGGTTTTGATGACAACACCTGTGGGACTATAATCCAAACAATTATAGCCCTACAGGTGTTTTTTATTTATCCGGAAAACGCTTGAGAGTGCGCGATAATTACGGGGAACAGTCAAATAAAGGGGTTAAGTGCAGCTGATGTAAAAAGTTATGAAGTGTTGTGATAGGGGTGATTAGCTTGGCAGGCAGTCTTGTGGAAGTTAAAAACGTATCAAAGGAATATGTGATGGGAGAGGTCACGGTAAAAGCCGCAGCCGATATGTCTTTCAGCATAGAAGCCGGCGAGTTCGTCGTAATACTTGGACCGAGTGGGTCTGGGAAAAGTACGGTGCTGAATATGGTAGGCGGTATGGACAGACCCACAGGCGGAGAGATATGGGTGGAAGGCAGGAATATTGCGGAGCTCTCCGACAAGGAACTGACGCTTTACAGGAGGAACAGCATCGGCTTTGTTTTTCAGTTCTACAATCTGATGCCCAACCTGACTGCCCTTGAGAATGTCGAGCTTGTAATGCAGACGAGCGAGGCTCCGCTTGATGCAAGAGAAGTTCTGCGTGAGCTTGGACTAGGCGAAAGGCTTGACAATTTCCCATCCCAGCTTTCTGGTGGGGAGCAGCAGCGTGTTGCCCTGGCAAGGGCGCTTGTCAAAAATCCGGTACTCCTTCTCTGCGACGAACCCACCGGAGCGCTTGATTATCAGACCGGTAAATCAATACTGAAGCTTTTGAACGATATCAACAAAAATAAAAGGAAAACGGTCGTTATTATCACCCATAACGCCGCTATTGCAGCAATGGCCGACAAGGTGATACGCGTAAGGAGCGGGCAGGTCGAGTCCCTTGAGATGAATAGTGATCCTTTGCCTCCCGAAAGGATAGAGTGGTAATGAAAATTCTGCTAAGAAAGCTTAAAAGGGATCTTTGGCAGTCCAAAGGCCAATTTATATCGGTCCTCGTCCTGGTCATCATCGGCGTGATGTTCTATTCAGGCATCAACGCAACCTACAGAAACCTTACGGAGACCAGTGAGAAGTATTATAAGGATTACCGGATGGGCGACCTGTGGATATCCTTTTTCAAGGCGCCCGAAAGTGCGGAGGAAGAGGTGCGGGCGCTGCCGTTTGTTAAAATGGCTACGGGCAGGGTCGTACGTGACGCCAAGCTGGACATTTCCGGAGATAATGCCGTAGTAAGACTGATTTCGATGCCGGATACCAGGACAGAGGTTGTGAACGACATCGACATAAAATCGGGCAGCTATTTTTCAGACGCCGGAAACAGCCAGTGCCTGGTCGAACAGGAGTTCTTCGAGGCTAATGGTCTCGAGGTAGGGGATTGCATTTATCCCGTCATTAACGGCGTCGAAGTAAAACTCAGTATAGCCGGCTCTGTTAAAAGTCCGGAATTCGTTTATTCGGTAAGAGATTCGGCGGAAATCATGCCCGACAATAAGAGGTTCGGCATTGTGTATTTGAAAAAATCCTATGAACAGGCAATTTTCGGTTATGAGGGATCGATAAACGACCTGTCGGTCATACTCGAAGAAGGTACGGATATAGGTAAAGCCAGGGATGAAATCCGTGATCTGCTCAAGGACTATACCGTTACCGGGATCACGGAACGCAAGGATCAGTCCAGCAACAGGATGCTTACGGAAGAGATAAAAGGGCTGCAATCACTCGGCGGTTTTTTCCCGATATTGTTCTTTGTAGTGGCTGCAGCGATCATTTATATAACCATGAGCAGGTTGGTCGAGAATCAAAGGACGCAAATAGGGGTGCTCAAGGCTTTCGGATTCACGGATATGTTCGTTCTCGCGCACTATCTTTCCTACTCGGTCATATTGGCTGTCACAGGCAGCATAATAGGCTCGGTTTTCGGCATGCTGCTCGGCAAGGGCTTTACTGAAATGGAGAACATGTATTTCAAGCTGCCCCCGGCGGATATGAAGCTCTATCCCGAGCTCGTCCTGCCTGCAACGCTGCTGACGCTGCTGTTTTGCCTGCTCGCCGGCTACAACTCCTGCAAGCGGGTATTCAGGATCATGCCGAGTGAGGCCATGAAGACCAGGGCGCCTGTAAAAGGCAGAAAAATACTGCTCGAGCGTATAGGAATACTTTGGAGAGGCCTTCGATACAACTGGAAAATGGTATTGCGAAATATTTTCAGGTATAAAAAGAGGGCGCTGCTTTCCTCGACAGGCGTCATTTTCGCAGTAGCCATAACCTTCGTGTCGCTTTCCATGAATAGCTCCGTCAATTATCTCATAGACCAGCAGTATTCAAATATTCAGGATTACGATATAAAGGTCGGCTTTTCAAGAATGCTTAACATGGAGGAGCTAAATTCCGTAGAAAGCCTGCCGTATGTCAAAAAGATGGAGCCGGTGGTCGAAACCGGAGTTGAAATAACAAACGGCTGGAGAAAGAAGGACATTGCGTTTACTGCATTGGTGAGCAAGCCGGAAATATACAAGGTCGTCGATAAAAACGGACTTCCGGTAGATCCGCCCGACAACGGGATACTCATACCTGAAAGGCTATCCGTTGAACTGGGGCTGAAGCCGGGGGATATGGCGGAACTGAAGCCGTATTTGCCCGGGAAGGATAAAAGGGAGGTGCGGGTCAGCGGACTGATAGTGCAATACCTTGGAAGCAGCGCATACGGCAGCATGGAAAGCGTCGCCCGGATTTTCGGGGAAGGCAGGTTCGCAAATTCGGCGGTATTAAAGCTTGACGGTAGCGAGCACGAAAAGGAGGTTATCGAAAAGCTCAAGAAAATGCCCGTTGTAAGTTCAGTACAGTCAAAATCGGATTCGAAGGAAAATCTAATAAAGAATATGGATATGATGATGACCTCCGTTTTGTTGATGATCCTCCTGGCCGCAGTCCTGGCGGTGGCAGTTATCTACAATATAGCCACCATCAACATATTCGAAAGGCAAAGGGAGCTTGCCACCTTGAAAGTACTGGGTTTTAAGGATAATGAAGTGAGAAACCTGATTTTTAATGAAAATTATCTTCTGACTGCGTTCGGTATAATACTGGGCCTGCCGTTGGGAAGGCTCATCGGAGGTTATATGATGTCCATGTACCAGACTGACGCCTATACCTTTCCATTTATAGCGGGTATGGACGTATATGCGATAACGGCGGTTTTTATAATATGTTTTACTATACTGGCCAATCTCATATTGCGAAAAAAAATAAAGGTAATAAATATGGTCGAAGTGCTGAAGAGCAATGAATAGTGCCGGATAATCAAATTACGGCAGAATGGCTGGAATGCAGGGGAAATTATTTGAATTGATGGCAAAATGTTTTAATGGAGGGTTCAAAATGAAAAAGAGGATTAAATGGATCGTGGCGGCAGTAGTCGTAATAGCTGCGGGAGTGTTGTCCTACGGCCTGGTTTCGGCCGGCGTGAGCACTGAAACATATAGGGTCTCGAAAGGTGAAATAACCCGGTTCTGCGAGGAGACCGGCCAGGTAAAGTCGGCCGACCGCCATACTGTCTACGCGGAAGGAACAGGTATGGTCACAGAGGTCTTTGCGGAAGTGGGTGATACGGTAAAACAGGGCGATTTGCTGCTGACTCTTGATAAAACTGACCTTGAACTACAGCTGAAGAATGCGGAAGCGGCAATCGCAGCTTCCAAAGCACAGCTCGAGAGTACGGAGCTCAGGAACTACGCCGATGAGATAGAACAGGCAAGGGCTTCGGTAAATCAGGCAAAAATAAATAATGATTCAGCCCAAAGAAGCTTTAAAAATGCTGAGGAGTTGTTTGCGTCGCAGGCTTTGAGCCGGGAGGAATATGACAGCGCGCAGGACGCCCTTAAGGCTGCTGCTGAAGTCCTGGCTGCCGCAAATCTGCGGCTTGCGGATATTGAAAAGGGAGCGCCTGAATACGTCAGGAACGGTTATGCCGCTCAGCTCGAACAGGCTGAGATCACGAGAGACATGATCGCCAACAGTATCAGCAAACTGGAGGTCAGGGCTCCTGCCGCCGGCACTGTCGTGGAAAAGCTGGCGGAAGCCGGTACGCCTGCATCCCCGCAAATGCCGGTGTTCGTTATAGAAGATACGGGGAAGCTGGAAATCGAGGCGGGAATATTGTCCGATGACGTTAACAGGGTTAAGCCGGGCAACGCTGTGGAAATAAGCGGCAAACCGCTTGACGATCTTATCCTGAAGGGAAAGGTAAAGAAGATAGCGCCCTCGGCCAAGGCGGAGATCTCGCCCCTCGGAGTCAGTCAGAACAGGGTGCTTGTCACCATTGAGGCAAATGATGATACAAGTCTTCTGAAGCCTGGCTTCAGTGTCGATGTGAAAATAATTACGGCAAGCGCAAACGCTGCCTTGAGAGTCCCCGATACTGCTGTTTTTGATTATAAGGGCAAAAGCGGTGTGTTTGTAGTGGAAAAAGGTAAAGCCCGTCTCAGGACTGTGGTGAAAGGTATTGAAAACGATGATTTTATCGAGATCCGCGAAGGCCTGAAGGAGGGAGAACTCGTCATCGCAAAGCCCGATAACGGCATAAGGGAAGGCTCGGGTATAAAGGCGAAGTGACAGGGGGACGAAGTGACAGAGGGACGAAGTGACGATTTATAACTATTTTTTATCTTTAGAATTTCTGCTTGATATGATACCTTGTAATAGATTTGATATTGTTAAGTGGGGACATATCAATAAAGTGGAGGTACCGATGAAATACTGTCTATAATTGCTAATTGATTTTCATAATTGAAAATTAATTAAAAGAAGTTGAAATTGACTAATCCATTAGGTCTTTTTGTGTACTTCTTTTAAGCTTGGCAATTAGAAGACATAAATCTTATAGAACTATAACTGTACCGTTTTGCATTTGAGTTTGATAATAGAAATATCCAATTGGAATTGGATTTCTATAGGCTTATTTGAATATGTAAGGTAACGGTGTATTAACTACAAGAGAGCAATGCTTTCTTGTAGTTTTTTTTCTATACCTGATAACCCAATGGATTAGTCCTTATTACAAAAATTAAGGAGGAATTTCCAATGGGTAAAAATAGAATTTGTTCATCGTATGATGATGTTGCCGTTGCAATGGAATTAGTAAAGGAAAGCAGAATGAATTTGACGAATATTAAAGCTTTTGAATTACAAAATATTATTACTGTTGCTAATTTCGGATGTATCAGCAATACAGACAAGGTTCTTGTAGTTGCATCAGAAGTTAAAGAAATTACACTTGCTGTGTCCTATATTTATACACCCAAAATATTAAAATCGTTTAGAATAAGCATTAATACAGATGTATGTAACAATCAGATCTCAGATGTGCAGAATTGGGAAATGTTAAATCAAATTTTATCAGGGCACTCTCACACCAAACCGACTTTTCATATTTCAGATATCGATAATCTGGAAAATGAAAACGAGAAGTTTGATATAGCGATCGCCGGATATATCAACTCATCTGAAATGTTGGCAGATGAGCCATTTAACAGATTCAAGCTTGAAGCAGGTATTGAGTTTGATATTTTTAATAAACTTCTCATTAAAACGTGTAAATTACTAAAAACCGAAGGAAAATTGCTGATACTTGTTAAGGCCGGATGGGTGCTGATGGCATGGACTACTATACTCGAGCTTGGATTACAATTGGAATATGATAGTTACAGGTTGTATATTAGTGAACATCATCATCCAAATGCCATACTCTGGCTGAGATTGGTGAAGAGGGAAAATAAGATTAATCATGAAGAGCATAAGCGTAATATTCGGGCTTTGATGGAAGAGAATAATATTGACAGGTTGTATGCACATCGAAATGACCTTATCTTCCCATATGTTGAGCTTTCAAATGGAAATAATGAAGCTTATGTTACTTTGAGAGAGAATAAGGAATACTTGCAGTATTTCTTTTCCAGGGAAACCACAGAGAATTTGGCAAGCTTGTGCGAAGAGTATACCGCCTGTCTGGTTACTCCTTCCGTGGCTCAATATGCACACAGCATTAATAAAAATGTTGTTCTGTTTGAACGTGATAATAGATTCAGAGAAAAGGGCGGACTCAAATTTGTAAAATATGATTTGGAAAAGGGACTGACTAAATTTCAACTAAACAAGTATGCCCGTAAGTTCAATACGGTTTTGTGCGACCCCCCGTTCGACATTAATTTGGACGTTTTAGCAAGGGATATTGTTGAATTGATAGGAATGAAAGAAGCTGGTATAGCCTATATAGTTTTCCCTGAAAGCAGAAAAAACAGCTTGATAAGGGCTATGAAGGCTAAAGGGTTTTTATACAGTGAAGGTTCAGCAAATATATGCATCGAGTATGTGAAACCTCCTAAAATTGTAAGGATACATGGTAAACAAGCCATTCAACTATATGCGTTTGCCTGTAGGTAGTGTAAATAATTTTTGGCTATATCCTATTTCCTATAGCCTCCAGAACAATAAATACTTAGAAAAATCTGAATTATACTAAAAATTAGAAATTCCAAAGTTGCTAGGTACCATTCTCCTAAGATTATTACTTGAAAAAATATGCTAATAAAGAATATACCGCCCATTAAAGCAGAGAAAAGCCACGGACGATTGCTATTTTTCTTGAAACTGAAAAATGCCGCCATAATATTACCCAAGCCAAATACAACTATTGAAATTATACCAGAAACAAACCAACTTTCAAAAGGAACTTTTAGCATCCACTCCCGAGGGAATACAGAAAATACCATTTCTGAACTTAACATCATTATCCCTGTACAAATAGCACCTAATGCTAAAATCAAATCAAAAATTCCTAATAAATTCATCCTTTTATTCACTTTGGCAATCCCCCTCAACGGTTTATATGTTAATACTACATTTCATACTGTATTATTATTTTCAATCATATGCCAGTATTTATTGTTTGTCAATAAATACTTATCGTTATACAATAAATATTAATGGACAGCATCCATAAAGACAACGGCATACTTTCGGGAAAGCGGACGGTTCTGCCACTCCTTTGCATTAGGCAGGATTCGATCCGTCATCTTAGAGATCAAAGCCGGGCTTGTAGGCAGGCAGTCTTATACAGACTGCCTGAAACCTATCACCTTGCTGTTGCTGCCCTTCAGTATCGATCTTATTTCGGCATCGTCATAAAGTTTTTCTATATCCGTCCGGTCTATAACATTTATCTTCGATCTATCAAACCCACCCTGTTCGCAGATCCTACCGCTCTGAATGATTTCAACCCTTTCAAATATTTTTCTTATGATCCTTGCGTTTCCGAAGTTTTCGATCCTTGCTGAAAAATTCTTTCTGATCAGGCCGTTAAGTGCTTCGAGGGCATCTTCCGCTATAATGAAGCGATTTTCGCTGCACATCCTGACAAATATCCTGACAAGCTCTTCGGAAGTAAAGTCGGGGAATTCGATTCTGAATGCAATCCGGTCACGCAGACCCGGGTTCATATTGACCATCTTTTCCATTTCCTTCGGATACCCTGCAAATATTACTACAAGATCGTCTTTCAAATCTTCCATGGCTTTAATCAACTCTGATACTGCCTCATATCCATAGTCGTTGTCAGAACCCTGGTAGAGGCTGTACGCTTCATCTATGAACATGATACCGCCCTTTGCTTTTTTAATCGCTTTTTTAACCTTGGGGGTCGTTTGGCCGATATATTCGCCGACCAGGTCGTTTCTTGTCAATTCTATGAAATGTCCGCTGCTCAATAAGCCCAGATCCCCGAGTATCTTTCCCATAATCCTGGCAACAGTCGTTTTGCCGGTTCCCGGATTCCCGACAAACTGCATATGCAGGCATACCGGCTTGCCTTCCAGCCCAAGCTCCTTCTTTTTGGCCCTTACAGTCAGGATGTTGGAGATCTGGCGTACCCTGTTCTTGACTTCAACCAGACCTATCATGGCGTCGAGTTCCATTGCGGGATCGGTGGATGAAACATCAGGCTCTGTGCCTTTATGGGTTAAAATCGTATTAACATTCTTAAGGGGCAGAGCTATTTCTTTGCTCTTATGGAAAGAAACCTTAACCCCGCCGTCCGGTGCAGATTTATCGATAAATCCGAAATCATATGTGTCCAGTTTCGATAATCCACTAAGGTCGTCGTTGCTTTCCAACAGTGCAAAAGCTTTATCCGAGTAAGCTTTTTCAACGGTGTAATCTACCGTTTGGGCTATGCCGCTACCTTTTTCAATATTAACCGAGATCAGGCGGACAGCTTCCTGCGAAATGGTACAGTCTCGCTTTTTTGCAGCAGCCACAATCAAATCGGATACCTCTGTACCGCTATATACGGGAATCATGATCCGCCTGTAATTGACCCTTGAATCGAGGGCCTCCAGAAGCGCTTTTTCACAAATCCCCCTGTCCTTTTTGTCATGGTATGAAAGAATGATCAGCAGACTGCCTTTATATTGGTTCATCTTCTCCGAAAGCTTGTTCAGGACTTTCCTCGGATCGATATTTTCTTCTTCACCGTCAAAAATACCTTTTACAAATACAATTCCGGTTTCAGCCAAATCGATGCTGCTTTCAAAGTTTATGCCGGAGTATTCGCTGCCATCCTCAGGAATATCGATAATGGCAAATCTCCTTTTTTTGATCAGGCCCAGGTGCCAGAAGACTTCTGCCATGAGCCTCGCCGGCATTTCATGATCCATTTCTGCATCGCCTGTAAATACGTAATTGTACGGGATACCATGCCAATCGGAAGTATTGCCGGACTTTTTACCGACCTCCGCCAATCTGACAATACCGGCGATTTCTTTCTTGAACGCTGCATAACCGGTAACAGCCGATACTTTGTCAAGAGCGTCCTTAAGCGACGTTGTGGGAAATTCTTCGCCGGAGGTTGAACTATCGCTGCAGTCCGTGTGTTCATCAGGGCTCTGGGATGCTCCGCTGTTGCAGTCAATATGCTCATCAGGGCTCAGGGATGCTCCGCCACCGCAGTCCGCGCGCTCATCAGGGCTCTGAGGTATTCCGCCGCTGCAGTCCGTGTGTTCATCAGGGTTCTGGGATGCTCCGCTGTTGCAGTCAATATGCTCATCAGGACTCTGGGACCTTTCGCCGCCCTCGGCTGTCCCGATGCCTGCGCAGCCTTCAACCAGGCTGCTTTCGACGTTATTAGAGAGTACCGTTTCGCCTGGCGTGGAGGTTTCGCCAACTACGGAGATTTTGTCTCCCGCGGGTATTTCGCCTGCCTCGGGGATTCTACCCGGCTTGGTGATTTTGTCTGCCACGGGTATTTCACCGCTTAGCCCGATCAGGTCCTTATGGTGCCCGCCACCCTCGGCTGTCCCGATCAGGTCCAGCCCATAGAAAAATTTCTGCATATCCGACGGGTTGATAAACTCATTTCCTCCCGAATACAAAGCATCTACTATGGCTTTGCTTTTTTCATACTCTACAAGCCTGACCTCCGAGAGTCTGAACGACTTTTTTCCATGTTCGGACAGGGCGGTTTTAAAGCCGGGACCGCTATTCAGGACGGAAATAAAGAGACTGATTGTACGTATCCCCACGGATTTCAGGGATATTCCGTCGAGCCTTAAAAGCAGGTTGGCCGACTGCGGGGTAAGGTTGAGGATCACAAGATGCTTTCTGCCGGAATTCGCCTGATTGAACCTGCTTTTTGCCTCCACCACTTCCTGGAGCTTATCCAGCAGGTTGATTTTGTCCTTATTCAGTTTTTTGTCAAGCTCAAGTGTGAGCTTGTAAAAATTTATTTCTCTCATTTTCGATTAGCCTTTCATCAGCCTTATCAAGGCGCAAAAAAACCGTGGCCAAAAACCATCCACGGTACCTGTAAATTCGCATAAAAAAACACGATAACCGATCGTGTGTCTTTGCATGATATTTCGCAATTCAGGATGGCGGTTTATTGTTTTTGATCCAGGGAGCTTGAACGATCCCCGGGATCTTTATTCAATTATCGGAAAAACACCTCATTCAACCAAAGCATTTTTAAAACTCCTTTCAGCCAAAATTAAACCGAGGCTTACATTAATTGATTATAAAGCCCGGACATCAGCAGAGTCAATATCTGTAATGAAACTGTAAAATGAAAATAATTCTATAAAAATACTTTACTGGTAGGAGTAAAACCAATGGTTGAAACCGACTGTTTGGTTTTTCAAGTTTGGGGCACAATTTGAAAAATGTACTTGAGATAGGGTTCACTTAAGTACTGAGTTTTCACTCTTTTTCACATATTTTCACATTCTAAAGATAATAAAGACCAGATTATTTTAACTAACCTGCCCCTTAATTGAAAAATCAAACAGTTGGAATTGTTAGGAGCAGATTTTACCAATCATAAATGCAGTTTCGTTAACGGAGCTATTAGCAAAGCTGGAGTTTGTCGATGGCAAGGCGGCCGTCTGCAAGAATATCCAACCTTGTATATCCAGGAATATGAACTGGATGGTCAAATCTGATTTTTCGGCCTTATAAGATGCATTGCATGCTTACTGAGCAGTCTGCCTTCATCGAAACCTAACCTTTACCGCAGAAAACGGCGATACATATACTGATGAGTGTGCGCAGGCGAAGGCAGGAGTACCTCGAGAAGATATGCTGGAGGATCGGCATTATTCTGTCATGGAAGCATACAGTTGTAGGTACTATAACCATTAAGGGGGGTAGTATGGCAAATCCGTTTAGCAACAAAAAGAAAATCAGAGGATGGAAGAAACAAGTTAAAAAAATTGATAAGTGGAAAAATGCTAATATGAAGTTTAATACATATGCGATTAAAACAG
The DNA here is from genome assembly GCA_036260935.1 of Clostridia bacterium. Taxonomy (GTDB): domain Bacteria; phylum Bacillota; class Clostridia; order Acetivibrionales; family DTU013; genus JAEYOM01. The sequence goes on from DATALQ010000018.1 coordinate 157,714, forward strand.
GACATAACAGGGATCATCTGAAAATATGGATTGATCCTTGGTATAGGCTGGTTAAGAGGAATCCTCCGTTATGGTATAGTCGTATTATACTAGATAACATGATTGAGATTTATATGAATTGGTATGAAGCTTTATCAAAGCTGGAAGGGCCATTTAACCTGAAAATATGGTTATTTGAACCCGATTTTATACGTTCCCAGGTTGTATGGGATTTTGGCAGTATATATGGGTTTTATGATAATACATTTGAAAAGAGTAATGAAATTAGGGATTTCCCTTTTGATAAGTATAAAACTCAACGGTACGATTTAAAGACATTTACATGGAAATTATATGTGGACTACAACTGTAAATTTAAGAAATTGGATGAATTAAGTGATGAAGATATAGATTTACTGGTAAAGAAGGGATACCTTTCTGAGATTGTCAAAAGTACAGATGACATAGTGTATAAAAAAAGAACAAATTGCGTCTGGGTTGGCAGCTTGAACGCTGGCATATAATAGGGCCGGATGGTATTATTGCCGGTAAATAAGGAGTATTAACGATATGAGCAGGATTAGTATCATACTAGGTGACATTACAAAAGTCCATGCGGATGCCATTGTAAATGCAGCAAATAATTCACTGCTCGGCGGAGGCGGGGTGGACGGCGCCATACACAGGGCTGCCGGCCCCGGCCTGCTTGAGGAATGCCGCAGGCTGCACGGCTGTGATACGGGGGAGGCGAAGCTCACAAAGGGATATGCCCTGCCGGCACAATATGTGATCCACACTGTCGGACCGGTATGGTGGGGCGGACAGCGTGATGAAGACCGGCTGCTTGCCGATTGTTACCGCAACTCGCTGAAGCTTGCTGCAGAAAACGGGATAAGGACGATCGCTTTCCCTTCGATCAGCACAGGCGCTTACAAATTTCCTGTTGAACGTGCCGCAGGGATTGCGCTTAGGGGGATATCAGGTTTTCTTCATGAAAACGGCAGCATTGATGAGGTGTTCATAGTGTGCTTTGACGATAAAACAAAAAAGGCCTATGATGAGGCCTTAACAGAGATCTGTAAAATATCGGTCGACCATACAGCTACATAAGTTTAGGAGCTAATTAGCCGGTTTGCGAATTTGGCATAGACGATAAAATGCCAGCTTGGCCCCCAATTTATCGACCTATCTGTAATACAGTTGCTTTGCATTATCGATGACCTGCTGCGCCGAAGCCTTTCCGGTCACAATGGGTGAAAGCCCGTGCCATATGGCGCCGAATACCTCCTGGCCCAACACATCCCCCACTGCGCCGTTAATCGAGGCGGCATTATTCATAAGATCCAGACAACTTTGATCCAGCGGCGTTTTTGCCTTGACCTCGCAGTCGATCAATGGCACGCCGGCCACATCGGCGAATTTCGCCACGACTTCCGGCCGGGTCATATATTTTACGAACGTCATTCCGGCCCCGTCCTTTTGCTCGTTCAACACACCTGCAAGATACCAGCCTGTACCCGCGCCTCCGACGATGTCGGTCGGGTCCGCTTTTCCGTTCGGAACAGTCGGAAGCGGGATAACTATGGTGTTTTCATGATCCTTGATATATCCTCTCGACCACGAGCCTGAAATAAACATCGCAGCCTTTTTATCGGCAAAAAGCTCTGCGCATTTACCTTGCTTTATAGTGAGCGCATCCTTGGTAAATGCGTTTTCTTCATATAGTTTTTTTATGAACTCGAGAGCCTGTGACCAGCTGGGGTCAAAAAGGTTCGAATGTCCCTGGCTGCCGCCGACTGCGAGGATAAAGGTTTCAATTATGTAATGCGGCTCGTCTGAAAAGGAGCAGGCTATCGGAGTAATATCATGTGAGCGCAGAATAGGTATTGCCTTGAGGATATCGTCGTATGTTTTCGGAACCCCAAGCCCATATTTCTCGAAGATATCCCTGTTGACCCACATCCCCTCAAAAAAACCCAGAAAAGGCAGTGCATAAAGCTTCCCTTCGTATTTGCAGGTTTCCAGCATATCAGGCTTGAAGCTGCCTGCCCATGCGGGATCGGCCTTCAGTTCCTCTTCCCAGGTAATTACCTTGCCTGAATCGATAAGCGGTTTTCCGAGCGCTCCGTTAAAGCCATACGTGACATCCGGCTCATTTCCGGAGGCAAAATCGGTGTTTATCTTTATTTTGAAGGCGTCTCCTCCGGCACTTGTGGCCTCGTCGACGACGTTAATATCAGGATGTTTTACGGCAAAGTCCTTCAGAACCTCCTGCCACACGGTTTTATAGGGGTCGTCACCCGTAAAGGTCGTAGCGACGCGGATCGTCCGGACTGCATTACCGGCAGACGAGGTGGTTTCACCTGATGCCATCGCGCCCGCGCCGCTGCCTTTGCCACAGCCGGACAGGCCTGTGAGTAGCAGTGCTGTGACTAATAGGCAGTATATAAATGAGGGCGCCTTTTTCATATAAAAGCCTCCTGATTATATTACGACACTATGATTATATGACTGAGTCATAGTAAAACAAATATGACTACCTTGTTAAAACTTGTTCAATTATGGCTGAATTATATATGATTGGCACAGATATTATGTTAATATGTTTTATATGTACTGTAAAGATGTTCATATAAATTGAGATTTTTTCGGACGGTTCTGTATGAAAAATAGCTTGAAAGCCTTTTTTAGAAAAATCTCGCTCAAAACCAAGCTGATGATAGTCGTGGTAATATTTATAGTCTATCCGGTAGTCATAATCGGCTATTTCGGCTACAGAAACTATGCGGATACGATGACGAACAAGGCGGTCAGCGATATGCGCAGTTCGGCGGCCGAATTGACCGGCCTGCTCTCGGATCGTATGAGCAAACTCAGTCTGTATTCGGTTCAATTCCTATATGACAATACGATATATGAAGCCAACAGAAAGCTGTCTGTCGGCACTTTCGACTACGAAGACGTAAACGCTTTCAATGCTTTTCTTCAATCCAATCTCTTTCTAAAAGGAGAAATCGACGAGATCCTTGTAAGGTTCGTAAAGGACAACACCGTTTTTCAGGTGAACAAGAACATGGGTTCAAACACCTCCAGTGTCGAACATCTCGACGAGCTTTATGCCCGGGCAAAGGAATCCCGCGGGAAGCCTGTATGGTATGTCTCCTATAAGGACGGCAAGGTTGAAGGACTTTACATAACCAAGATTATTTTTGACAACAACGATATAAAGAAGGAAATCGGCCTTCTCGCATTCAAGGTGAATGAACAGTATCTTACCGAGGTGCTGAACAATTATATGACCAATACGAAACAGAACGTCAGCCTTTACGGAAGCGGTGGCCGCGAGGTGTTTTCCTACGAACCCCTCGATATAGGCTACAAGGACCAACTATTGAAGCTAGCGGGCTCCGGCGCCGGCGCAAAGGAGATAAAGGCGGGCAATGACACGATCTACCTGCTTTCCGACGTTATCACGCCCGATGACTGGAAGCTTGTGATGAGTATATCCTCCAATGTGTTGTTGAAGGACGTCAGGGGTGTTGCCCGGCTGATACTGATTCTCTGTGTGGCGACGCTGCCTGTTTGCCTGCTCCTGGTCGAGTTCCTGTACTCGGATATAATCAAGCCGGTCAACCTGCTCATGAAGCGGATGCGCCAGGTCGAAAAGGGAGATATAGGCGTCACGATAGAGAACAGGAGGGAGGACGAGTTCGGGTACATGAACATGACCTTCAATCGGATGTCTCTGCAAATGAAGAATCTCATCGATACTGTCTATAAAAACCAGATCGCGACGAAGGATGCCGAGATCAAGGCGCTGCAGGCCCAGATCAACCCGCATTTCCTTTACAATACCCTTGACTCGATCAACTGGAAAGCCAAGATGAACGGGGTCGAAGAGATCAGCGAGATGGTTTCGGCGCTGTCCTCCATTATCGAAGCCAATCTGAACAGAAACAATGAAAAATTCATAACTCTCGACAAAGAGATCGAATATATCGATAACTATTATCTTCTGCTTAAAAAACGCTTCGGAAAGAAGATCAACATGGAGACCGAAATTGGGGAAGACACTCTCGCATGCATGATCCCCAAGCTCATAGTACAGCCCATCGTCGAGAATGCGGTTTACCATGGTATAGAAATGAAGGTCGGCAACGGCACAATCCGGCTGAAAACCCGGAGAGAAGAAAGCCGGTTGTATATCGATGTCATAGATGACGGGGCCGGCATCGATGAAGCTACACTTTCAGCGATCAACAAAAGCCTCGAAGAGACCGCAAATGAAACCGCAGTAACAGGAGAGGCGGCAGAAGTACCTCCGGCAATATCAAGCATAGGTATAATTAATGTCCACAAACGCATAAGGCTGATATATGGAGAAGGATACGGCCTGCATATCGAGAGCAGGGAGTCTGAAGGGACCCACGTGAGCCTCTGCCTGCCTGCAGTGTCCGGGTAGGCCGAAGACAATGGGCAGATTCCATTACCCGGGCAGGCCGAAGAAACCAGTACAGAAGAGGTGGAACTGAATGGTCAAGGTAATGATAATAGACGATGAAGAGATTATACGAGAAGGACTGAAGACGACCGTCGACTGGGAGGAGCTGGGCTGCGAGATAGCAGGCGAGGCCGAGGACGGGGAATCGGGCTATAAAGCTGCTTTGACCATCAAACCTGATCTTGTCTTTACGGATATACGCATGCCGGGTATGGACGGGCTTCAGATGATCGCGCGCCTGAGAGATATGAAATCGACCTGCAAGGTCATTATACTAACTGGTTTCAGGGACTTCGAATACGCTCAGGAAGCAATAAGGCAGGGAGCTTTCAGGTTCTTGCTGAAGCCTGTCAGGACAGACGAATTGAAGCTTGCCATAAGCGAAGCGGTGAAGGAGATAAAGTCGGCAAGGTCGAAGAATGAGATATTTAGTAATCTCGAGAAGCGCGTAAAAGAGTATTATGGCATTGAACAAACTAAACCTGAAAATACCGCAGAGAAGGAAAAGAGCGGGGATTCGTCGGGCAATCCGAAATACCTGGTTGGCAAGGCCCTGGCATACATCAAGGAGAACTACGCTTCCGACCTGAACCTTAAAACTGTCGCGGACGAGATATATGTGAGCACCTGGTATCTCAGCAAGCTGCTGAAAAAGGAGACAGGTGACAATTTCATCAATATATTGAACAGGATCAGGGTCGAAAACGCCAAGAAGCTGCTGCAGGAGCCCAAGTACAAAATCTATGAGATAGCCAATGTTGTAGGCTTCACGGACGTGCCTTATTTTACGAAGACCTTCAAGAAGGTCACCGGCCAGACGCCGATGGAGTACAAAAACAGCAAGTAACCCCCGTCCCTGGAATCATACTACCCAATTACTGTTGCCAAAACTCAGTAATTGCTCGATATCATCAGCTTGCAACGTACTTTCTGCAATTTTATTGACCCTTTTTGCCCCACATTTCGTGCACATATGCACAACCTGATATCCTTTTCCTGCTTTGTATCCAAGCCCTATAGGCTTCATTAGTCCTTTACATTTACAAAGCCTGTCTCCAGGTACATTATCAACATGTTTTGAGTACAAGCAAAAGGGGCAGTGATTACGATAGCTGCCGTTAGTTAAAGGTAAAACATCCTTCCCACAGTTCTCGCATGTAAAAGAACAATTCTCATCCTTCCTACCCATATCCATCCTCCTCGATTTTTCATTGAAAAATCTGGAGAACGGGTTCCGTTTACTCTTCATTAGGATAAAATAAATATCCAAATGATTACGGGCTTGAACAGGGCATTTACCTATTTACCGCATACCTCTGGAGTATGCGATTACTTCTGCTTCCAGCTTCATTACAGCATGTTTCATCTGCAAATCCGTACCACGACCGGCTTTAAATTATACCGGTCACTGTAAGGCGGGCCTCCCCACCTTCCAGCAGTATGTGTACACCTGTCTCACCGTCAAAAGGCGCCGACCCCAATCAGGAAAGGGTAGAAATGTCATATGATAAACTCGTTATAATCACCTCTTTTTAACGATTCTAAACTCGCTTAAAGTAATTTGATATACAAATTATATTGCTATGCTATGGCAGTCACAATTTAATAAATATATATAGTCATTCTTTCAGAGGATATATATAGTAATCAGTTTAAATCATCCACGCTTCCAATTAAACACCTCAACCGAAAAGTGCATTTAAGCTTATCATTTGTTTTAAAATTATCAAAAATGTTTTTTAAGCCATCACAATATAGGTTGTAGTTTTCATCCTTTGGTTTTGGCGCACCTGAGAAAGACATGCACCCGGCGATGAAATCATCATAGCTTTCGAAAAAAGTGTGCTCGAATATCTTCTCGACGAATCTATCTTTTCGAAAAATATCTGAGAAGTCACGATTTTTTTGCGGTAAGGCGCTCGTATTTTTTAGTGCATATTTTGAGTTTAACTCAGCTAGCTCGCTTGAATATTCCAAATCGGGTCCGTAATATGTAACAATCACTTTTCCATCCTTCTTTAATATCCTTTTAAATTCAGGTTTGGCCAAATGCCTGTCAAAATAATCATAAGTGTTTCCACAAACGATATAATCTATCGAATTTGACTTTATTCCTGTATCTTCTGCCGGTTTTGGCACGGAAACATAATGCTTATAGTGATTTAAACGGTCGTTGGAGAGGTTTCTCATGTCTCTGTTGGGTTCAACGCAAAAAACCCTGTTGCCTTTTTCCAAAAAAAGCTTACTCATTTTTCCGGTTCTGGATCCAATGTCTGCGATTACATCACTTTTTGATATACCTAAATCATTGTATAAATACGCTATAAATTCAGGTGGGTACTCTGGCCTGCCTTTTTCATAATTTTCTGCCTTGTCCGAAAAGCATTCCTGATTTACATTCAGTTGTTCCCATACATCTTGAAGAATTCTCATTGTACTAATGATATAATCCGGTGTTCCAAAAAATATATACCGTGCTTTTTGCTCATGCTCGTTATAGTAATAATTGTATTTGGCTAAATTTGAACCGTCAGCATACGCTGAGATAACTTCAGAAAAGCTTTGACTTAATTGGGAAGCCAGTTCAGTCACGTGGCAATAGTAATCGGCAATAGTACAGATCTGAATTTCACCTGATATATCTGTATTAACACCGTTGACAAAGTCCATGAGATATTGCTCATTTGCATTACTCATATCGATTTTCGCGTTGCTGTCATTCAGCAGCTCTGTAATGTTTAGCATGGTAAATCTCCACTGGCCTCCAATTTTCTTACCTTTTAAAGTCCCTTCTTTTAAGTAATTGCGGATAGTCCTTGTCGTAAGATTTGTAAATCTGGCAACGTCGTCTACCGTATAGAGCTGTTCAAGATTCATACAATACACCCTTTCATCGTGACCCTGCTATACATTTCATAATAATGGATACAATTTCATGAGTCAATACATGTTTTCATACATTTTCATATTTAAATAGTCTTTTACATTAGGCCTATGCAACAAGTATGCATGCATTTGGAGCTTCTCCAATCCTCCGTAGAATTTCGCTGACGTAGTTTTGCTTCAATTTTCACAACCCACAGGCAATCTTTTTAAAGCCACTGATGCATATAATATAAACATACTGCAGTAGTTTTGGTACTGAAAATGCTTATACTATTCATGAACCGGTTGATTTGTATCGGCTCAACCCAAATCTAAAAAAAACATAACCGGGAATAAGAAACAACAATCCCAAAAACGGCGTTAACATATAAAACACGCTTTGTTCTTTGCCCAGCAGATATAATAGCGGATAATATTGGAACAACGCCAGAGGAATTATATACGTAAGAAATCTTAATACTTCTTTACCATATATTGAAAACGGATAGCGGCCATGGTCACGCCCGCCGTATGTCAGGATATTCATAAAATCAAGCCCCTCGGTTGTAATAAACGCGAAAGACGCCTGCATGAGAAACAGAGTGTAAAAAATCAAGCTTCCACAAATAACCATAAAGCAGAGCGTCAGGATTTTGTCCCAAGCCCAAACAACGCCGCTGTTAGGGATTGCCCAGAAAAACACGACCGCAGCTTGCAAGGTCGCGCCGAGCCGGACAAAATGCACTCTTGACGCGACGACTTGAAATATGACGCTTCTCGGCCTGACTAAAGCGCGGTCAAACTCGCCGTTCGCTAACATACGCGGAAGTTGATCGAAGCCGCGACCGAGCATCTCTGCGAACGAAAACGCCATAATAACAACGGCGAAGCAAAGTAAAACCTGACTGTATGTGAATCCGTCCACTTCATTGAATATATTGAACATAAAATAAACACCTAAAAAAGTTGAGAACTGCATGCAAAAATTACCAAGCGTGAGAAAAAGGAAGGACGTTTTATATTGCATTTGGCTTTTAAGATGGATAGAAAAGTATTTTAGGTATAATTTCATATTGCGTCACCCACCCTGCACTATCACTTTTTTCAACGCGCGGTGCATTAATAACTTTCCAGCGGCAATAAGCAAGACAAGCCAGAAAATTTGAAACACAATACCTCTTAGTGCGTCAGTTCCTGCGATATTGCCGCTGTATATGCGAAGCGGCATATTCTGCATCGCCGCGAACGGGAGCACTTCAAGCACGGTTCGTACAGGCGGGGGTAAAAACGGAAACGGCACCACAGCTCCGGTAAAAAATGCCGTCGCCGCTATTACCATCACATATACGCCCCCAAATGAAATAGTGTAAAACATGGTAACATACATAAGCATGGTAAACGATACGGTAACGCCTAACGCGAGTATCACCGACGGTAAAAACATCATAAATTGAAAAATGTCCGGTGGAAGCGACATTCCATACGGCTCCGGCAGTAAAAGCACAACAATCAGCATAGGCAGACTAAATACAGTAAACGCAACACGACTGGCACACGCGCGGGAAAACCATCGCCCGTATAAATCGGCGGGGCGCACAAGCTCATAAGCTATCGAACCGTTTTCGACCGACGATTCGATCTCGTTATCTGTAAATACTACCGAGAATAATATGAGTAAAACCTGCTGCATCCACATATAGGAAACGAGCTGTGACAATTCCATCGGAAAATTAGTGGGGTTGGCACGGTAAAAAGCCAAATAAGCTAACACCATCATCATTCCCCATAAAAAACCTGTGAATAACCGCGAGAATACGACTATGCGGTATTGCACGCCGTGTATAAAGCGTATACGAAATATGGCTAAGTATGTTTTCATATTCGATACTCCTTGTAGAGCGCTGCAACCATCTCTTCTGCGGTGACACCCGAAACGGACACATCGGTTAGTTCCGTCTGCGCTGCAAGATGGGCGATTGCATTCGACACAGACAGAACCGCCGGGTCAAGTACGATAACAAGCCGCCCTTCCTTCGCTTCGGATAGGGTCATGCCTTCGCCAATTTCAGGAGAGTTTCCGTTGTACTCAACAACAAGCGTTTTCCGCTCGGACGAACGCTTTTTTAGTTCGGCAAGACTGCCGTCAAGCAGGATTCTACCCTTGCCGATCAACAAGATACGCTCGGTCAGTGCTTCGATGTCCTGCATATCGTGAGTAGTTAGTATAACTGTCGTTCCATGTTCTATGTTTAGCTTTTTAATAAAATGCCGCACGGCAATTTTAGAAACCGCGTCGAGGCCGATAGTCGGCTCGTCAAGAAACAATATCTTGGGATTATGTAACAACGACGCTGCAATTTCACAGCGCATACGCTGGCCGAGGCTAAGGCTTCGAGCCGGTGTTTTCAACAGCTCAGTCAAGTCCAGCAGTGCGGAAAGCTCGTCCAAATTGTGTTTGTACAGCTTTTCGTCCACTTTGTATATGTCGCGTATTAATTCAAAGCTGTCGATAACAGGTACATCCCACCAAAGCTGACTCCGTTGACCGAAAACAACGCCAATCTCGCGGACATGAGCAACACGCTCTTTCCAAGGTGTTCGCCCGCCAATGTCACACAGGCCACTATCCGGCGTCAAAATGCCGCACATTATTTTAATAGTAGTACTTTTGCCCGCGCCATTTGGACCGATATAGCCCACCATTTCACCGTCCCGAATAGTAAAGCTGACATCGTTCAAAGCGTGGACAAGCTCATATTCACGGGAAAAGAGCGCCTTTACGGCGTTACCAAATCCTGCCTTACGCTTGGCGACACGGTAGGTTTTATTGATGTTTTGAAAGTTAATCACAAGTTTGGTCTCCAAATGCATAGTATATAAATTATCAATGCTGCACAACATATACAAATGTGCTATATGTAATTGTAATATTTAACAAAACCATCGTCAACATAAAGTAAAGCCATTAATCTTTCTGAACTTATTTTCCGCACCCATGAATCCACACGAAAGCTTTTTCTCAGTAGTGAAACAAAAGAATTGCGGTTCACCTTCATTTTTCACTACAGTCCAAGAAACCGCTTCATTTCCTCGCTCACTTCATTAGCTGCGTGCTCGGTGGACATTTCCGCGAAGATACGCAGCAGAGGCTCGGTCCCTGAAAATCTGACGACGATCCAGCCGCCGTTCCTGAAATATATCTTCATGCCATCCAGATAACTGACGCGCTCTATGTCATAACCCAAATGAGGTACTTCGCGGCGCACGAACAGCTTATCCATGAGCCTTTCCTTGGTTTCTGCGTCGAAACGCAGGTCGTTCTCCGACATATAGAAGCAGCCGTATTTTTTGTTGATCTCCTCGAGCAGCTCGGACAGGCTTTTTCCGGTGACGCTCAGCAACTCGATCAGCAGGCTTGCCGCAAAGATACCGTCCTTGCCGCTGATATGCCCTCTTATTGTAAGGCCGCCGCTGCTTTCTCCGCCTATCAGCGCCTGGTGCTTATCCATTGTCGAACTTATGTGCTTGAAGCCTACGGGCACTTCGTAGCATTCCTCCCCGAAGTCCTGGGCTATCCTGTCGAGCAGGTGCGTCGTGGCAAGGTTCCTGACAACGCCGCCCTTCCAGCCCTTGTATTTCAATAGGTAATAATACAGCAGCGCGAGTATGTTGTTGGGATGAATGAAATCGCCCTTTTCGTCTATAATGCCGAGGCGGTCGGCGTCCCCGTCTGTTCCTATGCCTATATCGTAGCCTCTTTCAACGACAATGTTCCTCAGATGGTTCAAGGTATGCGTGCCGGGAGAGGGGAGTCTGCCGCCAAATAGGGTGTCGTGCCTGTCGTTTATTACGGCCAGTTCGCATCTTGCCGTGATCAATATGGTCTGCAGGCAGGTCTTGGAAACGCCGAACATTGGATCGAGCGCTATTTTCAAACCTCTCTTCCTGATAGCTTCCACGTCGATCATTCCAAGGATTGTGTCGATATACTCGTTGAACGGATCGATCTCTTCTATAAGCCCTGCTTTGTGCCCCTGCTCGTAATCCATATGCAGTACCGACCCCGGGGTGATCCCTGTTATGTATTTTTCGATTTCCGCCGTCACCTCTTCAGTTGCGTCGCGTCCGCCCAGTGTAAAGATCTTGACTCCGTTGTAATCGGCAGGGTTGTGGCTCGCTGTAATCGCGCAGCCATACTCCGTCAGCAGGCATTTGACCGTGAACATCACGAGCGGCGTCGGTGCCACCTTGTCTATAAAGTAAACCTTGATCCCGTTTCCAGCCATTACCCCGGCTATCCACACAGCCGCTTTATCTGACAGGAACCGCCTGTCATATCCTATTACAAAACCTTTTTCAGTACATCTCTTTTCTTTCATCATATCGGCGACAGCCTGAGCCAGGATACGGACGTTATCCTTTGTAAATTCCTCTCCTATAAGAGCCCTCCACCCGCCGGTTCCGAACTTTATCATCTTTCAGCCCACCTTAACAACATATTTTGGAAACGCTTTTGGTTTTCATTATAAAAGCGGCGTATGATATTTGAAACTGGTCTACTTTGGCATATATTGTTCAATATTGCTGTTTTCTTTTGGCATTTTTCAACATACCAATAAAGTACAAGAAATACCAAATTAATGGCATTTTTTTCTTTCCAATTCCCGAATATACTTATACCTGCAAAGGCAATTCAAACCCGGAGATTTATGCTTCTAATAATTTTGCAATTTAAGAAGGTAGGCTTAACATGATTCAAAATACGATGAATTCAAGCGGGGTTGCCACTGAAAAAACAACAGTACCAAATCGCAGGGGCTTTCAAAGGCATAAGAAAACCATAATCCTGCTGTCCATGGTGTTGCCTGGTGCAATTTGGCTGTTACTGCTGAGATACTTGCCGATGTTTGGTATCGTGATGGCTTTTCAAAACTTCGAATTTTACTACGATAACCCAACGCTGTTCAATAACATAATACACAGCTCCTGGGTGGGATTGCAGAACTTCGCGTTTTTGTTTGCTACAAGCGAATGCTGGCAGATGCTTTTAAACACGATAGGCTACAATTTAGTGTTTATAATATTGGGCACCATCATTTCTGTGGCCTTTGCGATTATGATGAGCGAGCTTACCCAGAAGACTCTGATGAAAGCCTATCAAACAATGATGTTCTTTCCGTTCTTTCTTAGCTGGGTGGTGGCAAGTTACTTTTTGTACGCTTTCCTGGCGCCTGACGACGGTTTATTGGTTCATTTGTTCAAGAACCTGGAAATAACGCAATTGGGTTGGTATAACGATACCAGGCCCTGGCCCTACCTCATTGTATTTGCCCATATGTGGAAGAATGTCGGCTACACAGTCGTGCTGTATATGGCGGCCATAGTCGGTATCGATGCAAGCCAGTATGAAGCCGCCAGAATAGACGGCGCTTCAAAATGGAAACAGATACGTTATGTCACACTTCCGCATTTAACTACGCTGATCGTTGTTCTGTTGATTATAAATGTGGGAAAAATATTCAACTCCGATTTCGGACTTTTCTTCACAGTACCGATGGATTCAGGTTCGCTGATACCCGTGACACAAGTTGTTGATACATACGTGTACCGGGCGCTTCTGAGTACCGGCGATATCGGAATGAGCACGGCTGCGGGTCTTTTCCAAAGCGCGGTAGGCTTTGCACTCGTATTGATTACCAACGCAATTGTCCGTAAGGTAGACCCGGACAGCGCAATGTTTTAGGAGGAACCGAAAATGAAAAATTCAATGCTGAAAAGCAATAGTAATTCCCGTTTAGGCGCTGTCAGCATACCGGCTGAAATAATATTGCACGTCATTATTGCTGTATTTTCTCTGGTGTGCGTTGTTCCATTTATCTTTTGTATCATAATTTCCTTTACATCCAAGGAAAGTATAACGAATATAGGGTTCTCCTTCATTCCGCAGTCGTGGTCGCTGGATGGCTACAATTACGTCTTCGACATGGGGAGGCAGCTTTGGATTTCCTACTTCAACAGCATCTTTGTTTCGGTTGCGGGTACTCTTTTAAGCATCGCAGTTTGCATTTTGTACTCGTATGCGCTATATCGCAGAGACTTCAAATACCGCAGATTCTTCACTCTGTTCGCGGTATTTACCATGATGTTTACCGGCGGACTTGCCCCCACATATCAGGTAAGCAAAAATATGCTTGGCTTGAGTGACAATTACTGGGCTCTCATTATTCCTTTACTGGTAAATCCGTTCAACCTGATCATCATGCGCACGTTCTTTCAGTCCAGCGTGTCCGATTCACTAATTGAGGCCGCAACTATAGATGGCAGCGGTGAATACAATACGCTGATGAAAATAGTAATACCCATATCAAAACCAGGTATTGCCACCATCGCTCTTCTGACGATTCTGGCATATTGGAATGATTGGTTCAGCGCCCTTCTATACATAGGTGACAATAATTTTTATCCTCTCCAGTTTTTGCTCTGGCAGATGCAAAGCCAGGTCGACTTCCTTGCGGCGAACTCCGGAAAAGGGCTCGAAACTGTCGTCGATGTGGCAACCTTGCCGACACAGAGCTTACGCATGGCGATAGTTGTATTGATAGTCATTCCCATTGCATGTGCGTATCCGTTCTTTCAACGTTATGTTGTAGCAGGTCTTACGGTTGGTTCGGTGAAAGGCTAATGAAATAACATAGTTGTATCCGGAATCAAGGCATAATCAGGGGCCTTATTTGATCATGCCTGGAATTGCCGCTTACATAAACAAAGGTATTACCGGATAAAGACAAAATGCAAGGCAAACCCAAAAAATTATTTTAAGGAGTGGAGACTATGAAGGCAATGAAAAAGGTTCTGGCAATCGTTATCTGCATGACGTTGGTGCTGTCCCTTTGCGTATCTGCCAATGCATTCGGCAGACCAAGCACGTCAAAATTTGTGACAATAACCTGGATGTACGAGGGCAATAACGTAACAGACGACAAAGCAGTTATGAAAAAGGTAAACGAATATCTTAAAAAGAAGCTTAACTGCGAACTGAAGATGAAATGGCAAACCTGGGGCGACTTTGACAACAAGCAAACCCTGGCGATCAACGGCGGTGACAAGATTGACATCTACTTCACCAGCAGCTGGAATACAAACACGTACCAGGCGATGGCAAAGAAAGGTGCGTTCAGACGCCTTGACGACCCAAAGAACAATTTGCTCCAATCCTGCGCTCCGAACCTGTTTAAAACACTGCCCAGCGTTCTGGCCCAGGGAGCAATGGTGCCCGGTAAGAACGGCAAAGGAATTTATGCGATTCCGACCTACAAAGAAATTGCCCAGCAGTATGTTTGGTGCTTTAACAAGAGAATTCTCGACAAGTATGGTATTACCGCCAGTCAGGTAACCGATTTGAAGAGCCTCGAACCGTTGATGAAGAAGATTAAGGAAGGCGAAGGCAAGGATTTCTACCCGATCAACTGTGACTTTACAGTTTGGGAGAGAGCACTTACAAATTCCGACCTGATCGATCCCAGCATGCTGCTCGATTATACCTTCAATCCGGTTAATCCTTCAAAATCAGGAAGGACACTCACCAGCCGTTATGAAAGCGCTGCTTTCAAAGCTTATGCCGAAACGATGCACAAGTATTTCCTGGCCGGTTATATCAACCCGGCGGCAACCACCAATACACAGACAATGAATGAAACATGGCAGAAAACTCTGACATCCGGACAGTGGGCATTTGAAATTTATCCATACTACCCGGGCAATGAGAATACAAGAACCGATACGTATAACTACAAGTTTACAGTCAAACCGGTTCAGGCCGGTTATATATCGACTACGTCTTCCAGAGGCGGCATGAACGCAATTTCAACTGTTTCAAAGAATCCGGACCGCGCGCTTATGCTGTTAAACCTCGTCAATACCGATTCCTATCTGCGTACGCTGCTTGCTTACGGTGTTGAGGGTGTACATTATAAGCTGGATGACGGCAGAGTATCATTGAAAGCGAAAAATGGTTTCTCACCATGGGTTGCAGGTCTTGGAAATGTAAACATACTGCCTCTTACGGAGAGCGATCCGGCAGACCTCTATACAAGGCTGTTCCCCAGGTTTAACAGAGCGGAAGGTTTGCCAATACTCGGTTATTCATTTGATGTTGATCCGGTTAAGACCCAGATGGCTACCCTCAATAACGTGGCAACTCAATACAACATAGGGCTTCTTACAGGCGCTTCCGATCCGGCGACCAAGCTTCCCGAGTTTACAAAGAAGCTTAAAGCCGGAGGAATTGACGCTGTAGTTAAAGAAGCAAATAAGCAGCTCGGTGCCTTCCTCAATGCCAAGTAATATGCCATGAAAGCTCGCATCCTGTAGAAATTATCATAAGCCGTAAAAAAATGAGTCCGGTACAAACCGGACTTATTTTTTATGCAAAGAAAGCGTCAACAGCATTATATGGTAAAACCTTCGCGGAGATGGTACAATCATGGTTATAAAAAGCAAATGATCATCCCCAAGGAGGTCCCCATGGTATTGATCCCATACCCGAAAAAACTGACGAACAGGAGCGGATCCTTTCATCTGGAACGGCCTGTAACGATACTTCTCGATACTTTCTGTGATTATTCCGATTATGAAGCGGCTTTGCTGCTGAAGGAGGAAATTCTGGGCAGGACCGGGATAACTCCCGCTATTACCAAGGGCGCCGCAGACATGAATAAACTGGCAGCCCAACCTGCGGGAATGATCATTTTACAGAAGGCTGCTGCAGAACCCGGCAAGATTTCGGGCAAAGCCGGCAAAACAAAGATGGAAGCCGAAACTCATTTGGATTCGTATGAAACCCCGGACCCTTCCTACAGGCTGGTCGTAACTGAGGAAATGATTCTGGTATCAGGCTGTTCGGCCGCCGGCCTGCTTTACGGCGTACAAACGCTTAGGCAGATTATAAGGGGAAGCGCACCCGCGATACAATGCATGGAAATTGAAGACCGCCCTGATTTTGAGTACAGGGGCTTCTACCACGATATAACCAGGGGCAGGGTACCCAAGCTCACGACCCTGATGGAGCTCGCCGACAGGCTGTCATTTTACAAGATAAATCAGCTACAGCTTTACATAGAGCATACCTTTGCTTTCAGGACGCACAGCGAAATATGGTCCGATTCGGACCCGCTTACGGCCGAAGACATACTGGTTCTTGATGAGTACTGCAAAAAGAGAGGCATTGAATTGGTACCGTCGATCTCGACATTCGGCCACCTTTATCACGCGCTTGTTTCGAGATCCTTCGGCAGGCTCAACGAGTATGAAAAGCTTCCGGAGAAGCCGTTTACCTGGGTCGAGAGGATGCGGCACTATACTCTGGACGCAAGCAACCCGCAAAGCCTTCAGTTCGTGCGCGATATGATCGATGAATACCTGCCGCTGTTTACATCGGACAAGTTCAATATCGGCTGCGATGAGACCTTTGACCTTGGAAACGGCCGAAACAAGCCTTTAGCGGAAAGCATGGGCAGGGGAAAGCTCTACCTTTACTTTGTCAGGGAAATTGTGAATTATGTGAAATCGCAAAAAAAGAAGGTCATGATGTGGGGGGACATACTTCTCAAGTATCCCGAGGTTCTGAAGGATCTGCCGGAGGGTGTGATACTGCTCAACTGGAATTATGACCCGAATGCGGCTGAAGATGGTATCAGGGCGATTGCGGAAGCGGGGTTCGAACAGTATGCATGCCCCGGTGTGCAGGGCTGGAACAGGCTCATCAACGATATGGACGCTGCGAACAGGAACATAGCCGCGATGGTCTCGCATGGCTTGAAATATGCTGCAAAGGGCATCCTTAACACGGATTGGGGAGATTTCGGGCATATAAATCTGCTCGCAGGCTCGATGCCTGGGGCGATATTCGGCGCAGGCCTTTCCTGGAATGGGGACAAATCGGAGGGACCCTCGGACGAAGAGATATCGAAACTCGAGTATGGTGATTTTTCGGGAAGGTATGTGGGCCTGGTAAGGGAACTGTCAAGGCAGGCAATACTCGACTGGGAAACGACTGTATTGTGGTATTACTCGACTACCGGCCTCGACGTGGATGACTATGGGTATCAAGAGCATTATCTGAAATGCATGCTCGAATGCGGCGAAGACAGTGTCAGAAAAGCATATGCCAGGATCGGGGAGCTGCAGGATGAACTCGCCGCCTTGAACTTAAGCGTTTACCCGAACAGGAGGCAGGATCTCAGGGAGATACTTGCTGCGGCTGAGGGACTTAGGCTGTCCCAGGCGCTGCTGCTCGTGATAAAGAAAGGGTTCCTCGGACAGAAGGATACGGGCTTGATACTGGCACCGCAGGAACTTGCGGTGAAGCTGGAATACTGGCTCATGGAATATAAGCGGGTTTGGCGTGAAAGGAACAGGGAGAGCGAGCTTTACAGGATCAAGGAAGTCATCACCGGCATCTGCCGGCTTTTAAGGGGATAAGAAACACCGATATATGGAGTGAGAGGGTGTATTTTTGAGATCAAAAAGTGCAATGAGCAGGGTAAAAGAATATAAGCATCTTGCCTGGCTGTTTGTCGTCGCGGTTGTTTCTGCCGTTCTTTTTGAAAACCTGTATTTATTCGAACCACTTTTCAGCCGCATGATAAATGTCTCGGAATACCTTTCCTGGCATACTATATTCGAATTCATCAGCATATTGGTATCGCTCTGTGTGTTTATACTGCCATATTATACTTACAGGCAAAACCACAGACTGAGGGGTATACTTATCGCAAATGTTTTCCTGACGACTGGCATCATAGATACGTTTCATACCCTGAGCTTCAAGGGCATGCCGTTTTTTTTCGTTGAAAACAGTACCGCGGACAGGGCGACGACCTTCTGGATCATTGCAAGGCTGATCGGAGCAATAGGGCTCACATCTGTAAGCTTTATCAAAATTCACAGGAAATCCAATGCGGACCGGAGAGCTTTCTTTTTTGTTTCCATTTTGTTTTCTCTGTCTGTCTTTATAATTGTGACATATTTTCCAAATATCCTTCCGGTTATGTATGACGAAGCTGCCGGCGTGACTCAGATAAAAAAGCTTCTGGAATACGTGGTAATAGCTTTTCTGTGCTTTGCAGGAATCATGTATCTGCAGCAATATTTGAAAAAGCGGGACAATTCCAATCTTTTATTTTCAATAGCGATCATCGCTAGTATTTTCAGTGAGTTGGCATTTGTCAGATATAATTCCGTGTATGATATATATAATTACGCAGGACATGCTTACAAATTCATCTCTTACTTTATAATTTTCAGGGTAGCATTCGTAAATAACGTAGAAAGACCGTATATGGCTTTGTATAAAGCAATAGACAAGTTGAAAAAATATACGGGCAACCTGAACAGGCTTGTTGCGCAGCGTACAGAGGAGCTTCAAAATGCTAATCACAATTTGAATCTGATGAATGAGAAGCTATTGGATGATCTTGAGTATGCCCGTGACATTCAAAAATCAATATTGCCCGATAATCTGCCCGACAGTGATCAGGTGGCGTTTGAAGCAAGGTATTATCCTGCGGAGAGGGTAGGCGGAGATTTTTACAATGTTTTCAATCTTGACGAGCATAGGATCGGAATGTATATTGGCGATGTTTCAGGTCACGGGGTCCCGGCCGCGATGCTTACGGTGTTTTTGAATCAAAGCATAAAAACCACCAAAGAACTGGATGGCAACAGGTTTGAGGTTATTGAACCTTCAAAGGTATTGAAAAATCTTTATGAATTATATAATAAAATCAATTTTAAGGACGAGGTCTACATATTGGTCCTGTATGCGGTCTATGACGCAGAAACCGGGGAATTGACATATTCGTCGGCGGGCATGAATGCAAAACCGCTGGTAGTAAAAAGTAGCGGTGAGGTTATTGAAATGGACATTGCAGGGCTGCCCATCTGTAAGCTTATGAATATTTCTCCCGCTGATTATACCGATAGATCGATACGGCTGGATACCGGGGACAGAGTTTTCTTTTACACCGACGGTTTGATTGAACTCAAGGATGACGTAACAGGTGAAGCCTTCACTGCAGATCATTTGAAAGAACTTCTGTCTGCGAGTGATATCAGCAGTTCGGATCTTTACGGCAAAATAGACAGTAAAATCAGACGCATTACAGAAAACGGCGGCTTAACGGATGACGCTACATTTTTCATGCTGCGGGTAAATTGATCACTCAAACATAATCCTGTTTTCTCATGGGTTTACCCCGTTCAAAATGTGGTAAACATTTGACATGGAGCGTATTAAAGACAGATTTAATTCAAAACTGCATAACCCAATATATGGCGCTATCGATTTCTTAAAGTATATCGGGCCAGGGCTGATTGTCACAGTGGGTTTCATCGATCCCGGGAACTGGGCGTCCAACCTCGCCGCGGGGTCGGATTTCGGATATAGGTTGCTCTGGATAGTAACACTTTCGACCGCTATGCTGATCCTGCTGCAGCATAATGCCGCACATTTGGGGATCGCAACGGGCGACTGCCTGTCGGAGGCGGCTGCAAAGCATTTGAAGCCTGCGGCCTCGGTAACGCTTCTATCAACCGCGGTTCTGGCTTCCGTATCAACGGCAATGGCTGAAATTCTCGGCGGTTCCATAGCGTTGCAGCTGCTGTTCAACATTCCGATAAAAATCGGGGCTGTGATGATATTGATACTTGTGCTGTGGATGCTTTTTTCAAATTCCTACCGGCGTCTGGAAAAGTGGATTATAGGGTTCGTGTCGGTCATTGGAATCTCGTTTGTTTATGAACTGAGCATGGTGCACACAAACTGGGGAGAAGTGGGGAGAAGCCTCTTTACTCCAAGCTTTCCGCATGGGTCCATGCCAATCATCATGGCTGTACTCGGCGCAGTAGTCATGCCACACAATTTGTATCTCCATTCTGAAATAATTCAAAGCAGGCAATGGAACAAGGAAGACGACAAAATCATCGAAAGGCAGCTCAAATATGAGTTTGCCGACACATTGTTTTCTATGCTTGTCGGGTGGGCGATCAACAGTGCGATGATCATCCTTGCGGCTTCCACGTTTTTCAGCGGGCATATCAAGGTCAATGAACTAACTCAAGCGCAGAGCCTTCTGGAACCGATGCTGGGGAAAAGCGCGGCTGTCGTTTTCGGAATAGCTCTTCTGGCTGCAGGCATATCCTCGGCCACCACCGCAGGGATGGCAGGAGGAAGCATAGTAGCAGGGATGTTCAAGGAACCGTATGATATAAACGACATACATACCAGGGTCGGAACTGCGGGCGTGCTCTGCTTCGCAACGGCGGCTATTTTCCTGATATCCGACCCGTTCACGGGACTGGTCTACTCGCAGATGTTTTTGAGCATACAGCTTCCGGCCACGATATTCATGCAGGTATACCTTACCTCTTCCGGCAAGGTAATGGGGAAGTACAGAAATTCGGTCTCAAACAAAATTTTATTGCTGCTTACGGGCATCGTTGTCACCGTATTGAACATAATGCTGCTGATAAATGCACTACATTAATTGTTTAAACCGGTCTATTTAGTGGAAAGAAACTTGTATAAAATAATGACTGCCGCGTAAGGCAATTATATGGAGGTGTCAGGTATGAATAAAAAGGAATTTGTTGAAAAAGATATACTGAATAAAAATGAGGAATTGAATGTAATTCAGGACGAAGAAGTCTGCTCCCACGAATTTTCGGAAGGCTGCATCCTGAGGGAAGAACAGGCTTAGTTTCAAAAGTGTACGTTATTAAGGAGTAGATGAACATGATAAGCGAAAGAATGGAAAAAGTACTAAATGATCAGATAAGAAAGGAATTTTTTTCGGCATACCTCTATCTTTCATATGAAGCATACTTTGCATCGAGGGACCTGAACGGGTTTGCCCATTGGTTCCGGGTGCAGGCAATGGAAGAAAGGGATCACGCCGTCATATTCTTCAACTACCTGAACCAGGTAGGAGGACGCATCAGGCTCCAGCCGCTGGAGGCGCCGGAATGGGACTACAAGTCCATCGAGGAAGTCCTTGTAAAGCAGTTGGAGCATGAACGCATGATAACAAAATCTATTTACGATATTGCCGACCTTGCACAGGAAGAGCGCGACCATAAAACAGGTTCGTTTTTGAAATGGTTTATTGACGAACAGGCCGAGGAAGAGGCAAACGCGGAACAGAACCTGAACAGGGTCAGGCTTGTCGGTGAAAACGACGGCAGAGGCATACTGATGCTGGATAACGAAATGGCGGCCAGAGTCTATGTGGTTCCGGCGCCTTTGGCAGCAGCAGGCCAGCCTTAATGGGGGCGATTTTATGTTGAAAGCTGGTGAAAAAGCGCCGGGATTTAGTTTGAAATCCCATGACGGCAGTGAAATCAGCCTTTCCGATTTCAAAGGAAAGAAAGTTGTCCTATATTTCTACCCGAAGGATGATACTCCCGGGTGTACAAAAGAGGCCTGCGGCTTCAGGGATGTATATGACTATATACTGGAAGCTGGAGCGGTAGTCATCGGTATAAGCCCCGACAGCGGGGATTCCCACTCGAAGTTCAGGGCGAAATACAATCTCCCGTTTTACCTGTTGAGCGACGAGGGCCACAAGGTTTCAGAGCTTTACGGTTCCTGGGGTGAAAAGAAAATGTACGGGAAGACAAGTATGGGTATAATAAGGTCCACCTTTATCATAAACGGGGACCAGATTATTGAGAAAGCTTACCCAAAAGTTTCACCAGAGGGTCATGCAGATGAGATACTGGACTTTTTGAAAAGTGGCGGATGATTCGCCGCGATACAGGGATAGCTCACAAAGCCTATTTAATGAGGGGGCAGAAGAGATCGGCTATGAGGATGGCTGGATTTCTTTCCCCCCTTTTTTATGCGCTTCCATTGACGTTCGCTCAGACCATCCTTCCATTTTACACCAGTGACATTTTCGCTGAAACATTTCAAGGTGACATTATCATAGAACAAACACACACACTGGTTTCAATAACTTGACTTATCGCCTGCCATATAATAACATTTAAACTGTAAACCGGCAGTTGACTGCTAAGGTTTATATCATGGCACATGTCCATACTTGTTAATATTCGGCTGTGTTATGTAGTGCCGTGAAAGAGGTAGTTATCTGAAATTATCGTCGGGTTATACACTCGGGCTCCGACGTTTAGCGAAAAACTTAGGGATCTTTGTATATTAGTTCTATGTAGGAGAAACAGGTATGAAATTTGAATTGAGGAAATTGAAAATTAGTGATGGTACTGATATTTACGAGATGTTGCAAGAAATTCCTAATGATGAAGATGGGTTAGTTAATAATGTAAATGGAAAAACAATTGATGAATTTAGAGAATGGCTTCAGAATAATGATTTATTATCCGTGAGAAAAGATTCAATAGGATGGAAGGTTCCTACTACGACATTTTGGTTATATGTAGATGATCGGCCAGTCGGATTCGGTAAGCTGCGTCATTTTTTATCTGACGAGTTAAGAGAAAGAGGCGGGAACATAGGATATTCCATTAGACCAAGTGAACGTAAAAAGGGTTATGGTACAGTTTTACTTAAGTTGATAATTGAAGAAGCAAAAAAAATGAATATTGAGAAAGTATTACTTACGATTAGAAATAACAATGCAGCCTCAATTAAAGTTGCTCTTAACAATAATGGAAAAATTGAAAAAAGTTGATGATGAAAGGCATTATATTTGGATTGATTGTTGACATTTAATATAGGAAATACCAACCTCGGCTTAAACAGTCGGGCAATTTAGTTAACGAGGGGAAAGATGATAAATAGATTTGATACTATAAAGGAGAAGACTTTTGGTAAGGCAAAAGAGGGCATAAATTATTATGAAAGAGTAGGAGTCTATGGTATTGTTTTTAATGATATTGGTCAAGTTGCAATAATGGAAAGTCCTTATGGTTATTTTTTGCCAGGAGGCGGCTTGGAGCAAAATGAGACGCTGGAAGAATGTCTTGCTAGAGAATTTAAAGAAGAATTGGGTTGCGGCATATCTATAAAGAAATTTATTGGGAAAGCAACAAAATACTATTATTCTGAGGTCTCTAAACAATATAGACATCCAATAGGCTATTTTTACCTTGTGAGTACGGATATACAAGTAATTAATTCAATAGAAAGGGATCAAGTATTGCTTTGGATGGATTCTCATGAATGTATAAAACAAATGCATGAGCATCAAGTATGGGCAATAGAAAAAGCGCGACAATGAATAAAGTAATATTTTGGGATTTCCACGGGACGTTGGCATACAATGATTGGATGATAAGCAAAGCATTATATAAAGTATTACAAGAAAATGAACCTGATTGCAACATAAGTATTGATCAGATCAAAAAAACGCCTATCTTAGGATTCCCATGGCATAATCCTGAGAAAGAGTATCTGAATTTGACAAAACCTGAAGCATGGTGGGAATTAGCAGAAAAAATATTATCGGATGTTTATACAGGCTTAGATATAGATGATGAGAAAGCAAAATTATATGCGTCCAAAGCTCATTATGAGCTAGTAAAATCGGATGAATTCAAACTATATGATGACACAATTGAAGTTCTTAAACATTTTAACTGCAAAGGATACTTCAATGTTATTTTATCAAATCATATACCAGAATTACCTGATATAGCGAAACAATTAGGATTGGGAGATTATATACATGCATGCATATCTTCGGCCAATATTGGTTTTGAGAAACCTAATCCACGAATTTATGAGTATGCCTTGAATAAAGTAAATCATCCGAAAGTGTCTTGGATGGTAGGAGATAGTATGGAATGCGATGTGAAAGGCCCGGAAGCTGTTGGAATAAAAGGTGTTCTTGTTAGGAGTGATAATAAGTATGGCACTGAATATTACTCAAAAGACCTAGTAGGTCTGAAGGAAATTATACTATAGACAATCGGGGTGCGAGCACCGCCAGGGAGAAGGGCTTCGCGGGTCACAGCTCATCGGCGTCGCGACTGCTGAGACGTTATGCGATATGCCATCCATCAACGTCGCCCGGGCTCCGCCGTCGGGCGATATATTGCACTCTGTGTAATGGTTGGAAAGTGTTAACTGGAGATTATTTTGTACTATATACAACAGCTAAGAAAGAGGAGTTCAGTATATGGATAATGAAGTTAAAACAAATATTCTGCAATATTTAGACGGAATACCAATTCGCCTTAAAGAACCTTTTAATCTCGACTTTCTCCATCAATATGGAACTATGTTTAAGATTTACGATACTCAATCTTCTGGAAACCTGTGCTTTGGGTTCAAAAAAGAAGGGAAAAGGTACTTTATCAAATTTGCAGGCGCAAAAACAATAAATGATCATGATTTACCTGTTGAAGATGCTATTGCCAGACTTAAGGCGGCTGTTACTAAATATAGGGAACTGTCACATCCCTCATTGATTCACCTGATAAAGGCTGAGGAAATCAGTAATGGGTTCGCTATTGTTTTCGATTGGGAGGACGGCGGAAGCATTGGTGATCTAAACCCTTCACTGCGCGAACGTTTTCTATCACTGCCAATAGGCAAAAGAATGAGGGTATTTGAAGAAATTCTTAGCTTTCACGCGCATGTTGCACGATGCGGTTATGTCGCTATCGATTTTAATGACAACAGCATACTATATGATTTCGATAGTGACAAAGTCATAATCTGTGACATTGATTTCTATGCAAAGCAGTCATATATGAATGGCATGGGGAGTATTTTCGGAATCAAATCTCTTATGGCTCCAGAGGAATTTCGGTGCGCAGCCTTACTGGATGAAGTCACCAATGTATACACAATGGGCGCAACGGCGTTCATGCTGTTTTCGAACTACGACCGTTCACCAGAGGCATGGCCGTTGGATGGGAAACTGTATAGTGTGGTCAAAAGGGCTGTGAGCGATACACGTATCCAGCGACAGCAGTCAATTAGACAATTGATGGAGGAATGGAATGCGGCAAAGAATAATGAATTGTAAGCGTAGCAGGCCCGAAGCTGAAGTCGGCTTCGATTTGCTGGATTTTTCATTCAACCCATCACCACATCCACCTTGTTTACCGTGCCTTCCGCCTGAGGTGCAATCGGTCCGTTTACTGCACGCCCGTTCAGTGTGACTGAGAGGATGCCCTTCTGGGCGCCCTTCGGGTTTTTCACAGATATTTTATATACGGCGCCGCGCCATGTGCGCGATACTTCGAAGCTCTTCCAGTCAGACGGTATGCAGGGATCTACCGTGAGCCCTTCGTAACCTGGCCGTATGCCGAGCATATAGTGCGTCGTGGCAAAATAAGCCCAGCCCGCGGTGCCGGTGAGCCAGGGATGCCTTGCCCTGCCATGGGCGGTATGGTCCCTGCCCATCACGAACTGGCAGTAAGAATAGGGCTCGGATTGCCGTACTTCTATCCTGTCATTCTGGTTGTAGGGCAGCAGTGCGTCATAAAACTTCATTGCGCGGTCGCCTCTCCCGAGAATGCATTCCGCCGCCCATGCCCAAGGGTTCGGATGGCTGAATATCGCGCCGTTTTCCTTGATGCCCCTGTAAACCCTCGTCACAAAGCCTATATCGTCGTTGGGGGTGGAAAACGAAGGCCAGACCAGATGCAGACCGTATCCCGAGTAAAGGTGCTCATCTACGGCATCCATGCAACTCAGCGCTTTTTCATGCGAAGCCGCGCCGGAAATGACTGCCCAAGTATTGGATTCCAGGTGCACCTTGCCCTCGGTGTCCTTTTGAGTCCCTATTTTCGCACCCTTGGCCGTTATGCCCCTTATGTACCATTTGCCGTCCCAAAGAACCTCTTCGCAGGCTTTGTTTACCTTTAACGCTATAGCCTTGTATTTTGCGGCCTCCGCCTTTTTCCCGAGGAATACGGAAGCCTCGATGAATGCCATGAGCGCCCAGAAATGCAGGAAGGATACCAGTGCGCTCTCGCCGCCGCCCAGGTTCAGGCAGTCGTTCCAGTCAGCCCGCAGGCCCTTGCAAATGCCGTTCTCTCCGACCTGTTCCGCTGAGAAATCAAGTATGCGTTTCATATGTTCATATACCGATGCTTCGCCCCCGTCCGCAAATGTAACGGGCAGATCGAAGAAGGATGTATCCCCGGTTTCCTTTACATACTCGCATATAGAAGGCACGAGCCACAGCGCGTCGTCCGAACAAGTATCCTTTAAACCGTGTATCACGTCCTTCAGATCGGGGACTGGAACAACGGTAGGCGATTTGAACGGCGGCTTCGGCGGTTTCTCGGGATTGAAAAGCTCAGGCTCGAACAGGTGCAGGCCGTAACCTGCATTTGTCAGGCCGCGGAGGAGTTCGATCAGACGCTGCCTGGTTTTGCCCGGATTAGAGTGGGGTACGCACATGGCGTCCTGTGCAGTGTCGCGGTACCCGAGGCCAGTCCTGCCCCCGACCTCGATAAAGGAGGCGAACCTTGACCATACCACGTTTGTTTCGGCCTGATACAGCGTCCATATATTTGTCATCGTGTCCATGCCCGGATGCGGTGTGCTGCATTGAAGCACTGACAGCTTTTTGTCCCAGTAGAGTCTTAGTTCTTCAAAAGCCTTGTCGACATTCCCGACATCGGCGTATTTGCTGCGCATTTTCCTGCCGTCGTCTCTTCCTCCTATGCCGAGCATATATATGAGCCTTGTCTTCTGTCCCGGAGCCAGCGTGAGCTTTTTGTGGAGCGAAGCGCAGTGGTTGCCTCCGAGTTCGGTACTTCCGCTGCAACATCCGCGTTCAACGGCTATCGGGTCGTCCTCGGTCCTGTATCTACCAATGAAGCTGTCGCGCACGCAGTCATAGCCGTCCGGATCGAAGTTCGAAGTAAAATAATGATAACCCTCGGGATCATAAAACAGATCAAATTCGATTATGCCGTCCTTGTAGCTTGTTCCGCTGGAATACAGGCTCATCTGAAGGTTTTGGTTATCTATATCGATGTGCTCGAATGAGAATTCGAGATATGAAAATACACTGATATTGCGCGGCTTCCCGCTTTCGTTGACGATTTCGACATCCCACAGTTCAGCATCATCTCCGATCGGTATGAACAGCAACTGGGACGCGTTTATTCCATTGTAACCGCATAGAAATTTGGAGTAGGACAGGCCGTGGCGGCACTGATAATTTGCCTTGTCCAGGTTTTTTCCCACAGGCTGCCATGAAACCGACCAGTAATCTCCCGTATCGTCATCGCGGAGATAAACGTAATGTCCGGGCCTGTCGAGCGGAATACCGTTCTGCCTGAAACGGGTGATCCTGTGATACTGGGAAGACTTGAAAAAGCTGTAACCTCCCGCGTTATGCGAAATAACGGTGCAGAGGTCCTCCGTGCCAAGGTAATTGGTCCATGATACCGGTACATCCGGGCGCTCTATGACATATTCCCTGTTTTCATTATCGAAATAACCGTAACGCATTTTAACCTCCCCAAATTCGATCAGGCCCCTTTAGCAAGAATTGAAGGCCGCCCGGCGTCTCCCGACTTTAATCCGACTATAAAAATTATAATATCGAGAACCCTATAATAAAATAGTCTGCCTTGTCATTAATTGTTCAATTTTGGTGTGCCTGACTCTTTACTTGGCTGCGCAAATTGAGTATATTTTAAATGTAGAACTTAGCGAGGTAGAAAATGTATATCGACAAGAAGAGTCCTATACCCGTTTATTTTCAACTAAAAAATATTGTCCTGGACAAGATCAAAAACGGAGAATACCAGGAAGGCAGCCTTATACCATCCGAACGCGACCTGGGCGAAAACCTGGGCATTAGCCGTATGACAGTGCGCCAGGCCCTTAACCAGCTGGTATCCGAAGGCGTTTTATACCGTGAAAAAGGGAAGGGTACCTTTGTATCCAAGAGCAAGATAGTACAAAGAAACATCATGAGCTTCTCGGAGACTGTCAGGAAAAAGGGGCTCGTGCCTTCGACCAACGTCCTTGACTTTGCAAAGGTCACAAACAGGCCGGATATAATGGAAATACTCGAACTGAACGGGAACGAAGGCCTCTACTGCGTAAAGAGGCTCAGGCTTGCAAATGATCAGCCGATAGCAATCGAAGAGGTTTTCATACCTGAAAGATATTGTCCGCATCTTGACAAGCATGACCTGAAAATGTCACTGTATACGCTGCTCAAGGAAGAATATTCGCTTTCGGTGAATTACATGGACAGCTCAGTTGAAGCGGCCAAAGCTTCAAAGGAGGAAAGGAAGCTCCTCGGGCTGGCGGATAATACTCCCGTCCTGCGAATTTCCAGTATCAGCTATAATGAAGCAGGAGTCAAACTTCTGCATCAGAAGGATGTCTACCGCTCCGACGAATACAATTACAACGTCAGGATCTTCGTCAACCGCGAAGCATAGAGTGCCGTTTGACAGAACAGACATAGCAGACATTCAAGAAACTCAAAATATATATTGATCGATGTAAAGTAATGTGATATATTTGAAATAAGAGGTATATACCACTATACAAGTATACCAATAATATTGATCCAAGGATTAGAAAAAGAAATTGGAATGAATAAAGCTGGACTAATAACAGGATCAAAGAATCCGGATGGACTGGGGGCTGAACATATGGTTTTGATGTGGGAAGAGATCCTCGAAGGACCGAATACCATAAAAAGGTGCATGGAGAATAACAGGCGGCAGCTTGGCAGAATAGTTGAAAGTATACGCGAGTCAGGGGCGGATAAGATCATGATCGCCGCAAGGGGTACCTCGGACCATGCTGCAGTATACGCAAAGTACATAATGGAAACCACTCTAGGAATACCTGTCTCACTGGCTGCTCCGTCCGTATTCACCATGTATCACTGTAGGTTGAAACTTGACAAGACCCTTGTAATAGGAATTTCACAGTCGGGAAAGGCCGCCGACGTACTGGAAGTGATCAGATCGGCCAACGCTTCCGGTGCATTGACGGTCAGTATTACGAATTTCTCCGATTCGCCGCTTGCTACTGAAACCAGGTATCATCTGGACTGCAGCGCTGGGCTTGAAAAAAGTGTAGCCGCAACAAAGACCTTCCTCGCACAGATTACTCTGCTTGCAGCTTTGACGGCCGAATGGTCGGGAAATGCAGAAATGCTTGGAAAGCTTCAAAGTATTCCTGACAAAATAGAAAAATTGATCTCCGACTCGGGGGAGATAGCTGAAAAGGTGCAGCGTTACCGCTACATGGAGGAATGCTTCGTCCTTGCCAGAGGGGTCAACTATGCCATAGCTCTCGAGAGCGCGCTCAAAATACAGGAAACCTGTTATGTCAGGGCAAAAGCTTATGCTACTTCGGATTTCTATCACGGTCCGTATGCAATGATTGAAAATGGGATGCCGGTATTCGTATTTGCGCCAAGCGGGCCGTCCCTCGGCGACGTTAAGGAGATGATCGGAAGGCTGAAGGAAAGCGGAGCCGAATTGATCGTCATATCGGACGTCGAGGAGTTGAAGGCTCAGGGCGATTGCTCGTTCTCCGTCCCCGGTATTGGAGATGACGTATTCTCGCCTTTTTATAATGTTGCGATTGCGCAGATGTTCGCCTGCAGACTGGCTCTGGCAAAAGGGCTCAACCCAGACAGCCCGAGGTCCCTGTCAAAGGTGACCATTACGAAATAATATGGCTTGGAGGCTTAATAAATGAAACTCAAAAACACCAGCGCTGAGATATATGTTCCCGATAATATGAATATCGGGGATGCTGTCAAAAGGACCACACATATGGCTATCTCCGCCCATCAGGATGATATCGAAATAATGGCCTACGACGGCATCAGCCGCTGTTTCGGGAGGGAAGACCTGTGGTTCATGGCGGCAGTCGTCACGAACGGCGCCGGAAGCCCGAGAAACGGATTGTATGCCGATTACACCGATGAGAGGATGCAGGACATAAGGAGGCTGGAGCAGAAAAAGGCAGCCTTTGTCGGAGAATATTCCGCGCTTGCCCTGCTGGATTATTCCAGTACCGAGGTCAAGGATCCGGGCAATGCGGATGTTTCGGAAGAAATAAGGAAACTTGTGCTGGCGGCAAGCCCCAGGGTGATCTACACGCACAATCTCGCTGACAAGCACGATACTCATGTTGCCACCGCTTTAAGGGTCATAAGAGCGCTGCGCTTGCTTCCCGAAGAGGCGCTGCCGGACAAGGTCTACGGCTGCGAAGTATGGAGGAACCTCGACTGGGTAATGGACAACGAGAAGGTAGCGTTCGATGTTTCCGGACATCCCAATATAGCAGATGCTTTGGTCGGAGTATTCGACTCCCAGATCTGCGGCGGCAAGCGGTATGACCTTGCTACCCACGGCAGGCGGACACAGAACGCCACCTACTTCGAATCGCACGGGACCGACGGCGCCGACGCTTTATCGTATGCGATGGACCTGACGCCTTTGATAAGGGATAGAGACCTCGTTATCGAAGACTACGTGACCGGGTACATCGACAGGTTCAAGGCCGACGTCCGCGACAGATTGCTGAGAATGAAATGAAGCCTGGTTCAGAGAACTGTAATCGTCAGCACCAGAGCATATATAAAGAACAGCCGCAGCCTACAAGACCGCGGCTGTTCTTTATTTTCAGGAATCTTTTTTGAGTATTCGGTCAACGTTTCTGGAGTCAATCGTATGTCAAAATCCCGGACCTCAGTTTTTGTTTCTAGTAAAATCTGGTATAATATTAGAATGTTATATATTATTTTATAGTGTTTATTGTTACGTGCAATTAATTACTTTAAGGAGGGTACAAACGATGGATCGGGACACCGAAGATATCATAGAGAAAGAGATCACAGAGAAAGATATCGCAGAAGAAGAGACCCCAGAGAAAGAGATCACAAAAGAAGAGCCACCTGAAGAAGAGATCGCTGAGAGGGAGACTGCAGCGGCGCAAAACCCCGCGGAAGTTCAGCAGGCTTACGACACCGATGAAATCGTCAGGGAAAGAAAGCAGTCGGGAATGCAGATCGATCCCAGATACAGCGGTATAGGCGGATGGCTGATCCTTGTCATGATCGGTTTGTTTGCTACCCCTATTAGGCTTTTATTTCTTTTTTTCAACGATTTACTACCGATTTTCACCGATGGTACCCTTCAGCAGCTTACTTCTCCCGGAACAGAATTTTATCATCCTTTGTGGCTGCCCCTACTATTGTTTGAAGTATGCGGCAACTCTTTCCTTGCCATTTTTGCAATAGTTCTTCTCGTCTTTTTTTTCAGGAGAAAGAAAGTACTGCCAAAGCTCATGGTGGTTATTTATGCTTCGAATATTCTATTTATTATGATAGATGAGATACTGTACAGCTTTATTCCCTTTATTGCGGCGCAAAGCGACCTGAGTTCGTATACGGAGCTTGTGAGGTCGATCATTACGGGAGCTGTATGGATCCCGTATTTTTGCACCTCGGTCAGGGTTAAGTCCACATTTGTAAGATAAGCTCAGATACGCTGCCCAAATTCCCGGCTTGGGCAGGGCTGTCTGCGGATTGCTGGCTGATCATGCCACATGTATCAAAGTATTAAATGAGTAAATGCCACGGCTTGCAAACTTTTTACAATCCTGCTTCGTATTTATGATATAATATCACAAATGTAAGAAAATGTATGAAATGGGGTAGAGCTGAATGCAAAGCACAAATGAACCCGTTGTTTCCATCAAGGATCTGAGGATGAACTATGGAGACAAGGAAGTTCTGAAGGGCATCGACCTGGATATATACAAGGGCCAGATCATAGGTTACATAGGACCCAACGGGGCGGGCAAGAGCACGACCGTAAAGATAATGCTTGGTATCGTCGAAGGGTATTACGGGTCTGTCAGGGTATTTGGCGAGGATATCAAAAACGGCAATATCGAATATAAAAAAAGGATCGGTTATGTCCCCGAAACGGCCGAGGTCTACGACAGCCTTACGGCGCAGGAGTATCTTTCCTTTATTGGCGGATTGTACGGACTTAAGCCGGATAGCATCGACAGTAAAGCTAAAAAGCTGATGAAGCTGTTCGACATAGAAGAGGTCTATCAATCGAGAATATCGTCGTATTCAAAGGGTATGAAGCAGAAACTCCTGATAATAGCGAGCCTGCTCCACAATCCGGACATACTCTTTTTCGATGAGCCCCTGAGCGGGCTCGACGCAAACAGTGTAATGGTCTTTAAGGAAGTCATGACGATGCTTGCCTCCGAAGGTAAAACTATTTTTTATTCATCGCATATCATGGACGTTGTTGAGAAGATCAGCAGCAGGATAATATTGATAAATGGCGGGCAGATAGTAGCGGACGGCACGTTCGCAGAACTGAAGGAGAAAAGCAGGGAGGGTTCTCTGGAAGAGATATTCAACCAGATGACCGGGTTTGACAGGCATGGCGCTATTGCGCAGGAATTTATCGCTACGGTGAAAGAGGGATAGATTTGAAGGAATTCACGATTTTGAAGCTGTTGGACAGGATCAGGTTTTTATTTGACAGGTCGGGTGTGGACTACCCCATCATGAGAAAGATACTGCAGATAAAACTGATCATGGATCAGAGGAGAGTACCTACCATAATGGCAGCAGGTAAAACCGAGGGCAAAAACACCTACAGGACGTCTCTGTTCATGTATGCCTTTATGGGTTTGTTCGTTGCGTTGATAATGCTTTTCGGCTTCCCGCTGTATTACAAGATGAACATAGTCTTCGGCATGCTGATTTTCCTGCTGATGACTACAATGATATCGGATTTCTCATCGGTTCTCCTCGATATAAAGGATAAAAACATACTTCTGCCGAGGCCGGTAAATACTCAGACTGTTAATGCCGCCAAACTGATTCACATACTTATATATCTGTCCGGCATCACACTCGCCATAGCCGGCCCGCCTTTGATCGCGGGAGCGTTCATTTACGGGGCGGCCTACGTTGTGATTTATATCGTCGAACTTGCACTGGTGTGCGGTTTTGTCATTTTTGTCACCTCGATATTGTATTCCGCGATATTAAGCTTCTTTGACGGTGAGAAGCTCAAGGACATAATAAACTATTTTCAAATCGTTCTGTCGGTATTCATGGTGATTGCATACCAGTTGATAGGGCGGATATTCGAGATAGTGGATTTGAAGATCACATATGCAGTGAAGTGGTGGAACTACCTGCTGCCTTCCGCATGGTTCGCCGCGCCTTTCGAATTGTTTGTCGGGCAGGGCAGGCTGTCTGATTTCGCAGGTTTGAGCATCATAGCCGTCGTTATCCCCGTTGCAGCCTTCTTTATCTATATCAAGGCTGTGCTGCCCCGGTTCGAAAGAAACCTGCAAAAGCTGAACAATTATGGGGAAAGAGCAGGTAAATCGGCTGCCAGGAGAGAAAAAAGGCAGGTGTTTATTTCAAGGCTGCTTTGCCGGGATAAAACGGAGAGGAGCTTTTACAGGTTCACTTCAAACGTACTGGCCAACGAAAGGAAACTGAAGCTCAGGGTGATGCCGAGTCTGGCCATGGCTGTGGTGCTGCCGCTTGTTTTCCTTATCAATTTCTACAGACGCGGCACTACATTGGCGGAATTTCATTCCTCCATTTTACAGTCAAAGGCTTATCTTTATATATATTTTGCAGTTGCTCTGCTGTCCACCTCTCTTCAGTATATAAACAACAGCGAACAGTACAGGGGAGCCTGGATATACAAGGTACTGCCCCTGACTTCGCCTGCCCCGCTTCTGAAGGGCGCGATGAAGGCATATTTCATGAAGTACATTCTTCCGTTTTTCGTATTTGCAAGCCTCATTTTCCTTGCGATCTTCGGGATAAGGATATTACCGGACATCCTGCTCATGTTCTTTAACCTGCTTGTGCTGCTGCTCGTTATCTTCGCAGTATCAAACAAGGAATTGCCGTTTTACAAGGATTTTCAATACACGCAGGACAAAAACAGTATTGCTGCATGGTTTATTTCATTCGCAATATGCGGTGTGCTTGTCGCCGCTCACCTTATTGCCGGAGGACTTGCCTACGGCATTACCATAAACCTGGCCATTTCCGTTCTGCTGACCGTGGTCATTTGGAAAGCGGTCTTCAGGATTACATGGAACAATATCAAAACGGGGGCCCTTTAATCGGGCTATTTTCGGGCTCTCTTCGGGTGCTATCTTCGGGCGCTATCTTCGGGCTCTTTTCGGGCTATCTTCACGGGGCATAGCTGCTTCGGTTTTTGGAAAGCATATGTTCATCGTTAGTGTAAACGAGTTTACACTAACGAAAAAAGTATAGGAGATGAACATATGAAACATATCGGAGCGCTTGTATTAAAGTTTATAATGGTATCCGTCGTTCTGACGATATTCCTGCTTGCCCTTACGAATCTTAAATTCGGCAGTATATTTACCATTTCACTGACTATAACTGTGTTGTCCTATTTTATAGGGGATCTTGCCATACTGCCCAGAACGGATAATACTATAGCTACTGTTGCCGATGTGTGCCTTTCATTGGTAACACTGCTGATGTTCAACCTTATTTATACCGACGCTGTCATCCCATTTTTCACGGCGATTATTACGTCTATCGGTATAGGAGCAGGTGAATGGCTGTTTCATAAATTCTTTGCAAGGTCGGTTGCACCGGTGCACGACAAGGGAGAATGAACTGGCCGCAGGTATTTCAAGCATACCGCCGACATGGACCGAAGGTTTATATGGCTCCTGATTGTACACTTTGAGCTTTGCTGTTAAAATAACTTCATGAAGATAAAAATTCTAAAACCTGTTAATATAATTCTGATCCTGATTCTGGCGCTTTCGGTGCTGGCTTCTGGCTGCGCTTCTGGCGCTTCGGGGACGTTGTCCGGTGTGAAGCCGCCGCTGCAGGAGCAGTCACAGTTACAGGAGTTGTCGAAGTCTCAGGCACAGCCGCCGCAGGAACAGACGACGGCGTCGGGGCAGACCCAGACACAGACGACGGCGCCGGGGCAGGGACAACAGGCACAGCCGCCGCAGGCTACGGCACAGACTACAGCGCAGGCACAGCCGACGCCGCCGCCGGTACAGCCATCACAAACCCAGCCACCGCAGCCCCAACAGCTGCCGACACAGCCTTCACAAACCCAGACGCCGGCACAGCTTCAGTCCAAACTGAAAGCCTTCAAAAGCATCACTGAAACGTTCGGAGACGATCCCCGAACCGGACGCAATTTTACATGGATGACCTCCGCAAAGATCGAAACCGGTGTGGTGGAATACTGTGAGACAAGCAGCTTCCAAGGCTTCGATAAACCGAATGTGATCAGGGTGGCCGCACGCAGTTATATCACGAACACCGATGCCGAGCAAAGAGCCGTACATAAAGCGCAGATAGAAAACCTCAAACCCGGAGCCTCATATACATACCGCATAGGCAGCGATAAAGGCGGTTTCAGCCCGCAGGGAGCCTTTAAAACCGCGGAAGAGAGCCTTAATAATTTTACCTTTATAAATATCACCGATACACAGGGCGGGAGTTCCAAGGATTATGCAGTGTGGAAAAACACTTTGGATAAGGCGCTTGGCCGGTTTCCCGGCGCAAGGTTCCTGTTGCATACAGGCGACATGGTAGACGTGGGGCAGGATATATCTCAATGGGACATGTTTACAAAGGCTGTGCAGCCGGAGCTTCTAAACCTGCCGCTCCTGCCTGCCATAGGAAATCATGAAGCCATAAACAAAAACGGTACCAACAATGATTTTAAAAATTTCACTGACAGGTTCGACCTTCCCGAAATACGGAATACAGGCGCACCTGCAGGTACGGTTTATTCTATGGACTATGGAAATGTGCATATCGCGGTGATGAACACGCAGTGCGGGAGCAGCAATCTCAAGAAGCAGGCGGACTGGCTCAGGACCGATATGAAAAGATCGGACAAGCCCTGGAAAATTGTTGCGCTCCACAGAGGCCCTTATGGTGCGACCTATGATACTAAGGACATAAGGAAGTCATGGGCTCCGGTTTTTGATGAAGTCGGAGTCGATCTTGTACTCGAGGGGCACGATCACAATTATATGCGCTCGTACCCGATGAAGGACAACAAGGCCGTTAGGACGGGAGAGGGAACAGTCTACATGGTGGGCAATACAGGCGGGGTCAAATTTTACCCGGCGAAAAAGCGTACCTGGCAGGCGGTCGATATGCAGCCCGGGCTCCAGATGTATATTGCCGTTACAGTTAGCGATACTAAAATGGTGATAGAAGCTTACGATATAAACAATACTTTAAGAGATACCGTCACACTTGCAAAATAAGTGAACTAACGATATGAGGTGAGAAAATGGCTGATTTGTCAGAGAATCTGAATCAATTGTTCGACAGTGGTGTAGGCTTTGAGGAATATCTCGGCAGCGCCGACGAGGTAACCAGGCAGAAGCATATGCATTATCTCGAGAAAATGCAGTTGACCGAAGATGAAAAGAAAGAGCTTGCGGAAAGTATAAGGGAGGACAGGGAACTGGTCGTATTCTGCGATACATATTGCAACGACTGCAGAGTCACACTGGCGCTGCTTGAAAATCTGCGCAGGTCGGCTCCTTCCGTCGGATACAGGATTGTGAGCCGTGAGGGGAACGAAGGGTTGATGGAGCGGCTCTCCGGAGACAATGGGATTCCCCTGATCGTGGAGATCGGGGAAGGCAGCACTAGAAACAGCAACTCAGGGGATTTGAAAGGCGCCAAGTTGATTTTCAACGAGTTCCCGGACGTTTTGCTGGACGATATGCTCGAAGCTGATCCCGACAACAAGGAGAAACTGATAACGGATTACAGGAAGGGCCTGTATAAGGATATAATGCTGAAGCAGATAGTCGAAAAGCTAAGCTGATTATTTCAAACCGAATTCCGATACTTTTGTATAAACGCGTTTATTCTGTATCTGCTCACTTTTTAACAAAGTGAGCTTTTCTGTTTTCATTGGGCCGAAACTGATATTTCCGACGGAAGCGCGGACCTGTTCGAAGGGGCGCTCGAAAACTATATCCTGGCCTATTGTTATGTGCGGTGTATAAGGCCTTCTTTCAGCAGGAAAACCTATCGGCAGCAGCGAACGCTCAATGTCTGCTGCAAGCGACTGCAGGGGCATGATGTCTCCGGTCAGGCCAAGCCATAATACTCTAATGCTGTCCCCGCCTTTGAACATGCCCAGTTCAGAGACCTCGAGGAGAAACGGTTCCTGCCGCAGGCAGATATCCCGCAAAGCCTCTTCTATTTCCTTTTGCTGCTTCGCGTCAATTTCATCCAGAAATTTGAGTGTGAGGTGGAAGTTGTCACTGTGCTTCCACCTTCCCCTGACGGCATATTTCCTCAGGCTTTGCTGAAGAACGGATATGTACCTTTTGCAATCGTCCTCGAAATCTATCCCGATAAATGCCCTGATAGCGTTCATCCCTTTCCCAAATTAAAAAACCTGTCGATTATTAACCTGTGTATTGGATCGCGACGTATTTTATTCATATGATACCCTATAAATCAGGATATTTTACAAACATGGCGTATGCAAGTATGAATAAGGCTATGGAAAAGGCGCCGCATAAGATAAGCGGCAGGAATTGCGCGGCTCTTACGTCGATGATGGCATCGGAAGGATTTTCGGGGTTGTAATATACCCCAATGTCTTCTCCCACCCTCTTATCCAGGTTTCCTACATATAGCTTCGACACGAATGTGACTTCCTTACCGTTTTCCGTAGTAAAACTGACGACAGGATAGTTCGCTGCCGCCGGTTCCTGATCAAGAGTCCAGTTGCGCAGAAGTTTGACTATCTTTCCTGAAGTATGGGCATAGTTGGCACGGATATCGCCATACTTTCTATTGCTTCTTATCTGAAGGACAATGCCGAGGATTGTCAACCCTATGCCCAATGTGATCGAAAGGCTGCCTA
The DNA here is from genome assembly GCA_036260935.1 of Clostridia bacterium. Classification (GTDB taxonomy): domain Bacteria; phylum Bacillota; class Clostridia; order Acetivibrionales; family DTU013; genus JAEYOM01. The sequence goes on from DATALQ010000018.1 coordinate 195,971, forward strand.
TGGCAAATGACATGTCGCAGTCTCCTTCATACCATAATCTGTAACTTTATACACATTATAATACAAATCAGGTTGTAAAATCAAATTAATGATATATAATGTCATTGAGTTGTAATATTATGGACATGGATGGAGACAAAATTCAATGATTGCTTATCTTATGGGCGATTCTGCCGTAATGGAATACAAGCTGCCTGTCCCTGTTGATGAAGGTTCCGAAGTAGTTATGTCTCTCGGCGAAGTTGGCGGAACCGCACAATTTATTTCGGTCATATATGTCGATGATTCGTGGAGGCTTAAGCGAAGCGGAGATTTTGAATTTTCAGTTCAGGGCTCGAAAATCGCGGAAAAAAAGCTCGAATTGCAGGACCTGGTGCAGATCAGCTGCGGCAGGACCCAGTTCCTCCTTTATATCACAGGTGCGGAAGAAGGCCGGATGTCCAGATACAGCCTGCCGCCCGACGCAAAAATAACCGTAGGTTCAGACGATGCGGGCAGCATAGTATATAAAGCCCCACTGATCTCCAAATGCCATGCTGTTATCGAATGTAACGGGAATTCGGCCAACGTTAAAACGAAGGAAAAGCACGGCAGCATGTATGTCAACGGTGCAAAAATTCAGTCCGCAGCCCTTGCATTCGGGGATACAATCTGTTTGATGGGCCTGAAGCTGATCTACCTCGGTGACGCATTGGCGGTCAGCAATCCAGTGGGATTCCTTGGATGCAAACTGGTTGAGAAAAACCTGCACGAAGGCTGTGCTCCCGTGGATCACCCGGATAAAAAGAGCGGTTACTTTCAACGATCGCCAAGGATCATCAAAAAGATCGACGACGAAGAGCTAAGGATAGATCCTCCTCCTGCCCCGGTTAAAAACCAGCAGCAGCCGTTGTTCCTGAGAATGGGGCCGTCGATGCTGATGGGCGTTGCGATGCTCATCAATACCATGATGATGCTTTACTCCAGCAACAATGATCCGGGCACCTTCATAGCACGCTTGGCCATGACCGGCGCGATGCTTGCCGGTATGATACTCTGGCCGATATTTTCAAACATATATCAAAAAGTCGATATTGCGTCCAAGGAGAGAAAAAGAGTAAAAAGATACAGGCAATATATGAAGCGTAAGTTCGCCGAAATGGAGGAAAGGCTCGAAAACAACCGCAAGGTGCTGCTGCTGACATATCCTGATCCCACCGTATGTATCAACCGCGTTATGAATATGGACCGGAGGATATGGGAGAGGATGCCGTCACATGAGGATTTCCTCGAAGTCCGCATCGGCATGGGCACCGTATCGAATCCGATACGTTCGACTGTTCCCGAGGATCATTTCACAATGGAGGACGATTTTCTCCTGGAAGAACTCAAGGAAGTAAACAAAGCCTTCATGTATATGAAGGATGTTTCAATACATGTTTCCCTTCGCGAGAACAAGATAACGGGCTTGATCGGGGAGAGGAAAATGCTCCTGGACATAGCCATGTCGTTACTTGTTCAGGTTACCGCTCTTCATTCCTATGATGAAGTAAAATTGTTTATCATATTCCCTGCAAAAGAGCGTGAGAGGTGGGAATGGGTAAAGCATCTGCCGCATGTGTGGGCTCCGGAGAAGTCGGCGAGGTATGTGGCGTCCAATGAGGATGAAATAAAAGAAGTCTTCATGCACCTTAACGAGATAGTCAAGGGCAGAGTTGAAGCCTCAAGGGAATCCGACGGCAGAAACATTCCAAGGCTGCCGCACATTCTGGTTATGATCGCGGATCAGGAACTGGTGGAGAACCAGCCCGTAATGCGCTATCTTACCGCTTTGGAGGAGGACTACGGGGTATCTTCGCTTTTGCTTTATGAAGAAATGGGGTTGCTGCCGAAGGAATGCAGCGCGTTCATACAGTGTACGGAGACGGATTGCAGCCTATACCACAGGGACAAGCCGGAGGCAGGCATGCTGCAGTTCCTGCCCGACAGCCTTGCGGGACAGGATCTTTACAAGTATTCACGGGAGCTTGCCAAAATGAAGATCAAGGAGAATGCCTCCGCACTGTCGATACCCACGAGCCTTACTTTCCTTGAGATGTACAGGCTCGGACGTATCGAACAGCTCGACGTCAAGCGGCGCTGGCGTGAAAACCATGCCTACCGTTCGATCGAAGCTCCGCTGGGCTATATGGCAGGCGATACGCCTTTTATACTGAACATACATGAAAAATATCACGGACCTCACGGTCTTATCGCAGGTATGACCGGGTCGGGAAAAAGTGAGTTCATAATCTCATTCCTGCTGTCCCTTGCAGTCAATTACCATCCTTATGAGGTATCATTCATACTTATCGATTATAAAGGCGGTGGAATGGCAAACTGCTTCAATGGCCTGCCCCACGTCGCGGGCACGATAACGAACCTGGGCGGCAACCAGATCCACCGCTCACTCGTATCCATCCAGAGCGAGCTCAAGAGAAGGCAGCGTATATTCGCCGAATATGACGTGAATCACATAGACAAGTATCAGCAGCTTTTTATAAGCAATAGAGCAAAGGAGCCACTGCCGCATTTGCTGATAATATCCGATGAATTTGCGGAATTAAAAAACCAGCAGCCCGAATTTATGAATGAGCTGGTCAGTGCGGCGAGAATCGGACGAAGTCTTGGGGTTCACCTCGTGCTTGCCACGCAGAAACCGGCCGGAGTCGTGAATGACCAGATATGGAGTAACACCAGATTCAGGGTTTGCCTGAAGGTACTCGACCGGAACGACAGCAGCGAAATGCTGAAGAGGCCCGACGCAGCCTTCATAGTACAACCGGGAAGGTGCTACGTGCAGGTCGGTAACGATGAGATATTCGAGCTGGTCCAATCGTGCTGGAGCGGTGCGCCATACATACCTGAAGATAAAATTGAAAGTGACGAAGAAAAACAGATAACAATGATCGATCTTTGCGGCAGGCCGGTGAGAACGTTATCCTGCAAAAAAGCGGCGTCTAAAGGAACCAGGACGCAGCTCGAGGCGATCGTGAACCACGTTGCCGATATTTCAGCAAAAGATGGATTGAAAGCGCTGAAGCTCTGGCTCGACCCGCTCAGGGAGACCATCTGCCTCAATGAAATAGAAACGCGCAAAGGCGGCTGGAATGGTGAGACGTGGGAAAAGACCGAGCATTGGCTCAACCCAGCGATAGGCATTGTAGATAACCCTTATCAGCAATCGCAGGAAATGCTGGCTGTCAATATCGGCAGGGAAGGGCACCTGGTCATTTACGGAGCGCCCGGCACCGGCAAGACTACGTTCCTGCAGACACTGATATATTCGCTGGTAGCAAGCTATACTCCGGATGACATCAATATGTACATCATGGATTACGGCGGAAGGACGATGGGATATTTCGCCGAATTGCCGCACGTCGGGGGTGTCATTTATGCCGATGACGAGGATAAACTGGGTAAACTGCTGAAGTTGATCACCAGGGAGCTTGAGAAAAGGAAAAAGACATTCTCCGAGATAGGCGTGGGCAATATAAGGTCTTATATGCAGGCTACAGGTCAAAAAATACCTGTGCTGATGCTGCTGATCGATAATTATTCGGTATTTACCGAGCTGTACCAGGACTATGAGCCCGTAATCATTTCACTCAGCAGGGACGGCGGTAATTACGGCATATGCATGGTCATGACGGCGAGCAGTGTGGACGCCGTGAAAACGAGAGTGTTGCAGAATATCAAGCTCATGATGACACTTCAGCTGAACGACAGGTTCGACTATGCCGGTGTTGTCGGCCCGACAGGGACACTCGAACCCGAGGCGGTAAAAGGAAGGGGCCTGATCAGGGGAAATCCTCCGCTCGAATTCCAGACCGCCCTGTCGCTGGAGGCGGCGAACGATGCCGAACGGGTCACAAAGCTAAGAACGCTGTTTCTGGAAATGCGGTCGAAGTGGAAAGGAAATTGTGCCAAGGCGATTCCGTTCGTACCGGAGAATCTTTCATCCGAGTTATTTTTATCAAACGACGAAGCAAGAAGAAATGTCAGGAAGGGTGAAATACCTTTTGCCTATGATCTCTCGGAAGCCGAGATCATTTCGCTTCCTTTGACTGCCTCTGCATACCCTGTACTTGGGTATGACGGTACCGGCAAGACGAACCTTCTGAAATTATTTATAAAAGTACTGAAAGAAATGGGGGGCTGCAGTATATATGCTGTCGACAGCCCCAAAAAACAGTTATTAGGCTTTTGCAGTAAAAACAATATTAGTGGTTACATCAATGAGCAGACAGGACTCGAAGCACTATTGGACAGGCTGGATCGTGAAATTAAGGTCTGGCAGGAGGCTGCTGCGTCAAATATAGGCGAGAGCTGCGGTGATATGTCTGAGGCCGGGAGCTCAGCCGGCACGGTTGTCGCCGAGACCGCCTCTGTCGATGCTTCGTCTTGCCCTGCCGGAAATGACACAGCTTTCGTTCTTGTAGACGATTTCGGCTGCTTTTGCGACATGTTGAGTGAAAAATACATCGATATTATGGAGGAGATCTTGTCGGGTAACTGTCCGGGCATACGCTTCATATTTGCCGCAAACCCGCTGGACCTTTCACAATATCGCTCCCAATCTCTTTACAGAATCATTTTTTCCGGCTCGCAGGGCATCCTGCTGGGCGGGCGGGTAGATTCGCAGCAGGTGTTCAATCCCAATATGAGCTATAAGGAGCGGGATGTGCAAATGGAACCGGGATGTGGTTATATGTTCGAGAAAAGCAGCTACAGAGCCATAAAAACTCCATTAATTTAGTATCGGAGAAAGGATTTGAAGGCTATGGACAAGATAAGCGTAGAAGTATTGATACCGGTCGCGGGAAGGAAATATGATTTTTTATTGCCCTCCTCAATGAAAATATACATCGTGAGAGAACTGATAGCACAGGCAGCACGTGAAGAGGAACAAGGCGGTCTGGCCTTCAATGCAGGGACGGTGCTTTGCTCAAGGGACAAAGGCCGGGTGCTCGACGAACAGTCGACACTGGAACAGGAAGATATAGGGGATGGAAACCAGCTCTTACTGATTTGACCGGATGGAAAATATATACACAAATTGTTACCGCAATTATACTTGAAAGAATTTTACATAATGTGCTATAATGCGTTCGTATAAATATACATTTTGAGGAATGACATACATCGCATGGATGAAAAGCAATAAAATGGGGCGGGAGTCAAATATGAGTGTCAGAATGATGGGGTCAAGGAAAAACTCCAGGTTGGTAATGATACTGGTGATCGTTCTGCTGGGTTTGGCCGTATTGATTATGCCGGTATATGGAATGTACCGGATCAATATGCTGAATGCGCAGCACAAATCCCAGCTCGACGATATGCAGGCGCGAATCGACGCGATGAAGCAGCAGGTCGATCAGGTGGAGCAGATGAAAAGGTCCGTATATGTGCCGAAAGAGGATATCGGTATATTCACGGTGATCAAAAAAGAGATGTTCAATCAGACTGAGGTATACTCCTCGATTCCACAGGAGCTCTACATAAATGAAGACGATTTCGGAAAAATGACGACAATAGCTCTCAAAAAGGAACTCCCGGTTCTGAAAAGCGTAATGGCGAGCGAAAAGGTGAACTCGGATATCAGAGAGGAAGAGTTCAATATGTTCGTTCTGCCCAGCAATCTTAAGAAAGACGAACTTGTCGATGTCCGTGTTACGTTTCCGAACGGTGAGGATTACATCGTATTGTCCAAAAAGAAAATCTACGATCTGAACCAGAAAACAAACACAGTTTGGGTCTGGCTCAATGAAACGGAGATACACAGGATAGGGAGCTCGATAATCGACGCGTACCTGAACCCCGGTTCAAAGCTGTACATACTGAAATACGTGCAGCCGGAAACGCAGGACGAATTGATCCCGACTTATATTGCAAACGAAAATGTTCAAACCGTTATGAAGGGCAGTCCCAACATATTGAAGCTGGCAAGCAGGGAACTGGCGCTCGAGGTTCGAAAGCAGCTTGACGAAAGGATGAAGGCTTTCAAGCAGGAAAGTGCCGCGGCAGTAGAGTCCAAGCTCAATGCCGATCTTACCAAACGGCAGCAGACTGGAGAGGCCGTTGACAAAGCTGTGACGGAGCAGGAAGCCCAGCAACAGCAACAGACACAGACGGACGGAGCAGGCAATGGAGAAGCGCAGACAGGTCAGGAGGCAGAGCAGACAAGTGAAGCAATCTATTAAAATCGGACTTGCGGGATCATATAAATGCGATCTGATCATGTATTTTTCCAGGATACTGCATTCGGCGGGCAAGAAGGTTGCCATTATCGACGCGTCGGAGGAACAGTTTTTGAGTTACTGTGTACCGCTCGTATTTGACAGCGACCACATGGTCACTTACCGCGACATAGATGTTTATTATAAGGCCAGGAACGAGGAAGACTGCGTGAACTTCATAAGGGGGGACTATGACGTCATCCTTGTTGACGCGGGCTTCAATGCAAAAATGTACAATTATCTGGCCGGATGCGACTACTGCATTTTTGTAACAGACCCGGAAATCCACAATGTTCAGAGGCTGAGCGAGTTTATAGGCAAATATCCGGGCCTGAAGCTGTTGAAGCCGAAAGCAAAGGCAGGAGACAAGCCTGAGGTAAAGTCGGGAGAAGAGGCCGGAACCGCTGCAGCGATTGAGGCTGCTAAAGGCAGCCAGATAAGGGTATTCCGCGATATGTGCCCCGGGAAAATCGATTACAAGTACCTTTGCAGCATCCTGGACAAGCCTGCTGCAGCGCAATATATCGGGGAGTATGTTTTCCAGCTCGACGAAAATGACCGCCGCCTTGGCCTGTACTGTCAGTACGATCACATTTTCAAATTCACGAATCTGTCTAAGGATTACAAATTGATGTTTGCCGATATGCTCGAGACTTTCTTCGGGATGAATAAAAAGCAAGTAAAAAAGAGTATAAGTCGGGCTGAGAGGGGGCGCTGAAATGCTGATCACTTTTTGGAGCAATTTCCACCAGACAGGTACGACCAGCAATACGGCGGCATTGGCTGTCATGACTGCGCTCGAGTACAGGATGAAGGTGCTTGCCACTCATAACCAGTTCGACAGGAGCGGACTTGAAACCGTATTCCTGGAACGCCGCTATGTCAGGAACGAACTGATGAATTACCGTGATATCGGAATCGATGCGCTGAGTGGTTTCGTACGTTATAACAATGTGGACAGAGAAAGTATTTCAACCTTCACCACTACCCTCATAAACAGCAAGCTCGATCTGCTTGTGGGTACTACGATCACAAACAGGGAGCTTTACATCAAGGAACTCGGCGAAGTTATGGAAAACCTGATAATAGCGCTGAAGAACACCTACGATCTTGTTTTTATAGACGCGTCGGGAGAAGATGAACTCAGGGATAAGATAGTTGAATTGTCGGATCTGAATGTCGTCAGCCTGACACAGGATTACAACGTACTGGAACACTTCTTTGCACGGTACAAACAGCTGCCGGAGAATTGCGTCTGCCTTTTAAGCAGGTATGACAAGGACTCCCGCCTTAATGCTAAAACCATTAAAAGAAGATACGGACTGAAGTACGACATTCCTGTGATACCATACAGCATCGAATTCTCCGACGCGTGCATGGAAGCGAAGCTCATCGATTTTCTGATGAGGAATCTGAACGCAGGCAAGGACGACCTCAACTATACCTTGATGTGCGAACTGCGCAAAACAGTAAAATTGTTGCTGGAACGCCTCAATATAAATACAGAATTGAAGAAGTTGGGAGATTAGATGCTCAACACATTCCTGATATTCCTGCTCATAACCGTTGTTATCGGCGGGTTATATTACTATCTGAATATCTACAATGCAAAAGCATACCAGGCTTACGAAGTCGAAGAAGACCGCTTTCAGACAGGCAGTCTGGTCGAATATGTGAAGGAAGCCTTTAACGATGTTCTGAAACTGAATCTGCAGACTATGAACATAACGAGAGAAGAATATGTTAAACGCATTCAAAGCAGGAACCAGCTGAGAATTGCGCTGAAAAGCTGTATCTTTGGCGATATCAACGCCAAAAACTACGTAAAGAACAATATCCGCGACATGCTTTTGAAAGCATACAGGCTCGACGAGGACAATATCGACAGGGTAATCCATTTCGACAGCCCGAACGATATGAGCTTGCAGGACAAGTTCGAGATACTCCTATACACGTACAAAAAAGACCACGGCTATCGGGCGCTCGAGAAATTGATTACCGAAAACGGGCTGGACGAGCCGCGGCTCTGCGAGGACGGGGACCAAACCATAGAATTCATCATAACAGGGGAAGACATAGAGAAGGTTTACCGTGAAAAGGTCAGAAGGCACATTTCCTTCGAGGACAAGCTGAACATCGTAGTTCAGAGGGTTTATCAGCTGTACAAGGGCTACAGTGTGGTCGACGAGATTCGCGACATGAAGATAGACGGAGTTAGCGGCGGCGTTTCGGGTATACCGAGCAGCTTCTTCCAGGAGATCACCTACAACAAGGACGTACTTACACAGCTGCCAAGCGCCTATGACAGCGTTTGGATATTTTTCAAAGGAAAGACGATCCACCTGCCATTCCTTAGTTTCGGGACTGAAAGGGAACTGATCAGAGTCTGTAAAAATATTTACAGGTACAATAACCCCGGGCAACTGTCCGAGACCAACGGTTACATGGTCAACGAACTAAAGGACGGCAGCCGCGTCGTTGTCGCCAGGCCGCCCTTCTGCGAAGCATGGGTTTTCTTCGTAAGAAAGTTCGACAGCGCCCCGAACAAGCAGCTTGAGGAGCTATTCCTCGACAATAACAACCAGCTGCCCATCAACTGCCTGAAATGGCTTATTAAAGGCTGCAGGGTAACCGCCATAACAGGTTCGCAGGGAACGGGAAAAACTACGCTTTTGATGTCTGCAGTAAAATTTATTAACCGTACGTTCACTCTAAGGATACAGGAGATGGCGTTCGAACTGCATCTCAGAAAGATTTACCCGGACCGTAACATTGTATCCTTCCGTGAGACTGCTACGGTCGAGGGGCAGGAAGGACTCGACCTGCAGAAGAAGACCGACGGTACGGTCAACATCCTCGGAGAGGTCGCAACGGCGCCGGTTGCAAGCTGGATGATACAGATGGCGCAGGTGGCAAGTCTTTTCACACTGTTCACCCACCATGCGAAGACCTCGGAGGATCTCGTGCTGGCACTGCGTAACAATCTCCTGCAGACAAGGGTGTTCAACAATGAAAAGGTGGCTGAGAAGCAGGTCGCAGACGTTGTCAACTTTGACGTGCACCTTTACAAGGATATCAACGGGAAGAGGTACATCAGCAGGATAACGGAGATAATACCGGTAGAGATAAGCCCTGAATATCCGGACGCATATAAAAATGCAGGCAGCTTCGAGGAGAAGGTCGAGAGCTTTTTTGATACCATGAAGGAATACTTTGCAAGGGTCACCGACAGGAAAGTTTTCGAGACCAGGGACATAGTCGTCTGGGAAAACGGGGAATACAAGGTTGCGGGACTTATCAGCAAAAAAAGCTATGACGAGATGGTCCAGCACATGGACGTCCAGGAGAAGACCGAATTCAGCACATTCCTTGGAAACAACTGGGGTGGCGCGTATGAATAGAAGGCAGATGATATTGATACTACTGGCCGTGCTTGTCATCGCAGTCGTCGTATTTGCGGCTGCTCTGCTGATGAACAGCGTGCAAAAGAAAAGCAGCGCGGCAGCAAAGGCAAGAAGGGGCAGAGGCGGCAGCGACTTCTGGTTCAATGCCTATAACAAGCTGACCAGGATCGGTCTGGCTAAAAGGTACCTGCTCAAGATACGAAAAAGAATAGAGATACTAGAGCAGTCGGACAACTGGACGGTTTCGAGAAAGACGATCAAATTCGCGCTCGTTTCAATTGGTATTCCGGCTGTCATGCTGGCACTCCTCCTCATGATGCAGATAGATCTTTACTATCTTATAATTTGCATACTTACTATTGTACTGATCCATAACAGCATACTTTCTCTCTTGATAGACAGGATAGAAAACAGACTGCTGGCCAGCCTCGAGAAATTCATCGGCGACGTCAGGCATCATTATCACGAACACGGGATGATCGACGAAGCGATATACGATTCCATAGAGGACTGCAAATATGAGATGTCCATACACGCCGCCAGGATGTATGAGGTGCTGACGTCCAGCAGCGTAGACGACGAGCTCGAAAAGTACAACGACATGGCGCCGAACAAATATTTCAGCTCATTCCTTTCGAACTGCTATATAGTTCAAAAATTCGGAGACAAGATCGTCGACGGCGAGTCCATGTTCCTGACGAATCTTAACTTCATCAAGCAGGAGATTCAGATGGAAATGCTCAAGCGCAGGAAGCTCGAGTACGTTTTCAGCAGCCTGTCCGTTATAGCGGTCGTGCCGATTTTTACACTGAAACCCCTTGAGAGGTGGGGCGTCCAAAATATGCCCGAATTGAAGGACTACTTCGGTGGGCCCTACGGCTTCGTATCGGAAATATTGATGTTCCTGCTCGTTATACTATCGTATGAACTCATCCGCAGACTTAAAAAATCATACGAATACCAGGAGGACGAGGGTGCTTACCTGCTGAAAATGCTTGAAGTACCGTTCATCCGCGTGTTGATTCTCAAGATGATGTACAAAAACAATAAAAAATGTATGGAAATAGCCGAGTTGATGAAGAAGTCCGGGAGCCACCAGCCTGTGGGGGCGTTCTACCTGAAGAGGGTGCTGACCGCAATGCTTGGCATCGTGGTTTGTACGGCGCTGTTCGTACAGAGCCATAATATTGCGCGGCAGAATATGCTGGAACCGCTGAGGGACGAGCAGGTAAAGACCACTCGGGTGAATAAGGCTGCAAGTGAGCAGCTGAAAAAGCTCGATCGGGAAATAATTATGAAATTCAGCTCACAAAATGCTTCCTTTGAAGATATCGTCAGAGAAGTGGAGGGCAGGAATATCATCCCCGACAGTAAACTGAGAGAGCTTGCCGCCCAAAGGATTTATGGCAAATTGCTGAAGTATAAAAATCAATACTTAAAATGGTGGGAATTGCTATTGGTGTTAACGGGAAGTATAATATTCTATAATATACCATATTGGCTGCTGCTGTTTAAAAAGAGAATGATCATGATGAATATGGAAGAGGAAGTCATGCAGTTCCATACCATCATACTGATGCTTATGTACATAGAAAGGATCTCTGTAGAGGACATACTGCGCTGGATGGAGCAGTTTGCCTTCATATTCGGGGATTCCATCCGCAAATGTTTGAACAACTTCGAAAGCGGTGATTATGACGCGCTTGATCAGCTGAAAATAGACGAGCCCTACGTGCCCTTTGTCAGAGTTGTGGAAAACCTGCAGTCGGCGTCGAACAGGATACCCATAGTAAAGGCGTTCGACCAGCTGAAGTCAGAGCGCGGGTATTACCAGGAAAAAAGGAAGCAGGATAATGAGATACTCGTAAACAAAAAGGGGATATGGGGGAGGATGATTGCCTTCATCCCGCTTGGGGCGGCGGTTCTGCTGTATATAATGCTCCCGTTCATACAGCTTAGCCTGAACAAGTTCATGGAATATAAAAACCAGATGGGAAGCGGATTCTAAAGAAAATTATTTATAATAATCTGATGTAAAAAATGAGGAGGTCTATTTATGGAAAATGCAACAAAAGCAATCTTATTCGGCGCGGCCATCGTAATCACTCTGGTGCTCGTATCTCTGGGGTTCCTGCTGCTGAACAACGCGACGGGCTCGGTCAACCAGCAGGTCAGCGACATGGAGCAACAGAAGCAGGAGGTCCTGGACCAGAAGTATACCAAGTATGACGGCAAGGTAGTGTCGGGAAGCGAGGTACTGAGCGCGTTGGAAGAGTTCAAGGACGATGGGATAAGTATTTTAGTAAAGACGAAACGTAGCACTGGCGTGGGCACATATTATTATTGGATGTTAGGCACCAGTGATGTTATAACTACATCAAGCGGTGCTATAGATACTCTTGATGATGCTAAAGACAAGACTGACACTACTTATATAAACCCAAGTGGAAAATTCGATGCTAAAGTTCTAACAGACACAAATAAAGCAATAACAGGGATCAGTTTTACTCAACAATAATATTGATTTTCTTGCACAATAGGTCTATATGAATGATAATTTGGCCGAATTCCTATTCAATACGGCAATGGTAGTTTTTTTCGTTGCAGCGGTCTCTCTCTTTTTTCTGATGAACGATTTTTCAAATGACATGGTCAGCCTTGTACAACAGAATATAAACCAGCAGAAGGAAGTCGTCGAGGTGAGGGAAGAAGTCCCGGATAATACGCTCAAGGGAGATGAGATAATAGCGAATATCATCTCCGGAGCCGCAAATTCCGTTACGACTTCTTCCGCCTTCAGCATCGATGGGACCGGTTATGACGTGGAAAATCCCTTTGATTTCGAGCATTATTCCGATATAGATGTAACTTCCGACTATTCCGCCGATCCGGTTTGCGATACCAAAGGTAAAGCGCTGCGCTGGAATTACGTCAATTGATACCTATTTCTGCAGATACCCGGGAGGAACATAATGCCGAATGCATTGAGCAAAGTGTTTGCTCTGTTGATCGCGGTCGTCATTTTATTTGTATTTCCCATAAAGAATGAACTGGAAAGACAGGATGAAACCAGCCGCATGTATGTTTTGAACGAAACCATAGGTCTGGTGGACTCCGTAAGGAACCTGGGCTATCTTTCGCCGCGTATGTATGAGGAGTTTCTGGACGAGCTGGCGGCAACAGGCAACATATATAAAGTTGAAATGGAGCATGCCTCGCTTATCTATCAGCCGGTATATGAGTACAATGCAGTATCCGGCACTTATGATGCCGTCGAGGGTGAATACGAACAAACATATAACAGTACCTATGCCGACGTTATTGGGGAGTGCCTATTCCCGGAGGCTGATCCGGCGGCGGGTAAAAACTACGAGATGAAACAGGGCGACTTTTTCACCGTCCGTGTCGTCAATCAGAACAAAACCATGGCGACAAAGATACAGGAAATCATGTACGGCCGTTCAATCATGGCGGAGAAGATATTTGTGAATTATGGGGGAATGATCAAGGATGAAGGTAACTGATATTACAATAGCATTCATCCTGGTCATCCTGCCGTTCGTGCTGGTGCTGGATTACAGGACCCAGGACACGGAGCTTGCCATATACAAAACTGTTGAAATGAACAAAATGATCGACGCAGCAGTGGAAGACGGCACAAGAAACATGTTCGGCAAGGGCTTGAACGGCAGGATAAACCTGGACAGGGAAAAAGGCTATGAGAGCTTCATTCGTACCATGTGCCTCAACCTGAACAAGCTGGATGACGAACTCGGCAGGCTTGAAGTCGAGGGCTACATCCCATGTATCGTCGCACTGGACTATGACGGATATTACATAATGAAGCATGTAGAGTATACCAATGCCTCCGGAGAGAGCGAGATCAGGCTGACGTGGCTCCCGAAGCAGGCATATGCCTACTCGGACAGCAATTATGTATATTCACTTACGCTTGGTAACGATGTTACCTTTTACGAGAAATCTACCGGCAATATAGAAAAGGGCTCGGTTGACCAGTTTATCGGCACACTTCCGGGGAGCGACCTCATAATGTCCACTACATCGGCGATTACTCTTGAAGACAGGCTTAGAGGGTTCGATACCGAAAGGCGGATCATCATAATAGACCAGCTGAAGAAGGACATAAATGAAGTTATCAATAACCATAACGATATCGCAATGTATTACGGCATCACATATTATTTTTCGCTTCCGACGATAGAGGAGAGCGAATGGCTGAAAACCATAGACGACGTAGGCCTGATGGTATTTTTCCAGGGGATGCCGCTTGGAAACACCGGTGAAAGAATCAATAAATTTGCGCTTGGCGGTGCGCGTATACTCAAAGGCTCAAAGTATTTCCTCGATACGGAAGGTACCGACGCTTCTATGTACAGCGGCGGCAAGGTATATTACTACCACTCCTCGGACACATGCAATAAATTAAAACCGGCTAGCATCCCGGCAGGAGGTTATCCCATGAGGGATAGCATGGCGGAGTGTGCAAAGGAAGGGTATTTCCCGTGCGAATACTGCAACTAAGGTATTTTGAGGAGGACAGCATAATTGCTGAGTATTGTCATATGTGACGGCTCCGGCAGCTATCTTGAGAAGCTGGGCCGAATGACAAAAAACATAATCGATACGAACAATTATAACGCCGACATAGGGTTATTGACGTCTAACCCCCGTGAAGTGCTGGAACTGATGACAGCATCGCCGGGCAGACGCTTCTTTATAATGACGGACGTCCTTTTCCATGGCTTGGGTATGAATGGGATCGAACTTGGACGGGAAATAAGGAAACTAAACAGGGATTGCCATATAGTCTATATCACGGACCATTTGGAAATGATGAATGCAGTTCTGAATTCAATGGTAAGACCTTCCGGCTTTTATAAAAAACCTGTTCAGACCGCCGACCTCAGTGTCCTGATCGCAGACATATACAGGGACTATCTTAATGAGACTGAAAACAATGAAAGCTACTTTCATGTAAATATAGGCTCGACAATGCACCGATTACAGTTCGACAGCATTTTTTACTTCGAAGCATTCGACAAAAAGATATATATCCATACCGACAACCAGAGGATCGGTTACTACGACAGCCTGTCCAACATCGAAAAGAGGCTCGGGGATGGATTCGTCAGGTGTCATAACAGCTATATCATCAACAAGAACAGGATATCGAGGGTATCCTTTACCGAGATGGAGATAGTCATGGAAAACGGGGCCAGGGTAAGCATCTCGAGGACTTATAAACCTGTGATGAAGGAATTGCTCGGCAGTTAAGCCGGGGGACGGGAGAATGGGAGAACGGGAGTTTAAACCGCAGGGCTGACCAGGCTGAGTTCCTTTGCTTTGTTGTTTGCAATAAGTGTTCCAATTTCTGTAATCATATACCACGCATGATTTCAAATGCTTCTACAAGAATGTCGGAGTAGTTGCCGGTTCCCGCGTAGGTCAGGCATACTGCTGATTTGCCCTCTACCTTGGTCAGAATTCGGAAACCGATTAAATCAACGCCGGACTCTGTTTGGATGATTCCGGTATAAAGCTTGCAGGTTCTTAAGGTATTGAGGGATTTATCGTCCAGCTCTATCAATTGCGTATCTGTGGAGGATTCCTCTGCCAGAGCATCGTAGTTGGTGATATCCTGCTTCTTCAGGGATAAGTACCGGTTAGAACTTTTAAGTATGTATTCTTCCGGGTTGTCTACCACCGGCAGGGAGCC
>DATALQ010000024.1:0-20303 GCA_036260935.1 Clostridia bacterium
ATGGGCTTTGCAGACTGATATGTATGACAGGTCAGCGAGGCAAAGCAAAACAGGTATTCAAAAAGATAAGGTCTTAAACGTTAAGAGTTTTGATCAGTCTTCGAAAAAGCGCAATACATTATATAGTTTTGAAGGTGTAATTCAAGCGGCATTTACGATGAATGTGCGCGAATAGCATCATAATTTTCTGGTGGAAATAACGAGAAGGATACACCCGTTCCCATCCCGAACACGGCAGTTAAGCTTCTCAGTGCCCAAGATACTTGGCTGGTAACGGCCCGGGAAAATAGGTCTCCGCCAGATTTATATCAAAGCCCTGTGTTAATCAACACAGGGCTTTGTGCTGTTTCGAAATTTTTCTCCGGAAGTATTGACAGCTAACAAATGTTAGCCTATAATAAAGCTAACAAATGTTAGCTTAAAAGGAGAATTATTTATGAGTAACGCAAGATTTGGGCAGGTTGCTGCTTGGGTCGCAGGCATTGCCACTATACTTTTCGCACTTGCCATGCTGATTCCGGACAAGACGACAGCGAATGCATTTTCCTGTGCATCAAGCATATTCATATCATTTGGGTTCTTAAGTCTTACGTGCGCCTTTGCTTCAACGGCAAAACCTGAAAGAAAGTCCATAGCCTTTGCCGGAGTTGCATTTGCGGCTGTTTATTCCACTCTGATCTGCCTGGTCTATTTTACACAACTTACTACTGTCCTTTACAGAGCAGCATCGGAAGACATTTTAAATGTTCTTGCATACCAGCCTGGGAGCTGGCTGTTCAACATTGATCTGTTCGGCTATGGCCTCATGTCCATATCATGCCTGCTCATCGGATTGTCAGTCAATGTCGAATCCAAAGCGGACAGCTGGATGCAGAAGTTATTAATGATCCATATTGTATTTGCATTCAGTTGTATGATTGCCCCCGTATTAAACGCCTTTTCAAATACAGAAGGCGCAAATCAAGGCATAGATATGGGGACATTGGCTTTGGAATTCTGGTGCATCTATTTTACACCGATTATGCTGCTTGCGGCAGGACACTTCAAAAAGAAATCTAAATATGGTACTATGCTGCCCAATGAGAATACCAGTTTGAATGGATAGGCGGGGACAAAAATGGAACATTCTTTTGAAAAACAATCCGGAAAAACAAAGGAATATATTCTTGAATGTGCGATTGACCTGTTCTCAGAAAAAGGTTACAAAGAGGTAACCGTCAGGGAGATTGCAGACAAGGTGGGGATAAAAGCCAGTTCTTTGTACAAGCATTATAAAAGTAAGGATGAAATACTGGAGAATATATTTTCTTTGTTCCGCATTATGGATCAATCGGCAGAGTACGATGACGAAATGCTCCGTTCAATGGAGAGCATGACACCGGAGAGTTTCCTGGCTTCCTCATTTATGGTATTCAAGGCTCTTGTGCTGGATCCCCGGGTTTTGAAAATCACGAAAATCATCAACCTGGAACAAACAAAAAATGCGATGGTAAAAGAATTTTTTATGAAGGAAATCGTTCAAAAGCCGATCTCCCAACTGACATTGACCTTTGAAAAAATGATGAAAGCAGGCCTGATAAAGCCGTCCGACCCCGAAATGCTGGCGAAAACCTATCATTCGTATATTATCAGTTCCTATTATCTGAATAACTTTATCAAGGATACCATAGATATCCCTGAAATCGAAAAAGATATGCTGGACTATATTCACTTCTTTTGCGGGTGTGTCCTACAATGCCCTTGATAGCAGTTCACCGCCAGATTCATATGAGGCCTTGTGCTCTACAACCAGGGCCTTTCGCTGTTTCAAGGTACAACAGGTGCAGGGGATAGCCTGATAGTATTACGGTCCGGTTCTCCGTCCGGGTGCGTTATAGTCAGCTTAGATACACGTAGTATCTGCGCCTCCATCCGCCTTGCCGGACAAAAAACCCCACCGCTGAAATCAGCAGAAATATATAAGTATAACAGCAATAAAAAATAACGTACATATGACATAAACTGATAAAATAATTCCAAATGCAAATTAAAACACATTGATTCAGGTTAATAACGGATATGATTCTTAAAAAATCAGCGGGGGATATTTATAGTAATGTTTAAGAGAATTATTTCGGTTATATTGTTATTTGTTTTAGAAATCGGCGTATTCGGGATCAATCAGGAATCCAAGGCCGATACATATTTCGACAAAAGTATCCAGGGCAAGTGGAATTTGAAATTTCAGAATAATATTGAGACTGAAAAGAACTATGTACTTACTAAAGCAGAGAACGGCTTTTGCCGGAAAAAAATGCTGCAGCTGACGGAGATTTTTAAGAATAATCCGGTTATAAAGCCAATGAAGGGTTTCAATGTCGTATCGAATACACGATACACACCCCCGGATGATTGGTATGGACAACATAATCCGCCATATAAAAATCTACGGATAAGGATGGAGTTCTGTGCATACTTGCCTGAATTATTACGAAGTAAGGGAAAGATAGTGCAATCTATAGAAGCGCCTTGTTTTGAGGTTTCCTTTAATGACCCGTTTCACATAATCAATTCCTGGCAAATTCAATATGGAGGATTATTTGATGAAAAGAGCCGGATTATTTTTTTACAGCCGTATTCTAACCATAAAGTCGGTAATATAACTTTCTACGGAAGTAAGGTTATATTGACGAAAAGGGACAAGCCTTTATGGATTCCTATTACTCAGGAACAATATTTGAAAGCGTTGCTTTACCACTACCAGCAGATGGATAAAGAGAATAATAGCGATTCTACGCTGCTGCTGGATTTTATTAATACGGAACTGAATGCCTTCAGTCCGGAAGAACGGAGCCAGCCTGCCTATTACTTGTCAGGATCCGATGACCCGACAGGATTATGCGGTCAGGATGAGGAGGGTGCTTTTGCTCTTGTTACACTTAATCCGGATTTTTATGATCGATCTCTGCCCAGGACCGCCATACAGTTGATTACAATAGAATTCGGGTACGGCAGTGGTTTTAATGGTTATGAAGAAGCTGGCGATATGGTTTATGAAAAAGCGGGCTCCAACAAGACGCTTTATGATCTTGAGAAGAGTCTGAATTATATGGCTATAGAGAAGCTGCTGGATTGACGATATTAGTGATGGAAAAGGAGAGATGTTTTTGATGTTGAAAAGAATAACTTCCATCTGTGTCGCTTTTTTGATAATCATGGTTTCCATACCTGTAGGTGCTTCAGGAGCGGCCGATTCGGAATTGTCAGCTCCGCAGGGGCTTACGGTAAGCCTGGAAGGAACGAATATTATAGTTGAATGGCAAAACCCGTCCGACGTTGTTGAACTTGCCAAATCCTCCTATAAAAATTACATAGGGCAGATTAACTATCTCATTGACTGGAGGGCTAACGGAGGGGAATGGCATTATGGCAGCGAAATTCCCTCAGGGAAGGATATCCTTGATTGCTACGGAGATATTTCCGCGCAGTTATGCGGCTTAATTTACAGCGGTAACGGTAATGAAATTATATCACGTTCAGTGGTAAATAAGGTTATAACCGGAATTCCCTATACAATTGAAATTTCAGAATGGCTGAAGACAAATAACCTGGAGTTCCGTATCCGATATATTTACAACTATTGGGATGACAACAGCGGAGAAACGCTGAATCAAAATTCATCTTTTTCCGCCAGTGCTTTAATTGGAACCGCGGATCCCAAAGCGGATACATCGGTCGCACCTGCCGCATTGGATCAGGGTATTCCGGAGGTGCCGTCCAGTATCAAGGCGCCTATAGGCCTTGTTTCGGAATATATGACACTGGGTCTCCGCTGGCAGGTGCCGGAGGACATTAAGACACTTTGTGATCTGCAGCTGTATACGGTGTATGCTGTTATTGACTGGAAGCTCAATAACGGGAAATGGAATGACGGTTTAAAAGCCATGGAAGATAAAAGAGACATGTCGTTAATAAAGACCGATTTGCATTCGGGTATGGATATGGACGGCTATGTGCATACATACTTGGATCGTGCGGCACTTGGTATACCGGATAAGATAAGCCTCCGGGTGTGGTTAGCCGACAAGACCTATTCCTTCAGGGTTAGATATATGCTCCAGTACCCTGGAGAGAATGGGGCCAAAGAAATCCTCTCACCCTATTCAAATACCGTAGCGCTGGGGGGTGGAACTATTGCTCCTAAAGCGCCTAAAATTACAGCACCAGCGGGACTGAACGCTAAAGTTACCACCGAGTATGGAAGGAAAAAAATATCGTTCTCGTGGGTTGTATCGCCAGGCACATTACAAGTTAATAAAAAATTCCATGTCACCACATATCTTGACTATAAGGTGAAGGGCGGCAAATGGCTGACGGAAAAGGGAGGAATGAAAGCAGCGGAGAGCACTACAGGTGACCTGCGAAATAATTATTATAAATTATTTGAAGAGGGGAAGACTCAAGGCACCATATCCTATAGGGTATTTTTCGCTTCCGAATATAAACCTGATACTTATGCGTACTCAGGATTTTCCAATGTTATTACGGTTGATATCGGAAACGGCAAAATTATTTCCACAAAATAGAGTTATCCGCCAGGTAAGATCCGGATGGGTCTGCGCTGCCCCGCCGGATTTATATCAGAGCCCTGTGTTAATCGACACGGGGCTTTGTGCTGTTTGAGAACAGTGATATAATTTATCTGGGGGGTTAAGGTAAATGAGTTATAATTTGATCAAGACCAAATTATCCATACCTCAAAACAGAAGCAAAATGGTCCAAAGGATCGCTTTGACAGACAGGCTCGAAGAAGGCCTGAGGTCAGAGAAGCTGCTGACTTTGGTTTCCGCGCCTCCCGGATATGGAAAAACCTCGCTGGTAGCTGAATGGGCGAATAAATCGGCTTCTAATTTTGCTTGGTTCGCCATTGACAGCGGAGACAATGAACCTGGCAGGTTTTTTACATATATGATCTCCGCTCTGCAGGTATTCGACAGCAATATCGGTATAGCTGTGAGGAGCCTGCTTGATTCACCTCAATTACCGACTATAGATATAATCTCAGCAGTATTATCCAATGAAATCGAAGAAATGCCGGAGAAGGCAGTTCTTGTTCTTGATGACTTTCAGTATATCAACAACAGAGCAGTGCTTGAAACGCTGCGTTCCATTATAGAAAATCAGCTTCAAAAACTACATCTGGTCATTATCACACGGCAGGACCCCGACATGCCGCTTTCACGCATGCGTGCGAACAACAGGATAAATGAGATAAGGGAGACTGAATTAAAATTTACCTACAGAGAGGCCTGTGATTTCATCCATGCTACTATGGACACAGATCTTAAGGAGGATTACATAAGACAGCTTGAGGAAAAAACGGAAGGCTGGGCAGCAGGTTTACAGCTTGGCGCTTTATCGGTCCAGGGAAAGGGAGAGGAGGACCTATCCAGGTTTTTTAATGATTTTGGGGGTACGAACAGGTACGTCATAGATTATCTTTTTGAAGAGGTCATACGGCAGCTCTCCGGGAGTACAATGCGGTTTCTCACAAGTACCGCTATTATGGATAGATTCTGTCCAAAGCTTTGCGATGAGTTGTTGGACAGTGAAGATAGTGCACACGTCATAAGTACGCTTTTGAAATCGGATATGTTTATTATTCCTTTGGATGAAAACGGGCAGTGGTACCGTTATCATACGCTTTTCAGGGATATCCTGAAGACCGAGCTGGACGGAGCAGCGGCGAAAAAGTTATATCTGAAGGCTTCGGAATGGTTCGGGAAAAATCTGCTTTACGATGAAGCTTTGAAATATGCCGTCGCTGCCGAAAATTATGACGCGTTGGAAGTAATACTCGAGAAAACCGTATGGTCTTTTATACAAAGAGGAGAAATTAAAACTCTTTCTGAATTGATCGGGGTCATACCTGCCGAAAGACTCGAAAGAAATGATGAAATAAAGATGTATAAAGCTTGGTGCATGCTGCTTACAGGCAATGGCAGGGAGGCAGCCGTCATTCTTAGCAAGATAGATTTTAACGGTCTTTTCCGGTACAAACCGCAAATAAAGGCAAATATGCTTGTGCTTCAAATATTCTGGTCTGTCAGTTTTAAGGAGATATCCAGCCTGAGACTGCCTGAGCAGGCTGAGGAATTCATCGACAGCAGCGATCCTGTTCTCAGGACCTCCGCGCTGTATTGTACGGCACAAATATTGTCATTTAAAAGCAGGCTGGAGGAGTCTGTCAACTATTATCAAGAAGCTTACAACACCGCGTTGAAAGCCGGGCAATATTTTATGGCTATGGTTTCTGCAAAGAATCTGTCAATAACGTTACTGCTGTGCGGGAATAAAACTGAGGCTGCGGAAGTATGTGTCCGCGCCATGAGTGAGCTTGCGGACTCAAAGGGGAAGCTCCTG
Organism: Clostridia bacterium; assembly: GCA_036260935.1. Classification (GTDB taxonomy): domain Bacteria; phylum Bacillota; class Clostridia; order Acetivibrionales; family DTU013; genus JAEYOM01. The sequence goes on from DATALQ010000024.1 coordinate 6,403, forward strand.
CCGGCGGCTTATATATTGTATATCCCGCTTGGAATGGCTTATTATTCGGAAGACAACCTTAATAAGGCATACGAATGCTTTGAAACGGGCATAACAATGTGTCGCAGGTTATCGTTGATGCATTTTGTCGTACAGGGGGAGATGAGCTTTGCGATCCTTCTTTTTGCGCTTAAGGATGCGGACGGGGCTCTGAAGATGATACGCGATTCCTGCAGGACACTTAAAGAAGTCGGCATGGATATCGGGCTGCCGATGTTTACTGCCATCGAAGCCGAGTTGAAGCTGCGCAGCGGTGATCTCGAGTTTGCTGAAAAATGGGCGGACAAAATGGGTTTCAATGGCTCGAATCTGCTTGGCGTACTTGATGAGAGGCAATATTTCACATATACCAGAATACTAATATGCAAGGGCAGATATGAAGAGGCGGGCTCCATTCTTGACAGGCTTGAAAGGATATCTGCCGAGGGAGGTAGGCTTTACAGGCTCATTACTGTTTATATCCTGCAGGCAATAATTTATTTCAAACAAAATGTGCCCCATAAAGCGTTGGAATATTTGGAGAGTGCTGTCCGAACAGCTGCCCAGGGTTCATATTACAGGCTGTTCCTCGATGAAGACGACTGTATTTCGGAGCTTTTGTACAAAGTAAGAAAAGCAGCTCCCGAATTTGTTGATGTTCTTTCTGAGAAATACCGGCAGGACAAAATCGGCAGCATTGAAGATATTTCGGCAAAAAGGCTGCCCAAAAAGCAAGAATTTACGGGAAGCGGCAATACTTTAATAATCGATCCGCTGAGCGACAGGGAACTTGAGGTGCTGGAACTGATGTCACAAGGCCTGTCCAACAGGGAGATAGCGGATAAGCTTTTTATAAGCCTTGGCACTGCAAAATGGCATATTACCAACATATTCTCGAAACTCGCCGTGAAGAACCGCGTGCAGGCGATTGAAGCGGGGAAGGCATATCTGCGGCGTCTACAGTAAATTTCAAACCAGCATTTATATAGTCAACTCCAGCCCTGCCTTTACGAAGGTAAGGGCTTTTTTAGGTTTATTCAAAAATTGCCATTTGCCTGTGATTTTTCCTTCTAAAAAACCCGACCAAGAAACCTTACTTTAGTCAGGTCACTGCTTTATTTATTTGAGTTATAACTATAAATGACGCAAAGCAATCAGTGTTATGAAAGGGAGTTCGGCATGGAACATTCTGAAAACTATATCATAAAAGTCGAAGGCCATATCAGCAAGAAGAGGATCGGTTGCTTTGAAAATGTTGAAGTAAAGCTGCTTGAGGATGGCAGTACGTTGATAGAACTGTCTGGCTATGACCAGGCCCGACTTCATGCCGTACTAAGCAGGATAAGAGATCTGGGCCTTATACTGGTCCTGGTACTGAAATCTAATGGAAAGAAAGGGGTTGCAAATAGTGAATGTAATTGAGATTGACAAACTTACGAAAAATTATGGAAAGAGCAGAGGGATCATCGATGTATCCTTTAGCGTGGGGAAAGGCGAAATATTCGGTTTTATCGGTCCTAATGGCGCAGGCAAGAGTACTACGATAAGAACGCTTCTCGGCTATATAAAGCCTGACAGCGGCAGGGCAGGCATTTTCGGACTGGATATAGCCAAAGACACTGTCACGATAAAGAAAAGGACCGGGTATCTGCCTTCAGAGGCGGTTTTCACGGAAAATATGAAAGTGAGTGATATGCTGTTTTATACCGCCAAATTTTACGGGGCGAATCTGAAGGAAAGGATAAGGCTGCTCGCTTCTAAGCTTGACCTTGACCTTGGTAAAAGGGTAGACGACCTATCCCTCGGAAACAGGAAAAAAGTGGCCATAATTCAGGCGCTTATGCACTCTCCCGAGCTGCTTATCCTCGATGAACCCACGTCTGGTCTCGATCCTCTCGTGCAAAAGGAGTTTTTCGATATCCTGCTCGAACAGCGCAGTTCGGGGACTACCATTCTGTTTTCCTCACATGTGCTGAGCGAGGTCCAGAGGTATTGTGACAGGGTGGCTATCATCCGGGAAGGCAGGATCGTGGGTATTAATACCGTAGAGGAACTGACGAGCAACACGTTCAAGAGAGTGAGCCTGATCGGTGAGAACGGGGAACCCAGGGAGTATGTACACCATGGCGACGTGAACAAACTTGCCCAGGAACTTGCAAAAATGAAGCTCAGGGATTTCAAGGTGGAAGAGCCGTCATTGGAGGAGATTTTCCTGAAATATTACGAAAAGGAGGCCTGAACGAAATGACTGTATTTAAAAGAGAATTCGTGAAAAATCTAAAAGCACTGATAATTTGGACTGTGTCCGTTACTGCGCTGCTTGCGCTCATGCTGGTGCAATACAAGTCAATGGGAAGCGGTTTGGATTCGTCAAGCTATACTGAAGCATTTAAAAATGCAATGGGTATGAATAAACTCGATATGAGCACCTTCCTTGGCTATTATGCGGTAAAGGCATCGGTAGTTGTTACACTGTTTGGAGGCATCTATGCGGCAATCCTAGGTTCCGGGCTCGTAGTGAAGGATGAATCACTGCTTGCAAGGCCTATATCCAGAGGAAGGATTGCTGCCGAAAGATTGCTTTCAGCCATGGCGAGCATATTGATATTCGATCTGGCTGTGCTTGCCACAGTTGTAACGATAGAAAGGGATCAGGTGATATACTGGATCGCAGCGGGACAGTTCCTGCTCCATATGGTTTTTGTATGCGTTGGCTTTTTGGCGGCGTCTGCACGCATTCGATCGAAGGCTCCCATGATGATACCCATAGGCGTAGTGCTCGCAACGTATGTTCTCACTCTGATATACGGATTGTCCGACAAAATGGAATTCGTAAAGTACCTGTCGCCTTTTTACTATACCGACGTGAAGGACATTATCGTCGCAAACGGTATAAGCGCAGAAAATGTGCTGATAGCTGGCGGAATGGCGTTGTTGCTGGCTGCGGCGGGCTATGTTGTCTATACCAGAAGGGATATGCCGGCCTGATGCTTCCGAGCCCTGTGTTTATTGATACAGGGCTTTGTGCTGTTTATTTCCGAAAAAGCTTATCGCCCGGTAGTGGTTTAAAGTAAAACGAAACCGGGTTAATTATATACAGAGTAAGGCATTATTCATGGAAACAAGGGTAAAATGCGTACTAAGGACAGATGCTGTGAAGCTTTAGGAGGGTTTAGTGTGAAAGATTTAAAAAATTATGAATTTTGGTTTGTGACGGGAAGCCAGCACCTTTACGGCCCCGAAACTCTTGCGGAGGCGGCTGAACATTCACGGATAATTGTAGAGGCTATGGATAAGGACAGCGCCATTCCCGGCAGGGTTGTTTTCAAATCAGTAGTGAAAACACCGGACGAAATCACCCGGCTTTGTGAGGAGGCAAATAACGATGAAAAATGTTCAGGGTTAATCACCTGGATGCACACCTTTTCACCGGCGAAGATGTGGATAATGGGGCTCTCCAACCTGCGCAAGCCTTTATTACATCTACATACCCAATTTAACCGGGATATTCCCTGGAATAGTATCGATATGGACTTCATGAACCTGAACCAATCAGCCCACGGGGATAGGGAATACGGTTACATAGGGGCACGCTTGCGCCTTGAACGCAAGGTGGTTGCGGGTTATTGGGAAGACCCGGAGGTACGCCGCAGGATAGCTGTCTGGATGCGTGCGGCTATCGGATACCATGAGGGCAAACTCAAAATTGCCCGTTTCGGCGATAATATGAGAGAGGTTGCAGTGACTGAAGGCGACAAGGTAGAGGCACAGATAAAATTTGGCTGGTCGATAAGTGGATATGGTATAGGAGACCTTGCCGGGCTTGTTGAAGAAGTGACCGACATGGAAGCCAACAGGCTTCTTGAAGAATACTCAGAGCAGTATGAAATTGCTGACGAGGCACGTACAGAGGGTCAGGCCCGTGATGCCGTCAGGGTTCAGGCAAAAATCGAGATTGCTCTCAAGGCATTTTTGCAGGAGGGAGGTTTCGGGGCTTTTACCACTACCTTTGAGGATCTGCATGGCTTAAGGCAACTCCCGGGACTTGCCGTACAGCGTCTCATGGAAGCGGGCTACGGCTTTGGAGGCGAAGGGGACTGGAAGACTGCAGCAATGGTCCGGCTGGTGAAGCTGATGGGATCGGGACTCGGCAAGGGTACTTCATTTATGGAAGATTACACATATCATCTTGAGCCAGGTAACGAAATGGTCCTCGGGGCACATATGCTGGAGGTCTGCCCTACCATAGCCGCCGGAAAGCCGAGGATCGAGGTTCATCCTCTTGGGATAGGCGGCAAGGCCGATCCTGCCCGTATGGTGTTCAATGCAAGGCAGGGTCCGGCGGTGGCCGCATCCATGATAGATATGGGTGATCGGTTTAGGCTGATCATCAACTCGCTAGACGCTGTAGAACAAAAAAATGACATGCCGAAGCTTCCTGTGGCAAGGGTACTTTGGAAGCCTCAGCCGTCGATCAGGGATGCTGCCGAAGCCTGGATACTTGCCGGAGGGGCCCACCATACGGTGTTTTCTTTCGACATAACTGAAGAGCATATGGCTGATTGGGCGGAAATGAGCGGTATAGAGTATCTTCTTATAAACAGGAATACAGATATGAGGGGTTTCAAAAACGAATTAAGATGGAATGATATGATCTGGCAGCTAAAGGGAATCCGTTGAAAATTGACAATTCAATAATGATGATTTATACTCGACTAAGTAACGCCAATAACGTCAAATGAAGCATGGGTTATAAGCTATGGGCTATCTGCTACTCTTTATAACATCTCTTTTATGGAGCTTCGTTGGAGTTATGGTTAAATCCGCTTCTTTTATGGCAGACAGCAGTGTTATAACTGTAAGTCGCTTTATTTTCGGCGTTGTCTTCTTATATATCCTGATGCTCTTTAAAAAAGAGAAGAGAATTTTATACTGGAAACAGAAATGGATATGGATCGGAGTTCTGGGAAAATGCTGCAACTACATATTTGAAAACATAGCCATTTCGAATGGCCATGCCTATGGGAATGTGGTGGTATGGCCGGTACAGACGATATTTATTGCAGCAGTTTCAATATTGTTTTTCAAAGAAACGCTGCATGTCCGCAAGGGCGCAGGAATCTTATTATGTGTTACAGGTGTTGTAATCGTAAGTTTCAGGGGGGCTTCGCCTTCTGAATTTTTCAGTTCCGGCTGGCTGACGTTGGTATTGTTCATTTTCTCTGCTATCGGAGCAGGAGTCCACCTTTTAAGCCAGAAAAAGCTGATTGATTCTATGGATCCCGGTAATATGAATTTGTCGGTATTCTTGTTCTGCTCGATATTTACCTCGATTCCACTGCCTTTCACCTTTCACCTGACTGGCCGGTTCAGCCTGTGGTCGGTTTTATCCCTGGTCGGCCTTGGATTCATTACCGGGCTGAGTTTTTATTTTAACGCAAAAGCATTGAAGAAGGTTCCTTTCCTTACTGCCACGATCATCAGCAATGCCAGCCTGCTGTTTACACTCCTTTGGGCATGGTTGATCTATGGCGAATCTGTAAATACTTTCATACTATTTGGAGCCGTTTTATTAGTTATTGGAATTATTCTTGCAAATATTCCCGATAAATTCAAATTCAATTTTTGGAGGGTTGACCATGGAAACAGCTGAAAAAGTTAACATCAGGATTGATGCAGGCTGTTCTGCGGGTGAACTGAGGCATGACTGGAGATATATAGGGTATGATGAATGTAATTATACCGTTGCCCCGGAGGGCAGGGAGCTGCTGTCTAAATTCGGACGCCTTAAGGATGCTCCATATTACGTCAGGGTACACCATATGCTTTGTACCGGTAATTGTCACGGCACATACAAATGGGGCTCTACCAACGCGTATACGGAAGATGGTAAGGGAAACCCGGTATATAACTGGGAAGTAGTTGACAAAATACTTGACGCTCTTCTTGAAAACAACTGCAAGCCATTCTTGGAGCTGGGTTTTATGCCTATGGACCTTTTGAACAAGTCTTTTTTTGAAGGGGCAAACGACTGGGAGATCTTTGGGAGATACAAGAATGAAGGCTGGGCAATGCCCCCCAAGGATTATGATAAGTGGCGCGAGCTCGTATACAGGCTTGTCTGCCATTGTATTGAACGTTATGGACGGGGTGAAGTTTTGACATGGTATTGGGAGCTTTGGAATGAACCTGATATTTTTTACTGGAAGGGTACAGTGGAAGAATATTGCAAGCTATATGATTACACCGAAGCTGCAGTACATACCGCGCTGCCGGAGGCAAGACTGGGCGGCCCGGCAACGACGGGACCTGTGGAAGGCAAGGGCGGTTCGCTGGAATACCTTGAAAGATTCCTGGATCATTGCAGGAACGGCATCAACGAGGTCACAGGTGCGAAGGGTACACGACTGGATTATGTAACGTTCCATACTAAGGGAGGTGGCTTTCCTTTCAAACCTAACGCATCAAAATCGACTCCTTCCGTAAAGAGCATGGTCATGCAGGTAAGGTTGGGGCTTGAAGCAGTCAAGAAATACTGTTACGCCGGCCTTGAAGTGGTATTGTCCGAGGCGGATCCCGATGGTTGGGCGGCGGGCGGCAGATTCGACAACAGGAACATGAACTTCCGCAATACCGAATACTATGCGAGCTTCGTGGCATCCAGTTATAACAATATCGGAAAGCTTGCGGCTAAGATGGGAATAGATGTACGACCGCTCGCATGGGCATTTATGTTCGTAGGTGAAAGATGCTTCGAAGGGACTCGTACTTTTACCACGCAGGGCATTGATAAGCCAGTATTCAACCTTTTTAAGCTGTATTCAAGAATGGGGAGAAGATTAATCGGTTTCAGCTGTTCCCATAATAATGATTATTTATCTGAGGGGTTGAACCCGAAGATAGGGACAGAGTGCGAGTCGGAGCCTGAAGTATCAGGTATGGCATCCATAACGGACGATGGTAATGTACAGATAATGGTTTACAGCCATCATGACGACTGGGACATTGAAAAAGAATTCGATATTGAAATCGAAATCGATAACATAAAAAAGTGTGATTCGTTTAAAGTGAAACATTACAGAATTGATAAAAACCACAGCAACGCCTATACTGAATGGCTAAGGCAGGGCAGCCCGGACTACCCTTCAAAACAGTCCTATGAACAGATAAAATCCAAAGATGACCTTGAGCTGCTAAAACCGGAACAAATTATGACTGTAACAGACGGCAGGATTAAATTGGACTTCAGGCTTCCCTCCCATGCGATCTCATTGATAGAACTCATATGTGGGGCTTAAAGTTTTGATGACATGGTAATTTTACTGTGATATAATGACACAGCTGAAGACACAGTTTCCAGTCTAGTAAAAAATGGAGAGTGTACCATATGGGAAAGAATTCGAAACCGAATGAACCGCTTGTAACGCATATTTTTACAGCAGATCCTTCTGCACATGTATTTGACGGCAAGATATACATCTACCCGTCCCACGATCTTGATCACAACGAACCGTCCAATGATAACGGCGATCAGTACAAAATGGAAGATTACCACATCCTTTCGATGGACGACCTGGACGCGCCCTGTATCGACCATGGCGAGGCGCTTCACATGAAGGATGTGCCTTGGGTGAGCAAGCAGATGTGGGCTCCGGACGTTGCGTATAAAAACGGCACATATTATCTGTTTTTCCCGGCAAGAGACAAGGACGGGATCTTCCATATAGGCGTTGCGGCAAGTCCGTGTCCGTATGGACCTTTCAAGCCCGAGAAGGAATATATCAAAGGCAGCTTCAGCATAGACCCAGCCGTTCTGATGGATGACGACGGCAGAGCATATATGTATTTCGGCGGTCTGTGGGGAGGACAGCTTGAAAAGTGGCAGACAGGCAAATTCGATCCCAATGCAACCGGCCTGAAATCGACGGAACCCGCTCTCGGCCCCAGAGTTGCCGAACTGAGCGACGATCTGCTTTCATTCAAGTCGACACCGCAGGAAATATCCATCGTTAACGAGGAAGGCCGCCCCATCCTGGCCGGCGATGAGGACAGAAGATACTTTGAAGGCCCGTGGATGCATAAATACAACGGATTATACTATCTTTCCTATTCGACGGGTACTACCCACTATCTCGTCTATGCCGTGGGCAAAGACCCGAAGGGCCCGTTCACATACAAAGGGAGGATCCTGAATCCTGTTTTGGGCTGGACCACGCACCACTCGATAGTTCAATTCAAAGACAAATGGTACCTGTTCTATCATGACTGTTCTCTGTCCGGTGGAGTCGACCATAAACGCTGCGTTAAGTATACGGAATTGCACTATAACAGCGATGGTACGATCCAAACTATCGATCCGTACGGTCAAAAATAAACAAGGTTTTTTACAAGAACCCGCAGGCTGCTAAATTAACTGCGGGTTTTTTTATTTTTCCGCCATCCACGGCCAGCTGGATTATTCCCAAGTCCATCAATTTATGGTATATTTAGACCAATTAATTGATAAGGATGGTTACCCGTGGGGATCATTGTAAAGCATATACTAAAAAGTATATTGGAAAAGAAACTCAGAACTGTTTTGATTCTATTCTCCGTCGCCGTTTCATCGGCGCTGATATTTGCTTCCAGCGCGATTTCAGGTTCGCTTGTTTCCATGTTCAACGAGAGGATGAAACAATATTACGGCACGAGCGACTTTGTGATATATGGAGATGGCAGGACAAACCCGAGGAATTTCTCAACGGAAAACGCAAAACCCTTTATGGAGAGCCTGGAATATATTGTTGGAGGTTTCCAGGGTTATGCTGAATATAGGAATGAAGACGGAAAGAAGTATAACATTTCACTGATCGGGATGGAACAACTCAAAGACGATCCGGTCAATCCTGTCTATATCGACGAAGAATCGGGCCTTTACCCGTTTGACGGCAGAAAAATTATTGTCAATAGACCAACAGCGGCCAGATTCGGCTGGAAGCTCGGGGATATAGTAGAGTTGAGGCTTGGCAGCAGGCAGAAATTCATAGTCTCCGGCATTGCTGCGCCGACGGGTTTTTTGTTTGACGACGGCGAAAGCAATTGCATCATAGTACCGAAGAATACGCTTACAGCCATATATGGGATGAGGGGCAGGGATAATGTCCTTTATGTAAAACTGAAAAATTCAGAAGAGAAGCGATCGATGCTGGACAAATTTCAAAGCGTTTACAAGGGATGCGGCTTTGGCTGGTTTTCGATGACTACGGATATGGACGTCCCTTTAAAATTGTTGACGCTCGTCATCAGCTTCATGAGCCTATTCATTATATACACGACTTTTAAGGTGATAACGCTTGAAAGGCTGCCGGTTATCGGGACCTTCCGGAGCATGGGAGCCACCCGCAGGACAACGAGGTTTATAATGCTGGTTGAAAGCGCTTTATACGGGATTACCGGCGGGATCTTCGGTTGTGCCATGGGCATCGGATTACTTTATATAATGGCTGGCATTACTAAAAACAGCTGGACCAGAATTATGGACACAAGTATCAGGTATACTCCGCTGCAATTGGTAATGGCTTTCATCTCTGCGGTGGCACTGTGTCTCGTCAGTTCAATAGCGCCGATATTGAAAACATCCAATATCTCCATAAAGGAAATCATTCTTAATGCTATAGATAAGCAGTACAAACGGGGAGGCTGGAAGGCAATATTGGGTGTCGGCATGATGGTGGCTGCTGTTGCAGTTCCGTTAACGATATCCGACAGATTTCCGCTGGTGCTTGCGGTTGACATGGCTTGCCTGATTATGTTCAGCGTTGCTTCCGTTCTGCTTGTACCCTTCCTTACCGGCATTATCGTTAAAATGATCGAAGCTGTATACAGACTAATTTTCGGGAACATCGGCATCCTGGCGGCTAAAAATCTCAGGGAGAACAAAAGCATACTTAACAGCATATCGCTTTTGTCCATTGGCATAGCTACCCTGCTTTTGGTCATGACTGCGACGGACAGTATGAACAAAGATGTATTGAACAATTTCGACAGTAACTACAATTTTTCAGTTATAGTCCGTTACCAAAGGGCCGATAAAGGCCTGGAGCAGCTTGTCAGGGCAATAGACGGCGTAAGCGGCGCCAACGGACTTTATTCAGCCAGAAATATCGGTGTAAAGAGCCTCAATGAAAACATTACACAAATGGACGGAATCGGAAGTATGGAGTACTTCGACTACTGGAAGCTCGATCCGGGGGACGGTGCCGCCACAGTTATCGAAAGTTTGGATTCGGGGCGTAAAATTATGCTGTCAAACAGCCTTAATTTTGTGCTCGGGGTAAAAAAAGGAGATTATATAACCTTACAGATGCCAAAAGGTGACAGGGTCTACCAGGTGATCGGATTTTACGATACGACCCTTTACGGAGGCAACCATGCGCTGGTGTCGGAAAGGTATCTGAAGCTGGACACAGGCCGGCGATATTTCAGTTCCATCAATATAAAAACGGCGGGTGAAGCTTCGGGGGTCGCGGATAACATAATTAAAGGAATCAGACGTGACGGACTAACGGTTGACACGGTCGAAGACATGAAAAAAAGAAATATGGACGGTAATAAACAGATAACAGGCATACTTACCGGTTTTGCCGTTTTGTCGCTGTTGATCGGTATTATAGGTGTTTTTAACAATCTTTTGATAAGCTTCATCGAGCGCAGGCATTCGCTTGCAGTTCTGAAATCTATCGGCATGAGCAGGCTTCAAACAGTGAAAATGATCCTCGTCGAATCGCTTACGGGCGGACTGATAGGCGGAATAGCGGGCGTCTCGACTGGGTGCCTGCAACTGCTGCTGGTACCGAAGATAATGAGAGCAACAGGGCAATACATTCCTGTTCATTACAACTTTGTATTCATTCTTATATTTATTGCCGTCGGTATGGCTATCTCACTTATAGCGACAATCAGCCCAGCACTCAAATCTTCGAAACTGGATATTGTATCTTCGCTGAAGTATGAGTGATTTCACTAGTCTATAAACAATATCGGTAAAGATAAGCTATAATCGATTTATATAATTGTATACTGCCGGTTGAAGCGTTATAATGATGTATAGTAATGAAAGCGGGTGAAAGAATGATTTTTGCAAGGATACGTCTCAATAACTGATTGATGACTAATTTTATTGATAAGGCCGGGTTCTTACACAGGAATGTGCCGGCAACTTGTCGTATTGTCCTTGCAATGGCAATTCATTCGCTTAACCGCATGTTTTTATATAATTACAGTACGAAACCCCTGCTGGGCTGGCTGTACTATTAGTGATATATAAGGGCTGCAGATGGATAATTACCATTTGCGTCCTTTTTTGTTTTCGGATTTTTTGTTGGAAGTAAAGGAGCGCTGCTTATGGAACAGGAACAGAAACAAAACGCAATGCTGGTCGGTGTGAATATAAACCGCCAGCCATATTTCAGGGAGTCCATGGAGGAATTGAAAGAGCTTGCGGCCGCGTGTGAATTCGATACCGCAGGTCAAATTGAACAAAATCTTAAGACCGTTGATAAGGCGTTCTACATTGGCCCGGGGAAGGTAGAAGAAGTTAAGGCCGCACTGGATGAAACGGGTATTGAGGTATTGATATTCGACAACGAATTGTCACCCTCTCAACTCCGAAATCTCGAGAAGGCTCTTGACTGCAGTATACTGGACAGGACTGCACTCATCCTCGAGATATTTGCCAGGCGGGCAAAGACGCGCGAGGCCAAGCTTCAGGTAGAGGTTGCGCGGCTTAAGTACATGCTGCCGAGGCTTGTCGGAATGAACGGGGCTTTGGACCGACAATACGGCGGAGTCGGCACCATGAACAGGGGAGCCGGTGAAAAAAAGCTGGTGCTCGATCGAAGAAGGATAGAGGCAAGGATAACTGAACTGGAAAGGGAACTGGAGGTCATTGCTAATGAACGCCGGACACAGCGCAAGAGAAGAAGCAAATCGGGATTGCCGACTGTTGCGCTCGTAGGCTATACCAACGCGGGCAAATCGACCGTTATGAACTCAATGGTCGAGCTTTCACAAAAGCCCGACAGCAAAAAGGTGTTTGAAAAGGATATGCTGTTCGCTACGCTGGAGACCTCGGTCAGGAACATCGTGCTGCCGGATAACAAGGCATTCCTGCTGTCCGATACGGTGGGTTTTGTCAGCAAATTGCCCCATGACCTGGTAAAGGCCTTCAGATCGACTCTTGAAGAAGTCAAGGAAGCCGATCTGCTGTTGCATGTCGTGGATGCTTCGAACCCGGACTGCGAACGTCAAAAGGAAGTAGCAGATGAAACGCTGAAACAGATCGGCGCGGGAGATATACCTATTATCTATGTTTATAACAAGATAGACCTTACCGAATCCGGGGAAACTGCAGTGAGGGACAATAATGTATACATTTCGGCGCGTAATAAAGATGGCCTCGAAGAATTGATCGGGCTGATAAAAAAGAAAATATTCGGCGGGTATGTAGTCTGCAGGATGCTTATCCCTTACGGGCAGGGGAATATTGTCTCATATTTCAGAGAGAACGCCAGTGTAAAGTCCGTAAACTACAGGAGCAGGGGAGTATTGCTGGAAATGGAGTGCCGGGAAAACGACTTCAAAAGGTACGAACAGTATCTGTATTCATAATGCACCTCTCAAAGGTGATTGCCGGATAAATCTAAAAGCCCTGCGGGCATATCATATTCCCACAGGGCTTTTGTATTTTACCTGGCCGGCTGTCATATCAGCGAGGTGCTGAAATACCTTTCCACCCTGTCGGGCAAAATCGTTACGATATGATTGCCGGGCCCGTATTTACGGGCGGCTTCCACTGACGCCCAGACATTTGCACCCGAGGATGTTCCGACAAGTATGCCTTGTACCCTGGCAATATCCCTTGCAGTCTGGATCGCGTCATCGTCAGTGACCTCGATGACTTCATCTATCAGCTTTGTGTCGAGAACCGGAGGAATAAAGCCGTCACCGATCCCTTGTATCTTATGCAGGCCGGGTTCATGCCCTAAAAGTGCTGATACATTCTTAGGCTCTACTGCAATAATCCTTGCATTCGGATTCTTTTCCCTGATGAACTTTCCTATACCGCCCAGTGTGCCTCCGCTGCCGAGTCCGGAAACGAAGATGTCCACTTTGCCGACTGCCTGTTCCCAAATCTCACGGGCTGTTGTGAGATAGTGAATTCGAGGATTATCCGGATTCTCAAACTGCTGTGGTATGAAGACAGACGGATCCTCCGACTTCCTCTTCTGCACTTCGGCAACCGACCCTCCGATGCTGTCTTCAGCTTTGGTCAGCACCAGTTCGGCACCCAGGGCCTTGATAATCTTCTTTCTTTCATCACTCATATTTTCCGGCATAACTATGACAACTTTATATCCCTTCTGAACACCGACTAATGCTATACCGATGCCTGTATTACCGGAGGTAGGCTCTATTATTGTCATCCCGGGCTTTAGTGCTCCCCGGGCTTCCGCCTGTTCAATCATATATTTGGCCACCCGGTCCTTGATGCTCCCGCCGGGGTTCAGATATTCCGCCTTGGCGAAAATATTCAAGCCGGTCAATTTTCTTAGGCTGACCATAGGCGTATTTCCTATGATATCAAGTACGCTTTCGATAATCATTTTAATAGTCCTTTCCTATAACTAAACTATATCTTACATTTTAACGTATATTATATTGAATTCCAATTATTGTTGTATAATTTACAGGCTTATATCAGTAAACAGGCCAAAATAATATGATAGGATGTATAAGCAATGAAAACAGGGATAATCGTTCATTCCCAAACCGGCAATACTTTATCCGTGGCCGAAAGGATAAAAAAAGTTCTTGAGGCCGGCGGACAGACAGTGGTTATAGAA
>DATALQ010000012.1:0-49868 GCA_036260935.1 Clostridia bacterium
GAGAATTTGAATTCTCTGATGTAAATACAGAGTTGGTTTCGATGATCATCGCTATTCCAGAATTTTCGAATGTATGCAGATAGAAGAATATCCTTGTCACTGGTGATACGATTCCCGTTTATATAAACTGTTGATACTGCAGACACTATTCCGGTGTATATATATAACTCTTTACCGTGGTGGTAAAGCTCTCTGATTTTCTTACTAAATCCATCGACTTCAACGTCGAAAGGATGATTTGAAATATAGATGCAGATAAGCTGGGCATAGACCCACAAAGATATTTGTTGTATCAGTGATGCCCTGTACGGCGAAGAAGTATGAGATCACGAGGCCTGAAATGACGAATGGCGGGCTGCCGAATGTTGACGCGGTTTTAACGACCAGAGAACTGGCGCGTATGATCAAGGATTCAGGGATTGACTTCAATTCTCTTGAAGATGCTCAATTTGACAATCCGCTTGGGCTCTCCACCGGAGCTGCGGATATATTTGGAACGACAGGCGGCGTCATGGAGGCGGCATTGAGAACAGTCTATGAAATCATCACGGGGCGGGAGCTGCCATTCAGCAAGCTGCATGTGACGCCCATCATGGGACTTGAGCAGATCAAAACCGCAGAGGTGCTCATTGAAAAGCCTCTGGAGAGCTTTCGGTTTCTTGACGGGGTAACGCTGATAATTGCGGTGACCAGCGGCTTGAGCGGTGCAGCCAAACTGATGAAGGAGGTTGCCGAAGGGACTTCACCGTACCATTTTATTGAAGCGATGGGCTGCCCTGGAGGGTGTATCAGCGGGGGCGGACAGCCAAGGCCGACAAATGACGCCATCAGAAATAAGCGACTTGAGGCGATATACAGGGAGGACGAAGGTAAGCCATTGAGGAAATCTCATGAGAATCCTTCTATCAGCAGACTATATGATCCACTGTGGTGTTGTCACCGGTAATGCTTTCGATATAAATCGGTGTACCGTTATACATAACGTTCATCATATCGGGTGAGAAAATAATCTCTTTTACTCGTTTCAAATCAAATTATTCCGTACTCCTTTTTTAAGTATTTTAAGGTTAGTATTTGTAAAAAATATAATCTTTATTGAGATTTAAAGGAGCATTGTTTAGATAATTACTCAAAAAAGGATGACAACATATACCAATAATAAGAGACTGAAGAAGACAACAAGAGCGCTTTCTTAAGTCCATGCTTCATTTAAAAGGTGTACAGCTTTAGCTATTTCTGATTTGTCATAGTTCGAATAGCCAATAACGACTACATTGTTGGGCATAGCTTCATCAGGTGCTAAATAATACTCCGATAGACCATATAGCTTTATACCAACTTTTTCCGCCCGGGTGACCAACTCATTTTCTGTTAAATACCCTTGCACCCTAAGCATTAAGTGCAATCCCGCGTTTTCACCGATTATCTCAATTTTTTCACCAAAAGAAAGCTTTTTGATCTCTTCAATCAGAGTGTCTTTCCTTGATCTATATACATTTCGCATTCTGTTTAAATGTCTTTCAAAATGGCCGCCTTGTATAAATCGATAGAGTGTGTATTGTTCAAAACGTGATACGGTAGAGGAATAAAACGAATATTCGTCGTTATACCTTTGAAGTAACAGCATTGGCAAAACTATATAGCTGATTCTTATAGAAGGAGCAATGCTATTTGAAAAAGTGCTGATGTATATAACCTTTTCATTTGTATCCAGGCCCTGGAGCGCAGGGATCGGACATCCGTTAAAACGGAACTCACTGTCGTAATCATCTTCGATAATAAATCTGTCCTCAGATTGATTTGCCCACTTTAGCAATTGCATTCTTCTGGTAATAGGCATGATAATACCCAACGGAAAATGATGAGACGGCGTAATATAAACAACATTGGAGTTTGATCTGGCAAGATCATCGACTTTTAAACCATCCTCATCAAGGCCTATAAGATCTAAGTTGGCATTATAGCTTTTTAGTATCTTGTGCGTTTTTGAGTAACCAGGATTTTCGATTGCATAAACTCTGTTCCTGCCGAGCAGCTGAATGATTAGGCCAAAAAGATATTCCGTACCGGCTCCTATGATGATTTGCTCCGGCAGGCAATTAACCCCGCGATAATGATGCAAATACTTTGATATACTTTCCCTTAGATGGTAATCTCCCTGCGGGTGGGTCGTTTTCAATAATTCTCTATTCTCATCGTGAATAATTTCTTTGGATATTTTGGCCCAAGTTGAAAAAGGAAAATACGCTGTGTCGACCGTATTTGTCCTAAAATCGTATTGATACTGTTTGGGCTTTAGTTCCTTAATATTCTGAAGAGTACACCTGGGCTTAATTTCGCTTGGTGCAGGTAAATCCTCAATTTCGCATACGTAAAAACCGCTTTTGGGGACAGCTTTTATATAGCCTTCTGCCGCAAGCTGTTGATAAGCTGTTTCTATGGTGTTTTGACTTACTTTTAAATGTGAAGACAAGCTTCTTTTTGAAGGCATTTTATCTCCGACTTTTATATTGCCTTCTTTTATTTCGTTTTTTATGAAACCATATAGCTGCTTATAGAGCGGTACCTCTTTATTGAACGCAATTGTAATCGTCATATTATTCAACCTCAAACTGATACCATCAAATATACCAAATCTGACTATTCATTTAATGCCAGATGACAGTTATAATCATACAAAGATAACAACGTTGTTGTCAATATCAAAGAATATGGAGATAGACAAATGAATAACCAGCAACACGATTTAAACAAAAACCTTGCTCAAATGCTCAAAGGCGGGGTTATTATGGATGTAACCAATGTCGAGGAGGCACTGATTGCACAGGAGGCAGGAGCTGTCGCGGTGATGGCGCTCGAACGAGTACCCTCTGATATCCGCAAACAAGGCGGCGTTGCGCGTATGAGCGACCCCAGAATGATTAAAGAGATACAGCAGGCTGTTACGATCCCCGTCATGGCCAAAGCCCGGATCGGGCATATTGTTGAAGCTCAGATATTGGAAGCGCTTGGAATTGACTATATCGATGAAAGTGAAGTGCTGACGCCTGCTGACGATATGTACCATATCAACAAAAATGACTTCAAAGTGCCATTTGTATGCGGGGCCAGAAACTTAGGAGAAGCACTCCGCAGAATCGGAGAAGGCACTGCCATGATTCGAACCAAAGGCGAAGCAGGCACCGGAAATGTCGTGGAAGCGGTGAGGCATATGCGCACAATGATGTCCGATATACGGCGTATACACCACATGCCGAAAGAAGAGCTGATGAATTATGCAAAGGAGAACGGCGCACCTTATGAACTGGTTGTGTCTGTGGCTGAAACAGGCAAGCTGCCGGTTGTTAACTTTGCTGCAGGAGGTATAGCGACTCCAGCTGATGTGGCGCTTATGATGCAATTGGGGAGCGAGGGTGTTTTTGTAGGTTCCGGAATATTTAAATCGTCTGACCCGCGCAAGCGTGCCGCCGCAATAGTCAAAGCCACCACTTATTATAACGATCCTAAAATATTAGCGGAGGTCAGTGAAGATATCGGCGAACCTATGCCAGGTTTGGAAATCTCACAAATCGCGCCCGAGCAATTGCTTGCGGAAAGAGGCTGGTAAATTGATACGGGTCGGCGTTTTGGCATTGCAGGGATCAGTCATTGAGCATATGCATATGCTCAATACCATTGATAACGTTGAATCAGTAGAGGTAAAGTCAAATATTGACCTGACTGAAATAGACGGCATTATTCTTCCGGGTGGAGAGAGCACCGTAATGGGCAAGCTTATAAAGGATTTTGGTTTGTTTGACACCTTGAAAAGCAGGATTGTAGACGGTATGCCCGCTTGGGGAACATGCGCGGGTATGATCCTGCTGGCGAAGGACATCGTGGACGAAGAGCCGCATCTTTCGGTCATGGATATCAAGGTCCGCCGAAATGCATACGGCAGACAAATAGACAGTTTCAGCAGAAACGCAGTGATACCAGCTATAAGCCCAGAACCTATAGAACTTATATTTGTAAGGGCTCCTTGGATAGATGCGGCGGGAGACAACGCTGACAAGCTGCTTTCTATAGACGGGCATATCGTTGCCGCGCGTCAGAATAATATGCTCGCCACGTCCTTTCATCCAGAGCTCACAAAAAATCCAAGCGTTCACATGTATTTTATCGACATGATTTGTAAAGGGGTTTAAAACAGATACAACGCCTCAAGATTCAGAAAATCTTGAGGCGTTGTTACAATCAGAATATTTGCGGTCTTCGATGTTGTCGATTAAAAGATCTGCTTTCTCTAATTCACTGGAAGAGTGTGCATAACCGTATCGGGCAGCGATGGCGATCATGTTATTGAACTTACCTGCCTCGATATCGACCTCCCTGTCACCAACGATAGCATAGTTGGCGTGATATTCATTGACGACCTGAGCAAATATCGCTGTCTTACTGGCGAAATGCCATGTTTCAGAACAGATTAGTTTTTCAAAATAGCGATCAAGCGAAAACACCTTGTTGTGCGTATTCAGATAACTCTTCCTGCAATTGCTGATAAGAACCAGCGAATAACCTCCTACTTTCAATGGCCCAAGGGTAGCCAGCGCCCGAGGGTAGAGGCGGGCTGCTGTTTCAATGATCGAAAGCATGTGCTCGCCAATGATAGTAGAGGCTATTTTCCTGATATCTTTGGGCAAATCAAGCCGAAACCTCTGCCACATCTCCTTGGGGTTTTGACCGATCCATTGCCGTATTTCCGACTCAGGCCAGAACCTCTCGTCGGCTAGCCCTAGCCCGACGAAATACTCCTGTGCTTTTCGGAAGGCAGGCGCGTAAATAATCAAGCTGTCGTGAATACAACCATCGTAGTCAAAAAAGATCGTATTCACTTGCTTATGTCTTTGCTTAAGCGCTTCCGAAGGTGAAAAGTTGCCATTAGCAATATTAAAGTTGACTAAGCAAATTACACATTTCGATAGCTGTGAGCGCCGCGTTAAAGCCTTTGTTGCCCGCTTTGGTACCGGCTCTTTCAATAGCCTGCTCGATATTCTCAGTCGTAAGTACGCCATATACGACCGGTAGTCCATGTGTAATATTCATCTTGGGTGTTCTTGCTCAATCCTCTGATGATGGTGTCGCGTTTCAATTTTTCGAGTATCTCTTCTTTGGTTATGGTGAAAAGCTACTAATATATTTCAGCACCTTAGGTACTATGAAATATATTAGAAGCTTCTACGAGAAAAAGAAAACCGCAACAATTTTGCAGTTATGCGGTAAACCGCAACTATGTAATGACGGTCAACCACTGCGGTAGCAGTTTTGTGCTATTCATATAATGTTCTTTACTGATTGCATGCTAATGCAAGCTAGCTCCAAAGAGTATATATAATTTACTCAACTTTCCCACCTAAAAAGTGGGCATGGTCTTTGATAAATTAATACAAATTTGTTAGAATATATATAAAAATTCCTCTATTTATGGTATAATGGAATTGTCTAAAAGCCACTAATACCAAGGAAAAGAGGAACTTTTATGAACAATATTATAACAGATAAATCAAGCAATGAAAACGCTGTTTTTTCCAAAATCGATAATTTCTTTTCGACATTTCAATGTACAAGTTGATGAAGAGTTCAAACTTCTACAAGGAAGGGGGAATCCAATGCGTTGTTATTCTGAAGCAACTGTTTGCTTTGGTTTTTTCGGGCAGAAACCTTTACTGGAACTTGCGAATCAACCCGGAAGAGGTTCCTTTCAGTAAGAACACTGCATAGAACACCCATTATTTGTGTGGGAAAGTTGAGTTATTAAGATATGATAATGAAAACGGAACTTATGATTTTATTTATGTCCATTGTAGCCGGGGAAAATCAGTTTTCGGCCGATCGGTATAACTGATACGCAACAGATGCTTTGGACATGATATAATATTCCTGAAAATACAATACTAAAAGAAAATTTGATGGAGAATCGGATGCAGCCCAACGAACTAATGAGCATTGCATTGAAGGCCGGCGAAATAATGCTGACCAGCGGAGCTGAGATCTATAGGGTGGAGGAAACTATCGTAAGGATCTGCAAAAGCTATGATACCTATTGCGAGAGTTTTGTCCTGCCCACGGGCATCTTTATATCTATCCGGGATAGTGAGGGCAGCATGCACACTGCCTTTAAAAGGATACATGACAGGAAGGTCGACCTGAGCAGGATAGACAGGGTGAATAATCTTTCAAGAAGCCTGCAGGTAAGCCGGCCCGATTATGAATCTGTTCTGGCCGGCCTGAACGATATCGAAACGATAAGACAGCATGCGTTTCCTGCCAGGCTTGTAGCCGCATCGGTCAGTTCCTTCGCATTCACCATACTGTTTCAGGGGACCTGGCTCGATGGCGCTGCCGCTGCAGTGATAGGCGCGATTGCCTATCTGGTGAATGAAATGATGTCAAGGAAAAATCTCTATCAGTTCCTTGAACTGTTTATCGCGGGTATGCTGGCGGGATTCATAAGCCTTGCTGCCGTGCAGCTGTTTCCGGTGCTAAGCGTGTACAAGATAATTATCGGGTCGATAATGATATACCTTCCCGGTGTTTCCATAACCAACGGCATAAAGGACGCACTTTACGGGGACCTTGTAGCCAGCCTTACCAGGCTCGGCGAAGCGTTGCTTCTCGTTACCGTACTGGCTGCGGGAGTCGGCATAGCTTTGTCTGTCGGAATAGGACGGTGGTGAGAGAATGCATACTGTTTTGATGGCTTTTCTCGGCAGCCTTGGATCCGGGCTGACCTTCAACGTAAAAGGACGGAAGCTGATATTCGCGGGACTGTCCGGGGCGGCAGGCTGGCTGGTTTATCTGCTTTTATACAGCATTTCGGGCAGTTCCATGTTTTCGACCTTTGTCGGAGCCATAGCTGTAGGCCTTTACAGTGAAACGGCGGCACGTTACCTGAAATCTCCCTCTACGGTTTTTTCGATACCGGGCATACTGCCTTTGGTGCCTGGTATTACCGCATACGAAATGATCCAGGCAGTTACCGAGAACGATATGGCGAACGCTATGGTCAAGATGGTGAACACGCTCGGCGGTGCCGGTGCAATCGCCTTCGGCATCCTGCTCGTGACTGCAGTTTTCAGACGGATTCCAAAGAGAAGAAAAGACAAGAGCGTCAAGTGAAGACAGTGAGCGGGGCGGGGAGAAGAAAGGAACGGTTCTCAAGCTTCCTTACGTCATAATGGAGGCATGAAAACCGTCCCTGCTTTTCAATCTGTTTCAATAAGCTTACATGGGATGAATGAACTGCTGTGTCCAATAGCACACGCCGGAGCTGTTCTTTGCGAGCCCGACGCCAATCTGTGAATATGACCGGCTCAGTATGTTGTTCCTGTGCCCGGGTGAATTCATCCAGTCAGTCATTACCTGAGACGGAGTCCTCTGGCCGTACGCGATATTTTCGCCTGCCGACGTGAACTGCAGTCCGAAATTCTGCATCATCTGGAACGGTGAGCCGTATGTCGGGGAGGTATGGCTAAAGTAGCCCCTGTTGGCCATATCGGCGGATTTATAGCGCGCGACCCTGCAAAGCTGCCAGTTGGTTGTAAGCGCCGGCAGTCCGGCTCGTGCCCTTTCCACATTGACGAGCCGAATAACTTCGTTTTCCTGGGAGGTTGTTGTTACCGTCGGTATCGTTATCTTCTGACCGGGGTAGATCATCGCAGGATTCTTGATCTGCGGGTTTGCGGAAATAATCTCGCTTATTCCGACCTGGTACCTGCTTGCTATCTTCCACATGGTATCGCCGCGTTGTACCGTATAAGTAGATTGTGCCAGAGCTGTAGTTGTAAAAAGCAATACAAATATCAGGATCAATAATGCTTTAATTTTCATTTTTTTCATTTTTATCACCTCGCTGATTATCTTTTGAAAAATTTGACCTATTCATGCTGGCAATATAAATCACACTTGTAAATTAGTATCTACTTGACTTTAAAAATTCTTTCATGAATAATATTTACAGATAGAAATAATCCGGAGGATGAATACGAATGACGAAGGGGAAAAAAACCGAAGAATACGGCAATGAAAGCATTTCTTCTCTGAAGGGGGCCGACAGGGTTCGCTTGAGGCCTGGCGTCATATTTGGCTCGGACGGCATCGAAGGCTGTGAACATTCATTTTTCGAAATATTGTCCAATTCAATAGACGAGGCCAGAGAAGGCTACGGCGACAAGATCGAGGTAATACGGCATTCCGACCGTTCGATCACTGTCAGGGATTACGGCAGGGGAATCCCGGTCGATTTCAATCCCAAGGAGGACCGGTACAACTGGGAACTCGTTTTCTGTGAACTATATGCAGGCGGTAAATATAAAACAAATTCAGGTGAAAATTATGAATTCAGCCTCGGGTTGAATGGCCTTGGCAGCTGCGCAACTCAGTACAGCTCCGAATTCATGGACGTTACCGTGTTCAGGGACGGCTTCCGTTATGATCTGCGCTTTGAAAAAGGGCAGAATATCGGTGGCCTGATAAAGGAAAAATGCAGGTACGAGAGTACAGGCTCGATACAACGCTGGAAACCCGATCTGGAGGTTTTTACCGATACGGACATCCCACTCGATTACTTTGTTACGACGCTTAAAAAGCAGGCGGTTGTCAACGCGGGACTGAAATTCCTTCTGACCGATGAGGTTTCCGGCAGCGTACAGGAATTCTGCTATGAGAACGGCATCGTGGATTACATTGCCGAAATCGGAGGAGATAAAAATTTCACGGGAATACAGTTCTATGAATCCTCCGCAAGGGGCAGAGACCGCGAGGACAAGCCCGAATACAAAGTCAAAATGCAGGTTGCTTTCTGCTTTAACAATGAGATTAATCTTCTGGAGTATTATCATAATTCCAGTTTTCTAGAGCACGGAGGCTCGCCGGACCGTGCTGTAAAGACGGCATTTGTCAATGAACTGGACAAATTTATAAAGGGCAAGGGCAAATACAACAAGGACGAAGCAAAGATCACGTTCAATGATATACAGGACAGCCTCATACTCGTGACCAATTCGTTTTCAACCGTTACAAGTTATGAAAACCAGACCAAGAAGTCAATCACCAATAAGTTCATTCAGGAAGCGATGACGGATTTTATCCGCCAGCAGCTCGAGGTCTATCTGATAGAAAACAAGATCGAAAGCGACCGCATCGTCGATCAGTTATTGGTAAACAAGCGCAGCCGTGAAACCGCCGAAAAGACCCGGATAAATATCAAAAAGAAGCTCGGCGGCACGATTGACATGTCAAACCGCGTCAAGAAATTCGTGGATTGCAGGACAAAGGATACAAGCAAGCGGGAGCTCTACATAGTGGAAGGCGACTCCGCACTGGGTTCCTGTAAAATGGGAAGGGACGCGGACTTCCAGGCGATTATGCCCGTCAGGGGCAAGATACTCAATTGCCTTAAAGCGGAGTACGACAGCATATTCAAGAACGACATAATAGTAGACCTGCTGAAGGTTCTGGGCTGCGGCGTCGAGATAAAGTCGCGCCACAACAAGGATTTGAACACGTTCGAGCTCGACAACCTCAGGTGGGACAAGATAATCATCTGCACCGACGCCGACGTGGATGGCTTCCATATACGCACGCAGATACTTGCGATGCTGTATCGCCTTGTACCGACACTGATCCAGGTTGGGAAGGTGTACATAGCGGAATCCCCTCTTTTTGAAATCACCAGTAAGGGGAAGACCTGGTTTGCTTATACGGAAAAAGAAAAGGTACAGTTACTTGCGAAACTCGAGGGCGGGAAATATTCAATCCAACGTTCGAAGGGACTTGGCGAAAACGAGCCCGAAATGATGTGGCAGACAACCATGAATCCCGATACGCGAAGGCTTATAAAGATCGTACCTGATGACATGCAGAAAACGGAGCTTATGTTCGACCTGCTGCTCGGTGACAACCTCCAGGGCAGAAAGACCTTCATCGAAGAAAACGGGACTAAGTATATGGAGATGATCGACGTCAGCTGAGTCGAAGGCGTGATATGCGTCGGATTCCTGCGTCAAGATTCGCCATTGCGCTCCTCATTTATAAAATATAAACTGCGGTGCTCACGGCTCGCTTTCCTTGGACTCCTCGCATCTGACGCCTTCAGGAAAATTTTGTATAACAGTGGGACAAGGTCCCTGTCCTTATGTCCCAAGAGAAAGGTAATGATATGGCGGATAAAAATCTAGTGCTGCAAAAAATACCTGATACGATTGAACAGAATTTCATGCCGTATGCCATGAGCGTCATCGTATCGCGTGCGATCCCGGAGATCGACGGTTTCAAACCGTCCCACCGAAAATTGCTTTACACCATGTATAAAATGGGACTTTTAACAGGTTCAAGGACTAAGTCCGCAAACGTGGTCGGACAGACGATGAAGCTCAATCCTCACGGCGACCAGGCCATATATGAAACGCTTGTCAGGCTTACCAGAGGTAACGGCGCGCTGCTCCATCCCTATATAGACTCCAAGGGCAACTTCGGCCGCCAATATTCCAGGGACATGGCCTACGCGGCATCCAGATACACCGAGGTAAAACTCGAAAAATTGTGTGAAGAGCTTTTCCGCGATCTGGACAAAAACACCGTGGACTTCGTGGACAACTACGACGGTACGATGAAGGAACCGACGATGTTTCCGGCAACTTTTCCGAGCGTTCTGGTAAATGCCAACCAGGGAATAGCGGTAGGCATGGCCAGCAATTTGTGCAGCTTCAACCTTAAGGAGGTCTGCGAGGCTGCTGTTGCTTATATCGACGATGAGAATGCGGATCTGACGCAGTACATAAAAGCTCCCGACTTTTCTACCGGAGGGAGTCTTATCCTGAACGAGGATGATTTGAGGAGTATTTTCGAGACCGGAAGGGGAAGCTTCAAGGTCAGGGCCAAATACAAATACGACAAGCAGAACAGCTGTATCGAAATATATGAGATACCCTATACGACTGCTTCAGAAGCTATTATCGACTCGGTCATAGAGCTTGTCAAGAACGGCAAAGTCAAGGATATAACGGATGTCCGCGACGAGACCGACCTCGACGGACTCAAGATAACTCTTGACATACGCAAAAGCGCCGACCCCGACGAGATAATGAACAGGCTGTTCAAGCTTACTACTCTGCAGGATACTTTCAACTGCAACTTCAATATACTGATCAACGGAAGCCCGAGAGTCATGGGCATAAGGGAAATACTGCGCGAATGGCTTGTTTTCAGGATCGGCTGTATAAAACGGCAGACGCAGTTCGACATCGGCAGGAAAGAGGAGAAGCTCCACTTGCTGCTTGGCCTGCGCAAAATACTGCTCGATATAGACAAAGCCATAGCGATCATACGCAATACAGAACATGATGCGCAGGTCGTGCCGAACCTGATGGAAGGCTTTGAAATCGATCAGATTCAGGCGGAATTCATTGCCGAGATAAAGCTGCGAAACCTTAACCGCGAATACATCCTGGACAAGGTGGGAGAAGTCGACGCACTCAAGAAGGAAATTGAAGATCTGAAAGAACTTTTGGGAAGTGAGAAGAAGATCAGAAAGGTTATATCCAGGCAACTCGGCGAAGTGGCAAAAAAATACGGCCAGCCCAGAGTGACTGAGATCGTACCGGAAACGCACGTTGAAGAAATAACGGAAGAACATCTTATCGATGATTATAATCTCAAGCTTTTCCTTACGGAACAGAACTATCTCAAAAAGATCGCTCTTGTGTCGCTCAGGGCAAATCCCGAGCACAAGCTCAAGGATGACGATAACATCGTTCAGGAAATCGAGACCCACAACAAGGCGGAACTGCTTTTGTTCTCGGACCGCCAGACGGTCTACAAGCTAAGAATCTATGATGTTCCGGACTGCAAGGCCAGTTCGCTCGGGGAATACCTGACAAATCTGCTGCAGTTGGAAAACGGAGAAAAAATAGTATACATGGTCGCGACAGACAATTATGCAGGCTGGCTGCTGTTTACATTCGAAAACGGCAAATGCGCTAAAATCGATTTGGGAAGCTATGCAACTAAGACAAACAGGAAAAAGCTGGCTAACGCGTACTCGGATATTTCACCGCTAACAGACATAAGATTCCTGTCTGCGGATACCGAGCTCGTTGCGTACAGCAGTATAAATAAAGTGCTCATATTCGATACCAGCGGCATAAACCCAAAAACCACGCGCGATTCCCAGGGAGTACAAGTCCTGAAAGAAAAGAAGGGAAGCCGGCTGTGCGCCATTAAAACTATAGAAGAATCAGGCATCAAGGATCCCGATTATTACAGGACCAAATCCATACCTGCGATAGGCTGTTATTTCAGGGAGGAAGACGCCGAAGATAAGCAGATAACAATGAAGCTGGAGTGATGATGAAGGTTATTAGACAAAAACCGAACTGCTTCGTAAATTATTTCTGTAATGCAAATTGACGCATACATGCGAATACATGCGAAATGGGGTAACTGGATTGAAAAATGAAGCAGCGAAGGAAACCGGAAGCAGTATTGCTGAAAAAGCTGACATAGGCAAAAACAAAAGCCAAGGCAAAAGCAAGGGCAAGATAGCGTTATATATCGTTCTGATAGCTCTTTTTCTGGGAGCCATGGCGTTCCTTACGGTTAGATTCGGTCCTCAACTGACAGAGTTGGCGAAAGATCCCGGCAAGCTGAGTGATAAACTGAATTCGTACGGCTGGAAGGGTATTCTGCTGTTCATAGGGATACAGATACTGCAGGTCGTGGTGGCGGCGATACCCGGAGAGTTGGTACAGATCGCGGGAGGGTATATTTACGGTACCTGGCTTGGCACTCTTTATTCCATAACGGGCATACTAATAGGATCTGTGTTGGTTTTCTTCATTGCGAGGATAATCGGATACCCTCTAGTAAAATTGCTTGTTTCACGCGAGCAGCTTGAGAAGTTTAATTTCATGATAAATGGTGACAAGTCTGAAGCAGGCATGTTCCTGCTGTTCCTGATACCTGGGATTCCAAAGGATATCCTTACGTATATAGCGGGTATCACACCGGTTAGACCTCTGCGTTTCTTTATAATCATAACGATAGCCAGGCTGCCGGCGCTTATCGCATCCTCCGTAATAGGCAGCAGCACCGAAAAGGGCAATTATGTAATGGTAATAATCCTTTCCGTCGCTGCATTGATATTGTTTCTGGCAGGGCTGTTCCTGAAGGACAGGATAATCGACAGGATAAAGAAGATGTCTAAAAGCAGGGAAAGCTGATTTGCAGTATGAAAAGCAAGGACGGTTCTCAGGCTTTTCTTAAATGAGCCGGGGAACCGTCCTTCTATTTTAGAATATTGTTATGTTTACTGATTGCCTACGCGTTTTTTATCTGCTTTGTGAAGAACTCGTCATAAAGCGCACAGACAGCCTTGTTACTGACTTCCGCCTTCACGCCGAACATCATGCTAACTTCCGAAGGTCCCTGGTTGATCATTTCAAGGTTGATTCCGGCATTGGCAAGCGCAGTCGAAGCCCTGGAAGTAATTCCGAGAGTATTGCGCATACCTTCTCCTACGATCATGACCAGAGCTATGTTCTTGACGACCGAGATATCGTCGACCGCCAGTTCGTTCTTTATACGTTCGGTGATTCTCTTTTCCTTGTATTCGTCCATCATGTCCTGTTTCAATATTATTGACATATTATCTATACCGGATGGGATATGTTCATACGAGATCTGTTCTTCCTCGAGCATCTGGAGTATCTTTCGGCCGAAACCGACCTCGCGGTTCATCAGGTATTTGCTGATATAAATGAAACAGAAGCCCGCATCGCTGGCTATTCCAACAACAGGAAAGCCATTGGTAGGGCGCTCTTTTACTATCGTAGTTCCGGGAGCGGAAGGGTTGTTGGTGTTTTTGATACGGACCGGCACGCCTTTATAGAAGACCGGTACGAGCGCTTCCTCGTGAAACACGCCGAAGCCTGCATAGGACAGTTCGCGCATCTCCCTGTAGGTAACTTCGTGTATTGGTACCGGAGATTTTATAAGGTTGGGATTTACCGAGTAAACGCAGTCCACGTCGGTGAAGTTTTCATAGAGATCCGCATTTACAGCCGCGGCTACGATGGAACCCGTTATATCCGAACCGCCGCGCGGCAGGGTAACGACCTCTCCTGATAGCGAATAACCGAAAAAGCCTGGGAAAATCGTTATTCCCGGGTAGTCGGAAAGAGATTTGAGATTTTCATAGGATTGAGGCAGGACCTGCGCATTGCCGAATTCGTCGCTCAGCAGCAGACCGGCATCCGCGGGATTTACATAACGTGCATCAAAGCCGATGCTCTTAAGGTATTCTGCGACAAGCTTTGCGCAGTTATCTTCACCGGCAGCCTTCAGGCAGTCAATGTACCTTCCCTTGTCGCTTTTGTCACCTTCGACGCGTCTCCTGAGATCTTCCGCAATGGTAACTGTAATGTCACCGCTCATCCCGAGTTCGGAAGCGATATTTGCAAATCTTTCAGTTACGGCTTGCAATTCTGTTTCTGCATTGGCTTTTTCCAGCCTGGCCTTAGCACATGCTATCAGCATGTCGGTAACTTTTACATCTTCCCTGGAACGCTTGCCTGGAGCCGATACTACGATCAGTCTGCGATCCGGATCAGATGTGACTATACTGCAGACTTTCTTTATTTGATCGGCAGACGCCAATGACGTCCCGCCAAATTTTGCAACTTTCATATCTCAAACCTCCAGATTTCTTTATATCATATTATTATCACATCTGTTAAAAGGTCCTGTCAATAATAAATTGTTTTTATGTATATAAAGCTCTGGTTTATATTGCGAACATTTGTTTGATTTTGCACGGCAATATGTTATAATATGAAACGAAGTTTAAATCATGGGGGCATTAAACGACATGCCGGATTTCAAAATAGTTTCGGATTATAAAATGTGCGGCGATCAGCCGGAAGCAGTGGAGAACCTGGTCAAGGGGCTTAACAGGGGCTACAGGCATCAGACGCTGCTCGGCGTCACCGGCTCCGGGAAAACCTTTACTATGGCCAATGTCATCGAACAGGTACAGAGGCCGACGCTTGTAATAGCTCACAACAAAACGCTGGCGGCGCAGCTTTGTGCGGAGTTCAAGGAGTTCTTCCCGAACAATGCCGTCGAGTACTTTGTCAGCTATTACGATTATTACCAGCCCGAAGCATATATAGCATCCACGGATACCTACATCGAAAAGGATTCCTCGATCAACGACGAAATAGATAAACTTAGACATTCCGCAACTGCGGCGCTTTTCGAACGCCGGGACGTTATCATCGTTGCCAGCGTATCGTGCATATACGGCCTGGGCGACCCGGAGGATTACACGGAACTGATGCTTTCGCTGAGGCCCGGGATGCACAAGGACCGCGACGAGGTAATACGCAAGCTTGTCGACATTCAATATGAAAGAAACGAGATAGATTTCAAGCGCGGAAAGTTCAGAGTCAGGGGCGACGTGCTCGAGATATTTCCGCCCGACTCGTCGGAACGTGTTTTACGTATCGAGTTTTTCGGGGACGAGATCGAAAGGATATCCGAGATCAACTATCTCACTGGTGAAATACTCGGGATCAGATCCCATGCGGCCATATTCCCGGCCAACCACTATGCCACTACCAGGCCCAAGATGCTTAAGGCATTGGTCACTATAGAGCAGGAACTGGACGAAAGGCTTAAAGAGTTGAAGGAGCAGGGCAAGCTTCTCGAGGCACAGAGGCTCGAACAGAGGACCAGATACGACCTGGAGATGCTCCAGGAAATCGGTTTCTGCCAGGGCATTGAGAACTATTCAAGGCATATCAGCGACAGAACTCCGGGAAGCGCGCCTTTTACGCTTATCGATTATTTCCCGGAGGACCTTCTGGTCATAATAGACGAATCACATGTTTCGATACCTCAGGTGGGAGGCATGTACAACGGCGACAGGGCAAGAAAGGAGTCGCTGGTCGAGTATGGCTTCAGGCTTCCTTCGGCGTTTGACAACAGGCCTTTGAGGTTCGAGGAATTTGAAAACAAGGTAAAACAGGCAGTATACGTCAGTGCTACGCCGGGAACTTACGAAAAACGCCATTCCCAGCAAACCGTCGAGCAGATCATCCGCCCGACAGGTCTTATAGATCCCGAAGTCGTCGTACGACCTGTAAAGGGTCAAATAGACGATCTGATAGGAGAGATCTCCAAACGCGTAGAAAAGCAGCAGAGGGTACTGGTAACGACGCTCACCAAGAAAATGGCGGAGGACCTTACGGCATATCTCAAGGAACTCGACTTCAAGGTGGAATACCTCCATTCTGACGTGGAGACGCTTGAGAGGACCGAGCTTATCCGTAATCTCAGGCTTGGCGTTTTCGACATACTGGTGGGAATAAACCTGCTGCGCGAGGGCCTTGACCTTCCAGAGGTCACACTTGTGGCTATACTCGACGCGGACAAGGAAGGCTTCCTGCGTTCCGAGACTTCGCTGATACAGACGATAGGCAGAGCGGCCAGAAACGTAGAGGGCACCGTAATCATGTATGCGGATACGATGACCGATTCGATGCAGAAGGCGATAAGCGAAACAAACCGCAGACGCAGAATACAGACGGAATACAATATCAAAAACGGAATTACACCGACGACCATACAAAAGGGAGTCAGGAACACCCTGGAGACGATAAAGGTGGCGGAAACGGGCGCAGGCTACTCGTTCGAGCACGCAGACGAGATGGATGAGGCTGATCTGCAGACCATTGCAAACAGGCTCGAGAAAGAGATGAAGGAAGCCGCCAGGGCGCTGGAATTCGAACGCGCGGCATCTCTCAGGGACAAGCTGCAGCAACTGCAGAAAAGGATGGAAAAGAAGTAGACTCTGTTATTTCATACAAAAATTCCTGCCATAAAAGCTCACGGTTCGCTTATTGCGTCTGTGAGTTTTTATTTTGATTAAAAATTGGATGGTATCAATTTTCTTAAATTGGTTGTTTATTCCTTAGAACTATACTATATAATTATAATTGGATGGTACCATTTTACATGAAAGAGGTTGAAATTTAATGGAGATCAGAATCGACAAAGAAGGCAAAACTCCCATGTACCTGCAGATAAGCCGGCGTATCAGGGAAATGATCCTTTCAGGCACGCTTCCAGCCGGCTTCAGGCTGCCGCCGGAGAGAAAGCTGGCCGAAGAGCTTCAGGTCAACAGGACAACTGTATTAAACGCTTACCGAGAACTCAAGTCAGGCGGCTTTGTCGATTCTCATATAGGCCAGGGCACTACGGTGACGCTTAGACAGGCCTCGGAAGATACGGTTTGGGAGAGCGGCGGCAGCGGCACTCCCGATATGCCTTCCATGCCCTGGGAGCAGCTTTTCAGCGAGAGCTCCCTACGGATACAGGACACTACCGTGCGCGATCTGCTCGGGGGCGTAAGGAGCGACATGATATTGTTTGCCGCCGGGGTCACAGTACCGGGACATGATTCTCTTGAAGCGCTGAAGCGGATACAGGCGGAAGTACTGGAGAGCAGCGGCAGGATTGCCGTGCAGCATACGCCTACCGAAGGTCTGTTTCCGCTTAGGGAAAGTATTTGCGAACTGATGCGGGAACGGGGAATCAACGCAAAAGCTGCGGAGACTATGGTACTAACCGGCTCGCAGCAGGGGCTCGATCTCATTGCAAGGGCGTTTATAGAGGCCGGAGACGTAGTGTTGGCGGAAGAGCCCACCTTTTTCAGTGCAGTCCATATATTCAAGGCGGCAGGGGCGCGTGTGGTCGGGATACCTGCCGATAACGAAGGGATGCGGACCGACCTGCTGGATATGCTTGTCAAAAGGTTCAAGCCCAAACTGATTTATACGATACCGGACTTTCAAAACCCTTCGGGAGCCGTCATGAGTATGGAAAGAAGGAAAACGCTCCTGTCGGTCGCGTCGAGAAACCAGGTGGTGATACTCGAAGACGACCCATACGGCCTGCTGCGCTATGAAGGAAAAGCAATGCCTGCTTTGAAGGCTATGGATATTTATGGGAACGTACTGTACCTGAGCACTTTCTCGAAGCTGATGTTCCCGGGGTTCAGGGTAGGCTGGCTGACAGCGCCGCCGCAGGTGCTATACCGTCTGACAATGCTCAAGCAAATGGCGGACCTTCACACAAGCAGCCTGCCCCAGCTGATAATCGACCGCTTCCTCCGGGAAGGGCTAATTAAGGAGCATCTGGAAAAAGCGAACAAAGAAAACAGAAGCCGCAGAGATCTTATGGTTTCCGAGCTGGAAAGCTCACATCCCGACGGAATGGGTTGGAACAGGCCGGAAGGCGGCCTGTATCTATGGTGCAGGCTTCCCGAAAGAGTGCCTCAGTCAAGGCTGCTTGCAAGTTCGATGGAAAGAGGAGTTTCATTCGTGCCGGGCGATGTATTTTTTCCAGGCAGCCCTTTGGGTAATTACATAAGGCTCAATTATACATACCCTACTTCCGAACAGATCGTTGAAGGCGTCAAAAGACTTATGGCGTCATATGCGGGTATCGCGAGGGAGCAGAAAAAGTACGGGACGGGTATCGCAAACGAGCTCGGACCAATAATCTGATCTGGATATAACGTAAAGCAAGCCGGCCGGCTCCGGTTTGCGAACAGTATTAATATGAGGTGAGGTGTGATTTATGTTTGAATTGGCGAGACGTATGGATAAAGTAAAAACCAGCGACATCAGAGAACTGCTCAAATTGACCGATAAACCCGGAATGATCTCGTTTGGAGGGGGCTTGCCGGCTCCGGAGCTTTTTCCCGTGGAAAGGCTGAAGGAGGTAACGGCTAAGGTATTGGAAAGCTCCGGCGCGGAAGCGCTGCAGTATGCCGCTACTGAAGGCTACCAGCCTCTTCGCCGCAAGATTGCGGAACGGATGAATCGCAGGTTCGGAACCCTTATGTCGGAAAACAATATCCTTGTGACCTGCGGCTCACAGCAGGGCCTCGATTTTACGGGAAAGATATTCATAAACGAAGGGGATACGGTGCTTTGCGAAAGCCCGACATATCTGGGCGCTATTAACGCCTTCAGCGCGTACGGACCCAAAATGGTCGAGGTGCCGACGGACAATGACGGTATGCTGCCGGAGCAGCTTGAACATATTCTCGATACTGAAAGAAATATCAGGCTGATCTACGTCATACCCGATTCCCAGAACCCAAGTGGCCGGACCTGGTCGACAGAACGCAGGAAAAGGTTCATGGAACTGCTGAAAGGACGCAATATCCCTGTGCTGGAGGATGCTCCGTACAGTGAACTCCGTTTTGACGGAAACATTATGCCTTCACTCAAATCAATGGATACGGAAGGTATTATAATATATCTGGGTACCTTTTCAAAGGTATTTTGTCCCGGAATGAGGATTGGCTGGGTGGCTGCCGACGAAAGGATACTCGAGAAGTATGGCCTTGTAAAACAGGGGGCCGATCTTCATTCCTCAAATATTACTCAGCGCAATATTTCTGCATACATGGAAATGTACGATCTCGACAGTGATATAGAAAGAATTCGCCTGGTCTATAAAAGCAGGCGTGATGCTATGCACAAGGCGCTCCTTGCCGATTTTCCAGGAGGCGCCAGGTTTACTCATCCTGAGGGCGGCCTGTTCACCTGGGTCGAACTCGAAGGCGATATAAATACAAGAGAACTCCTTGTGGAGAGTCTTGGCAGCAACGTGGCTTTTGTGCCGGGAGAATCCTTCTTCCCCAACGGCGGAGGGAAAAATACAATGAGACTGAATTTTTCCAACATGCCGGAGGAAAAGATAACGGAGGGCATAAAAATACTTGGAGATTTGATAAAGAGGCGTGTGAATTGCGCAGAGGCGTGTGTGAACAGAACTTGAAAAATAATCGAACAAGTGTTTGCATTTTGACTTGTCGTTGTGTATAATATGTGAAGGGACGCACCTTGCCGGGTTCGTGAGAATTCCGTCCGCGTTGGGGTGCACCTCGGTTGACGCTCAAGCAATACCTGGCGTCAGGCAGTATATACAAGGGACAGGTGCAATCAAATGAACAGGAACAGTATTTTCATAAAAGGTGCAAGGGAGCACAACCTCAAAAATATCGACGTCGAGATACCAAGGGACAAATTTGTCGTAATCACGGGATTGAGCGGCTCCGGCAAATCCTCGCTGGCTTTTGACACGATATACGCGGAAGGCCAGCGTCGCTATGTCGAATCGCTTTCAGCATATGCCAGACAGTTTCTCGGGCAGATGGAAAAGCCCGAAGTTGACTATATAAGCGGTCTATCACCTGCAATATCGATAGATCAGAAGACTACCAGCCGTAACCCCAGGTCCACGGTAGGAACAGTAACGGAAATTTACGATTACCTGAGGCTGTTGTTTGCCCGTATAGGAGTACCGCATTGCCCCGTTTGCGGCAAGGAGATCTCACAGCAGACTGTGGATCAGATGGTCGACTCCGTGATGTCGCTCGAAGAAGGGACAAAGATACAGCTGCTGGCTCCTGTCGTCAGAGGAAGAAAGGGCGAGTATCACAAGCTAATCGAAGATGCGAGGAAAAACGGCTATGTCAGGATCCGCGTGGATGGTGAAGTTCGTGATATCAATGAAGAGATCAACCTGGACAAAAACAGGAAGCATACTCTGGAAATAGTAGTTGACAGACTGGTAGTCAAGCCCGAGATCATGAAGCGTCTCGCCGATTCCATTGAAACCTCGCTTCATCTGAGCGGGGGTATACTGGTCGTAGATGTGATTGGCGGGCAGGAACTGCTGTTCAGCCAGAATTTTGCCTGCAGCGACTGCGGGATCAGTATAGAAGAACTTGCGCCCAGGATGTTTTCCTTCAACAATCCCTATGGCGCGTGTCCAACATGCAGCGGCCTTGGAACGCTGATGAAAATGGACCCCGATCTTGTCATACCCGATCGCGGCAAATCGCTCGAGGAAGGCGCTATCAAGGTGGGCGGCTGGAATTTCGAAAACGGTGACAGTTACTCGAGAATGTATCTCAATGCTTTAGCCAAGCATTACGGCTTCAAGACATCGACTCCGGTCAGCAAACTGCCTGAGAACATAGTCGATATAATCCTGTATGGAACAAAGGGCGAGAAGATAAAGGTAGCATACGAGAAGGAATATGGCAGCGGCACCTTCACAGCGGCTTTCGAAGGCGTCATCAACAGCATGGAGCGTCGCTACAAGGAAACCCAGTCCGACGGAATGAAGCAGTATTATGAGGAATACATGAGCAGCAATCCTTGTCCCGACTGCCACGGAGCAAGACTAAAAAAAGAGACGCTTGCGGTAACGGTGGGAGACAGGAATATTCACGAGCTAACCAGTCTTCCCGTCAACGAAATAAAGGACTTCTTTTCGGCTCTCAGGTTATCCGAAAGGGACGTATTGATATCGCACCAGATTCTGAAGGAGATCAACGCAAGAGTCGGCTTCCTGGTCGATGTAGGTCTCGATTATCTGACGCTTTCAAGATCCTCCGGAACGCTTTCGGGAGGAGAGGCTCAGCGTATCAGGCTCGCTACCCAGATCGGCTCGGGGCTTATGGGCGTGCTTTATATACTGGACGAACCGAGCATAGGGCTGCACCAGCGCGATAACGACAGACTGCTCAAGACGCTCGCAAGGCTGAGGGATCTCGGAAATACGCTGATAGTGGTTGAACACGATGAGGATACGATGTACGCGGCCGACCATATTATAGATATGGGGCCGGGGCCGGGTATACACGGCGGGTATGTGGTAGCCGAGGGAACAATAGACGACATCAAAAAGAACGAGAATTCACAGACGGGTCTGTACCTCAGCGGTAAAAAGCGGATAGAGATCCCGAAGAACAGGCGCAAGCCTAATGGCAAGTGGATAAAGATAGCAGGCGCACGCGAAAACAACCTGAAGAACATCAGTGTCGGCGTGCCTCTTGGAGTTTTCACGGCTGTGACAGGTGTTTCGGGCTCCGGCAAGAGTTCGCTCATAAATGAGATACTGTACAAAAAGCTGGCGGCCGAACTGAACGGCGCCAGGACGAGAGCCGGGGAGCATGACGCCATACTGGGGATCGAGCACCTGGACAAGGTGATAGACATTGACCAGTCTCCGATCGGAAGGACGCCGCGCTCAAACCCTGCAACCTATACGGGCGTATTCGATCTGATTCGCGAAGTGTTCGCCGGGACTACTGAAGCTAAAATGAGAGGGTACAAATCGGGCAGGTTCAGCTTCAATGTCAAAGGCGGGCGCTGTGAAGCCTGCGGCGGCGACGGTATAATTAAGATAGAGATGCACTTTCTGCCGGATGTTTACGTACCGTGCGAAGTGTGCAAAGGGAAAAGGTATAATCGCGAGACGCTTGACGTGAAATACAAGGGGAAGAATATTTCGGAAGTACTCGATATGACTGTGGAGGATGCGCTGGAATTCTTCAGGAACATCCCGCGTATCCAGAAAAAAATCGAGACTTTATACGACGTAGGCCTGGGTTATATAAAGGTAGGACAGCCTTCGACCACGCTTTCCGGAGGCGAAGCCCAGCGTATAAAGCTTGCTACCGAGCTATCAAAGAGGGCTACCGGTAGGACGCTTTATATACTGGACGAGCCGACGACGGGTCTCCATATAGCGGATGTACACAGGCTCGTAGATATTCTTCACCGCCTTGTTGATGCCGGTAACTCGGTAGTAGTCATCGAGCACAATCTGGATGTGATAAAAACTGCCGATTACATTATAGACCTCGGACCCGAAGGCGGAGGCAAGGGTGGAACCATTGTTGCCAGCGGTACTCCGGAGGAGGTAGCAGCTGTTCCGGAATCCTATACGGGGCAGTTTCTCGGGAAAATATTGAGCACCAGGCCTGAAGAAAAGTCTAAAGCGAAGCTTGATAAAAAGCTCGATAAGAAACTTGATAAAAAGCCGGTAAAGAAAATAGAACAGGTGGTTTAAGACAGAGTAGAAACAAAGGACGGTTCGTGTACGAGCCGTCCTTATGTTTCTACCCAAAATCAAGTGAGTCAAGGAAGCTTCCCCGACTCACATGGATTACTTGCCTGGTATGTCCCATCTTCTTACTTGGGATCTGCAAGTATGCCAACCGGGCATACGAACAAAATCAGAAATACGAGTATAAAGAACAAAATGGCGCAATCATTGCCGAAAAAGCCGCCCAGGAAACCTCCTCTTTCTGCCATTCAAAACACCTCCTCATATTAATGAACGATAATGGATATTGGTTTGTTTTTGCTACTATAAATATATTCCCGAGCGTTTCAATCGGTTACAAAAATTGCTTTATGACAGACACAAAAAGGTTCATCTTACAAGTAGCCTTGGTCGCCGGATTGTGTTATACTTATCTAATTAGCAGGGTACGGCAGTCATAGACCAGGAATGTTACGTATAATAGATTGATATATGGGCGAGAGCCCTTTGCAGTTTTGACCGGCACATAAGACAGCAGGAGCGAAAGGAGTTGATAACTGTGATGATGTGCTCAGTATGCAAGGAAAATTTTGCAGTGGTATTCATAACAAAAATAATAGATGGAAAGCAGATACAGGAAGGACTTTGCCTGTCATGCGCGAAAAAACAGGGTATCCAGCCCGTAAATCAATTGATAGAACAGACGGGTATGTCCGATGAGGATATCGACAATATAAACAAGCAGATGGGCAGCCTGTTCGAAAATATCGATATGGATCAGGGAAACAACGGGCTTGCAGGCATTGAGCCCCCAAACGCGAATAAAGCAAATCCCATTTTTAGTTTTCTGAACCGCGTGTTCCCCAAAAACGAAGAAACGGGCGAAAACGGTGAACCGAAGGATCCTTCTGATGACAAGGATAATAAAAACGGCACACGTGTAAAAACTCAGGAAAAGAAAAGCCTGAAAAAGAAAAAGTATCTGGATATGTACGGTACGAACCTCACCGATCTGGCAAAGGAAGACAAAATCGACAGGGTAATCGGAAGACAGCGTGAGATAGACAGGGTCGTACAGATATTGAACAGAAGGACCAAAAACAATCCGGTGCTTATCGGTGAACCGGGCGTGGGCAAGACGGCGATTGCGGAGGGACTTGCAGTCAGGATATCCAAGCGCCAGGTGCCTGCCAAGCTTTTCAATGCAGAGATATACCTGCTCGACATGACGGGGATAGTAGCCGGGACACAGTTCAGAGGCCAGTTTGAAAGCCGGATGAAGGGTATTATCGAGGAAGCAAAGTCCTTGGGCAATGTCATACTGGTAATCGACGAACTTCACAATATCATGGGAGCGGGTGAGGCGGAAGGTGCTATGAATGCCGCCAATATTCTGAAGCCTGCCCTTTCAAGAGGGGATATTCAGGTAATAGGAGCGACGACGCTCAATGAGTACCGCAAGCATATAGAGAAGGATACGGCACTCGAGAGAAGGTTCCAGCCCGTACTCGTGGAAGAGCCCTCTGTAGAGGAAACCATAGATATACTAAAGGGCGTAAGGGATTATTACGAAAAATACCATAGGGTCAAAATAACGGATGAAGTTATAGAAGCGGCCGCCAGACTTTCCGAGAGGTATATTTCGGAAAGGTTCCTTCCGGACAAGGCTATCGACGTTATCGACGAAGCCGGATCGAGGGTAAACCTGAAGAATACCGGTCTGGTAGAGCTGGAAGCGCTCAAGGACGAGTTGAAAAAGGTGCAGGAAGAGAAGGAAAGCGCTGTTTCAGCTGACTCCATCGAAGACTACCAGAAGGCTGCCGACCTGAAAGTGAATGAGTGCAAGCTCCTGCAGAAGATCAAGGAGTTCGAGGAGCACAACAAGGAAGACGTTTTGACAGTAGATGATATAGCCTATGTTATAGAGAACTGGACCAAGATACCTGTCCAAAGGCTTACCGAAGTCGAGGCGGACAAACTGATGAACCTCGAGGAAAGGCTCCATAAGAGGGTCATCGGCCAGAATGAGGCCGTCGGCAGTATAGCAAGGGCAATCAGAAGGAACAGGGCCGGCTTCCGGAAGAAAAAGAAACCGGCGTCGTTCGTTTTTGTCGGACCGACGGGCGTTGGTAAGACAGAGTTGGTAAGAGCGCTGGCAATCGAGCTTTTTGAAACCGAGGATTCGCTTATCAGGCTCGATATGTCGGAATATATGGAGAAGCATACTGTTTCGAAGCTGATTGGATCACCTCCGGGATATGTGGGCTATGACGACGGCGGACAGCTGACTGAAAAAGTGAGGAGAAAGCCTTTTTCGATCATACTCATGGATGAGATTGAAAAGGCGCACCCGGACGTATTCAATATGCTGCTTCAGATCCTTGAGGATGGCAGGCTTACTGATAGCCATGGCCGGGTTGTGAATTTTGAAAACACGGTCATCATTATGACTTCGAATGCCGGTACTACGCTGAAGGCCAACGGCATCGGTTTCAACAACGACGGTTACAAGGCTCTGGAAAACAGGGTAAGGGACGTTCTTAAGGAAACCTTCAGACCCGAATTTTTGAACAGGCTCGATGAGATCATAATATTTACCGAACTGAGCAGGGATGAGTTGAAACAGATAATCGGTCTGATGCTTGAAGAGGTTAGAGCGGAAGCATTCCAGAAGGGGATTACGCTCAGCTTTACCCAGGCTTTGACGGATTTCATACTGGATAAGGGTTACGATCCCAAATACGGCGCAAGGCCGCTTAGGAGAACTATTCAGAAATATGTCGAGGACGAACTGACGGAAAAATTCTTCATGGGAAGTATTAAACCGGGCTGCAGCCTGGTGGCTGATGTTGATGAAGGAGCAGTACAATTCAGGATGTAAGGAGTTGTATAAAGTGCGGAGAAACAGGGTCTTCCAGGCTTTACTTCTCTCAATGGCGATAGTGTTCCTGACGGGCGCCTGTACGCAGGCGCCCGATAAAACAAAGACTGCTGCATTCAAAAAGCAGACAGATGGAGTTGAAAAAACGACACTTCGTTTCATAAGCAGCTGGGGAGGTGTCGACAGCAAGGCGGAAACGCTTAAAACAGTACTTAATCAGTTCGAGAAAAACAACACGGACATTACGATAGTCAATGAATCTCTTTTCGGAGAAGACTTTCTGCCGAAAATCAAAACCGATTTTGCTTCCGGCAACGATCCCGATGTATTCGGGCTCTGGCCCGGTTCCGATATCAATATGCTCATAAAGGCCGGCAAGGTCTATGACTTGACAGACCAGCTTTCCAAAGCTCCCGCATGGAAAAAAAGCTTCAACCAGGGCATGTGGGGTTACACTACACAGAATGGCCGAATATATGGACTTCCGTTCGAAGTCATATTTGAATGTATGTTCGTCAACAGAGATATTTTTATCAGATACGGTGTTCCCTTTCCGAAGAATTTTGAACAGCTCAAGGCTGCAGTACAGATTTTCAAAAAGAACAATATAACTCCCATAGCTTTCAATACGTATGCCGAAGGTACTTATTTCTACCAGAACCTTATAGCGGTAATGGGCGGAAAGGACGGAGCCGAAAATCCTTTCGTCGGCAATGCCATCAGGCAGTCACATATTATTGCGCTCCAGTATATCAAGGAACTGTACGATATGGGAGCCTTCCCCGAGGATTGCTTTACAATTACCAACAACCAGAGAAATGTACTCTTCAAAGAAAAAAAAGCGGCTATGATAGTACAGGGCTCATGGTTTATAGGCGAGTTCGACCCGAGCGACACCAGCGTAGATATGATACCGTTTCCATATCCTGAGGGTTACGAAAGCCATTGGGGAACAATGGTCTACGGACTCGGGGGCGGCACTTTCCATATGAGTACTGTGGCCGGTGAAGACAGCACCAAGCTGGATGCGTCGCTCAGGCTGCTGAAATATCTGACATCGCCGGAAACGGCGGCAGTGTTCGCTTCTGAAACGGGTATGATCAGCAATGTGAATATCGACAGGTTCAATATAAACTACATGGAACTTGCCGTCAAAGGCAACCAGCTGGTGGAGCGGGCGCCGTATCTTGTAGGGCCGCTAGATCACTTTGTCGACAGGGCCGCCTGGGAGGAAGACATCGCGAAGCAGTTCCCATATTTCCTTTCGGGAAAGATCACAGCGGAAGAGATGTGGTCCAATGCAATACGCAACGGGATAATACCGAACTGACTTATATGAGCGGTCCATACAGTCAGCACGGATAAATCATTACGGGGGTTAATCCAGATGAAGCGTTCTCCCGCGGTATTACTCAAATTTTATAAGAATCTTTCCATAAGGAACAAGCTGATATCAACACTTTTTGTCCAGATACTCATACCGCTTGTCCTGATTGGTTATTTGAGCTACAAAAATTCAGAGAGCATAATAAAAGAAAACTCGACCAATTATTCCAGGGATATATTGAATATGATCCAGCTGAGGCTGGCCGACTATATGGACAACCTTACCAATATTTCTCAGGATCTGCTTTACGAGGATAAGATATACACGGCCCTTAAAAGCAGTTCCGATACCGATGATCCAATCCAGCAGTATGAATATGAGAATACGATCAACAGCTATTTGAAAATGGTGGTCATATCAAGGTCGGTAATACGTTCGATATGCATTTTCTCAAATAGCGGCAGGGAATATTACCAGGACGACAATACAAGGGAAGCCGGTTCAAACGCAGAAATACCTTATTACGACATGCTCCAAAAGGCAAGGCTGATGAAGGGAAAACCATATATCCATGTCGTTTCCGAGAACAAAAAGGCAAAGGCCGTCTACCTTGTCAGACAGATAAATGACAGGGACCATTTCGGCGAATTGGGCCTTCTTGTCATCAAGGTAAAGACTGAGCTCCTCGATGAAGTGTACCAGGGGCTTACCGGCAATCTTCAGAACATATTGATACTGTCACCCGACATGGATCTGATAGCCAGCAAGGTCAATGACGATCTCTCCGTTTACTCCGGATTACTCTCCGACAAGATAAACGGTGAAGCAGGCGAACTGGTCGATGATAAATCCGGACTGTTCGTATCGTATATAACTCTGAAAAATACAGGCTGGAAGGTTGTTGCCTACGTTACGCTCGATGAGCTTTACAAGGATGCCAATACGCTAAGGCGGAACATCATCATGCTGTGTATAATAGTGATATTTGTTCTTACGGTATTGACGATATTTATCGCATTCGATATAGTAAAGCCGATAAATAAACTTGTAAAGGGCAT
The DNA here is from genome assembly GCA_036260935.1 of Clostridia bacterium. Classification (GTDB taxonomy): domain Bacteria; phylum Bacillota; class Clostridia; order Acetivibrionales; family DTU013; genus JAEYOM01. Next base: position 28,223 of record DATALQ010000012.1, read on the forward strand.
GAAAAAGGTGCAGGCCGGCGAGAGCAACGTACAAATCAAGGATGACAGGCAGGACGAACTGGGCTTCCTCAACAAGGCTTTCAATGAAATGTCAGGTGAAATAAATCATCTTGTGAATTGGGTATACAGGGAGCAGCTTACCAGGAAGGAAGCGGAGCTTAAGGCATTGCAATCCCAGATAAATCCCCATTTTCTGTTTAATACGCTCGAGGCGATAAACTGGCTGGCACAGCTCAATAACGTGCCTGAGATCAGCAATACGGTTTCAGATCTCTCAGATTTGATGGAAGGCAGCATCGGCAGAGACGACAGGCTTATAACGATAAAAGAGGAATTTACCTACGCCGATAAATATATTTCATTACAAAAGAGGAGATTTGGCGACAGAATAGAATTAATCAAGAATATACAGCCTGATGTTAACAGTATTAAGATCCCCCGCCTGCTCATACAACCGCTGATAGAAAATGCGGTTTATCATGGCATAGAACGGATAAGGGGAAAAGGCGTAATAACTCTCAATGCGGAAAAGCTTGAGGACAGTGTTTTCATCGAGGTGATCGACAACGGCGCCGGAATGGAACAGGAGGACCTTGAACAGCTTAACGAAAGACTGGCAATGGATAACGATACCTACTTCAAGAACCTGAGCGACAAGAGAACCAAGAGCATAGGCATCGAAAACGTTAACAGAAGGATCAAGCTGTTTTATGGCGAAAGCTATGGTTTGAAGATAGAAAGCGAAGCAGGAAAATATACGAGGGCTAAGGTCATCATTCCTTTCAAAATAAGTGCTGAGGGCGGGGAGGGCTTCTATGTTCAAGGTTCTGATAATTGATGACGAACCTATAATCCGCAAGGGATTAAGGAATATCATTAACTGGAAAAACTTCGGTTGTGAAGTCTGCGGAGAGGCAGCCGACGGCCTTGAAGGCATTGACCTGATAAGAAAGCTTTTGCCTGACATTATCGTTACAGACATAAAGATGCCTGAAACCGACGGGCTCACAATGCTCAGAGAGATCAAGGACTCTGTTCCGGACAGCAAGATAATTATACTTACGGGACACCGGGATTTCGACTATGTACATGAAGCTCTCAAGATAGGCGCTTTCGACTTCCTCCTCAAGCCGTCGAAAATAGAGGAACTTACTTCTGTCATTACCAGAGCCGTCAAGGAACTGAAATTCAAAAAGGAACGGTCCGAAGAATTCGAAAAGCTTAATGTGCTTTTCAAACAGAATGTATCGGTACTGCGTGAAAAGTTCCTGTACGACGTCATATACGAGATCAACACGAATGAGGACGATATCCGGCAGAAATTCGAGCTTTTTAATATAAAGAACAATAACTTCCACATGCTTATCATACAGAACGATTCAGACGACAGCAATGACAGTGATATCAGCCAGTACGACAGGCATCTCTATCAGTTCGGTATAATAAACATGTTCAACGAAGTGTTTACGGATACGTTCGACGTTATAAACGTGACACTGAACAATATAGGTTTGGCCTTTATCGTGATGCTGAAGGATGAAACCGAAAACACGGTCGAGCTCATAGATAAAAAGTGCTCCTACCTCCAGGATATCATCTGCAACTGCTTCGGTTTCACGGTAACGATCGCCGTCAGTGCCGAAGGCTGCAAATTGACCCAACTCCCCCAGAAATTCAAAGAATGCAGGGAAGCGCTCGAGCATAAATTCTACATGGGAAGCAACTCAATCATATTGCACAGCGATATAAATACCTTCTTCAAGTACGATGACAACTCGATGCTCGAAAAGCTTCAGAAGGCTTTGATAGAAGGGATCAAATCCGGAAATGAACAGTCCGTCAGGGACAGGCTTAAGGATATCTATATCTATGTCAAGACCATCGATCCTTCCAGGAAGGAATTTATCAAGAATTTCTACTGGAATCTGATATCCTCCATAAATAATATAAGGACGTCGCTAATGTCGGGAGACAGCGATAAAAAGCTTGAGTACAGTGAACTGGGCGGCCTTTACGGGCTTATAGAGAAATGCACCAATTCCGACGAATTGAACACACTGCTTGACGAATCGGCCAGGAGCGTAACTTCCAAGGTCAACAGCTACAACAACAAAAGCATCAAACTGATCCTCCGAAAAGCGGTGGAATATCTGCAGAACCATTATAACGAACAGATAACGCTCAACGAAGTAGCGGAACATACCTTCGTCAGCACGTACTATATAAGCAGGATGTTCAAGAAGGAAATGGGGAAGAACTTTGTTGACTATCTTAATGAGATACGCATCGAAAAGGCTAAGGAAATGCTGAGGGACGTCCGGTACAAGACCTACGAGGTTGCGGAGCAGGTCGGCATTCCTGACGCTCATTATTTTTCAAAATTGTTCAAAAAGTATGTTGGCGTCACACCGACAGAATTCCGTGAAAAATAGCAAGTATGTACACCATAAAGCAAATCCTTCTATTAACCTCACTTTCCATGCATTGTAACATATAAGTGACGCTAAGTATCACTATTTTTAAATGCAGGAGGTTTTTTTATGAAATACGGGTATTTTGATGATATAAACAGGGAGTATGTAATCACCACTCCGGAAACTCCAAGCCCGTGGATAAACTATTCAGGCAACCAGGAATTCTTTTCGCTAATTTCAAATACTGCAGGAGGATATTGCTTTTATAAGGACGCCAGGCTGAGACGCATCACGCGATATAGATATAACAGCGTTCCTACTGACAACGGCGGAAGATATTTTTATGTCCGCGATGAAAAAGGGGATTTCTGGTCCCCGGGCTGGGCTCCGGTAAAAAAGACCCTTGACCGGTACGAATGCCGCCATGGACTCGGTTATACCAGGATATACGGTGAGCGCGGAGGGATAGGGGCCGAAGTTCTTCTGTTCGTTCCCCAGAATTTCAACGGCGAGGTCCATAAGGTCAGTCTTAAGAATACGAGCGACGGCGTCAGGAAAATAACCCTGTTCTCATTTATCGAATGGTGTCTTTGGAACGCCTATGATGACATGACAAACTTCCAGAGGAATTTCAACACAGGCGAAGTGGAACTGGAAAACAATACGATTTACCATAAAACCGAATACAGGGAAAGACGCAATCATTTTGCATTCTATTCATCCAATACGGATATAACGGGTTTTGATACGGACAGGAATTCGTTTATCGGACAATATAACGGATTTGACGCTCCAAAGGCGGTCGCTGCGGGCAAGTCTTCGAATTCGATGGCGGACGGCTGGTCGCCCATAGCATCGCACAGCTTTGATATAGCTTTAGGCCCGGGTGAGCAGAAAGACATCGTCTTCGTACTGGGATACGTTGAAAACGAGGAAGACAAAAAGTGGGATGCTCCCGGTATTATAAACAAGAAGAACGCGAAGGAAATGATATCGAGATTTTCAAACACGGCCCAGGTAGACAAAGCGTTCGGTGAACTGAAGGAATATTGGGACGGCCTGCTCTCGAAATACAGTGTCAAAAGCAATGATGACAAGCTGAACCGTATGGTTAATATCTGGAACCAGTATCAGTGCATGGTCACCTTCAACATGTCGAGAAGCGCCTCCTATTTCGAATCCGGAATTGGCCGCGGTATGGGCTTCAGGGATTCCAACCAGGATATTTTGGGTTTTGTCCATCAGATACCTCTCAGAGCAAAGGAAAGGATTCTTGACCTTGCCGCTACCCAGCTCGAGGACGGCGGAGCTTATCACCAGTACCAGCCGCTCACGAAAAAGGGCAATAACGAAATAGGCGGCAACTTCAATGACGACCCGCTGTGGCTGATTGCATCGACTGCGGCATACATCAAGGAAACGGGCGATTTCAACATATTGGAGGAGCAGGTGCCCTTCGACAACGACCCCTCCAAGGCTGCAAATCTTTTTGAGCATCTTAGCAGATCCTTCTACCATGTCGTCAACAATCTTGGACCTCACGGACTGCCGCTCATAGGCAGGGCGGACTGGAACGACTGCCTGAATCTGAACTGCTTCTCGACCATGCCTGACGAGTCCTATCAGACAACCACCAGTAAGGAGGGGAAAGTGGCCGAATCCGTTCTTATCGCGGGGATGTTCGTTTTCATAGGGAACGATTACGTCAAGATATGTGAAAACATAGGTTTGTATGATGAGGCAAAAGCTGCGAAGGGTCACATCCAGACAATGAAGGAAACCGTCATGAAGTACGGCTTCGACGGTGAATGGTTCCTGCGCGCATATGACGATTTTGGTAACAAGGTCGGCAGCAGAGAGAATGAAGAAGGTAAGATATTCATTGAAACACAGGGCTTCTGCTCGATGGCTCAGATCGGGTTCGAAAGCGGCGCCGTCGAACAAGCTCTCGACTCCGCATGGAAGTATCTCGATTCAAAACACGGCATGGTGCTCGTAAACCCGGCCTACACCAAATATCATGTAGAGCTCGGCGAGATTTCGTCCTACCCACCCGGATACAAGGAAAATGCGGGTATCTTCTGCCACAACAATCCCTGGATAATGGCGGGCGAGGCAGTTTTCGGCAGGGGCGACAAGGCGTTCGAGCTCTACTCGAAGATAGCTCCCGCATACAGGGAGGAAATAAGCGATCTCCACAGGATGGAGCCTTATGTGTATTCGCAGATGATCGCAGGCAAGGATGCCGGACGTCATGGCGAAGCAAAGAACTCATGGCTTACCGGGACTGCGGCGTGGAACTTCGTCGCGATTTCCCAGTTCATCCTCGGCATCAAGCCCGACTACCACGGACTAGCCATAGACCCTTGCATACCCAAAGCATGGGATGGCTTCGGCATTACGAGGTACTTCAGGGGAGCGACCTATGAAATCAGCATAACCAACCCGCAGCACGTATCAAAAGGTATCAAGCTGCTGACCATAGACGGCAAGGAGTTCATAGGTAACATACTGCCTATCTTCAACGATGGAAAGGTTCACAAGGTCGAGGCAGTAATGGGTTAAAACTTCTGATTGATCAAGCCGGCGGGTGGTCGTATGATTGCCCGCTGGTTTTTTGTTTTTAGCTTTGTTAGACAATATTGTTGTTTTTATGCTATGAAAAATGGTACTTTTTCGTAAATATAATCAAGCATCAATTAATATTAGTTCCTACGTAAAGAGGCTATAGAGATTAGAATAAATAAAAGCCCCAGAACAAACCCAATTAGAGGAACAGTAACCTTAATCAAAAAGACCGATAACCAACCAGTTTTCCTAAATGTCCGAATACTTTCCCTTATACCGTAAAATCCGAAACCTATGAGATTTAGTCCCATCAATAAAATAAGTGCTTTAAGTAGAAATATCTGTCCAAGAACCATTAAAATAAGGTAAACGCCAAGAAGTATAAGTAATAAATTCAAGATAATGTCATGCAATAGAAATTTTATATTGCCACCATTCTTATTTCGGTATTTTTTTATGATTCTCCAAATATTAAAAGCAATTAGGAGCATAGAAACAGCTACCACTATTATTACTACCACTTTTCTGCTTCCTCCAAATTCATACCCTTTTGTTACCATTACTCTATCCAAAATAACAATAAGTCATGATTCTCTGTTTAACTTGAAAAATATTGGAACACATGTTATAATTTATATGAAATACTTGGTTAATAATTTAACAAATTTAACAACAAATCAAATGATATCTATTTAAACTTACTTTTCAAATCACTCTTGGATTCACAGGAAATACCCCGGCATATTCCACAGCCTGATTACATTTGAGCGGCAATTTGTGAACTGCATCCGAATGTACGAAGGATCGCTGAAAATCAAAGTCAAAAGTGAAACTGAATATCGAATGACTGTCAATCTGCCTTTAGGTATGTGAAGGAGGTCTTTATGAGCGTTCCGGCAACAACCTGCAATTGCGGAAAAGAAACCGACAAGGAAAAGTACGAAAGGATAGCGGAGGTTATCGACGAGTACAGGGAAAGAGAGGGCAGCCTTATCCAGATACTGCACATGGCCCAGGGTATTTATGGACATCTGCCGTTCGAATTGCAGCGATTCATTGCAGAGAGGCTGAACAAGCCCCTTTCTGAAGTGAGCGGTGTCGTGACCTTTTATTCGTTTTTTTCAACGAAGCCCAGGGGGGAAAATACGATCAGGGTCTGCCTCGGCACTGCGTGTTATGTCAGGGGCGGAAAAAAGATCGTCGAGAGGCTCAGGGAGATATTGGGCGTGGAAATAGGCGGGACAACCGCGGACGGTAAATTCTCGCTGGAGGTCATGAGGTGCATCGGCGCCTGCGGACTTGCTCCGGCCATAACCATTAACGACAAGGTCTATAAGCAGGTGAATCCGGATAAACTCCGGAACATCCTTGAACAGTATAAATAAAGGAGGCAGCCATGCAGCAGAATGTTAAAATCAGGGATCATGACGATCTTTTGAACATTAGGGATGCTTTCAGCAGCAAGCTGAAGGACAAAAAATACCAAATAACGGTTTGCTCCGGTGCAGGCTGCATCTCCTCCAATTGCCATGCTGTAAGGGATGCGCTCAAAGCATATTTAGCGGAGCTTGGGTTGGCAGAGGAAGTCCGTGTTGTTGAAACGGGCTGCATAGGAACCTGTGATCTCGGCCCGGTCATGATCGTATCGGATATAAAAGGAGCAGCCGATCCGGAAGAAGCAGGAATGGCGGATCCGATAAGAGCGGCGGGAACAGCTGATCCGGTGAGAGTGGTGAAAGCGGCGGGATCGGTGGGATCAGTGGGATCAGTGAGAGCAGGTGATTTTTCCGGTTCGGGCTCCGGCAGAAGCATACTATATACGAAGCTTACTCCGCAGGACATCCCTCCGATTATAGATGCGCAGCTTGTACAGGGCACCGTCCTGCTTGAAAAAACCTATTGCGACCGAAAAACCGGCAAATACGTACCAGATATAAGCGATATAGACTATTTCAAAAAACAGATAAAAATAGCTCTGCGTAATTGCGGCAGCATAGATTACACATCGCTTGAGGAATATATTGCCCGCGACGGTTACATGGCCATTTCGAAGGTACTTGACCGCTATAGCCCCGGCGAGGTGGTGGAGGAGGTCAAAAGATCCGGCCTGAGGGGAAGAGGGGGCGCTGGTTTTCCAACGGGAATCAAACTCGAATCGGGAATGAAAGCGCCGGGCAGTATCAAATATCTGATCTGTAATGCTGATGAAGGAGATCCGGGAGCGTTCATGGACAGGAGCATTCTCGAGGGCGATCCGCACAGCGTGATTGAGGGAATGATGATCGGAGGGTACGCTATCGGCGCCGGGAAGGGCTATATATATGTACGTGCCGAATATCCGCTGGCTGTCGAGAGGCTCGACCTTGCCATCAGAAATGCCAGGGAAGCCGGGCTGCTCGGGCAAAACATTCTTGGCAGGGGCTTCGACTTCGATATTGAGATCCGCATTGGCGCTGGCGCATTCGTGTGCGGCGAGGAAACAGCCCTTATGGCCTCCATCGAAGGAGAGAGGGGCGAGCCCAGGCAAAAACCTCCGCTGCCCTTCGAAAAAGGCCTGTTCGGGAAGCCGTCGATAATCAGCAACGTTGAAACCTATGCAAACCTTTCACCAATAATACTGAAGGGCAGCGAATGGTTTTCCGGTATAGGAACGGGGAGAAGCAAGGGCACTAAAGTCTTTGCCCTGGCCGGAGCCATCAATAATACAGGAATCGTGGAAGTACCGATGGGCACGACTCTGGGAGAGCTCATTTACGATATCGGCGGAGGAGTCAGAAGAAACCGGGAGTTCAAAGCGGCCCAGACCGGCGGACCGTCCGGGGGCTGCCTGACAAAGGAAAATTTGAATACCCCGATGGATTACGAGTCTCTCGTAAAACTGGGCGCGATAATGGGGTCGGGCGGCTTGATAACGATGGACGAGGACACCTGCATGGTGGACATGGCCAGGTTTTTCATGGACTTCATACAGGACGAATCCTGTGGAAAATGCGTACCTTGCCGACTCGGAACGAGAAGGATGCTCGAGATACTGGAAAGAATCACGAAAGGACGGGGCGAGGAGGGCGATATCGAAAAACTCGAAGAGCTGTGTTACACGATAAGGGAAACGGCGGTATGCGGTCTCGGGAATACGGCTCCGAATCCCGTCCTCAATATGATAGGAAACTTCAGGGAGGAATTCGAAGAGCATATCAAATATAAATACTGCAGGGCCGGCGTATGTTCTGAAATGTTCATTTCGCCCTGCCAGAATGCCTGCCCTGCGGGGGTCAACGTGCCGGGCTATGTTGCGCTTGTCGCTGCGGGAAGGCTTCGGGACGCCTACAATCTGATAAGAAAGGAAAACCCATTCCCGGCAGTCTGCGGAAGAGTCTGTACACATGAGTGCGAGAGTAAATGCAGAAGGGGGCAGTTGGATGAACCTGTGGCGATTGCCGACCTGAAACGGTATGTTGCCGACTATGTGCTGAGGAATGATGAACCGTACATGGACCTCGTCTTCCCGAAAAAGGGGAAGCGTACGGGTATAATAGGCGCAGGACCGTCAGGTCTTACCTGCGGTTACTATCTGGCAAGGCTCGGATACGATGTCGATGTTTACGAGTCGCAGCCAGTGGCGGGCGGCGTACTGGCATTCGGCATACCGGAGTACAGGCTTCCTGCCGATGTCCTGCAGAATGAAATAAAAATGATCGAGCAGGTCGGCGTCAAGATACATCTCAATACCGAGGTAGGGCGCGATATCGCTTTCAACGAACTGAAGGCAGGCTGCGACGCTTTATATATAGCGACGGGAACTCAGTTTTCGAACAGGATAGGAATCCCGGGAGAGGATATGAGAGGTATTTATCACGGCCTCGATTTTCTACGCGACGTCAATCTGGACAGAGAAGTCAAGGCGGGCGGCAAGGTTGCTGTCATCGGCGGCGGCAACACGGCGATAGACGCGGCTCGAACGGCGCTGAGGCTCGGAGCCAGGGAAGTTGTCCTGCTTTACAGGAGAGACGTTGAGGATATGCCCGCGGACAAAAGGGAAATAAGGGATGCAGAAGAGGAAGGCGTCAGGATAATTCCGCTTGTTGCACCGTTGAGATTTATCGGGGACGACAGTGTCAGGGAGATAGAATGCATAAGGATGGAGCTCGGCGGATTCGACGAGGGCGGCAGGAGAAAACCGCAGCCGGTCCCCGGTACGGAATTTTCGTTGAAGGTTGACATGGTGATACCGGCTGTCAGCCAGTATTCGGACCTGCCGTTTATCAACAGGGAGGAAGTCGAGGTAACAAAATGGGGCACTTTCGTTACCGATCGCAATACTCTGATGACAAAAATGAAGGGGGTATTTGCGGGAGGAGATGTCGTGAGGGGCTCCGACACGGTCATAAGAGCCATAGCCGACGGCAAGAAGGCTGCAATGGCTATCGATAAATATCTTGGTGGCAGCGGGATTCTAAATACAGGCGAAGAAATCGAAATACCCGGGCCTGCGGATGAAAAGGAAATCATCGAGCATGAGCGCTTTCCGATGAAATTCCTTCCGCCGGACAAGAGGAGTAAATGCTTCGAAGAGGTCGCTGTGGGCTTCCATAAGCTCAATGCCATAGCGGAAGCAATGAGATGCCTGAGATGTGACAGGAGGTGCTGATATGGTCAATTTAACCATCAACAACAGAAGCATAACCGCTCCCGAAAACGATACGATCCTTGAGGCAGCTGCCAGGAACAACATCCTTATACCGCACCTGTGCTACCTCGAAGGTGTTCACAGGGCGGGTTCCTGCAGGATCTGCGTGGTCGAGGTGGAGGGGGCGAAAACGCTCCAGGCCTCCTGTATGGTAAAGGTAAAGGAAGGCATGGTTGTCCGGACGAATACCGAAAAGGTCAGAACGGCAAGAAAATTGCTTTACGAACTGATGCTGTCGGATCATCCGAAAGATTGTCTCAATTGCGTACGAAGCCGCAACTGTGAGTTCAGACAGCTCGGTGAGCTCATTGAAACAGGAGAACCGCGGTTTGAAGGCGGGAGGTCCGATAAGGCAGTAGACGGCAATTCACCGTCCATCGTAAGGGACATGAGCAAGTGTATACTATGCAGGAGATGCGTGACAGTATGCAACGAAATACAGGGTGTCGGAGTACTGAACGCGCAGAACAGGGGCTTTAAAACAGTTATCAGCCCTGCTGCCGGCCTTCCTCTGAACAGCGTCAATTGCGCTTACTGCGGGCAATGTACGACAGTCTGCCCGGTCGGGGCGCTGTATGAGAAGGATTCGACCGATTCTGTCTGGAAAGCGCTCTTCGATAAGGATAAAAGGGTCGTGATCCAGACTGCACCCGCGGTAAGGGCCGCCTTAGGTGAGGAATTCGGCTACGAACCAGGTACGCTCGTTACCGGAAAACTTGCCGCGGCATTGAAAGAGATGGGGTTTGACGATATATTCGACACTAATTTCGCTGCCGACCTTACGATCATTGAGGAAGGTCATGAATTGCTGGCAAGATTAACGGAAGCCCTCACCGGCAAGGGCTCGGTGCTCCCGATGATCACGAGCTGCAGCCCGGGCTGGATCAAATACGTCGAACATACCTGGCCCGAAGAGCTCGGTCATATCTCGAGCTGCAAATCTCCCCACATGATGTTGGGCGCTCTGGTAAAAAGCTATTATGCCGGGAGGCTCGGCATAGCCCCTGAGAATATTTTCGTAGTTTCCGTGATGCCCTGTACCGCAAAGAAGTATGAGATTACGAGGCCTGAGATGACAAACGGCGGGCTGCCCAATGTCGATGCGGTACTCACTACGCGTGAACTTGCAAACATGGTAAAGGAATCCGGAATAGATTTTAAAAGCCTTCCGGACGCGCAGTTCGACAACCCGCTCGGATTGTCCACCGGCGCGGCTGATATTTTCGGAACGACGGGCGGTGTCATGGAGGCGGCGCTAAGAACGGTATACGAGCTTGTAACCGGGCGGGAGCTGCCTTTTGACAAGCTGCATGTAACGCCGATAATGGGGCTTGAAAGGATCAAGACAGCGGATATTGTTATAGAGAGCCCGCTCCCGGCCTACAGGTTCCTTGATGGTATAACGCTGAAAATTGCAGTCACCAGCGGGCTTAACGGAGCTGCTGCCCTGATGAGGGAGGTTGCAGGCGGGACGTCGCCGTATCACTTCATCGAAGTGATGGGCTGTCCCGGCGGTTGTATAAGCGGAGGAGGCCAGCCGCGACCGACAGATCGGTACATCAGGCAAAAGCGGCTCGAGGCGCTGTACCGGGAAGATGAGGGGAAACCGCTCAGGAAATCCCATGAAAATCCGTTTGTGAGCAGGCTTTATGAGGAATACCTGATCGAGCCGCTGGGGCACAAGTCGCATGAATTACTGCACACCCATTACAAGAGGAGAGGCATCTACAACGAGTACGAAAACAGGTAAATACCGGCCGCAGGTAGCGCCCATGTCCGATCGCCAGGCTGTTCCACGGGGAAAGGTGTAATTTGACTATTGTTGGTATGCGTGGTATTATTGGGTTATCTAACTATTGTATAGGAGATAATCCGATGAAAAAAACTTTATTAGCAGTAACGCTACTGATTACAGTGGTTACCGTATTTACAGGTTCCGTATTTGCCGCTTCCTCAAGTAATATCACCGAAAAGCCGGATATCAAAATAGTCCTGGACAGAGTACCGGTTGAATGCAAAAATGTTCCGATAGTGGTGAACGGAAGTACGCTTCTGCCGTTAAGAGAGCTTGCGGTTATACTGGGTGTGCCGAATGATGACCAGCACATTATTTATGAGCCTTCCAACAGGAGTGTCACCATTCTGAAAGACAGCACAAAAATTACTGTTTACATAGGGAAACTTAATGCATACATAAATGATGAATCCAAAAGACTCGATACGATACCCATCCTATACGGGAAAAAAGACCCTCTCACTTACATACCATTCAAATTCGTGGCGGAAGCCCTCGGCTGGAAGGTAATATGGGACGGTCCTTCGCAGACGATACTGCTGTGTGATCCTGCCAAATTCGACAATGTAAAGGCTATTATGGATAATGTCTCGGCAGAATTTATAAAGGTCAATAAGTATAAAATGGATATAGGTTTATCGATAGACGCTGCGACTGAAGCTGTAAGTACAAAAATGGGTATCTCCGCCTCTTCAGAGATCGATAACGCCAATAAAAAAATGCATATGCTTTTGAATATGGATTTGCTGGGCATGAAGATCGAGACCGACAGCTATTATGCCGACAATGCGTCATACACGTTGGAGCCGTTTACAGGAGGATGGCAAAAACAGGTATTTACGAAGCCTGAATATGAAAAGTTGTTCGCGAGCGAGAGCAGCGGTCTGGTTTTCAAATCTGACGACACTCTGTGCGCGGGGCTCGATCAGGTTGAAAGCTCCAATGGAAATGAGATTCTGCTGAAAGGGAATGTGCTCAGCAGTGCGGTGTATAAAGCCATATTGAACGGGCAGAAGCTCGGAGGCGATGCGGATATTACCGATAGCGTCGTTAACGGCGACTTTACTATCGAAATTTCGATCGATAAAAGCACTTATCTGGTTAACAGCATACTTATTACCATGAAATCGGAATCGACAGAGAACGATGCCGATATGGCGATGAATATGACCGCAGAAATTAAATACAGCGAATATAACGGCTCTTTTGAGGTTGTTGTTCCGCAGGAGGCTATAGATAATGCGGTCGAAACCACAAAGACCACAAAGCTGCAGTAAGTGCCGGGGAAACCACGATAAACTGCCGCCAGTATAATAACATAACTTATGTGTGCGGCTCAACAAGCTTTATAACGTTTTCCAAAAAATCAAAAGCGCTTCATACGCTTTTGATTTTTTATGCTCTTGAATATATTGTTAATTCGTTAACAAAATGTTATAATAAATAACGAAAATTATTGTAATCACTGAAGGGACTCTTGTATGAAACTTGTAGAGGTCGTAAAAACACTTGATGCCACCCTTTTATACGGCAATGATACGGAAATGGATATCGTATCGGCCTGCGGCTCCGATCTTATGAGCGATGTAATGGCTTACGTAAAGGAAAATGTTCTTCTGCTGACAGGACTTGTCAGCCCTCAGGTTATCAGGACTGCCGAAATGATGGATATCAGGGCGGTCGTTTTCGTAAGAGGGAAAACCCCGGGAGAAAATGTAATGGAATTGGCCAGAGAGAAAGAAATTGCTGTTATGACGACGGACAATCCCATGTTTATTGCCTGTGGGAAGCTATATAACGCAGGTTTGACCGGAAAGGGTGTTTGGTAGTGGGCGATAACCTCATGAAGCTGCACTATGATATACCGGCATATGATCTGACATATGCCGGCGAAGCTTCAAGCAATGTTAAAAAGCTGCTTGTACAGCTTGGCATTGATCCTGTCCGCGTAAAAAAGGCTGCCATAGCCATGTATGAAGCGGAAATCAACGCTGTCATCCATGGTAACGGCGGGGCCGCCGATGTAGAAATCAGCAGCGGCAGGATAGTGATTTGCATCAGCGACAAGGGCCCCGGTATAGCCGATCTTGAGCTTGCCATGCAGGAGGGTTGGTCCACCGCTTCGGACGAAATCAGGGAAATGGGCTTCGGTGCCGGCATGGGCCTGCCGAATATGAAAAGATATGCAGACAGGCTCGACATAGATACAGAAGTCGGTAAAGGGACCAGAGTTACCATAACAGTGAATTTCTAAGCCTGGCGGGCCGGAATACCGTTATTCCGGAAGCCGTTTCAAAACAGCCTTGGGGGTATGGAGCATGGGTGACTATTTTCATTCCGTAAGATTAGATGAGGAAAAATGCAAGGGCTGTACGAACTGTATCAAAAGATGTCCTACAGAAGCAATAAGAGTAAGGAAAGGCAAAGCGCGCATTATCAATGAAAGATGTATCGACTGCGGTGAGTGTATTCGCATATGCCCTTATCATGCCAAAAAAGCTGTAACCGACGATTTTTCCGGTATTTCAGCATTCAAATACAAGATAGCCATCCCCGCGCCTACACTGTATAGCCAGTTCAAGCCGGAATACAGCAGGAACAGACTTCTCAATACCTTGAAAACAATCGGCTTCGATGATGTATTCGAAGTAGCAAGAGCAGCCGAATTCGTTTCGGAAGCTACCAGGAAGCTCGTGTCTGAAGGCGGTTCGCCCAAACCGATGATATCATCAGCCTGCCCGGCTGTAGTTCGGTTGATCCAGGTAAGGTTCCCAAATCTTATAGATCATCTTGTCAAGCTGGAATCTCCAATGGAGGTTGCCGCAAAGATAGCCAAAAGAAAGGCGGCTGAGGAGAAAGGGCTCGATCCGGCCGACATCGGCGTATTTTTCATCACCCCGTGCCCGGCAAAGGCAACGAGTGTAAAGGCTCCTTACGAAAGCAAGAAATCCTACGTTGACGGAGTCATTTCGATAAAGGATATTTACCTCAGACTGTTTTCTAAGCTTGAAAAGACCAGTGAGGCTGAACAGTTGGCAAAGGCGGGCTTTGAAGGTATCCGATGGGCCAATTCCGGAGGGGAGGGCCTTGCGGCAGGTACCGAACGCTTTCTGGCTGTCGACGGTATACACAATGTAATAACAATACTGGAAGAGGTCGAGAACGACAAAATAGAAGGGGTCGATTTCATCGAAGCTCTCTCGTGTACGGGGGGATGCCTCGGAGGACCTCTTACGGTCGAAAATGTATATGTTGCCAAGACGAGGCTCAAAAAGCATATCGACGAGGCCAAGGCGGCAGCAAATTCCGCCGGGTATCAGGAGACTTACGACGAAAACATCATATGGACCGAAAATATAGCATATAAACCTATAATGAAGCTTGACGACGATATCGGAGTCGCTATGAAAAAGCTCGAGGAACTGGAGAAGATAAACAACGAACTGCCGGGCCTCGACTGCGGTGCATGCGGGGCTCCGAGCTGCCGTTCGCTTGCCGAGGATATCGTTCGCGGAAATGCATATGAAACGGATTGTATTTTCAAGCTTCGCGAGAGAGTGCGGGATCTTGCCGCCCAAATGAAGGAATTGGAGGACATGGCGCCTCCGGTCATGGATGGGAGCAGGAAACAGAAATAAAAATAAAAGGCGTAAATTACATTTATAACATCCATAGGAGGTATAGTTATGAACGTACCGGAATTGTCTGAAAAGCTTGGAGCGAGGATCCTGACGGGCGAACCTGCGCAAGTTATCAAGGTGGAGGGCATGTACTGCTGCGATCTGTTAAGCTGGGTCATGTCATATGCAAAAAAAGGTTCTGCCTGGATAACAGTACATACGCATCTTAATATCGTTGCTGTTGCAACCCTTATGGAGCTGTCCTGCATCATAATACCGGATGGCATAGAAGTCGATGAGACCACTATCAGGAAAGCCGTAAAGGAAGGGGTCACGATACTGGGCACAAAACTCAGCGCTTATGAAATCTGCTGCGTTGCGCATGACTGCGGTATCTGATGGAACAGCCATGAAATATGCGGTTGACCTTCACATCCATTCAGCGCTTTCACCCTGTGCAGACAAGGACATGACGCCGAACAACATAGTAAACATGGCAAAAATAAAGGGCCTTGACGTGATAGCGCTCACAGACCACAATTCGTGCGCCAACCTGAAGGCTGTCAGCAAATGTGCTGAGAGAAGCGGGCTTGTATTTGTACCCGGGATGGAGCTCGAAACCTCGGAGGAGGTCCATTTGATCTGCCTTTTTCCGGATGTGGCGGCTGCTGTGGAAATGCAGTGTATCGTTTACAGCGCTTTGCCGCATATGGCAAACAGAGACGATATATTCGGCAGGCAACTGATCATGGATGAAACTGACAGGGTTATTGCGGAAGAAAGCCGTATGCTGCTCAGCGCAACTGCTTTGACTTCCGAAGAAGCATACTCCGTCGTGAGGCGTTTGGGGGGAGCCGTCATTCCTGCGCATGTGGACAGGCCCTCCAATAGCATATTGGCAAATCTCGGCTTTATTCCTGAAGGGCTCGGTTTGAAATATCTGGAATTATCGAAGTATTGCGACCGGGTCCATTTTGGGGTGGTTCACCCGGAGTTGGGCGGGTATGGGACAGTTATTTCGTCCGACGCCCATGACCTTGGCAGCATACTGGAAAGAGAGACCTTTCTTGAGCTGTCGGAACTGAGCTGTGATGCGGTAATAGGTTGTTTGTCTGATCTTTACAAATTTCGATAATATTTTTATAGAATTTTTAGTTGAATTGCCGCTATCTTTTTGCTATAATTACCTCGTTAAATACTTAACAAATAGCTTGTTAAAATCTTAACCGAACGTGTTATTATTTTATCGAAATTAGTTATTTAATTAACAAACAAGCTGCGGGTTAAGCCTAACTAACAACAATTTTAGACTGGGGGTCTGGAAAAATGAGCAGTAACTGCTGCGGCTGCGTTGATGAAAAGGAACGCAAATTGCAGGAAATTATCGAAAAGTACAAGGATTCCAAGGGTGCGCTGATCCCTGTTCTGCATGAGGCTCAGGAGGTATATGGCTATCTTCCGATGAGTGTGCAGAAGAAGATTTCTGAAAGCCTGAATGTACCGCTGTCGGAAATCTATGGCGTCGTAACCTTCTATACCCAGTTTTCTCTTAAACCGAAGGGCGAATACAAGGTCAGCGTGTGTTTGGGAACAGCGTGCTATGTCAAGGGCTCCAGGCTTATACTAGATAAGCTGCAGGAGAAACTTGGCATCAATGTAGGCGACTGTACCGAGGACGGCAAGTTCTCATTGGATGCGTGCCGCTGTGTAGGTGCCTGCGGACTTGCACCTGTAGTAATGATAAATGACGACGTATATGGAAGACTTACTCCCGACGATGTTGAAAAGGTATTGGAAAAATACAAGAACCTTTGACAATCGGGATTTTTCAGCTTTGGGAGGTAATCGGGCTTGAGAGATCTATCGCTGCACATCCTTGACATAATGCAGAATTCAACGGCAGCGCAGGCGGGCCTGATCCGGACGACGCTCATAGCGAAGCCCGAAACAGGTATGCTGGTTGTGATCATCGAAGACGATGGCTCAGGGATGGATGAAAAACTGCTTTCGGTTGTGACCGACCCGTTCACTACAACAAGAACTACAAGGAAGGTAGGCTTGGGTATACCTTTGTTCAAAGCTTCTGCTGAACAATCGGGAGGCAGTTTTGAAATAAAATCCCGCCTGGGCGAGGGGACGGTTGTACACGCGGAATTCGGCATCGCCAATATAGACAGGCCTCCGCTCGGAGACCTTGCCGGTGTTATCGCCGACATGGCGGCCGCCTGGCCCAAGGCAGATATTCAGCTTATTCTCGAAAACGGAGCCGACAGGTTCGAATTCAGTTCGCGCGAAGCGGCCGGGATCCTGGGGGATGTTCCGATTTCGGAATTTGCGGTGATAAAATGGCTAAGAGAATATATCTACGACGGAATCAAAGAAATTTTCGGAGGTGTCTTGAATGAAATCGATAGCTGAACTCGAAGCGATCAGAAATAAAACTCTCGACGAGATCAAAATGAGGAAAAACAGTAACGGAATCCGCATAGTGGTCGGAATGGCAACCTGCGGCATAGCGGCCGGAGCAAGGCCCGTAATGAATACATTTGTAGAGGAACTCGGCAAGAGACAGCTCAGCGATGTTTCGGTGACAATGACAGGCTGCATCGGAGTATGCAGGCTCGAACCGATAGTTGAAGTGTTTGATGCTGACGGGAACAAGGTCACCTATGTCAAGATGACGGCAGAAAAGGCTTCACGCGTCGTTACGGAACATATTGTGAACGGCAGGGTTTGCTCCGATCTTACGATCGATGCAGCCGTAAATGAAGGAAAATAAACTATCATATACGCTAATTATACAGGGAGGATGTTTAGCGCGCCTATAGCGCGGATTTCCTCTAAAACATCCAAAAGGAGGGAACAAAATGGAGTTTTTCAGGGCGCATGTACTTGTGTGCGGCGGTACCGGATGTACTTCGTCTAATTCTGAAAAAATAAGGCAGGAATTCGAAGCCCAGATCAAAAAGAACGGGCTCGACAAGGAAGTAAAGATAGTTACGACCGGCTGCCACGGCTTATGCGCAGAGGGCCCGATCGTTGTAGTTTACCCCGAGGGAGCCATGTACACCATGGTCAGATTCGAGGATGTCAAGGAGATTGTCGATGAGCACCTTATAAAAGGCAGGCTGGTCAAGAGGCTGATGGCCGGGGACAAGAATGCCCAGGACGCTTCGAAATCCCTTGAAAATGTGGATTTCTTCAAACGCCAGGTCAGGATCGCGTTGAGAAACTGCGGTATCATCAATCCGGAGAGCATTGACGAGTATATAGCTTATGACGGCTATAAGGCTCTCGCCAAAGCCCTGACTGAAATGAAACCGGAGGAAGTCGTTGCCGAGATCAAGAAATCCGGTCTCAGAGGCAGAGGCGGCGCAGGTTTCCCGACAGGCTTGAAGTGGGAGCTTACCGCTAAAGCAGCAGGCGATCAGAAATACGTGCTTTGCAACGCCGACGAGGGCGACCCCGGAGCTTTCATGGACAGAAGCGTGCTCGAAGGCGACCCGCACAGCGTGCTTGAAGCAATGGCAATCGCAGGCTATGCTGTCGGCGCTGACCAGGGTTATATATATGTAAGGGCGGAATACCCGATAGCTGTAAAGAGACTTGAAATCGCAGTAAAACAGGCAAGGGAATACAACCTTCTAGGTAAAAATATATTCGGCACGAATTTCAGCTTCGATATCGAACTGAGACTCGGAGCCGGAGCTTTCGTATGCGGAGAGGAAACGGCACTGATGACCTCTATCGAAGGCCACAGGGGCGAACCGAGACCCAAGCCTCCGTTCCCGGCAGTAAGCGGTCTGTGGAAAAAGCCTACGCTGCTGAACAATGTCGAGTCATATGCGAATATTCCGGTCATCCTCAATAACGGTGCCGACTGGTTTACCAAGATAGGCTCCGAGAAGAGCAAGGGAACCAAAGTGTTCGCCGTTGGCGGTAAGATCAACAATACCGGTTTGGTGGAAATACCGATTGGAACTACCTTGAGAGAAATAATCTATGACATAGGCGGCGGTATCCCGAACGGCAAGAAGTTCAAGGCAGCCCAGACGGGCGGCCCCTCCGGCGGCTGTATACCGGCAAGCAAGATAGACACTCCGATGGATTACGAGCCGTTGAAGGAACTGGGTTCGATGATGGGCTCAGGCGGTCTCATAGTCATGGATGAAGACAATTGCATGGTCGATATAGCGAGGTTCTTCCTGGAATTCACCGTGGACGAATCCTGCGGCAAATGCCCGCCGTGCCGAATAGGTACCAAGAGGATGCTCGAGATACTTGAGAAGATTACGAGCGGCAAGGGCGAGATGGAAGACATCGACAAGCTTGAACTACTGGCCAAGAACATCACGGCGTCAGCGCTTTGCGGACTCGGACAGTCGGCTCCGCAGCCGGTACTCAGCACACTCCGCTTTTTCAGGGACGAATACATTGCACATGTTAAGGATAAAAAATGTCCTGCAGGCGTTTGTAAGTCCATGATGAGCTACGTGATCTCCGCCGATCACTGCAAGAGCTGCGGTATCTGCGCGAAGAACTGCCCGGTTGGCGCTATAAGCGGCGAAAAGAAGATGCCTTACTCGATAGACCAGGAAAAGTGTATCAAGTGCGGCGCTTGTATGGAAAAATGCCCGTTCAAGGCTATATTCAAGAATGCATAATAAAGGGAGGGAGAATCAAGACATGGATATGGAAATGGTCAATATTACGATAGACACGCGAAAAATTCAGGTCCCGAAGAATTATACCGTCCTGGAAGCGGCAAGATACGCCAACATCGATATCCCGACCCTTTGCTTCCTGAAGGATATCAACGAGATAGGCGCCTGCAGGATGTGCGTGGTCGAGATAAAGGGAGCCAGGAGCTTACAGGCTGCGTGTGTTTACCCTGTTTCAGAAGGGCTTGAAATATTCACCCAGACTCAGAGAGTCAGGGAAGCCAGGAAGGTCACACTGGAACTCATACTTTCGAATCACGACAAGAAATGCCTGACCTGTGTCAGAAGCAGGAGCTGCGAACTGCAGAAGCTTGCTGAGGAACTCAATATCAAGGAAGTGCGTTTCGAAGGGGAGAGGATCGATCACCCGATCGACGAGCTGTCGCCTTCGATAGTCAGGGATCCGAACAAGTGCATACTCTGCAGACGCTGCGTCAATATGTGCAAGAATGTCCAGAAGATCGGCGTCATCGATACGAATGAAAGAGGCTTCAAGACCATAGTCGGATCCGCTTTCAACAAATCGCTCGCAGACGTACCTTGCATCAATTGCGGACAATGTATTACAGTTTGCCCTGTCGGAGCCTTGAAAGAAAAGGACGATACCGACAAGGTTTGGCAAGCTCTTGCAAACAAGGACCTGCATGTAGTCGTTCAGACGGCCCCGGCTGTCAGAGTGGCTCTTGGAGAAGAATTCGGGATGCCCATAGGCACCAGGGCTACGAGCAATATGATAGCCGCCCTGAGGCGCCTGGGCTTCAATAAGGTATTCGACACCGATACTGCAGCCGACCTGACAATAATGGAAGAGGTTACCGAGCTCGTCAACAGGATAAACAACGGCGGTAAACTGCCTGTCATAACCTCCTGCAGCCCGGGCTGGATCAAGTTCTGCGAACACAACTATCCGGAATTCCTTGAAAATCTCTCGACCTGCAAATCTCCGCACGAAATGTTCGGAGCAGTGTTGAAATCCTACTATGCAGAGAAGATGGGAATAGATCCTTCCAAGATATTCGTAGTATCGATAATGCCCTGTACTGCAAAGAAATTTGAAGTACAGCGCCCTGAAATGACTTCCTCGGGCTCCCCGGATGTCGACGTGGTACTGACGACCAGGGAACTGGCAAGGATGATCAGGGAAGCCGGAATAGATTTTACCGAACTGCCTGAAAGACATTTCGACGATCCCATGGGTGAAGCATCCGGTGCAGCGGTTATATTCGGCGCGACCGGCGGCGTTATGGAGGCGGCTCTGAGGTACCTCGTAGAGCTGCTTGAAGGAAAGCCGCTCAAGAAGTTGGAATTCGAAGTGGTCAGAGGTGTAGACGGGATCAAGGAAGCGACGGTCGAAGTTGCCGGTATGAAGGTAAAGGCCGCTGTTGTTCATGGTACCGGAAACGCGCGTAAACTGCTCGATAGGATGAAGAACGGTGAAGCACAGTATCATTTTGTAGAAGTAATGGCATGCCCCGGCGGCTGCGTAACCGGAGGCGGACAGCCGATACAGCCGTCGCAGGTGAGAAGCTGGATAGACCTGCGCAGCGAGAGGGCCAAAGCTATCTATGAAGAGGACGAAAGCCTTCCTATGAGAAAGTCTCAGGACAACCCGGCTGTCAAAATGCTGTATACCGAATATTTTGGCCATCCCGGAAGCCATAAGGCCCACGAACTTCTGCATACGCATTACGCCGCAAGAGAGAACTACCCCGAGGAATAAGGACATCGCTAATCTTCGGGCAGGATAAAAGTAAATTACTGAAACATATAAGTCGGCGGGTATCGTAAGGTACCCGCCGGTTTTATCTCTGTGGGGTAATCAGATGGTGGGGTGGGACAGA
>DATALQ010000021.1:0-77313 GCA_036260935.1 Clostridia bacterium
TTATAGACGAAATGAAGCTTTTCCAAGAATATTGCGTGTATCTGGACGACATGACTCTGACCAAAGAGGCGGAGCGGATAAATAAATATCTGGCAAATAATGAAATTACTTTTTACGGTGCTATTTTGGTTGCACCCACAAAAGATATTTTAAAATTAAAAGATGTAGAATTTATAAGTGGTGCAGAGATTATTAATGTGGATTTTGATTACTAGAAGTAAGATGTTTCGAGGAGAATATGTATGATTAAGAAGACTGGATATGGTTCACTTTCTATTTTGTTTTTCATTCTTGCAATACTATCGTCTATTAAGGTCGCAAGGACATTCTGCCTTGGTGATGTACTATTAAAGGCTTTTGGAATACCGACATGGACTAATGGAGACCATTTGGGCTTTCATAATACGGTTTTCCTTACATTAGGTTTCTTGATAGCGGGACTGGTAATAGGTAAGACTTTTGATAAAGACTGGGGAGCAAGAAATGGATGGAAGCTGTGTGCGTTTTTGTTAATAATTTTTGGGTTAGCATTTATTATATTTTTCCCAATTGTCAAGAGTATGAGTTAGCTCTTATTATTACAAACCCGGAAACCGAACCTATGCGGGTCCAATTTCCGGGTTTTTCGATGTGACTCATCTTTCATGCCACTATTTTGAACTGGTCGTCATATCTGCTGAAATGACGGAAGCGCCCAGGAAACTCAGCGGCTCTGTTTAGCAAGCCACTGGAAGATGGTCTCGCCGCCTTCGTCCACTACAATATTATTGTAAATATAGTTCCAGGCATCGTGAGCGCCAAAATAATGTTTTCCGTCGAAAACGGGGCCTGCGGGATACAACTTCATTTTTGCGTCAACACCTGCCGCCAGAAGGTTACTAAGAGCGGTAGGAAAGCTGGAGGCCGCCCAGTCAGATGTGCTGCCTACAAGGTAAACAGGGAAGCCCTTGCCGGCGATTGTCTGTGCCTGTGTCGCATCTATTCTGCCTCCGGAGCAAAGTATCGCTGCGGCGTAGTCAATCTTATTTTCGGTCGTAGATGTTATCAGGGGAACTGTCATGCCGGTGCCCATCGAAAGGCCGCCGACATAAATCCTGTTGGCGTCAACATTATTTTCGGCAACCACCTTTCTGATAAGTGCTTCCATATCGTTTAGTCTATTGGCGCTCCATCCGGCCGTAGTCGATTGCGGGGCAAGGACATAGCAGCCACCAAGGGCTTCCTGGAAATCCCTGTCCGCGAACGAAAGAGCCCTGTTGCCTACGAGATTGCCGCCCGGGTTAGAACCGGTATAGCGTTCTCCCGTGCCATGGAACCAGACAAGTATCGGCCTTTTATTGTCCGCGCTCGCGTTACCGGGGGTATACAGTGCGTACTTGCCTCCGCTAGGAGCATCCGAGATAACAAACCGGTTGAATATGGGATCATGCTTTGTATCTCCCTGTACATAAGCAGCCTCGGCTATGCCGGGAATTTGCTTTAGCTGCGTAATGCCAAGCTCTATGCTGGCAAAGGCAATGTAGCCGCCATCAGTGTACCAAGCTGCGCGGGTGGCAGGGACGTCATACCGGTTAGCGCCGCTTGCACCGCTTGGCTCGGTTCTGGTCACACATTCAATGTCGAATTTTACATACTTGCCCTTGTCGACCCTATTCCCATTGGCATCAGAAACGTAGGCGTCAACAATATTCCATCTGGCCCATCCATCTCCGAGTGCGTAGCTCTCTTTTTCAGGATCCCAGCCGAAATTTCCAAAAGAACCCTGAACACTGCCGTTATATTCGGTTACCCTGGCTTTTGCGTAGAAGGTGTCCTTATCTACGGCAGCAGAGGTCAGCGTAACACCCATATCGATCAGGGCGCCGGAGAAGTAATATCCGGGGTTGTTCGCGGTCCTCAAAACATCGAAAGAAACCGGGCCGTTGTACAACGCGGGAACGCTAATTGTGACGTCAAGCTTTTGTTTATTCACCTTTGTCAGCGTAAATACGACAGTCTGTTCCTTTGTCGTCTGCTGGATCTTGATACCGAGCGTGCCTTCTCTCTGTTTGTTGTTCTCAACATTGTACGGCGTGACGACGACCTCGCCCTCGTTTCCGGTCCACGCCACATCGGCTTTATTATTGCCGTTTCCATGCCAGCCGACGTTGATTTCGCCGGCGTACCAGCCGTCTACCGCTTCAAAAGCTCCAGCTTCAAAAACGTACACATTATTGCTGACGGGAATGTCCAAGGCCATTGCCGGTATTGCCAGGACAATAGCCATGACGAAAATAATTGCAACCGATAAGAATTTTTTCATAGTGATTACCTCCCTAATATTTGTTGTCCCTATTTACACTGGGGTAGGGGTACCTCGTTTTCAGCCTTACTGCTGAAGCGCAACCTGTTTGTCGTTGAAGCGACCGTGCAGCAGATTGAACAGGGCTTAACATAGACAAGTATAACATGTAAAGAAGGAAAAATATGTAAAATGGTGTAGATATAATAAATTCTTGGGTTACTATCCGGGGCTCAAAGCTGCTAAGGTTGCTGTCCTATTTATCAAAGGTGTATTGCGTCATATGTTTTGATACATGAAGTAATGACTGATGATATAAAGCAAGCTTGACATGAATATAATTTACAGGGTACATAATGCAAAATAACCGGAGGTGATCCTGTGGAGGAGATATCGGAATTCCATACGGTCAGGGGCTATCAACTGCTTGAACAAAATAAGAGACTTCTTACCTCAGCGATGGAAGACTATCTTGAGATGATCTACAGGAATAGCCTTACCGAAGGCTATATGCGGATTAATACGCTGTCGGAGCTGCTTAATGTCGCGGCTCCTTCAGCTACCAAAATGGTCCAGAAGCTAAGCAGGATGGGGCTTCTGGATTACAAAAAGTACGGTATCATATTTCTCACCGAAAACGGCAGAGAAATAGGGAAATTCCTGTTATACCGCCATAATATCATAGAGTGTTTTTTGAAAAATCTGGGGGTGGTTGACAATATTCTGACAGAAACGGAACTGATAGAACATAATATATCCGATACGACGCTGAACCGAATTAGCATTTTCAATTCCTATGTCAAAAAGAATCCTGATTTTATCGATGAATTCAAGCATTTCTCGGAACAATCCCAGGAATGATTATATCCTGCCCAAATCAAGCTTCACCTAATCAGTTACATAATGTAACATATCATTTCTTATTTTCATATTGTAGTTTAGGTAAACAAAATTAGACTTGACTAAAATTACTACATAATTATATCCGGATCATACGGACCGGTATATTGAGAGGTGCTTGTAGTGCTTGAGCAGAGCTATGCCCGCGCGATCGGTTCCAATTCGGAGCCATTCAAAATAAAAAGCGTCAACATTGATATGAATAGAAAAGTTTTAAACAGAGCCAGGACTTTATTGAAATTTATCGGTCCTGCTTTTGTTGTAAGCGTAGCATATATCGATCCAGGTAATTTCGCGACAAATATCAGTGGTGGTTCGGTATACAACTACAGTCTGGTATGGGTGATCCTTTGGAGCAATATGATGGCGATCTTCCTCCAATCACTGTCCGCAAAGCTGGGGATAGCTACCGGCTGTAGCCTGCCTCAAATGTGCGGAAAGGTTTTTTCAAGGAAAACGAACTGGGCATTTTGGATAGTTGCTGAGCTTGCGGCCATGGCGACAGATCTTGCGGAATTCCTCGGCGGCACGCTGGGATTCTATTTGCTCTTTCATATCCCTATGATATATGCCGGCATCCTTACAGCTGTTTTAACCTTCTTCATCGTATATATGGGAAAATACGGGCAAAGGACAGTAGAGCTCATAATAACCGTACTGGTGGCGGTCATCTGTGTTGCATATACAATAGAGCTGTTCCTCGCAAAACCGGACTGGTCCGCGGCAGGGCTACATGTGCTTATACCGTCACTGCCCGACGGTCAGGCAGTAATGATTGCTGTAGGAATGCTGGGGGCAACAGTCATGCCCCACGTCATATATTTGCATTCGCAGCTGGTTCAGCATAGGAACAAGGACCTGACCGAAGCCGATAAAAGAAAGCATTTAAAGATGGAAAAGCTCGACATAGTTATTGCAATGAATATTGCATTTATCGTAAACGCAGCAATGGTCATTGTTTCTGCAGCTGTTTTCTTCAGGAACGGAGTGGCGGTCGATTCTATCGAGCAAGCGCACAGATCGCTTTCGCCATTATTGGGCGAAGCGTCGGGAGCGGCATTCGGCTTTGCTTTAATAGCGTCGGGACTTTCTTCCTCGGCTGTAGGTACGATGGCAGGGCAGGCTATTATGCAGGGCTTTGTGGGGTTGAAAATCAGCGATAATATTACCAGACTCATAACGATGCTGCCCGGAATGCTGATAATAGTTCTGGGGATCAATCCAATGCAGGCACTTGTAATAAGCCAGGTCACTCTGAGCTTCGTACTACCCGTAGCGATAATTCCGATGCTTCTGATTACTAAACGCAGAGATCTGATGGGATCGCTGGTAAATAAACCATTAACTAATACTGTTGGCTGGATAATAACAGGAGTCATAATTTCTGCGAACGCAGTGCTTTTGTTCATGACCTTTACAGGGCAGGTATAATAGCCTCAATAGATCCTTTGTGTGAGGCTATTATACGCCTCCGGCGGAATTTATGCGCCGCCGATAATTTGCCCTTGAATACTTGGATGGCAAAACGGCGATGCGCAATTATACCATGATGAATCATGGTATAATAGATCAGTTTATCATAAATAATAATTAAATGAATGTGCCATATGAAAAACGAGGTGCTTATGCCTAAACAAGAAAGCAAAGTAACGTTCGAGCGGTCGGAAGCGCTCGAGCCGCAATTGGCCGAAGCCGAAAAGGAAAGAGAAAAAATTGAGGAGATAAAGGAACTTGGGAAAGCGACAGTATCAAATCCCAGGGGGAATATACACTGTCTCACCATTATTGGGCAGATAGAAGGCCATATTATACTGCCTCCGCAGAACAAGACAACAAAATATGAGCATGTAATACCTCAGCTGGTTGCAATAGAAGAAAATACTGAAATTGAAGGCCTCCTGCTAATACTGAATACAGTCGGGGGAGATGTGGAAGCCGGACTGGCGATTGCAGAAATGATTGCCAGTATGGACAAGCCTACAGTCTCACTGGTGCTGGGAGGCGGACACAGTATCGGCGTTCCGATGGCAGTTTCGACGAATTTTTCGTTCATCGCGCCTTCGGCAACCATGACGATACACCCGATACGACTCAACGGTCTTGTTATCGGCGTACCACAGACCTATGAATATTTTGATAAAATGCAGGAGAGAGTGGTTCAGTTTGTCAGTAAAAATTCTGCCATAACGAAAGAAGACTTCAGAGCCTTGATGCTTAAAACAGGTGAACTCGCAAATGATGTCGGGACGGTCCTCTTTGGTGAAGAGGCTGTTAAAAGCAGGCTGATTGACGCTGTCGGAGGTCTGTCGGATGCGATGGACAAATTGTATGAACTGATAGCCGAAAAAAGACAGAAAATGGCGCAGAATAAAATACCGCATGGTGGTGAACTGCAATGATACTGTATTCTATAGTGCCTCCTGAGATAGTATTTCAGAACTACCCGGAATATGACATTGCAGGAGGGAAAAAGTCCGATGTCGTTGAAGCAGATTACAGGGGAGAGAGGGTGCTGGTCAGGAGAAGCGCGGATAATCAGTTTGAACTGGTCAGATTGCTGAGCACCTGTCCCGCAACTTTCTTAAAGAAGGATTTTCAAATGGGAATAACAATTGATGAGCGGGACCTGAAAATCAATTCCTGAGGAATAGGCAAAATAAAGGGCTGCCATATGGCAGCCCGATCTATTTTTGTCTCTTATGAAAGCTTGAATTTCGAAATGGATTGCTCCAGTTCTTCTGATGCAGACTTAAGTTCATCGGCGAAACGGGAGAGCTCTTCGATGCTGGAAAGCTGTTCTTCCGTCGATGCGGTAACTTCCTCGGAGGATGCGGCCGTCTCCTGCGATACTGCCGATATGTTCTGTATTGCGTTGATAGCGTGCGTCTTGTTTTCTTCCATCTCAGTAACCCTCGACATAATCTGTTCGACCTCTTCGGACAGCTTTTCCATGGAAGCCATGATACCTTTGAATATTCCGGTTGTATTGAGAACCGCTTCATTCTGAGAGGAAATGATCGACTCGGTCATCGATGCCTTTTCAACGGTCTTTGCTGTCTGATCCTGAGTTGTCTTTATTATGTTTGCTATTTCATGTGCCGAATCCATCGATTGCTCTGCCAGCTTTCTTACCTCGTCGGCAACGACTGCAAAGCCTTTTCCGGCATCTCCGGCCCTGGCGGCTTCAATCGCAGCGTTAAGAGCAAGCAGGTTGGTCTGGTCTGCAATACTGCTTATGACCTTGACGATCTTTCCGATGGATTTGGATTGTATATCTAGTTGCTTGATATCGCCGACTATTTCCCTGGAAATGGAAGCTGTTCTATTGGCTTTGACATCGAGGTCCTCTACAGAAGTAAGACCATTCTGGGTCATATTCATGGTATCGTGAGTCAATGCATCGATTGACTTGACATTTTTCGTAACATAGTTGATATTTTCAGCCAGTACACTAATCCTTTCAACTCCCTGTTCTGAGTCGGCCGCCTGAGCGGAAGCGCCCTGTGAAATGTCCTGAATGGCTCGCGAAATTTCCTGCGATACGGCCGTGACCTGGGTAGAAGTGTTGGATACTGTCTCGGCGGAGGCCGTAACCTTCTCTGAAACGCCAATTGTCTGTTCTATAAGGCCTCGCATATTTTGAATCATCGAGCTTATGCTTCGAGTTAGCAGCCCGAGTTCATCCTTTCTCCTGGATTGGAGAGTGACTGTGAGGTCTCCCGAGGCTGCCTTTCCTGATGCGTTAATGATCCTGTTGATAGTCCTGCTCATGCTTTTTGATATGAAATAACCGACGCCGAAAGCTATAAGCACTGCAAGCAGTATTATTATGATCGTCGACGTCACAATTCTTCTCGCAGCCGCCGTCAATTCGCTCTGGGGGATCATACCTATAAGGGTACATCCGGTATCTCCGATCTTGTAATAAGTCATGAGGTAATCCGTACCGCCATATTTGATATCGCCCGTATCGGTCAACTTATCACTGCTTAATATATCTTTATAAAATTGCTGGCTAACGATATCGGATTTTTCTTCGGTTTTACCGTTTGTAATAACTCTTCCGTCAGGGGTTATAAAGTGTATAAGCTGGTTGTTCCCTAAATTTATACCGGCTTCAAGATCGGCTATTATTTCAGGTTTTACATCGATGACCAACATGCCGCCTACTTGCATGGTGCTGATATCTTTAACAAGTCTTATCTGTGAAAGGGAATAGTCTGTATTGGTTGAATTGCTGAGTTTATCCAAATCATTGTGATAGCCAAACCATGCAGAAGCTGACGGGTTCTTTTTAAGTTTCTCTATAAGGGGATTGTCCTTAACATCATTAAAAATGATAGTGCTGTTGATAGAACTGGAGCCATCCTTGCCGGATATCAGCATTATTTTTTTAATATTAGGGTTGAAGCTCGAATCGCCCATAATTGTACTAGTGACTCTTTTGCCCACTTCGGTTCTTTCAAAAATCTCATCATCGGTGAAGTCCTTAAAAAGGTAATCCTGTACGTCGGGACTGACGAACAGCCTGCCGTTTATATCATTTACGGATCTTAACACGGCTTCGATATATTTGCCGCTGGTCTGCATTGCAGTAACAGATGACTGGGCAGCTATTTCTTTAGTAGTTTTCGCAGTATTGCTGTAGGAATAAATGCCTTGGGCAACTATGAGAATGACGGGGATCAAAAATGAAAGAATAAGCTTTATCATAATGCTCTTAATTGAGGTGAATGGTGTTACAACCGGTTTTAAGAATTTAGCTGCTTTTCCAACTGCCGTCTTGATAGAATTTAGGAATACTGATAGAAATTTCATAATGTACCCTCTTTCATCATTCTGTAAGTTATATTATATAATTAGACAAAATATTCAAAAATCCTTCTTTATTATAAATTTAAACTGAATCTACCCTGGATAAAAAACTGTAGTGCGTCATGAGAAAATATGGTATAGTGGTAGGGGGACACGAAAGCCGGGAAAGGCCATTTAAACCGGGGGTGTAATTTTGAGAGGGAAAAAGACACAAAAGAAAAAGTATAAAGTAAGGAAAAAGCAAAATAACAATTATGTACATGAAATACAGGGTATCCTGGTAATGGCTTTAGGCGTCCTTGTGATGCTCAGCTTTTACATAAAGGGTTCCATAGGAGTTTTCGGTACTTTTATGCGGGAGGTCTCGCTTGGTTTGTTAGGCATGCCCGCATTTCTGATTCCGCCGGTAATAATCCTGTGCGCGGCGATACTCATTTTTGCCCACGATAAATTGGATATTAAGGGAAAACCCATTTATATAATATTCCTTTTCCTGTTGGTCTCGGCCATGATTCAAACAGGCTATTACAAGCCTGAGGATTACAATGGGCTGGATCCGATGAGGGCACTTGGACTTTTTTACAACAATGGTCTGGCACTGACAGGCGGGGGAGTGCTGGGCGGACTTATCAGCCTGCCTTTTCTTCTGACCTTCCGTGTTTTGGGTACGATAATTATTATCACGGCTTTATCTCTTGTTGACGTGATACTATTAACAAATTCATCAATATCACAATTCTTGAAAAATATCCGGAGCCTTTTTTCGGAAAATACCGGTAAGGCTACTAAAAAAGCAGAGAAAACCGAAGTGTATGACGATGACGATACGCAGCCTTCAATAGTGCAGGAAGGCGATAAAATGTCGCTGCGCTTCGATAAGAAGCCCAAGGTTATCGATTTTAAAATTGAGAAGACTGTACGTGAGCTTAAAGAAAAAGAGACAGGAAATAAAAAGAAACAGCCCGATGATATGGAGCAGGCCGGACTGGAGTCGGCAGCGGCAGATGAGTCCCTGAGCCTTGTGATCGGAGATCTGATGAAGAAAAGCAAGCCGAAGGCGCGCGCTGAAAAGCAGACCCCGGCAATGGATGAATATAATTCTGATGAAAATGAGCCAACAGTCATGAGCCCGGCGGAAAAAACGGCAGTTGAAAATACGACAGGTCTTACAGAGATAATCATAAAGGGAGCTTCACCACAAAAAAGTCCCATGATGAAATATGTGTATCCTCCTTATGAATTGCTTGTCGAAGACGCTGATCAGGGCGGCAACTCAAAAAATTACAGGAACCAGGTACTGGAAGGCGCAAAGAAACTCGAGGAGACTTTAAACAGCTTCGGCGTCTCGGCAAAGGTAATTAACGTCACCAGAGGTCCGTCGGTTACCAGATACGAACTGCAGCCGAGCGCGGGAGTCAAGGTCAGCAGGATTGTAAACCTTTCGGACGATATAGCGTTGAATCTGGCTGCACCCGGAATCAGGCTTGAAGCGCCGATTCCCGGAAAAGCGGCGATCGGCATAGAAGTCCCGAACAAGGAAGTGAATATGGTCCGTGTCAGGGATGTAATAGAATCGCAGGAATTCTCCCAGCAACAGTCTAAACTGGCATTTGCCGTAGGAAAGGATGTTTCTGGTGAAATAATCATAATAGATATAGCGAAAATGCCGCATCTGCTGATAGCAGGAGCGACGGGCTCGGGGAAAAGCGTTTGCATCAACAGTCTGATCGTAAGTCTGCTTTATAAGGCTTCACCTGAGGAGGTCAAACTTCTCATGATAGACCCGAAGGTCGTAGAATTGGGTGTTTATAACGGGATCCCCCATTTGCTGATACCTGTGGTAACTGAACCCAAGAAGGCAGCCGGTGCACTGAACTGGGCCGTGCAGGAAATGGTCAACAGGTACAAGCTTTTCGCCGACAAGGGCGTAAGAGACATAAAGGGCTATAATGAACTGATGGCCAGAACGGGCGAGTCGCCCATGATGCCTCAGATAGTTATAATAATAGATGAATTGGCTGATCTTATGATGGTCGCCCCCAATGACGTTGAAGATGCGATCTGCAGGCTTGCCCAGATGGCAAGGGCGGCAGGCATGCATCTGGTGATCGCGACTCAGAGACCCTCCGTAGACGTAATTACAGGCGTAATAAAAGCCAACATTCCTTCCAGAATATCGTTTGCAGTATCTTCACAGATAGACTCGCGAACGATCCTCGATATGGCGGGCGCCGAAAAGCTGCTCGGAAGAGGCGACATGCTGCTGCATCCGGTCGGAAAAGCAAAGCCTGTCAGGGTGCAGGGCGCAAACATAACCGATGCTGAAGTAGAGAAGGTCGTAGAATTTGTGAAGTCACAGGGCAGTGCAGCCTATGATGAAGACATAATTGAGGGAATAAACAGCGAAGACAGTTCAGTAAACAACGACAGCGGCGATAACGACGAATTGCTTCCAAGAGCGATAGATCTTGTTGTCGAAGCCGGACAGGCTTCAGTTTCTCTTATACAGAGAAAGTTCAAGGTCGGTTATGCAAGGGCTGCAAGGATAGTCGACCAGATGGAGGCAAGAGGCATCGTAGGCGGGTTCGAAGGCAGTAAACCCAGGCAGATACTGATATCCAGGCAACAGTGGCAGGAAATGCAGATGAACGTTAAGGGAGATTGATGATTGACAGGAGGTAATGGTTGTGACCGTTGTCAATGGCTTTATCATCACTTCTATGGTGATATTGCTTCTGTATTCCTTTTACAGGATGTTCAAAAAGAGAAGTCTGCTGATGCTGATACCTGTCTGTACCCAGATATTCCCCATTCCGCTGGCCGTATTAAGCTTTGTAAATGATGTGGAAGCGCCGCCCTATGTAGAGGCAGTCTATATAAGCTTCGGGATATTGCTTCCGGCTTTTTTTATTCTTTACGATTACAAGACGATGACAGGCAGGATCAAAACTACAGGCGCATTCGAAGGTCTCGTTGAACGGGCGCCTGCTTCAGACAGTACTCCACGGTCGCTTCCATCAGAAGGAATAAATCCTTTGGCTGACGATATACAGGTCTCTGAGATTATAAAAGACCTCAAAAAACTGCCGGAAGACCTTCAGAAGAATTTCAGGAAGTGTATAAGCCGTGCGAATGCTCTCAAAGATGATAAAGATCCGGAAAGCGCTTATCTTATATACGATACTCTTTCCAAAGCCTCAAATAGCTCTTCCATGCTTTACTACAATCTTGCAGGAATCTGTTACTGCCTGAAGAAATATGACGAGGCTCTGGATGCATATAAAAAGGCGCTGGAATTATCCGGCCCGGATGATCCGGAGCGCGGTGAAATTCACTATAATATGGGCAACACCAATTTTATGCTGGGGAAGTATGAAAATGCCGTAAAAAGCTATGAAAAGGCTGTCGATGCAGGTTACGACTGCGGTAAAACGACTGAGAACCTGGCATTTGCCTATATAAGGGCCGGAGATGCCGAAAAGGGAATAGAAACGCTTAAGAAACTCACTTCAGCGCAAAATGACTACCGTGCTGCTTTCATACTGGGAAAACTTCTGTTTGAAGCAGGTAAATTGGATGAGGCAGAAAACGCGCTAAGGGATGCTGTAAAGTATCAAAACGACAGTATAGAGGCTCGTGATGAACTGGGCAAGGTACTTGTCAGGCAAAAGAAGACCGAAGACGCGCTTCTGGTCTTTGACGAAATTATCCGCATAAATCCCGACCATTTTCAGGCCTGGAGCAGCAGGGCGAACACATGCGGAAAGCTGAAACGCTGGAAGGAAGCCGTTGCTGCTTATAAAGAAGCTATAAGAATCAAGCCCGACAGTTATTCATGCTTTTATAACCTTGCGATGGCACTGGAAGAGTCGGGCAGCCATGATGCCGCTATAGAAGCCTACAAGTCTGCCATCAGGATAAATTCCGATTTTACCGACGCTTATAACAATCTGGGAATAGCATTATCTGCCCTTGGAAAACGTGATGAGGCGCTCGAGGTATATTCGGAGGCGATCAGGCGAAAACCGGGGGAGTTCAGCCTTTATTTCAATATGGGGATGTGTTACTACGAGGAAGGCCGATATACGCAGGCAGCTGCGGCGTATAGAAACGCTCTCGATATAAAACCGGACGAGCTTGAGATATATTATTTTCTCGGAGCAGCATTAACGGAGCTCAGGAATTTCAACGATGCAATAGAAGCTTATAAATCAGCTCTGGAGATAAAGCCTTCTGACGGTGAGCTCTACTATCATCTGGCGGCTATCTACGCCATGCTCGGGAGATATGAAATAGCGGAAGAAAACCTTAAGCAGGCGGTCGGCCTTAATGACAATGTCCGCGAGGATATAGTGGAGAATCATGCGTTTGACGGCATGCGCGGTAAAAGCGAGTTTAAGAAGCTGGTCGGTTCGAATTAGGTTAAATCTTGCATCTGGCTCCGTCACAGGCAGACTGTAACATCACAGCTCGTCCTTATGCGGGCGCTGATCATTCGCCTTCCATGGCTCACGATGCAGCGCCGGCGGCTTCCTTGCCGCCGGTTGAAGTGCCTGATGCCGCATTCGGACTTCACTATGATATACAGCCTGCAACTGTTCCTGCGCATGATGCCTTGATTCAACCTAACTTGAACCTTAATTTAGTCTAAATGATGTTTAAATACTGTATTTTTGTGCTACAATTATTTGAATGGTATCAAGAGGTAACAGGAGAGAGCAATGGCATTTTTGCCTGTAAGCAGGAAAGATATGGAGGACAGGGGCTGGGACAGCCTCGACTTTTTATATATAAGCGGGGATGCATATGTGGATCACCCCAGCTTTGGCCACGCCATTCTTACGCGTCTCCTGGAAAGCGAAGGCTATCGCGTAGGGATCATTGCTCAGCCGGACTGGCATAGTGTTGAAGACTTCATGAGGTTAGGACGTCCTGAACTTGCTGTGCTCATTTCTTCCGGAGTTATAGATTCCATGGTCAATCATTATACCGCAAGCAAAAAGCCCAGAAATGAAGACAGCTATTCTCCCGGCGGAAAGGCGGGCTTTCGTCCTGACAGGGCCGATATCGTCTATGCCAACAGGATACAGGAAGCTTTCAAGGGAGTCCCCGTGATAATCGGAGGAATAGAGGCAAGCCTCAGGAGATTTGCCCATTACGACTACTGGGAAGACAAGGTCAGAAGGTCAATACTTCTCGACAGCAAGGCTGATCTACTGATATACGGCATGGGTGAAAAACCGCTGCTCGAAATAGCCAGACTGCTGGCAAAAGGCGCGCCGATAAGCAAACTGAGGAATATCAGAGGTACTGCATATCTGACCCGTGAAGCCGGACTGCCTGAAGCCGATTTTATAAAGCTTCCATCTTTCGAAGCAGTAGCTGCCGACAAAAGGACCTATGCGGAAGCGTTCATGCTGCAATATAACGAGCAGGACGCCCTTAACGGAAAAATGCTGGTTCAGCAGCACGACGACCGCTTTGTCGTTCAGAATCCGCCCGCTTTTCCTATGACGGAAAAAGAACTCGACAGGGTATATTCACTGCCATACGAGAGGATATATCATCCTGTGTATGAAAATGCCGGGGGTATACCTGCGATAAAGGAAGTAGAGTACAGTATAACCAGCCATCGCGGTTGTTATGGAGGCTGTTCCTTCTGTGCTTTGAATTTTCACCAGGGAAGGGTCATTCAAAAACGCAGCCAGGCTTCTATCATGGATGAGGCGGAAATACTCGTGAAACAGCCTGGATTCAAGGGTTATATACACGACGTCGGGGGGCCGACGGCAAACTTCAGGGATACGGCATGCGAGAGGCAGAAAAAATACGGGACCTGTAAAAACAAGCAGTGCCTGTATCCGCAGCCCTGTAAAAACCTGAAAGTCGATCACCGCGAGTATCTCGAACTGCTAAGGAAGCTTCGCGGTCTCAGGGGAATAAAAAAAGTCTTTATTCGTTCGGGTATAAGGTATGATTACTTGATGCTGGATGAAAACGACGAGTTCTTCCGTGAACTGTGCGAGCATCACATAAGCGGACAGCTTAAGGTTGCGCCCGAGCATGTGTCCGACAGGGTACTCGAAAAAATGGGCAAGCCCGGGAAAAAGGTCTACGACGCCTTTGTCAGAAAATATGAAAAAATAAACAGGGACATCGGAAAGGATCAATATCTTGTGCCATACCTGATGTCGAGCCATCCTGGGAGCGATCTCAACGCCGCGATCGAACTTGCGGTTTACATGAAAAAAAAAGGCTGTACACCCGAACAGGTGCAGGATTTCTACCCTACACCCGGTTCGCTGTCAACCTGCATGTTTTATACTTCGCTTGATCCAAGGACCATGAAAAAGGTATATGTTCCGAAGTCACAGCAGGAAAAGGCAATGCAGAGAGCTTTGCTGCAGTTCAGGAAAAAGGAAAACCGGCATCTTGTAAGAGAAGCGCTGCGTCTGGCAGGCAGGGAGGATCTTATCGGATTCGGAAGAGATTGCCTTGTATTTCCCGAACACAGTGGAAAACGGGACTTGATGGATGCTGACCGTGGTAAAAATGGCGGAAAAGCAGCAAGAGAAAGCGGGAAAAAGCCCGATGCAGGTTTTGTCCCGGAAAAAAGCAGCGGTAGAAACAGGAGAAGATCAGAAACAAGGGATACTACCATAAAAGGAAAACCAAGTATGGTTAGGGAGAGGATTGGCAGAAGCGATATGAAGAAGGATGCCCGCAAAAGCAGGGGCAGAGCGCGAAACGGCACTTAAGACGCTGGTTTTGTTTTTCTTGACATAAAAAATAAAAAAGTTTACAATTAATTTGTATTTCGTTTAATAACGGATGGCTCAGGCCATCCGTACATTATGAATAGCCGGTTTTAAGCCGGGGCTGGTCGTTGACCATAGGTCAACTGCTCGCCCATGCAACCGGGGCTGGTCGTCGATTCACATCGACTGCTCGCCCATGCGACCGGCATTGACCATTGAAAACTGAATATGAGGAGGTGTGTGTAAACTTGGAATGGGTTTTTGGGATTTTGATTGGCCTTGTAATTGGAGCAGTGATTGCTTCGTTTATATCGTTCCGTATGGGATATAACCGCAGGAAAAGTGATGCAGAAGCTGAAATCGGCAGTGCAGAGCAGGAATCGAAACGAATTGTGAACGACGCTCTGAAAACAGCCGAGAGTAAAAAGAGAGAAGCTCTTCTGGAAGCAAAGGAAGAGGTTCACAGAAGCAGAATGGAACTGGACAGGGAAATCAAAGAACGAAGAAACGAAATTCAACGGCAGGAAAGGCGTCTGGTCCAGAAGGAAGAAACACTGGACAAAAAGGTTGAGGCGCTGGAACAGAAAGATGAAACTCTGAACAAGAAATTGAAGGATGTGCAGGCAACACAGGAAAAGCTTGCAGAACTCCAGAAAAAGCAACTGGAAGAACTGGAAAGGATCTCCGGGCTATCCATCGAAGACGCCAAACAGTATCTCATCAGGGATGTGGAGGATGAGGTCAAGCATGAACTGGCGATCCTGGTCAAGGATCTTGAAGCCAGAGCAAAGGAAGAGGCAGATCGAAAAGCCAGAGATATCGTTGCAACTGCAATCCAGAAATGTGCCGCAGACCATGTATCTGAGACTACAGTATC
Organism: Clostridia bacterium; assembly: GCA_036260935.1. Lineage (GTDB taxonomy): Bacteria > Bacillota > Clostridia > Acetivibrionales > DTU013 > JAEYOM01. The sequence continues at coordinate 15,632 of DATALQ010000021.1, forward strand.
TGTAGTGCCATTGCCTAATGATGAAATGAAGGGACGTATCATCGGACGTGAAGGAAGAAATATCAGGACGCTCGAGACGCTTACTGGAATCGACCTGATCATAGACGATACACCCGAGGCTGTTATTCTTTCAGGATTTGACCCCATTAGAAGGGAAGTAGCGAGGATCACACTTGAAAAACTGATCCTTGACGGCAGAATTCATCCTGCAAGGATAGAAGAAATGGTTGAGAAGGCAAAGAAGGAAGTTGAGAATACAATCCGTCAGGAAGGCGACCGAGCAACCTTTGAAACCGGAGTACACGGACTGCACCCTGAAATAATCAAGCTTCTCGGTAAGCTTAGATTCAGGACAAGTTACGGCCAGAACGTGCTGAATCATTCCATTGAGGTATCAAACCTTGCGGGCGCAATGGCAGCTGAACTCGGAGCAGATGTAGTACTTGCCAAGAGAGCAGGTCTTCTGCATGACATAGGTAAAGCCATTGATCATGAAATCGAAGGTTCTCATGTAACTATCGGAGCAGACATTGCGAAGAAGTACAGAGAAGGTGATACCATTATCAATGCGATCATGGCGCATCATGGTGACGTCGAACCTACTTCACTGATTGCCGTACTGGTACAGGCCGCAGATTCCATATCTGCTGCAAGACCTGGCGCCAGAAGGGAAACCCTTGAGTCTTACATCAAGAGGATCGAAAAACTTGAAGAGATCGCAAATTCCTTCCCGGGCGTTGAAAAATGCTATGCAATACAGGCGGGCAGGGAAATCAGGATCATTGTCAAGCCGGAAGACGTATCCGATGACGATATGGTTTTGAAAGCCAGAGAGATCGTCAAAAAGATCGAAAGTGAGCTTGAGTATCCCGGACAGATCAAAGTAAATGTGATCCGTGAGACCAGGGCAATTGAATATGCTAAGTAAATAAGCCTTTGGCTGGACATAAAAAGCGTGTGAAAACACGCTTTTTATGTTATAGTATGAAGCATAGTAGAATTGCTGCGCAGCATAATAATGTAGCTTATGTGCTGGCGCAATAAGCTGTGCGAAGTCTTGCTTTAAAAACGAGAGGGGCTCGATGCCCCCGAGTTTTATTTAGAGACATAATCAGCCGCAAGTGCCTGATATAAGCACATGCTAAGCAACGGAGGAACCTGTTTTGAAAGTACTGTTTATTGGAGATATAGTAGGAAGTCCAGGCAGAAAAGCAATTAAGGAATATTTGAATGAGATACGCAGGGAGCTGTCTTTCGACTATTGTATAGCAAATGGCGAAAATGTGGCAGGCGGCTCAGGTATTACGTGTGTGCTGGCGCAGGAATTGTATGCGGGCGGCATCGACGGTATTACAATGGGAAACCACACATGGTCCAAAAGGGAAATTACCAATTTCATAGATTCGGACAACAGGATAGTGCGTCCGGCAAACTATGCGTCCGGGCTGCCCGGCAAAGGCTCGGCTATAATCGGCGGAAGGCTCGGGATCATAAATCTGCAGGGCCGCGTCTACATGGATCCCGTAGATTGCCCGTTCAAAGCGCTGGACAGGGAACTTGAATATATCAAGAGCAAGGTTAAAGCAGTCATTGTAGATATACATGCAGAAGCGACATCGGAAAAATGTGCGCTGGCATGGTACGCAGACGGAAGAGTCAGCGCCGTGCTTGGAACGCATACCCATGTCCAGACAGCCGATGAACGGATACTTCCCTGCGGGACTGCATTCATATCCGACGTCGGCATGACCGGACCCTATGAGGGTATTATAGGTGTAGAAAGGGATATCGTTATAGATAAATTTGTAAATGGTATGCCTGTGCGTTTTGAGGTCGCTAAAGGAGCGCTCCAGTTCAATGCCGTTTATCTCGAAATCGACGAGAAGACCGGCAGATCAACATATATCAGGCGTATCTCTAAAATTTCGGCTTTATAAACGGTCGGAATGTTTGGGTATATTGACCATAAAACCCCCTTTTTATTATGCAAATTATCAAAATTTCAATTTTTTAACTAAATAAAAAGGATTTTGAATAATAATGTAGAATTACTTTTTATTCAATATTATTGTATGCATTAGGGGGTAAAAATCATGGATGTTTTAAAAGTCTCAGCAAAATCCAACCCAAATTCTATAGCAGGAGCACTGGCAGGAGTCATAAGAGAACGGGGAACGGCGGAAATGCAGGCGATAGGTGCGGGAGCATTGAACCAGGCTGTGAAGGCTGTAGCTATAGCACGCGGTTTTGTAGCGCCGTCAGGCATTGAATTGATTTGTATCCCTGCCTTTACCGATATCATTATAGATGGGGAAGAAAGAACGGCCATAAAGCTTATTGTGGAACCCAGGAGATGATTTGCGGTTTCTGGGACATGGCTGCCGATAATAAACCGGCAGCCTTTTGTATTTCATGGAACATAGCGGGATCAAACGCTGCATGCGCCGGTGATTTTGAAGTACGAGTATATTGAGTATGTGAACCGGTTATGGTAATATTGATAATGAGTCAAATCCAGCAGCGGAGGCCGTTTTGTTGAAAACATCACAGGAGATCGGTAATGGTACGATACTCGTTACCGACGGTGAATTGAAATATATCGAGTTCGAATGCCTGAAAAAGTACGGCGACAGACTTATACACTGCTTCAGCACACGGGACGGTGGCGTGAGTTCCGGAGAGTGCAGCACGCTGAACCTGGGATTCAAGAGAAAAGACACCAGGGAAAACATACTGACCAATTACGGTATATTGTGCGATTCTCTGGGGATCGACAAGGATAGCCTTGTCTTGACAAATCAGGTACACGATACGAAGATCGTTTTTGTCGAAGAAAAAGACAAGGGCAAGGGCTTTTCAAAAGAAAGCGACATAATAGGAATAGATGGACTCGCTACAGTAACGCCGGGTGTAACGCTTGTTACTTCGCATGCCGACTGCGTACCGGTCTTTTTGTTCGAACCTGAAACGAGAGCGGCTGCCTTGATACATTCGGGGTGGAGAGGTACATTGAACAACATAGCTTCACAAGCTGTAAAAAGTCTCACAGGTGTTCCCGAGCTTCGAGCCGAAAGAATTATAGCCGTTTTGGGGCCGTCTATCGGGAGCTGTTGTTTTGAAGTCGATGAAGACGTTTACAGCCTGTTTGCAGACAAGTTTGACAATGCAGCTTTTTACCGCAGGGCCGGCGAAGGGAAACTGAAGATAGACCTGCAGGGGATAATACGCGATGAACTGCTTAGTGAAGGCCTTGCATCCGAAAACATACATAATTGCGGCATATGTACAAAATGCCGAAGAGACCTGTTTTTCTCATACAGGGGCGACAGCTGCAGGACTGGCAGTCTTGCAGCGTTCATGCAGATAAGGGCTTGAGGGGTATCCTATGAAAAAATCCTTAAATATACTTGTTTTTCTTTTGATATGCACATTATTGACAGCCTGCCAGACCGGAATGGGTCCGGAACAGCTGCTGCAATACAATAGCAATGAGGGCACCGGGCAGTTTGAGGACTACGATATACTGGACAAGGGGCCGGTTCCGGGCGGGACACTGAATTTATTTACTACCGAGCCCGACACGCTTAACCCGCTGCTTACGAAAAATACATATACGGCGGACTTTTTGAATTTTATTTATGAAGGTCTGACTCGGCTCGATAAAAATCAGAAAGCCGTACCGGTATTGTCGGATAGCTGGACGGTATCTCCAGACGGCTTGATCTGGGATTTTCACATCAGAAACGGCGTCAGATGGCAGGACGGCGAAGCATTTACCGCTTACGACGCGGAGTTCACCATACAAACCCTTCAGAACAACAGCATCGACTCTGTTTACAAGCCTTTGCTTCAGAACATTGTAACATGCGTTGCCGTTGATTCATCCAACATCAGGATAGCTCTGGCAAAACCCAATTCTTTTCTGCCCGAAATGATGTCTTTTCCTATAATACCAAAACATCAATTCGACGTGAAGGATGTGCTGAGTTCGTCCAAGAAATTCACTCCTGTAGGCACCGGGGCATACAACTATGTTTCGTATACTCCTGAAAAAAATGTGATCATGAAGGCCAACAAGGATTGGTGGCAGCTTTCTGAAGCAAACTCCGCTTCTGAAGACGGTACAGGGGAGAATGCAGACGGCGGTGGAAAATTGGCCGGGACATTGACCGATGGCGGCATTGCAGCTGCTGATAAAGGGTTGTATATAGAAACGATACAGGCCAATATATTCAAAAGTCCGGATGATGCAATGGGAGCATTTCAGTTAGGAGAAATTGACGTTGCCGGGATACCTGCCAGCGACCTGTCAAAATACAAGGGAAGAACCGACCTGGTCATAAAAAAATACACATCCCGCAATTATGAATTCCTTGCTATCAATACCAGGAATCCTGTATTTTCGGATCAATTTGCCAGAAAGGCAATAGACCTCGCCATCGACAGGGATGAAATCATAAACGACGTACTACCTGGTGAAGCCGAAGCCTCCAGACTGCCAATTCTTCAGGAAAGCTGGATATCCGGAACGGAAGGGGTCAAGGCAGTATCGGCAATACCGTTCCCGACTTCCGAGTATACCACACAGGCGGCTATAATCAACAGCACTACGTCGTCGGCGATAGCTGCGAAAACACCGTCGGAAGCTCTTTTGGCAGGGGGTTGGAAGCTCGGAAACGACGGTTATTACAAATACATTGTCGGAGTGAGGAGATATCTCAAAGTAAGCCTGCTTGTCAATTCCAACAACAGCATAAGGGTACGCGCTGCGCAGAAGATTTGCGCACAGCTTCAGAGAGCAGGAATACCCGCTGAGATCAAGCAGGTCGCCTGGAACGACCTTATGAACAGCGTAACAGCGTCAAAATACGATATGGCATTCATCGGCTGCAGGATACCTCAGATTCCCGATCTATCTTACCTGTATTCCCTCGGTTACCTTCCCGTATCATTGGCCGGAGCAGGCGGAAGTGCGTTCAATGTATCAGGTTATATCAATCCGGCCGTAGATGCAAATGTAGCCTCACTATTCAGCGAAACGGACGACGATAGAAGAAAGACCATATTAAAAGCACTTGAGGATCAGCTCTATAACGACACCCCGTATATAGGCCTGTATTTCCTGCGTGACGCCATGGTTTACGGGAAAAGGCTAAGAGGTCCGCTGGACCCCGATACCTGGAACCATTTTGAAGGTTTTACCAGCTGGTATAAGCCAGAAACTGCGTATTGAACGTATTTCTGAAGATAAATGAACGATTGAACGTTTGATGATCGAGCGATTGACCAATTGCCAGCTAATATACCGGGTCAGGATGTATAAGACTTTACAATATTGGAGGATTTTTATGATCTGGATACTAATTTCGGTTTTAGTAATAATACTTGACCGTATCTCGAAATATATAGTGGTAAAGAACATCGAGCCCGGGCAAATGATCCCTGTCGTCGATAAATTCTTTTACCTTACGCTCCATAAGAACCCGGGGGCGGCCTGGGGAATACTTCAGAACGGCAGGATATTCTTTTTGGCGCTTACCCCGGTCATTGCAGCTATTATCATTTATATTATGGTGAAAAATAAAAGCGGTTTTCTCAGGTTGTCTCTGTCCCTGATACTTGGCGGCGCTTTGGGCAACTATATAGACAGGCTGTTTGAGGGCAAGGTTACCGATTTTCTGTTCTTTTATATCGGCAGCTACGAATTCCCCATATTCAATGCCGCAGATATAGCGGTAACGTGCGGTACAATACTGCTGGCCATATACGTTATTTTTATCTACAAGGAATCGCCGGCAAAAAAATAGGATGAACTGAAATATGGAAAATGAGATTTTTGAAATAACGGAAGATGAAGCAGAAAAACGGCTGGATGTCTGGCTGACTGCCAAACTGGGAAGGTTTTCGAGGACTCACGTTGAAAAGCTGATAACGGATGGAAACATACTGGTCAACGGAAAGCCGGTTAAGACCGGATACAGGCTGAGATCGGGAGACCGTGCGAGCGTTTCCGTGCCTGAGCCGAAGGTCCTTGAAGTGAAAGCGGAAGACATCCCGCTGGATGTCCTTTACGAGGACAAGGATATAATCGTTATCAACAAGCCAAGAGGCATGGTAGTCCATCCCGCGGCCGGAAATTACGAGGGAACTCTCGTCAATGCGCTGCTTAAGCATTGCAGCGGTTCGCTTTCCGACATTAACGGGGTCATCAGGCCGGGTATCGTTCACAGGATAGACAAGGATACCTCCGGCGTACTCGTCGTTGCCAAGAACAACAATTCCCACGCCATATTGTCGGACAAGCTCAAGGAACATGATATAAGAAGGATATACACGGCAGTTGCGGAGGGCGTTATTATCGAGGACAGCGGAAAGGTTGACGCACCGATAGGAAGGCACCCCGTCGAACGTAAAAAAATGTCTGTAAATTTGAAGAACGGGCGAAGGGCTGTAACGCATTTCAGGGTGCTGGAGCGCTTCAAATCGGCAACTCTTCTGGAGTTGCAGCTTGAGACCGGCAGGACGCACCAGATAAGGGTACATATGTCGTACATCGGGCATCCTCTCGTCGGTGATACTGTTTATGGCAGGAAAAAGCAGGCGTACGGCATTGAGGGGCAGGCTCTGCACGCGAGAGTGCTTGGTTTCGTCCACCCAGGCACCGGCGAATATATGGAATTTGAAGCAGCTCCGCCGCGCGAATTCAATGAGCTGGTTGAAAGGCTCAGGGGCGGGTCAAAAGACCGATAAAAAGACTGATCTTTGTGCAAATCTACGAATATTGAAATATTTCAATAAAACAAGAGGAAATTTGAAATTCTTCGTCGAATAATATTATCTCATGTACCAGCTTTGATATAAGAGTTAAATTAATCGTACCAGGAGAGATAATATTATGCGTATCAGAAGCATCAAGTTAAAATTGACTGTTTTTTTCGGGATTTTGATTTCTGTTGTTTCTTTGGGATTTGGAATAATGACTTATCTGGAAGCTTCGAAAATGCAGATGGAATATATCGAAGATATTCTGCCCCAGATGGCCGAGGAAGCTGCAGAGGTCGTTAATAGCAGGATTACCTCACAGATCGATAAGTTGGAACTGCTTGCGGGCGATGATGACATAAAAAGCGAGGAACTCACCACAACTGAAAAATTGGACATTTTGAATCAGGAAGCCGAACGAAGCGGGCATTTGAAAATGGGTATTGCAGATACTGCCGGCAATATACAATATTCCAATGGAGACAAAAGCATAAATATCGCTGACAGAGATTATTTCAAGAAGGCATTGGCAGGCGAAAGTAATGTTTCGGATCCGATTTTGAGCAAGTCGAACAACAAGGTAGTGATCTGCTACGCAGCGCCAATAAAAGAAGGCGATACAATTAAAGGTGTTCTTGTTGCGACGCGCGATGGAAATGAACTGAGTACGTATATTAACGACGTTCACTTCGGAAAAAACGGATCGGCTTACATGATAAATAATGAATGTACTACGATAGCACATAAGGATCAAAACCTCGTAATAAAAATGGATAATGATCTGGAAAACGTTAAAAAGGACCCCGGGCTTGAATCCTTGGTTAAATTGGAAAAACAAATGATGGAAGGAAAAGAGGGAACAGGAGAGTATTCATATAATGGCGTCACCAAATTCATGGCCTATACGCCCGTTAAGGGAACATCCTGGTCTTTGGCGCTTACAGCTCCAGAGTCCGAAGTGATAGCTAAAGTAAATGAACTTGGTTCACGGATGATCGTTTTGTCATTGATATTTATACTGGCAGGTTTGATCATAACTTATTTTCTGGCTATGCAGATATCGAAGCCGATCAAGGCTGCGGCCGAATTCCTTAATAAGGTTTCTTCCGGAGATTTTTCAAACGATGTTCCTCAAAAGCTTCTTAAATCCGATGATGAGATAGGCATACTGGCAAATGCAATTCAAACTATGCAGCAATCGTTCAGAAAAACCGTAAAACATGTCATTGACGGATCGAACGAGGTCGGGCATATACTTGATAATATAAACGACGGAATGTACAAACTCAACAAGAGCATCGAGGGTATTTCGGCAACAACGGAAGAGTTATCGGCAAGCACGGAGGAAACGGCTTCTTCAACCGAAGAGATGAATGCTACCTCAACAGAGATAGAAGACGCTGTTGGTTCAATAGCCTCAAAAGCACAGGATGGCGCCGTAAAAGTCAGCAATGTCAATAAAATGGCGGAAGAAATGCATAAAAATGCGGAGACCTCGAAAGGTAACGCTAAAGAGATATACGGAAGAACGAAAAATGAACTGCAGAGAGCAATAGAACAATCGAAGGCTGTCAATCAGATAAATGAGCTGTCGGAAGCTATACTTGCGATCACCTCACAAACCAATCTCCTTGCATTGAATGCCGCCATAGAAGCTGCAAGAGCAGGTGAGGCAGGTAAGGGCTTCGCAGTCGTGGCCGAAGAGATCAGAAAACTGGCTGAAGATTCAAGGAATACGGTTACCAGGATACAAAGTGTCACAAAAATTATATATGAAGCTGTAAACAACCTTTCATCCAGTTCAGAAGAAGTACTTGAATTCATCGACAAGCAGGTGGCAAAGGATTATGACTATATGGTCGATACCAGCGAACAGTACACTGAAGATACATCAGCCATAAATGATATGGTTACGGATTTCAGCGCAACTTCGGAGGAACTTCTGGCCTCCATAGACAACATGGTTAAAGCCATAAATGAGATTTCAAGCGCATCTAACGAGGAGGCGCAGGGAGCCTCGAGCATTGCGCAGGATGCTTCGGGTATAGCTGAGATGTCAAATGATGTTATTAAGCTGGCGGAATCGGCAAAAGAAAAATCCGATTCATTAATAAAGGTAGTATCACAATTTAAGATAAAAGCATAATATTTATAAATCCTATAGACAAGAAAATATCAGTATGGTAATATAAATTCAACTAAATCTTAAATGACCTTTTAATTAGTCCCGAGAGGCTGGAAGGGTAGCATTTGCTGGTGTATTACAGGTTTTAAACCTTTGATGATCATGCTTCCTGCCTTTGGGCCGGAAGCTTTTTTGATTCTGAAGGGAATTATGATTAGGGTTAACAATAACTAAAACGGGAGGGAGGTCCGAGGTATGATCGACAAGGCAGAAATAATGGATGAGAGCGGGATCATGAGAGCAGTTACGAGGATCGCGCACGAGATTATCGAAAAGAACAAGGGCATAGATAACGTGTACCTTATCGGCATCCAGAGAAGAGGAGTACCGCTTGCCAAACTGATCGCATCGAAAATACGCGAGGTCGAGGGAAAGGAAGTGCCGGTCGGAATACTGGATATCACCTTCTACCGTGACGATCTGAGTATGCTGTCCGAGCATCCTGTCGTAAACGGTACCGAGATCAACTTTCCTGTTACGGACAAGGTAGTCGTTCTTGTGGACGACGTCATTTACACCGGCAGGACCGTGCGTTCGGCAATAGATGCCCTTATGGACATAGGAAGGCCGAGAATGATACAGCTTGCGATCCTGATCGACAGGGGGCACAGGGAGCTGCCGATCAGAGCGGATTACGTCGGAAAGAACGTCCCGACTTCGAAAACGGAAGTCGTAAACGTCAAACTGTTTGATATTGACAAAGTAAATGTTGTTACTTTAAGTGATCTGGAAGTTGGAATGAAGCATTGAGTAAGGAATCATCCTTACTCTTTTTTATAGGAAGGATAACTGATAAACAGTACTGGAGGCGGTAGGCTATATGAATCTGAAATCAAAAGATATGCTGGGGCTAAAGGATGTTTCCGCTGAGGAAATAGAATATATACTCGATACTGCCAAGGCCATGAAATACGTGGTTTTGTCAAACAATAAGAAGACTCCTCACCTGCAGGGCAAATCGATAATCACCCTGTTTTATGAAAACAGCACGAGGACGAGGCTTTCCTTCGAACTTGCATCAAAATACATGAGCGCGAGCGCTGCAAACATCTCCGCCTCTGCCAGCAGTGTTTCAAAGGGAGAGACTCTGATAGACACAGGCAGGACGATCGACAGAATGGGGACGGACGTAATCATTATAAGGCATCCCCAGTCGGGAGCGCCGCATCTTCTGGCTCAAAACGTCAAGGCCAGCGTTATCAATGCCGGAGACGGGATGAATGAGCATCCGACGCAGGCGCTGCTGGACATGTTTACAATGAGGGAGAAAAAAGGCACTCTCAAAGGATTGAAAGTAGCCATACTGGGAGATATCTACCACAGCCGTGTAGCAAGAAGCAATATATGGGGGCTGACAAAAATGGGGGCCGAGGTTTCACTGGCCGGTCCTGCGACTCTAATGCCGCCCGATATCGAACAGACGGGCGCAAAGGTTTTCAACACGATACACGAAGCGCTTATAGACGCGGATATCGTGATGGCGCTGAGACTGCAGCTCGAGAGGCAGAAGAAAGCCCTGTTTCCTACAGTTAGGGAATATTCGAGGTTCTTCGGACTGGACGACAACCGGCTGCAGCTGGCCAAAAAGGATGCGATAATAATGCATCCGGGCCCGATAAACCGGGGTGTCGAGCTTACGAGCTCGGTTGCGCGCGATGAGAACTCTGTGATAGACGAGCAGGTAACCAACGGTGTAGCGGTAAGAATGGCGCTGCTGTATCTTTTGACCAGGAGGAATAGCAATGAAGCTTCTAATTAAAAACGGACACATAGTAGATGCAAAAACCGGGATCGACGGAATTTTCGATTTGCTGGCCGTGGACGGCAAAATTGCAGAAATTCAAAAAGGGCTCGATGAGGAAGGCTGCGAGGTGATTGACGCCAAGGGGCTGTACGTGCTCCCGGGACTGGTTGACGCTCACTGCCATCTGAGGGATCCGGGCTTCGAATACAAGGAAGATATTGAAAGCGGTACAAGGAGCGCGGCAATGGGCGGTTTTACCTCGATAGCCTGTATGCCCAACACAAACCCTGTGGCTGATAATGAAGCAATCATAAAGTATATAATCAGCAAGGCCAGGCAGGAGGGCTATGTCAACGTTTACCCAATAGGCGCAATATCGAAGGGACAGAAGGGGGAAGAGCTCGCCGAGATAGGAGAGCTCAAATTTGCCGGTGCAGTAGCGATATCGGACGACGGCAAACCTGTAAAGAGCTCCTCTCTGATGAAAAAAGCTCTGCAGTATGCGTCGATGTTCGATATAACGGTGATCTCCCACTGTGAGGATCTCGATCTCGCAGAGGAAGGCGTAATGAACGAAGGCTACATGTCGACGATCATGGGCCTCAAGGGTATACCGGCTGCCGCTGAGGAAACCATGGTTGCAAGGGAACTTATACTTTCTGAGTATACTGGAGTGCCGATCCATATAGCACATGTGAGCACAGCCTTGTCGGTCGATCTGATAAGGAACGCAAAAAAACGGGGAGTAAAGGTCACATGTGAGACCTGCCCGCACTATTTCTCACTGACCGAGAATGCATGCGAAGGTTACAACACAAATGCAAAGGTCAATCCGCCGCTAAGGACCGATGAAGACGTAAAGGCGATTATCGACGGAATTGCAGACGATACGATAGATATTATAGCAACGGATCATGCACCGCATCACAGGGATGAAAAGACAGTTGAATTCAGCCTTGCGGCTAATGGGATAATAGGCTTCGAAACAGCCCTGCCGCTGGCACTGACACATCTTGTTAAGCCGGGGAGGATCAGCATTTCAAAGCTTGTTGAAAAAATGAGCCTCAATCCCGCTAAGATACTCAGCATCAGCAAGGGGACTCTGGAGGTAGGAAGTGCTGCGGACATCACTATCGCAGACCTTAAAGACGAATATACGGTGGATGTTTCAAAATTCAAGTCGAAATCGAAAAATTCACCCTTCGGCGGTATGAAGCTGACCGGATCCGTCTGGGGTACCATTGTAAACGGCAGGGTAATAGTGAGCGACAAGGTAATGCTGTAAGGCAGAAATATACGGAATAAAAAGGTAACGGATACGGAGGACGGCAATGGCGGAAAAAATGTTTATCGACAAACTTATAGCGGGCATCAGAAAATGCAGCAACCCCACAGTGGTTGGTCTCGACCCTAAACTCGAGTATGTGCCGATGGCAATGAGGGCCCGGGCGTTTGAAGAGCACGGGGCGGGGTTTGCGGGTGCTGCAGCAGCAATAACGAGCTTCAATAAAAGACTGCTCGACGCAGTGTGCGATATCGTGCCCGCCGTTAAACCGCAACTCGCATATTATGAAATGTACGGAATCGAAGGCATCAAAGCGTTTCATGAGACCTGCGCATATGCGCAATCGAAAGGGCTGCTTGTAATCGCTGACGGCAAGAGAAACGATATAGGCACTACGGCGGAGGCGTACTCCGCAGCGTATCTGGGAAAGACTCAGATCGGAGAAGGCGAATTTACGGCATTCGATACCGATGCGCTGACTGTGAACCCCTATCTTGGGGTTGACGGAATCAAGCCATTCACGGATAACTGCTCAAAATACGGCAAAGGGATATTCGTGCTTGTAAAGACCTCAAACAAATCGTCGGGCCAGTTTCAGGATCTTCTACTGCAAGACGGAAGCAGTATATACGAAAGGGTGGCCTCGCTTGTCGACGAATGGGGAAGCGAAGTTATTGGAGAATCGGGTTACAGCAGTATCGGGGCTGTGGTCGGCGCCACCTGGCCCGAGCAGGCGAAGGTGCTGAGGGAAATTATGAAAAAGGCGTATATACTTGTTCCGGGTTACGGAGCACAGGGCGGAACGGCGAAAGACGTGGTAAGCTCGTTCAACGGCGACGGACTTGGTGCAATCGTAAATGCGTCACGCAGCATAATGTGCGCGTGGAAGTCCGAAAAGTGGAAGGATAAATACAGCGAGGATGAGTTTGACGAGGCTGCAAGGGCAGAGGCGGTAAGGATGAGAGATGAGATAAACGATGCGCTTGAAGAAACGCATATATGATATGGCAGCAACAAAAAGCAGGAAAGATAGAAGAAAAGAAGCAATTCACATGAGACAGGGGTGATCACAATGAAGGCGTATTTGGCACTTGAAGATGGTACGATCCTTGAAGGCAGCAGCTTCGGCGCAGTCGGCGAAGTGATCGGGGAATTCGTTTTCAATACGGGAATGACGGGCTATCAGGAGGTTTTGACCGATCCGTCCTATTGCGGGCAGATAGTAACAATGACATACCCTCTTATAGGCAACTATGGGGTGATCCTGGAGGACATAGAATCCGCAAGGCCGCAAGTCAAGGGCTTTGTTGTCAGGGAAATGTGCAAGACGCCCAACAACTGGAGATCGCTCGAGACGCTGAGCGAATATCTCGGCAGGAACGGCATTATCGGAATAGAAGGCATAGATACAAGGGCTCTTACCAGGATACTCAGAGACAAGGGAACGATGAAGGGGATTATATCCACCAGCCCCGATTTCAGCCTCGAAAGCAGGCTTTCGAAAATAAATGAATACAGGGTTGAGAACCCGGTAGAGCAGGTAACAGTAAAGGAAATGATACACCACAAGGGCACAGGCCTGAGAGTGGCACTTATAGATTATGGTATAAAGCTCAATATAGTGAGGTCGCTTCTGAAAAGAAACTGCGAAGTGTTCCAGTTCCCGGCATCCGTCACCTCAGAAGAAGTGCTGGCTGTGAACCCCGACGGCATAATGCTGTCGAACGGGCCGGGTGATCCGAAGGACTGCGGACAGCAAATCAAAACACTAAGGGAATTGATAGGTAAAAAGCCGATCTTCGGCATTTGCCTCGGCCATCAGCTTACTGCGCTCGCAATGGGCGGTGATACTGAAAAACTGAAATATGGTCACAGGGGCTGCAACCATCCCGTAAAGGATTTGGATCGGGACCTTACCTACATTACCTCTCAGAACCATGGCTACACGATAATAGAGGACAGTCTGGACAGTTCGGTTATGAAGGTCAGTCACAGGAACATGAACGACGGTACGGTCGAAGGCGTCAGATACATGAACGTTCCGGTATTTACGGTGCAGTTTCATCCCGAAGCCTCTCCCGGGCCGGCCGACACGGCTTATCTGTTCGACCGTTTTACAAGCATGATGGAGGATTGGAAAGGAGATAAACATGCCAAGACGTAATGATGTCAGGAAAGTAATGGTCATTGGTTCCGGACCGATCATAATAGGTCAGGCGGCCGAATTCGATTACGCAGGAACTCAGGCCTGCCAGGCGCTTCGTGAGGAAGGTGTGGAAGTCGTCCTCGTAAATAGCAATCCGGCCACTATAATGACAGATACGAATATAGCGGATAAAGTTTATATAGAGCCCCTCAATGCGGAAACAGCAAAGAAGATCATCTTAAAGGAAAAACCGGACAGCCTTCTGCCGACGCTCGGCGGACAGACCGGCCTGAACCTTGCGATGGAGCTTGCGGAGTCAGGCTTTCTTGAGGAACAGGGTGTAAAGCTGCTCGGAACGGCGACTGAAGCCATAAAGATGGCAGAGGACAGACAGGCTTTCAAGGATACGATGGAAAGCATAAGCGAGCCTTGCATAGAAAGCAAGGTCGTCACAACAGTGGAGGATGCGTTGACTTTTGCAGAGGAGATCGGGTACCCGGTCATCGTAAGGCCGGCCTATACGCTTGGCGGCACAGGCGGTGGCATCGCGTCCGACAGGGAACAATTGAATGAAATAGCGACCAACGGCCTGCGGCTCAGCAGGGTCGGGCAGGCTTTAATAGAAAAATGTATAGCGGGCTGGAAGGAAATAGAATACGAGGTCATGCGCGATGGCAAGGGCAACGTAATCACTGTCTGCAACATGGAAAACATAGACCCCGTAGGCGTGCACACGGGTGACAGCATTGTAGTTGCGCCGTCGCAGACGCTTTCCGACAAGGAATACCAGATGCTCCGGACCGCATCGCTGAAGATAATTTCTGCGCTTGGGATACAGGGGGGCTGCAATGTTCAGTTCGCACTGCATCCGACAAGCTTCGAATATGCGGTCATCGAAGTTAATCCGAGGGTCAGCCGCTCGTCGGCGTTGGCTTCGAAAGCTACAGGCTACCCGATTGCGAAGGTAGCGACGAAGATAGCCATAGGCTATGGACTCGATGAGATAAGAAATGCGGTTACAGGAAAAACCTATGCTTGCTTCGAGCCTACGCTTGACTATGTAGTCGTGAAAATCCCGAAATGGCCCTTCGACAAGTTCGTTAAGGCCGAGAGGACGCTCGGCACGCAAATGAAGGCAACCGGTGAGGTCATGTCCATCAGCAGCTCGTTCGAGGCGGCGCTCTTGAAGGCGATCCGCTCGCTGGAACTCAATATTAACACGTTGGAGCAGGACATTTACAAGCCTTTGGATACGGAGACCATTAGGAAAAAGCTCCGGGATATAAATGACGAGCGCCTGTTCGTAATTGCAGAAGCATTGAGAAGAGGCATAAGCATTGAAGAAATAAATGAAATAACCAAGATTGACGACTTCTTCCTGGCTAAAATCAAGGAACTTGTAACCATGGAAGAGACGCTTAAAGGCTATGCAATAGACACTCTAACACCCGAGCTGCTCAGAAGAGCAAAGAAAATGGGCTTCCCCGATGTCGTTATAGCAAAATATACCGGAAGCGACAGAAAAGAGATAAAGAAGCTGAGGCAGAGTTACGGGATCAATGCCGCCTACAAGATGGTTGACACCTGCGCAGCCGAATTCGAAGCTGTTTCACCATATTATTACTCCACCTACGACCAGTTCAGCGAGGTCAGGAAGAGTGACAGAAGGAAAGTACTCGTCATAGGCTCAGGCCCGATCAGGATCGGCCAGGGAATTGAGTTCGACTACTGCTCGGTACATTCCGTATGGGCATTGAAGGAACAGGGTTATGAGACCATCATAGCCAACAACAACCCCGAGACGGTCAGTACCGACTTCGACACCTCCGACAGGCTGTATTTCGAACCTCTGACAATAGAGGATGTTGAAAACATAATAGAAACTGAAAACCCCGAAGGCGTAATAGTACAGTTCGGCGGACAGACTGCAATAAAGCTCGTGAATGCGCTGAGCGACTACGGTATAAAGATCTTCGGCACACAGGCGAAGGACGTGGACGCCGCAGAAGACAGGGAAAAGTTCGACAGGATACTCGAAGATGTAGGAATACCGCGTCCCAAGGGCAGGACGGTCTACACCCTCGAGCAGGCGCTAGCCGCTGCAAACGAGCTGATTTACCCGGTACTTGTACGCCCGTCATATGTACTTGGCGGTCAGGGCATGGAAATTGCGTACAGCGACAAGGATGTAACCGAATTCATGGAAATCATCAACAGGGTCAAGCAGGAGCACCCGATACTCGTAGATAAATACCTTATGGGCAAGGAGATAGAAGTCGACGCGATTTGCGACGGCGATGACATCCTGATACCCGGTATAATGGAGCATCTCGAGCGCGCAGGCGTTCACTCCGGAGACAGCATTTCGGTCTATCCTGCAAATACGCTGAAAAAAGCCGTAGTCGATAAAATAATCGACTGCTCCTATAAACTGGCTAAGGCATTGAACGTAATCGGGCTGATAAACATACAGTACGTGCTTTATAATGAAGAGCTGTACGTGATCGAAGTGAATCCGAGGTCCAGCCGTACGGTACCGTATATCAGCAAGGTCACGGGGATACCGATGGTAGACATAGCTACTAAGCTGATGACGGGCAAAAAACTGACCGATTTCAGGTATGGCACCGGCCTTTATAGAAACTCCGAATATGTAGCGATAAAAGTTCCGGTATTTTCCTTTGAAAAGCTGCACGACGTGGATACGAGCCTTGGGCCTGAAATGAAATCGACGGGCGAAGTGCTTGGGATAAGCAAGGATTTCCACGAGGCGCTTTATAAGGGTATAATCGCATCAGGAATGAAACTACCGGAAAAGGGCGGGGGTATACTAATGACTGTGAGGGATTCGGATAAGACTGAATTGCTCGCTATAGCGGAACGGTTCGAAAAGCTCGGTTACGTACTTTACGCTACCGGAAAGACCGCAAATATGCTTAATATGCACGGCATAGCTACGAATGCGGTAAAAAAGCTGGACGAGGGTTCTCCGAACATACTCGATCTGATATCTTCGGGAAATATAAAGCTTGTTATAAATACGCCGACAAAAGGCCGCCAGCCTCAGCGTGACGGCTTCAAGATAAGGCGGAAGGCCGTTGAAATGTCGATACCGTGCCTGACCTCTCTCGATACTGCCAAAGCGGTTATTAGCTGCATCGAGATGGAGAGAAAAAGCAACGGGCTTGATGTTGTCGATCTGAGCGTCTTCGGTTGACAACAGGACGTTTAGCGCCAGCGGCGCGAGGAGGGTAATATGCCTAAACAATTGACGAACAGGGTACTGCAGCTCGATCTTCTTGCGGAGGATATATACAGGTTGAAGGTTGAGTCCGAATATATATCCTCCCGGGCACAGCCGGGCCAATTCGTGGACATCAAGTGCTGCGAGGGCACCGATGCATTGCTGAGACGTCCGATCAGCGTTTGCACCGTTGACAGGAAAAACGGGACATATGATCTGGTTTTTCAGAAAAAGGGACGCGGCACGGAGCTGCTCGCCAGAAAAAAGCCGGGTGAAAGGCTGGATGTGATCGGCCCTTTGGGAAAAGGCTTCGATCTTGATATACGGTACGGCAGGATAGCAGTGATCGGAGGAGGCATAGGCATCTTTCCGCTGCTGTTCGTGCTGAATGAGAGCAGAGCGGTGGTCAAAAGAGCATACCTTGGCTTCAGATCGGCTGAACTTGTCGTGATGGAGAAGGAGTTCCGAGCAAGCTCGGTTTCGCTGGAAATAGCAACAGACGACGGCAGCCGCGGCACTCACGGTTTTGTGACTGATCTCCTGAAGAACGACCTGTTGTCCGAGCATTTTGATATGATCTACGCTTGCGGCCCGCTGCCAATGCTTAGAAAAACGGCGCAGATCGCAGAAGAGAATAGCTCGGCCTGCGAGGTATCGATGGAGCAGAGGATGGGCTGCGGTTTTGGGACCTGTCTGGTGTGTGCCTGCAAGACCCATACCGGTGAAAACGGTTGGCAGTACAGCCACGTTTGCAAGGACGGTCCTGTATTGAACAGCAGGGATATCGTTTTCGAATAAACGGATCTGGAGGTATGATGTGAAAGCTTTGAACATGGCAGTAAATATAAGCGGGTTGAAACTGAAAAACCCCGTGATCGCCGCTTCCGGTACGTTCGGCTTCGGCAGGGAGCATGCGCCCTTCATCGACCTGAACAGGCTCGGCGGCATAAGTGTCAAGGGACTGACTCTCGAACCGAGACAGGGCAATAAGCCGCCCAGGGTTGCAGAGACTCCGGCTGGCATGCTGAACAGTGTCGGTCTTCAAAATCCCGGTGTCAGGGCTTTCATAGAAAAGGAAATACCTTTCCTGAGGCAGTATTCTGCTGCAATTATCGCCAATATCGCAGGAAATACCATAGAAGAATACTGTGAAATGGCGAGGATACTTTCAGAGGCCGATATAGACGCAATAGAGCTAAACGTTTCGTGTCCCAACGTGAAGGCCGGCTGTGTGGCTTTCGGAAATTCCGCTTCGGGAATAGGCGAAATAACGTCTCAGGTCAGGAAAAATTGTTCAAAGCCGCTGATCGTAAAGCTCACTCCCAACGTCGGAAATATAGCCGAGATTGCCATAGCTGCGGAGGAAGCCGGAGCGGACTCGCTTTCACTTATAAATACTCTGCTCGGGATGGCAATAGACATCGAGATGAGGAGGCCTATTCTGGCCAATAATACCGGCGGACTTTCGGGACCCGCTGTAAAGCCCGTTGCAGTAAGGATGGTCTATGAGGTCTCGCGAGCAGTAAAAATACCGGTGATAGGCATGGGAGGAATAACGAACGGAAATGACGCCGTCGAATTTCTGCTGGCGGGCGCATCGGCCGTGATGGTCGGTACTGCGGGACTTATTTATCCCGACGCCTGCATAAAAGTATGCGAAGGTATAGAAAAATATATGCAAAGGCACGGTTTGCATTCTGTCGGCGATATCACAGGCAAGCTGGTGCTGAATGATTGAATTGAGACCTATGGGACGAAGGAGTTTCTATGAGGACCAGATTGGTTTTTGTGAGGCACGCGGAGGCGGAAGGCAATAAAATCAGGCGGTTCCACGGATGGACGGATTCGGAGATAACTGAGAAGGGCCATCTGCAGGCCAAACGCGTCGCTGAGAGGCTAAAGGATACCGATATTGACGTCATTTACTCGAGCAGCCTGAAACGCACCATGCAGACGGCTTCATACATCGCTGAGGCAAAAGGGCTTCCTGTCATTACCTCAGCTGAACTCAGAGAAATTAACGGAGGAGACTGGGAAGACCTGAAATGGTCCGAGCTTGAAGAGCGATGGCCTGAGGAGTACGAAACCTGGGAAAATCGTCCCTATGCACATAGAATGCCGAATGGCGAGTCAATGGAGGAATTTCAGAAGAGGCTTCTCGACGAGGTGATGCAGATTATTCATTCAAACGAAGGTAAAAATATCTGCATTGTGACACATGGCACGGCAATAAGGGCGATGCTGTGCCGTTTCAGGGAATGTACGCTCGAAGAGATGTGTAATATAGCCTGGTGCGACAACACGGCAATCACTGTGATCGACTATGAAGACGGTGTATTTCATACCGTAACGGAAGGCGATTCGACTCACCTTGGAAATGATCTTGGAACGATAGTAAACCAGGATTGGTGGGAGGAATATATGAATAAAGTCAAAGCCAGGGAAAAGGAAAGAATGGAACAGGGCCATATTAAAACCGACCGTTCCGAAGACTGAACGGAATAATAGTCTATGGAGGAAGTTGAAATGTCAGATGAAAAACTGGTAAACTGGTTGTTCAAAACGAATGCGGTGAGGGTCTGCCCCGAAGACAAGCCCTTCTGGTACACATCCGGCACTATCGGCCCATATTACATAAACACGCATTTTCTTTATGGCAACGAGAAAAAGGCACTCGAGCTTCTTGAAAAAATCGATGCCTGCAAATCGGATAAACTGAGCTGCTCCGGGAAACTCCTTTCGCTCGTTGAAAAGAATTATACCGGCGACGGGATATATAAGGGACTTATCGACAGTATGCTCGAATTCATCAAAAACAATATCGATCTTGACTGTATCGACTATATTTCGGGAGGAGAGCGTCGCGATTGGTTCTTCTCACTGATAATTGCCAAAATGCTTGGAAAACCGCATATCATGATATTTAAGGATCTCAGTTCTGTTATTACGGATAAGGACGAAACCTGCGAGGCCGAGACTATCAACGGTTCGAATGTGCTGCATATAGCCGATCTGATCAATGAAGCCGCAAGCTATGAGAGGGCGTGGATACCTGCAATCAGGAATATATGCGGCCAGCTGAGCTGCAGCGTTGTTGTGGTTGACAGGCTGCAGGGCGGAGGAGAGCTGCTTGAAAGGAATAACATCTGCTCGTTTGCAATGATACCGATAGACCGTAAATTCTTTGACAAAGCTATGGAGATGGGGCTCATAACTGCGGGACAACATGACATGCTGTTGAAATATACCGCAAATCCGCGCGAATCCATGAAGGCATTCCTGGACGAACACCCCGGGTTTCTTGAAAATGCTCTGGCTTCCGACGAGAAGACAAGAGAACGCGCACAGCTTTGTATAGACAAAAAGCTATATGCATGAGTAAGAAATTCGCCCGCTCAGTGAGGGAAACCCTGAAGGATGAACCGGAATGGATGACAGGATTGAGTAAATATCCTGAGCTGCTGAGTATCAGGCGTGCGACAGATTTCGGAAAGCCGGTAGGACGCTGACAAAAAAAAGTTTACAAACGTTTGAAGTAAGAATATAATACTTTCAATACGAATCATGCTATGATAGGGAAAAGTAAATTCGAACTCCTATGTTACAGAGATCCCTGAGGCTGAGATAAGGGAACGGCGGAACGAATCGAACAGGCCTTTGAGCACTGCACCGAACGGTATTAACGGTATGCCGAAAGCATTTGGATTGTACCGGAATATGCCAATGTAGGCTGCAGCGGATGCACCCGTTACCGTGCCGCAGTATAACCGCATTTTTACGGGCGTACTGGTTGAGGCCGCTGCTGCGAAGCGTCGGCAAACAGGGGTGGTATCACGAAGCATAGCTCTCGTCCCCAGGACAATATCCTGGAGGCGGGGGCTTTTTTAGTTGGTTGTTGCGGAGTTGGGAAGGCTAATACTTCTAGGTAAGGACAAAATTATATATGGAAAGCGGAGGTATTATATGAATAGTGAACATAATAATGAAAACATGATCCGAAATCTGTCCGGCGATCTGTCCGGAAAACTGCCCGGTAAGGAAGGCAGACCGGCATTTCCCGAACGCGCCGTTGTCACGGCGGGAATGCCGTACGGCAATAAGGAACTTCACCTGGGCCACATCGGAGGCGTCTTTGTCCACGCCGACACCTATGCCCGTTTTCTGCGCGATCGAATAGGCAGTGACAACGTTATTTTCGTTTCGGGAACGGATTGTTACGGTTCGCCGATTTTAGAGAATTACAGGAAGCTTGCGGCAAGCGGTGAGTTCAGCGGAACGATACAGGATTTTGTTGAGATGAATCATAAAAAGCAAAAGGAAGTCCTGGAATTGTACAATATCAGCACAAACGTTTTTGCCGGTTCCGGGATAGGCCGTGCAGCCGGGATCCATAAAGAAGTGTCGGAAAAATTCATCAAACGCCTGTATGAAAACGGTCATATCATGAAAATTACCACACCTCAGTTTTATGATCCAAAGTTCGGAGTTTTTCTGAACGGAAGGCAGGTCGTTGGACAATGCCCTATCGCAGGCTGTTCCTCAGAAAGGGGTTATGCGGACGAATGCTCACTTGGCCACCAGTATATGCCGTCCGAACTGATTAATCCAAAAAGTACGCTTTCAGGTGAAAAGCCTGAAATGAGGGATGTTACGAACTGGTACTTCAGACTGGATAAATTTCACGACCTTGTTCGCAAGTGGGTGGAAACGCTTGAGAACAGGCCAGGTACGCGTGAGTTTGTCGTAAAGAGTATTAAGGAATTTCTGGAACCTCCGGTAGTGTTCATAAAACGTGACCAATCGGAGGCTTTCAGCGTAGTTTCGGATAAATTGCCGCATTTCAGTATAATAGACGAAGAAAGGAAGCCTTCGTTTTCACTGGTGTTTGATAATCTTGAGGACAGAGAAAACGCCTGCGCCATATTAAGCGCTGAGTCGGTCAGGTATCGTACGGGTAAAACGCTTGTACCTTTCAGGCTGACCGGGAATATAGAATGGGGCGTTCCGGCGCCTGCACTCGAAGATTTGGAGAACCTTACGATATGGGTGTGGCCGGAGTCACTCTGGGCGCCGATCTCCTTCACTATGACTTATCTCGAAGAACAGGGCCAAGAGGGGGATTCCTGGAAGAACTGGTGGTGCAGCAGTGAAGCGGGAGTATACCAGTTTATCGGTGAAGACAACGTATATTTTTATGGTCCGGCAGAGATGGCGATGTTCATGGGGCAACAGGGGCCGGAACCCTCTTCGGTGCCCTGCGAAGGACAACTGCAGCTTCCGGAGCTTATCGTTAACAACCACCTGCTGTTCCTGAATAAAAAGGCAAGCAGCAGCGGAGCAGTAAAGCCGCCGATGGCAGCAGAACTGCTTGAATACTATACGGCAGAGCAGTTGCGTGCCCATTTCCTCGGATTGGGCCTCGGAATCAAGAGCGTAAGCTTCCAGCCGAAGCCGTTGAATCCCAGTGCAGCCGAAAAGGATAGCGACCCTGTCCTGAAGGAAGGGAACCTGCTGTCTAACGTGTTCAATCGTGCTGTTCGTTCCTGCTTCTATACCGCCCAGAAGTATTTTGACGGAAGGATACCTGTTATGGGCGTAAGCCTGGAAATTGCAGAAGATGCGCGAGAGGTCATACTTGAATATGAAAGGCTTATGTCGGAGTTCCGTTTCCACCAGGTAATGAACCTTATGGATAATTACATCAGGAATATGAACAAGTTCTGGTCGGCACGTTCCAGACAGGCTGACGAAACCGGCGATCAGGAATTCAGGGCACAGCTGCTGGCCGATATGTTCCATATGGTCAGGACAGCCGCAGTACTTATGCATCCTATCGCCCCGGAAGGTACTGAAATGATACGGCAGTATCTTGGCTTCGGAGATGAGTTCTGGTGCTGGGATCGTATTTTCGATACTGTTTATGATTTTATGGAAGAGCCTGAGGAACACAAGCTTAAGTTTCTTGAACCGAGGGTCGATTTCTTCGGGAAACACCCAAGTCAGATAATAAATAGCGGGGAAAAGCCGGATATAAAGTAGAAGGTTAGCGGATCGCATGGCTGTACTTTAGCTATCCAGACTGATCTTGTTTGACTTTGAATTTGTACGGGAATATAATTTCATATCATTGACAGCGTAAGTGAGCTTGTATGAAACAGCGAGTGTTATTAAATACGCGGGGTGTTACTGAATGAAGTCCAGCTTAGGTAAAAAAGCAGGACAGTGGAATATGAATATTATCGCTCTTGTAATTTGAGAATATAGGTGTTGGTTGATTTCAAATAAAAAACGGAAATCAAATAAGGGTGAACGGCATGAAAAAATCAGGGGTTCTGCTGCTGACAATTTTGTTTATATTAATATTCTCAGGCTGCAGTTCGCAGAATGGTGAAAATGGTATTTCTGGTACGATTCCTGGGCAGAGTGTTACAACCGTTGCAGGAAACGGCACAGGGAGCGGAACGGCAGAAGATGGTACCGGTGTAAAGGCCGGAGGACAAGCTGAGGGTCAAACGCCTCAGGATGACACCGGCTTGCCGGATAACGGACAAACTCCCGGTACGGATCAGCAAACCGGTAAAACGGGACAGAACGAACAAACCGGACAAAGTGACCAAACCGGGAAGACCGGTCAAGGCAGCGAGAGCGGTCAGGGTGGTCAGACCGGGTCGGACGGCACCATTGGGGACATGGCTGCAAAAACCCTGAACAGCATGAGTCTGGATGAAAAAATAGGACAGATGTTCATCGTAGGTTTCGACGGAACCGAGCCGGGTACGGATGTAAAGGAAATGATCAAAAACCGTCATACAGGCGGCGTAATACTGTTTCAGCGGAACGTCGGCGACCCTGTGCAGCTGCTCGGACTGAACAATTCGCTAAAGGAAATGAACAAGTCCAATAAAGCGCCTTTATTCATATCGGTGGATGAAGAAGGCGGCAGGGTAAGCAGGATGCCTGACCAGCTTGTGGATATGCCTGCGGCTCTGACCATTGGAAATACCCAAAACATAAACTATGCTTATGATACGGGAGCGTTGCTTGCCGATGAGATAGCCTCATTCGGCTTCAATACCGATTTCGCTCCCGTGCTCGATATTTGGAGCAACCCTCAGAACACGGTCATAGGAGACCGTGCATTCGGTACTACGCCCGAGACTGTTAAAAGTATGGGCATTTCTGTGTTCAAAGGCATAAGGGATAGGGGCATAATACCGGTAGTCAAGCATTTTCCCGGTCACGGCGACACAGTGACAGATTCCCATATAGGTCTGCCCAAGGTAGATTACGGAATGAAAAGGCTTAAGACTTTCGAGCTCGTGCCTTTCCAGGCAGCTATCGACAAAGGCGCGGATGCAGTCATGGTTGCACACATCCTTATGACCGCGCTTGATAAAAATTATCCGGCTTCGCTCTCAAAAGCGGTGATAACTGACCTGCTGCGCACAGATATGGGTTTTGACGGAGTCGTAATCACGGACGACATGACCATGGGCGCAATAGCTAAGAATTATGACATTGGCAAAGCTGCCGTAAGAACCATTCTGGCCGGCAGCGATATTGTGCTCGTATGTCACGGCACTGAAAACCAAAAATTGGCGATGGATTCTGTCAAGGCCGCTGTAAAAAATGGAACGATACCGATGAAGCGGATAAATGAAAGCGTAGGTAGAATCCTAAGGCTTAAGTACAAGTACAGGCTTTCGGATAAAAATATAAAGTCGGTAAATGTCGATGAACTGAACAAAAAAATTGCTGCGTTATTGACCGAATGATATAATGTATCCGAAAGCACCCGATAAGCGGATACATTATACCGCTCAGCGGGATGGAGGACAAACTCAAATTGGACACGAGAGAAAAAACATATATTTCCGAAGACGAGATGACCCGGCAGGAGGCATTCATGCGTTCCGTACGCGAAATGAACCCTGAGGGCGTCAAAAAATATTCGATAAGTACGTTCGGCTGCCAGATGAACGAAAACGATTCCGAAAAGCTTGCAGGCATGCTTGAAACAATGGGTTACAGGCAAAGCGACAGGCTTGAGGAATGCGACCTGATACTTTACAATACCTGTTGTGTCAGAGAAAACGCAGAACTAAAGGTATACGGCCATTTGGGATCGCTGAAGAAGCTAAAGGAAAGCAGACCGGATATGGTAATTGCACTTTGCGGCTGCATGATGCAGCAGGAGGACGTGGTAGACCATATCTTGAAAAAGTACAGGCATGTGGACCTGATATTCGGCACCCACAATCTGCACAAATTCCCTGAATTGCTTTATACGTCACTTAATTCTGAAAAGGCGGTGGCGGACGTCAGCAGTTCCGAAGGTTATATAGCGGAAGGCGTGCCGATCCGTCGGGAGAATGGAATAAAGGCCTGGCTTACCATAATGTATGGCTGCAACAATTTCTGTTCCTATTGCATTGTACCTTATGTACGCGGTAGGGAAAGGAGCAGGAAGGAGTCAGACATACTGGATGAGGCAAAAATGCTGGGTCATCAGGGTTACAAGGAGATCACGCTGCTCGGCCAGAATGTCAACTCCTATGGCAAGGACCTGAAGGACGGCAGCAGCTTTGCCGGACTGCTAAGGAGCCTTGAGGCCACGGAAGGCATAGAAAGAATCCGCTTCATGACATCGCATCCGAAGGATCTTTCGGACGAGCTTATACTTGCCATGAGGGACTGCAAAAAGGTTTGCGAACACGTGCACCTTCCTGTACAGGCGGGAAGCAACGCAATTCTGAAGGAAATGAACCGCAAATATACGCGCGAGCACTATTTCGGACTCGTGGACAGGATCAGGGAGCAGATACCCGATATTTCACTGACGACAGATATCATAGTAGGGTACCCGGGTGAAAGCGATTCCGATTTTGAGCAGACTCTCGACCTTATCGAGAGGGTAAGATTCGATTACGTTTATACTTTCCTTTACTCAAGGCGGACAGGGACTCCGGCGGCAAAAAAAGAGGAGCAGATCGGCGAAGAGGTAATGAAAAAGAGGTTCGATGCCCTGCTTGAGCTGCAGAACGGCATTGGCAGGGATATTAACGATCGGATGGCAGGAATGACAGAAGAGATACTTGTTGAGGGCACAAGTAAAAATAATATTAATATGCTTACAGGAAGGACCAGGACAAATAAAATAGTCAATTTCAAGGGCGGGAACGAATTGATAGGAAGGCTTGTAAACATTCGGATAGACAAGGCAGGGACCTGGTCGATGGAAGGCAGCCTAGTGAAGTGAGGTAAACAGGCCGGACCCGCCGCTGAAGTATATATTGAAAATAGAAATATTGGGGAGGTTTAAATAAATGAATGTTTTGGAGAAAGCAAGAGAACTGGGAGAAGCACTGGCGGAATCAGAACAGCTGAAAAGACTTAACAACGCGCAGACCGCGCTCGAGAACGATGATCGCGGGATGGGGCTCATGGAGGATTACAGGCTGCTTCAGATCGAACTTGTGAAAGCCACCAGAGATGATAACAATGAAGTGAAAATAGGCGATATAAAGGATATGCTCATGTCAAAACAGGCTGAAATCGATGATTACAAAATAACCTCCGAATATATCGAAGCCAAGAACGATTTTGACGAGCTAATGAAGAATGTGAACGACGTGATTACATTTGCAATAACAGGCGAGGCATGCTCGCCTTCAAAATGCGCTTCCTGCGGCGGCGGCTGCGGCGGCGCGCACGCATAAAACACGTCAGGTTCCCGAGGTTGAATAATACCCGTGAGATTATAAGTGAGGTCGCAAAAAATGCCCGTTACGCCTATGATGCAGCAATACCTGGATATGAAGGAGCAGCACAAGGATTGTATCCTGATGTTCAGGCTGGGTGACTTTTTCGAGATGTTTTTTGAAGATGCGGAGGTTGCATCGAGAGAGCTTGATATTACTTTGACCGGAAGGGATTGTGGACTTCCGGAAAGGGCTCCCATGTGCGGTGTGCCCTTTCACGCCGTTGACGGGTACATATCGAGGCTCATATCGAAGGGTTTCAAGGTTGCTATCTGTGAGCAGATGGAGGACCCCGCCCTTGCAAAGGGTATCGTCAAAAGGGAAGTAATACGGGTTGTGACGCCCGGTACAATAACCGATACCGCAATGCTGGATGAGAAGAAGAACAATTATCTTGTATCCATATATGCAAAAGGCCATATGTACGGTTTTGCAGTGGTAGACGTATCTACGGGTGAATTCTCGACCACAAGGTTAACCTGGGGAAATACTTTCAACAAGCTGCTTGATGAGATCGCAAAATACGGACCTGCAGAGATAATCGCGAACAGGGCCTTTTGCGACAATGAGGCACTGGCGGGACATCTGCGGAAACGTTTCAGCGCATACATTTCGCCTCTCGGGGACGAGTACTTTGATGAAGGCAATTCTACCGATATATTGAGCCGCAAGCTCGGCGCCGACGCATTGCCGGGGGATTCGACGGAGCTCTGCCTGAATGCGTGCGGCGCTCTGATGGCTTATCTGGAACAAACCGAAAAAGCCGGTCTTGAGCATATACAGAAAATTACGCCTTACAAAATAGAAGAATTCATGGTACTCGATCTGGCGACCAGAAGGAATCTGGAGCTTGTCGAAACCATGAGGGAAAAAAACAGAAAAGGTACGCTTCTATGGGTCCTTGACAGGACAATGACCTCTATGGGTGCAAGGGCGCTCCGAAGGTGGATAGAACAACCGCTCGTCAAAACGGCGGACATCGATGAGCGGCTTGAAGCAGTTGCGGAATTCAAGGATAAATTCATGGTCCGAATGGAGCTTCGCGAACTGTTCAAAAGGGTTCACGACATCGAGAGGCTGATCGGAAAGGTCGTTTTGGGAAGCGCAAACTGCAGGGATCTGATTTCATTAAAAAATTCGTTGCAGCAGATACCGTTTATCAAAGATATACTCAGATCCTGTTCTTCCGGGCTTGCTATGACAAACGACGGTAGCATCGATTCGCTGGCGGATATGTCAGATCTTATCGAACGTTCGATAATTGATGAACCCCCTGTTTCAGTAAGAGACGGAGGAATAATCAAGTCGGGCTTCGATCAGGAGGTAGACAGGCTCAGGCATGCCACTACCGACGGTAAACAGTGGATCGCTTCGCTTGAAGCTGCAGAGAGGGAAAAGACCGGTATAAAGAACCTTAAGATCGGATACACGAAAGTTTTCGGTTATTACCTCGAGGTCACAAAATCTTATTATCATCTGGTGCCTCAGGAGTACATAAGAAAACAGACGCTTGCCAACTGCGAGAGGTTTGTAACGCAGGAATTGAAAGAGATGGAGGAAACGATCCTGGGAGCGGAGGGAAAGATAGTCGAGCTCGAGTATTCTCTGTTCACTGAAATAAGGGAAAAGATCGCCTCCCAGGTAGGCAGGATAAAAGCTGCCGCAGCTGGAATCGCAGAGCTTGACGTGCTCTGCTCTCTGGCGGAGGTGGCGGACAGGGAAAACTACTGCAGACCCGCAGTGAATAATGAGGGCTTGATACATATCGAGGGCGGAAGGCATCCCGTTGTTGAAAAAATGCTTGAACAGGGGGAATTTGTGCCTAACGAAACGCTGCTCGACATGGAGGAGAACAGGATATCGATCATAACCGGGCCCAACATGGCCGGTAAATCGACTTATATGAGGCAGACGGCGCTGATAGTGCTCATGGCTCAGGTTGGAAGCTTCGTACCGGCCGTCTCGGCTCTGATTGGCGTTACGGACAGGATATTCACGCGAGTGGGAGCTTCCGATGATCTTGCGGCGGGACAGAGCACGTTTATGGTCGAAATGTCCGAGGTTGCCGGGATACTCGAGAATGCCACCCAAAGAAGCTTGCTCGTTCTCGATGAGATCGGCAGGGGGACAAGTACCTTCGACGGTCTCAGCATCGCATGGTCGGTCATCGAGTACATAGCCGACAGGGAGAAGGTCGGCAGCAGGACGCTGTTTGCAACGCATTATCATGAACTGACGGAACTGGAAGGAAAGATAACGGGCATCAAGAATTACTGCATCGCTGTAAAGGAGAAGGGCGACGATATCATATTCCTCAGGAAGATCATTCGCGGAGGCGCCGACGGCAGCTACGGCATACAGGTGGCCAGGCTTGCAGGAGTCCCTCAGGCCGTTACCGATAGAGCCAAGGAACTATTGAAGGAACTGGATGCCGCAGATATCAGCAAGCACAGGGCGAGACGCAGGATTGTCCCGCTTGACGGTCAGGTTGGACTTTTCATTCCGAACGAAAATGAGGAAAAAGCCGGCAAAGAAGTGCTGGAGGAGTTGAAATCCATAGACGTGTCGGAAATGACGCCGCTTGACGCGATGAATATTTTGTATCGCCTGCAGCTCAAAGCGAGGAAGGGTTGATATGGGAAAGATAATTATTCTCGATGAAAATACGGCTAACAAGATTGCTGCCGGAGAAGTAATAGAAAAACCGGCTTCCGTCATAAAAGAGCTGGTCGAGAATTCGATAGATGCAGGAGCTACGAATATAAGCGTAGATATCCGTAACGGCGGTATTTCATTCATACGGGTAACCGACAACGGCTGCGGCCTTGAGGAGGATGACGTCGAGATAGCCTTCGAACGCCATGCCACCAGCAAGATCAGAAGGGCGGATGACCTCGAATCGATAAAGAGCATGGGCTTTAGAGGTGAAGCTTTGGCCAGCATAGCGGCAGTATCCGAAGTTCAGCTTATAACAAGGGTAAAGGATGCGGTACAGGGGATAGCCATAGAGGTCAGGGGCGGCGGTGTGAAAGGCTTGAAACCGGCTGGCTGCCCTGTGGGCACAACTATTACGATAAAGGATCTTTTTTTCAATACTCCCGCCAGATACAAATTCCTTAAGAAGGATTCTACAGAGGCGGCGTATATAACAGATATCATGAGCAGGATTGCGCTGGGCTATCCGGATATTTCCTTCAAGCTCGCCAGCAACGGCTCGACGGTACTTCACACTCCCGGAAACGGGGATTTGAAAAGCGTAATATTCAGTATCTACGGCGCAGAGACCTCAAAGCACCTGTTAAAGGTGGATTATAAGGATGAGCATGTCAGGATAACGGGGTATGCGGGCGGTGCCGAGATGGCCCGTTCGAACCGCAGCCAGCAGTTATTCTATATAAACGGAAGAACTATACGGAGCAAAACCATTACTTCGGCGCTGGACGGAGCATATTCGACATTTCTTATGAAAAACAAATATGCCTTCGCGGTGCTGGATATACGCATAAATCCTGCTTCAGTAGACGTAAATGTGCATCCATCCAAGATGGAGGTCAAATTTTCCAACGAACAGGATATTTACAGGGCGGTCTATCATGCCGTTAACGGAGCACTTCTGTCACAGTCCTCCATAAGGACGCTGCCGTCTTCATCAGCACGATCGGAAGCGTCGGCTGTACCCGGATTGGCTGCCCGGCCGGGCAGCGCCGGAAAGTCGGCATACCATCTGAATGAAGATATGAAAGACAAACCATCATACTCGCAGCAGGATTTCGAATGGGTGCGGAAGGAGCTGGACAGAAAAAGGGCCGAAGCGGTTGCCGGCGGTACTGAAAATGAAAGTTTTAATGCGGCTGATAAGAACTTTGATTCAGGCATGGAAGGCTTATATGCAGGGAACAAGGTAGAAAGCCATAAGGAAGACACCCATAAGGAAGAGACCCAAAAGGATGAAGGTCAAAAGGAAGAAAGACAAAAGGAAGAGTGCCAAAAGGGAGTAAGCCATAAGGAAGAAAACACAGATGGCGGCAGAAATGACATCGTTAATGATTTTGCAGGTCAAACGAATGAAAATAACAGGGATTACAACAATATAGCAACACATTATCAAATTGAAGGAAAAAGTACCTCAATCATCGCAGAAACAGGGTCTGAGAATGCCTATACGGAAGATATGGAATCCTCTGCAAAAAATGCCGGCTTAGGCACGGATTTTTTCAAAGGCATCAGGGTGGTCGGCCAGGTATTTTCTACATATATAATCCTGGAGGGGTCGGAGGAGCTTTTCCTGCTCGATCAGCATGCCGCACACGAAAGGATACGCTATGAGGAACTCAAAAAAGCTTATTCCGGAAACGAACAGTTTTCGCAAATGCTGATATCCGCAATAAACATCGAATTATCAGCAGCCGAATATCAATTCGCCATAGCGGAAATTCCATTTTTCACGAAGCTGGGCTTCACATATGAAAGCTTCGGTTCAAATTCCGTAATTTTGAGATCAGTTCCTTTTATTGACGAAGGCGTAAAAATGAGCGGACTGTTTATGGAGATATTGGATTTTGTGATGAGCGGAGACAATCAGGACAAAAGCCTGATCGCGGACGAAGCGTTATACAGGATGGCCTGCAAATCTGCAGTAAAAGCAAACAGGAAACTCGATACGAAAGAAATAGACGCTTTACTGTCCGGACTTACAGGTCTCGACAATCCCTTTACCTGTCCGCACGGACGTCCTGCAATACTAAGGCTGAGGCGTTATGACATGGAAAAATTGTTTAAAAGAATAGTATAAATATATCGGCACTGGGTACAATTGGTAAATAGGAGGGGGGCAACAGTTGATTCAATGGAGCCTGTTATAGTAATAGTAGGCCCGACTGCATCCGGTAAAACGAAGCTATCGATCGAGCTTGCCAAAAGGATCAATGGAAGCATAGTTTCGGCAGATTCGATGCAGATATACAGATACATGGATATCGGTACGGCTAAGCCGAATGCCATCGAAATGGCGGGCATCAGGCACTATATGATCGATGAAGTCGATCCCGATGAAAATTTCAGTGTTGCAAGGTATCGTGAATGCGCTCTCGGTTATATTTCCGGGATTGTCGATGAAGGGAAACGCCCAATAGTAGCAGGTGGAACCGGACTTTATATCAATTCCCTCATTTACAATATCAATTTTTCAGAAACGATATGCGACGAGGAATTGAGGGAAAGACTCAGAAATGAGGCTTGCGAAAAGGGTAACGCATTTTTGTATGAAAAGCTTTTGAAGATCGATCCCGAAGCAGCTTCACGTATCCACGAAAACGATACCAAAAGGATTATAAGAGCCATCGAAGTCTATGAACACACGAAAAAAACGATTTCGGAGCATGTCAGGGAATCCCGGCAGGTGCCTTCGCCATACCGCTACATAATATTCGGGCTCGATTGGGACAGGGAAAAGCTGTATGCAAGAATTGAAAAAAGGATAGACAAAATGCTTGAGGACGGCTTGGCGGATGAAGTAAAAAGTCTGGCGGATAAGGGATATGACAAGGGCGGAACGGCAATGCAGGGAATAGGCTACAAGGAGATTCTGGATTACCTGAAAGGAACTCGGACCTTAGAAGAGACAGTTTACATATTAAAGCGGGATACCAGGCATTATGCCAAAAGGCAGATGACCTGGTTCCGGAGGCTCGAAGGGATCAAGTGGCTTAAGGCGGACGAGAACAGCGATTTTGGGGAGTTGTCCGAAAAAATAATTCGGGAGTGTATTGCAACAGATGGAATAATCTTGTAAAATTAAACTAATTCTTAGTCTGTCCAGGTTAAGAAGAATATTTTAAGGAGGATTTTCAAGTGAACAAGGCTAACATCAATTTGCAGGATGTATTTCTGAACCAGGTGAGGAAGGAACATATCGGGGTCACTATTTACCTTACCAACGGTTTTCAGCTTAAAGGAATGGTAAAGGGATTTGACAATTTTACTGTTGTGCTGGATACTGACGGTAAGCAGCAGTTGGTATATAAACACGCGATCTCGACCATAAGTCCGATGAAAGTCGTTAATTTCATTTTTAACGACAGCGCAAAGGAATAAGAGGTTACTTTAGAAATAGACGATTATTTGGAATATTATTCTTTAACTAAAAAAACTTAGGAAGCGTATAGCTTCCTGAGTTTTTTGAATGTAAAAAAATATGTAGCTTTTCTAATTACATTTTTCTAAAAACGCCTATTACTTTCCCAAGTATCGTCAGATTTTCCCTGACTATAATCGGGTCCATGTACTGATTCTGAGGCTGAAGCCTGACATATCCCTTTTCCTTGTAGAAGGTCTTTACAGTTGCTTCATCATTGATCATTGCGACGACTATGTCGCCGTTGTTTGCTGTCGACTGCTGTCTGACAAGCACCATATCCCTATCCAGAATACCTGCTTCGACCATACTGTCACCCTGCACCTTCAGCATGAATGCTGTAGAATTCTGAACAAAATCGACGGGAAGGGGGAAAGTGTCTTCAATATTCTCAACGGCAAGTATGGGCTGACCGGCTGTGACTTTGCCAACGATCGGTATATCAACGAGTTCTTTTCTGGAATAATAATCCTTGGGCTCTTCATGCTCTCTGACGAATGATTTGCGATTACCGCCAATTACTCTGAGAGCTCTTGGCTTTGTGGGATCCTTAAGTATTAGTCCGCTTTTTTCCAACTTTTCGAGGTAACCATGAACGGTGGAAGTTGACTTGAAACCGACAGCGCTGCATATTTCTCTTACAGACGGCGGATAACCCTTTTCTTCGACCTGACTGTTCACAAAATCGAGTATTTTCTGCTGTTTGTCATTCAGTTTCTTGTTCATTCCGTACACCCCTTTGTAAAACTGGAACTTCTAATATTTTTTACTAAAATTATTATATTAAATAAACTAAAGAAAGTCAAACAAATGTTCGAAAATATGTTGACAAGGGAACACCTGTTCGATTATAATAATAACAGAACACATGTTCTGCAGGAGGTAAGGCTATGAACAGAAAATTCAGACTGGTAAATCGCAGGCGTTTCTACATATTTATAATGATCGTCACTGTAGCCGTAACATCTATGGCGTTTGCAGCAACCGTACAAGGTGCCGATACCGGGGAATCCTATCAGACTGTGGTGGTAGAGCAGGGTGATACCCTTTGGGATATAGCAAGGGAATACAATAACGGACACGACCTGCGTGGGTATATCACAGAGTTAAAGAAGATGAACGGTATGGATAGCAGTAACATATTTGCAGGCGATGTACTCAAGATGCCCGTATAAAAAGACTAAACCTACTTTTTGCCTGAAGACAGCTTACTTTCTATTTCTTTAAGCCGCTTATTGATATTGGTATTCTTTGATCTTTTATTAAGTTCCAAATATTCTTTATAATATCTTTTCGCATTGCGATAATCCTTTAGTTCATAATACGTATCTGCAACAGCCTTTACGATAAATGAGCTATGCTTGTTGAATTCATAGCCTTTCAGGAATGCTTTCAAAGCGTCATCCGTTTTGCCAAGCTTCTGATATGCTGAGCCAAGGTTGAATTCTGCGTATTCCGATTTAGTATAGGTCAAGGCCTTGTTTGCTTCTGTAATGCAGCTATCGTAATCTTCCTTCAGAAGATATACTTTTGAAAGGTTGGTATGGGCAGTACTGTTGGCGTTGTTCATCGATATTGCCTTTTTATATTCTATTTCGGCAAGGTCCAGGTATTCTGTATTCAGCTTTTTTTCATCATAAGCGTTGAGATAGCCGGTTGCAAGTGAATTGTGAGCCCTGTCGCTTCCGGGCGCTTTTCTTACTGTATCGCTCCAGAGCCGTATGGTAGTTCCGTAGATGTAATTTCTGTAAAGTGTAAATCCAATATAAATTGGAGTCAGGCATAAAAATACTGCAAGCAGCCACGCGACCGGATTCTTAAGTATAGTCTTCCGGATGGGCAGGATGTGCAGTGATTTTCGCTTTCGCTCGTACGTGATCATACCGACGAGAAACATGATAAAACCCGCCAGCGGGAAATAAACCCTGTGTTCGAAGTAAACATCCTTTATGGATATGAAGCTGGATTCCACTGCAAGACCTAAAAAGAACCACAGTATTCCCAATGAAACAAGCCGGTTCCTTTTCCAAGTATAAAAAGACAAAGAAGCAATCAGCAAAAGGATTACCAGCGAAATATACGATTGATTGTCCCAAATTGTAACCGATATGGGGTAATCGTTGCTGTAGTCGAAAACCTGGCCCAACGGTACAAAAATAAGACGTATATATAAGAGTATGACGTTCAGTTCAGTGTAGAAATACTGGAACCGGTCCATTGAAGTGCTGGCCTTGAAGCTAACGTTCGGATCGCTCTGACTGTACCCGTGCAGCAGCAGATTTGTAAGCGGTATTATGGGAACCGTTGCAAAAATCAGCAAAAAAATGAGAATCCTTTTTATCCAGCGGGTTTTTTCATCCCGGAGGAAGAACATAACCTCGAGCAGCAGCAGCATAAACGGTATCGTGATCGTATTTTCCTTCGTAAACATGGCGATTACGGTGAATAAAACAGTCAAAAGCAAGTGGTACCACTTGTTTTTGACCCTGTATTCAAGAAAGAACACGACAGCCAGAAGATAAAATGTTGCCGCAAGCGATGCCGTACGCTGTATTATATAAGTTACGGCGTTGATCTGTATGGGATGGGTGACGAACAATATTGCTGCGAATACTGAGATCACATGTGAATAGCGCGATACAAGCTTTCCCTTGAAATAGGGAAGTGCCAACAGCTTTTTCAATACAGTATAAAACAGTATGCCATTGAGGGCATGAATGAAGAGGTTTACTGCATGATAACCTCCTTCGTCGGTACCATGGATCACATAATTGATCGATAGTGTAAAATACAATACTATCCTGTTCGCATAGAACTTCCACAATCCGGGAAAGTCAAACAGTCTGTGGATTGAATAGTTATTCGAAATGGAACCGAAGTCATCCAGTATGAAGGGTACGAAAAAACTATTGCAATAAGCTATGCCCGCAGCAAGAACAATTGCGCCGTATACGAACAATTGCCTTTGAAACATCCGGTTCAGCCAGTTCATTATTTTAATGGAAAGAAAACCTGCCTTCAACTAATCCTTCTCCATTTCGTGAAGTATGCTTTGCCATACATCCATATCAAAGTCTTTACCATTAACAGGCTGATAATCCGGAATCGTGCCGAGCCTCCATAAAGATATCCCCTGAATGCCGAACAACCTGGCAAGATCGACCTTTTTCATCACGCTGGCCGTATTCTCATACCATACCGTGCTTTCAAAACCTGTTTTTGTATCTATATATTTAATATACGGATTTTCATAATCCTTTGCATAAAGGTATGTAATTTTTTTATTTGTATTCAATAAATCCATGAAGTTTGCCAGGTTGAATTTTTCAGCAGTCGAGTTGACGGTCTTTCCGTTCTCTTTCTGCCAGACTATCCAGTCGAAGGATATCTGCAGCATTATCTTGCTTTTGTCCTGAACGCCGGTCTTTGAATCTGTTATTTTTTCAAGCGCATAGTATATATTTTCTATTGGCGTAGGAGGCGTTATGTTGAAGCCTCTGGCCATGTCGGAAGCCGAAAGCTTTTTTGCATCGTAATCATGAGCCATAAGTATGACTTTATCAGCGTATATACCGATCGTTCTGTAATCATATCCATCAAAACAGGAGGAACTGTACTTTTTGTTTATCAGCGGCTGGACCGCAACGTAGAGCTTTTTACCATCCTTGTCGAGCTCTGCTCTTAGATTCTTCAAAAATTCATTGAATGATTTTTTGAGCTTGTCGCCGCGAAGACCTTCAAAGTCTATAACGACACCATCAAAGGAGCCCTTTTCTTCGCCGTTTGCAAGTTCGTTCACGGAAGCTGCGATCTCTGTAATAACTGAACCACTTTCCCCGGGATTTGTCAAAACAAATTCGGGAATACCTGTTTTACTTCCTGTGAGGGGGTCGGTTATTTTCATATCCTGTGTCGCATTTATCATCAGCAGAGCAGGTACACCGGATTCCCTGGCGGAATTCAATCTTTCGGAAAAGCCTTTCGGCAGAGAATATTCGTTGTATCCCAAAGCTTTACTGGAGGAATTGACAACTACATGTCCGCTTTCCGGGTCATAACTGAGCCTGCTCCAGCCAAAGCTCGCCGATGTAAGGTCGGCAATCTTGTCCTGTTGGGAAGAGGAACTGATGGCATAGAAGGCGTTTAGATCCTTTAGAGGCCTGAGGCGCGCTTCGTTCAACCTTACAAGCATACGGGCGGCTTCTTCCTTAAGAAGCTTTCCTAAAGGATTGAAGGCAGGCGCAGGGTCTATAAATCCGAAATCTCTGGCCATCGTAATATAACCTGAATTCGTTTTGACATCCTTATATAAAGTGCCGAGGTAGGAAAGCTTTCCGGCAAGACCGCCCCAGCCAAGCGAATTCACTGTCATAACCGTTGCTTCTTCACGTGTTACCGGATCTGACGGCCTTATGCGGGCGGTGTTTTTGGAGATGACTCCCCTGGCCAAAGCCGTTTCTATGGGTTTGTAATATGTCTTTTCAATATCCTGATTGTCCTTAAAAGAAGCTTTTTTAGGGTCTACCTGTTCCCAGCCCATAATATTGACGAGCCAGGTAATGAATTCACCTCTGGTAATAGTTTTTCCATAACCGAAACGATTGCTCCCGATCCCTTCTGTAATGCCCATACCGCGCAGCTCAGTGACAGCGTCGTAATAAACGCTGTCCGCGGGTACGTCAGCAAACGGCTGATCCGAGGAAACGGGCACAGCTTGGGCAAGATAGCCGGAATAAGTTGAGGCGGACAGACAAAAAATAAAGACAGATAATACGAAACAGCAAATAACGCTTATATATTTTTTAAACATATTTATCCCCACGTAAAAATTTCATATCATTACATAATTCATCATAATTCTACCATAATGAAATGAATAACTGCAACAGCTGAGGGGGAATATGGTATAATAGCCTTACGAGGTAAGGTATTCCTTGATACCGATGCAGCACCCCGGATAGCTATGCAGCACGCAGGATAATTATCCGCTGTTGCTGCCGGATTAGTGTTTTGAAATCTTATTTGTAGCGAAGGTATTATAAATGCAAAAGGAAATATATCTTGACAATAGTGCAACAACTAGACAATATGACGACGTGACTGAATTAATGGCCGATGTCGCAGCCAACAAGTACGGCAACCCTTCATCGCTCCACACAAAAGGAATTGAAGCTGAGAAGCTGGTCAGTTCGGCAAGAAAAGAGATAGCCGATTCCATGGGAGCCGAGCCAAGGGAAATATACTTTACTTCAGGCGGAACCGAATCGAATAACCTGGCAATCAGAGGTTACCTCGATGCCAATCCGAGAAAAGGCAAGCATATAATTACTTCTAAAATCGAACATCCTTCGGTTCTTGAGGTATACCGCCATCTTGAGGAACACGGCTACCTCGTCGATTACATCGGTGTCGACGAAAACGGTTTAATGGATCTCCAGGAACTCAGGAATAAAATTTCGGCTGAAACCTCCTTGATCAGCTTTATACTGGTCAATAATGAAACGGGTACGATACAGCAGATCGGCAGGATAGCAGCCATTCGCGATGAATTGAGCCCGCAGGCAGTGATACATGCCGATGCGGTACAGGCGTACGGAAAGCTCAGAATAATACCCGAGAGGTCGGGAATAGGTCTCATGTCGGTAAGTTCTCACAAAATACATGGGCCAAAGGGAGTGGGCGCTTTATATTCATCGCGCAGGATCAGGATAAAGCCTCTCTTTTATGGAGGCGGGCAGGAAGCGCTTCTGCGCTCCGGTACGGAAAACGTACCAGGTATTGCAGGCTTCGGGCTCGCTGCAAAACTGACGTTTGAAAAACTGGAGGCCAATTATGAAAAGGCTGACCTTTTGAAGAAGCATTTCATTGAACTGCTTGCCTCATCCGGATTGGAGCACCGCGTCAATTCGCCGGAAAAAGGATCGCCTTATGTCATAAATATATCCTTTGCCAACGTTAGGGCGGAAGTACTGCTCCACCATCTTGAACAAAAGGGTATTTTTATATCGACAGGCTCAGCCTGCTCATCACATAAAAATACGAGGAGCCATGTGCTTACATCGATGGGCGTTCCGGCAGCACTGACCGACGGCGCAGTCAGATTCAGCCTGTCAGGCTTCAATACGCCGCAGGAAATCGAGCAGACTGTTGAGGCTTTAAAGGAGATTATTCCCGTCATCGACATCAACAGGAGACACAAAATAAAGAAGAATGTTTAGCGCCAAAGGCGCGGATTACAATTAAAACATACATGGAGTATGTTTAGCGCCAAAGGCGCGATTACATTTAAAACATACATGGAAAGAATGTTTAGCGGAGGACGTAATGGACAAAGTCATTCTGGTAAGGTACGGAGAGATCATATTGAAGGGCCTGAACAGGCCTGTATTTGAAGAAAAACTGATGAGCAACATCAAAAAATCTCTGAACGGACTGGGTAAAGCCGATATCAAGAGATCTCAGGCAAGGATCTATATAGAGCCCCACGAAGAAAGTTTTGATTTCAACGAGGCTGTTGCGAGGCTGGTAAAGGTTTTCGGGATAGTATCAGTGAGCACCGCACAAAAGCTGCCATCGGATTTCGAAATGATCCAAAAGCATTCACTGGAACTGGCTCGACAGCATGTGGATTCTCTGATAAAAAAGGGTATGACAGGCCAGATCGCTTTCAAGGTGGAAGCAAAGAGAGGGGACAAGCATTTTCCGATGCAGTCTCCGGAAATAAGCGCCGAGCTCGGCGGTTACCTGCTGGAAAACATACCTGTTCTGAAGGTTGACGTGCATCATCCCGATTTCATCTTTTACGTCGAGGTTCGAGAGAATGCATACATATATTGCGATATTATCCCTTCCAACGGAGGTCTCCCCACCGGCACCAACGGAAAAGGTGTACTGCTGCTATCCGGAGGTATCGACAGTCCCGTGGCAGGCTGGATGATGGCAAAACGCGGCATGGAACTCGAAGCCGTGCATTTTTACAGCTATCCCTACACCAGTGAACGCGCAAAGGATAAAGTCATCGAACTTGCGAAAATACTCTCGCGCTATTGCTACCGCATAAAACTGCACATAGTTCCTTTTACTGAGATACAGCTTGAAATAAACGATAAATGTCCCGAAGACCACCTGACGATCATTATGCGCAGGGTAATGATGCAGATAGCCGAAAGGATAGCTGTTAAAAGCGGAGCACTTGCGCTGATTACGGGTGAAAGCCTCGGACAGGTCGCAAGCCAGACGCTGCACAGCCTGGCAGTTACAAACGCAGTTTGTGAACTGCCGGTGTTCAGGCCTTTAATCGGCATGGACAAGAACGAAGTGATTGAGATTGCCAGAAAGATAGATACGTTCGAGACCTCGATATTGCCTTACGAAGACTGCTGTACGGTATTTGTGGCAAAACACCCAAAGACGAGGCCGAAGCTCGGAGAGGTGGAAAAATATGAAGAGGTTCTCCAGCTTGAGGAAATGATGGAGAAAGCTATCAATGATACCGAAACAATACTCGTGACCGAGTAATTACCATACATGTAATACAGGCACTTCTGACAACAATATAATAAATAAGGAATAATTCCGAAAGAGGTTGTTGCCGGTGTCTGATTCTGTGAAAAAGGGTCTTAAGGCTTTCATTGCAGGTTTGGCGATCGTTGTTGTCCTTTTTGCCGCAGGAATGTTGCTACTTTCTAACATATACACGGGTGATACGATCAGAAAGGGCGTTCATATAGGGCAAACGGATGTTTCGTGGATGTCTGCCGATAACGCCAGGCAGCTGCTGCTGGAAGAGCATGCAAAGGGCGGTGAGCGGTACATTACGCTCACTTACGGCGATAAGGTCTGGACAATCTCTCCCGAAGACATAGGCTATCATTACGATATAGAAAATGCAGTACAACAGGCCTATAAAATCGGCAGAGAGGGGAACATCTTTAAAAAACTGTATGATTCGCTACTGCTTGCAAGCAGAGAAAACCAGGTGCCGGTAGGCGAAGGCTATGACAGCGACCGGCTGCTGTTAGTTTTACATAAAATAAAAAAAGAAATAGATTCAGAACCCAGAGACGCGGTATTAAGCTATGAATCAGGGAAAATAAGCATTACAAGGGAAACGAACTACAGGAACCTGGATATTGACAGAAATATCGAATTGATAGAAAATCAATTAATAAAGGGAGTCTTCGGCAACATTGCGTTGCAGGTAGACGAACGTAAGCCGCGACTTACATACGATGGATTAAGCGCAATAAACGGAGTGATATCGAGTTTCAGTACCAGGTTCAACAGAAGCGACCTGAACAGGACAGATAACATCAAGTTGGCAAGCAGCAGGATCAATAACCGGATAATACTGCCCGGCGAATCCTTTTCGATGAACGAAACACTGGGGCCGAGAACTCAGGACAACGGCTACAAGGAAGCCCCGATCATTTTCAAGAATGAGCTGGTACCGGGAACCGGAGGGGGCGTTTGTCAGGTATCGTCGACCTTGTATAATACGGTTCTGCTTGCAGGCCTTGATGTTATAGAACGTACGCATCACTCGATGCCGCTTACGTATATCAGTCCCGGAAGGGATGCCACGATCAATGAAAACTCGATAGACTTCAGATTTGTGAATGATTCCGGCTATCCGATATGCCTTAAGGCCGGCGTCAGCGGGAACAGGCTAATCATTAGCATGCTTGGCAGGAAA
Organism: Clostridia bacterium; assembly: GCA_036260935.1. Classification (GTDB taxonomy): domain Bacteria; phylum Bacillota; class Clostridia; order Acetivibrionales; family DTU013; genus JAEYOM01. Next base: position 57,587 of record DATALQ010000021.1, read on the forward strand.
AGGGACGACGGACTGGTTATAAGTTTGAAAACTCAGACCGTAGCAGTATATCTGCCTAAACCTGATGAAATAATACTGGATTACACGTTGCCAAACGGTCAGGCCGAAGTGGAAAGAAAACCTGTAAAGGGGCTGAGAGTAATACTTTACCGCGAGGCATACAAAAACGGGGCTCTGGAATGGAGAGAAAAGCTGACGGAGGACTATTATAAACCAATACAGGGGAAAATCCGGGTCAGCAGCGATCTGTACCGTATGAATAAGAACAATATCAACCAGGTATCAACAGTTGATATGGATATATAAATTAACGCGGGAAAACGAGGGGTCGAAATGAATGAAAATCTTTACAATAAAGAGATAATTTGCCCGGTCTGCTCAAAGAAATTCGAGGTAACGAAGGTTAAGACAAGAGGTTGTAAGGTAAAGAGCAGGGATACGGATTTCTGCATCTATTATGAAGATATCAATCCTATTTTTTATGACGCATGGGTATGCGAGAACTGCGGGTATGCGGCGCAGTCGGAGAAATTTCTCGATATACCCCCCAGGGATGCCACTATAGTAAAGGCCAAGATTTCACCCAGGTGGAAACAGCATTCCTTCAGCGGTGAAAGGACAGTTGATACGGCGCTGGAAGCCTTCAAGCTGGTACTCATAAACCATCAGTCGCGTAACGCAAAGGCAAGCGAGCTTGCAAAAATCTGCATGAGGATCGCATGGCTCTACAGAATAAAGCAGGATGAAAGAGAGCACGAGTTTATCAAATATGCCCTAAGGTATTATACTGAAACCTACGAGAAGGAGAAATTCCCGGCGGACAAGCTCGATGAGAACACCTGCATGTACATGATCGGTGAATTGAACTTCAGAGCAGGCAATCTCGACGAATCTGTCAAATGGTTCAGCAGGCTTATAAGCTCGCCGGACGCCAGAAGGATCCCAACTCTGATAGAGGCTGCAAGAGACGAATTCCAGCTTGTAAAGGACAAGCTCAGTGCAGGGGAAGCCGCAGCTGCAGGCGGGGCTAACTGATGGAGGAGCCGATGAAAACAGGCAAACTGCCAAACGATGTACTTGAAAAAATAGTGCTCGGCAAGATAAGGAATATCCGAAGCGAAGTGCTTGTACGCCCGGGCGTCGGCATGGATTGTTCCGCAGTAGATTTTGGCGAGTATACCTGCGTGCTGTCAAGCGACCCCATAACAGGGACGGCTAAAGAAATAGGGAGGCTCGCCGTACATATCAGCTGCAATGATATTGCCTCCTGCGGAGTGGAGCCGTTGGGTCTCATGACAACGATACTTTGCCCGCCCGGCTCAACCGAAAAAGAACTTGAACAAATAATGGAACAGCTAGCCGACGCTGCGGCATCGATAAACGTCGATCTGCTCGGAGGCCATACGGAAGTTACTACCGCCGTCACGCGTTTCGTAATCTCCTGTACAGCCGTCGGGCGCTGTGTCAGGGGCAGTATGGTCGCAGCCGCCGGAGCCATGGATGGTGACGAGCTTATAATTACAAAGCACGCTGGACTCGAAGGCGCTTCAATAATTGCGCACGAAAAAGGAAATGAACTTAAAGCCGTATTAGGCGAAAAAACCATAGAAGAAGCAAAAGCCTTCATGAATGACATCAGCGTAGTGAAGGACGGACTTGCAGCCGCAAGGTACGGCGCTCATGCGATGCATGACGTGACGGAAGGCGGGATACTTGGCGCCGTTTGGGAAATATGCGAGGCCTCCGGAATGGGTGCGGAAGTTTACATAGATCGGGTACCGGTTTTATTGTCAACTCGAAGGATTTGTGAATATTATAGTATTGATCCGTACAGACTGATTTCTAGCGGATGCATGCTTATAGCCGCGCCGGACGGAAAAGAAATGACCGAACGGCTCAAAGCTGAAGGTATAGCAGCAACTGTTATAGGCAGGCTTTGCGGAACGGGAGAAAGGCTAATGCTGAACGACGGTAAAAAGGAAAGGATAGCGCCGCCCGAAGCTGATGAATTATACAAAGTTTTGTAATAACTTGACATACTTTTTTTGAATGTTTATAATCAATTACGGTGAACGAACATTTTATTAACTGAATATAGCGGACGATCGTTATGGAAGGCTGGAAAGCCGACTGTAGCGGGACGCACCTCTGGAGAGACCGTCATGGCGCCGAAGGGGCAAATTTCCGATATTATCGGGAATCATCTCTCAGGCAAAAGGACAGAGTACGGGTATATTGAATAAAACAATATTTACTTTTCAGGGGTCAAATCGAAAGATTTGGCCTTTTATATTTTAAATAAATACATAAGAGATTACGGAGGTAGAAAGATGTATCAGATTGATCTGATAAAAAAAATTGATCCGGAAGTGGCGGATAGTATTGAAAAGGAAGTAAACCGGCAGAGGAACAAGCTCGAAATGATTGCTTCCGAAAATTTCGTAAGCGAGGCTGTTCTTCAGGCACTGGGAACACCCCTTACCAATAAATATGCGGAAGGCTATCCCGGTAAACGTTATTACGGCGGATGCGAATTTGTAGATGTAGTGGAACAACTGGCTATAGACAGGGCTAAACAATTGTTCGGCGCCGATCATGTCAACGTACAGCCCCATTCGGGAGCCCAGGCGAACTCTGCAGTCTATTTTGCAATGCTGGACCCCGGCGATACGATACTCGGTTTGGATCTTGCACATGGCGGGCATCTGAGCCACGGAATGAAAAAGAATATATCGGGAAAATATTACAAATCGGAATTCTATCAGGTTAGAGAAGACAACAGCTATATCGATTACGATGCACTTCTGCGTAAGGCCAGGGAAATAAGACCTAAAATAATCGTTGCCGGCGCGAGCGCTTACCCCAGAATCATCGATTTCAAGGCATTCAGCGAGATCGCGAAGGAAGCAGGCTCCTTACTGATGGTAGACATGGCTCATATAGCTGGCCTTGTTGCCGCAGGACTGCATCCAAGCCCCGTGCCCTATGCGGATTTTGTAACGACTACTACGCATAAAACGCTCAGAGGCCCAAGGGGCGGCATGATCATGTGCAAGGAGGAATATGCCAAAGCTATAGACTCGGCAGTATTCCCAGGCACGCAGGGCGGACCGCTCATGCATGTCATAGCGGCAAAAGCGGTAAGCTTCAAGGAAGCGCTGAGCGATGAATTCAAGACCTACCAGCAGCAGATTGTCAAAAATGCCAAAGCGCTTGCCCAGGCATTGATGGATCAAGGCTTCGAACTGGTATCGGGAGGCACTGACAATCATCTTATGCTGGTTGACCTTACGAACATGAATGTTACTGGAAAACAGGCGCAGCTGTGGCTTGATGAAGTCGGTATCACCGTTAACAAGAACGCCATACCCTTTGACAAGCAGAAGCCTTCGATTACCAGCGGTATAAGAATAGGTACGCCCGCGCTGACCACAAGGGGTATGAAGGAAGCTGACATGAAGGAAATAGCCGGATTGATCAAGTTGACGCTGACAGATTTCGAAAGCTCCGCCGACAAGGTAAGAAGCGGTGTAGCGGCCCTTTGCAGAAAGTATCCGCTGTATTGATAAACGGCGGGCTTTGCAGACGACTAGAATTATAGTAGAATAGATTTATGCGATTAAATTATTACAGGCAGGATGCCGGATTTTAACACCGATATCCTGTCTGTATGTTATTTGTACAAAATGATTACTATGCAGCATAACAATGTAGATTATATGCTTACGCAATAATCTTATCAGGAGGGTTTATGCCTGAAAGGAAGGAACCTCTGGCATACAGGATGAGCCCGAGGACAATAGAGGAATTTGTCGGACAGGAACATATCACAGGGAAGGGAAAGATGCTGTATCGAATGATCAAGGCGGATCGGATCTCCTCCGTCATTCTTTACGGTCCTCCTGGAACCGGTAAAACATCACTGGCGCGGATTATTGCCGCCACAACCTCGTCCAGTTTTGAAAAACTGAACGCGGTGACGGCCGGCGTCGCGGATATAAAGAGGATAGTTTCCGACACTCAGAATCCTATGCTTAACCCGAGCGGCAGGACAGTGCTTTTCATAGACGAAATACACCGTTTCAACAAAGCTCAGCAGGATGCGCTTCTTCCTTTTGTTGAAAACGGTACAATTGTGCTTATTGGTGCAACGACGGAAAATCCATATTTCGAAGTCAATAAGGCTTTGATCTCGAGATCCTCAGTTTTCATGCTGAAACCGCTCACCAAAGATGATATCGCCTCGATAATCAGGTCGGCACTGGCTGACAAGGAACGCGGGCTCGGGGGATATGACCTTTTAATAGATGATGATGCGGTATCCTATCTGGCTGAGGTTTCGAACGGGGACGCCAGAATGGCGCTCAACGCGATGGAGTTGGCCGCAGAGACCTCCGAGCTTGAAAGCGACGGGCATATACATATAAAGATTGGAACAATAGAGGAATGCGTACAGAGAAAGGCGATAACCTTTGATAAATCAGGTGAAGCGCATTATGATAATATCAGCGCATTCATCAAATCCATGCGAGGAAGTAATCCCGACGCGGCGCTGTTTTATCTGGCAAGGGCGCTTTATGCCGGAGAAGACCCGGAGTTCCTGATACGAAGGATCATCATCTGCGCTTCGGAGGACGTTGGCATGGCAAATCCCACAGCGCTGCAGGTCGCTGTTGCAGCCGCAGAGGGAATACATATGATCGGGATGCCTGAAGCCAGGCTGCTGCTTGCACACGCGGCAGTAATGGTAGCGACCAGCCCGAAATCCAATTCCTGCTATAAGGCGCTTGGAAAAGCAATGCAGGACGTTGAAACAAAGCGCACGGGCGAAGTGCCGATGCATCTGCGTAACGCGCCTGTCAAAGGGATGGCGGATCAGGGTTATGGCGTGGGCTACAAGTATGCGCATGATTATCCCGGAAATATAGTGAAACAGGAATTCTTCCCCGAGGAAATGAAGGGGACGATATATTACGAGCCAACCTCCAACGGTTATGAAAGCAGAATCAGGGAATGGCTCGAAAGGTTCAGGAACAGCTGAAAGGAAGTGTGGTATGTTAAAGAGGGTTCTGGCATGGATAATTTTGGCCGGTTTTGTGCTGCTATTACTGAATATAGCGATATTCCACTTTTATTTGCAGGCATGCATTGCGATTTATGTAGTGATAGTCATTTTCTTCGTACTTTCCAGCGGTAAAATCGTACCGACGGCAGAAGGAAACGGAAATAATCGGTTTGCCGGCCATGAAGGCGGCGGAGCTGATACCGATAGCGATATTGATACCGACACCGGTGAAGAAACCGGCAAAGATTCAGGTAAGAAAGAATAATTTTTTTGACGGAGGTGCAGTATGCATTTTAGATATGGCTTCGGTAAAGGCTTCAAGGAATTTTACATTAATGATGGAAATATTCTCGCAGAACTCAGCCAGAACGACGTAGAAACCGGGCTGACAGGCGTGGAAGAGGTCGTTCGCTCACTCCGGGACCCCATTGGGACCGGCAGGCTTTCGACTATAGTCAAACCCGGCGAGAAAATAGTCATAATTACAAGCGATATAACAAGACCTATGCCCAGCAAAATCGTACTTCCGCCTTTATTTGACGAACTTGAACTGGCTGGAGTGAAAACTGAAGACATTACAATCGTTTTTGCGCTAGGCAACCATAGAAAGCATACAGAAGATGAAAAAAAATATCTTGTCGGAGAAGAGGTCTACAACAAGGTAAGATGCGTCGATAGCGACGCAAAGCGCTGCAGGATGCTCGGTACGACTACCTCGGGAACTCCGGTTGAAATATTTGATGAGGTAGCCGGCGCAGACAGGGTAATATGCCTGGGAAACATAGAGTATCACTACTTTGCCGGATACAGCGGCGGAGCAAAGGCTATAATGCCCGGAGTTTCTACAAGGGCTGCGATCCAGGCAAACCATAGCGGTATGGTAAAGGATGAGGCAAGAGCCGGCGCCATAGACGACAATCCGGTGCGGCAGGATATAGAAGAAGTCGTGCGCTTTGTTCCGATTGATTTCATACTCAATGTGGTGCTCGACGAAAACAAGCGTATCATAAGAGCAGTTGCAGGACATTATACTGAGGCGCACAGGGTTGGCTGCCGTTTTCTCGATAGTCTTTACAAAGTCGGGATACCTAAGAAGGCTGACATAGTAATAACAACGCCCGGAGGTTTTCCGAAGGACATCAATCTTTATCAGGCGCAAAAGGCGCTGGATAATGCTAAACATGCCGTAAGGGACGGAGGAATCGTTATCCTGTTGGCAGCCTGCACCGAAGGCTATGGAGAATCCGTTTTCGAAAGATGGATCAGAGAGTCTGTTTCTCCTGATGATCTTGTGGTAAAAATTAAAAACAATTTTGAACTCGGCGGTCATAAAGCAGCTGCAATAGCACTTGTCGAGAAAAAGGCACGAGTTTTCATAGTGTCCGATATGTCGGCTGAGATGTCTGAGAAGCTTTATATGGAACCTTTCGGCAGCATGGAGGAAGCCCTCGAAAAAGCTTTCTGTGAACTTGGCCGGAATGCTCAGGTACTGTTAATGCCGCATGGAGGCTCGACTCTTCCCGTAGTAGGGTAAGGTAGAGGTGGAACACAGTGTTTAGTTCTTTGTTTCATTTTTGCGAAAGTGAAATAAACGAACCCTGCGTTCCAGGTTACTGAGTTCCGACACGATCTCTATAAATAATTTTCTCTACGAATAATTCTGTTGACAACTGAAAAACATAGTGATATCTTTATAATTAATAACCAAGCAAATTACTCGGAAATAATCCGAAGCAAAATGGTTGGAAATAGCCTGATGTGGAGGAGATGCAATGAAGTTTTCGACAAAGGGCAGATACGGATTGAAGGCGATGCTTGACCTTACAGTGCATAACAGCGAGGGTCAGGTAGTTTTAAAGAGCATAGCGGAAAGACAGGGCCTTTCGGAAAATTATCTTGAGCAGCTGTTTGCGGTCCTGAAAAAAGCGAAGCTGGTTAAAAGTGTTCGGGGGTCGCAGGGTGGCTATACCCTTGCGGAAGAACCTGAAAAAATAACTGTCGGCGATATATTGCGAGCATTGGAAGGGCCTCTGGTATCCAACGAATGCGCAGCTGAAAACGGTGAATGCTGTAGCAGCAGTTACAACTGCTGTATCACAAAAAGCGTCTGGCAGAAAATTCAGGAAGGCATAGACAATGTAACCGACGGAATTACCCTAAAGCAGCTGGCCGATGATTTCAACAGGAGCAAGAGTCACGAAGACAGCATGTTTTATATATGACCGGTTTATTAAATACAAAAGTACTGCACAGCGCAATAAGGTATGCTAACGTAATCATGGATCAGTTTAAAAGGCCCTTAAAAGGGAAAAGAATAAAAAACAAAAGCACTTGTAATTAAGTGTACAGTAAATAAAGGAGTTGTAGACATGAGCGACAGAATGATTTATTTCGATCACGCAGCGACTACACCGGTTAGGACAGAGGTAGTGGAAGCGATGCTGCCATACTTCACTCAGAAATACGGTAACCCTTCATCGATATATACAATTGGTCGTGAGAGCAAGAAAGCTATCGAGGAAGCCAGGGAAACCGTGGCAAAAGTGATCGGCGCGCAGTCCAGGGAGATATTTTTTACCGGCTCGGGAACCGAGGCCGATAACTGGGCGATAAAAGGCGTTGCATATGCGAACAGGCAGAAGGGCAAGCACATAATTACAACAGCAATTGAGCACCACGCAGTGATTCACACCTGCCAGTACCTTGAGAGCGAAGGCTTCGAAGTGACGTATCTGCCGGTGGATGCCGACGGCCTTGTTACGGCTGAACAGGTAAGGGCTGCAATCAGACCCGATACCATCCTGATATCCGTCATGTTTGCAAATAATGAGATAGGAACGATCCAGCCTATAGCCGAAATAGGAAAGGTTGCGAAGGAAAAGGGCATATATTTCCATACCGATGCCGTACAGGCTATGGGGAATCTTAATATAAACGTTGAAGAGCTCAACGTAGACATGCTTTCGATGTCATCCCACAAATTCTACGGGCCTAAGGGTATAGGCGCACTATACGTAAGAAAGGGAGTTAAAATGACTTCGTTCATGCATGGCGGAGCACAGGAACGGGGACGGAGGGCCAGCACGGAAAACGTCGCGGCTATTGTGGGACTGGCAAAGGCCCTTGAGATTGCCTCAGAAAATATGGAGCAATACAACAGGAAGCTTATTTCACTAAGAGACAGGACAATAGAAGAGATTCAGAAGAAGGTACCTTTTATAAAGCTTAACGGGCACAGGGAAAAAAGGCTTCCCGGGAACGTGAATTTCTCATTTGAATTCATTGAAGGGGAATCTCTTCTGCTGATGCTCGACATGAAAGGGATTGCCGCTTCGAGCGGTTCGGCATGCACTTCGGGTTCACTCGATCCGTCGCACGTATTGCTCGCGATCGGGCTTCCCCACGAAATAGCGCACGGTTCACTCAGAATAACGTTCGGGGAAGACAATTCGGACGCCGATGTGGATTACCTGATGGAGGTCCTGCCGCCGATAGTACAGAGGCTTAGAGAGATGTCGCCGTTGTATGAAGCCTATTGCAAGAAAAAATAGAAGTGATCAAACTGAAGATGGAACTATTACAAAGGGAGTCAAAACGCATCGGTGAGGCTGTAAGCCTTGGAAAGAGGGAAAATCATGTATAGCGAAAAAGTAATGGATCATTTTTCGAATCCAAGAAACGTAGGAGAAATAAATGACGCCGACGGCGTGGGCCAGGTTGGTAATCCGAAATGCGGAGATATAATGAAAATGTATCTTAAAATAGAGGATAACGTTATCGTTGACGCCAAATTCAAAACCTTTGGCTGTGGCGCTGCTGTTGCTACAAGCAGCATGGCAACCGAACTTGTGAAGGGAAAAACTGTCGACGAGGCATTGAAGATTACAAATCAGGCTGTCGCAGAGGCGCTTGACGGACTGCCGCCGGTTAAAATGCACTGTTCGAATCTTGCCGAGGAAGCGATAAGAGCGGCCATAGACGATTACAAAAAGAAGAACGGTCTGCAGGAAGAAGGCAGTGAATGTGAAGGCTGCTGCAACAAGTGTGAAGACATTCACCGCATATATGACGAAGAGGAATAGGTGAGGCATGCCCGGAAAAAGTGTGATGCTTGGTATGAGCGGCGGGGTTGACAGCTCCGTCGCAGCTGCCGTTTTGAAAGATAAGGGTTACGAAGTGGTAGGCGTGACTCTTCAAATATGGCCCGATATGGAGGAGGAACGTAAACAGACCGAAGGCGGCTGTTGTTCACTCTCTGCCGTTAACGATGCCAGGCGGGTCGCAGACAGGCTTGGCATCAAATATTATGTTCTTAACTTCAAGGATATTTTCCAGGAAAAAGTAATCGATTATTTCAACAGAGAATATCTGAAGGGCAGGACTCCCAATCCGTGTATAGCCTGCAACCGCTTCGTCAAATTCGAAGCCATGCTGCAAAAGGCTGTTTCCATGGGTATGGATTACGTAGCCACAGGCCATTATGCACGTATAGGTTATAATAAGGATACGGAAAGATATCAGCTTGAGAAGTCGGTCACTGCTGCTAAAGATCAGACATATGCACTTTATACGCTTACGCAGGAACAGTTGTCCAGAACGCTGTTCCCGATCGGCGATTTTGAAAAGGACAGGGTAAGGCAGATAGCAAGAGACCTGGAGCTTCCCGTGGCAAACAAACCTGACAGCCAGGAGATCTGCTTTGTTGAAGATAACGATTACGGGCGTTATATTACCGAGAATACCGATGCTGAAATCAAGCCGGGATGGTTTGTTGACATTGAAGGCAGAAGATTGGGGAAGCACAGGGGGATAATCCATTACACGGTCGGACAAAGGAAAGGCCTTGGCATTTCTTTCGGAAAGCCGATGTTTGTCGTCGCTATCGACCCGGACAACAATACCGTGGTGCTTGGCGATGAAAAGGAGGTATTCTCAACCGGACTTATGGCTGCCGATACCAATTTCATATCCATACCTGAACTAAAAGATGAGATGAAGGTCACTGTAAAAATAAGGTACTCAGCAAAAGAAGCGCCTGCAATCATAAGCCCTCTGCAGGATGGAAGGGTAAAGGTTGAATTTGACGAGCCGCAGCGCGCTGTCACACCGGGGCAATCGGTCGTTTTTTATGATGGCGGCGTTGTAGTTGGCGGCGGAGTGATAGAGGACTCCTTTAGGATTTAACACTGAGAATGTATAAAATTGCTGCCGAATCGGCAGTTTTTTATGTTCTCGAACTATTAAAAGATCATTTGGTTATAGTTTATCAAAAACAGGCTTTCTTTCTTCAAAATGGACAGTATATTTGAACCCTGATTCGCGAAGCATACGTGAGTAATAATCGAACCTCATCGCAATATGCCCGGTTCTGTGGGCGTCCGAACCAAGGCAGATCAATTCGCCGCCAAGGCTTCTGTAACGTTTGAGTACCTCCATGTCATATTCAGCGTCTTTTGGCGAATTCCTGTAAGTGCCTGTATTGAGTTCAAAGCCGCGTCCGTCGGCAATTAGTTCCTTCATTATGGCATCGAGCGTTTCTGAATGTTCAGCATATCTTAACGTCCTGTCAGGATAATGGGCGTAACGTATGATATATTCAAAATGCCCTACCATGTCGAACGATTCGAAATTCCTTACCATATAGAGTATCTCCTGCAGATACCTCTCATAAGCTTCAGCCTTTGACCTGCCCTCATAGTATGTACCCGTATAGGGATCAAGCCTGTCGATAATATGGACGGAGGCAAGCACATAATCGAAAGGATAGCGCATTACAACTTCCAGAGATTCAGCCATCACGTGCGGTTGAATCCCTACTTCAACCGCAGTCAAAACCTTGAGGTTCTCCTCGTGTCGTTGCCTTACAGACAATATATGCGAAAAGTATTCGTCAAAATCTATATTGAATGTTTCACCGGGATAATCGAAATCCAGATGGTCGGTAAATGCCACACCATCGATTCCTAGCTTCACAGCGGCATCACAGGCAGCATCCGCATCCATTACGCTGTCTGTGGAAAATTTCGTGTGCATATGGCAATCGTACATTGAATTACCTCCCAGCATGCTTGCTTTGATCTGTAATTGGTTTTCCGATAATATAGAGCGATCTAAGCCGCAGTACATGGCAATATCATACATGAAATGCATGCTCTAAATCAATAGCCATACTGCCTGAATAGAATTGCAATATACAAATATTTGGTTTATAAAAAGAAAATTAAGGTATATAATATATAGGTTCGGTAAAACAGCAGGTATTGGTATTATTAAGACTCAACATTCATATACGGGAGGATTCTAAAATGAGTGAAACAAAGTCGGAAGCTCAGAAGCTGCAGGAACAGCTCTCATTCAAGCAGAAGACCGTCTGGGAAAAAATATCTGAAGCTGATATAAAAAAAGGCTTCGATTTCTGTGAGGAATACAAGAGTTTTCTAAACAGTTCGAAAACAGAGAGGGAATTTACCGCAAACGCTGAAAAGGCCGCAGTTGCAGCCGGTTTCGTAAAACTGGACGACCTTATCAAAAAGAAGACAAAGCTGAAACCTGGTATGAAGGTTTATTACATTAACCGTAAGAAATCGGCTGTATTCGCCATTATAGGCAATCTCCCCTTGACTGAAGGAACGAACATACTTGGCTCTCACATAGATTCGCCACGCATCGATCTTAAACAGAATCCATTATATGAGGATACCGAGCTCGTGTATTTCAAGACCCATTATTATGGCGGACTGAAGAAATACCAGTGGCTCACGCTCCCTCTGGCATTACACGGAACGATAATAAAAGGCGACGGAACTGCCGTAGATATCGTAATTGGAGAGGCGGATGACGATCCGGTATTTACGATAACCGATTTACTGCCTCACCTTGCAAGGGAACAGATGCAGAAGAAAATGAGTGAAGCCGTTTCCGGAGAAGGCCTGAACCTGTTGCTTGGTTCAATGCCTTATAACAGTGACGATAAATTAAAGGAAAAAGTTAAGCTGAATATCCTGAATATACTCAATAAACGCTACGGAATAGTAGAAGAGGACTTCCAATCGGCCGAACTCGAAATCGTGCCTGCTCATAAGGCTAAGGATGTAGGTTTCGACAAGAGCCTGGTCGGGGGATACGGCCAGGATGACCGCGTTTGCGCTTTCCCGGCACTGAAGGCCGTAATGGATATCGGAACTCCGGAACGCACGTCCTTGTGCCTGCTGACCGACAAGGAAGAGATAGGGAGCATGGGTAATACCGGCGCACAATCGAATCTGCTGCCTGACTTCCTCGCAAATCTTATCGAGCTGGCGGAAGGCAATTACTCAGACCTGAAGCTGCGCGCATGCCTTTCCGGTTCAAAGATGCTGTCGGCGGATGTCAATGCGGCAGTAGATCCGAACTTTGACAGCGTCTATGAAAAAAGAAATGCGACCTATCTCGGACGCGGTATCGTACTTCAGAAATATACCGGCTCGAGAGGAAAATATGACGCGAGCGACGCAAGTGCCGAATTCGTGGGCGAGGTCCGAAAGATTTTCAATGATAACGGTATCGTATGGCAGACGGGTGAGCTCGGCAAGGTCGACGAAGGCGGGGGAGGGACGATTGCGCAGTACGCCGCCAACCTTGGCATGGATGTACTCGATTGCGGAATTGCCGTATTGTCGATGCATTCACCTTTTGAGATAACCAGCAAGCTTGATATTTACGTGACATACAACGCATACAAGGTATTCTGCAGCTTAAAGTAAAGAAAACAGAAGTCAGTATAAAAGCTCTGCCGGTTGCTAAATCACGGCAGAGCTTTATTAATGGAACATAGCGAAGACTTGCTCAAAAAACGTGGACACTCGACTTGTCCACGTTTTTTATTTTGTGTAACAAAATAAACTGAACCACTTACTAAGCTAGTGGAAGAAAAAAGGCTTATGCCATTGAATATAAAAACGCCAACCGCAAATAAACAACATAGGAGGTGTCTTACGGATCCTGATCAGAGCCTGTAATTGAGGTTTCGGAGTTGGAAGGATTATCTTTTATGGAACTCCCCGATGTAGTTTCGGTATTCTTTGCCGGAGTTTTCTTCGGAGGCGGCTCTGCCAAAGTCCGGTTGTCGGCATAGGCTTTGGTTATGTCCCGGTCTACCTCTACGAAGCTCCCATTGCATTTGAAGCTTTCAGTCATGATCTTCCTGGAGGCGGCCACGTCGCATAGATAATACCAGGGCGAAGCATCGTAGGTCGTGCCTGGCATCCCGATAAAATTGAGATTCTCCGTTTTGTATTTACCTATATAACCGGTCATTTTTATTACTTCATTCAGGGTAAGATTTGTCTCGACATTATCAAAGACCGCATTTATTATGCTTGTGAGTTTTGGCAAATATTGAAGGTTCAATTTTTGCCTCATCAATTCCTTCATGAAATTCTGCTGGGCTTCGTTCCTTTTAAGATCGCTTCCATCATAAAATTCCTTAACTTCTTTTGTCCATTTGTTAGGTTTGCGGAAGCGAACGAACTGTTCAGCCTTCGAACCGTTCAATAGCTGCTGTCCCTCTTTTAAATGGATATGAAGGTTCTGAGTGGGATCATCATAGTTAAGATCAGCCGGAACATAATAGTTGACGCCGCCCAGAAGTTCGATAATATCACGGAAGGCAGCAGTATCGACAAAAATAAAATATTTTACATTTACGTCCAGTAATTCGGACACGGTTTGTACAGCCAGTTCAGTACCGCCATGCGGGAAAGCGAAATTTATCTTTCGGATCTTACCTTCGATTTTCACCTTGGTATCGCGCGGTATGGACATTATGTTGATTTTATTCGTGACGGGATCAAAATTGGCAAGCATCATTGTATCGGAATTCTTGTTGACCTTGTCTCCGCCCATTAGCAATATATTGAAGGGCTCCTTGCTCTGTACCAGCGGTTGGAGGAGGTTGTTGACAGAAGCATTGGACGCAGTCGTTGTGCTGGTGCTCCTGTAATAGCTGTTTACGTAATACAAAATGCCGATTCCCGAAACAAACAATACTATCGAAATGACGATAGTCAAATTAAAGTAAAATTTTCTAGAATCCATATATAAGGACCTCATCGTATCAATTCTTAATCATACTTATCTTTGACTGAAACAAAGGCCCGGCAGTTCCCGAAACCGTTGTTTTCAATATCGCCAGTCAAAAATTATCAATAACTATACCATTATAATTAACTTTTGGTAATAAGTAAATATTGTATTTTAGGATTATGTTACCTGATCCAGTCGATATATTTGTAATTTTTAAATCCTTGCTAGAGTAAAACGATTTACCTGTATAATTTGTAAACCCCTGAATATCAAGGGCTTTGGGATTTATTATCAAAATTTATGTATTAAATCAAAACTGATAATTGTAATCAAAAATGATGCTAATATAATCAAATTGTAGTCAGGCATGTTAATTGTGTCTAAAAATTTCAGAGAACTTTGCAGAATATAAAAAGGAGATCGCATTATGCATGATTCCCTGGTTACTTCTACTCCTGATTCAAGGCTTATCAGATCGACAAAAGGGAAAAAGCGGATCCAGTATTTAAAAAATAACTGGATGCTCTACCTGCTGTTGTTGACTCCGTTCGCATACTTTGTAATTTTTAAATATGCCCCCATGTATGGTGTATTGATTGCTTTCAAGGATTACAACATATTTGAGGGGGTATGGGCAAGCGAATGGAATAACTTCGAAACCTTCATTGAAATCTTCTCCATGCCAGATTTCTGGAATGCGTTCAGAAATACTTTCGTATTGAATACACTCGATCTCGTTGTCGGTTTCCCGGCGCCGATCATCCTGGCAATAATTTTGGGTGAGCTAAAGATAATGTGGTTCAAGAGGGCAACTCAGACCATTTTATATCTGCCGCATTTCTTGTCCTGGGTCATTATCGGAAGTATTGCGCTTCAGTTGTTAGCCCCGGAATCCGGTCTTGTAAATATTGTGCTTAATAAAATAGGAATTTCCTCCATACCATTTTTAAATGACAAGTATTTATGGGTTGGAACATATGTTGTACTTGGCCTGTGGCAAAGCATCGGCTGGAATACCATCATATACCTGGCAGCTATTTCAGGAATCAATCCCGAGCTGTATGAGGCCGCAGAAATGGACGGTGCAGGCAGGCTAAGCAGGATATGGCATATAACACTGCCGGGGATCAGACCCACTATTGTGATCCTTTTGATTCTGGCCGTAGGAAGAATGTCACAGATAGGCTTCGACAGGCCGTATGTGCTATCCAATTATTTTGTAACTGAAACTGCGGATGTAATAAGCACATTTGTATACCGGTTGGGCATTCAGAATTTCCAGTACTCGATCGCTACAGCCGTCGGTCTTTTCCAATCAGTCATAGGTCTGGTTTTCCTGCTGGTGACCAATTATATTGCAGACAGACTTGGGGAACAGGGCATTTGGTGATCAATTCAGATTAAAGTCAGAAAACGGAGGTTTGCAGAAATGATATCGTCTGGAAAGGATAAGGCTTTTGACGGTTTATTGATATTTTTGGTCGCATTATTATCTATATTGTGTCTTTTACCCATGATTTATCTGATTGCAGTATCGCTAAGCTCAAGCGCAGCTGTGATTTCCAGAAGTGTATTTCTGCTGCCGGTTGAGACGAATTTCGGGGCATATGAGGCAGTGTTTAGCGATAAGGGTATCGTCAACTCGATGATATTCACAGTATGGCTTACTATTTTATGTGCCGCCTGCAGTATGCTTATAACGATATTTGCAGCTTATCCGCTGACTAAAAGGAAGCTTAAGGGAAGGAACTTCTTCCTTGTAATGATCGTTATTACTATGTATTTCAGCGGCGGACTTATTCCGGAATACCTTCTCGTCAAGAATATAGGGCTAACAGATAAGGTCGCTGCGCTAGTGCTCCCATATATGCTGAGCGCCTTTAATCTGATAGTGCTCAAGAGCTTTTTCAGCGGCATTCCGGAAAGCTTTGAAGAATCGGCTTTTCTTGACGGCGCTTCACATATCACCATCCTGTTTAAAATCATTCTACCACTTTCAAAGGCGGCTATTGCCACACTTACACTATTTTATGCTGTCGGACGCTGGAACGGTTTTCAGGATGCGCTGGTGTTTATCAGCAAACCGAACTTGTATCCTCTGCAATTAAAGCTATATATGCTGGTTTACAATAATCAGATGTCCGAGGTGGCCATTGTCGAGGGCTCATCCTCCGCGGCCATTCCTTCTGAAAACCTGAAAGCAGCGGCAGTAATGCTTGCAACGATCCCTATAGTGCTGGTTTATCCGTTTTTACAGCGTCACTTTATATCCGGCGTCACAATAGGAGCTATAAAAGGGTAATCACTATTAAATACTGAAACAAAAGGAGAATGATATGAGAATCAAAAGAATCATTTCAGTGGGTTTGTCGGCTATTATTATCACTTTGGCTTTTTCAGCTTGTACTTCAAATTCATCGGAGCAGAACACACAAACAGAAAGCACTCTATCTTCAGGTATCGAAGCTTCGGGAGAACAACAAGCTAATGCAGCCCCGCAAAAAGAAGTCGTTTCACAGGAAGTGGCTAAGCCTGATACAAAGGCGAGTGTTGATGATCTTACAGGTAGCTGGACAGATAAAAATGACAAGACACGATTTATCAATATATCGAAGGATGGCGACGGATACATATATGAAGATAATGAAGGCAAGCTCCAGACCGAATACAAGGACGGAGTACTTGAACTGAAAATATCCGATACCGATACAGCAAAAGTATATATAGATGAGGCATCTGGGCATCTTATGCTGGTTTATCAGGATAACATTTCAGAGTATGAAAAGAAATAAAATTTAGGTGGTTTTCAGGATTATTCAGCCGGAATTCCGTTACAGCTTATTAATCGGGAGGGGGTGTAACGGTATATTATAAAGGATTTCCGGCTGTACCGTGATAGCCGCTTGACAATAAAGCTAAACCAATTAAGAGGGAGGATTGACATGAAAAAAGTAATATCCATTCTTTTGTGCCTGGTTATGTTGATATCGTTGGGGGTATCGGCATGGGCAATCTCATCCGTTAAAATTACCGGCATCAAAGTTGATAAGGCCAATCTGACACTGGATGTCGGCGGCTCGTACAATCTTGGGATAACTTATATTCCGAAGAATACGACCCAAAGGTTCCTGGTCTTTTCGACGAGCAACGTCAATGTTGCATCCATCGATGCAAACGGTAAAATCACTGCAGTCGGAGCGGGAAAAGCAGTAATCACAGTAGCTAGCAAGAGCAACAGCGCAATAACCGCAAAGATCAATGTAACGGTTAATAAAAGCAAGCCTGTAACACTTAGAATAGAAGTGTATGACAGGGGAAATGCAGGCGGCACGCCTCCGGATAATAATTACTGGACAAAGTGGATACAGGCAAACTATGGTAATAAAAACAACGTTACTGTTAAATTTGAATCGAGTCCGAGGTTCGACAATAACGCCAAGCTTCAGATGTGGATGGCCTCCGGAACAGCGCCGGATCTCTGCTACACGAACGAACTGGCTCCCGTAAATAACTTTCAGGATAACGGCGGACTTGCGCCTCTAGATGAAGCTTTGGATAAATACGGTAAAGACCTGAAGGAATTCCTCGGTCCCGATTTATTAGCCAAGGGCATAAGCGTAAAAGATGGCAAGAGATACGTACTGCGTGCAAAAAGAGCAGTCGACGCCAGTGAGACCAGCTGGATTAGAAAGGATTGGCTTGACAAACTCGGCCTTCCCATGCCTGCTACTACCAATGAATGGTACAACGCTATGAAGGCGTTCAAGGAAAAGAACCCGGATCAGATGGGTCAGGTCGTTCCTTTCGTCATGAACTACGATGTAGGGTGGAGGGCATATAATATGCTCGAAACCTTCAAAACGGACAAATCCAGTGAATCTCGTTACATTTATAACGGAAGATATATTCAGGTATTTGCGCCTGGTGTCAAGGATGGTATCAAACTTCTTAATAAAATGTACAATGAGGACCTGATAAGCAAGGAATTTCCGCTGGATCAGGGAGAAAACGGTATTTGGACGTCTGATATGATCAACGGCTATGGCGGATTTATAGTACATAACTATGATTATCCGCTCAGAGGGCCAGTGCCGGGAATCATTGTCAATCTAAAGGCTAAAAAGCCGGGTGCAGAGTTGGTTCCCTGCGATCCCTTCACAGACAAGGACGGAAAACATACAAAGAGAACTTATGATAATGCCGGGATACAGATGTTCGTACCGAAAACCAGTGCAAAAAAAGCTAATGATGTCATCAAATATCTCAATTGGATGACCGATCCCGATGTCATGTTCTTCCTGCAATACGGAGAAGAAGGAAAGAACCATCAGATGGAAAACGGTATTCCAAAACTTATTGCAGCAAAGGGCGAGACAATAATGAACTCTGGAAATAATATCGACTATACCATGATAGTAAACGGTGTCGTAGGAAAAAGCAAGGAAGATACGATGAAGCGTAATTCCATGACTTATCCGGGCGATATGCAGAAGCTCTTTATCGATGCATGGAAATTTGGTATAGCTGATGGTTACATGCCTCCCGAAGCAGCAATAAACGAACTGCCGGAAGCTGATTCCAAATACGGTAACGCCATAGCTGACAAGACAAATGCGTTCTATGCAAGAACAATAACCTGCAAACCCTCCGATTTTGAACAAACCTGGCAGGAGCAGACCAGATCATTGCTGAGATCAGGCGCCAATGAGATGATAGCACAGCGTAGAACCTTGTGGTACAAGTATCATCCGGAAGACAATAATTAAGAAATACAAAAACAACCCTATTTTATTTTCTCAATCAGGAAAAACGAAGGATTTCAAAGTCCTTCGTTTTTCTTGTATTTGCTGGTATAATGATAATAAGAAAAACATACAAGAAGACATTAAAACCTGAAGGGATTGCTATGAAAAACAGATCCTTCTTTTTTAAATTATACTTTTTGCTTATTCTTTTTATCACCATACCGGTTATTATTATTACAGGCATTATAAATTACCGTATGACAAATTACTCAATGAATGCCATAGGTAAGACTGCTGTAAGCAAACTAAAAGCTCTTGACAAACTGACGGTAATGACGTCCGAAAGCCTGGCGCAGCGCGCACTGGAATTGACGACGGATGATGTGATGGACACTCTTGTGGGATTGGGAAAATATGACTATGTCATTTCGAATCCCGATGAAATACTAAAACTTCTAGGCATCCAGAGAAAACTGAATAACCTTGCAGTTTCAATACCCTCACTTCATTCCGTGTACCTGTATATCGACGATTCAGATATAATCATGGCCTCCAATCTTGGCACCATGGAGAAAGATAATTTTGCAGATACCGACTGGTTGGAGGCATATGAAAATTTAAAAAATAATAATTCCAAATCCAATTGGATGCCCACAAGAACAATAAAGCTTTCAAAAAACTCAGGCGACTATGGCCTGTCCAACAGGGTAATCACCTTTTTTTATGTATTTACGCCATATACTACTTCGGTAAAAGGCGTACTGGTATTCAACATCGATGAAGCATACATCAAAAAAATGCTCAACGACGGGAGTCTGTTTGACAATGGATTTGTTAAAATCATAAGCAGTGAT
>DATALQ010000022.1:0-172234 GCA_036260935.1 Clostridia bacterium
ATATAGACAAGACTGCAAAATACCGCAAATCACAGGAAAACCCTGATATACTGAGGCTTTACAAGGAGTTCTACCACGAGGCGAATTCGCACCTCGCGCATGAATTGCTCCACACTGAATATTCTGCTAAAAATGGTGACAGCCGCAGTACGGCGGTCAGGAGAAAGGCAGATTCCGCGTTCGTTACGAGGGAATATACGATATGCACCTGCGACGAATGCGCAAAGCTCGGTTCGAAGGAGCTGTACAGTAAATTTGCCGAATCGATACGCGAGCTCAAGATGGATCCGTTCATACAGGTGAAGACTATACGTCTTAAGGAAAACCATAACGGTGAAGGGATCTATGTGACACTGGACGGCAAGAGGATCGGAGAACCCTCACTCAGCAAAATCACTAGGAAATAACGATTTCCGAGGGTAAAGAGTCAGGTTATTTTAGAGGCGGGTATCGTAAGGTACCCGCTTTTTTGTGGCTCTTCGTCAATAGTCGGGATGGGGCTCAAGTAAAATGAAGTGATTTTTAGCCAGTGGGTTAATCGTAAGGTTACTCACTGGTTTTGTTTTTTAAATTGACCGGTGTGGTAAGCAGATGATTGCCGTAAGCTAGGTCGTACTTTTGCATTGGAAGTTTTGTTACGCTTCCATAATCCGTAGGACTACATAAGGTAACCATCCCACTCGGTCTTAGATTTCACATATTCATGTTTGAATATATGGTAAGTAATTGATAACATTAATGCATATTTGTTTGAAAATGCGAAGCAAGTATCTAAAATATGATGGAGGACAAATTAATGATTGAATTATTCCAAGTCATAACTCTTTCTGAAATACAACTGCAAAGAGAATGTTATATGAATGAACTTCTTTATGCCCAAGAGTTAAATACTGAAGAAAATGTACAGGGGTGTAAATATTATAAGATAGAAAAAAACTCAATTTGGGTAGGGTATATATGTGTTGATTCAAATAAAACTCTATGGGAGTTTTATTTAGTAAAAAATGCAATGATTCACTCCCAAGAAATATTTAAATTCTTAATTGATATGAATTATATAAATTCAGCAGAATGTATTACTTATGACCATATTTTTATGTCACTATGTTTAGATTTTAAAAAGAAATCATCATGCAGTGCTTATGTTTTTAGAGACAATATTGCTGTTAATTATCCTACGATTAAGTATGATAATATAAGTATGAGATTGGCTACAAAAGAAGATTATAATAGCCTTTTAGAAATAAATAAAATTGCAGAAGGTTGGAATGATTTTTTTACTGACTTAGATGAACAAATTCGAATGAAGGAAGTATTTGTTTTCCACTCAGGTAATAAACTATTAGGTGCAGGAACTTGTAAAAAGACATGGCAATGTAGAAATTATTATGACATAGGAATGGTAGTTGCAAGTGAATATAGAAATAAGGGAATTGGAACATATATTGTTTTGAAACTTAAAGAATACTGTTATAGCAACAATCAAATACCTGTTTGCGGTTGCTGGTATCCTAATTATCCATCGAAAAAGACTTTAGAAAAAGCAGGTTTTATAGCCAATCATAGAGTAATAAGATTTGAATTTAATGAGCAATAAACTTTCCAGAGAAGAAGAGCATACGAATAGCCAGTCAAAAAAGTAAAAATGTGACTGTCGAAAATCCAAACTATAGGAGTAACATTCTATGTAGAAGAAGGTCCAAATGGCAGAATTTTGGGATTTATATGATATAAATAAAAATAAGTTAGGTCGAGTACATAAACGAGGTATACCGCTTAAAAGCGGGTAATATCACCTTGTAGTTGAAATTTGGGTAAAAGATAGCAACAATAAAATCCTTTTAACGCAGAGGCATCCAGACAAACCAATGGGTTGCTATTGGCTCCAGCCTGATATATATACCGCTTTTATGATATTATGTAAAGGTACTGTCAATAATCATTCGCAAATCTTAGAGACTGTCTTGAGTTTTGTGTAAACAAAAATCGTCATAATTATCAAATTATTTTATGTCTACTATCCGAATAGACTACCCCTATCGTATGTATTGCCTATTTGTTGCAAGCAATATACGAATATCGGTAGATTCAAGATAGAGTGGCAAAAATAAAAGTTTGTTTCGCCACTTTTGAATAGCGGCCATATAAAATTTGTTGTTGCCTGTCCGCCATTAACTTTGAATTTTACCTGGATGAAGGCCTTGATAAGTGCTTGGAAACCTGCCCAGCGCTTTTGGTCGGCTGCTCATTAGTTACATCTAGTGAATAAAATAGCGGCAATACATAAAAAAAGCCGTAGACATTCAATGGCTTTTCAACTCATTAAACACCTTCAGCTTAATTCATCATAAATGAGAAAATCAATTCAACAGATTACCCTGCTTAGCTTTGGGTAAAATCAATCACGTAAATATTCCATGAACTGTTGTACTCAATTGTATAATCCATTCCCAAATCTTCAAAAATTTCTTTTACAGGTATAACGTGAATACGGTTTCTGACCTGTGACTTATCATAGTAATTTATCGGTTTAAATCCGTTATATGAGGTTATACCCTTATTTTTATCGACAATGATAGAAAGATCAGGCGCTTTATCAAAACTGGAATTAAAAAATATTTTTGTTATCTCACCGGTTTTATCTACTCCGAAATACAGACTTTCAACCTTGATGCTCACATAATTATAGTCATATACCTTCAATATTCCTGCGAAATTAGGATTTCCCGTTGGTTCATAGGATAGCCGGCTGGATTCCAGATGTGATAGGTTTAAGAAAGTATTCATATCATCAAATGACTTGAAATATATGTCTTTATTACCAGGTTCCTCATCTAGAATAACATCCTCGGAAAACGGTATATTATAAAGCCTGCCTTCGAATTTTAGATAGAACCTCGTATGGTCCTTTTCTTCATACCACTTGAGATTTCCGTATTTCTTCATTAACCGATTGGTGATAACCAGGGCTTGCTCATTTGTTGCGATAGTTTTAGGTGAAAACTTGTTTCCACCTACGCCGTTTATTATATTAAAATGCAAAGCGGTATATATGGCATCCCTCGACCAATTGCTGATTTCTCCATCATCAACATATTTAACAAGTTCTTTATTGTAGGCAAGATCAATCTTTGCCAATCCTAGGGTCCTGATGACAAATGTCGCCATTTGTTCCCTGTTCAGCAAACTATCCGGGCCGAATCTGTTATTTCCTATGCCGTCGGTTATGCCTATCTGCGCGGCTTTCATTGCATAAATATCATCGGTATCGGTAAACGAAACACTATCATTTACCTGTATTTCAGCACCAGTAAGTTTTTCATAGAACCTCACCATGAGATATGCAAAGCGTTCTCTGGTTATACCAGTTTTATATGAACTGAAAGCCGAATTCCTGAAAACTTCCGAAAGCTTTAATTCTTCTATGCTTTTCAGCGCCGAAGCATCAGGCGTGTCTTCAAGCTCAACTATTATTTTTTCAGCTGAAAACTCATAACCATTCAATAAATCCTGAACAGAAGGGATTTTATTAAAATCTATGTCTGCTATATTAAAGTAGCAACTGATATTCTGATCATTATTATTATATAAAATATCATATAGGAATACGGTAATTTGCCTGCATTGCAGCAGTTTATCCGTATCTGTGCGATATTGTATCTTTTTATTGTCGGAAGTGATGCGGCTAAAATTGTTCAACCAAGATATTTTCAATTTATCACCACTAGGCGGATTAAAAAAAGAAGATTTTACTGTTTTAGCACCTTGATTATCCAATTTGGCCAGTTCGCCGTTACTGTACAGAATAGTAAATACATATTCTTTTGCATCTTTATAAACAAAAACCCCGTCAATTTTAATGGCTCCCGGATAAGCCTGATTCGTTTGAAACTTAACAGGCATACCATACTGCTCCTCCGGTTTCAGACCCACACTGGCAAATGCAGGTATCATAATTGTCCAAAGCATAAGTGCTGTCAGTAACAACGTTATTTTCTTTTTCATAAAATCACACCAACCTGATCAAATTATTAACAAATGTACATATGTATACCTATATCTTGTAATTATAACCATATTTGAATTAAATGTAAATTATTTTAGAATCAAATTGTTTTTGCAAGCCGCAACGGTTACATTTGTCAAAAATCCAGATATGCTTTAAGAAATTCGCTTTTTGCACAATCGTTGTTTTGCTATTTTCAGAGTCCGAAAACCTGCTTAAAACAAGGCCATTGTGGATACGATTCAGGAACAGAGGCTATGATTACAAAGGATATCCATTTGGCGATATAAACGCTACTGTAACAAATCCATATTGCATAATTGTTTGATATTCTCCAATAAATATTTTTTACATAACTTTAGAGGGGGGCATTTGATGATTAGCCAGTTATAGATGGAATTCCAGTTTCAAAATACGCACGCCTAATGACAAATAGATTGATAAGTACAATTGAAAACATAGTTGCTTATGCTATTCAAACGGTAATCGTTTATCCAATGATTAAAGTCGAGAATCCTCAAAACGAAAGAGAACCACAAAAAGTAGTAAGATTTCGATTTGATTTCGATAGACCAGAAGTAAGAGAATGGTAATTAGAATATTCCGAAACAACATATGGTTCTGATTTATACTTTCTGAATCAAATGAATTTATTAGGTTCCCTGCACCCGATATTATAACTTCTTCCCTATATACATTGCATGTTCAGACCAACTTAGCAGTTCCGGCAATTCAACATATCGAGATGTCTTCCAACGCTAACCTCCCTGTAAATGCTCATTTGACGCGTGCTTCGTGTTCAAGCAAATATTCATGTTCTTCTTTGATAAGTTTCTTGATTTCACTCATATCATCTGTAGTGATATCCGGTATTTCAAGTGCATATGCGCCACAATGCGACTTACGCTTACCGTCTGGAAATGTGTATGTATAAATATGTGAATCGGGTTCGCCAGCGCAAAAATTACAGTTACTGCTTATACAACCGGGGACTTTGCTCGGATTCTTGATAATCGCCGCGCTGACAATTTCGGCGAACCTTTGTGAATATCCATTGCAAGCCGAAAATCTTAAAGCGACGAAAGGTGAAAGTTCTTTGTTTTTCTTTATGCCCATTTTTACGATTTGTTTATTATGTAAGTCATGTTTAAAGGATATGTTTGATTTGTCTCTTTGTGGATTGTACCCGAGTTCAGACAAACAGTTTATAATTTCATGGTATAACGGTCTGATTTCATCTCCAACCACTAATAAGTATGAATTTATCAAGTCCTCCTGCTTTTTTGTTTTCATCATTATATCCTCCGGCAAAACATAAATTATAAGTATTGCGCAACATCTAACAAGTTTACATTAATAATACCAATTATTTACCATACACACAAACACAATTCCCGCATATAAAAAGACTGCTGGCAAATTATGCTTGTCAGCAGTCTACGGCGGTAGATATGCCGCCGCTTTTATTCTGTTTCCTATTGCTTCTTTTTGATACCGTTCAACTGATTGCCATCGTTAAGATAGGTCAGCCGCCCGTTCAGATACTGCAAATGCCTGTCGATGTCGGCTCTCATAATATTGTACATCTGTTTTGCCTGTGTATCATCAGTTGATTGCGCCATCATGGCATAAGACCCTTTTGCAGCTTCACAGGATGCAATCGCCTTCTGCATGTCACTCTGTACAGTCATGGTATATCACCTCGCTTTCGGATGATATTCTAACCAATAGACCTGAAATGATACCGGGCGACTAATAACCTTCCGTAAGATCGACAACATTTTTCAGGCTTTTTCCGCTGAACCATGCCTTAAGGTTGTCAGCGCAGATCGCTACAATGCGGTCATGAGTCTCCTGCAGACTGAAGCCTCCGGAGACATGCGGCGTTATTACGGCATTTTTGATTTTCCAAAGCCTGTGGTCTTCAGGCAGCGGCTCGGGATCGGTAACATCGAGCGCAGCTCCCGCTATCCTTCCGCTTTCAAGAGCGTCACACAAGGCTTCCGTATCGATTGCATTACCGCGGCCCACATTTATGATGACAGCGTCGCGCTTCATAAGTCCGATCGTTTTTTCGTTGATAATCCTTGCCGTATGCTTCGTTGCCGGCAGGCTCAGTGCAACTATATCGGCCCTCGGCAGCACTGTCCCGAGCTCGTCCATCGTATACAGTTCGTCTATGTATTCGGGTTTACCGGCAATCCTTCTCTTTATGCCTATCGTGTATGCGCCCAGCGCTTTCAGCCTGGAGGCGAACTCGCCCCCGATGTCGCCGAGGCCGACAATCAAAGCCGTCGATTTATATATAGATCTTACCTTCCCAACGTAGGACCAATCCGATTTCAACTGCAGATCCCTGTATAAATGCAGTTTCTTGAACAACTCCAGCGTCACGCCCAGCATGTATTCCGAGATAGCCAGGCCATACGCCCCGGATGCATTCGTTAGTATTGCTCCCTTTGGAAGCACATTTTCCGAGGTGTATTCCCCCGCGCCCGCACTCTGCAGCTGCAGCCATCTCAGCTTTTTCGAAGCCTTCAGCAAATGAGCCGGTGGATTTCCGATGATTATTTCGGCATTCCTTACCTGTTCTTCACTGACGCTTTCCTGATCGGAATAAGTGAAATCCGCTGAAGGCGCGCTGGACTCCAGAAGCTTTTTATGTTCGTCATTAACGCTTAAGACTACAAGAATATTGTTCAAAGTATGCTTCTCCATTTCGATTGTATGATTAGTGGCACGTTTACTACTTATTATATAGTATTTCGCGTTTTCCTTTCAATATTTTCGTTTGACACGCCGCACAACAGAAGGCCGCAGGACATTCTGCGGCCTTTATCACATAAGGAGGATCGGTATGGCGAAGCAGGCTTACGCCCTGCATCCGTTCTTTGAATAAAGGTAGTTGTACAGTATCCCGTGCCTGATCTCGTCGGTCATGATACCTGTCAGGATATTGATCTGCGTCCTGTCCTGCAAGGCAAAGAGGATCTGTCTATACCTTATAACGGCATTCTGCTCTCCCCTGATAGCCCTCATCAGCCCTTCACAATAGCTGGAAGGCTTTTCGAAGGTTACTTCCTGGGGCGGCGGAAGATTCTGTCCGGTCAACTGATAGTATACCACTCTGACAAGTCCAAAATGACCGATTTCATCATCTCTTATCCCCGTGATTATTTCCTTGTCCAACTGGGTAGGTGCATTATCGATGAGATAACGGTAAAATAATCTGTCCTCCATCTCACCTGCTACAGATGCCTGCAAAAGTTTCAGGGCTCCCGGGACGTTGCCGGGGTAGGTGTAAATTCCAAGATCCGGCATACCGGCAGGATCCCCGGTCATGGGCTGGCTTTGGAGCGGCATGGTTCCCGGCATCTTCACGGGAATCGCCTCGGGCATCGTCTGCTGGGGCGCAAACTGAGTCTTTGCCGGCATCATACCGGCCATTGCCTGCCGTATATACGGATTTTGCATACAGGGCGGTGAATAGTACATAAAAGGCATACTGCCATAATCCTGCATAATTATCCCTCTTGATAGTTTTATACAGTATTCTATGCGCAGTCATGCCCAAAGGTTCCCGGGCGGAACCCAGCACCATTTTACTTGTGGTACAGCTTCTTGGACTGGTATTGGGGTTCGCAGGTGATATTGATACCTAATTTGTGGAAAACATTTTCATCCACACGGGATAGTATGACCGTAGAATGTGCCTCGCAGCCGCGCAGCCTGGAAAGCTGCTGCATCGCGAGAGCTGCGGTAGGATTGGTCGCAGCGCAGATGGACAGCGCTATCAGTATCTCATCCGTATGAAGGCGCGGGTTACGATTGCCCATATGTTTGACTTTCAACATCTGAATGGGTTCTATGACTATGGGAGATATAAGGTGCATGTCATGCTGTATTCCGCCCAGCTCCTTGAGGGCATTCAGCAGGAGCGCGGCAGATGCGCCCAGCAGCGGAGTAGTCTTGCCCGTTACGATACGGCCATCGTCCAATTGTATCGAGACGGCGGGACCCTCGGTCTCCTCCGCTCTTTTGAGCGCAGCTTCGACAACGGGACGGCACTTTGATGATATTCCGAGCTGGTTCATCAGCAGTTCGAGCTTGTACACCTCGGATTTTTCTGCCAGACCCTGCCTCTGTGCGCAGCTCGTGTTGTAATACCTGCGGATGATCTCCTGCTCTGATGCCTCGCATACGGCCTTGTCATCCGTTATGCAAAAGCCCGCCATATTTACGCCCATATCCGTGGGACTCTTGTAAGGCGACTTCCCTGCTATTTTTTCAAATATGGCGTTTAGCACGGGGAATACCTCTATATCTCTGTTGTAATTGATGGTCGTAATTCCGTAGGCATCCAGATGGAACGGGTCGATCATATTGACGTCGTCGAGGTCTGTTGTAGCCGCCTCGTATGCGAGATTGACTGGGTGCTTCAGCGGCAGGTTCCAGATGGGGAAGGTTTCAAATTTGGCATACCCGGCTTTTATACCACGCTTGAAATCGTGGTAGAGCTGCGACAGGCAGGTAGCCATTTTGCCGCTTCCGGGACCCGGAGCTGTAACTATGATAAGCGAGCGCGTGGTTTCTATATAGTCGTTTTTGCCGTAGCCGTCGTCGCTTACTATAAGCGGGATGTTGGAGGGATAGTCCTGGATGGGATAATGCCTGTATACCTTTATCCCCAGGCTTGTAAGCCTCTTCTGGAACAGGTCTGCGGTATACTGAGAGCGGTAATGTGTGATAACAACGCTTCCTACATACAGGCCTATTTCACGGAAGGCGTCAATCAGCCTCAGTACGTCCAGATCGTATGTAATGCCGAGATCGCCCCGTCGCTTGTTTTTTTCTATGTTGTCGGCATTTATCGCTATGATGATTTCAGCCTTATCCTTTAGCTCCAGCAGCATTTTTATCTTGCTATCCGGCGCAAAACCGGGCAGAACCCTTGAAGCGTGGTAGTCGTCAAAAAGCTTTCCCCCGAATTCCAGATAAAGCTTGCCTCCGAAATAATCGATCCTGTCAAGGATTTTCTGCGATTGCAGATGAAGGTACTTGTCATTATCATATCCGATCCTGTTCATTTTGACGCTCCTATTATTGAATTGTTGATATGTAGTAAGAATTCGATTTTTTACCTACATACAATATCATAATGAAAGGACTCAAGTCAATCATAACACAGGATTTTCGACAAAACGTGCGCTTCATATCACGATGCCCTTTTCCGTAAGCTCCTTCTACTTAATTGGAAGTTTAATAACCCCTCGATACTACGGTTCCCATACTCTACTTTACACTATCTTATCTGATTCCTATTTCATTGAAATGGTCTTTATATTTCATATCTGTCAAAAGGATATGTCCGGAGATCCAATCTGAAACAAAAGCAATAAGGTCTATTGTAGCCTTCTTTTGATTCATATCGATATCCTTCTGCTGTATTTTCTTTATTTTCTTAGTGAGGAATATATGTTCAAACCTGTGGGAATCAAGCTCCTTATAGTTGAATTTCTCCATCAGCTTTTCTTCGTAGTCGAAATGATACATGGTATACTCCACCAATTCCATTAAAATATCCATTATTTCATCATAATGATCATATTCGTCCTTCGCCAGTACAAGATCGGATATCCTGCTCCCGATCTCAAACAATTTTTTGTGCTGACTGTCGATTTCCGCCACATTTACGCTATATGCGTCCTTCCACTCAAAATACATTTTTATTCTCCCCTCGTTATTGAATCCAAATAGTCCCGATAAAATGCTGCAAGCAATTTTCCCCTGAACATTATGTGCCTTTGTATAATTCAAGGTTGGAATTTTTAATATAGACTTTTTACCACAATAATTTTTATCTAAAACTATGAAATGTAAAATTATTATCTACAAGACTGTAAAATGTTATAAAAAAACGGCTTATGCCGATGGTCGGTATCTGCCGTTTTTTAGCCCATTTAAAGCCCATTTTAATTCAGCTGATGAAAACTCACTTCTTCATTTCCTGTTTTCCGGTTATTTTACTGGTCTGATCCATAGTAAATGTGGATTTTGCATCATCGGTAGTAAAATAGACATTCCCGTCCACAGTTGCGTCTTTAAGCTGAAAGTCCTTGGCCGAAACATAGAGGTCGCCCTTGAAAGTACCATGCTGTATGCTTGCCTCGGGACTGTTGATGGTGAATTTCGGCGCCGTTAGGGTATATCTGGCGGTTATGTTCCTGTTTGCATCCTGCGCGTACAATGCTACCTTACGCTGTATTATGTCCTTCCCGGCAGTATCCTTTTTCCCGTTTTTAAATTCACCGTCAAGTACTATATCCTTATCAATGGTAACATCCTTGGTTATTGCTATTATCCACGTTCCGGTGTTGCTTATTGCCTTTTCAAACGCCGCAGCATTGTCCACTATCGAAGCGGAAGAGACAACATCCGAAGTTGTTGCCGGGGTGGTTGTCTGAGTGGTTGTCTGGGTTGTCGCCTGCGCCGTGGTCTGGCCTGTAGTTTGCGTCGTTGTGGTAGCGCCGGGATTCTGCACGCCGGTTCCGGTCCTTGCACAGCCAGAAAGTAGCAGGATAAGTGCAGCAGCCAGCGATATGCTCTTTATTCTCATACGAGAAATCCTCCTTGAAACATTTATCGATTTGTTTCACAGTATACCCAATTAAATAAGATTTAATTAATTTTCAATAGATATGAACGGGGGTGTTGATAGAGACTGTATTATACAGCTCGGCCGCCTCGCTGCTGTACATGCGTACGCAACCGTGCGAGACCGCCTGGCCGATGGACCAGGGTTTATTTGTACCGTGGATGCCATAGACGCCCCAGGGCACGCTAAGCCTCATGAAATGGCCTCCGAACTGCGCTCCCCAGAGAGCTTTTTCAGTGATGGTCCAATTGCCCGCGGGCGTCGGAGTTGACGGCTTGCCCACGGCAACGGAATATTCCCGGACTAACTTGTTGTCGTCAAAAAGCTTCAGTTTCCGATTCTTTCTGTCGATTTCGATCCTATACATAGCCATTGCACCCGTATATACTATTCAGAAGGGGCCTCTGTGTTGACAATAATGAGTTTTCATATATAATTCTTACATAAATAAAACTGAGCAGGTTAGGATATATCGGGAGCCGGGGTAATATATGATATTTAAAACCATTAATATAGAAGCTGGATTGCCCACCGTGGAGATCGGTACAAAAAAGCTGTATCTCGAAATCATAACAGCGAAAAAGCAGGGCGTCAAAGTCCTCAAGGTCATACACGGCTATGGCTCCTCCGGAGTCGGCGGGCGTCTGAAAAAAGGCATTCTTGAATACCTGGCGGTCAAAAAGAAGGAAGGCTTCGTAAAAGACTACATCCCGGGTGACAGCTGGAATATTTTCAATGGCGCGGCAAGAGACATCATAGCCCGGTTCGGTGAACTCAGAAATGACAGGGATCTGGTCAGCTGCAATCCAGGCATATCGATAGTAATTTTGTAGCATCTGCTGTTCAAAACCTGTTCGGAATGTGAATCATGTCAGCTACCTGCTTTCAGACGAAGGAAGCCCAAGCATGCTGCCGACGATGCCCAGCGCCGCACTTGCGGTTATTATGACCGTAAACAGTGCATTTGTTATCGAACCGGCGGGCGGCAGCGGGATAAAAGGCAGCGGGCCCGATATGCGGTCGTATATCTGCCCCAGTACGAATGCAGCCAGTAAAGAAGCAGCTATCCCGCCTCCCAGCGTCATCAAAAATCCCTGCAGCACAAACGGGAAGGAGATGAATGAACCGGGCGCGCCCAGCAGCTTCAACGTATTTATCTGTTCGCGGTTATCCTGAATGGCAAGCCGTATTATATGCGATATTATGACCAGTGTTGTTATGGCGGCAGCAGCCAGCACAAGCCAGCCGATATACATGAACAGGTTGGAGAGCGATTTTATGCGGTCGAGTACATCGCGGTTGTCCCTAACGGATTCTATGCCGGGCAGGCTGCTCAATTCCTTCAGGATGCCGTCGACCGAATCGAGCTCTATGTTAACCTCTATATACGATGTAAATGGATTTTCATCAAATACCTTGAGGATTTCCGACTCCTTCCCCAAAATATTCCGCATATCGGCAAGCGCCTCTTTTTCATCGACGAGGCGAGCGTTTTTAACCCCCCTGATGCCCTTGATGCTGTCAACAAGCTCAAGCGCCCCGTTTTGATCGACGGTTTTTCCGAAATAGGCGCTTATCTCCGCTTCGCCCTGTATGGCGCGCGTGACTCCGCTGCTGATCCACCAACCTGCCACGACCATTGCAAGGATGAAAAATATAAGGCTCGTGCTCAAAAATGAAAGGATATTTGAAGTCAAGCTCAAACGGATCATTAAAAAGGTTTCTTTAAAAAAGTAGCCTGTATTTGAAAAAAAATTTCTCATTTTATTGCCGTATTTGACCTTTCGCATTTCAAATTTCCCTCATCCATGGTAATAAGCGATGCACCCGCTGAAGGATCTATCAAATGAGTCGCGTGAGTAGTTATAACCACCGAAGTTTCATTGTTCCTGAACGAATTCAGAATTTCAAGTATATTCATGGCATTATCCTTATCCAGGTTACCTGTGGGTTCGTCTGCAAGTATGAGCGACGGCTTCCTTGCCACAGCCCTGGCAATGGCTACTCTCTGCCGTTCGCCCCAGGAAAGGTGTTCCACCTTCGACGAAAGCTTGTGTCCAAGCCCGACTCTCTCCAATGCTTCACTTGCATACTCCCTTATCTGCTTTACGGGAATACCCAGAAATCGCATGCCCAGAATTACGTTGTCGAATGCCGACCTGCCATCGATTAGCCTGAATTCCTGAAAAACAGGCCCGATTTTCATGCGAAGCTTCCTGATGCCGTTGTTTTGGCCTTTTTCCATCGGCTGTCCCAGAACGTTCAGGCTTCCGTCCGTAGGGAACTCCATACCCATCAGCAGCTTTAGCAGGCTGGTTTTCCCGGAGCCGCTCCGTCCTATAACGTAAACAAGCTCTCCGTTTCTTATTTCCAGATTTATGTTCCTCAGCGCTTCGGTCCCGTCAGGGTACCTGAGACCGACACTATCCGCAATAATCATAAGCTTCTCCACATGCCCTTCTATATCGTGATATTCAGAAATCCATCCTCAATTTCGACGGACTTCAGCTTGCTGCCGTTCAACTGCGGCTCGAGATCAAACTCCAGATCGACGTCCTTCAGCACCTCCGCTATAGCGTCCTTATCGAGCGCCATTCCGAAAATGCTGCCGCCGTCGGCCTCAAATCGGAGGATGTGCTGATCCTTTATGACGAATTTCCCCGTGATGGACAGTTGGCGGTCGGGAAACGCCACCGTCACCATGTCGGATTTGAAGGAAAATACAGTTTTCTCAAGCTTGGAGTCCCCGGCGAGAAGATCGTTAATTGTTTTTTCATCTATCGATATCTTCGCGGTGAAGAAACCGAAGGTTATTTTAAAAGCGTCGGCGGGAATGCTCGCCTTTTTCGAATAATCGGTTATTTCTGCGGCGGTTTCCCTGATAAGAGGCGCGATTCCGTCCCAGGCCTTCTGCAGAGTGCCGAGGTATTCCTCATAGCGCCCGCGTTCATCCGACAACGATGCAAGGTTTTTTTCCAGGTCTGCTTTCAGTTTTTTCTCTTCCGTAAGAGTTTGCTGCAGGCTGTGCTGCTTCTCCCGTATTGTCAGCAGTTCGTCCGAAAGCTTCGCTTTCTGCTCCGACTGTACGCGCCTGTCTTCCTCTATCTGATCGAGCAGCTTGCCCGTATTGTTGGTAAGATCCCTGAGCGTGTTTATCCTCGTCAGGAGGTCCTTCAGGCTGTCCGATTCCAGCAAAATCTCGAGGTAGGAGCCCGCGCCCATTCTCTGATAGCTCTGCAGCACCTGTTTCAGGCTTTCCCGCTCTTTTCCGTATCTGGTTTCGTTATCTCCGATTTTCTTTTTAAGCGTCTCGATCTTAACAGAGGTGTTTTTGATATCTTCCTCAGTCTGCTCAGCCTTCGTTTGAGTTTCGGCGATCAGCTGAGTCTGCGTAAAAAGCTTTTGGAGGGTTGCCTTTTCAGCCTCCGTTATACCGCCGATCCTGGCTTTGACGTCGGAGAAGATATCTTCTCCTCCTGCAGCGGAATTAACAGGAATCATGAATATAAGTGAGACTATCAGGCCGATGGCCGGGATCAGTTTCAGCATATTTTTTCCGTACATTTGGCGCCCCTCACAAATAACTGACATTGAAACTATTTTAGCATTTTTATGCGTCTTTCTCAACCGTTGGGATCGCATCCGACCCTTCTAATAATCGCATCCTGCCTCCTAAGGGATCGCATCCTGCCTCCTTATTCGGTCCCCGCCTTTAAAGCCTCAGCCATCGAAATCCTGTTGACTTTCCTTTTACTCAATGACTTCGAAATCTCATATGTCAGCCAGATCACTATAAATCCTATTATTATATACGGGTAACTTATGACTACCGGCAGCGTAAGCTTGACACTTTCCGTCAGCGATTTGAAAAACATGCTCATTGTCGTCAGGACCAGCGGTATCCCGATGATATAGCCTATCACGATCATTATCGAGGAACTGTTCAGTATGAGCGAATTTACTTCCTTCCGGCGGTATCCGAACACCTTCATCAGAGAAATATTCCCTTTGTTTTCCTCGATAATGAGCGATGTCACGACATATATTACAATCAGACCTATGATGAAGGACATAAAGGATATAATACCGACAGCGGCCTGGATCGGCTCCATCGATTTGCTGAAGTCCCTTACGGAATCATCTACCGTTCTGGCACTGAACAGCTGGTTTTCCGGGATATCGAGCGCGGTGTTGCTCCACAATCCCATATAGCTGCCTGCGGGCAGTCCCATCTGCTTGTCGAGTTGCTCTATGGGCATGAATATGAATTCTCCTATAAAGGTCTCCGCAATACTGCCTATGGTAACTGTATATTCTCTGGAATCAGTTTTTCCGACGACAGCTATGATGTCTCCGGGGCCTGCCTTCAGCTTCTCAGCGAGCGGCCTTGTAATGATTACCTGATCCGGGTTTAATGAGGTTCCGCTCTTATCCTTAAGCAATATATATTTGGCGCCTGGTTCTATGCCTACCAATTCGAAGGAGGCATCTTTGTTTGATTTTAAATTAACGGAAGCCGCTGAAAATCTTTCGGCACCGGCAGGAGGCTGCGCTCCCTGCAAAGCTTTAAAAACGTATTCATGCTGGAACTTGTAGGTATCCTTGAACCCGAAATTCATCAGATTGTCCATGGAGCTCTTCGCAGTAAAACCGAGAAGCAAAAGCATCGTAGCCATAACTACTCCGATCAGCAAAAATGCCAGTCTGGAAAGGCTCCTGAGCTGTTCCCTGATTCTGAACTTTGTGGCAAATTTGAACCTGTCAAGCTTGAGGCTTCTTTCTATAAAGTTTACATTGTTCTTCTCCCCCATGCCCTTCATCAGGTCTACCGGGGTATTGCGAAGCGCCTTTTGCAGTACGAAGCTGCCGCTCACGCCGAGGAAGAATAATGGCAATATCAGGCTTGCTGCAATATAACCCGCATTAAACGATATGGACCCTACAGGTATGTTGAAATAGGAAACCATGACAGTGAGCATGGGTCCAAGCGTAAGTGCGCCCAACGCCGTGCCGATGATCCCTCCTGCTGCCGCGATAGTTAGCGGGTACATCATATAATGCCTGCGGATTTCCTTTCTCCTGTAGCCCTGCGCATACAGGGTGCCTATGATTATGGATTCCCGCTGGAGCATCCTCCAGATTACTATGCCCGTCATGATGCAGGTAAGAAGCAGTATGGCGACCGGCATGGACCTGCTCACGTCGCTGATGCCCTGAATCTTGATCTTGACATAATTCACCCTGGCGTTGTCCCCAATGTCGGTCCATTGTGTGACAATGACACCCTTAGCTTTCAGATAATCCCTGAACTGCACCTTCCTTGCCTCTATTCTGGCATTATCGTTTGCTGCATTGGCGGAGTTGATATCGGGGGAGTTGACGCCTGCGGCATCGGAATTATTCCCCGGAGCATCAAAGTCGGATGACTGATCGAACTTGATCGAATAAAAGCTGTATCCCTTTCCGAAACGATCGAAATCGTCCTTTCCGATGACAGCAATTCCAAAGGTCTGCGGATCGTTTATTATGTCGGTTTCGTTCTTCAGAATATAGATATAATTGGGCAGCGACATGAAACCGGATATTTTGAAGGACCCATCCAGTACTTTGAGCTCGTCGCCTGCCTTCAGACCGTTTGCCCTGGCGTATGAAGGATCGACCAGTATATCTCCACCGCTCAGGTTTTTGCCCTCGATAACGGCAGGAAGATCGACTTTCGTATTCTGCCTGAATATTCTGAGCGTCTTGTCCTTCGAAACCTCATAATCAAAGGAGGCACCCTCCTCTATGCGAGCGCCGAACCTCGACTCCATTTCAGGGATATTATCCAGCCCGCCCGCTGTCGCAAAGGTTGCGTCGTCCTGGACATAATCCTTCTCAAAAGCGTCCGTCAGCGATGACATATTGTCTGCCAGCTGGGTCATCATTGTAAACAGCAGACAGCTTATTATAATAAGGGCAAGAGACCCGAGATACTGAGATTTGTTTTCAAGCATGGTTCTCTTTATTTTTTTGTTGATAACCATTACCACTCAATCCTTTCCGCCGATACGGTCTTTTCGTTGACGGTTTCCCCGGCTATCTCCCCGCTCCTGAGTCTGAATACCCTGTCCGCCATTGCACTGATAGCCGTATTGTGAGTAATCATCAAAATCGTAGTATTGTAACTCTTGTTAATCTGCTGCAGCAGCTTCAATATTTCTCTCGAAGTGGTAAAATCGAGCGCACCTGTTGGTTCATCGCACAAGAGAAGTTTCGGATTCTTGACTATCGCCCGGGCTATCGATACCCTCTGTTGTTCACCGCCGCTCAGTTCCCTGGGAAACCGGTGCTTTTTGTCCTGGAGGCCCACAGCCTTAAGGACCTCGTCGGTATCCAGAGGCGCCCTGCTTATATTGGAAACGACTTCAATGTTCTCTGCTGCCGTAAGATTGGGAACGAGGTTGTAAAACTGAAAGATAAATCCAACCTGATCCCTTCTGTAGTTCGTGAGCTGATTATCGTTGAGATCTGTTATGACAGTACCGTCAACCGTTATTTTCCCGGAATCACAGCGGTCGATACCCCCCAGAATGTTCATCAGCGTGGACTTGCCCGAACCTGACGGCCCCAGTATGACCCCGACCTCGCCTTTTTCCAGCTTAAGATCGATACCCTTCAGTACTGCTGTTTCCACTTCACCTGTTCCATAGCTTTTCTTCAAACTCTCAACGCTTATAAACATGTCCTGTCCCCCATTCCATTCTTCAAGAGTTCCATCATATTCTTAATGTCGTTCATATACTTTTCGTAGTCCCCGCCTATGATATCGTCGCCGGCACTCTTGGCCTTATTGAGCAGGTTCTCCTTCAGCTTCATCGAAACGGCGACGATAAACATTCCAAGAGTATGGTCGTCGATATCCTTGCGTATAGTTCCATTTTCCTTTCCCTGCCGTACGAGCTTCAGCACATACTCATCCGCGACATGCAGCATGGCGTTCATGGATTCATCCTTTACACTGCCGTATCTGCCGAGGAAAACCTCCTGTACGAAGACCGCCGGTTCTTTCTCCTCCCTTAACATCTGCATCAGAGGCGCAGCGGTTTCGTAAAAATAAGTGAAAATATCGAGGTTTTTTAATAACACATTATTCTGGTATTTATTCATCAGAAGTTTCATCGACCAGTTCACCGAATGCAGAAATAACTCCTTTTTGTTGTCGAAGTATTGGTATATGCTCCCCTTTGCTACGCCTGCCTGCTTTGCAATTATGCCAACATTCGCCTTCTCAAAGCCATGCTTCAGAAATTCACTTATTGCAGATCTTATAACCTTCTCCTGCTTTTCCCCGCTTAGATTGAAAAATGTATCCTTCGGCACTGTTTCACCCCTTTTTTGGATTTGCGCATCTCTATATTGCGCCTTATCCGGATATTTATGATGTGTCTGGGCGCATGACCCATCGGTCATGTGACTTGTTAGTCATATTGTATGACCAGCGGGTCATAAAGTCAATAGATGTTGAAAAAAAACAAAAAAATACCGCTGTACTATTTGATTTCAGCGGCTTTACTTATCTATCATTTTAATTACCGATTAAATCCCTTCAATCCTTCTCCGTCCTATCGATTCATAAATTATCCCAGCCTTCGAAGCTGCTTCAAGCGGATAGCAGTTCCTCCCGTCGATCACCAGCGGACGATGCATCAGATATGCAAATTTCCTGATATCGAATTCCCTGATCTCAGGCCATTCAGTAAGGATGAAACACACTTCGGCGTCTTTTATGGTCTCTTCAATCGTCTCACAATATTTGATGCCGTCCGGGCACAGCTTTTTATAGTTTTCAATCCCGACGGGATCCCAGGCTCTTATGTTTGCCCCATCCTCCAAAAGGATCGGTATGGTCTGCAGGGAAGGCGCTTCCCGTAGGTCGTCCGTCCCGGGTTTGAAGGTCAGCCCCAGAACAGCCGTATTTATTTCGCTGAAACTTTCAAAATATTTTCGAGCCTTTTTTACAAGCCTAAGCTTTTGGTTTTCATTCACCTCTATGGCAGCCTTTATCGTTTTGAGTTCGTAATCATGAAAATTTGCCAGCCAGTGAAGCGCCTTTGTATCCTTGGGAAAGCACGAACCTCCGTAACCGATACCGGGCATCAGGTATTTATCGCCGATCCTGCGGTCGAACCCCATACCATGGGTAACATCCTCAACATTGGCTCCCACTATTTCGCACAGATTTGCTATTTCATTGATGTATGATATCTTGAGTGCAAGAAAATCATTCGAGGCATATTTTATCATTTCGGCGCTCCGCCTGTCGGTTATTACGTAGGGCAGTCCATATCTGTCGTATACCTGTCTCATTACTGTCTCCGCCTTTTTGGACCCGACCCCGAGGACGATCCTTGCCGCATGCAAAGTGTCATTCACCGCCGTACCCTGTGACAGGAATTCGGGATTTGAAACGATATCGACGGTCACATTACGCTTCAGGTTATCGTTAATAAACCTGTCAATCCTATCGTTTGTTCCCACCGGCACAGTAGATTTGACAACTATTACACAATCCCTGCTTATGTTTTCGGCTATTGTTTTTACAACGGCATATATATATTGAAGATTTGCTGAACCATCCTTCTTTTCAGGCGTGCCCACGCAAATAAAAATTATGTCCGCATCTTCATAAGCCGTGCGGTCATCAGAAGTAAACTTAAGCAGATACCTGTTTTTAAGCATAAGTTCGCTCAAACCAGGTTCGTATACAGGTGACATACAGCTATTGAGCATATCGATCTTTTTCTCATCATTATCTATACATGTCACAAAATGTCCGGTCTCCGACAGGCACACTGCAGTCACCAGGCCTACATATCCCGTACCGGCTACACTGATTTTCATAAAATACCCCCCTTTGATCTCACGATTACTCTAAAAATAACGGTAATTGCTTTTATAACCAGCAGAGCGCACAAAGTTCCGGAGAAATCTATAACGACGTCAAAAATACGGGCCTCCCTGCCGGATACAAATATCTGATGGTATTCATCCATTCCGGCTAACAGTGTACAGCCGGCGGCAGTCAGAACTATTTCATGCTTTTTCACCGAATTTTTGACAGCGATGTATAGTGTTGAAGCCAATATGAAGAAAAGCACGAAATGCGCAATTTTTCTGAAAAGAAAATTTCCGCTGAGATCCAATTCGGCGCCGTAATGCCTGATAACCTCCCGAAGCCCGGTATATGCGCCCGCCCCTTTGAAAAAAGCCTTGGACAACCTCTGCGAAGCCGCCCCTTCCTGCCCCGAAAGCATATATATGGCACATATCATTGCAAATACAAGCAGCCATAAAAGAACTTGTATGAATAAAGATCTCCCATGCCCCTTTTCAAGCCGCTCCATATGGTTTCCCTGCCTTCCTTCAGCGTATAAGCCCAGCTATCTGCAACTGCTGATAAATTCCATTAAAATAGATATAATTTTTGAATTGCCGCTGACGAACCTTTCGGGAGTAAACCCGCCGACGCGGCTCAAGGCCTCCTCCAACTGTTCGGTATCGTCGAGCCCCATGATCAGGTTCTTCTCGGAGAAGACAGCAATAATTTCCCTCTGGTGGTCATCGACGTGTTCGCCGTATTTTTTCATGCGCGGCACGGCAATAACCCTCTTGCCCCTGCGCAATGCCTTTATGATAGTCCCCGTACCGCCATGCGTAATTACGAGGCTGCTTTTTTCCAGCAAATCGTCGAACTCATCGAAATTCAGGAATTTTTCATAGCGGAAGCGTAAGGGTTTGTAGGTCGAATAGCCTGTCTGCGCAACGATTTCATCCTTGATGACCCCTCTTGCCGCCAGTTCGTCCAGCTTTTTCAAAAGCCTGTCGAATTGAAATTCCTGCGTTCCCAAACAAACAAATATCAATATATACTCCCCCCTAGCAAGGCTTTGGGATAGAACCTGGAAAGCTGCTGCCACTGAATAATGAAAAGGTCGGCTATCCTGTACATCAACCTGCCGGTTACTGTAGGCGAATTGACTTTCGCATAGCTTTCTATAAAAACCAGCTTCCTTCCGGACAGCTTCGCTATCAGACAAAACGGCACAGTATTCAGGGCTCCGGTGCTTATTACGATATCGGGTCTTTCCTTCAGCAGGATAGCAGCGGAATAAAGCAGATTGAAAGCCAATTTTGGGATAAAGCTCCACTGCTTTCTGTTGACCATCGGCATAAGGTATGTCTTTTCCTTCTTTCTCATATCCGCAGTCAGTGCCGTACGTTCGGTTATGAAAAAATAATCGTATTTCTTATAGAGCTCGGCTAATTGCTGCATTTGCGTCAAATGGCCTCCGACGGAACATATAAGACACAGCTTTTTATTCATTGCTCCACCACGCTTCCATATATCGAAACATATTTCTCCCTCACAGACTCGTCTGAAAATTGCCTTAGTACGCCGCTGTTCTGCAACCCTTGAACATTTTCCCTGAATCTTCCCGCATTTTTGTCTATTTCGCAAAATGCGCGGCAGATCTCTCCGATGCTGTCATGCCTTACAGCAATGCCTATCCCCATATTGTCGAAGAAACCGTCAATGCCCGCATCTTTTGAATGTATAAGAGGCAGCCCGGCGCTCAATGCTTCGATGTACACCATTCCGAAGGTTTCTGGGTAACTGCAGAGTACGAATGCCCTATAGTCGCTCATAAATTCGACGATCCTGCTGTTTTCGACCCTGCCGGTCATTACGACCCGATCCTCTACACCGAGTTTTTTTATCATATTTTCCACCAGCCCGCTTGCGGCTCCATCGCCCACAATGTCCATGGCAATTGCCGTACCGGCTTCCTTCAGAAGCCTTATGGCCCGGAGCACTCTGTATATATTTTTCAGCCTGATATAGCCGTGCCTCATGTTGAAGACGCAGAGGAACCTGCCGTTGTCG
Source organism: Clostridia bacterium (assembly GCA_036260935.1). Taxonomy (GTDB): domain Bacteria; phylum Bacillota; class Clostridia; order Acetivibrionales; family DTU013; genus JAEYOM01. Next base: position 21,589 of record DATALQ010000022.1, read on the forward strand.
TGCGGTTTACTGATGCATTCGCGTTCCACAGCCAGAGGGATGTTTATCAGCTTATCCCTGAGCGTATCCATGCGTTTGAATCCGAATACGCGGTCCAGTTGTTTCTCCATCCATGGCGATATAAGCACTATGTGCTGTGCCGCCTCAAGTATCCTGTAATAATAATTCCTCAATAGCGGTTTATACTTAAGTATCTTGAAATCCGTCTGCTGTATCGTGATTATGCAGGGCAATCCATAGAGATTATGGAGGTGGAATGCAATTGGTCCTTCAAAGGAAAGCTTATGGGCATGTACCAGATCGAAGGACCCGAAATCCAGACCTACCGAAAGGACCGCATTTATCGATCTATCCAGAGTATGGATGAATAAAATTCCTTTTGGCAGCCCGAAGGTCTGCAGAGCATATACGTTGTCACACCTTTTAACTGCCGTCCTTCCGAACCGGGTGGTCCTGTTCAGGCTGATACAGCAGTCGCCGTCTCCGCGGGTAAGCTCTGTTATATTTTTTATGGCGCTCGTCTTGTCAGGGTTTATCACATCCGGGAAGTCATAAGTAAGGTGCAGTATTTTCATAATATTCACCTGATAACGTAGTTTTTTACGAATTGATAAGCTTTCTTCCTGAAGTTGGGGTTAACAGGCATGCATAAGGTCTCCTCCCACAGATACCTTATAACTCTCCTGTGGAATCTGTAAAATGGCGGCTTGCGGTACTTTGCATCGACAGAAAGCATTGTCGCAAGCAGTCTCCTGTTGTTGTAGGGCCACGTCTCTTCGACTGCGATGTCCTGTTCTGCGGAGCTTTTTGCGCCCCAGTTGCCCATCCTCTGCTCCCAATAGAACAAATCATATAAGTTCACGGTTTTAAGGCTTTTGACGCTTTCGGCATCCTTAAGCCATTTTTCAACGAAGCTCAGCACATATGCAGAATTTTCATAACCTGCCGCTTTACAGATCTTGCCGGCGCTGATTCTTGAATTGTCATAGCTGTAGAAGCTCTTTGCGATCCCCGCCCCGACGCCCGAGACGTGTATATAGCCGGGCAGTTCCTTATGAAACGAGTATATAAACGCCTTTGACGGCAGATCGGAAGCCATTGTCACATTCCTGCCGTAAATATCCGTGAAGGCTTTGTCTGCCTCATGCAGTCCGATGATGTGCTGTTTCAGACGGAGCCGTTCCAATAGCTTCGAAGATACGGTATAATCTGTGCTGCACCTGTTTCCGGCGTCCCGGCAGAAAATATACCTGATCCTGCCGCTGTAGGGCCTGCTTGCAGCCAAATTCATCCTGCTGTCGACCCCGGCTGTGACTGAAAGCATCACGTTGCCAAACCTGTTCAGTATGCCGGCTATCATTCCCCTCATGATCCCGGCGGTCTCCTTGACAGCATTGTCCGGCTCAGAGCCGCAAAGCTCTTTCACAGGCCAGAATCTCCTGACTTCCGGCAGTTCCAGGTCGAGATAGTGGTTCGGCAGCAAATGCCGGACGTTTTTATATATGGTTCCGTCCCCTATCCAGGCACATTCCTTTTTGTAACCGGGTGAACCGATAAACTCCTCCAGCTCAGGCGTCAGAGAGGTTTCAAGCCCAAGTTCGAAAGCTATTATTGACGGCTGCGAACCGCACCATATTCCATGTTTACCGGAATAATAATATACCTGCCTCGTGCCGCATGCGTCGTTCATCATTTTTATACCGGTTTCGTCTTTCCATATCAGTGCCCAGCGCCCTCCATATCTGTCCGTAAAGGCCAAAACGTCGTCAAAGCTTTCGCATTTACGCATGATCTCCTCAAGTATCCGTTCGTTGTTAAAGCCGGGGTTGAAAGGATCCAGCATGTACCCGAGCAGATATACTTCCTTTTCACCTGCTTTTAAACAGCCAATATCAAGCTCGGGGTGGCTGTATAGAAAGAACCTGCCTCCGATTCGGGTTTTGCGCCATCCGGCGAAGTTTCCGGATTCCTTCGGCCCCATGATGAACTGCCTTCTGAAAAGCAACTTATCCATGTTTTTCATATACCTGTCTCACTCCTTCAGGTAATTCAGGGATTCGGTTATCAGAGTATCGTAGTACTCGCTCATGTTCTTCCTGCCCGTTTTCTTCATAAGGCTCAGTAGCTTCCAGCCTGTTTTCCTGATAAACGACCCGAGGCACAAAATAACAGTCAGCTTCTTTACGGTCTCCTGACTGTAGTGCTTGTTCCACAGGACACCGTTGCTTTCCGCTATCATTTTGGCCTTTGCCACGCTCTTGTTCCGGGCGGCATGCCCGACATTGTGAATGATGCTGGCCTTGTCGCTGAACACTACCTTGAAACCCGATTTTTTCAATCTCCAGCAAATATCTATATCTTCGTTGTACATGAAGAAATCCTTGTCAAAACCTCCGATACGTTTCAAAACAGATTTCCTGCCAAGCATGAATGCTCCGGAGATCCAGTCGACATCCCGTGTTTCGTTGAAATCGAAGTATTTCATCGAAAAATTGCCCCACCATTTGACCTTCGGAAACAAATTATTGAAAAACAGGTTGAAGGAAAGGAAATTCTTCACGCTCGGGTATTCCCCGCAGGATGGCATTATCCTGCCTTTCCCGTCGTAGGTAATAGGCCCGATGAGCCCTATATCACGGTCGTTTTCCAAGACTTCGGTCAAGCGGTCTATATCGGATAAAAATATCACATCGGGATTTACAAACAATACAAACCTGCCCTTAGCCGCTTCAAGGCCCAGGTTGTTCGCCCTTCCAAAGCCCAGGTTCGATCCGGCCTCGATCACAGTCACGTCGCCGTAATTCTTCAGAGCATCAGAGAGCCCTTTGTCCACTGCATAGTTGTTTACGACAAGGATCTCATATTTTAATGTCCTGATATTCCTTTTTATTGAGTCTATATTGGCAAGTATTTCGTTAACACTTTTATAACTTACGATGATTATCGAAACATCGGTCATAAGTGACCCCCTTCCCCGATATTAGTATTGGGCGGATAATTTATCTGCCAGGAACCTCACTACTCTTTTAAAAAGGCCGAAGTATGCCATAAGGCTTTTGCCCCTGCTTTGCTTCAACCCGTCGGGATCAAATTTATGAAGGAACACGAGATTGTAGGCAAAAGTATTGCCGGCGGACCTTCCCATTTTATTTACAAGGCTTTTTTGAAACCCGGCTATATCTACCGGACCGATCTTTTCCGCATACACGGCCTTTTGTGCAATTGCGGCATCCATCGAATGTCTGCCCGCTCCGGTCCTGACAATGACCGCCGAGATCCCTTGATCGTTTTGCAGCAGTTTTCGATCCCATGCATCCCCTACGGTTATGTCGGCGCAGTTTCCAAGAGGATCGTCGCATATAGTACAGCGTATGCACGAGTATCTGGACAGGCAGTTATTCCACGCATCCAGGTACGGCATGCTGATCCGGCTTCCATCCGATGTTTCGACACTGAAGGAGCCCGGCCAGCCGTCCCCCCTGTATGACAGCCTCCTTACTCCGGAAGCCTTGACTTTAAGCTTTCGCAGCAGCTTCAGCGTAGCTTTCCGCGAGGGTGTACATGCGCACATTACGCTGATTCTCAGCCTTATCTTATCCCTTAGCTCCGGCAGGTATTTTTGCAGCTCATTCAACGCATCGATTTCGCATGGCTTTCCAATAAACGCATACCGTTTGCCGTCCCCAAGTATGCTTTTCAGGGCTTCACAGTTTGAAACCGGCGAATATCTCGAACCCGACGCCATTAAAATGTCAGATTCGTTTCGGGCTGCAAATGTCCTGTTCGAGAGCGGGTCTGTTTCGTCCTGCCTTACACAGATCGCACCGTCTATAAGGCCCTGTTTCAGCATGAATATCGCAAGACTGCTGATCACGCCCCCGGAGGCGGCATTGCGCCGTATATTGCTGTCACTTGACCAGGCAATGTAATATCCGAGGCTGTCCGGTATTTTTAAAGGCAGCGGCATTCTTTTTTCCAGCCTGCTCAACAGGCGGCTGCCCGGACAAACCTTCAGGCAGAGGCCGCAGTGACTGCATAACGGTTCATTTACGCAAGGATAATTGTACTCGGCGCTCTTTTCCATACTTATGCAGTTTTTCCTGCAGACTGCGGTGCACGCGCCGCAGCCGGAACAAAGCCTTTTTCTTTTTATAAGGTTGACATTGTCTTTATCCATGATCCATACCTTTAACAATTCATAATGAATTCGAACATGGAGCCGATCTCTTCCCTGACGTCCTTCAACGCTTTATTCAAAGCAGCCTTTATTTTTTTGCGGTTATCAAAGCAGCGTTCGATTTTGTCGATTATTTCTGCGATATCCATCGTCTTCGCATCGGCCACGCAATCCTTCATGCCGAATTTCTCCCATATGCCTGCAAATTTACGGCTGTAGGCTACGGGTACGGTCGGAATGCCCATCGAGACAGCGCCTATGCAGGCATGCATCCTCGATCCTATAAAAAAGTCGCACTTCCCGATAATAGCCTTGATCTGGTCTTCCGCATACCTTTCCTTGAATGTCCGGATATATGGGTATTTTTCACTCGTTTCAGAAGCTATGGTTTTACAAAGAGAATAATCGTCCTCCCGTCTGTCGAAGGGGCACAGAACATGAGGTACGAGCAGGATATTACAGTTCTTCCGGGTGAAAAGTCCTATCACCTCACGTACCAGTTCCCTGTAGTCCGATTTCAAATCAAACTGGTTTTTGCTGGTGTAGCCTCCATTGTACAAAAGAGCGCTTATATTGATGCCTACGAGCGGCGCCTGTTCCTTCCGGCCGGCGAAGGCGGTGTCATCCGCCGGGGTATTGCCGGCAGGCGGCATATTGAAGGCCATATCAGGTACCAGCGTTACGCGCGTTTTGGAGGTACGAAGGTCTTTGAGCAAATAGTCGAGGCTATTTATATCCCTGGCATAATTCATATATGAGTTGTTTACGATGTACCTGCTTATGGCCCTGACAATCCTGTGGTTGAAGGGACCGAACGTCTGAGGCATAAGTATCAGCTTTTTTTTCAGTCTTATTGAAACAAGCTTGGGCAGAGATGTGTATATATACCTCTTTATGCCGTAAATATCCGTAAAGCTGTCACCAGCACTGAGGTCAAGGATCAGGTCGGCTTCGGAATAAAGGTCGGAAAGTGTGCCATTGGTACTGTTGGCGCTGTTGCGGCTTAAAAACAGGCTCCCCGGCAGGAGCTTCAAATTTTGTTTCACGCTGGAGGGGATCTCCTCTATAACGAAGCTTTTGGCATTTTTAACGAATACCAGGTTTCGCTTTTCATTGGTCACAAAAGACAGTATCTTTACCTGTACATTGTCCGACACTTCGTAAATGCCGTTGAGCAAACCCCGCGTAAGTGCGTTTATCCCCATGTTTTCGCTTTGGAGGGATCCGCCGACTATAAGTATCTTCTTCATTTTTAATCTACCCTTTCCTTGCCGTAATCGACCCTCCCGGTTTTCAGCACCTTCGGGCTGCCGGTTTTCCTTAACCTCAAAAGCGAAAGCTTTCCTGTGTCAAAGTCCGCCAGGCCCAGTTTAGTCAGCGTATACATGCAGGTTATGAATGCCGCGGGCCCGAATACGAAAAACTTCGCGATATAATTCAGAACAACAAGGTTTGAAAGCAGGTAAAAAGGAAGGACTACGGTCAGAGATACAAGGAAAATTTTGAGCAGACGGCCGTAAGGCATGAGGTCCCTGATCCTTTGTCCCGAAAATCTGCCGATCTGGTAAAGCTGCAGGAGTATTACCGCGACATGCATTATAACCCCGGAAAGTGCGGCGCCTTCCATGCCCATGGACGGGATCAGTATTATGTTGAATGCCACGTTTATGGCTATACTTATCAGCATATTGTATATGGTCACTTTCTGCCTGCCCATTATAATGAGCATGTTGCCGAAAACCGTACACGACAGAGGCAGCCTAAGCAGACGTATGAGAAAAACAGGGATACAGGACAAGAATTTCTCCGAAAACAGAAAACTGACGTATCCCATGTTGAAAAAGGCCAGAATGAAGAAAACCGGGAAAATAAGAACCGCTCCTGTTACCGTTATCTTCCCCCATATCAGCAGCGCTTTTCCTATATCGTGATTCGTATTGTACTCCTTCGACATGTAGGGTAAGGCCGCAGTTGCGAGCGAAACCGTTACAAGGCTCACGACGGGTATTTCCATGGCGCCGGTGGAATAGACGGCAAATTCAGCAGTCGTGAAGTACCCGGAGATTATCAGCTTGTCAAGGTGCGTATTGAGCACCTGTACGATACCCACCAGACCCAATGGGATGCAATAAACGAATTGTTCGCGCAAAAAGCCCATATCCGGAGAAAACCGGACTTTCAGCCGATTCAGTATGAAGGCCAGTAAAACAAGGAACCGCAGCGCTTCGAGTGCCGACATGGCAGTTATTATGACAGAGAGCCTTCCATTTTTATAGATAACAAAGATTAATGCTATAAGAAAAAGGACGTAATATATGCAATTGCAAATTGAAAACTTTTTTGCAAATTCAGCCGAAACAAACAGATTTTCTATAAAGCTTGAAGCGACCAATATAAAGATATACGCAGAGAAGCCAAGCAGGTAGTCGTCTATATTTTCGATATTGAGAGAAGCCGATATCTGGTACTTGAATACGGTGAAGACCAGTGAGCTCGCAAGCGCCAATAAAAGGCTGATGAGCAGGGTGTTCGTAATCAATTTGTCTCTTTGCCCGGCTTTGATATTTTTGTAGTAATAGCTCACGGATATTGGAATCCCGAGCGGCGCTATGGCAAGTATCACTGTCGACAGCGTTATAAGCTGTCTATATGTGCCATATATCCCGATCGGGATGACGCGTGTCATTACCATCACTACAGCCATCATTACAACGCTGCGGATACCCTTGCTCAAAGTCAGGTAAAAGGAATCCTTCAGTATGTTCATCGTATTTGCGGCCTTCCTTGTTCGTTATTTATAAATTCAATGAATCTGTCCGTGCGGGAAAAGTATTTTATATGCGACTTCAGTTTTTCCGGGGCCCAATCCCACCATTTTGACCGCTTTATCCTTTCGATCGTCCTGGGATCGAATCTGTATCCGATGATCCTGGCCGGGACTCCGGCGACTATTGCATAGTCCGGGACATTCTTCGTTACGACGGCTCCCGCTCCGATTACCGCCCCATCGCCTATACGTTCGGCCGAAGCCAGTAAAATGGCATTCTGCCCTATCCATACGTCATTCCCGATAACCTTGAGTCTGTATCCGATCAGATTCTCGCCGGGAATACTGCCCATTCTTTCGTTGAAAAACACAGGATGCGTAGAAACATACTCACATGGATGATCCCTGTTATAAATGTGTACATTGCTGGCAATCGAGCAGTATTTGCCTATTACTGTGTTTTTGTTGACGTTTTCAATCCTGAAACAGCCTCCGTAGCTTCCCTCTCCGATGGAAACGCCATGATACTCCCGGAGGATCCTCCTGAGCCATGAAGAGTACATCTCTCCGCCGTCGTACTTTTTTACGAAATTACGCAGCGTTCCCCTCAGCCTGTTCCCGCACCATTCATATAAAATGTATATTATTCTGAAAACAAATATTTTCATTTCCCCGCCCTATCCATCGAAATTTTTGCAGCAGCAATACCGGCGACAAGCCACAGATATTTGAGAGTGCCTATTTCATCGACGGTAAACAGCGATACGAAATACGAAATAAAAATGAACAGAAAGCATAGGTTGAATTCCCTGTCGAGCGTCCTGAAAAAGCCCTTGATACATGAATAAACCAGTCCGGATATGAAGGCCAGTGTGGAAATCAGACCGGCCAGTCCCATTTCGATATATTTCAGGATATAATAGTTGTCTATCGATACGATCCTTATTTCCCTGGTGTTACTGATACCCGGAACCCAGTCGTACACTTCGTTCAGCCTGAAAAAGCTCATCCCCCTGCCGACCCAGATTTGACCGCCCCCGACAAGTTTTCGGGCCAGATCGAACAGGTACAGCCTGTATACCGAAGCATTGCCATTGGCGCCGAAGGAACCACCGCTGTCTCTCATCATAACGGCATCGAAAATCGCCATGAAAAAATTTCTTACAAATCCGGGCAGCGCCCTGGCTGCAAGACCGGCCACCAATGCTCCAACAAAAAGAACTCCCAGCATGAACAGGACCTGCTTGGTTCTTTTGCCCGAGAAAATAAAATACAGGATCAGACCGATCACAAGAGCCAGCATCGGACCTCTTGACAGGGTGAGAAAAAAGTTGACCAGTAGCAGTAGTATGACGCCAAAATAAGCTGTTTTTACTTTCGTCGATTTGCTCGTCCGCCATTTGTATATGCCTATGGGTATAGCCATGAGCAGGAAATTGCAGAATGCCAGCGGATGCCCGAAGGGCCCCTCTATCCTGTTCCTGCCAAGCCTCTGGTATGACGCGGAAGACAACAGCTGCCTGCCGGACTTGACTATGTCGAGGCGTGAAAAGAGGTTAGTGCCCGACAGGAATTCCACGATGCCGATAAAAGCTATCACCAAAGCGGCAAACAGGAAGCATTTAACCGCTCTGTCCACATCTGCGCCGTCACCCGCTCTTAGGAATATATACACTCCGATCATGATATTTTCGAGCAAAAAGGAAACGATTATTTTGAAGGATTCTACGCTGGGATACGAAAGATAATTCAATATAAAGGAAAGCAGTAAAAGTACTATGGAAAACAAAAGCAGCTTAAGTCCGTTTCCAAACGAAACCTCTTTGATCCTTCTGAATTTTTCCCTGTTGAAAACCAGATCGAACAGGATCGCATAAACCAGCAACAGCCGGCCGATCGTCAACAGAGGAAACGACCCTCCCGGATCGAATGCAAAATAGCTTGGCAATAAAGGATATAAAAAAATGAACGCAAAAAATACTTTTTCCTTAAAGCGCAGAGATATCAAAAACACGAGCATGCCGAAGGCGGCAACCAGACTGAGGAGCGGATAGTTTGCAGCACTGATTAAAAATGAGATGCATGCAATAAGCCCGGTAAATATTAGTATGGTTCGGTTTTTCAATATCAGTTCCATATTATCAACTACCCTTACAGTAATGTTTTTATATGTTTCATGTCCGGTATGGCGGCAAGCACAGGGATCCCCAGATATTTAACGATATCCTCGCCGTTTCTGATGACGACCGAGCCGGCATATTCGATAAAGAATATTATCACGGCGCAAAACATGATACCTGCCAGGATGGACAGTCCGACGTTCTTCCTGGTGTCGTCATTGGAAGGAACGGTAGGTACCGCTGCCCTGTCGAGAATTTTGATAACGGGCATTTGCATGAGCCTGTCTGTCTTTTCTACAAACTGTTCGGAAAGCTTATTTGCCATATCGCTGGCCAATTTGGGGTCGGAGTCCATTACCGAAAGGCTGACTATAAATGAATTCCTGTCGGAGAAAACCATGTTGACGTTCCCTGAAAAGCGCGATACAGAGTAATCCTTCAAGCCAAGGGCGTCAAGAGCTTCCCTGATGGAGCTCTGGCTTTTTACTATTTCTCCGTAATTCCTTATGGCATTCTGGGCACTTGTTATATCTCCATAAATAGCGGTGATTCTTGTATCGCTGAAGGAATTGAATATGTACATGGACGCTTTTGCCTCATATACGGGCACCGTTTTATAAACGCTTACATAAAAGGCTCCCGCTCCTGCAAGTACAGGTATCAGTATGATCAGCCAAAACCATTTTGCTAAAATTCTAAAAATGTACCTGACTTCCATCTTCCTGCTCCTCTCCAAAATAAGTGTATTCCTGCCGTTTACGCTCAATACGCTTTCGAGTCTCCCAGAAGTACGGGGATCGTTCTCAGTATAATTTTGAAATCATTGATCAGGCTCCTTTCTCTGATGTATTTTAAATCGAGCCTGACCATTTCCTCGAAGCCAACCTCATTTCTGCCGCTGACCTGCCAAAGGCCGGTAAGTCCGGGTTTTACGGAAAGCCTGAGATCATGCCAGGCGTCGTATTTTACGACCTCGCGCGGTATCGGCGGCCGGGGGCCTACTATGCTCATATCTCCCTTCAGGATGTTGAAGAGCTGAGGCAGTTCATCTATACTGGTTTTCCTGATGATCCTGCCTACTGATGTTACCCTTGGGTCCAGGCGCATTTTGAACATGTTCCCCGGCACATCGCTGTTGTTCTCAAATTTATCGAAGAGCATTTCGGCGTTGCTTACCATCGAACGGAATTTGAGCATCCTGAATATCCTTCCTTTGTAGCCGTTTCTCTCCTGTATGAAAAATACCCCTCCGGGCGAGTTCAATTTGATCAGCAGCGCGGTAATGATAAACACCGGCGATAGCAATATGATCCCGACAAGCGAACCTACTATGTCCACTATTCTTTTCACTATGGTATAAAACAGCGAGACATTGCCGAACAGACCCCGCTGATCGATGACAGTCCTGACCTCAGCCAATTTCTCTTCCATAATTGGTCGTACCCCCATTGACAGTGATCATTTCGTATGCATTTGATTCCAAAAGCCTGACGGCATACTCCTCACTGCAGAGCTGATACAATTTACGGACAGCCGCAGGGTACAGGTTTATATAGTCTGCTGTACAATGCGCATTTGACGCCACAAAGTCGACCGCCTTGATTTTCAGAAGATGTCGGGCAAATTCCTTCACCCGTGTGCCATAGATCCCCACGATGCTTCCGGCATCGATCTGTATCCTGCAATTAGCCGTATGTATCAGCTGTATAAATGAGTGAAAGCTTCTGATTATTTTCCTGTTCCTTTCGGGGTGTGCAACTATTATCCTGGTATCGGCAGCCGACAGTTTGTAGATGAGCCTGGCAATGTTCTCAAACGGAACGCCGTAAGGCATTTCAATCAGCAGGTATTGAGAATTATCGAAATTTATGTTCTTCAAGACATAATCATCCGCCGATACTTCATTCCCCAAACGGATATCCACATGATAATCCGCCGCCTTGCTCGCAAGAAGCTCGAATTTTTCACGAACCCCTTCATTGCTGAATATACCGTTCTGAAAATGAGGTGTAGCTATAATCGTATTTATTTCCGACCTTTCGGCTGCTTCGATCATCCTCAGCGATTCATCCAGGCAGCTCGAACCGTCGTCAACTCCAAAAATCAGGTGACTGTGGATATCGATCATTATTGCACCCCCCAAAAATCAAGCATGTACCATTTTGTTTTCGTTACCGATTTTACTGTCCGTAAGCTTGCCGTCGTTAAGGAGCTTGCCGTCATTTCCGTTTCTGGCGGTGATCCCTAGTTTTTCAAGCTCAGGCAGTTCTTTTGTTCTCGACTTCCTGCAGTATCTCTGGTAACTTAAGTATGTTTTGATGCTTCTTCTGTTTATTTTGGACAGGACCGCTCCAATCAGTCTGACATTAGCCCTATCAAGCTGTTCTTTTGCCTTGAGGACCGTGCGGTAGTCGTGCATTCCCGATTGAACGACCAGGATCGCCGCGTCCGTATTTGCAGCAATTACTGCACTGTCTATTGCGCCTCCCAGCGGAGGAGCGTCTACGAGCACAACGTCGAAACCCTCGCTAAGACTTAAGATAAAGCTTTTGAGCTGTGCAGAATCGATCAGCATCTCAGGGTTCAGAAGGCTCGATCCCAATGATAAATAGTAGAGGTTTTTTATGGTGGTATCCTTGACAAGCTTCCCTGGGTATGTCCTATTTAGTTCATTTTTTGAAGCTAACTGCTTGATTTCGTTTTCGGCCGTCTTTTGTTTTCTCTGCTTTCTGAATTCAGCGTCGACGAGAAGCGTCCTGAATTCGGAATTGGCCAGTATTTTGGCCAGTTTCAGTGCAATAGTCGTCTTACCTTCACCCTGGCTGCAGCTTGTTATTGTTATAGTTTTAATCCTGCCTTCCTTCCCGCAAAACATGATATTGGATTTCAGCACCCTGAATGCTTCCTGCAGGACTCTTGACTCCATTTCCTTCTTCTTTTTACCTGAAAACATAATCCACTCTCCCTTATAACACTTTGGTTCAAAGAAAATTTTTCGTTTGTAGAAAAATTTTCTTACCTCAGCAGTGTTTCAACGAGGCTGGTCGCAAGCTTCGCTTGCTGCTCGCCTATGCATCCTAGGCGGGAGATATGCTCGCCGCCTGCAAACCTAAACTGTACCCGCCACCTATAGAGGTGGAGGACGCGCCTCGTTATAACACTTCGATATTTACCCGATACTAAAGCCTTACGCCTCTGTTTGAATGCCGAACAGGTCACAGAGTATCTGCAGTGTCATGACGCCCATGAGCAGCATGGTTTCCCTTTCGTTAAGGCTGTCTTTCATTAGTATGCTGTTGACAAACCCTTTGATCTTTGCCGCATTGAAAAGGTTGTACCTGGCTATGCCTTCCTCTGAAAGAATATGGTTCAAATATGGGTCCCGCATGATCTCCCTTACATCCAGCGACGAACGGTACGGGAATTTCTTTCTGTTGACAAGTTCACCAGGCAGATACTTTTCCGCAATTTTTTTGAGTATGTATTTTTCATTCAGCGCCCTGATTTTTAACCTGTCATCCAAGTGCATACAGTAATCCACCAGGTCGTCGTCAAGGAAAGGAAACCTCACCTCCACCGAATTAGCCATTGAAACTCTGTCCCCCTGGGACGAAAGAAGGTAGCGGGAAAGAAATGTTTCTATCTCCAGATACTGGCTCCTCTGTATATCCGTCCAGTTCATGATACCTTCCGCAGAGCCAAGTCCAAGCAATTCATGATAATCCGGATATTGCGAACTGTTTTTTAAAGTTCTCAGGCTGTCTGAAAAAAATCTTTCGAAAAACTCGAATTGCCTCCACCTTGTATAATGCGAGTCAAACAATGCGTTATCATTATCGTGCATATAGAAATAGCTCAGGCTTGCTGCGGGAGCCGACTGGAGCCGGCTGACCGAAAACTGGTTCACCTTCCTGAACAGCTGCTTTCTGAAGACTGAATCGGGATACTTTCTTATATAGTTCCTGATCTTGACCTCCCGGAAAATATCATAGCCTCCGAAGAGTTCATCCGACCCCTCTCCTGACATAACTACCTTGATGTCGTTTTTATTGACCAGCTCCGAAAGCCTGTAAAGTGGCAATGGGCCTGCCCTTAGCAGCGGAGTTTCGGTATGCCATACGACTTTTTTGATCAGTTCTGAAAATTCACTGTTTCTGTACAACACAACATTTTGTTTTATGCCGAATCGCTCGCATACCATCCTCTGATATTTGCTCTCGTCGAAGAATTTATCTTCAAAGCCGATCGAAAATGCTTCTACAGAACTGTCGTACGTGCTGGCCAGGATGGATGTGATAAGACTGGAGTCAAGCCCTCCGCTCAAATAGGTGCATATTTTGACATCGCCTGTCAATCTTCTACCGATCGATTTTATGAGAAGCGTCTCAATATCTTCAGCCGCATTTTCATGTCCGTGAGCATCGTGAGACAGTTTATGGCATTCGGTGGACGATCCCTGTTTTTCACCGGGGTTACAGAATTTCAGCCTGAAATACCTGTCCCTTCTTGTCGTCCTGCCGTGAAACTCCAGATATTCACCCGGCAGTATGCTGTATATATCCTTGAAAACGGTACGGTCGTCCTGGGGAGACCAGAAGGTAAACACATCGAAAATGCCCTCGAAGGACAATTCCCTCCGCACCCTGCCGGCCGCAAGTATGGCTTTGATCTCGGAACCGAAGATAAACTCGCCATTTTTATGATAAAAATGCAGCGGTATTATCCCCATCCTGTCCCTCGCCAATACCAGCTTCCCGGAGCCGGCATCATATATGGCGATGGCAAACTGTCCGGACAGCCTTTCGAACATGCCAGTTCCGTATTCCTCATACATATGCGGCAGTATGGCCGTGTCGGAGTTGTTCGATATCCTGTGCCCCCCTGCCTCCAGTTCCTTGCGGAGCTGTACGTAATTGAATATCTCCCCGTTGAATATGACCGCAATGTTCTCATTCTCGTTATATGCCGGCTGTTTTCCGTTACTTATGTCGACGATGCTCAGCCGTTTGGAGGCAAGCCCTACATTGTCCCGGTAAAGATAGCCTGTCTCATTCGGGCCTCTGTGGGAAATGGCATCTCCCATCCGCTCCAAAGTCTTATCCGAACAATATTCGCTTACGAATCCGGCTATTCCGCACATTGGTTTCTCCTCAATACACTTCTTCTAATTTTGCCGCTTTCAGTCCTTGGTATCTGGTCTATGACTTCAAAAACATTTGGCCTCATATAGGGCGGAAGTTTCGGGCAGACATACCTGATGATCTCTTCCAGAGGGTACGCCTTCTCCGTCACAATAAAAGCCTTGATGGCAGGCAGGCCATTTACCGCACTTTCAACAACGGCAGATTCCTTTACCCATTTGCAGCTGTTTATCTCATTCTCTATTTCCACAGGACTGATCCTGTGCCCCATGTGCTTTATGATGTCGGACTTCCTGCCCTTGATATATATGAACCCGTCTTCGTCTACTGTGGCGTTGTCCCCTGTATAGAGCCACCCATCCTTAAGCACTTCATCCGTTGCAGCCGCGTCCTCCCAGTAGCCCTTCATTATGTTCGGCCCACGCGCAACGATCTCTCCTACCTCGCCAGGCTTTACTTCCCTTCCGTTTTCATTCAAAACCCTGAGTTCGACGTTGCAGAGGCCCCTGCCTATGGAGCCCTGTTTGTTTCCCAACAGTCCGGGGCTGAGATAGCTCAGCCTTGCCCCTGCTTCTGTCTGCCCATACATTATGAACAATTCCACCGAGGGATAATTTCTGGCGATGCAGGCAATATCGTCTTTATTGGCAGCTTCTCCGGCCAACGTTATGTATCGCAGGCCGTAGGGGAAATCTTGATCTCCGCCGGAATTTCTTATATACTTCAGCATCAGGTTTATATAAGAGCCCACGGTTGAAAAGCCCGAAACCCTGTACTTTTTTATAGCCTCAAGGACTTTGAGGGGAAACACTGCCGAACTCTCTATTATGATCGACGCACCCGCATATGTATGTGTCAGCAGGACCGAATTCCCATAAGAATATGTAAAGGGCAGGGTCATAAGAACTGAATCCTCACAATCGAGTCCAAGGTAGTCAACGATGGCTTCGGTATTTGCCATAAGGTTACGGTGTGTCAGCATAACACCCTTCGGGTTGGCCGTCGTACCCGAAGTGAAAAGGATCATAGCCGTATCGTTTTCATCCACATCAGTTTCCCGGCCCTCATCGGTAGCGCCGAAGGAGCAGGCGCCTTCACAAATATCCCGGTCTATATTCACTATCCTTTTGCTAATCCATCCGCCCGTGCTTTCCAGCTTTTCAGCCGTTGAGTCACATGCAAGTATCAGCTTCGGGCTGCATTTCTCAACGATGAAAAGTACGTTTTCGGCCATCTTGACAGGGTTTACAGGCACTGCCACGGCATTGATCCGCAATATCCCGTAAAAGGCCGCAATATACTGTACCGAATTGTCGCAGAATATAACGACACGGTCCCCCCTGCTTACGCCGCATTCAAGCAGATACGCCGAAACGGCACGGGCAATGCATTCGACTTCGTGATAGGTCCATGCCCGTTCCTGGCTTTGTACAAACAGTTTGTCCGGGTATTTTGCAGCGCTCTCTTCGATAAGTCCATATAATCCCTTCATGTGTACACTCCTATCTGCACTCGTTCCCGTACTGCCCTCTCAGGTGACGATGCCGATCGCTGCTTGCTTATCCCACCTCTGCCTGGGGCGTGCCGTCCCATCCCGCCAACCTGGCCATAAGCCACCATGCTGCATAGGCTTTCAGGTTTGCGTTCAAAGGCTGGCTGTGCGGAGACGGGCATTCAAACCAGTCCACGCCCTTTTCATGGGTGTCCTGCCACTGCTTTGCCCAGTTTTCGTCGGGTTTTCTGTCCCCGTTGCTGTCATAATCGCATGAGTCCTTTGCATACCTGTCACCGTAATATACACCGTCCGGATCATAGCTTTCTATATCCGCAAAGTCATACAGAACCTTATTGTTTTTTAAACAGAAATCCCTTATCTGTTTATTGTTTTTCATCAGTTTCCCTTTTTCGGCCGTACCGTCCAGATGGCCGGTCATATAGACAAATCTGACCTTTGGGAATTCCTTCTCCAGCTTCTGCATCAGATTCAGATAGTTATTGACATAACCGGAGTTTTCCTTTGACAGTTGTCCGCACCATGACCACATCACTACGTTTACATCCTTGTTTTCGGCCAGGTATTTTCTTGTTGCAGTTGCCCATTCCTTATTATTGGGCGCTCCAAGGTCCATTTTTAATCCGAAGGGATTGTCCCTGAAGTCGATGGAATCCTCCGGCAGCCCTTTTTTGTATACAAACGGCATACCCTTGAATTTCGTCAAGCCGAGCATGCCGCCAACGAGCTGGCTTCCATGAGATGTATGCCCGTACGCTATATGGAGCTCCTCTTTTGCTTTTTCCACCCATTTTTCCGGGATCAGGCCCAGTTTGGTACAGGTATGGCCGATAATCATATTTTTTGTAACAGCCGCTTTATCTGCCGCTTCACCGGCAGAAATCCTGATTACAGCGGTATCCGCCACATCGCCGGCGGCGTTCCCGGTGACTCCGTTCGCAGCGTCAGCCGGCTTTAATGCTGCGGCGCTGGCAGATTTTTTAAAGATGAAATCCCATGCAAAAAATACACCGCCTGTTATCACGATAAGTAAAACTGCAATCAGCAATTTGCTTTTCACAAAATAACACCTCCGTTTTTTCAGCTTATTCTCTCCTGCGGAATCTTAGAACACTTATGACTCTTCTGGTTTTTTATGCCGGCCGGCGAACAGAGCGGCAGGAATAATCCTCATTTCCCTGACGACGGCCACCAGTGAGCCGGCCGGGATATTGCCTCTTATAACCGCTCCCGCTTCGATGACGGAATTCCTGCCAATGTGCGTTCCGCTTAGTATTATGGCTCCGGCCCCGATCCAGCAGCCGTCTTCTATAATTACTTCAGAACACTTGAACTCCGTAGGTGAGACCCCGTTACTCGAATAAATATGATCATGATCATACACACATACGTTGGGACCGAATAAACACCTGTCGCCTATTACGATCCTTTGTCTGCAGGCTATGATGCAATTCCTGTTGAAAACGACATGGCTGCCGATGTCCATACTTCCGCAATCGCACAATATATGCACATTTGTTCTGAAGCTCACCCTGCCCAGGGTTAAAACAGCATTCTTCCCTATGGCTATTTCAGTATCGGCCTTGAAATTATGCCTGATACTCCTGATTTTAAGCCGCTTTCCGAACCTGAGCCTCAGGAAACCAAGTTTTAGTATACTGAACACTTTTTGAAAAAGCATACTCACGCCTTCTATCTAGATGCTCCTGAACATATTCCTGACAATTTCATACGTATTGTCATTTTTGATATTTTCCATCTTTTCCGCCCCTTCCGCCCTTGTCATATAGCCGTCTCTGACCATATTGCTTATCTCATAGGCGTAGGGATGATAACCGAACCGCTCCATATGGCTTTGGTTTGCGTAGGAATTCAGAAGACAGTTTGAACTGTTGCCGTCGGTGTTTTCCGGAGACTCCCAGCCGATTTTCTTTATGTCATCAAATATCGCTGCTTCATTGTAGTGATTTTTTACAAAGGGGTAGTACAGATATGGAATTCTGTCCTGGTTACTGCTCATAAATCCTGAGTCCAAAAAGTATTTGCCATATTCCATGCCCAACTCATTGACGATAGCGTTCCTGACGTTTTCGAACACCTTGGTCACGGTACGGTAATCAAGCTTTAGTAATGGCTTTGCGATCCCTGCCTGTCCTGGGGTCCAGCCGAAACATATTATTGGTATGTCTCTTATGATCGCTTCATAATAAATCATATTCTTGATAAGCATGATGCACAGATTGCATATGGAGCTCGCCCTTTCAAGCGCCATTTTCGGGAATGCCCTGCCGTCCTCAATAAACCTGAAGGCTTTTATCAATTTGGCGGCGGGATATTTTAAAATCATGCCATCTACGCCCAGTTGATCTGTTACCTTGCTTATATTACGCAGGCTCGCTTCACTTAAGAAGCCATTATTAAAGGTCACGGCAAGAATCGATGCGTTGTATTTTTCCCTGATCATCTTCAAAGTATAGGTGCTGTCCTTACCCCCGCTGAAGGCCATTATAACTTGGTATCTGCGGTCTCTGTACATTTCCAGCAGATTTACGAATTCTTCATCGAACGAATTGCAGTCGGTACAGTGCGCGATGGAATCCGTGCAGTAATTGCACAGTCCGTCGCTGTTGATCCTTACAGACGGCATATTGTCGTTTAAAAGGCATTTGATGCAAGTATCCATAGATTACACCGACCCTTTCACAAGCTCAGGAACTGATCTTGCTGCTTATATAATTGTAAATTTTGTTTACGGAATCAAAATTCTCAGGCAGAATCTCATTATCATATACCTTGAATCTAAACGTCTTTTCAATGTACGATACCAACCCGATAATGCCTATGGAATCGATGTATCCGTTATTTATCAGAGAGTCGTCGGCATTGATTTCGTCCATGGATTCACAGTAAAGGATATTGTTCTGGAAAAACACAGATAATTTTTCTTTGATGTAGTTTTGATCCATTAGCATCTCTCCTTTATATTTCTCTTTGATTACACTTTGATTACATTTCCAATTTTATGTACAAACTCGGCAATTATGTTAAATATTTAAAAAAGGTAAATGAAATTTTATGTAGCTTTTTTAGACAAAAAAGGCCTCGGTCTTTATGTTTGACCGAAGCCATTTTCTATGAATCGTATGAAAGAAATCTACTTATTAAAGTAATTACTGCGTATTATCGTATCTGCTACGTCGAGACCCTTTGTTGCCCGGGCGGCCTGCTCCGTATCACCTGCAGGGCCTACGTACTCGCCGCCCTGCAGGACGGCGAAGCTCCTGTCCGTATTGAGCAGGTTCCTGCCCATAGCCGTGCCTTCATATTCGCTGCTGTCGATACCCATGAGATTGCAAACCGTGGGAAGTATATCGATCTCCCCGCCGGTCGTCGCTATTTCTTCGGGCTTCATTCCGGGCTTGTAAACGATCAGAGGAGTCTGCTTTTTGTTATCCTTCCACCACTCTCCCTCCAGCCCGGTTATATCCTTCAGGCTGTCAGGGAAGTATTTATGAATCCCTTCGTGGTCACCGTACATCACGACTACGGTATTATCGAGCACTCCGTCCTTTTCGAGGCCGTCGAGGAATTGTCCCAGGTACTTGTCCGTGTAATGTATGCTTTGCAGGTAACCTCCAAGATAAGTATTGTCAAGGGTTCCGGGCAATTTCAGCTCCCTTAGGCCGTAAGGAAGGTCATAGGGCGTATGGGTGGATTGCGTTATCATAAAGGTGTAAAAAGGCTGTTTTTGGTTAACGATCAGCGGTTCGACCTGCTTCAGAAACGATTCGTCGCTTATGCCCATGCCGAAGGACTGGTCCGTCTTGAAAGCTGAATTGTCGATACATTTTTCAAAGCCCAGCGATTTCATCAGTATCATCCAATTCCAGAAGGAACCTGGATCAGGCTGTATGTCCGTAGTGTGGTAACCGTTACGTCCCATTATTTTCGGCAGTGTGTTTTCATAATCGTTATACGGATAAAGGAATGATGTGCTGCCCTGCAGCAGCGGATACAGTGAAGTATTGGCAATGAATTCCGCATCTATCGTATTGCCTTCGTGCACCTGTTCGTGCACGTCGGTAAAGTAAATGCTGTTTTTAAGAAGCCTGTTGATATTGGGCGTTATCTCCTGGCCGTTAATTTTCTGGTTCACCACGAATTTTTCCAGCGACTCCACCTCTATCACAAGCAGGTTCTTGCCTGCAAACATCCCTTTATAGCTGTTATCGGGCAATGTTTCCTTATTCGCGGCATACCACTGCGATATCTCATTTTTCTGGCCCGCCGACAGCTTGATCGTCTTCCCCTCGTTGAAGAAGTTGTAAACGCTGTACAGCTGGTAGCCCAGCGGCGACAGATTGCGGCTCGTAACAGTGGAATCATACATGTAAATGATCGAATTCTTTACCCTTGCGCTCGACATGCCAGACATGTAAAGCTTCAGCGGGGTATATGAAAGCAAGCCGGCTGCGGCCGCAAGAATAAGGATAAATGTTACAATCCTTCTCCTGGCACTTTTATAAGCTTTCCCGGCAAATACGGCAAAAGGAACCAGAAGAATGAAATCACACACGAACGCGAGATCCACCGGCCTCATCATGCCGATGATGCTGCCCGACAAATTGTTCAGATTCGACGTTTCCCTTAATATATTCATCGTGGGCATGGTATTGAATGCCCTGAAATACCATAGATCGGCACAGAAAAGGATAGAGACCAGAAGGTTTAAAATGAGCAGGTACCACATGCGGCCCTTCTTTTTGAACAGAAAGGCAAAAGCCGGCAGAAGAGCCACTGAGCCCAGATAGAAGGGGAAATTCCTGTTTGCCGCATTCATTGCGTTATTGAATAGTATCGTAGTATGAAGCTGGTCCATTGTAAGGCCAAGCAGAACGATTGATTTGAAAAACAGAGCAGCAAGCGTATAAAGCCAAAAAAGATCCGTTATGTGTATGCCCCTTCGCAATGCCGTCCCGGCCGTAACTCTGTCCGGTATGGCAGTAAACGGAGCGCCTCTGTACATTTCCATTTTGATAAATCTCTCCGATATATTTGATTAACTGACCAGCAATTTGTGTACTGCTGTTGTCGGTTTCCAAAACATTATACCACTCCGACGCGTACAAAAGAAAACTTTTTATGACAACAAATTATGGGTATAATAATAAGACATCAAAAGTAGGGAGGCCACAACATGTCATTATTACTGCAACCATTGCAGGCGGGCGCCTTAGCGCTCGAAAACCGCCTGGTCATGCCCCCGATGGCAACTGCGAAAGCAGCTCCGGATGGCAGGATAACAAAGGATATACTGGATTATTACGATGAAAAGACCCGAGGCGGGTATATATCGCTGGTAATTATCGAACACAGTTATGTGAGTCCTGAAGGCAAGGCTCACAGGAATCAGCTTTCCGCAGCCGGCGACGAACTTGTCCCGGCCTTGCACACGTTGGCGGATACCATACACCGCAACGGCTCCAAAACGGTGATGCAGATAAATCACGCAGGAAGCAGCACAAGCGAAGAGACTATCGGAACAACGCCTGTCGGCCCGTCGGCAGTCCCAAACCCCCGCTCGGGTGTTGTGCCTCACGAGTTTACGCGTAACGATATAGCAGGCCTCATCGTGGCTTTCCGGAATGCCGCGCGGCGTGTAAAGGAAGCCGGTTTCGACGGTGTGGAAATTCATTCTGCACACGGGTACCTGCTAAACCAGTTTTTCTCGCCTCTTACCAACAAGCGTACAGATGAATACGGAGGAAGCGTCCTTAAGCGGATAAAGCTGCACCTGGATATCATAGATGCTGTCAGATCAGCAGTGGGTAAAGACTTTCCCATACTTTTGAGGCTGGGCGCGTCGGATTTTACAGAAGGCGGGGCTACTCTCGAAGACAGCCTGATCGCGGCAAGGGAATTTGAAAAGGCAGGCGTCTCTGTTTTGGATATTTCCGGCGGTTTTTCCGGGTATATCGTTCCGGGACTTACCGGTCAGGGCTACTTTGCGCCGTTGACCGAAGCGATCAAAAATGTGGTTTCCATCCCTGTTATACTTACCGGAGGTATCACCGAAGCGCAAGCGGCAGAGGAGCTTATTGCAGGCGGCAAAGCGGACCTGATAGGCGTAGGTAGGGAGATACTCAAGGATTCGGATTGGGCAAAACACGCAGTGGAAAGCCTCCGAAGTAGGCGCTAGAAAAGGCTTGAAATGCGCTGCAGAATTTTATCTTCGGAAATCATGCATGCAATGCATAAAATGTAATAGCATTTGACTACAGATCAAAAAAACCGCTAATCATCACCGTTAGCGGTTTTATTATTTGGTCTCCTCTTGAGTCTGGAAAATATTCCTTAATTATGATATTGTATGGTTGTACTATTCAACATATGTCTGAGATTGTGCGAAAACGTAAAAGGTTAGAATACCGAAGATACACATTTGTATAATATTGCGAAGTTTTGATTAAAACTGCGAAATCAGATAATTTATATACTGCACATGAACGTCAACTTGGAGGAATAGGAAATGGACTTAACTGGAACGAGGCCGGATATAGCGCAAAAAAT
This sequence comes from Clostridia bacterium, assembly GCA_036260935.1. Lineage (GTDB taxonomy): Bacteria > Bacillota > Clostridia > Acetivibrionales > DTU013 > JAEYOM01. Next base: position 43,877 of record DATALQ010000022.1, read on the forward strand.
GAAGGAATTTATGGAATCCAAAAGAAACAAAGACGGAACGGCGGTAAGTGCTGCGTTTATGAAGGACGGCGAGCTTATTGCCGCCTTCGCTTGCGGTACACAGGACGGAAACGCCGAAAAGCCGGCGACAGTGCATGATTTATACAACATAGGCTCAGTATCAAAGGTTTATTGCGCCCTGGCGGTGATGAAGCTTGTGGAAATGGACAAAGTCATCCTTGACATGCCCGTTGTAGAGTATTTACCGCGCTTTACCATGAAGGATGGCAGGTACAAGCAAATTACGCTCCGTATGTGCCTTAATCATAGTTCTGGATTACCCGGAGTAATAGTAAAAAATAGAATATGCGAAAAATGGCTTGATGAAAGTATCACTTACGATCAATTCTACGATTATTTAGCGAAATCGATGCTAAAAGCCGATCCGGGTGATTTTTCCGTTTATTGCAATGACGGTTTTACGCTGGCGGAACTGGTCGTGTCAGAAGTTTCCGGTATGAGTTATATTCGGTTTTTACAAGAGTATATAACAAAACCCGCAAACGCGCCTTCAACTTGTTCCGGGGGAAGCATTCCGGACAATCGCTCTCGTATCAGGGAAAAAGGAAAACCGGACGAATATCTTATGCATATAGGCGCAGGTGGAATCTTAACGGATATGGCCGATTGCGCGAAGGTAGGCAGCCTGTTTATCGACCCAAAGAAAATTTTCAAGATCGGAATCCTTGACGAGACGACCCGTCCGCAGGGAAAATCCTTCATACCGAACTTTACGTACGAAAACTTGGGGCTGGGCTGGGATTGCGTAAACTATACAAACGGGGCGTATGACCTCGGTTGGAATACGCTTGTGAAGGACGGCAGTACTCTTTCATTCGGCTCCTTTCTGCTTGTAAGCAAAAAGCATAACCTATCGGCCGCAATTTCGCTGACGTCTGACAATAAGGTGAATTATCAAGCGTTATTATGCGATCTTTGCGCCATACTGTTGGACGAATACAACATAAATATACGCGGGGGAACAAAAAAGGAAGCACACGAGGCTGTTAAGACTCCCGTTCCCATAGAATACTCGGAAAAGTATTCCGGGATTTACTATAACAATATGGCAATCTTCTGCGTGAGCTTTGACGACGACATGGTCTCTATCCAAAGCCGGGACCTAAATGGAGACGGGTGGAATGATTATTTAAGCGGTGGCGATTTTGACGGGCGGCGGTTCTTCTCGGGTGAAATGTCATTCGCGTTTGAGGAGCACAGGGGTAACATGTATTATATAATGGAATGGTTGCCCGAAAGATACCCGATGGCGCAGAAGCGCGATAATTTCCCGCCTTTGAACGAAGTGTGGAAAAGCCGGATCGGGAAAAAATACTTAGTATGCGACGCCAACCCAACTGAATATTTTTTGACAGACCTCGGGACCGCCCTGACAATCCGTGAATTCGAGCAGGAAGGGGTATTGTGCTTTATAAACAAGGGCGGGAACATATCGCGCTCCATCCCGGCTATCCAGGCAGGGGAACGGGAAACCGATATGTTTCTGGACGCGCCGGGACTTGGTTCGCGGGACGGGTTTGCCCCTTTTATCTATGAAGAAAATAATATCATGTATTTGTATGCTTGCGGTTATACTTATATTGACACAGTGTTTTTGTCGCCACTTCAAACAGGGCGGATTGTTTCCGAAAAAGGCGAACAGAACAGGATATATAGCATAACCGCCGGACACAAGCTCAACATTGATATACCGGCTGGGGTTCGCGTCGTCATGCTCAATTATGACTTGAGTCTGAATTATGACAGTAGATCCGGCCAAAATCCAGTTGAAACATGTGATGGATTTATCTTGTTTATCAATGAGGTACCTATGAATCTTTTTGTCGAAGTCTGTATCTAATAAGCATTTTTGGTACCAATATTAATGCATAACATTTTTATAATGTAATGCAAATCCACCATTTTCGGAACCGGGGTAGGCATTGATAAAGTCTCCGTGTTCATCCAGCCTCCGACGCAGGTACCCCTGAGAATTACAGCCTTTCCTGCGGCAAATGGGATGAGTTATACTCAATTGGATAGACGGTCATTGAAATAGCTGTCGATCCCCTGTTTGACAGCTGCTGCAGCGAGATCCTGGAAAGAGGGGTTGCTTAGCAGAAGTTCCTCCTCTTTATTATCTATGAAGGCGGTCTCGACAAGGATCGAGGGAGCATTGGTTTCGCGGCAGACTGCAAGATCCTTCTCCCTAATGCCTCTGTCGGTCAGTCCCAGCGTTTTGATAAGCTCGTTTTGAACAAACGCGGCCAGCAGCCTGCTTTCATCCTGCTGCTGGTAAACCGGGTTCAGCCTTTCAGGCTCTGTATATACTTCAGTACCGTATCCTGTGTGGTATTCGCTCGAATTGCAATGGATACTGACGAATATGCCTGCTTTCGAAACGTTCGCGGCAAGAGAACGGTTCTGAAGAGAGATGTACGTATCGTCGGAACGGGTAAGCAAAGTATCGTACCCAGCGTTCTTAAGCAACTCTGAAAGCTTAAGTGCTATAGCCAGGGTTATATCCTTTTCTTTAACCCCGTCAGGTCCCGCGGCGCCTTCGTCGTATCCTCCGTGTCCGGCGTCGATCACGACCAGCCTGCCGTTCGGGCTGCTTTGGACCGGGTTTTCGGAATTATCGTTCGACGAGCCGGAGCCGTCCGTGGCCGTACCGCCTGTTTGCATCGCCGGGCCTGTCCCATCGCCGCCTGTAACTGTTCCTGTATCTGAATCTGTTCCGCGACCGGCATCGCCGCCCCTGCTGATACTTCCGCCCTGGCCCGGTACGGCATTCTGGCTGGACGAAGCTCCATCCTGTCCAATATTATTGCCTTCGTTACCCGGGGCAGCGCTATCCGCCTCAATCATTCCCTCGATATTTACATAGCTCCCTGTTATCCAGCCTGTCATCCCGCCGGCATCGATTCTGTACCAATCATTTGAAGACATCAGCGATGCCGTCAGCAAGTCTCCTCCGTATACCTTCTTTAAAACACCGTACGAAGTGTCGGGCCCGGAACGTATATTTACCGTGCCGCCTGTCACCTTCAGCAGTGCGTTTATCTTTTTGCCCCCGGCGTATGTCAGCGCCCGGTTGATCAGAGCAACGGCTTCGGCTCTGGTAATCTTCCCATCCGGCCTGAAAGACCCGTCCGGGTATCCATCCATTATTCCGGCAGCCACCAGGGCATCTATCCTGTTACTTGCCCAATCGGCTATCGCACCTGCATCGATAAACTCTTTTACGTTCTCAGTAGTTTCAATATGAGCCAGGCCGGCGGTAAGAGCAGCAGCCTCCTGTCTTGGGATCGGCAGGTTGGGATTGAGGATATTATCTGTGTATATGTCCATATAGCCTGCATTTACTGCCGACCATATACTTTGTGCAAACCATTCGTTCTCGTGAACATCCAGAAAACCGGAGGCCGTTCCGCCGACCGGCACCCCGAAAGCCGCATTGAGCATGGTTATGAATTCGGAACGCTTTACGGGAGCATCGGGCCTGAATGTGGCATCGTCGTAACCTTTTACATAGCCATTATCCACGGCCCTTTTTATATCCGCAAATGCCCAATGGTTCTGTATGTCCGCCAAAGCGATATTCTCGGCATACGCAAAGGTACCGCTTAAAGCCGCGAGCAGCATGCATGTAAATACAACGCCAGCAATAAGCTTTTTGTACAGCTTGTTTATATTAAAGTTAAAAGCATTCTTTTGTACGTCTTTGATCATTTGTAAGCTCCGTCGAGATTCCCGGTTCAAGTCGAATTTTTTCTATACATTTCCATAATACTACAAAATCTCTCAGGATAATTTCATGAGAAAAGAAATGTAACAATACTGTAACAGGCATGTAACATTTGCCGGCGAAATACCGGTGGTTTAACGGCAGCTTGACGGTGGTTTTACGGTGGTTTAGCGACGAAAAGCTGGGCGGAGTAAACGGCCGTCACCCTCGTTTTATCTCATGCCGGAAAGGAGCTGCTTCCGTTTTCCTGTCTCCTTCTATGAAGGTATGCCCACCTTCCTTAGTAAATTGTAAGTTTTCGTCTTATGGAAATTTGATTTCTTTAATCTGCTTCAGCGGGTCCGCTGTAAGGCCCAGGCCCAGCTGGCCCATGGAATTCCTTCCCCAGGTCCACAGTGTTCCGTCGGCTTTGACAGCTGCATAAGCACTCCCGTCAAGCGCCATATTTATGACATTATCGGCTACTTTTACAAAAGAATGCTTTTCGGAATCCTTCAAGCCGACGCCGAGTCCGCCCGAACTATTATCGCCCGACGACCATAAACCCCCGTCGGTCTTGATCACAAATGTAGTGCCACCGTCAGCGGCAACGGACCGGACTGAGCTCAATATTTTAACCGGTGCTTTCCTCTCCAGCGTAGTACCGTTGCCATACTGCCCCTGACCATTGTAACCCCATGCCCACAGACTGCTGTCTTCTTTGACGGCAAAGCTTGTAAAGCTGTCTGCCGCGATAAACTTAACCTTATCCATTACCTTAACTGGTTTGTCCTTATCCTTGACCGTGTTGTCTCCCAATTGGCCGTGGGTATTCTCGCCCCAGGTCCACACCGTCCCGTCATTTTTCAATGCCATACTGTGGCGCTGCCCGGCAGCAACAGCCTTTACATTCTCCATAATTTTTACTGGTTCCCGCCGTTCTCTTCCGGGTTTTCCGTCACCGATCGTATCAAATGTATTGGAACCCCAAGCCCAGAGACTTCCGTCATTTTTTACAGCCAGGTAAAAACCTGAACCTATCGACACCATTTTTACATCGTCCATAATTTTTTCAGGAGGCAAAGCATAATCCTCTCCGCTGCTGTCCGTACTTATCCTGTCGCCCCAGGCGCCGTAGGCCCAAAGGCTCCCGTCTTTCTTAAGCACCATAAGGCCGGAAACCACGGACCTGACCTCGTCCATGACCTTTACGAGGGTTCCCTTATCTTCTTTGGTTCCGTCGTAAAATTCACCGTAATAATTGCACCCACTGGACCAGAGGCTGCCGTCAGTTTTGACTGCGAACAGACGTCCGGCGCCAATTGACACGTCCTGTACATTATCGGCATTGACCTTGACCTGTTGTGGCTTGTTGATAACCTGGTACCTGTTTATACCAAGTTCAGCATTGTATTTTTCTCCCCATACCCACAGCGTTCCGTCCTTTTTTATGGCTATCGAGTGCTTATTTCCAGCAGACACCTGTATAAAACTCTCAGCAGCTTCCCTGATTTTTATTGGAATATTGCTGTTTTTATACGTGCCGTCTCCAAGCTGGCTGAATTCGTTGCTTCCCCAGGCCCAAAGGCTGCCGTCACTTTTGAATGCAAAACAATGATAGTTGCCGGCGGATACCGACTTCACATCGTCAAGGACCTTAACGGGTGAAAGCCTGTCTTCATTGGTCCCATCTCCGAGCTGACCATACTTGTTTTCGCCCCAGGCCCACAATGTGCCGTCTTCCTTTATGGCAGTGCAGAAACCGTTGCCCGCAGACATCGAACTGACATGTTCCATTATTTTAACAGGGGCCATGGTTCTCTCACTATTCCCATTCCCAAGTTCGCCGCCATAGTTGTCGCCAAAGCCCCATAGAGAACCGTCCTTCTTAAGGAAAAAACCGCTGGAAAAGCTTGCGGCAGCCCCCTTTACTCCGTCCGCCACCTTGACAGGCCTGTAACTGAGCGTCCCCTTTATCGGACTGCTCTCGTCATAATTCCATACCCACAGGCTGCCATCCTGTCTTACGGCAAGCTTATACAAATCACCGGCTGCGGCGTCGATCACCTTGTCCATTATTTTGACAGGTTCGCAGGCGCCGGTAGTTACTTTTCCGATCCCCAAATCTCCCGCGTCCCCCCAGGCCCAAAGTGTTCCGTCCGTCTTAAGGGCAAGATTGTACCCGCCTATCTGTGATGCAAAATTGTACATTCCCGCGGTCGAAACGATTTTAATATTATCCATTATCTTTTTGGGAGTAGCCCTGTTTTTATAAGTTCCGTCTCCAAGCTGTCCGCGGTTGTTCAAGCCCCAGGTCCACAGGCTGCCGTCCTGCCCTATCGCAAGATTATGTCCGTCACCTGCCTGTATTACCTTTATTACAGTTCTCTGAGTCGTAATTGCCGCATCGGAGGAATAAGGAAGCTGAATGAGAAAAATCGCAGATACAATTGCGCCACAGAAAAACTTGAGAATATTCCTGTTATGTATTTTCATGACTGGCCTCCCACAAAACCAGGTATAAATAAGTATATATCAAAAACTGGATGAATTGTCTCTATATTATACACTTATTCAAAATTTATGTAAATCAAAATGCGTTCCGGTGTTCCGTTACATAAAAAAAGCCCGGTAGCAATACCCAGGCTTCACTAATTATTTATTATGCCGGTTCGGAGCTTTATGACGATTATTGAACATGGGTTCCGCATTACAGCACCTTCGATAAAAATTCCTTCGCCCTTGGATTCTGAGGATTTGAGAAAAATTTATCGGGAGTATTTTCCTCAAGAATCTTTCCTTCATCCATAAACAGAACTCTCGTGGCGACCTCTCTCGCAAAGCCCATTTCATGTGTCACGATCACCATTGTCATACCTTCGTCGGCAAGCTGTTTGATAAGGTCAAGCACTTCGCCGACCATCTCAGGATCGAGCGCGGATGTGGGCTCGTCAAAAAGCATTACCTTCGGATTCATCGCAAGTGCGCGTATTATCGCTATCCTTTGCTTCTGACCTCCCGAAAGCGTCGAAGGGTATACGTTGGCCTTGTCCTCAAGGCCTATCCGTCTCAGCAGGCGGATGGCATTTTCCCTGACCTCGGCCTTGGCGGCACTCCGGGTGGTATTGATCTCATAAAGAGGCTTTTTATCGCCCCTGAAAACATTGCTTATTTTTATGAAAACATTCTTCAGCTTTTTCGCACGTAGGTCATGCAGCTTTACATGCAGCGGCGCAAGCATTATATTGCCGATAACTGTCTTGTTATTGAACAGGTTGAACTGCTGAAAAACCATCCCCATATGGCGGCGGTGAATATTTATGTCAACTTTCATGTCGGCAATATCTACGCCTTCAAACATTATGGAGCCGCCCGTAGGATCCTCCATACAGTTGAGGCATCGCAGAAACGTACTTTTTCCGCTTCCGGAAGGGCCTACGATAGCGACCTTTTCACCCTCGTTTATGGTGATCGTGATGCCTTTGAGCACATCGAGCCTGCCATAGCTTTTTCTCAGATCAATTACGTCTATCACTTTTTCTCAGGCTCCTTTCCATGGTTTTGACCAGCATTGCGATGATCATAACGAGCACGATATAAATCAAGCCCATAACAATGTAAGGAACCATGAATTCGTAATTGTTCGTGCCTATATAGTTGAATGCCACGTATAAGTCCGCAGTACCGACGAAGCTCACCACGGAGGTCTCCTTGACCAGTGCTATCAACTCGTTACCGAGCGTCGGAAGTATGTTTTTCACCGCCTGTGGTACGACGATCTTCAACATCGTAACACTGTAGCTGAGCCCTACGGCGCGGCCCGCCTCCATCTGGCCGGGGTCGACCGACAGTATGCCGCCCCTCATTATCTCTGAAACATAGGCGCCGCTGTTCATACCGAAAACCAGGATACAAACGTTGAGCGGCGGCATTTTTATGCCCAGCAGAGGAAGTATTACATAATATGTTACCAATAGCTGTACGACGACAGGCGAACCCCTGAACAGTCCGACATAGAAATGGCATATGCTGTCCAGAAGCCTCGGCAGCCTTTTGTATTTAGGCAGGACCTCGATACTCGCTATTATGGTCCCTATGAGGATACCTATAGCAAGTCCTATAACAGCGATGACCAAAGTGTTTCTAAGTCCGGTCGCAACCTTGACATAACCGTCGTTTGCATAAAAGACTTCCCAGAACACCTGCAATTTTTTACCGAAGTTTCCCATTATTTTTCCCTTTACATACAATTACCCCGCAAAATATTGCGAGGCATTGTACTATCTAAACTTGTCAGTTGAGTGCGTTGATTGCTTTTGCTATGCTCTGTGCAGGTGCTTCGTCGATAATTACGTAGTTGATGTTGCCGTTCAGCATATCCTGTACTGCGAGCGAACCTGACTTGTAGCCTACCGCTTTGGCCTTGTAACCATTGAAGCCCCAATCCTTGTCACCCTCTACATAGAACTGGCCGGTAGTGCCGGTTTGTACTCCTATTTTCGTGTTGCTGTCGAAGCCGTTGAGGATAGCTTCCACGTCGGCTGCGGCCTTGCAGCTGTCGAAGGTTTTATCGTTAGCCTTGACGATCAGCTTCTGTGCAGCGTCATAATATTTATCCGAAAACGCAACGTATTCTTTTCTGTCTTCCTTTATCGTAAGTCCGGCCATGGCTATGTCAGCCTTGCTCTGACCTACCGAGAGGCAGACTGCGTCGAAGTCCATGTTGCTGATGACAAGCTCTTTGCCGAGATATTTAGCAAGCGCATCGGCTATTTCCATGTCTATGCCGTAATACTTGTCGCCTTTCATGTATTCGAAGGGTTCGAAACCCGCATTCGTAGCTACTACAAGCTGGTCCTTGGATTCGTCGGGCGCTGCGGAAGCGACAGCCTCCGGCGTTCCGTCGCCGAAATATTTGTTGCATATCTTATCGAAGGTTCCGTCCGACTTTATCTTCTTTATGAATTCATTTACTTTAGTAAGCAGCTCAGGCTGGTTTTTATCAACCCCGAAAGCGTATTCCTCCTGCGTAAGCGGTATATTTATTACCTTAACTCCGCTTGAATTCGACGAGGTGCAGCCTGTCAGTGCAAAAGCGCTTATGGCCAGCATTGTTAAAGCAACCAATAATGCAATCGATTTTTTCATGATGATTTCTCCTTAAATATGTTTTAAAATATGTTTCAAAATCCGAATAGATATGCACTGTACGCGTCTTTTTTTGTATAAATATAAGGTATCTCATAATAATATATTTGTCAACCTTTTAACTATGCATAAATAAGAGGAAAAAGCGTAAAATTTTCTTTTTCCCACAGCAAGAATCGTTAACTTTTTTTATGCAATTTTGCTTAGGTATATACCAGTGTATCCTATTAGTTCAATTTAAGCTTGCAGTGTGATAATATACAGTATAGATTATTGTTAATAAAACACGAAAATAGAAGTATTTATAACTATAAAGCTAATTACAATCAAGATCGAAAGGAAGTTTTTCAATGTCAAATCAGGTCAAGCAGATAGCATCAAGGATTAAGGATCTCCGTGAAATTGCTGGAATGTCCGAGGAGTCCCTTGCAGCGGAACTGGGCGTGACTGCCGATACCTACAGGGAATACGAAGGCGGCAATACGGACATACCGATCGGTTTTCTTTACGAGGTTGCAAACAGATTCGGCGTGGAACTGACGGCCGTGCTTACGGGCGAAGGTCCCAGGCTGCATACTTACTGCCTGGTGAGGAAGGAAAAGGGCGTCAGCGTGGACAGGAGAAACCCCTACAAGTACCAGAGCCTCGCATACAACTTCATACACAAGAAGGCGGAGCCGTTTCTCGTGACAGTCGAGCCGGGCACTGACGACGCAGTACACTTCAACTCCCATCCCGGTCAGGAATTCAATTATGTGATGGAAGGCACTCTGATGATATATATAGACGGACACTCACTGACGCTGAACGAGGGGGATTCCCTGTATTTCGATTCCAGCTGCAGCCACGGCATGAAGGCTCTCGGAGGCAAGACTGCAAAGTTTCTGGCGATCATATTCTAAATAAGCAGTATCAGTACTTTGACCATATTGAGAATTGAGGTAATAGCAATGTTGAGCAATTATTTATCGAAGGAAGAATTTAATAGTTACGATGATTTCTATGGCAATTTCAAGATCTCGGTCCCGGGAGACTTCAATTTCGCTTACGACGTAGTGGACAAGCTGGCCGGAAAGAACCCTGGAAAAACTGCAATGGTATGGTGCAATGACCAGGGCGATGAAAAGATTATCAGCTTTGAAGATATGAAATATTACAGCAGTAAGACCGCCAATTTCTTCAGGTCCCTTGGAATCAAAAAGGGCGACAGGGTCATGCTTATTCTAAAGAGACGCTTTGAATTCTGGTATGCCCTGCTTGCGCTCCACAGAATAGGAGCGATAGCCATTCCGGCAACCCATCTGCTCACCTCGAAGGATATAATCTACAGGTGTAATTCCGCAGGCATAAAAATGATAGTATCCGTTACAGAACCCGAGGTAACCGCGCATATCGACGGCTCCAGGAGCAAATCCCCGACGCTTGAATATGTAGTCGGCGTAAATGGGAAGGTGGACGGGTGGTATGATTTCGATTCTGAAATCGAAAAAGCCTCCCCTGATTTCGCAAGACCTACGGGAAACGAAGCTACAAGGAACGACGACGTAATGCTCCTTTACTTTACATCCGGTACGTCAGGCATGCCCAAAATGGTGCTGCACGATTTCACTTACCCTCTCGGTCATATCCATACTGCGAAATATTGGCAGTGCGTTCAGGAAAACGGACTGCACCTGACGGTTTCCGATACGGGCTGGATGAAGTCGATGTGGGGCAAGATATATGGGCAATGGCTCTGCGGCAGCGCGGTCTTTACGTACGATCATGAAAAGTTCAACCCGAAGGACCTGCTCGAGATCATGATTAAACACAAGGTCACAACCTTCTGCGCTCCGCCTACCATATACAGGTTTTTGATAAAGGAAGACCTCACAAAATATGACCTGAGCTGCCTTAAGCACTGCGCGATCGCAGGCGAGCCGCTCAATCCCGAAGTATACAACCAGTTTCTAAAGGCAACAGGCCTCAAAATGGCTGAAGGCTACGGCCAGACAGAATTGACGCTGGCAGTGGGCAACTTCCCGTGGATGGAGCCGAAGCCGGGTTCCATGGGCAAACCCGCGCCGGGCTACAATGTCGATGTAGTGGATGAAAACGGCAATTCCTGCGAAGTCGGAGAAGAAGGACAGATAGTAATCCGGACAGATAATGGCAAGCCTTTGGGGATGTTCTCGGGTTATTATAATGATGAAGAAATGAAAAAACAGGTATGGCATGACAACATATACTTTACCGGCGACATGGCATGGCGCGATGAAGACGGCTATCTCTGGTTCGTAGGCAGGGCTGACGACGTTATAAAGAGCTCTGGCTACAGAATAGGCCCTTTTGAAGTGGAGAGCGCGCTAATCGAGCATCCTGCCGTACTTGAATGCGCAATAACGGCCGTGCCCGATCCGATAAGAGGGCAGATAGTCAAGGCTTCAGTAATACTGGCCAAGGGCTATACGGGCAGCGACGAGCTTGTGAAGGAGCTGCAGGACCACGTTAAGCGCGTGACGGCTCCCTACAAGTATCCGAGGGTCATAGAATTCGTGACCGAACTGCCGAAGACCATCAGCGGGAAGATTCGCAGGGTCGAGATAAGACAGAACGACACTGACAATAAATAAAGTCAGCCACAAGTAGAAATAGCCGCTTATACGGCTATTTTTTTTATTTATATGCTCAATACCAGTTCGATCAGATTGACGCCTGCATGCACCAACATGACAGGATACAGCGAACTTGTCTTTTCATACAGCCGGCTCATGAACATTCCGAACACAAAGGTACTTAAGGCCCAGATGCATGAAGCGACAAACGGAACGTCGGGCCAGAGGAAAAACAAATGGGTCATGTGCCTTATACCGAAAAAGCCTGCGGATACAAGCGCAGATACTTTAAAGCTGTTGCATTTTCGCAGCGTTTCCTGTATATATCCACGGTAAAACAGCTCCTCGCCGATCGGCGCCCATATCAATACAAACAGGGCATACAGCAGCATCGCCATATCCTGCGTTATGTTGAATTTGACCGCAGCCTTTTCTGCAAGTGCAATCAGCGCCGCATTCAGCGAGTAGAAAGTATCGCCCCCCAGCCCCAGGGCAGCCAGTATCCACTCGTACAACCACGAGAAAATCCCCTGATCCACAGCTAATGCTATGACAAATATGCAAAGGGTAAGCTTCCAGCCGGATCGCATCACATCCCGGAAAGCTCCGAATCTATATGATTTTAAGACTATTGGTATTACTAATGCCAGCAAGGCATAGATAATGAAATATGGAGCCCACGGCGGGAAGACGCTTTCAGCCAGGACGATCATTGTCAATACCGCTCCGGCTGCAATACAGCCTATACGGGACAGTAACCATGCTTTTAGTCTCACTGTTTTACCACCCCCTGCACACTCTATATTGTTATGTTACTATATCCAGCCATTATCTGTAAATAGCCATCCTTCATTCTATGATCTGTACTTTTTAGCCAGCATGCAGTACAAAGTGATCCATTTATTCGGTTCTCCTTTTTTACCGACCTTCCAGGGACACTGTGCAGGCGTCCAGTCAAGGATATACCTGCCCAGTTCGTCTCTTTTTTTGTCCATGGCGTCCCACGCGGCGTCCAGCCTCTCGTCCCTGCCGTAACCCATTTTGGCAAGCGCATACAGGATTTCCCACGAATTTGTGCGCCAGGTTATGGGGAATGAATTACGTTCCATATCATAATTAACGATCCTCCCCCTGTCACGGCTGCGATAAATACCGTTCCTGTTGAGAAAATAGCCTGTTAGCTGCCTGCACCTTTCATGCTCCCAGTATTCCGGGAGTTCGGATAATGCAAGAAGCGCCTTAACCGAGCCTCGGATACAGCTTTTTGGCGGTTTCCCCCTTCCTTTCTCATGGAAGTCGCATAAATAACCCCCGTCGGGTCTTGCCGTATCAAGCATCATATCGATCGCTTTCCGTACTCTTTTGTCATCCCGGTATCCAAGCAATATGAAAGTACGGATATTATAACCGTACAGGCAGGATAAATGGCTGTACCAATCGCCGTCGTCCTTCTGCAATCCAAGATATCTTGAGGCTGCCTTTTCTATCAGCGGGTTACTCCGGTCCAAGCCCAGTTCAGCACAATAAGCCAGACAGAAATGTGTCGAACCGAAGCTGCCGTATACGACATCCTGTCCTGTTACCTCTCCCGTTGCCGGATTCCTCTGAAGCCAGTATCCATCGGGATGCATCGAGTTCAGCAACGCTTTGACAGGTCCGGACTCATAAAGCTGCTGCCTGGCCTCCTGTACTTCCGCATCCGCTTGATCCCTGCCGATCAATTCCACAAGGGTCCTGTACCTGACCGACGGATCCGCCGGTTCTAGAAGCCATGTCATAGCGTCCATTATGATCATCCTCTCCGATAAATGAAGGTGGGACAAGGGGACAGGGACCTTGTCCCATTCTCTGAAAATGGAACTTCACCCCTGCCCCTCTGCCCCACTGCGTTCTTCCCCTCTTTATTTGAGCAGAAATACTACTTTTGTCAAAAGCTCGCTCTCCGGTACTTCCATCGGAGAGTTGTAATAGAACTCGTACACGACCCCTGTCGGCTCGTGACCGTTTTCACCAAGCCATGCGTTCAAGGCATTGTATACGGGCTCCATCTGTGAATACGGCCCCTTGTACATGCAGGACGCCTGTTTGCCCGCCGGTACGCTGCCCGCCTGGACAATGCCTTTCCCTGAGATTGGCTTTGCAACAGGGAAGCCCATTTCCACATCGAGATTCTCCATATCCATGTTGTAATACGCTGCAAAAGCGGGACCTGCGGCATTTTCACCGATCTCCGCAAGATACTGCATTACAGCTCCGAATGCTTTGCCGATTTCCTGCGGCAGGTTGCCCACCGCTGTCCTTGTACGAATGGAAAGTACGGGTTGTTCCTTTTGGTTCGTCAGTTCGAAATCATAACTCATAATATGCCTCCTCAAGCTTTTTCCCTGATTATAGCATCAGTAACATGACGCCTATATGTCATGTTGCAAGGCATATTTTTCATATATCTTTTTTGCTATTTCTGAAAGTGTGATACGTATTTGTGGAGGGCTAACAACCTCGAGCTCATTCCCGAAGCTTAAAAGGAAACCATACAGCCAGTTGTTTTCCGGCAGTTCCGTTCTGACCCTTATCCTGCCGTCATCGCATTTCTCAGCACCCTCGCCGAACCATTCCACGACGATATTTTCCATATGCCTTGAAAACAGCAGCTCAAGCGGTATCAGACTGCCAAACTTCTCCCATTCACGATCCTCTGGTACGAAGCCAGGCGACGCTTCCCTGGGGTTGAAGGTTTTTTCGCCGAGGGCAAGCGCTTTCATCCTGGAGATTCTAAAATACCTGAAATCCTCCCTTATGCTGCACCAGGCATACAGGTACCATTTCTGCGATTTGAGCAGCAGCGTGTATGGCTCGACCCTTCGTTCAGTGGTGTTCCCCTCGGAATCCATATATACGAATTCGATTTCACGGTTTATCTCTATAGCCTTCCTTATCAAGGCCAGTTTTTCTTTTGCATCGGCATTTTCACGCCACGGTGACAGATCTATTACGAACTGATTCAGCTTCGTGTTGAGTAATTCGAGCTGATTTGACGGCAGGGCATTCTTCAGCTTTTCCATCAGTACCTCGTGGCTTTTGCCCGTTATGGCCCCGTCTATACCTTTCAAGGTAGTGATGACTGCAGCCATTTCATCACCTGTCAGCACGCTTTTATCGAGGCGGTAGCCTTCGGCGATGCCTATCCCGCCATTCGTGCCCTGGTAGGTAACTATAGGTATGCCTGCAAGGTTGATCGCGTCGACATCGCGAAGGATCGTTCGGACGGAAACGTCGAATTTCTCCGCAAGCTCCTTCGCCTGTACCCTTTCTTTTCTAAGCAGTATGACGAGAATGGCCACAAGTCTGTCTATCTTCAAAACATCACCGCCCGTGTATATTTCATGGCCGGATTTTCGGCTACACCGGCACCCCGCAATATAATGATAACATAAATGTGAAACCTTTCCACCAGCTAGCCTGAAAATTCAACCAACAGGTCCTTTTTCCTCTGGTCGAGCTCATTCAGCTTATTGTGGATATCTTCAATGTCGCTGTCGAGCTTTCCGACGATCCCACCTATCTTACCGTGAAGCTCCGACATCCGGTCGTAGTCGTCGCCTATCCTTCTTCGGACGTTCAAGTCGGTAAATATGTTATCGAACCAGAAATCGACCGTCCTTGTTGCAGAATCTATACCATCGATTCCGGTGATACCGGAAAGGCTTATATCCTGCAGTTCCTTTCCCAGATCCTCCAGCTGTGAATCCAGCCTGTGAAAATCCTCCTCCGCGTCATCTATATGCTGGTACTTGGCCATATGGCTGATAATCCCGCCCCTTGACCAGGTATCGAAGGTGGCCCAGTTTTCCGCCTTTCTCAGATGCTCCATGGCGCTTCCCGCAGTAGAAAGAGCCTTCCCGGCAGCACTCCTTGCCTCTTCCGTCTCGACAAGCCGTTTGGCAAGTGCAGCCTGTTCACCCTCAAGTTCCTTGTATTTCAGGGAGACAGCGCTGTCCATGCCAGACCTGACCGCCGCTTCCCTCTTATTCAATTCTTCTTCGAATACGCCCTTATCCCTTAGCATCTGAGCAATGCGATTTTCCACATCGCCCGCTGTAGCCTTCAGTTCATTCAGTCTCACACACGCCTTGTCATATTCCAGCTTGGCGGCAAGCATCTCATCCGTTTCCTTATCCAGCTTGTCTTCATACCTCCCGAAATTCTTCAGGATCAGCGTCCTCAAGGAATCCTTCTGCAATTTTTCCACATCCAGCGATTCAGCCTCGTATTTTTTCAAAAGGCCCTCGACGCTTTCAACGGCAGCATCAATTTTACTGCGGACAATCCGGAGCTTATCCTGCAAAACAGGCAGTGAAGCAAGTTGCTTCCTCAGTTCGATCATATCGATATTTTCCATATATACGCCTCCTTCAGATCAGGCATAGCCTGCTGCATCAATTTACGCTGCGAACCTCCGATATGTCTCCCCAGATATTACCGATATTCTTCGTATATATTAAGCTTCATTGACTGCAAAATCAAACAATACCAAGGTCGTCAACCTATATTTGTCTAATTTACATAAACTTGACACATGCATCTATACAAGATAGCATTAGAATAGCGAATAATTCGTATTCGCATATGAGACGAATTAAGATTGCCTATTATAAATTCTGGGAGGAAATATCATGGACTATGAAAAATATACACTTAATGCTGAGAAATATGCAAAATATCGTACTGAATATGCAAAAGAATTTTTGGATTATTTGTATGGAAATGTTGGTTTAAGTAATAATTCAATCATTGCTGATATTGGTTCAGGTACAGGGAAATTAAGTAAACAACTACTCTTAAAAGGCAGTCAGGTGTGTTCCGTTGAACCGAATGATGATATGAGAAGGGTTGCAGAAAAAGACTTATCAAAGTTTACAAAATTTCTGTCTATAAATGGAACAGCAGAGAGCACAACATTACAAGATTCAAGTGTAGATTTTATAACCGTAGGAACTGCTTTTCATTGGTTTGACATGGCACAATTTAAAAAAGAATGCCAAAGGATATTAAGACCTAACGGGAAAGTAATTTTAACTTGGATAAGTAGACCAGTAAATAGGAATATTAATTTTGAAATTAATTTCAATGGTTTAAGTGGTGGAAAAGAAGAAAACCCTGAATTAATTGCACCTTTTTATAAAAACAATAGTTTTGAAAACAAAATTTTTCAAGAAACATCTTCATACACCAAGGAAACCTTTATTGGACGGGCGTTATCAACATTTGATAAATTGACAGATTCAAAATATATTGATGAACTCTCAAGTCTATTTGATAATCATAAAGTAGATGAAACAATTTCAATTACCCTTTATACTCGAAGCTTTGTAGGTCAGGTCTGAACAATATATAAGGTGCAAATCCGATTATGGAAAGCACCATTTTTGTAGCATAAAACAATAATATTGTCTAACAGAGCTATATATTAAAATCAAGTAAAAACGGAAACCGGGATCGCTGCCCCTTCGTCTAATATTATGACTGCCGGTAACAAATAATATATATTGCAAAAGAGGTTGAAGACATGAATAACCCCAAAAAATACAAAAGAACTATTGTAATTACTGCAGTTTTAGCAGCTGCTGTCTGCTTGACGGCCATACTGGCAAATGCGTTTGCCGCGGAGAGAAAGACCCGGGAGCTGCAAGCCCTCAGTCAGCAAGGTCAGGATTCGAACCGCGGCATCGTCCTGGCCAAGGGAGGATCGGCGCAGGCCGGTGAAAGCACTGCTGCGAATACAACAGAAGCACAGCCTGACGGCCTGGCGACTGACAAACAGCCGGACAGTACGGCCACGAATATACAACCGGGCAGTCTGGCGGCTGACAAACAGCCGGACAGCACGGCAACGGACCCGCAGCTTTTGCCGGCTGCAAGTACAGAGCAAAATCAGGATAAGCAAGCCGTCAGAGCTCTTGTCGAGGGGTTCGGCAAAAAACTGAGCATGGTCTCACTGCTGGCGCCAAAGAATATCGCAGCAAAGAGCATCGAGGAAAACTACGCCGGTTACGTCACTCCCGAACTGCTGCGGAAATGGATGTCCAATCCGCAGAGCGCGCCCGGCCGTATGGTATCCAGCCCCTGGCCCGATCACATAGGTATATTGAATGTCGAAGCAGCAGACAACGATCAATATACGGTTTATGGAGAGATATTCGAGGTCACAAGCGCGGAGCTTGTAAACGGCGGAGCGGCAGCCAAACGCCCGGCAACGATAACAGTACGGAAAACTGACGGCCGCTGGCTGATAAGCGACGTTTCCCTCGGCGAATACTCAAAGCGCGGTCCTGTCAAATATGAAAACAAACAGTACGGTTTCGATTTTTACCTGCCTGAAAGCTGGAAGGGGTATAAGGTAGTCGAGGAAAAATGGGAGGGCAGATTCGGGGAAAACATTATAGAAACCGGTCCGCAGCTTTTGATCCGAAATCCTGCCTGGACAGATAAGGAACCTTATCAGGATATTCCGATCATGGTCTTTACTACCGAACAGTGGAATGCGCTGCAAAACGAGAAGTTCTATGTCAGCGCGGCACCGATCGGCCCCAGTGTACTCGGAAGCAATTCCGAATATGTTTTTGCGCTTCCTCCGCGTTACAATTACGCCTTCCCGAAAGGCTTCGAGGAAGTCGAGAAAATAATGAGCGGCAGCCCTCTCTGGCCGATCCGATCCGGTATGAATTGCTGATAAATCAAACATGAGGCTCAATTGAAAAAAGGAAATCAGGCCTCCGGCCTGGTTTCCTTTTTGCTGCCTTTATTATTTGCTGTTACGATTTCCTTAGCACAGGTACGCAAACCTCCAGCTTACCCGGATAGTACTGCTCAAGCTGAGGTCCCTCGGCGACCTCGTAATTTGAAGTGGGAAACCACTCGGAAAAAAGCCGTGTCCACATTTCCTGGATAGTCCTGGAGGTATCCTCGTCTTTTTCGCACTTTTCCTCCACCACCACCCATGTCGCACCGGGTATTTGTAAAACGTCGTAACCTTCAGGCTTCTTCCCCTCCGGCAGCTTATAGGCTATAGTGTATTTGCGGGAACCATCGCTTTGAAAGTCGTGTGTTACTGCAATGGGCGGAACGGTAAGATCATATCCGGCATCGCTGCAGATCCTTTTAAAAAAGTCTTGTTTACCAAGCTTCAGCCAGAATTTCGGGACCGCGTCAAAGGCATTTTCACCGGTGATGTCCGTAGTAGCTCCAAATACAGTAAACCCCTCACGTTCGACAATTTTGAAATTCATCTCTCTATCACCTTTCAATACTATTTGTATTGACAGCGGGCCATAGGACTTCAGTTTGGCTCCCGGCTCGCGCGCAGCCGAAGGAGTTACGCCATGAAACCTCTGGAATGCCTTTGTGAAGGCCTCCGACGTTTCGTAACGGTACTTGAACGCGATATCGGTGACCCTGACGTCAGACATCGACAGCTCCTGGGCCGCAAGTGTCAGCCTCCTGTTACGGATATACTCCCCCACCGAAAAACCTGTAAGCATGCTGAACATTCGCTGGAAATGGTAGGCGGATGAATACGCACACTTTGCGATCTCGTCGTAATCAATGTCCTCAAGTATGTTGGCCTCCATATAGTTTATCGCATTCCTCATACATTGCAGCCAGTCCATAACGAACCCTCCTGTCAATAAAGATGATACCACGGTGTATTATTTTCGGCCTGTCGCGGCCTGCTATAAAATGTCAGTTATAATTCGGCACCTTTCAAATAACTACTAATATCAACGACCGAGAAAGTATATATAAAGAGATCCAAAGGATGGTATAACAATGGGTAAAATAGACGATGCAATTAGCAGGATCAGGGCTCTTGAATGTCCGACCGGTGAACTTGAAAACAGGGTCGCTGGTATATTGGAGGATTACGGTATCACCGACAGGAGCCAGGTTAAGTTCAAAATTGATAATAAGCTTGGCGGCGGTGATGCACAGGCATACCGCGTAAAAATAGCCGGTGAAGAAGAAACTTTTGTAGTTCTGGCCAAAGCGGGCTATGACGATTATGTCGCCAAAGTGACCGACGCATACCGGATATAGGATCGCCCGCTTCTACTGATCCGTACCTGTATCGGAGCGTGCAGTTTTTTCGGAGGATATGTCCGATCCAGCCCCGGAGGCAACTATGTTCTGCGCCCAGTAACCCGTACGCACTACAATTACCCCAATAATGCCTTTGATGGCATCGGTGATAAAGCTGACGGGATACAGTATAAAAATGTCGAGCTTGGTAAAGTGAGTAAGCGCATACGCGTACGGTACTGCAACAAGCCAGGAATATGCACTGTCGAAAAGGAAGGTAATGAACGTTTTGCCTCCTGAACGGATAGTGAAATAGCAGCAGTGCGCTGTTGCGTTGAATGACATGTAAAGTGCGCTGGTCAGCATGAAGTATGTCGCTAGCTTCCGGACTTCATCGGTCGTATTGTAGATGCGCGGAATGACAGTCGCCACGGCCGCAAGCGTTCCCCCGATAACTATGCAGGTGCATATGCTGAAAAATATCAGCTTCCAGACGTATGCCCTGGCACGCGGTATATCTCCCGCCCCGAGGGCCTGACCGACCATTACGGCTACAGCTACGCCCATCGATATGAATACGACGTTGAACAGATTAACGATAGTACTCGATATGTTCAGACCTGCTACAACATTAAGGCCACGCGTCGAGAAAATCTGCGTCATCGTAGTCACGCCAAGCGACCATAAGAGCTCGTTGGCAAGCAGGGGAGTCCCTTTCCTGAATATGCTGAAGGCAAGGTCGCGCGGTACTTTCAAGGACCGGTAGATGCCCTCGATGAAAGGGAACTTTTCTTTATGCAGGTGGGTATATATAACGATTATAGAAAGCTCGACATAACGGGAAATTACGGTAGCGATGGCTGCTCCGACAACACCGAGCACCGGGAATCCCAGTTTCCCGAAAATCAATATGTAATTGAGGCAGAGATTCGTCAAAACGGCAGCTATGCTTGCCTTCATGGGCAGCATGGTCTCGCCCGTCTCGCGAAGCGTGCCGCTGTATGCCTGCGACAGCGCGAACGGCAACAGGCCCCAAAGCATTACCTTCAGGTAGGAGCGGCCGTATCCGAGCATTGCGGCCGCATCGGCAGCATTGCCCTCTCCTGTCAGGTAAAGGGAGATCAGAGGTCTGTCAAAGGCAAGGAAGACCATGACCGCGCCGGCAAGTACGACGGCTGCCGTCCAAAGCTTGAAGCGGAACGTCTGGCGAAGGCCTTCGTAGTCGCCCGCGCCATAAAACTGCGCGCCGAATATGCCCGGGCCCGATAGTCCGCCGAAAATTGTCAGGTTGAATACAAATAAAAGCTGATTGGCAATCGCGACGCCCGACATCTGGGCCGTGCCGACCTGCCCTACCATGATATTGTCAAGAAGATTAACAAAATTTGAGATCATATTTTGAACTATGATCGGCAAAACAAGGCCAAGAACGGTTTTATAAAATACCCGGTCACCTATGAATGTGCGCCGGAACCTTGCCAGTGCACCGTCCGACGCTGCTAAACGGTTCATATACTGTTCCTCCGAAGGGCTGTCCGCCTATATCCCGGATATCGGCAAGGGCTGCTCTTGTATAATAGTAGAAAGATTGTAGCATATGGAAGACCGGAAGTCCAGAATTTCAATACTTAAAAGTACGTTATATCCTTCTGCCGCAAATTATGATTTGCCTGTTCTCCGGCGCTATTGTATACTAAAGCATATTACTCATAGGTCATAGGATGGGGTCACGGATGCAAAGCACGGTCGTAAATCAGGTAACGATCCTCTTTATTATCATGGGGATCGGTTTCATAGCAAAAAAGAGGAACATAATAGACGACGCTGCGGGTAAAAAGCTTTCGGAGCTGCTGCTGATGGTTACAGCGCCTGCAATGATCCTTTCGTCCTTTCAGTTCGACTATTCGAGCGAAATGCTCAAAAATGTATTCTTAGTTTTGGGGTTTGCATTCGCAGCTCATATAGTATCGCTTCTCCTGGGCATTTTGCTGTATCGCAGATACCCGGAAAACATCAGGAAAGTGCTGAAATTCATAACTATATTTACAAACTGCGGTTTTATGGGGTTCCCGCTGTTGGAGAGCCTGTACGGTAAAACCGGAGTATTTTACGGCTCGATCTACGTCGCCGTCTACAATCTATTTGTCTGGACGATCGGAGTTATGATATTCAGCGGCGAAAGAGACCTGAAAAGCATAAGGAAAGCCATGCTGAATCCGGGTACGATTGCAGTTTTCATAGGAATGTTCCTGTTCGTGTTTTCACTGAAGCTGCCTTACCCGGTCGCGAAAGCGCTCGATATGACCGGCGCCATGACAGCGCCGCTTGCAATGCTGATCGTGGGTTCCATTCTCGCAGGTGTCGATTTGAAAAGCCTGTTTTCAGGGTTTCCGATGTATTACGGCATAGCGGTAAGGAATATCCTCCTTCCGCTGGCGGCAGTTTTTATCCTTCGGGCTTTCGGCTTCAGCGGAGTTGTCTATGGCGTTTGCGTAAGCGTCATAGCTATGCCCGCCGGTGCGAACACACCCATTTTTGCCGAGCTGTACGGCGGCGATTCTTTTTTTGCATCGAAGACCGTGGCGTTTTCCACATTATTCTCGATCATATCCATACCGTTGATCCTTATGTTGGCATAATAGCCTCAAGATCGTGAGGCTATTATACGCCTCCGGCGGAATTTATGCGCCGCCGATAATTTGCCCTTGAATATTCGGATGGCAAAACGGCGATGCGCAATTATACCATGATAAACCATGGTATAATAATTTCTCATTGATTAATTCCAAAAAATGATTATAATCATTATATTATTATTTTGGTAGAAATTAAGTAATAAATGGCGAAATAAGAAATCATATTAGCTGTATATAATTATGATACTTAAGATTTATCATATCGGTAATAAGAGGTACAGGAGTAATATAAGACAGGAGCTTCGGGAGGAATTCATATGGATGAGATAAAAACGGAGATAAAAACAATCGGAGTGTTGACAAGCGGCGGAGACGCCCCCGGTATGAACGCCGCCATCAGGTCGGTGGTTAGGACGGGGATTTATCAAGGCTTTAAGGTAATGGGAATCAGGAAGGGCTATAACGGCCTCATCAGCGGAGATATATTCGAAATGGGTCTGAGAAACGTATCGGACATAATCCACAGGGGCGGAACAGTCTTGCAGACGGCGCGCTGCATGGCTTTTAAGGAGGAGGAAGGCGTCAGGAAGGGCGTAGCCATGGCGCAGGTCTTCGGGATAGACGCGCTTGTCGTGATCGGGGGCGACGGTTCCTTCAGAGGTGCAAAAGACCTGAGCACGAACGGCCTGAAGGTGATCGGGATACCCGGAACCATAGACAACGACATCGGCTGCTCGGATTATACCATAGGCTATGATACCGCTTTGAACACAGTCCAGGACGCTTTGGACAAGATACGTGATACCGCTTATTCTCACGAACGCTGCAGCGTTCTGGAGGTCATGGGAAGACGGGCAGGCTACATAGCCCTGAACGTGGGTATAGCCTGCGGCGCCGAAGTCATAGTACTGCCGGAAAAGCCCTTTGATTTCAACAAGGATGTTATTAAGCCTATAATAGAGGGCAGAAACCGCGGTAAAAAGCATTACATCGTAATCGTTGCGGAAGGCGTCGGCGGAGCTATCGAATTTGCCAAGCAAATTGAAGAAATTACAGGTATTGAAGCCAGAGCCACCATCCTGGGCCATATACAAAGAGGCGGAAGCCCGACGGTACGCGACAGGGTCATGGCAAGCCTGATGGGCGCAAAGGCGACGGAGCTGCTGAAGAATGGGATTTTCAACCAGATAATCGCATTCAGGGACAACCAGGTCACAGGCATCGAAATCAACGAAGCGCTGAACATGACAAAGACTATCGATGACGACATGATAGAGCTGAGCAAGGTATTGTCGCTGTAAAAATTAAAGTCTTCACATTTATGGAATACTTTTAAGCAGAACCGGATCTGATTCGATTCTGCTTTTTCAATTTTCTTATATGTCTTTCCATGCGGGAAGCTTTGACAATATGCGGACTGCCATCTTGTTTGCTGCGTCGCTGTCCAGACCCTGTGTGATGACAAGGAATTCCGCAGTGCCCTCCAGCTTTTCAGGATAAGACTGCATACAACCATCAGGCCTGGCGCAATATTTACAATAATCCTTGCTTTCATCCATCAGCGGGTAATCCGAAGGGCTCATCATCGGCATGCCGCAGGAGATGCAGACTTTAACGCCGGTATTCTTATCATTTGACATAACTATCGCCTCCTGTCATAAATATCCACGCCCAGTTCCTGAAGTGCTTGCTTACCAAGCTCTGTAAGCGAATATACCGTCACTTTGTCTTCATCCTTCTCAAACCAGCCCAGTTCCAACAAACGGTTGAAGAGTCTGTCTCCCAGTGTGCCGCCAATATGACCGAAGCACGATTTAGCCTTGATAATGCGAGGTGTTTTCTCATTCATCCCTGGCGTCCTCCTTTCGCTTATCTATATGGATCAGTTTTAAATAATTCTCTACAAGAGTATCTCCATATCGTTTTATTACGTCTCCTTCCGGAGCAAACAAATCCCCATTTGCAAGGTAATAGTGCACTAACCCCACCCACGTGTTGAAAAGCATGTACGCAGGTAGTTCGATACTGCTGCCCGAACTGATTTCGCGCTCGGCAACCTGGCTGAAGTGAAAGGATATCGCGGATTGAACGGAAACCCAGACATCCCTTGCAGCAGGCGGCAGTAATCTATTTTCAATCACAAGTCTTGTGTAAAACGGCTCAAATTCCATAATACCGGCCAGATGCGCCGACAGGATATCCTTCATATGCCCGCAGGAACCTGCAAGCTCATGTGTGCGCATAGCCATTTGCCCTCCGTATGATTCGATTACTTCGGTTATGAGCGCCTCCTGTGTCCTGAAATGCGCAAATACAGTACCGTGAGATACACCGGCAGCCTGAGCTATATCGGACATACGCGTATCCATGATGCCACGCTGGGAAAACACGTTAAAGGCAGTCTTGATAAGCGATTCCTTTGTCTGTTCCTTCTGCATTTGACGATTTGTCTTTTTCATTTGTTGACTCCAGAGTCAATGATTTTATAGTCATTATATGCCAATTCATCCGAATGGTCAATATCAACTTATTGATGAATGCATCCGGTTATGGGCGAACAAAGTTAAAAATAAAACAAGCGCCGCTTGAAAAGCAACGCCAGGAGGAAAAATTTGTTATTGCGCAACGCTGAAATATTTGTTGATCATATTGGATAAGTCATTATATCTTAATGGTTTTGCAAGATAATCATCCATACCGGTGTTTATGCACAACTCTCTGTCACCCTTCATCGCATTTGCCGTAAGAGCAATAATTATTATATGCTCCCCGCTAGCTTTTTCTTTTTCCCGAATCAGGGAAGTTGCCTCAAGACCATCTATTTCCGGCATTTGCATATCCATTAGTATAAGTTCGTACTTATTTGACTCAAGCATTTGCAGAAGCATTTTACCATCGTCGGCATAATCAGCCTTAAGGTTTTTCTTTGCCAGGAATATCTTTATTAACTCTTGATTTACCTTGCTATCCTCGGCAACAATAATATTCAAATCGTTACTGCAGATTGGACTATTGTTTGTAATGCTTTTTCTTATAGGTTCTTCAGGCGCTTGTGCAAGCTCGAATGGGATTGAGAAAATGAAACTACTGCCTGCTCCCATTTTACTTTCAACACGAATATTCCCTTCCATCATTTCTACCAGGTTTTTAACAATCGAAAGCCCCAGACCTGAACCGCCATATTTCCTTGTAGTAGAATTATCCAACTGTTTGAAACTCTGAAATAACAAATCGATTTTTTCATCAGGAATGCCGATCCCGGTATCGGAGACCGTGAATTTGACCTTAGCGCGCATATCATGTGTTTCCACGACCTCGGCACTGACAGTGATTTGGCCTTCCGCGGTAAATTTTACAGAATTGCTTATAAGATTCGAGAAAATTTGTTTTAGTCTCGTAGGATCGCCGGATACATATTCCGGAAGCCGCTTATCAAAATGAGTTCGCATTGAAATATTTTTGTTCCGCGTATGAATAACAAATGTATCGACTGCCTCTTCCATAAGTACTTTCAGATGAAATACAGTGTGTTCAAGCTCAAGCTTTCCCGCTTCGATTTTAGAATAATCGAGAATATCGTTAAGAAGAGATAGAAGGCTTGTTGCAGAACTCATAAGAATCTTCAGATTCTTTTTCTGTTCTTCGGCAGGCATTTCTGCAGAATAAAGAATATCCGAGATCCCAATAATGGCATTCATGGGGGTCCTGATTTCGTGACTCATATTGGCAAGAAATCTGCTTTTGGACTGGTTGGCAGCCTCCGCAGCTTTTTGTGAGGATTTTGCTTCATATAACGCAAGTTCAAGCTCGCTTATATCCTTTAAAACAATAAGAGAACCAGTAAATTTGCCCTTTTTATTAAAAATCGGGTTTTTGAATAAATAAAAATATTTGATTTCATTTGCGACATTAATACATAATTTTTCATTTAGAAATTCTTGATCGGAAAGATTAGCTGAAAAATCTTTTATAGCGTCAAAAACATCAATTACGGGCCTCCCGGTATAATCACCGGCGCAGGCGCTGCCAAAGACGTTATTAAAAAGACTTAATGCTTGTTTATTGATTGCCAGTATAATGTTGTTTTTATCAAGAATAATTACGGAATCCTGCAGACTCTCAAAAAGTTCTCCTTTAGCAATAGGAATTACGTCGAACATCCTGAGCCTGAACAGGCAGAAAAAACTTAATAGACCTGTTAAGCTAAAAGCAAGGGGAGTTATATCAAAATCTCCTGTATGAACTATATTAAAGTTTGACAGCATACTTAACATAAATGGGATTATCGCGGAAAGCAAAAGAAAAATTGTCTGTCTCCTGGAAGACTCAGAAGAATTAAACAAACCTGTCAGGAGATTTAGAATCCCGGCAATTGTAAGAAAATAAATATATATAATATTCAGCCAGAAACCAATGCCATTTTCCAAAATCAAAACATCTCCCTGCAAGGATACCGATCTGTAAAACAAAAAGTGATACTGGTTGGTAGCCAACAGGAGGAAAAACATAAAAGCTATCAATA
Source organism: Clostridia bacterium (assembly GCA_036260935.1). Lineage (GTDB taxonomy): Bacteria > Bacillota > Clostridia > Acetivibrionales > DTU013 > JAEYOM01. The sequence goes on from DATALQ010000022.1 coordinate 70,619, forward strand.
ATATAGGCAGAACCCGTTTCGTTTTAAAAAAAGATAATTTCTTCGTATGTTCATAAGTAAGCGCAAGAAAAGAAACAGGAATCAGTTCAACTCCAATATACCGAAGGTTTGAAACAAGCAATTTGTCGGAAAATCCCTGAAAAGCAAATACAAGCACTTGAAAAAAAGAAGCGGTCGCGACAGAGAAAAGAAGTATTCCTAAGGGTAAGGCTCCAAAAGCAGGTCTGCGCCTAAAGCAAGAAATAGAAGTAATCAGGCACATTGCTACTGAAATGCATAGTATTACTATGTAGATACTTAGATTATCTATTCGCACAACCATGATTTATTAATTCCTCTTTCGATCACTTGTCAATTTAGAAAAATCAAACCGGCAAAATATAATAATCATATTTTATCATATTATGTAAAACAAATATAGATTCCTGCAGCAGGCGCCAGAGACGGTACGATAGCCGGAATGATGGCTGTGAGGGAATTTAAGAGCAATGTACGAATATGGAAGTCCGAATGCTCCTTTAGAGGTACTGCAACCTTATGCATTTTTGAGCGGCATATCCATTTTGACTGAGGTCCCCCCGGATTCTCTGTTTTCCGCCCATATTCTGCCGCCGCAGGCTTCCACGATCTCCCTGCATATGGCAAGTCCGAGTCCGGCCACCGTACGCCCTTTGTCTGAAGTATAGAACGGGTCGAATATCTTTGGGATATCCTCCTCCGGAATGCCTGTACCGTTATCTTCAACGGAAAAAAGCACCGAATCCCCCAGCCTCGAGCATGAGACGGCTATGGCAGGTTCCTTCCGGTCAAAGTGCTTCAGGCTGTTGCTGATGATGTTGCCGAAGACCCTCCGCATTTTTGAGATGTCTACGGAAAGAAGCTCCTGGGGACAACCGATACTTACGGAAAAAGCCACTCCTCTTTCGTTCAGCTCTTCCTCGTAATCCGATTTCAATATTGCACAGAATTTCTCGGCGGATATCTTCTGCAGCTTAAGGCTGTTTTTAATGTGAAGATTCAGATACTCGTCGAATTCCTCTACGAGGTTGTTGATAGAAACAGACTTGTTATATATTATGTCAATATACTGCTCATATTTTTCGACCTGCAGAGAGCCCTTTTTCAAGCGTTCCGTAAAGCCCATTATCGACGTAAGCGGCGTTTTTATATCGTGGGAGATGGAGGCGATTATGAGGTTCTGCTTCTGTTTTTCCTTTTCAATGGCTTCAGTCAGTGTGACAAACCGGTTCTGAAGCAGCCCGATCTCGTCCTTGCGTGTAACGCTCCTGGGTCGGATACCCTCCTTATAGCGCTCCATGTTCTTTTGCAGTGCCATTATGGGTTTGGCATAATCCAAATAGACTGGAATTGCTGAAAACAACAGAATTATCAGGATTATCACTGCTTCGGCTATGAAAATGTCCCAGGCTAGGTTATACGAGGCAATATACTTGATATTCATCGGCTTTGTCACATTGAGCAGGTAAATGTGACCCTCATGGTGAAACAGGCCGGACGCGTTGTTCACAACATTCACGCCCGTCATCTTTCCCGTATGAAAAATCGCGGCACCCGATTCATCGCTGACCTGTATGACCAGATTTTCCTTCTCTGAGATATCTTCAAGCAGCTTTCTGAAGTCGCTGCTGTTCTCCGCCTCATTTATAATACCGGCTGTTTCGGCACGCAGTCCTTCCTGTACTTCATTGTTGTAGCTTGAGATCTCCCTGGACAAAAAGAGGCTGTAATATCCCATAACCAGCAATATATTGACTATAAAGGCAGCCAGAACGAGTAAGGGAAGCTTGATCTTAATACTCATTTTCATTCTCCGGATATTTTACAAGTTTGTATCCCACGCCCCAGACGGTTTTGATGTAACGGCTTTCCTGGTCGAGCTTGTCGCGCAGGTTTTTAATATTTACCGCCACCGTGCCTATGTCCGCAAAGTCGGTGCCCCATACGGCGCTGAATATCTGTTCCTTTGATACGACCTTTCCCGCGTTTTCAAAGAGATAGCACAGCAGCTGGAATTCCCTCGCGGACAATTCTACGAGCCGGCCGTTTACAGTGACCTCGTAGCTTTCAGGATCTATGCGGATGCCGCCTATGGTCATGGCATTGTTTTTCTTTTGCAGGCTTCGCCTTTCCCGGCGCAAATGCGCCTTTACCCTGGCCACGAGCTCCTCCACCACGAAAGGCTTTGTAATGTAATCATCGGCGCCCATTTCAAAACCCAGCATTGTATCGTAGGTACGGTTTTTTGCAGTTACGAAAAGTATCGGGCAGGAAACAGCGCTTCTGATCTTCCTGCAGATCTCAAGCCCGTCTATATCGGGCATCATGATGTCAAGCAGTATGAGCGAAATGTCCGGATTGTCCTTCAGCAAAGTCAGGGCAAGCTGTCCGTTGAATGCCGGAAGGCATTGATACCCCTCGTCCGTAAGGGCGTCCGATATCAGCAGAGCGATTTCCTTATCGTCGTCAACTATCAGGATTTTTTCCACGCCGCCACCCCTTTCATTATCCGTAATCGGTGAAGACCGGTCTTGCACGGATTGCCGCGTTATTTGAAGCTGAAATACACATCGGCGGTATAGCCCGGTTTCAATTGTCCTTCAGTGTCCTGCGGTTTTACCTCTACCTTTACTATCCGCTTCCCGTCCTTTTCCACTGCCACGTTTGAAATTTGAGAAACCACGCCGGGAATGGACAGGGTGGTGTCCGACGTCGGTACGATTTCGACAGTCTCTCCCAGAGTTACATTTTTGATGAATTCCTCATCGACTTCCGCACTCACCACTATGGAATCGGCGTCGATCAGCTGCAGCACACGGGTCGGCATATTCTGTGTTCCGAGCATTGTGCCGTTTATTACCCCGATATTCTGTACTATGCCATTTTTAACGCTTGATACGATACTGTTCGAGTTCAGGTAGTCCTTTTCACTTTTGCTTTTCATTATATCGAGGTCGATTCGGGAGGCTGCCACGCTGCTGTTCTGTTTCGCCGTATTCGCGCCGTTGGAGTTATTTATCTGATCGAGCTGCTCCTGCTTGGACGTAAGCTGGATCTTCAGTTGATCCAATTCAGTTTTCAACGCGTTCTTCGTTCTGTTTATGTTGATCCCGATATCCGACAGAGCTTTCTCTCTCTGATCCAAAATATCGGCATACTGGTCGAGCAAGCTTTTTGAAACCGTGCCCGCGTCATAAAGCGCCTGGTTATCACGGACATCCTTTTTCGCAGTCTCCAGCTCTTTTTTGGCCAGGTCCAGCGAAGTTTGAAGAATCCTGAGGTCTGAATTCGTTCCCTTATTCAATTCATCCGTCTTGGTTTTTATGTCCTTCTGCAGTTGCGCAATGTCCTCCGAAAGCGCGCCCGTATCCTGAACCGTGGTGTCAAGCCCTGCCTGTCCTGCCGCAAGCTGCTCCCTGAGTTTCTCCATAGTGCCCAGGTACTCCGACATATCCAGCGTCACCAGTTCCTGTCCCATTGATACGCGGTCGCCTTCCTTGACCTTGACGTCGGTTACTACGGAAGGAAAGTCGATATTTATATCGTAAACCTTCTCGTATTTCACCTCTCCCCAGGCATCCAGGCTGTCATCCTGCACCGTTTCCGGGGAGATGGCTTCAAGGCTCTCCGCCTTGTCCGCCTGTAATAAATTATAGCCGATTATACCGCCTGCCACAAGCAGGACAAGCAATGCGGCGCCGGCCAGTGCCAACTTTTTATGCTTAAGGATCCATTCTATCATGACTTTGCCTCCAATTATTTTTATTCAACGCTCTTCAGCGACTCGAGCATGTCGATCTTTTTCATTTTTTCAGCCACGATACCGTTGATTATCAGGGCAAACACAAATGTTATAAGTCCCGACAGTGCTACGGTGCTAAAAGTTATTCGGCTCAGCAGGTCCATCTGGTCGTCCAGCCCGCTCGCCGCAAGCTCTGCAATAACTTTGCCCACCGGTATGCCGAAAACCGATCCCAATACGACGGAAAGTATGTTTTCAGTAAGCACAAGCGAGCGTATCTCTTTCTGGTAAAAGCCCAGCACCTTCAAAGTGGTAAGGTCCCGTATCCTTTCGGAGAAATTCAGTATGCTGCTGTTGTAGAGCACTACGAATGCCAGTATCCCTCCAAGGAAAATAAGCAATATGGCTGCGATATAAACAACCTTCGTGCTGGATTTGACATCCTTTATCTGGCTGGTCCTGTCCACGTATTCATCGACATAATCGCCTTCCAGAAAAGTCTTGTCCGGCTGATGCTCCCATTTCACCAATATTGCGGACGGCCTGAAGGTTTCTCCGATGGCTTCGAAGTATTTGTCCGTCATGTACATCCCCTGCCCCGTAGCCAAATATACTATCTGTCTCACAGGCACTTTTACATAGCCTTTGCCGTAGCGTTTAAGTTTGATAATGTCCCCCTTTTTGACTTTCAAGGTCTGCGCAAGCTTTCTCGTCATCGATATTCCATTCTCCGGAAGCCGGACGGCATTGCCGCCGACGTCCTTCAGATGCACGAGCGGGCTGTCCTGCGGAAGTATCGTCAACAGCTTCATCGTTCTTTTCCCGTCGGGGCAGACGATCTCTACCGCCGTCTCCTCCATCTGCTGGACGGTCCCGTCAAGCTTAATGTTACGGATAAAGCGCGAATCCGCCTTTCTGTCCAATATGATTTTCTGGTCGTAGGTGTAGGTTACGTCATAAGTCTGCCGGGCGATCCCATTCACCATGCCGCATAGGGTGAACGCAGCCACGACAAGCCCCGTGCAGCCTGTTATCCCAAGTACACTCATGATCATGCGCATTTTATTCTTCAACGTATTCCTCGCAATGAGCTTGCGGCTGAACCTCATCCTGTTCCAAAGCTTCGGCAGAAATTCCAGGAAGATATGGCTTCCTTCCTTTGGAGGCTTGTCTCTGAGCAGAACCGAGGGAGAATCCCTGAGCAGCCTGAGGCAGGCGTAAAGCGAAACTCCGCCCGTACAGGCGAGTATCAATACAAGGCTGAAAATAAAATTGACAAGGTTGACCGAGATCCGATAATCTGTAAAACTCAGCTTAAGCCACGGTATCAGCAGCCTGCCGAAAAAATTCGGGCCGATCAGGAGTCCGAGAAAAGCTCCCAGAGCGCCCATGTATACGCCGTAGGACGTATAGTGCCACAGTATGCTTCTTTTTGTATAACCGAGCGCTTTCAGTATACCAATCTGGCTTCGCTGGTTTTCCACCATACGGAGCATGGTGCTCTGAGTTATCAGGGCGGTAACGAGGAAAAACATCAGTGGGAACACGGTGGCAAGGGTCTTGAACTGGCGTATGTTTGCGTTTATGTTATTGGTGCTGCTGTCCTCGCCCCTTGCAACGATACCGATGAGGGCATCCCCGACAGCTTTGTCTACCTCCGCTTCCACGCGCGTGATATCAGCCCCCGGAGAGAGCTTTACGCATACCTGGTTGTAAACTGTCCGGCCATATGCGCTTTTCAGCATGTCTTCATTTATGATGGCAAATCCGTACTTTCCGGAATTAGGTACTATGCTGGTCGTGCCCTTGACTGAGTAGATATGCTCGCTGCTCTGCGCCAGTCCTTCGATGCGCAGACTGAGCCACTTGTCATTTACTTTCACCTCGACCCTGTCGTTTATCTTAAGCCCGTGCTCCTTTGCAAAGGCCTCGTCCAGTATTGCGCCGCTGCTGCTTACGAGCCTGCCCTGCTTCAGCATCGGCCTGTCCAATGCGTTTTTGCCGGATACCGCGTAAATCCTCAGAGTCGGACGGCCCTTCAATCCCGTTATCGCATTTGCCGTAAAACGCTTTTCGAGCTTTTTAACGCCGTCGATTCTTGAAATATTCCATAGTTCCTTTTCCGAAGGGTTTGAGACATTTATCCACAGATCGGAGATGTCGGTGGCGGCATACATAACGCCGGAAAGGTCGTCTATGGTCTTCCAGACGCTGTCGAGGCCGGTAACGATCATTACGGAAAGCGCAGCCATTATGAAGATCGATATGAACTGCGCTTTGGATCTTTGCATATCCCTGATCGATTTTCCGAAAAGCGACTTTTTTACCATATGATCTCCTCAGCATCCTTTGGGCTGTCGTTGTACCTTATCTCATTTATCCTGCCGTCCTTCATATGAATGACTGAGTCCGCCATATCTGCTATCAGGGCGTTATGCGTGACGATTATGACAGTTTTCCCCATACTCGAGGCGGCGTCGCATATCAGCTTGAGGACCTTGCGACCGGTCGCCGAATCCAGAGCTCCGGTCGGTTCATCACACAATACGATCTGCGGGTTTTTCGCCAGAGCCCTCGCGATGGAAACCCTTTGCTGTTCTCCTCCCGATATCTGGCTCGGGAAATTGTCGAGCCTGTTTTCAAGGCCGACTTTTGTCAACATTTCCTTCGAATCCAGAGGATCATTGCATATTTCCTTGGCAAGCTGTACATTTTCCAATACCGTCAGGTTTGGTACAAGATTGTAGAACTGAAAAACAAAGCCTATCTTATTTCGTCTGTAGGTCGTAAGTCCATGCTCAGACATTTTAGAAATTTCCTGACCATCTACGATTATCCGCCCCTTCGTGGGCGAATCCATTCCGCCGAGCAAATTGAGCACCGTTGTTTTGCCTGCTCCGCTTTGCCCGAGTACTACGTTGACAGTCCCCTTCTCCAGGCCGAAACTAATGCCGTCGACCGCCTTTATCGTGTGGCCTCCGACATGATATTCCCTCTCCACGTTTTCAAAATTAATGAAGCTCATCCGTTTTCTCCTTTGTCCAAATGCGGCAGAGCCGGGTCGAAGCGTCCCGGCTGCATGCGACAAGCCGTTTCAAGCCTATGGTCGATTGTTGCAGCAAAATCAATTATAATTCGACTATATTATGTGGGAAGAGGAAATTTATTAAGAAATATTATGGATTAGGCTGAGGTGGGGCAGATAGCACACCTCAGCAAGTGGCAGCAAGCGGATGGCAGTCAGCGTGTGAAGGAACACTACATGCTGTGAAGTATGGCGATGCTGGAATACGGTCACAAGATTATTCGCCATCACTGTCTCACGATGCAGCACCGACTGCATCCGATTTGCCGGTTTTTTATAGACTGTACAAAATTTGAATTTTGGGTCAATTTAGTCAACATAACCCTCGACTTTTCGCCATTATTCTGAGAAAAACCAGGCAAAACTTATCCTCTAATACGATTTTTTGGCCAAAACTTCAAAAAATGTACACTTAGAAGGAATTTTTATGACTCACCGCTAAAAGCTCTATGGAACCCCTCATCCAGCGCGAGGTTTTTTGCATGCGCCCGCTGGGCACACATAGAAAAAGCCCGGACTCGCCTCTGCAGCAATTCCGGGCTTCTGTACCTTGCATATTCTAGTCGTCTATCCCAAGCATCTCGTATGTGAGATCCCTTACCCTTGGATGTATCACATCGTAAACATAACCGCAGTTTCTGACGTGCTGTATATAGAAGACCGCCAGGCGGTGCTTCAGATCGATCATCGCATATGCGCCTGCTGCGCCGTCCCATCCGAATTCTCCAATAGGACTTCTGACGCCTGACTTTTCCCTTTCGATCAGCGTCCGGACACCAAGACCGTAGCTGTACCCTTTTCTATTAAACAGGGCAAAATCCTTTTTAGAAACGTCGTCAAGCTGGTCCTGACGCATCAGGTCCAATGAAGCTGTTGTCAGCACCCTGAAGCCGTCTTTGCTGGTACCGTCGTTACACATGGCGTCCAGGTACAGTATGTAGTCGTCCGCGGTAGAGATCAGACCCGCTCCGCCGCTTTCATACCTGTCCGACAGTGCATAACAGTTATCCAGCGACATGGGAGCCGAAGTCATAGCTTCGCCGTCGTATGTAAACTGATCCGACATTTTTGCTTTTCTCTCCGGCGTCAATTCAAAGCCGGTGTTTTTCATTCCCAGCGGCTTGAATATATTTTCCTCGAGATATTCTCCGAAGCGTTTTCCCGATGCCACCTCTATAACGGCGCCGAGCACGTCGTGGCTCAGGCTGTACTGGAAGTGCGTCCCCGGTTCGAAGTCCAGAGGCTCGTTCGCGAGCGATCTTATTACCTCGCGCGTTGTAGCCTTCCTGTTTGTCTCCTCAAGCACCTTCAATATGGAAGGAGCTTCGAGATTATAGTTCAAACCGCTCTGCATGGAAAGCAGGTGCCTGATCGTCAATGTGTTTTTTGCCGGTTTTACCCCGGAACCGTCTCTAACCTTAAGAACCCCGTATTCCGGCAGGTACTTTGAAACCGGGTCGTCGAGGCATATGCGTCCCTTTTCGGTAAGCTGCATTATAGCAGTACAGGTGAAGAGCTTTGAAGCTGAGAAGAGCCAGTATGTATTTGCGCTCGTCAAGGGCTTTGTTCTCCCGTGATCCGAGTATCCTGCGGTGTGTCGGAAAACAGGCTTGTGCTCGCGATAAACAACGCAGTCACACCCGGGTATCCCGCATTTTTCAAGTGAGTCCAGATAGTCGGCCAGTATTTGTTGATTCAAAATGATACTCCCCCTTCATCATTGTACACTGCCGTTATTTCTATATTATACAATATAATATGGAAACATTGACATGCCTAGTGCTTATATTTTTTCCATTTTACAAGTCGTAAAATTCACCATTGATTATAACACCTGAAGGAACAATCCTCTTGCTGAAGGAAATGGATTTGCCGCAGCTGTCCGTATATTCGTCTGGTACACTATCTATTCTGAAGAACGTAGCATTCCGGAGTTCGGACAAATCACACCAGTTTTCCAGACATAATATTTCGGCGGGCAATTTAGTCACCCCGTACATGATATCCTCCAGAGGCATTGATAAAGCGAGCATTTTTGTCAGCGTGGTCGCCATGTCGTGAACAGGATGGTTGCGTGAATAGGCATGCAGGTCGGTACTGATACTGATTTTGGGTATGCCCCTCAAAAATGCCTTCCGGCATACGTCAAACGAGAAGCTTCCGGCTCCATGCCCGACATCCAGAATAATCCCGCGTTCAATCAGTCTTTGCAAAGGTTTTGACGGTGTGCCGTCCTCATTCCATACGTCTCCAGACCCGTTGAAGCAGTGGGTCAGAATGTCGCCTTTTTTCAAATAAGGTTCTATATCCGAAAGATAAGGGGGATTCCCCCCTATATGTACCATAAGCGGCAGCCCTGTGATTCCGGCAGCCTCACTGGCTATCCGCAAGGGTTCGATGCCTTCATGGCGGATTACGCCGCTTGCGATACGTACCTTGACGCCGCAGATTATATCACGGTTCGCTTCTATGGTTCTTACGGTATTTCCGGCATTCAAATACTCCATGGCGTTATATTCATGGTTAAAGATAACGCCTATCGGACTGATACAAATGAATAACTTAATATTGGTTTTTATTGTCGGCTCCACATATTTTCGGAAGCCTCCGATAGTGTAGTCGCCTGTCGTTCCCGCATCCGCCACCATACACACGCCCGTCCTGTACCCTATATCATCGGCATTTATTCCAAACATGCCAAAGCCGTCGTTTATGTGCGCATGCAGGTCTATCCATCCCGGTGTAAGATATATCCCTGTTTCAGTATCACAAGTATGCGTTTTATCCACATAATACCTGCCGTCCCTTTTCCTCACTACACCACATTCAAAACGATTATTTTCAGCATTATATATCCTGACAGCTGTACCGTTTATCATATTTTCTTTCTCCCTGAAACCATTCTCGAAACGCCCTTCCTGTCAAAATGCCGAAAACCCTTGAACATGCAAGGGTTTTCGGGCATTGTGTTTCCACATTTATAAAAGGAGGGAGGTATTAAAGCATTTTCATTTTATCTCCGCTACTTTAACCTTCTGCAGACCATTTCCGAGCCCTTCAAAAGGTCCCACGGCCAGTCTGCCTGCAGGGCGAAGATTTCCAAAGTAATCATTTTCAATACACAGGGGTGTCCCGTCCGGATTTTCATAGGGCACTTCCGGTTCAAAGGCAGTCCCCAGGAAATCCGTGGTTACAGCAACAGTATCAACCTCTGCCGGCTTATCTCCGAAGTCGAAGGTAAGATATACGCTGTTGCCCTCCGTTACCAGCTTTACCCGGGGTTTCATGTCCGGACATACCATAGAAGCCGTTTCCTGCTTATACGGTTCCGCATCTCCAAAATAGATATTGGAGCCGCAGTACATGGGAAGACGGACGTTTGCGAACTGGTCTACGGTGCGAAGACCTTTGTACCAGTTTTCATCGCCGGCGGGGCATTCGTTGAAAATTGCGAGGCCTTTTGGAATGCTGCCATCTTCTCTGATTACTATCCCGGGATGGACCCAATCCTTCGGGTCTATCATCTTCTCTTTTTCCTTATTTTCAGGCTGAGTGCCGGTGAATATATTGTTATAATACCTGTTGTCACCGCCAAGAATAGTCATAAGTCCATGAACACCGGTTTCATGAGCATAATGGTAAGGTGTAAAACGGTTTGTCACTCTTGCCCACGATATAAATCCGCAGAATAGGTTATGAATAAAGGCGCCCCCCTGGGACAGATCCAGTATATTCTTCGGGGAAAGCATTATGTTGTTGTCGACTATATAAGGGCCATGGCTTACCTCAACGAATAAGTCTGCAGTGTCGTTATCATACAGCAGGTTGCCGGAAATACGCGTACCCTGGGCCTGCCAGTCCATCCACATACCGCGGTCGCAATTATGGATATGGTTGTTGCGGATCTGACAGTCCAGAGCTGCATGAAGCTTGATCCCCGCAACCTCGGCGCCGTTGAACATTCTTTTGTGGTGGACGTTGTAAATATGGTTGTTGTATATCTGGCTGAATACTTCTCCAAGATGTCCGCATATGCCGGTTTGTTCGCAGTCATGAATCACATTGTTGCGGACAATATGGGAACCGATATTTTCTTTGCTCCACCCTGTATGTATCGCATTGAAAATAACATCCCTCTCGCGCTGTGCTCCCTGTTTCGTTCCGATGGTAGTCCACTCGTTATGCCCGGTAGTTATCTCTTTACCCAGACTTATGCCTGAATTTTTGGCATTGCTGATTTCGTTATTTTCAATAATCCAGCCTTTGCTCCAGTGGGGGCCGATAAGTCCTTCCTGCAAAGCAGTCGGCGGGGCCCAGTTGGGTGCTGCCATGGTGAGATGGAAACCGCGGACCGTAATATAGTCGATCCCTGTTTTTTCCGGCCAGAAGCAGAACTTGCGTGCATTGATTTCAATTGTATTTTCAGAAGGGACAAACTCACCGAAATTTGCATAGATGGTTGTATTATCATCATCCGTTTCGCAATACCATGCGTGTAAAGACCATTCAGGTTCTATTGCCTCTTTGAAAGGGATCGGATTCAAAACGGCATCCAGTGTTGTTACTTCAAACAGTGATTTACCGTTTATATACACTTCTCCCAGATGAAAAATCCGCTCATCTTTTATAAACCAGTCACCACAGACGATCTCACTATATGGATTGAAACCCCGGAAAAAGGTATTTGGAATAACGGTCTTATAGACGTTCCCTTCGACATTTTGCCAATCTGTGATTCTTTCTGCGCCGGAGATCACGACATTTTCGCCCGGTGCAGCTTCGTAAGTAATGCGTTCAGAGTCGCCGGATCCTCCGTTTTTGGGGTTGACATGCTCGCGGTAAATACCTTCATGGACGATAACGGTATCACCGGCTTTCGCCAGATCCGCAGCCCGTTGGATGGTCCTGAAGGGTCTTGCCGGGGAACCTGCCCAGGTATCGCATCCCTGGGTAGATACATGAAAATTGTTTCCCACAATAACATCCTCCTTTAAGCTCATTATTTTTCCTGCAGCATGTTCCAGTTTAAACCGTCCTTTGAATGCAAAAGGCCGAAGGTCGTTTCATTTTCAGTATCCTCACCCATCAGGATCATGAGCCAGCCATCATCTTCCTTCCAGACAAACGGAGCCCCATACCTGGTTGCGGTCCACTTTTGTGCTTCTATTTCAATCTTCCCCTTCAGTTCCCAGTTACATAAATCATCGGATAAAGCATAAGCAAGGTGCTGATTCTTCAAGCCTTCGCTATAGATCATAACCCATTTGTCAGCCTGACGGAAAACAACCACGTTTTCCGCTCCGTCCGGAGCATCCTTCCCGACACCGATCAACGGCTCATTCACAGTAAGTATCTCCCATTTACGCAATGAGGTGTCCTTTGTTACGGCGTGGCCGACAAGATTCGTCTGTGAGGAATAATGTATCATATCGGTTCCCACAAAGAAGCAATGCAGAGTGTCATTGTCCAGTACAAAGGTAGGATCAATCGTCCTTTTCGCTTGATTCCACGGCAGATCCACCGCTTCCTCCATGAAAAACTCGGGTGCGGACCATGTAATGAGATCTTCAGACTTGCTGAAGCATAGTTTTGTCGGCTTTTCGGGATACGCTTGATAGGGCAGAATGTATTTTCCTCCCCAGAATATTAAATCTCCCGGAGAAGCAAAGCCCTTAGGTGAAATATCCCTGTCATTTTCGAAGGTTACGAAGTCCTTCGTAAAAACATGCCCTATTGACCAGTTTTCAGGCTTGCTCCAGTCTTTATTCGAATACCGCGAATAGAAAATATGGTATCCGTCTTTTGTCCTGTATACGGCAGGATCACGAAGGTTATCGGATCTTTTCCATACAGGATTTTTCAATTTATTAATATCAAGCATGTTCATACCTCATCTCATATAATATAGTTCCGGTCAAAAGCTTAATCCACATTGATTATAACTGCAGAAACAGCTGGGTGATTCGGTGCTGAGCCAAAGATTAACACGTACTACAGGATAAGAGCAGAGGATCATATATCCCCCGCTCTTATCCGCGTATCGTCCGTATTATACTGCCGTATTATTTGTTGTAGCGGTCATAAGCAGCCTGTTCTACCTTCAAAACATCGTCGATACCCATGGACTTGATCTTGTTCATGAAATTATCAAGATTGGTCAGCGGTTCCTTGCCCATGATGAATTTATCGATCATTTCATCCTTGTAAGTCTGTATTTCAGTATATTTGCTGTTGATTACATCCCTCTCGTCCGATGTGAAAGAAAGAGCGGGAATAGTCGGCTTGATGTACTGTTCCATATCATTTCTGTATTTGACAAACTGATCGTCCAACAGAGCATCTTCATATCCGACGTCCTGCTTGTAAGCCCATTCCCTGTGGCCGTAAACATTGAGCATCGACAGGATGGATCTTCCCTGTGAATCCTTTGTGATGGCGTCGGTATACTGAGGCTTGCCGTCTACCATGTTATAGGTCTGTCCCTCTATACCGAAGTTCATCAGCATGCTTCCTTCATCACCGTAGAAATAGTCAAACAGTTTGACGATTTCTTCTTTATATTTGGAATTAGCGCTGATTGCGGTGAAGCCTCTTACCGGCTGCATCTGGCTGGTAGTCATCTGGATGCCCGTCGGTCCTTTCGGCGGTGCAACTACGGCCATACTTGCGGTGGAGCTCGGGTTTGCCGCTTTTATCATGCCGCCCAGCGAATATGCACGTGCAGTCGTATCCTGGCAAGCGCCTGAAACCTCATTTGTGATTCTGGACAGCCAGACCTTCGTGTCATTCGTTGTATATTCGGGATCAACCAGTCCTTCTTTATAAAGCTTGTTGATATAGGTAATTGCATCCTTGAATCTGGGGTCGGTATAAGCATATTTTACTTTATTGTCTTCTATGAAAAACTGCTCATTCGCCTCAAATCCGCTGATCCTATAGGCTTCCATAAACGACAGGAGGCCTGCCTTTGTATTTCTGGTCGTGTAAGGGATCTCGTCCTGCTTTCCGTTTCCATTGGGGTCTTTTTCCTTGAATGCCTTCAGCATGCTGTACCAGTCATCCAGGGTTACAGGTTTGTTGAGATTGAGCTTCTGCAGCCAGTCTTCCCTTACCATCCATACCTTGAAGGTCTTTACCGCACCAAGGAAGGGGAGGAAATAGTTTTTGCCGTCATTGGACCTTAATTGCTTGATGATCTCGGGATTTTCACCCATCAACTTCTTCAGGTTCGGAGCATTCTTGTCGATGGATTCGTCCAGCGGCTCGAAGATTCCCTGTTCCGATACTTTAAACATATCGTCCCTGTATGGGCTGATGACAACATCCGGAATACTTCCCGAAGCAATCGTCACATTGAACTTCTCACGGAACTGATCTTCCGTTGCAGGTCCGGGAATAAAATCAAATGATACATTGGTTCTGTTTGTGATTTCCTTAATGATGGGCAGATCCGGGCTTATTGCCTGATCAGCCGAATCCTGCAGAAACATGCTGATTTTAATAGGAGTTTCGGATACTTTTGCGCCTGCTTCCGCAGTTTGGGCAGGCTGACTTGCCGTCTGTGCGGGCTGGCTTGATGCCTGTGCAGCCTGGTCGCCCTCATTTTTAGAGCCGCATCCTGCCAACAGAGACATAGCCATTATTGCTGATAGAAATACCGATACTGCCCCTTTCCATTTCACCTTGATCATAAAGATCCTCCTTTTTTTAGTGAGCTGTAGTGCTTAAATGCATGCATTTATATAAATTCCTCCATATTTGAATGGGAGAAATATATACCATTTAAGATATTACCCCTTTACCGAACCGATCATGACGCCCTTGATAAAGTACTTCTGTACAAACGGGTAAACACACATGATGGGAATCGTTGCGACCATAATCGTCGCGTACTTGATGGATTCGCTGACCTGGTCCGCTCCCTTTGCAAGGTCGATTGCCAAATCGTTCGTTTGATTCTGAATGACAATATCCCGAAGGATAATCTGGATGGGAACCAGTTCCCGATCACGAAGATAAAGCATGGCAGGGAAGTAACTATTCCATTGGGATACTGCATAGAACAACCCGATAGTGACCAGTCCCGGTACTGCAAGAGGCAGTATGATGATAAAAAGCGTCTGCAGATGGTTGCACCCGTCCAGAGCTGCCGATTCCTCCATTTCGTATGGAATCTGTTCAAAAAAGGTTTTGAGAATAACCAGATTGAAGGAGGATATCGCAGTCGGCAGTAAAATCGCCCATACCGTATTGTATAAGCCAAGGCTCCGTACAACGAGGAAGGTGGGTATCATACCGGCACTGAAAAGCATGGCTACCACTACGACTTTAGTTAGGAAATTCTTGCCCGGAAAGTATCTCCTGGACAAAGGATATGCGCCGAAAATGCTCAGCAGAAGGCTTATGGTAGTCCCGGAAACCGTATAGAAGATCGTATTGAGATAGGATCTTCCGATCATGGGATAGGCAAGGACCCTCTTATAGGCTTCCAGATTGAAGCCCATGGGAATAATCCCGACCTTGCCCTGCGCCAGAAATGCGTAACTGCTCAAAGATGCCGCCAATACATAGAGTACCGGATATAAAGCGACAATCATGCAAATAATGAGTATTGTATAGTTAATGTACTGGAATAATATCCGACCTTTTGTTTCTTTCATGATTTTACCCAAGATCATTTCCCCCCGTTACCATAAACTTGTCTCAGTATATTTTTTTGCGATCTTGTTCGCCGTGATAATCAGCACCAGTCCGATTACCGACTGGAAGAAGCCTACGGCAGAGGCAAAGCTGTAATCTCCGTTGAGGATACCGCGCCGGTAAACATAGGTGCTTATGACGTCGGCAGTGGAATAAATGCTTGGATTGTAGAGCAGAATGATGGATTCATACCCTACCTCGAGAAGATTTCCGAGCCGCATGAGAAGTAATATGACTATAGTGGATGAAATTCCCGGAAGAGTAATATGCCATAACTGCTTCCACCTGCCTGCGCCGTCGATTTTGGAAGCTTCATACAACTCCGGGCTTATTCCCGTCAGGGCAGCCAGATAGATAATTGCGCTATACCCGGTTGTTTGCCATATCACCATAAGAGTATATATGATCCAGAAATAGTTGGGCTCTGTCATAAAATTGATCTTCTCCGCTCCGAACCTTGCAATAATGCTGTTCACCAAGCCTGTGGACGGAGAAAGAAAAACGATCACAATTCCTACCACAACTACGCTTGAAATGAAATTCGGCAGGTAGGTGACGGACTGCACCAGTTTCTTGAATTTCGAAGACCCTACTTCATTCAGCAGCAAAGCGAGGATAATCGGAGCCGTAAAGCCCAGTACCAATTGAAACATATTAATGGCGAGCGTGTTACGGATCAATCTCCAAAAGAAAACAGAGTTGATAAACTGATCAAAGTACTCCAGTCCGGCCCATTTACTTCTGAAAATCCCCAATGCGGGCTGATACTTTTTAACCGATATGATCAGTGCCCCCAGCAATGGAGTATATCGAAAAACAACATAATAAAGAAACACAGGTAAGAACATTAGCAATAAAGGATAATTCGATTTCAGCAGCTTCCATTTATTTGTCTTATATGGCTTACCTTTGGATTCGGTAAGAGCAGGTGTTTTTTGCAAGGTCCATCCCCCATTCGGATTTGTCTCGTGTTTCATCACGACTTTACTTTACTTGCAAAACAACACCTGCGTAAAGCGTTCAATTTTTAGATTTTGGGGTGAATTTATCGATTCGATGTGGATTTTTTTACGGTGATCAGCCTTGAAATCCGCTACATTTCCCTGAATTGTCCGGGGGCGACACCGACATACTTCTTGAAGGTCTTGCTGAAGCTGTTCGCATTCATGTACCCGACAGCTTCTGCCACCTGTGCGATAGTCATGGAAGACGAGTTAAGAAGTTCCTTTGCCTTTTCCAGCCTGTATTCATTAATAAAATCAACAAAATTCATTCCCGAAATTTCTTTAAATATGAAACTCAGGTAAGACGGAGACAGACCGACAACCTCCGCTACCTTTTCCAGAGATAGCTCCTTATTATAATTTTCCGCTACAAATGCATGTATTTTCTCATATATCTTTGTATTCTGGTTGTTTTTACGTTCACCGGCGTATAGAGCAATGGATTTGAAAATAAGATAGATATAGCTCTTTTTTTCCTCCACTACCTCTTTGGCCGACATGTTGGCATAAAAATCAAGTCCCTCTCCGAATATTTTTTCAATGGTAGCCTGCATTTCGTAAATTGACCTGATTGCAGTACCAACCAGAGCTCTGAACAAATTGTCGATCATCTCGGGCGCCATGGACCGCTTGGTGAGATTATCCTCAAAAATCTGCAGCAGGATTTGGTTCGCAGCAGCAATGTCTCCGGATTTCAGAATAGTTACCAGCTGTTTCTCCTTTTCCATGGAGTATTCATAGGTGTTTCCGGTAATACCCTTGACCTCATCAATGTAAATAACGGTGTTTTGCCCCTTGACTATCTTGTATTTCAGCGCATGCAATGCTTCGATAAAGGACATGGAGCATTCCTCCATACTGCTGTAGTGCCGTCCTACACCGATTGTAAAAGTCAGGTCATGATTATACTTGAAATAATCCCTTACTTTGCTCAAGTATCCATTGATCCCTTCAGATTCGTAAAAGCTTTCTTCAGCATTTATTATCGAAACCAGGGTGCCCTCGTCTTTTGCCAGAGAATAGCATCTGACGTTTCCATTCAGAGTTTCTCCGGCAATATCATCCATTTTCTGAACCAGATTCAAATTCAATCTCCTATGCAGGTTCGATGTCTTTGTTTCGTATTCGTCTATTTCAAATACGATGATCTGAAAGAGCGGGAAAGGCATAACGATCCCTATATCGCTTCCAATTTCCCTGTAACGTTCCTGTGTGACCCTGCCATCAGTTATATCATTTAAAAACTTCTCTCTCAGTATAGGGTTACTTTTGTTAAAGGAATCCCGTAGGCTTTCATTCTCTTTGTACACATAGTTAATGATCCAATTGATGAATTTCAACTCATCCTTGCTGCCCGCTTTCTGTTTATCCAGCTTTTTATTGCTGATGATGCTTATATAATTCAAAATATCGTTAATGGGACGGTAAAGGCGTTTCACCAGTAAATATGCCAGTATTACGCTTAAAATCATACTTAACAGAGCTACCATCAGAGTTACATTCCGGATATTGTTCGCTTTCCGGGAAATGTACCCTGTAGGTGTGACAGAAATATAGGTCCAGTCATTTGCTTCCGACTTAATATATTGAACAGTAAAAGGTTTCCCGGCAAATTTTGTATCAAAAGTACCTTTTTCGGCATTCATACTGGCTATTTCACTGTCCAGTACGGACCTGGCCGACTTTTGCTCATTGTTTTCCGGATACGCTTTCTCATTGGTAAATATCAAATTTTTATGGGAATCGACAATATAGTTGAATACTACCTTTCCTTCCGTCGCTCCCATTATCTTGTAGAAAAACTGTTCGTTCAAATTAACGACAAAGGTGCCTTTCGGCCTTAGATCATTTACAGGCAATGACTTGATGAACACAACAACAGGTATCCTGGTGAAATCGTATTCCACCTCCTGTCTTCCGGCAGAACCGAAATTGGAATATTCATTGGATATCTTGTCCCAATCTATGCCTGAGTAGTATTTGCAGACTTTGCTGAAAAACAGCTGGGAATCGTACTTGCCTTCAGTTCCCAGTACAATATCCGATTTGTTGAAATATACCCAAAGGTTTGCTATATAGTCATTGTTTACTTTTATTGAATTCAAGTATGAAATAATGTCGCGGTACAATTCAGCTTCGTTATAGGTATCCTCACGGGAAATATAAAGAGCCTTAATCAGCCTCTGATCCATGGCTGCCTGCATCGCACTGCTTTTAATCGATTTTATCTCGCTGTCGATGCTTTCCTGCGCCTGTTCCAGAACAAGGATATTGTTGCCCTTCACTTCATTGATCATCATGTTTGTAGAGTTCCAATAGGATATATAGGCTACTATCAGCACAGAAGCCAGAACAAGACTCATAATGGAAAAAAATATCCGTATAAAAATACTGTTCAATTTAAAACTGGTAATGCTTTGTGGTAAAAACCCCATAAAAACCCCCACAACTTTTTTGCATAAAGATCCTGATCGCCTTTTCCCATTATAGACTCCGGATTCTATAGTTTTAACCGGAAATGAAAGGCAGCTGATATAAGCCTTTATATGCTGCCGTATTAACCGTGGGGAAAATTAGCCAAACATTTGCCAATAGAAAAACCCGGTTTTATTACCGAATCCAATTATAACAGACACGTCTCCGCAGGGTCCAGAAGTATATACATATCGATCACCTGCCATATTCTGCTTGCCGAATGTAAATAAAAACAGCTGCCCCACTGGATATGGGACAGCTGAGTCCTCAGTATAGTTTCGGATTTTCTCGGGATCGTTTATCTATTGAACTTCGAATTTATCATACTCCAGTACGCGGAATCTTCCAGTCCGAGCCTCCAGATACCGACGCCCAGTAAACTGTTCTGATTTGCAAGATCGCACTTATAGCCGATGCTGCTGGAGTTTTCAAACCAGATAGTATGCTGCGCTCCATTTGTATCCGTATACGAATAGTACGGGGATTCAGATGCCGCATCCCATTGCACCGAACCACCGTAGGTCGAAACCAGATTGTCTATCTGATTCAGCGAAAGAGCCTTGTTGCCGGCGCTCGACCAGTCGTAGCCATAGGCGGCAAGACCAAGAAGTATCTTGCTTGCAGGAATAACGGATTTTGCATAATTTACGACATTGGTCACCCAGCCTAACGATGCCACGGGTCCTGCAGACGTCCAGGTACCGTGCTCGTCGTAGGTCATGATAACTATCTCGTCCGCTGTTTTACCGAGCGCCGCGTAATCATATGCGCCGCTCCACGAATTTGTCGCAGAGTCGCTGGTCTTTGCCGGAACAGATATGGTTGTAAGATATCCGAGAGGCGACAGCGTATTTTTGATATCGGCTATGAATTGGGTGTAATAAGCCCGGTCCGAATAAGGAACGCTTTCAAGATCGATGTTGACACCTTTATAGCCATTTGCCCCGATCACGTTGACAAGATTGTTTATAAAAGCCTGTCTGTTCGTTGAACTCTCCAATAAAGACTTAGCAATCGAGCTGTCAAAATTATTACTGATCAGAATCAGGGGTTTGATACCGCTGTTGTTGGCGTAGCCGACCTGATCGGCAGGCGCAGTGCCCGATATTTTACCGTAGCCGTCTGTCGAGTAGTTGGCAGTCGCGATCTGATCTATCGATTTTGTATTATTGACAATGGAATTGTATGAGGTTACATCAGTCGAGTAGTTTTTTACCGTATAACCCAGAACAACCTTCGACGATGAAGTCGGCGGCGGTGTTGGGGTCGAATTTATTACAGGACCCACAGCCGTGCTTTGTACAGAAGTCCCCTTGCTCGGCGAACCCCAGGCTGCCACCGGCGTCACTTGAAATCTGATGTAGCGTCCTGCGTCATTGGCGGTCAGGGTATAAGTCTTCGAAACTGCACCGCTTATAGGATAGTAGGTACCTGTTGAAGAAGCGGAATAAAGCCACTGATAAACAGATGTGCCCTGTGGAACACCGCTGGCATCATAGTATGTATAGTTTCCGGTCAGTGTTTGTCCAACGGAAGGCGACCCGCTAACATTTACATTTGTTGCTGTCGGCGCAGTGTAGGTCTTCTTTGCCGCATAAACAGGAACCACAAGCATGGAAAAGGCAAGTAACAAGGATAAAGCAAAAATAGCACGAGACCTGAATTTGATCATGTTTTGACCCCCTTTATAATTCCATTGTAACTAATTATGTAAACCTATACAATAATGATTTGGGCCTATTGGCTATGGTAATTTAAACCTGCCTTTTTCTGGCCCCTTATCCTCCACATACTAAAAAAGCCGCATGATATGCGGCTTTTAACTTTAATCGTGAGCTTCTAATTTTCCCAATTATCCAGTATGCTTTTTATTCTGTCCACCAGCATGGAAAAAGCTACATTGTTCATTCCGCCCTCGGGAATGATGACATCCGCCCTTTTCTTGCTTGGTTCGATGAATGCCTCATGCATCGGTTTGACCGTATTCAGGTACTGGTTGACCACCGAATCCGGGTTCCTGCCTCTTTCGTGGATATCCCTCATAAGCCTTCTGGCGAACCTGATATCGGAATCAGTATCGACAAACACCTTGATGTCCATTAGTTCGGCAAGCTGAGGGTTCTCGAAAATAAGAATGCCCTCAAGTATGATGACCCGTTTAGGTTCTTCCCTTACGGTTTCGTCAAGTCTCCTGTATTCGACAAAGGAATATGTCGGCCTCTCGATGGGCTGAAACCGTTTAAGCTGCTTAAGCTGTTCTATAAGCAGCTTCGAATCGAATGCGTCGGGATGGTCGAAATTCTGTACTTTTCTTTCTTCATATTCAAGGTTGTCAAAAGAATTGTAATAGAAATCCTGGCAAAGCAGGACTACATCTTCACCGAAGGCATTTTTCAATCTCCTTGCAAGAGTGGTCTTGCCCGAGCCCGTGCCCCCGGCTATTCCAATAAGTACGGCATTTTTCATGTCTCTTCTCCGAACACTGCTTAATGTTTTTCTGCCATGATTATACCATTGTTCTTTATCTCCCTCAAGGAAGGCTTTACTTCACTGTGGGCCGTATCTGGCATCGGACGTCAAAGGACCCGCCGGAAAAACGACGGGTCCTGGCTTTTATGTAGTTGTTATTTTGTCTTGCTGAATTGCACGTTGTCTATCGCCATGCTGCCGGAATAATCGCTCTGCACGTCCCCGACAATGATGACGATATCCCGGAGCGAAGTATCCTTGGCCAGCATCTTGTTGTCGTTGATCTTGTCGAGATCGAAAGCTGCCTTGAAGCAATACTTGCCGTCGGATGTCTTCTTCAGTTCGGACAGCCCGGCAAGGTCGATATCGCAGGTCTCTGCTGCCTGTGCCCAGTAGCTGAGCGTCGGCGGTGCAAAGGCCAGGTTTATGGAAAGCGAACCCTTGGTCGCACGCTTTGGATCGAGGTAAAAATCAAAGATAAGGTACTTCGAATCCCCACGGGTTGCATTGATATCCGGAAGCTTGAGTCTTGGAGCGGTTACCCAGCCGTCGGTAGGCTTGGCCTCGGGGTAAGCTGCTTCCCAGGTAAGCGCGTTGGAGCCGTTGATTTGCTGGATCGTCAGCGCTGTCTTGACGCCGGAGGGATCGTCCCAGAGCCAACCCTGGCGTGTCTTGTCTTCGAAGTCCGAGGGCAGTACGGCCTTCCCCAGCGGGTCATGCTTGACAGGAGCCTCCGCTACTGCACGGTTCCCGGATACCTTTATATTGTCTATCGAAATAACATCCGAATTCTCCGCACCTACGAAGAGTATCATATTTGTCAGCTTGCTGTCGGCAGCATCCTTTGCTATGGCTTTCAGGTTGGATGCGGCGTCCGCTGTCAACGTCATTACAGCCTTGTAGGTACCATCCTCCTGCTGGGTAAAATCGGCAGGTTTGACCTGGATAGCCCGCTTCGGGTTCGTCCAGCCGTGTTTCTCGCTCTGGGGCACGGCGGCAATCGAGACGGTGTCCGGTTTGGCCGCTATGATGTCGATTGTGAGCTTCTCCGCTCCCAATACGTCGACACTGATCCCCGCAGTATCCGCTGAAAGCCTTGCGTTCGCCCAGTAATTGGTTTCTGTAATATCCTTGCTCGTCGAAAGGCCGGATATCTGAAGAGCCTTGCCGACATTTTTAAGCTTGATGTCCTTTTTTGGGCTGTCGAGGTTTATATCGAAGCCCTGCACAGTACCGTCGTCGAAATTGAAAACAGTCTCTTCAAAGAGCTTTTTCGGCGTGCGGTCGATAGGCTTATACTCCTGTCCGAGAATACGGGTTTTGACATATTCGCCTGAGATGCTCATTTCACTGGTTTCCCACTTCTTGTCGGAGCCGGGATCAAGGCTGGTAGCCGGCTGCCTGTTCAGCTCGAAGGGCAGGAAGGCCGCCGAGGTCTCACCCTTGTTCGCCAAAGACCAATCGCACCAGCTGATGTTGTTCGCATTGAGGAAGCCGAGCCACTGGTCGGCCTCGGTGAGATAAGGACCATTGTTGCCGGTCGCCTCACTGGTGCCCCACTCTGTAGCGAATATTGCAACACCGTGCTTCAATGCGTACCTGACATTGCTCATTACGTTGGATCTGTCTGTATCATCAGCAGAATATTTATGAGTGCCTGTATAGAAATGGACCGTATAAGCAATATTCGGGTCATTTATCGGATCGTCCGATGCAAGATCGGCACGCTGGCTCCAGTTCGGGCTGCCAATTATGATAAGGTTCCTGCTGCCCCCATCGCGCAGCATTTTTATTATAGGCTCAGCATAGGCCTTGACCTTCTTCCAGCCGGCTGCGTCGTTGGTCACGCCCGGATTGTTGCCACTTGGCTCATTGGCCAGTTCATATATCAAATGAAAGTCATTTTTATATTTTTCGGATATTTCCTTGAAGAAATCATAGGCGCCACTGTAAATTTTGTCATTGGGATCGCCTGGTGTAAGAACATGCCAGTCTGCTATAACGTACATATCGTTTTTTATGGCCAGGTCGATACCTTCGATGACCTTCTGCTTGAGAGCGGGATTGGTAGCGTAGCCGTTCTCGCCGACATACAGGGCGAGGCGGATAACATTGGCACCCCAATCATTGGAGAGAGCTGCGAAAGCATTGTCATTGAGTATCTCGGGAAACCATTGCAGTCCGTGAGTACCCATACCTCGCAGCTGTATGGGATTGCCGTCCTTATCGCAAAGAGTTTTAATTCCGTTTTTGTCCAGTATCTGGAGCGCACCTGCGGCTGACGGCTTTTTAACGTTGGCATTGCCAAGGAGGCTGGAAGCTTCCTGCTCTGCCGATGCCAGCGAGAACGGTGCTGCAGCTGCCGTTCCGGTTGCTGCTGCGGTTGTTGTCGAGGCAGTTGTTGCCGCGGTGGGCTTGTCTGTATTTGCAGAGGAGCATGCTGTTACAACGGTCGTCAGAATCGCTGCGGCAGTGATGACTGCGAGAAAACGTCTGGTCATGCCCAGTTTCATTTTCGACACCTCCTTGAATCTATATGCTGCTTTCAGTAGTTTTCTTTGGTGGTATTGTCTTTTTTTATGCCGGTTTTCAAGACGCGATCAGCTATTTTATGAATAGTGGAAATCATGGATGTTTTTAGGCCTACTAGATTATACCATATAAGCTTTTTATACACAATAAATAATGCCTTCGCACGCAAGTCACACATTTTAGTCTTGCAAAAGCTCATATGCGAATATATAATTTATTTAACAATAAACGGTATAATATGGTAGCATGGTAGAACGGAAGTATGGCAGACTATTACAAAATATCGATATTATGCGGGAATATTTCCGCATATCCGGCACAGCATGCCTTTGCTCTCCTTTTACCAAAAACTGAAGTTCAGGTTGTTTTAGCCAGCAGAATGGTAGTCCGGCAGTATGCTAAAATTCAAAGGAGGGGTCAAAATGTCTGAAATTGCATTATCACAGCTTCCTGCAAAGCAAAAGATCACCATCAATATCAACGGCAGTCTGATCGACCGTGTCACGACAGTATTGGAAGAATTTGAACCGGGCCAGGAGGAGTTCATCATCCCGCTGGAAAAATTCGGAGTCGCTCCGAGAACGGTGGGCAGGGTAACGGAAAAAGAGGTCGATATTACAGTCCCCGCACGCCTGCATCCCACCGTGCTGGATATGAACCGGTTCAATCTGAACCGCGCGGGCGGAGGAGGAATCGGGATCGCCATAGGCGTATATTTTCACGCTCACGTAAAATCGACAAAGAAACCCGATATCGTCGTCAAAGGGGAAAGAACGTTGATCATGGAGCATTTTGCCCATGTATTCAAAAAACTGACCAATTATTCCGGAGGTTTCGAAATCGAGCTCTACGACCATAAAAGGCGGCATGTTGGCATGGGCTCAACCGCGGGTTCCATGTGCGCAGCGTGCATTGGTATAAACGAAGTACTCGGAAATCCTTTCACCGGCCGTGAACTCAGAAGAATACTCGGATATCATTCCTGCGAAGAGAGCGCTACCGGAAACGGTTATCTGATTCCCGCGTTTGAAACGGGTATCGGCGCGATGGCGAGCGTGAACGGAGGCTTTGTGCTTGGCACCGATGATCTTGAACTGGTTTACAGGATAGATCTGCCGAATACGAAGGTAATAGTACTGATACCGGATGTCCCGAGTCTTTCCGACGAATTTACGGGAACCGAGACAGCCGCGGAATCCGAGGCGGAGCTCTTAATGAACAGAGGAAGGTATCTGGATAATATACAGGCAGGGGTTAAATCTCAGCTTGTACTGATGAATCTGCTGCCCGCAATGATCAAAAGGGACCTTAAGGCGATGGGCGACGCGATGTTCGATATCTCCTTCCTGGGTTCGAAGCGGGCGGAGTGCGAATCGCACGGTTCCTTCGGCGGACCGATATACAGTTACATCACTACCTTCAGGGAAATCGGTGCGGAAATTGCAGGTATGAGCTCCGTAGGACCCACAATCTTCGCATTGACCCAGAAGCAGGATGTATACGACAGGATTCTGAAATACCTGCGCTCCAAAAACATACCCGAAAGCCGCATTATTGAGACTTATGTCGACAACGTAGGCGGGAAATTGATTTATAACGGAGTAGAAAGGGCATTTCAAAGTGAAAGCTGGTTACAAGGTTAAAATCTGCGGAACGACAAACCTGGGAGACGCTTTATCGGCGGCAAAAGCAGGGGCCGATTATTTCGGCGTGGTGGTAGAGGTGGATTTCTCGCCGCGCTCTTTAACTATCAAAGAGGCCGCGGAGCTTTTCTCCTCCCCTCCCATCCCTGCCGTAGCCCTTGTTTTTCATATGCCTGAGGATAGGCTGCGGTATCTTGTGCAAAAACTGAAGCCACATGCCGTACAGTTTTTGAGTCAGGAACCGCCTGAGCTTATAAAAAGGCTAAAGCAGGGATACCCAGGCGTGGAAATGTGGCAATCGGTTCATTTGCCCCAGGCCGGCGAAACTGTAGACATAACCGGTATTAAAAAATCGATCTTCGAATATCTGGAGGCCGGCGTGGATCTGCTGCTTTATGATACAGTCGCGACGGTAAACGGCAGGCAAAAATACGGCGGAACCGGTATATGCTCCGACTGGAGCGTGGTCAAAACTATTATGAATGAGATAAAAGCCGGAGTCCCGGTGCTACTGGCAGGCGGAATCAATCCGGACAACGCCGCAGCCGCGCTGGCAGAGATCGCCCCCGATGGTATCGATCTCTGCTCAGGGGTCGAGTCCGTTCCCGGCAAAAAGGACAACGACAAGGTGATTGCATTACTAAATGCAGTCAGGAGTATGGAGAAGAAAGGAAAATCAATATGAAAGCAGCTGTTGTTTACGGCAAGGATGATATCAGAATTGAGCAATATCCGACACCAAAGCCGAACTCGGGAGATATCGTAGTAAAAATCACCGTCTCGGGAATATGTGCAACGGACGTCAAAACTCTGCTCGGACAAGGCTTGCCGAAAAACCTGCCCGCAATTCTCGGCCATGAAGTGGTGGGAGAGGTCTTTGAGCTTGGCGAAGGAACAACGGGATTCAACATAGGCGACAGGGTCGCTGTCTATCCCATTGCTGTCTGTGGTGAATGCTACTTCTGCAAAAACGGTCGTCATAATCTTTGTGCGAAGGAGTTCGGTCTGGGCCATGGAATTGACGGAGGGTTTGCCGAGTATGTAAGGATACCGCAGCAGATCATTAAAATCGGCGGGGTATTGCCCATACCGGCCGGGCTGTCTTATGAAAAAGCCGTTCTGTCGGAACCTCTGTCCTGCGGGCTGGCTGCATTGAGAGCCAACAGGGTCAAACCGGGAGATACGGTAGTTGTGATCGGATCCGGGCCTATGGGTTTGATTCATTTAAAGGCATCAAAATGGGCGGGAGCCAGAGTAATCATGGCCGACCTGATAGAAAAAAGATTGGAAATCGCAGCGAAAATGGGCGCCGATCATTGCATCAATGTCTCACAGACAAACCTGGAAGAAGAAGTGAAAAAGCTCACGGGAGGAAATGGTGCAGAGGTCGTAATCACCTCTCTGGGGATACCAAAAGTAATTGAAGAGAGTTTGAAACTTGTCCGCAACGGCGGCGTATTCAATATTTTTGGAGGACCTCCCGCGAATCAGCCTATAACAATAGATCCCCGCTTTGTTCACTATGGAGAAATCACTGTTACGGGTACCTTTGCTTCCACTCCCGATGACTTCCGAAAAGCTCTGGAACTGATAGCCAGCGGTGAAATTGAAGTTGAAGACATGATTTCAGACCGGTTTTCCCTCGACAAAATGCTGGATGCGGTAGACAGGGCAAAGAAGCAGGATATGATAAAGGGCTTGGTTATTATTTAAGATAAGAGGTGTTTTATGAACGGAATGCAGAGCAGGTTGAGGAGAATCATCAGGAAGGATACGGGAAGAAGCCTTGTAATCGCCGTTGATCACGGAATGGCGCTCGGCCCGATGACAGGCATAGCAGATCTCAAAAAGACGGTCGATGAACTTGACGCCACCGGTAAGGTGGACGCCTGGCTTATTACTAAAGGGATGTACACGTATGCCTTTGAGCCCGCCGGAAGCCCGGGCGTAATCATGCGGGTGAGCGGAGCTGCAACAATTGCCGGGCCCGATCTGACCCATGAGGGTATAACTTCATCGGTAGAGGAGGCATTGAGCCTCGGCGCAGACGCAGTTGCAGCTTCAGCCTTCGTAGGGTCCGAGTACGAGCACGATACGCTGGCGGATATGGCAAAACTGGCTATTGACTGCCGCAGATGGAATGTGCCATTGCTTGGTGTAGTAGGCCTGGGAAAGACAAATGAGGACAAGAAAAAGGATCCAAGGTTTATTGCTCTCGGCGCGCGGGTATGTGCAGAGCATGGCGCTGACATAATAAAGACCTATTACACTGAGACTGATTTTGAAAAAGTAGTCGCAGGCTGTCCTGTACCGATTATGATAGCCGGAGGGCCAAAATGTGAAACGGACCTCGACACGCTCAATATGATCTATGGCGCTTTGCAGGGTGGGGCAAAAGGTATCGTTATGGGCCGCAACGTATGGCAGAGTCCTCACCCGGCCGCGTTGATGGCTGCCGTATCGGGGCTGATCCACGAGAATATGAACGTAACGGAAGCATCGGAATTGCTGGAACACAGCAAAAACAGCTAAAAACCGACTGGTCGTAAAACACCGGAAGCATATGCTTTCGGTGTTTTTTTTGCAGTCTGCCAAAACTGCTACAAATCATATCCTAAAATAGCAATATTGGCTAAGAAACTAAAATAGAATATAGTATAATTTGGGAAGAGGTATCAAATGGAACTCATATATAAAATTCAAAAAACAATTGAATATAAACCCGTGAGAATACAGGCGAAGCAAGAATGTGGTCGCTCTATACGAACTGGAGGAACAAACATGGCAAACAGAAAAATATCGATTATAATGGCATTGGTTTTGACATTTATGACGCTCATTACAGCATGCGCACAGCAAGCAGAAGTCAGCGAAAATGCAGTCGGTAAAAACACAGCCAGTGAAAATTCAGGTACTGTCAGCAATACGGAAAACGCACCTGCTGATCCCGGGAAACAATCGGACAAATCGATATTCGCCGGCACTATGGCTGAAATGACCTGGGAACAGGTTATGAAAGAGGCGGATAATAAAGCAGTAGTTTTGTTTCCGATTGCGGTCGTTGAAGAACATGGACCGCATATGGATCTCACTCCGGATATATACCTGACATATATCGAGTGCAAGCTTTTAAAACAGAACCTGGAGAAAAGCGGGATTCACTCCGTCATCGCTCCGCCGTACTACTGGGGCATCAACGAATCCACTGGAAGCTTTCCCGGTTCATTCACTTTAAAGCCTGAAACGCTCAAAACAGTATTGTCCGATATAGTGGAGTGCCTCAAAGAATGGGGCTTTACTCAGGTCTTTTATGTCAATCAGCATGGCGACCCTTTTCAGAGAAATACTTTGAAATCATCGGCAGATGAATTGAAGTCGTCATTAGGCATCGATGTAGTCGATGTACTATCCTTGCCTGCTGCACCAGACAGTCCTTCCTTCCCCGCCCCGAAAGAAGGCAAATTTGCTCCCGATTTCCACGCAGGAGCTGATGAGACATCCTGGGTATGGGCCTTTTATCCTGATAAAGTAAATGTGGAAGCTGCAAGAAAATTGGAACCGCAGCCAAACTTCTTCCCTTTGGGATACGCCGGCGATCCTGCGAATTTTGATACGGAAAACGGCAAAGAAGTGTGGGATATTATTGTACAAATGGATACACTAAAAATTAAAGCTTACCTGGAACAAAGCAAAAAATAGGAATATGTACCCGCCGCCGGGGGCCTACGAAATCTCTACAGATTCCGCCGTCATAACAGCGGTTCTACGGATCCGGTTCCGGGCATACAGGAAGATACCCACCTGGCCGAGCCCCGCAAGCGTCCAGGTCACCGGGTAACACGCAAACAGCATGATTACTGTGTGATACCAGGTAAATACCGTTGCCAGCCAGACGATTCTCATGAGACACGCACCAACCAGCGTACAGAGCATTGGCAATATCGAGTAGCCCATCCCCCTGGTGATGCCCGGATATACGTTCATCATGGAGCATGTGAAGAATGCGGCCATCATAACATACATGCGCAGCATACCAAGCTCTATGACCTTCGGATCGGATGTATATATGCCCAGCAGCTGCCTTCCGAAAAGTATCGTCGCGCCGCCCAAAAGGATCCACGTGGAAAATATCAATATGGTACATACCTTTGCAATGGTGTCTATCCGGTCATGCTTTTTTGCGCCCATGTTCTGCCCGGTGAAGGTGATGGCTGCATTGTAATAAGCGTTCATCGTAGTCCCGACAAGTCCTTCGACATTGCTGGCCGCAGAGCTGGCTGCTATCATTGTCGTTCCGAAAGAATTTATGGCCGACTGGATCAAGGTATTGGAGAAGGAGAAAAGCAAGCCCTGAAGACCTGCGGGCAGGCCGATCCTGACTATTTCCTTCAGTTTCTGTCCATCTATACGCATCTGGCGGGGTATGAAACGTATGGCACCGTTATACCTGTAAAGGCAAACCATGATAA
The DNA here is from genome assembly GCA_036260935.1 of Clostridia bacterium. Classification (GTDB taxonomy): domain Bacteria; phylum Bacillota; class Clostridia; order Acetivibrionales; family DTU013; genus JAEYOM01. Next base: position 100,756 of record DATALQ010000022.1, read on the forward strand.
GCACCAACGAAAGGTACTCGGAAATCACAGTTGACCACGCCACTCCATCCACGCCCATGTGAAGTATCATCACAAAGAACAGGTCCAATAAGACATGAACTATCCCGGTGATAATGAGATAATACATCGGATGGCTGCTGTCGCCTACCGCGCGCAGAATTGCCGCACCGAAGTTGAACACCATAAGGGCGGGTATGCCGATAAAGTAAATTTTCATATATAGCACCGAAAGGTCCAATATGTCGGCAGGCGTTCCCATCATAACCAGCAAAGGAGCACAAAGGACAAGGCCCAGAACCATGACAACCAATCCGCTGATAATGCTTATTACGATGGAAGTGTGAGCAGACCGGCTCACCGCATCCGGCCGGCCCGCGCCGCTGGCCTGCGCCACTACTACGCTCGTACCAACCGACAGGCCCATGAACAAATTGACGATAAGGTTGATAAGAGCGCCTGTAGCGCCTACGGCTGCCAGCGCCTGGCTGCCCGAAAAACGGCCGACTACTATCATATCGGCGGTGTTGAACAACAACTGCAATATGTTCATTGCCATAATAGGCAGGGAAAAAATAAATATCTTGCCGAATAACGGCCCGTTACACATATCGGTATCACGGTTTCGAAAAATCATGGGGCACTCTTCCTTTTGTCATTCCATTGATAATCATCATAACATATGAGCAGGAGTATTTACACGTTATACGTTAATGTCCTGAAAAAAATACAGGACTCCGGCTTTGTGGCGTTACCACATATTAATTCCAATCATGATATAATATAATTATTATGTCGAAGGAAATGGGGCTGTTGTCATGTCAAAAGTCGCACTAGTGAAATGCAATACCTACGAATATAACGAAGTGAAGGCAGCAGTAAAAAAAGGAATTGATTTAATAGGCGGACCATCTGCTTTTGCCAACGCCGGAGAAAAAATTCTTTTAAAGCCGAACTGGATATTGGCGGTAGCTCCCGATAGGGCGGCAACCACGCATCCGGCGGTTTTTAAAGCCGTAGCCGAGGTTTTTAAGAGTGCGGGCGCAAGCCTGTCCTATGGAGACTCCCCTGCATTCGGTTCCCCCGAAAGTGCGGCGAAAAAAACCGGCTGCGCAGATGCGGCCAATGACCTGGGTATTCCCCTGGCTGACTTCGGCAACGGAAAAGAAGTCACCTTTAAGGAAGCCATTCAGAACAAAAAATTGATCATTGCCAACGGAGTTTTGGAAAGCGACGGCTTGATCAGCCTACCCAAGTTGAAGACTCATGGTTTCCTGAAGCTTACCGGTTCGATAAAAAATCAGTTCGGCTGTATCCCGGGAATGCTGAAGGGAGAATTTCACGTTAAGCTGCCCAATCCGTCCGATTTTGCGAAGATGCTCATAGATATCAATTCTTTTATCAAGCCAAGGCTTTTCATAATGGATGGAGTCATTGGCATGGAAGGTAACGGTCCAATGAATGGAAACCCGGTAAAAATGGGGTTGCTTATGTTTTCTTCGGATCCCGTGGCATTGGACGCTACAGTTTGCCGGATAATCGGAGTCAATCCGGAGTATTCCCTCACTGTTAAATATGGCAAGGAAGCCGGGCTTGGAACGTATTCTGAAAAAGAGATCGAGCTGGTAGGCGATCCCGTTGACAGTTTTAAAAATCTTAAATTCAAAGTGGACAGGGAACCGATCAAAAGTCTCAGAACCGGCGGAGGTATTATGAGACTGGTAAATGGCGCAATTGTTCCGAAACCGTATATAGTTAAGGACAAATGCAAAAAGTGCGGCGTATGCGTCAAAATGTGCCCGGTCAATCCAAAGGCCGTAAACTGGCTTGACAATAATCGGGATAATCCCCCAACCCACAGGTATGATCAGTGCATTCGCTGTTACTGCTGCCAGGAGTTGTGTCCCGAGGGAGCTATTGAGATCAAAAAACCCCTGGTTAGAAAACTGTTCGGCAAGAACAAATAGATACTCGTATCAGGCACATTTGACAGTATGCCTGTGTATGCATTTATATAGATTCTCGCTCCTGATAGGCTTTGACAGATAATCATCCATTCCGGCTTGAAGGCAGGCGTTCTTATCGTCTTCAGCCGCGTTTGCCGTCAATGCAATGATGGGTGTGTGGCGTCCGACAGCCGACTCATTCCTTCTAATGGCTACAGTTGCTTCATACCCGTCCATTTCAGGCATCTGAATGTCCATCAGGATCAAGTTGAACTCTTTTGCCTCAAGCATGGAAAGAGCTTCCTTTCCGTTACCAGCTATATCAACTTTTACATCCTTCTTCTCGAGAAGTTTCTTTACAAGCAATTGATTTGCCCTATTGTCCTCCACCAACAAAATATTGATGTCTTTATTAAAACTTATATCAGTATCGGCGGCATCCATAGCCGCCTCTTTTTCCGATATTTCAAAAGGAACTGTGACAATAAATCTGCTTCCCCTGCCCAACCTGCTCTCTACTTCGATACGTCCGTTCATCATTTCGACCAGTCTCTTTACGATTGCCAGTCCCAGCCCTGTACCTCCGTATCTTCTTGTGGTAGTACTGTCTACCTGCTGGAAGCTTTTAAAAAGGGATGCTATCTTGTCTTCCGGAATGCCTATTCCGGTATCGCTGACTGAAAATTCCACAACTGCCTGCCGGTTTTCACAGCTGAGTAAAGCAGCTTTCACTTCGATACGACCCTTTTCGGTAAATTTGAATGCGTTCCCTATCAGGTTCACGAGGACCTGTCTGAGCCTGACCGTATCGCCTATCAGCTTTCCCGGTATGGCATTGTCTGCGCTGCAAGTAAACTCCAGAGCCTTTTCCTTTACTTTATGGGCAAATGATTTGGCCGTTGAATCCAAAAGGCTTGCCAGATCGATTTCCACCTTTTCAAGTTCCATTTTCCCTGCTTCTATCTTGGAGAAGTCCAAAATATCGTTTACTATATCCAAAAGCGAGCTCGAACTACTCTTGACAGTTTGCAGATATTCCTGTTCTTCCTCCGAATGGCTGGAGGAAGTAAGTAATTCGGTCATACCGATTATTCCATTCAACGGAGTCCTTATTTCATGGCTCATTGTCGCCAAAAACTCGCTTTTAGCCTTGCTCGCAGCTTCAGACGCCTTGCGCGATTCCTTCAGATTTTCTATGGCCTCTTCAAGAATCGTAATATCATACAAAATCAGGAATTTCCCAATAAGCTTGTTTTTATCATCATAAAGCGGAGTAATCTTTAAATCGTAATGCTTGCTATGGTCATTTACCCTTATGCAAATTTTTTCTTCAGCTTTCGATACATGTTCGTACTTAACGAAGTATGCTTTCAAATCGCCTAAAATATCAAAAACAAATTTACCGATATAACTCCTGTCCGTGATGCCGATTATGTTTTTCGCTGCGGAGTTCATATCGATTATATGGTTCTTATTGTCCAAAACGATCAGAACACCGCTCATATCTTCAATTACCGCGTTTCGTGCAGCCGGCACCAATTCGAAGAGTCTATATCGGAACATTCCGAAAAAGCAGAGATAACCCGTACATGAGAACGATAATATCGTAAGGTCGACCGGGTAGGTAGGACACAGCCTGAAAGTGTATAGGATATTCATAACAAGAGGGATCAATATAGCTATGAGTATTATCACAGATTGCTTTCGCAGTATCTGTGACAAGCCTGCCAGCCTTTTTGCCAAAATCACGGTACCAAGCAAAAGCAACGAATAGGAATAGGCGGCGTGGATCCAGAACCAGAAGCCGTATGTGGTGTCGAGGACTACCATTTGATCCACTTTTTCAAAACCGAGATCGTATATCATCAAATGATGAAAATCGTTGGTAAACAGCAACAAAACCGATATTGCAGGTATGATAAACAATAGTATTGTTTTTTTGCGCATCAGATATTTGTCATGCTTCGTAAACTGTATTGCAAAAAACAGCCACGCAACCGGTATAGCAATAACGCCTAAATATGATACTCTGTCCAAATAGATTTTTGCAGGATAACTGACGGACAGATTGGATAAAAAGTCGCCCAACCCCCACAACGATGCAGAAAACATCATCAGAGACATATACCTGGCCCCTGGCTCATGACGGCGATTCCAAAACAAAACAGCCAATACGGCCAATATCGTTATCGTTATGTTTGCATAGGAAATATATAGTATCGAATACAGGGTCATATGTTTCTCCAATGCCATGTCACATTTTGTTGTTTGTGTAATATACTACAACAAATGACCAGTTTCCTGCTTCGATTATAAATTGTATAGGTTCTCAAATAGCCCACGATATCATCTGAGTCGTTGCTCTGTTCGATAGAAATCCTTCCAGGGATCCTGACCGCCGATCCTTTGCAGCGCGGCATCCATGTCGATACCGTCGGGGGCTGTTGTATCGAGCTCTTCCCATGTGATGGGCATTGAAACGCGTGCCCCTTTTCTGGCTCTTATGGAGTAGGGGGCTATACTCGTAGCGCCTCTGCCGTTTCGTATCCAATCTATGAATATCCTGTTTTTGCGTCTATCCTTTCTGACATTGCTTGTATAACGGTCAGGCCACTTCTGTTCCATTACTTCTGCAATATGCCTTGCAAAGTCGTGAAAGGCATCCCATCCAACCGATGGTTTCAAGGGGACTACCACATGGTAACCCTTGCCCCCGCTGATCTTGAGAAACGAACTTAGGGATAGCTGGTCAAGAAGGCCCTTTACGTCTCTGACTCCCTGGCGGACTCTTTCGATATCCATTCCTTCGTCAGGGTCCAGATCGAATACCATAATATCCGGCTTTTCCAAATCGTCCGCACGGCTGCCCCAGGTATGGAATTCCAGCGTGCCCATCTGTGCTTCGGATATGAGTCCTGAAGCATTCGTGATATAGAAGTAATCCTCTGTTTCTCCGCTGCCTGTCACGATCGGCATGATTTCGACACCTTTGGTGCCCGGTCCGGGGTGTTTTTTAAAGAAGCAGGCCTCGGATATTCCCTTGGGGCAGCGTACGATGCTGAGTATCCTGTTGCCCACATACGGCAGCATGCGCTCCGACACCTTCGCATAATACCGTACCACGTCGGCTTTTTTGATTTCAGGATCGTCAAATAGCACCTTGTCCGGATTTGTTATCCTTATTCCTCCGATTGTTATGTTTTTACCCTTTACTGCCGTCGATTCCTCCGGATCCCTTCCGGTGAGCTGCTCCTCCCGCGGCTTTTTACCCGTCTGTACCTTACCTGCCTGTAACTCATCAACGCTTACCTTATCTATCTTAGTTTCGTCCGCCCGTATCTTTTCAGCCATCTTCCTCTTCGACTGTTTATCCCTCGCCCGCAGCTTAGCCATCTGTGCCTTTTCTGCCCTCATCCCCTCCGATTGCGTCTCCTCCAACTGCATCTCCTCCGGCTGTGTATTCCCCGCCCGCACCTCATCGACCAGCGTTTCATTATCTGCGTCCTCTCTTCTTATATCCCGCGGAGCCTTATCCGTCCGAAGTCCCTTGAAGCTCGCCTGTCTCAGCATATTATCGCCGGTCCACTCCGCAAACTTGACTTCCGCAACCAGTACAGGTTCCAGCCAGGTGATTTTTTCATTTTTCTTAGTCGCCGGATTCCGCCTGAAGGGCGACGAGTCCCGCTTTATGCTTTCAAACTTCTTTCCGAGCTCTTTCATGCTCCGTTCGCCCAGACCTGTTCCGGCGCGCCCGGCGTAAACAAGTTCCTCTCCTTCGTATACGCCAAGGAGCAGCGAACTGATTCCGCTCGTCTTTTTATCCGAAAGCATATATCCGCCAATGACGAATTCCTGCCTCGTATCGCACTTAAGCTTTATCCAGTCGCCGTTTCTTGTCCCGCTGTATACGGAATCGGCTTTTTTCCCTACCACGCCTTCCAGGTTTGCTTTACATGCCGCAAGAAACCCAGCCTTTCCGTTCCCTCTGACATGTTTGCTGTAATACAGGCTTTTAGGCGAATCCTTCATAAGCGCTTCAAGCGTTTCTTTTCTTTCTGTCAGCCGCTTTCCTCTCAAATCCACTCCGTCCAATGCCAAAAGATCGAAAATGGCATAGGTAAGGTTTTTACCCTCCGACTTCCTCATATAGCTCTGCAGAGCCTGAAAATCAGTCCTGCCCCTGGCATCGGCAATCACCATTTCACCGTCCAGAACCATTGTCCTCCCGGCAGACCAATCATTGAGAGAATTTGCGATATCCTGAAACTGTTTTGTATAATCTTTTCCGTTTCTTGTCATGAGACGGACGCTGCCGCCTTCTATATAAGCCACGATCCTGTAACCGTCGTACTTGATTTCAAACAGCCAATCCTCACCCTCGGGGGCAGAGTTGACCAATTTGGCAAGCTGCACGCCGGCCTTGGCGAACGGATTCTTAGTGACAGTTATTTTAGGTTCCCCTCCTGCCTCAATTTCCTCCATGGTACGTCCGGTCCTGATACTGGTACCGAGCCCGGAAATGCCGTCCTCAGGTTTGACATAATCATCCTTTTCCTTCAACAGAAGCCAGTTATCCTCAGGCTTATCCGTTTTTGCCTTCAATCGGACCAAAGCCCATTTCCCCTTAAGCCTTTTCCCTTTCAAAACGAATTTGAGCGAACCCTTGTCAAGTCCTTCATCCACATTACCGTAGGGCTCCCAGTAACCTTCATCCCAGAGCATCACCGCCCCGCCGCCGTATTCGCCCTTGGGGATAGTCCCCTCGAAGTTCCTGTATTCCAGCGGATGGTCCTCCACATGCACTGCAAGCCTCTTATCGCGGGTATCGTAGGAAGGCCCCTTGGGTATCGCCCAGCTCAAAAGCGCACCGTCCCATTCAAGCCGGAAGTCGTAGTGGTCTTTTCGGGCCAAATGGTGCTGGACGACAAACCTTAAACGCTCTTCAGGCTCTTCCTGTATGCCTGCAGGTTCGCCGGTCTTTTCAAAATCTCTTTTACGGTTATATTCTTTCAATTCCTTAGCCATTGTTTTACTCTCCCTTTCGAGGTCGCCCTGAATTCAAAAGGTACGTTATTCTTTGTCCGTTAGTATGAAATATGGCCCGGGCTATTCTAAAAAACTATCGGATGATGCTTAGGTTTTGAAGATTTGAAAAGAATTATGACAGGCAAGAGTCCAGCAACAGCAAGCCGGTGCATTAAAGCTATGTATAATAACAGCTAACCTATGAGGTTACATAAAAAAACTAATAATTATAATTATTTGTATGGTATAATTACGCTATTATAGGTATGATTAACTTATCAATCTAAATTACTGTAAACTTAACATCTCACAATAATAGGAGAGCATCTATGATCAGAGATCTGACCGCAGAATTTCTGCCCGAAAGCAGCTTGGAGTTCCCTGTCAAAGTTTTTCATGAAATTTTTCATCCGACCGGCGATTTTCAGCAAGGTAGTATTGTATTTATTCTTAATCCGAAAAGGATCAAACAGGAGGAATTGATGTTTTTACTCAAGTATGACGCCTGCTTTGTCTTTTACATCGGCGGAAATGACGAAGCAGCATCATATGAATCGCATCCCGTCAGGCTGCTGCTCAGTGATAAAAATGCAAACAGCCATCTTGAGAGGATCAAGGGCCTAAGGAAAAATATAGTTGAAATGAGCACGGTCAAGTACCGCAAATGGGATGTCCTTGGTATCACTACATCGTTCAGACAATTGTTCAGTATACGTAATATTGGTTATTGTTTCATGGAATATCCGGTGATTACGGAGAATACTTTTGATCTTGACGATGTGTTTATACAGGAATCTTTAAAGTCCGCAAGTCCCGCGGCTATTATCTCAAAATACCTGCAGATAGCCGAACACGCGGATAGCTCCAAACTTGAGCAGATGAACAGAAGAAATGCCTTCCAAAAGGTTTTCAGCTTCTACAAAACAGGTAATGAAGACTACAGATTCCTTCTTGACCCGCAGGATGTCGAATTCCTTGTGGACGTATTGAAATTGGAGAGTCTGGCTGACAAGCCTTTATACAGAGCCGAGATAATAGGCGCACTCACCTCGGCCTGCTCCTATTTCATACATTCCGGATATCCGGACAGCTACGAAATTGTTTTGAAAAAACTGATGGAAACCATTCCGCCGGAAGGCTGCAAAACTGTCAGATACAAATACATTACTGAAAAAGATCTCGAACAGATGAAAAGCTGCAATGCGTTTCTTTACTATCACCTGACCTGCAGAATTCCAAACCAATATTCCGTCTCCCTCCTCGATATGTATCTGACTGAAACCGATCATTCAAAAAGGCTGGAAATGGGAAGTACAATCGAAAAATGGCTGACTTATCTGAAGAACAGGATAATGGAGCTGTCACTTGCCCAGGTCAACCTCCTGTGGGAATTCAAAAGAGATCAGGAAATCGGGGCGATGTCGGGAACGGTCGGTTTGCTCACCTTATACAAAAAAGTCCTCATGGAGGATGATACGTCTGCCTACGGGGAGGCCGCGAATTACTTTAACAAGGCAATCGAATACGCCCATCCCGACGAAAGGAACAGGGACATAAACTATTACGTACAGTGCCGGCTGTCGGAAATCGTGGCTGCTTTCGCTTCAAGCAGAAGCCCAGGCGAAGGCTTCCAAAGAGAAATCGGCGAACTGGCAGGGCTATATGCGGGACGCTTTACGGACCAAGGCGATATCAACGTATTTGATGTCATGTTCTCAGTGAACCTGGTCGTGCTTGGATACTTTTCGGAGGGAGAAGAAAGAGCGTTGGAGCTTTATCGCAGGATCGGGCTCGACTGGGATCTTTTTGAGGAATTGTTCGACAAGCATTCACACCAATATTCAGCCCACCTTGCCTCAGGTTATTTGTTGATGGCGCCCAAGGTCCTTCTGAAGGACTTGAGTACGGATATATTTATAAAAAATTCCACAGGGTTTTTTGAACTTGACGATGAAAACCATGCGCCAAAGGAAATTATGGATTTGATCGCTCTGAAATACATGATTTCTCACAGCTATTACATAAGTAATTCGGAAGAAGGCGGATTCCAAGAAACAATAGAGCGATACAGAAAAATAATAAATGATTCGCCTCTGTATACGAAATGGTCGGATGCCTGCGGGGAATTTCTGGATGATTGCCTGAAGCGCTCCGCATCAGGATGGAAGGCACTCAAACTGATATTCACCATTCCATACTAAACAACTGAATGCAACGGAGGATGACAAATGCTTAATTCAACTGACACCCGGGCAACCGTAAAAACATTGTTCTTCTACACAATTGCAATTACAATTTTCATTTTAGGTTTTGACGCTTTCAATCACCTGAGGTTTATTGCTGCAACTCCGCAGATCAAAGCAATATTAGCCCTGCTCCTTATTATTGCCATATCGTTTTTGAAAATTCCGACTGATTTCTCCTTTCTTATATGCGGTATCCTGGGCAGCTTCATAATGGGTATCCCTCTATCAAAATACACTGAATTCCTGTATAAGGAGGCAAGTTCAACATCCATTTTCATGATGGCCGTTTCAGGAGCAGTTATTGCTGCGGTTTCACGTAACGATATCCTTGATGCGCTTAAGCAGACCAATCGCGATATCGAACCTGAGAGGTATGCCGACCTGGAGCAGCAAGCCTCCGTATTCTGCCTTTTTTCAAGACTTCAGGGCTTCATACAAAAGGTTAAAAGAAAGTCACGTTTCCTGGCCGCAGTAGTATTTCTGCTGCAGAATGTGCTTTTATTCGTTTCCTCGGTGGTGGCCGCACAGACATTTTCAGCCATGTTCAAATCCGGCAGAAAAAAATCCGCGGAGGAAACGTCGTATATAAACGCAGGTATCCTTTGTATGTGTGTATCCGGCTGCCTTCTTGTTTTCTTCTTTATGAAATCTCCCTGGTGGCTTTTCTTTTTGGGACTTGCAAAGGACGTTCCGGTAGAATTTCCGATTGCCGTACTGATATACGCGTTCTTTTCCTTTATACACGGATATCATCTTATAACAAAGGGTGAAAACCTGTCCTCAGCCGGGCAAGAGAAGGCAATGAACAAGCATCCTTTGGCGGGAAGACATTTTCTCATTTACCTGGGCCTGATCGTCGTTTTCCTGGTATTCACACTTCCTGGAGCTATTTCATATATAGCGTCTGCGGATGCGGCCGCCAGCAGCGGAGGTGCCTATTCATCCTCCGATTATATCAACCTTGGCATTTCTCTTGCCTTTGTAATAATCGTGGCTGCAATCGTTGCGGCTGTGATAATAACCAGAAAGCTGATGCTTTCAAACAGGCTTGTACAGGGCAGCAACAATACGATCAATGAAATGAAGGATATCATTCTTGGGGACAAGGGAATCAAATCAGTTATCTCGCTTATCATACTGGTTGTCACCATACTTTCCTTCCGAGACATGATCAAATTATGTGTAGGTTCTGCAGGAGGGGCCGCCCCTCAGGCAATGGGTCCGGAAAGCATAACTCTGTTCGGCACCGATGGAATTGTCGCCATTTTCGGGTGCTTGGCAGTCTTGGCTGTCGTCGCCCTGATCGGGTGGATCCTTGGCTCGAACTTCGGTGCATTCAGTATCGGTTGGATCGTATTCGGTATAATTTCCGCAAAGGTTCCGGTATTGAACAACGAACAAGTCAAACGATGGGTTTTGGAAAGCATCATACTGGTATCAACACTGTGCAACCAAACGTCGCCTCAATCCACGAATGCAGGGCCGCTCGTAGAAACCAAGGGAGAGCAGTCAAGGAACATACAGATCGGCGCCTGGAAGGCGAAGAGCTATCTGGGGCTTAGCGCTCTCAAGGTGCAGTCGGCCGCGGCCGTTGTATGCGTCATTGTATCGGGAGTTTTGACCGGTTTCGGCATCCGTTGAGTAGAAAAATCACGTGCAGGTATGGTGAGAAAAATGAATAATAGAGTTCCGGATTTATTACAGAGAAAAAGCACAATTTCGCAGCAGGAATTTGTCAAGGAAGCCCTTGTCATACTTGAAAGCGATTTTCGAAAAATGGTTCTCTCCATGCTGGGAGAACTGGTGAGCAGCAATATTCATCTAAAATCAATTTATCCGGAGATTGCAGCGCTTCAAAGGCCGTCCTGGGGATGCTGGAACGGATTGCTGCTCAGTCTTCTGCGGGCACGGCGGAATGTCATGAATTCAGGCACCCTGGCCGAGAGGGAGTCGATAGGCAAATGCCCGGGGCTCTCGGCGGCAGCCGGTGAAATGGAACAATCCGTCGAGATCGATGATGATAAATTCTTCGGAATACTCGAAAAATCAGGCTATATGAGCGCTTCTCAAAAACGTGCATCAAACCTGAAGGCTCGGGAGCTTTTTTCCATACCCATATTCTTCAGAAACAGGATTGCACATGACAACATCCAGGACGATAAGTGGTGGGAAGATGCGGCACACATTCTTTCGTACATTCTTCAATGGTACGCCGCCTCACCTTTTGACAGGTACAATTCTACTGTAACTGCCAACGAACCCTGGCTACAGGAGGAGTTCGGCGAATTCTGGTGTTATAACGGAGTAAGCACAAATAACGGCGAAAACGTAGTACATTATGTTTCACTCAGCGGTAAAAACAAAGTGGACACAGATAGAGCGGGCAGAATAATACTTGGGTTCAAAAAAATTCTGGGAGAAGAAGAGCTTCAGGAAGCAAATTTCAACAGGCTCTTGAACAAACTGGCACCAGAGGAACTGAAAGGCTTCATCCTTGGCGGCTACATGGTAGGTGAAAAGGCCGGTGAGGGCGGATTTGCCGATGTCTATAAGGGAGTCCAGCTAAGCACGGGCAGGAGAGTCGCTATTAAAGTGCTCAAGACCGGGCTTTCCGACTCTGATAAATTGAGATTCCTGCATGAGGCAGAATATCTTTCGATGTTCGACCATCCGAATATTGCCAGGATATATGAGTATAACGAACAGCCCTGGAGAAAATCCCAACTATACGACCTATCGGAAGAAAAGTGGTTTCAGGACTTCAGCAAAAGTCATGGAAGCATACTTACATTCATAGCAATGGAATGGATCGAGGGAAAAACTCTTGATGATATTTACAAGGACCTTCACGACAATAAAAAAAGTCTGACCGAAAAAGAGATCGCCCGGTGGTTCTGTGACGCGGCGGGAGCGCTTGAGCTTATACATAACGCAAATCTGATCCATCGTGATATAACGCCGAAAAATATAATGGTAACCGAAAATGGTATCGTCAAGCTCATGGATTTCGGCATATCACGCGCACAGTACGAAAACCGGACGGTCGTGACCTCTCATGGGAAAATGCTTGGCTCGGAGCCGTACATGTCCCCCGAACAATTGGATTATGAGCGTGCAAAAAATGAACTCGGGCCGAGAAGCGATATATACTCGTTGGGCGGAACCTTCTACGAGCTTTTTACGCGTGCACGCCTCTATAATCACAACAATGACGCCATATCGATCGCGACGGCAAGCGCGCAGAAAATGCGCGGAGAAAGGCCTGCAAATCCCGGGGCGGTAAACGGCAGCATATCCTGGGAGATATCTACAATACTTATGGGATGCCTTGAGAACGAGCCGGGAGACCGGTATCAGACCGCGCGCCAATTGAAGGAGGACATCCTGAGATTTCTCGAAGACATGCCGATAGAGTACAAAAAACCCGGGCTCATGAGGCGCATGCGGCTCATGTATAAAAGAAACCGTAGGATTGTCAGACTGACTGCGGCTTTTGTCCTTCTAGTCACAGTTATGACCGCGGTATATATAAATTCGCTGATAAGCGAAAGGATAAAGGTTGAAAACACCAACAAGCAGCTAACCCTTTTGAATTCAAAGCTCACCGACCAGATAGCGCTGACCGAGCAACAGAGAAATCTGGCTGCCACAAACGAGGCAGAGGCAAAAAAACAACAAAAAACTGCTGAGGATAATGCCAAACTCGCAGAACAGAACGAAAACACGGCATTGAAGAACATGCTTGAAGCCCAAAAGCAAAAAGCCCTTGCTCAGTCCAATGAAAACCTGGCTTTGGCAAATGAGGCGAAAGCCACTGCCTCCATGCTGCTTGCGGAAAAAAATGAAAAAGAAGCAAATGAGCAGAGGGATACCGCCCTTGAAAACCAGTCGCGATATCTTGCAGGCATATCCAGTCAAACCCTAACTTCCGGAGACAGGACTCTTGCCATCCGACTGGCTCTTGCCGGATTGCCCTCGAATATCGGCAATCCGGACAGGCCCTTCGTTCCGGAGGCCATGAGCGCGCTTTCAGAGGCGCTGATCGACACTCGTCCGGCCAGAAGCATTTTGAGGCTTGATACACCTGCGCAAAGTGTTGCTGTGAGTTCAAACGGAAAGTACATAACGACGAAAAGCTCCTCCAATTACGACGCCATCAGGGTGTGGGAACTTTCCAGCGGTAAAGAAGCTGAAACTTTCAAGGACCTGAGGAGCAGCTGGAGCAATTCCTGTGTAAGCGACGACGGCAATACGATCGCAGTAATCGATCCACTCGGATATTATAATGATTCCGGCGACAATAACAGTTATGTCGCTAAAATATACGACGTGAACACGGGCAGGCTCATTAATGCAGTGGGCTTCTACGGCGGCTATAACAATTGTTCCCTGAGTCCCAGGGGAAGTGTTCTCATTCTAATAAATTCAGACGGCGCCACCCGGACGCTGCTCAATGTGAAAAGCGGCAGGACATTGGCCAAGGCTATGGCGGAAGATATCGTATTCAGTCCTGACGAGGAGTATGCCCTGGAGTATAAGCAATACGTTTCGCCATACTACAGCATAAACCTGTATGATACCGGCTCTGACTTGTCCGACATGTCCTCATGGAAATCAAAGGGTATGCATCTGATTCCAGCAAGGCCTGTGGATATTGCTTTCAACAACAATTCCCGGAGGATGGCGGTCTATATGAAGAACGGCGATTGGTCGGCACTTGTATATAATACGAAAGACTACTCAATGGCAGCGAAACTTGAGTTCTCCGAGGATGATGCCATATCCTCCATGGCGTTATCCAAGGACGCCAAATACCTGGCGGTAGGCTTCTGGAGCGGAACTACAGTGATCTATAACGTCGATACGGGTATGAAGATCCGTGAAGTCTTGCATGACGGCCCTACCTACTATGATCCATCGGAGGAACCCAGCGATACCGCAAATGTTTCAAGCATAGCCTTCAGTGGGGATGCCGGTTATTTCTTTACGTCATCCTATGCCGGCAATGTGAAAATGTGGGATACCGAAACCGGGAAAAACCTTAATACATACAACCATGAAGGCTTTGTCCTGCAGGCGGTTCTCACGCCGGATCGAAAAAAGCTGGTGAGCATCTCGCGGGATAAGACAGTACGGGTCTGGAATATCGAACCAGAGAACATCGCCAGGGTAAGCGTTGGGAACTCGAGGTATTACGGCTTCGACGGGACCAATATGATCATGAATTGCCTGGAGAACGGCTTGAATACCGGCAAATATAGGGCCTATAACATAAATAACGGTTCAATCAAAAATATAGTACCGGGTATTATTTCAGAAAAAGACTATCATGGCTTCGGCTTGAGTAAAAAGCCTCAAATCAGGCAGAATACAGTAACGATACCGGACTGGAATACCGGCACTGCAAAAGCCGAATTCAATATCGGGAGGGATGTACTGGATGCGAGCCTGAGTGCCGATGACAGCCTCATGGCTGTTTCCTCGTATGCACAATCCGGCAATACGATCATTGATCTGTATAGCGCTAAAAGCCGAAGGAAGCTCCATAGCTGGGAAGTGCAACGCAATAGAAGGGTCGACGTTAACTTCACTCCCGACGGTAAAAAATTGGTAGTTTGTAAAATTAATGATTATAAGACCTGGGATATATATGTCTTTGATACATCTGATTATACGCAAAAAGTTTACAATATGGGCGGAAGCTATCCCAATTACATGATCGGCAGAGACAGCAGGACGATATACGCCGTTGAGACTCCCGACGACAGAGTTGTAATTAGGGAGGCGACAACAGGCAGAGAAATCGTCACAGTAAAGAACGATTATGGATGGACGGGCGCTTACGTGTATTTCAACAATACGGGCGATATGGCTATCATAGATACCGGCAGGCAGGAAGGCGCCGGTGCATCCTCTGCGGGCAGGTTCATTTATGAATGCTTTGACCTGAAGACCGGAAAAAGCTTGTTCAAAACTGAAGGCACCGATCATATCGGTCATGTTGCTTTCAGCAGTGATAGAAATTTTGTCGCGATAAATACCGAGGGTGTAAAGGAATATGCCCTCTGGGATGTGAAAAGCGGGACAAGAACCGATATCATTGCCGAAGGTTACCCGGCGGATGTGACATTCACTCCTGACGGCAGAAGCCTTATTCTTCCCGAGTTTGGCGATGGCAATACCTATATCAATATTTTGAAGCTGTATAACTCTGAAAATGCATTGAGACATGCAAAAGAGATGCTTAAGGATACGGAGCTAACAAAAGAGGAAAAGATACAGTATTTCGTTTCGGTTACCGGCACAGAAACCGAAAGAGCGGCTAATATACCAGACAGAACAAATGCACTTGATAAAAAGCTGGCGGCGCTTGTAGGCACATACAGGGGAGAATACACACAGGGCGACGGCAATAAGAAAGTAGTGATGGAAATATATAAGACGGGCGCCGATACCGCTGAAGCCGACGTAACAATAAGTGACGTGAAAGGCAGAACTGAATGCGAGTATCTGGCGAAAGTCCATCCTGACACCTTGTCGGACAAAATTTTCATAAACTACTACAAAATAATCAGCCCGAAGAATGGCGGCGAATTCCCGGATTTTCAGGGGGCATTGAAGAACGGCGTTATAAGCGGTCAGACGTTGAGCCTTGGTGAAACCAGCGGGACATTCATAGTTTCAAGCAGGGGCAATGCAGTCCTGAATCCGGCGGCGACATCCTCGCCGGGCCGAACCGCGCAGCCGGGCATCTCTTCTGCCGATGTTTTCTCCGAAAACGGACTGTACAATTCATACGTGTGGAAACAGGGCAGCCGGATATATTATTCAGACGACCAGGGGATATATTCAAGCAACCTCGACGGTAAGGAAGAAAAAAAGCTATGCGCCGATGATCCCACAAGCATGGTGCTTTCAGGAGAATGGATATATTTTACGACATCGCAGTGCGTGTACAAAATCAAGACGGACGGCAGCTTCAGGCAGAAAATAAGCGATAATTTCGCACGTGAGTTATATATTGACGGTGACCAGATCTATTATACAAACTGCGACGATGGAAACAAAGGCTACAAGATGAAAACTGACGGCAGTGAAAGTCGGTTGTTTATAAATCACGTTACCTGGGATATGAAGGTATCAGGCGATAACATATATTTCAGAAACGGCGACGACGGATACAGCCTTTACAGGGTAAAAAAGGACGGCTCAGGATTAACCAAGCTTAACAACATAAATTCCTGCAACCTGAACGTAGGCGCCGACAGGATCGCATTCTACGGTCTGGACGCCGACAATAACGCCATATTGTGCAGCATGAACAAGGACGGAAGCAATATGAAAATGCTCGGAGAAAAAACCCATTTTGTAAATGTCAGTGGGGATTGGATATATTATGAGGATGAGAAGGACGGGCGCAAACCGTACAGGATCAGGTTTGACGGAAGCGGCAGGATGAAGCTCAGCAACGATACCGTGCAGTTGTACTTGAGTATATGCGGCGACTGGGTTTACTATTATGTGCGCAGCAAAGACGACAAACTGGATTTATATCGTGTCAGGGCCGATGGAAGCGTAATGCAATTCGAGAAAATCTGCAGTTAATCCGATTTTCTTTGTAAAATAAGGTAAGTAAAAGACTCAGACAAATGTCCAGGTCTTTTACAATAGTCAATCGAACTTAAACGATCAGTTTAGTAACAACTACGATGTCCGCAATATCAATTTATTCCATATCAAATTTAGCAGTCAAAGCCTTAAGCTCCTCAGCAAGGTCCAGAAGCCTTTCACTGATATCTGAGATTACCTCCACAGCTGCCGACTGCTGTTCTGACGATGCAGCCACCTCTTCGGTACTGGCTGCATTTCCCTGGGATGATTCGGATAAGCTCTGCAACACGTCAATAATACTGTTCTTTTCCCCATTCATCTTTTCTCCGCACGTATTGACAGCTTCGACACTTTTTCTTGTCCTTTCAATTGAATCTGCCAGGCTGCTGAAGATATCATGCGTAGATTTTATGGAATCCGTCTGGGTCTGTATTGTATCGGCGGTGCTCTGCATTCCGGTGAATACCTGTTCCATGTTCTTCTGAAGTCCGTTGATTACAGTATTTATCTTTCGGATCGAAGCTGAAGATTGTTCCGCCAGCTTTCTTATTTCATCGGCAACCACAGCAAATCCTTTGCCTGATTCACCCGCTCTCGCCGCCTCAATAGCGGCATTGAGTGCAAGCAGATTGGTCCGTTCGGCAATCGAAACTATTACAGTACTAGCAGTTGTTATTTCCACAGTACTTTCGCTGGTAATACGTATTATTTCCTGCAGAGTTTTGATCGAAGTATTACTTTCTTCCGTATCTTTAATAAGCTGTGCAAGTATATTATATCCATTATCCTTGAGCACCTCGGTCTCGGCAGTGACCTCCTGCAGTTCTGCGGCTGCGGATACTACATTTTCTATATCCCTGGTAATGCCGGTTACCTGCCTGAACCCGTTCTCTGTATCTTTAGCCTGTTTTGAAGCACCATCGGCTATTTCACCTATAACTTTTGTAACTTCCTCGATGGATGCCGATGTTTCCGATGAGGATGAACTGAGAGTATGAGAAACCTCCAAAAGATTATCTACAGTTTTTATCAACGACCTTATCAGTTCGCCTCTGTTCTCCTTCTCCTTTTGCAGTTTTTTGATATAATTGATATTTTCATTATTCGATTTGCTTAGAATTTTACTGTTGCCAAATTGTGCGGCCATAGCCAATATCAAAGTAACAAATATGAAAGTTGCCTGATCCTTATCCACTACGCCGTTTATCAAATTAATTATATTTCCTGCAAAAACTATTGTGAAAATAAATGCATTAATTCTGTTCTTGCCATAAATTCCGAAAACCAGGATCATGGGAAAAGCAAAGGCAAATACCAGCAGATTGGTTGTTTTGATCGTTGAAATAAAGTTTACGGACATCCCCGCTGCCGCCAGGACATATGACAAATAGCGGCTTTCAGGTTCCTTATACAGCCAGACTACGCATCCTGCCATAATGACCCAAGCTGCAATCATTATTACTTTTGTTATGAGGGGAACCCCTTGAACTGTAAAGGTCGTGACTGTGGAAAGCATCAGCATGATTGAGATCAGTATCAGCGCATACCGATTTGCAGATTTCATAAAGCCATTATTCATCGTGTCCATCTCCGCTCAGTAAATTTTTGTGGATCAATTCCGGATGAAGCTCATTTACAAGGGCTCGCAGGATAAGAAAAAGTCAGGTGTATCCTAAACTTTTCGATGCAAAATATGTACTTGTACTATTTTATGACATAATTATCTAACATTTGACACCGCAAATCAATACAAAAGTATAAATTAAATGCTATTTATTAAGTCAAACAGATTACATAAATATTCTAATAATAATTTATATGGTTTATTTGTTAATGTCTGATAAGAAAATTTTATGCTTTGTCTGGTAATTTTCATATAGTAAATTAGTATTATCATATAGTGCTTTATAACTATCCCGGCACTGGTTAGTCTTGAAAGAAGGGTAGAGTCAGAAAATAAAAAAGAGAAAGACTCAGGCAGTGCACCGCCCTGGGGCGGCACACAAACGCCCAAGTCTTTTCAAATAGCCAGTCAAGCTTGGATCCCGAAATTAATCACGTGCCTCTTTATTACCTGCTATTATCTTCTTTAAGCAAGTCTTCCATCTGCCTTTGGGTATCGGTAGATATTGCATCCTTGAGATAATTGCGATTTGCCGGTTGTTTTTCAAATAATACCTGGGCGACTCTTTCATTAGTGCGAATAATCTCTTCCCTCAGCTCCCGTGCGGACAGCAGGGCGCAGCCCGAGCCCCTGATGATGATCTGCTGCAAGCCGTCCGAGGTTGCGACGGTTATGTCGTATTTCTGGTTATTATCATGGGCGAACTTTTCAATATACTGGTCAGCCGTTTGAGCTTCCCTGGTAAACACAACGTGAATATTATCCTGATCGAATATTTCTTCCGGATGCCCCTGCAGACGATAAGCGTCAAAAACGGCTATTATCTGGCATTTGTGGAACCCCTGATATTTGCTGAGGTAATCGAGCAGCTTAGAGCGCGCGCCGTCCATGTTATCCTCTGCGAGCTCGTTGAGATCGGGCCACGCAAATATAACATTATAGCCGTCTACGAGTAGGTATTCTTCCTTGTCTTCCCTGGTTACCTTCAATTTACCGACATAAGCCTTCGGGTTGTAATAAATCCCGGCAGCCGCCTTTTTCTTCTTCCAGCCGGTTTTTTTACCCTGATTGGCATAAAAGGTCTGCCTGAAGATCCTGTCTACCTCTTCCGGATCAAGCCATTTCTCTTCAGTGTATGAAGGCATGTTATCAGTTGCTTCCTCAGCTACTTCCGCCTTTGCCTGAAAGCAGCTTTCAACATGCATATGCTCCTTTACTTCGTCCCAGCCTACTAAAAAGCTGGCACCGTTCGCACAAAATACCGAGCCTGCCGGATTAGCCATATCTCTTTCAGGATCGTACCCCATCGCTTCAATGACTTCTTCCGTATTGTGGCAGGGTCCATACCCCGAGAGGCTGCAGAATAGCCTGCCTAGTCCCTTTGTATAGGCTGTGACATCCTTCTGGTAATTTCGCATGGTAACAACAGGAGCGCTGCCTGATAGAACCGCCGTTTCGCCATCAATAACAGAGACCCGGCACGTACCGTACATTTTTTCAATGTCGGTCATAGCCCGTCCTACCATTTTTTCAGGGAGCTCCAGATCAAAGGAATAATATGGCTCCAGCAATATGGATCCCGCTTCCATCAAGCCCTGGCGCACCGCGCGGTAGGTAGCCTCTCTGAAGTCGCCGCCTTCCGTATGCTTGTTATGCGCCCGGCCTGAAACCAGTGTGATCGTCATATCCGTTATCGGCGAGCCTGTAAGCACCCCTTTATGGACCTTTTCTTCCAGATGGGTCAATATAAGATTCTTCCAGCTTTTACCCAAAATATCATCGCTGCAGTCCGATGCAAACCTGAGGCCGCTTCCCCGCTCTCCCGGCTCCAGCAGTAGGTGGACCTCCGCATAATGCCGCAACGGTTCGAAATGCCCTACTCCTTCTACGGTATCTGCAATCGTTTCCTTATAGACGATCCGGCCTGAATCAAAGGATACCTCGACTCCAAACCGGCTTTTTATAAGGCTCTGCAATATTTCAATCTGTACCTCGCCCATGACCTGGATCTGTATTTCCCTGAGCTGTTCATTCCAAACGACATGCAGCTCGGGATCCTCTTCCTCGATCTGGCGCAGCTTTGGTATCATGACTCTCGGGTCGCAGTCCTCAGGAAGTATGACCCGATAGGACAGCACCGGTTCCAAAACGGGTTTGTTCGAAGCTTTTTCAAATCCCAAACCCTCGCCGGGCCTTGTCTGTCCAAGTCCTGTAACAGCACAGACAATGCCTGCTTCGGCCTCGTTCGCAGCCTCGAATTTCTGCCCTGAATAAAACCGGATCTGATTTACCTTATCATCCCATGCCCCGTTGGTCAGAATATCCCTTACTCTAAGCCTCCCGCCGGTGATTTTCATGTAGGTAAGGCGGTTTCCCTGCTCGTCTCTGCCGATTTTGTATATTTTAGCCCCAAATTCCTCCGGATAGGCGGGTATCGCGGCATATTTCACAATACCGTGCAGGAATGCCTCGACGCCGTCCAATTTTAAGGCTGCTCCGAAGAAGCACGGAAATACTTTTCTTTCGGCGACAGCCTTTTTTATTTGGGGTATCTCGATTCGCCCCGTTTTGAGATAGGCCTCCATCAATACTTCATCACACATGGCCAACTGGTCGTTGAATACCTCCGGTCGGCCTTGTCCAAAGTCGACGCACGCATCGCTCAACTGTTTTCTTATTTCATCCATTATTTTTTCTCTATCGGTTCCGTTTTGGTCCATTTTATTGATGAATAAAAAAACAGGTATCCCGTAAATTCCAAGCAATCGCCATAGGGTCTTCGTATGCCCCTGCACTCCGTCCGCCCCGCTTACTACCAGAATTGCATAATCCAACACCTGAAGCGTTCTTTCCATTTCAGTCGAAAAATCTACATGGCCAGGGGTGTCCAGCAGGGTTATTTGCGTATCGTCCGCTTCGAGAATGGCCTGCTTGGAGAAAATCGTGATCCCTCTCGCTCTTTCAAGTTCGTTATTATCAAGGAAGGCGTCCTTATTATCCACCCTTCCCAATTTGCGAAGCTTGCCGCTCAGATATAGAAAACTCTCCGATAATGTCGTCTTACCCGCATCTACATGCGCCAATATTCCAATAACTAAGTTTTTCATGATCGATTTTAACCCTTTACCTTCGATATATATATAATACCAGCAAGAAAGGAAACTAACAAATCGTATGCCTGCCTTCGGCTGTGATAACCATAATTTAATCATTCATTTTATTATGACTAATGATATAATTATGTTAATATAAAACAAATATCCGGCCGGCTGGGAAAAAAGATATGAAATTGTTCAACGCTCTTACCAGAAAGCTTAATGACATCAAACTCAGCAACAAACTCCTTATACTCTATATAGTGTTGCTTTTTATTCCTATTGTCTTAACAAATGCACTGTTTTACAAAAAAATATCCGATAGCGTCAGAGCTGAAAATATAGATCAAATAACAGCGTCCATGGAAAAGACCAAAAACGAGTTCACCAGACTTATAAATTCGGGCATTACCTTATCTCACGCCATTTATCAGGACAACAACCTGACTGACCTTCTGGAAAGGAAATATACCGGGGTAGAGGATTATTTTTTATATTTTAACAAATATCTGCGCGACCTTCTGAAAAAATATCTGCTTGCTTATGATACCATAGAGGATATCAATGTCTATACCAGCAATAATACTATAGCCTCTGCAGACACCTATTACACTCTGGACGATGAAATAAGGCACAGCATATGGTATTCGAAATTGCAGAACATAAATAACAAGATTCTGGTATATTCAGGCATACAGTCCAATGCCCTGATTTCAAAAAGAAAGGTAAGCATCATAAGAAAACTTGACTCAGTAAACGGCGAATGTGAGAACATATTGAAAATCGACCTCAATTACAAAATGATCGGAATGATCATTTCAGACAAGAACATGGACGGTGACATATTCCTGGTCAATGACAACAGCTCCATAGTTTACTCGACAGATCCTGACTATATAGCCAGCGATAATTACTTTACTCCTTTTAGCAAGGTAAAAACCGATCACGGTAAGTTCGTTATAAATATGGATCTCAGCGATACTACCAGCCTTTCGGGATGGAGGATAATTGGCGTCTTCAACGAAAATAAAATAAGGGGAACGATTTATCCGGCTCTCGGCTTTGTATTGATCCTCGCGTTAATCAGCCTTACGGCTGCGAGCCTTGCAATCATATTGATCTCCAGATCCATCAACCATCGGATCATCATAATCTCGCGGCATATGGAAAAGGTAAAGAATCAGGATTTCGACCTTATCGACAAAAAAGGCGGCGCCGATGAAATAGGGCTGCTTATGTCGGATTTCAACAGCATGGCGCTTAGAATCAAAAAACTGATTCAGGATGTATACGAGGCAGATATCCAAAAAAAGAACCTGGAACTGGAACGCAAACAAGCAGAATTGAATGCGCTTCAAAGCCAGATAAATCCGCATTTTTTGTTCAATACCCTGGAATCGATACGTATCAGGAGCCTAATGAAAAATGAGACCGAAACGGCTGATATCGTAAAAAGCCTCTCAAAAACCTTCCGAAGGATGCTTGTCTGGGGGAACGACCTGATCACTGTGAGGTCGGAGATGGAATATATAAGAGACTATTTGCAGATTCAGAAATACCGGTTTACAGAAAAGCTGAATTATGAGATATGTGTTCCCGATGAGGTCATGGACTATAAAGTGTCCAAGATGGCGATACAACCGTTTATCGAGAATTCCTGCGTACACGGAATTGAGGGGAAGGTTGGAAACGGCCGGATCACATTAACGGTCAAAAAAGTGCAGGATAGATTGGAAATCCTCATAGAAGACAACGGATGCGGAATACCCCCGGAAAGACTCGACGAAATTCGTAAGAGTCTCATGCAGCCGGGTGATTTGAAAGGCTCCAGCATAGGAGTCAGAAATGTATACAACAGGCTTAAGCTGTTCTATGGGAATGAATTCGAGTTCAGCATCGAAAGCGTTCAAGATGAAGGGACTCAGGTTTATATAAAAATTCCGGCAATCTTATAGGGAAGGTAAATTCAAATGTCCATGCTGAAAGTACTGATCGTAGACGACGAGCCATACGTCAGGCAATACCTTATGGCAGTCATCGACTGGGAGAAATACGGGTTTTATATTTGCGGCGAGGCGGAAAATGGTGCGGAAGCACTGGAGATGATCAAGTTTCATTCTCCGAACCTGGTTATTACCGATATAAAAATGCCGCAGATCGATGGCCTGGAAATGATAAGAATTGCCGTAAAAGAGATGCAGACTTCGGCAAAGTTCATCATACTCAGCGGCTATGATGATTTTACGTACGCAAAAACGGCAATGAAATATAACGTAATGGATTATATTTTGAAGCCGATAGAAGAAAACGAGCTTCTCGAGATACTGGAACGCTTCCGGCAGGAAATATACGGAGAACTGACCAAGGACGCGGAGTTTTACAGGAGCGCAAGAACTATGGCCAGTGAAACCGTAATGAGACTTGTAGAGGGAGAGATAAATGATAATGTGCTCGATTATGCCCGGCAATGGCTAAGTCTGACCGAAGGCGACAATATCCACTATGTGCTTGTCGAGATAGACAATTATGATGATTGGACCGAAAGGCTGAGCGACGGGGAGAGGCTTAGAAGCAGCCAGTTGATAGAGGAAATAGTTTTAAATGCCATTGGAAGTGAAAACGCTCTGAATATCCATAGAGAGCTCGTATACAGATATGGAATGATTGTGGGAAACAATATCCTGTCCAGGTACGACAATAACATAAAAGTATTCACGGATAGGCTCTATAAAAGCTTTACCTGCACAGGAGACATGAAAGTAACAATATGTACAGGCACCCTGGTAAATAGTATAGCTGAAATAAAAAAATCATTTAAAACATGTCATGAGGTCCATCGAAATTCGTATTTCTACAAACAGCAATACAGTATTTTCCATTATGATGATCAGAAAGATATGAACTTTTCTCATGATATCGGAAATATCGAGTGTTTCCGTGTATTACAGGAGGATATTGAAAACTGCAGACAGGATGCCATTAAGCAGCATGTGGATAACCTGTTCCAGGAAATAAAGGAGAAGCTCATTGCTCCAAACCTCGTCAAAGCATATATCATCAAATTCGAATTTGACGTCTTTGCATCCTGCATGGACATTACAAGGTGGCAGCGTGATGCAAACGAATTATCGGGAAAGATATCCTTTCCCGACATCAATGAAACCAGTATACATGTCATCAAGAAAAGCTTTCTTGATTTCTGTATCGAGTGCGCCGGTTATTTGAAACAACTTAAGGAAAACAATTCAAACGGAATATTATGTGAAATTGAATCTTATATACAAAAAAACTACAAAAGCAATATTTCTTTAAAGAGCATAGCGGAGGCCTTCTACATCAATCCGGTATATCTTGGACAGTTGTTTAAAAAGAAATTCGGGATGTATTTCAACGATTATCTTCATAAGCTGCGCATCGAAGAGGCAATGAGGCTGTTGAAAATGACCGAATTGAAAATATATGAAATTGCATATATGGTAGGGTATACCGACAACGCTTATTTCGGCTGCAAGTTTGAAAAAGTATCGGGTATGTCGCCCACACAATACAGAAAGTCGGTTCTCTCGCATGAATGATGCGTGAAAACCGACTTTCTCCCATCAAACGTATTCTCTTTTGACTTACCCTTTTACTCCTCCAAGTGTCAGGCCCGAAATGAAATACTTCTGGAGCAACGGGTATGCGCACAGGATTGGCAGTACTGCAATCATTGTCATAGCCGCTCTTATGGAAGTCGGCGTAACCATACCCGACACATCCATTGACGATGACATTGATGTTGCTGCGTCGCCCGCCGATTCGGACAGCATCCTTGAAGCCATCAGTATTTTTTGAAGTTCAAATTGCAGTGTACTGAGGCTTCTCGTGCTCGAACAGTACAGCATCGTATCAAACCACGAATTCCACTGTGAAACTGCGATAAACAGTACGATAACAGCAAGTACCGGCAGACTTAATGGAAAAATAATCTGGAATAGTATCCTGTATTCACTGGCGCCGTCTATTTTGGCAGCTTCGATCAAGCCCGCGGGCAGGCCGTCGATATAACTCCTGATAACCATAATATTGTACGCGCCGATTATAGCTGGGAGAATATAAACCAAATAATTATTTATAAGTCCAAGCGATCTCATCAGCATATAGACCGGTATGATCCCACCGCTGAAATACATGGTATAAACCAGCAGCTTGGTGAATACTTTTCTCAGTACAAAATCCTTCCGGCTCAGAGTAAAGGCCAGGGACATACAGGAAAATACGCCCAGTGCCGAACCGACGATCGCTCTGGATGCCGAAATGAAGGTAGCGTTCAAAATGTTATTATTCTCGGAGAACAACTTTATATAGTTATACGGTGAAAACACTCTCGGCCATATATATATGCCGCCGCGCACCGTGTCGATTGCGTCGTTCAGGGAGATTGCCAGCGTGTTTAAAAATGGATAAAGCGTAACGATACATAAGAAAATCATCAAAGCATAGTTTATTGTATCGAATATTGCGCTTTCCACTCTTTCATTGACAGATACACGAATGCGAGCCATACCATCTCTCCTTTAGAAAATACCTTCCCCATCGACCTTTTTGGATACTTTATTGGCAATCGTTATCAATACGAACGACACAACCGAGTTGAATATACCTATTGCCGTACCGTAGGAATAACGGAAGTATTTCATTGCGTAATTGTAAACATAGATCTCCAGGGTACGTGCGACCTCATCCACAGAGGAATTACCGAGAAGATAAACCTGTTCGAACCCTGAATACAGGATCCACCCGATATTCAGGACAAGCAGTATCTTGATTGTCGGAGCTATGGATGGAATCGTAACGTGGAAAATCCTCTTGAGCCTTCCTGCTCCGTCTATTGCAGCGGATTCATAAAGACAGGGGTCGATACCGGCCATGGCCGACAGGTATATGATCGCTCCCCAGCCCACGTCCTTCCAGACGTTCGACAGGGCGACTATCAGCCAGAAGTATTCCTTCATTCCCATAAACGGTACGGGATCCTTCACCAGCCCCAGGTTGACAAGAACGGTATTCACTATTCCGCCGTCTGGAGAAAGCGACATAAAAACTATATTGGCAGCTACAACCCAGGATATGAAATGCGGCAGATATGAAATTGTTTGAACGGTTCTCTTGAAAGCCTTTATCTTTATTTCGTTCAACATTACTGCCAGGGTAATTGCTGCAACGAAGCCGAATACCAGCTTCAGACTGCTGATTCCAAGGGTGTTGCGAAGAGCCAGGTAAAAGTATGAATCGCTGAAAAGCTCCTTGAAGTTATTAAATCCGACCCAGGGAGCATTCAGTATGGTATACACTCCGGGTTTATAATCCTTGAATGCCATGAGCCATCCCCAAAGTGGAACATAGCTGAATAAGATGACAATGAGCATGAAAGGTACCGACAACACGACAAGCTGTTTTTGCTCTATCAACTTCCGCAGCAATGTACCTTTACGGCCAGGTGCAAGATCTGTTCTTTTGCTTGATTTGACTATTTGCTGCATAATTATCCTCCTGCCTGATGGATCGGCACTTATACAGAGTAAGCAGAAGAGGTGCAAATCTTCTGCTTACTCTGACCTTACCTTTAAGTCCCGTTTTTAATGTGATTTAGTTTTTGTAGTATACGGATCCATCCTTGGCCATCTGGCTGATTGCATCTTCGTATGCCTTCAGATCGAGTTTTGCAAGCTTGCCCTGATACTCTTTCCACAGATTGTCAAACTCATCCTGAGTCTTTGACATGATAATCTTCGGAATGTACTGAGTAGATGTCTCAAGAGCCTTTTCTATTGCAATCTTGCCCGGATGATCGGACTGCAGCTTGGAGCGCAGTGACCAGCCTACTTCGTACGTGGCGGGATAGTTGGGAGCAAAGAGATCATTGAATGTCTTGATGCCGTATGCATTCAGGATTTCCTTCTCGTCAGGCCTGTACTTAAGCTGAGCGTACTCTTCGGTGTTTCTGGGATTGACATAGCTGCCGTCTGAAAGCTTGCCGAAATCATTAGCAAGGCCTTCTCTTACAGGCAGGTACTGGAATATGCCTATACCCTCTTTGTTGTTGTAATCAGGACTATTGAAGTTAGCCCATTGTTCAGCTGATTTGGACAGTTTTCCATCTTTTACGGTATAATCAACATTCTCGACACCCCAGTAATACAGCTTGGTGGCATCTTCGGTGCACATCTGATCGAGGAACTGCATGATCGCATCGGGATCCTTGGCTTTCTTACTGATAGCTATTCCGTTTGCAGTTGCAAAGGACAGCGGACCCTGATACCTTTCCTGCTGGACATTGTCAAATACGATCGGTAGAGCAACCGGAACCTTGTTGTACATCTTCTGCTGATCGACAGCATTCAAAGCATTGGTAATGGACCATCTCTGGTCGAAGAAACCAACAAAACGGCCGGCGCTGATCTTTGCATTATACTGTTCGGTAGTCTGCATGAAGATTTCCTTGTCGAGAAGGCCTTCCTTCCAGAACTCGTTCATGAACTTCAGGTATTCCAGATTGAAATCCTGTGTCAAAACTACCTTGGCTTGGAAAGTAGTCGGGTCGATAACCGTTACGCCGTCATTCGGGCTTCCTGCAAGGTACCTCGGGCAACCGTACTGAAGCGAGGATATTCTGCTGCCCTCTGTTGTAAGCGAGAAACCTATGTTTGCTACGCCGTTGGTATCGGGATTCGTCTTTATATAATCTCTTATTGCCTGTTTGTACTGGCTTAAGGTCTTTATTTTCGGCCAACCCTGCTTCTCGAGCACGTCTCTGGTAAGATAGAAACCAGCTGCGGGATAAAGATTGTCGACAGACGCTCTAAGCGTTCCTATAAAGTAAATATTACCATCTTTCTGCTTCAAAAGATTCAATTCAGACGGACGATATGATGTTTTAATGTTCGTTCCGTACTTGTCGATCAGGTCATTCAACGGAACAAGTGCCTGTGCCGCCTGGAATTCACCCATGGCCTCGCCGCCCCAGATCAGATCCGGATAATCGCCGGAAGCGATCATAACGCCGGCTTTTTGCCTTGTGTCGGAACCGACCGGACGATCTACAACGAGTTTAACTCCTGTTAATTCGGTAAGTTTTTTACCGACGGGAGTTTCCCAGTCA
This sequence comes from Clostridia bacterium, assembly GCA_036260935.1. Lineage (GTDB taxonomy): Bacteria > Bacillota > Clostridia > Acetivibrionales > DTU013 > JAEYOM01. The sequence continues at coordinate 129,441 of DATALQ010000022.1, forward strand.
TCGCCGCTTATGATGGCCGGACCGTTTACAAATGCGGTATACGTCTTGATTTCCTTGGGTTTCTCAGAAGCGGTAGCCGTGCTTTCAGTTGTTGCACTAGTGCTGGGGCTTACGGTTTTTTCATTTTCCGTATTCCCTGCCTGCTGACAGCCTGCAAACATTGTCAGTAACATTAGAACAGCGATTACGAGGGTAAAAATACGACTAAATTTCATACAATATCCTCCTTTTTTTTGTCATGCATATGGTTTCTCCGGAGAAAACTCTGATATTTCTGACATCCATAATTATATTCGTTGGCTGTACGTCATAAAACAGTATAAACTTTAGTTTTTATATTAATAAATAAAGTTATTAGCAGTTTACATGCAGAGTACCGATCTCCTGATCCTTTACAAAAAGCCTGCCGTCTATCAGTGCAGAGTTTGTGAAGGGCGTCGGTCCGATACTGAAGCAGTGAATACCGTTAATAGTCAGGTTCTTGCAGTTGTTGATGACGGCAGCGTTCGGGTGCTGGATATCGATAGCCTGTACTCTGTATTGGAACAGGTTGGCGATTTCGAGATCCCAGCAATCCTCTATGCGGATGGAAGAAGCATATTCGCTGCCCAGATTCTCTTCCGTCTGCAGCGCGACAATTTTCCAGTTCGAGACCTTCTCCAGCACAACTTCTATGTCCAGATGATGTTCGACGGAAATCATCCATATCTGGCCGGGGGCGGAAGTATTGCTGATATGGAAGCCATCCCTGGTCCAAACATCGGGCATCCATATGTTCTTGAACACACCGGCGCCTTCATCGTGTACATAAATACCGTAGTAACGGTCACGGCCCTTGTTGACGCCGCCATGGCCGCCAAAGCTGAAGAGGCAGTCTTCCATAATGGAAGCCGGTGCGCCCATCCAATCCACCTGAATTACTCCCCTGTTTTTACCCCCGTCAAAACAGATGCCCGAAATATGATTCAAACCGCCCTCGGGTATCTTGAACATGGAGGCCGGTATTTTATCGTTATCATAACCCGGGGTATGATCCTTCATGCACAGCCTTGTCATACTGCAATGCAACCCCAGAATAGCGGTATCCTTCTTAAGTTCCAACCCGCGCGAGATCATATAGCGGCCCTGGGGCAGATAAATTGCCCGGTGCTCCGCGATGGCCCGTTCAAAAGCCTCGGTATCGTCAGTCATTCCATCGCCTTTAGCGCCCAGATCCCTGATGTTGACCCAATCCATCACGGCAGGCATGGGCACATAGTCCGGATCAGAGGGGGCAGGCAGGTCTTTTTCAGGCTGAATGCCGTAGCGCAGATCAAAACGGCGGTTGACATCCTCATTATCCACGTCGATGCGCAGACCCATGTCGATGTTAACGCTGTAGCATTCCGTTTCCGATTCGATGTGGGGGACTCCTATGTGGTGGTTATACTGATAGGCGAAGGATTCGAGGAACCTTGGCACATTCCTGCAGAATATTTTATTCGCGTGCAGCCAGTTCTGCGGATAGCGCACCATGTTCATACTGATGCCGGCTACCGTGAGGTTCTCCAGGCGGCAATCCTGCATATACAGGCGTTCGAATTCCTCGATATAGTGGTTGTCACGCTCCTTGTTCGGTACATACACACCGTAGGGGGCGTTGGAGAGCGTATTGCGAAGCATTGTCATACCGGCGCGGTAGGTCGAAATGCAGGCTCTGGACTGTCCGGAGAAAACGCAGTCACCCAGATAGAAGGGCCAATATGGGACGGTTTCACCTGTAAGAATGCCGTACTGACCGCCAAAGAAGCGGCAGCGCTCAATTTCGTTGCCGACCATCTCGACAGCCGCGCGGTTGTCTTCCATATAGAAATCGCAGTCTTCAATGGAACAAAGCTGGGCCACACGGAAACGGCAGGCTACCAGCCCGGGATTCCCTTTACCTGCTTTGAAATCGATATTGCGGATACCGTTGAAAAAAGTTATGTTCTGTGCATCCCGCAGTTCTTCGCCAGGGCCGGGCTTGTTCACGCGGAAATGGATGATGTATTTCGAATCAGGTCCCTGGAAGCCGGGAGTATTGTCTGCCACGGTGAAAACCGGACGTTTTTCTCCAAAACCGATGAGACGGATGCCCCACCATAATTGTACTGTTCCTTCAAAACGATAGATGCCTTCCGGGATGAAAATGATTCCATTCTTTGCTTCTGACTCCAGCTTGTCTATGGCCGCCTGCAGTGCGGCGGTGTTGTCGCCCTTGCCGCCGGGATCGGCGCCAAACTCCTGCGGGGTGAAAACATAAGCCATAGGGTCATTAGGCCGGACGGGGAAAATTGATTTGCCATATTGCATAGTGATTCATCCTTTCTCATCATAGAACTGGATTTTCGATAAATAGTACCACTCTGCAATATAATAGACAATCAACAAAGTATAGTAAATCCTATGGATAATTTTATTATTTACATTGAAAACAAAAAACACAGGACAGCCGAAAAAGCTGCCCTGTGCTTCTATAATTAGTCTTCCAGTCTCCAGATGTGTTTATCCGCCCGGAAAGGCAGACAGGACAGAGCGCCGAATATCCCGATCACAAAGAATAATAATGCTGCCCCGGAGCCCTTTCCGGCTCCCAGAAGCACAACCCACAGACCGCCCGTCGGCTGCACTGCCATAAAGGGTTCAAACACCCTGTCAACCAAAATACCTCCGCACAAATATCCCAGAGGGATAGTAAAAAACTGCAGGGTATTCCTCGCCGAGTAAACGCGCCCCTGCATCTCAACAGGGATTTTCGTCCGAAAAAGCACATCCATATTGGCGCCCATCATAGGAATGAATATCCACCCCAGAATTGCTCCCAGGCACCACACCACTGTCGATCGGCCAAAAGCGAGGATATAGTTCTCGGTACTCATGGCAAAAAGCAGACAGTTACAGATGACTCGAACCCGGCTTTTAGGCGGCGGCAGTATCGTGACCAAAATGCTTCCCAGCATCGTTGCTATCCCGGTAACGGTGTTGACCATGCCCAGCGCCCATTCTCCGCCGCCGGCACGTGAAAGCATCATGGCAGGCAGGGCAGCGTTGAAGATGGAGGCTGTAAAATTGATTACGGCTAGAAACAGGATCAGGTGCAGAATTCCCCTGTTGTCCCTGAGATAACGCAAGCCGCTTTTTGCAGCCTGCAATATTGTCTCGTTCCCGGCGGCGCTTGGTTTCCCGGCTTGAGGAATTTTGACAAAGCACAGCAACGCAAGGAATGCTGTGGCAAAGGTAATCAGATCGAACAGGATGACAGCCCGGATTCCCGCGAAGGAGAGCACTGCAGCGGCTAGAGCAGGCGTCAGTATGCTCACCAGCGAATTGGAAAAGGAACGCATCCCGCTTACCTTTTGGTAATGCTTTTGCGGAACCAGAAGTGTTGTCGCCACATCTGAAGCCGGCTGCTGAACCGTGTTCATTATACCGTTTAAAGTGTTGATAAGATACAAATGCCAAATCCGGAGGTTACCGGTTGTCATCAGAATAAGCACCGAAACGGTACAAAGCGCCGCAAAGCTATCACTTACAAGCATCGTGGCCTTCTTGTTCCAACGGTCGCTCAAAGTACCCGCGAAGATACTCAGCAAAACATAAGGCGCATAGGAACAAATGGCCAGAAGCGAGGTTGCAAGCGCCGATCCTTGCTGCTGATAAGACCATATAATCAACGCAAAGTTGGTCATTGCGCTGCCTAGAGCCGAAAACGATTGTGTGATCCATAAAATCAGGAAAGTACGAAGCTCCCTGATGATAGATGCAAAATTTTTTATCATGACTTTGCTCCTCTTTCAAATAGAATCATAACGATTTATTGAAAGTGCAAAGCCGAACGGACGAGCTTGATCCGCTCCGTGCAGTTTCGTCCGCTTCAGACCTTGCACGGAGCATTGACAATGCAGAGTTCCATTTCTATTCTCCTGCTAATATATTACTATTCTCTCAATTGTCTACCAATGAAAGGGCGGCGTCAATACCTTGTTTCGTTTATATATGATTTTTACCGGTTGATGCCGAAATAGTAAGTAATGACTGAAAACTGGCTGAAATAATATCGTACCGCTTAAGGGGTGGAATAGTATGAGAGAAAAAGCAATTATACTTAAAATTATCTCTGTATTTACATTGGCAGCAGCAATCCTGATCGTTTCGGCGCTGAGTGCATTCGGCCCATTCACATACGCACAGGCAAATACAAGAGTTTTTGCAGGGCTGAACTACTCTCTGATACTCAAGCCCGACGGCACACTCTGGGGATGCGGCGACAATTTCTACGGGCAGCTTGGTGACGGGACAAAAATCGACAGGCCGAGTCCAGTCAAGATAATGAGCGATGTAAAATGGGCCTCGGCCGGAAATCACCATACCCTGGCTGTCAAAAACGACGGCAGCCTGTGGGGCTTTGGCGACAACAGTTACGGGCAGCTTGGTGTCGGGAACAGGAACACTGTCCTTACACCTGTAAAAATAATGGATAACGTATCAAAAACTTCGGCAGGCTATAATTTCTCAGTTATAATAAAGGAAGACGGAACGCTTTGGTCGGTAGGACAAAATAAGCTCGGACAGCTGGGGGACGGCACAAACATCAGCAGATCGACGCCGGTCCAAATAGCATCCGGCGTCTCCGATATATCTTCAGGCATGGAGCAAACAGTTTACATAACCAAAGATAAAAAGCTGTATGCCTTCGGAGCCAACGACAAGGGCGTATTGGGCGACGGTACTACAATCAACAGAAATTCCCCGGTTTATATAACTGATGACGTAATATCGGCATCAACCGGAGATGAGAACACCTTTGCGGTAAAGTCCGACAATAAGCTTTATGCGTGGGGCTCCGGCTTGATAGGCTTGCAGTTCAGCGCCGACAGAACAGGCATAACTTATATAACCGATCAGGTTCAGACGGTCTCCAATGGTGTAAACCATACTGCTATCATCAAAAAAGACGGTACCCTGTACACCTTCGGCAATAACAATGAAGGAAAGGCAGGCACCGGCGACACGTCACTTCAGAGACTTCCGGTCAAAACAGGTGAAAACGTGGTCGATGTTGCCGCGGGTGCAAGGCATACCCTGGCAGTCAAGGCTGACGGAACCGTATGGAGCTGCGGAAAAAATACAGACGGCCAGCTTGGCTGCGGAAATACCGAAGACAGATTGAAATTGACCAATATTTCCGTAAAACAGGGGTCTTCGCTGGTCACAATACCGGCTGTTCCCAATATTTCAAGAGTACTGGTCAATAAAAACGAAGTCAAATTTCAAACATACACTATAAAAGGACAAAAGTATTTTAATATAAGGGATATAGCCCAGGCACTGAAAAAAACTCCCGGGAAGTTCAAGGTAACCATAGATGAAAAATCGAACATAATAAGGGTTTATTCAAAGAAGGATTATACCTCCACAGGCAGCGAACTGAAAATTTCCGCCGGTACGAAAGCAAAGCCGGCAGTGCTGTCCACGGCAAGAAGCAGCTTCGACTATACCTTCGTAAGGGCTGTAACGTATGTGGTAGACAATAACTATTATTACAATTTGCTAGAGCTTGGCAAATTGCTGAACATCTATACGACGGAAGATAAAAAAGCAAACACGTTTACAATGGATACAAGCAAACCTTTTAAATACCCCGAAGGCCAGCCGGCAGTCAAGTGGAAAAACGGCGGTAAATATGAAAACGAATGGGTTGCGGGCGCTGCGTATTCATCGCCGGTTGTGACTGATATAAATCAGGACGGTAAGCTCGAAATCATCTCGGCATCCGCTTCTGTCACATGCCTCGACGCCTTGACCGGAAAGCTGATATGGAGGGTCAACACCGGAGCCGATATTACGAACCCCGATAAAGATATCGGCGGGAGCGCCGGACGTGTATGGAGCGACGTTATCGTAAAGGATATCGATAAAGACGGAAAGCTTGAAATAGTCGTCGGATCCCAGAAGGGTTATGTTGCCGTATATGACGCCAATGGCAGGTTCAAGCCGGGTTGGCCGCAAAAGCCTGTCGGAAACGATCGCGAGGCAAAGTCTGTCAAGGTTGCAGATCTGGATGGCAATGGAACGTATGAGATCATTGCAGGTTTTACCGGGAACTTCTCCAGGAATGTATGGGTATACGAATGCAACGGCAGGGTCAGGGCTGGCTGGCCCCAGCTCCAAAGCAATCTGGATGGCTTTGTCAATAAAAACAACAGGGATATCGGTGTCCGCAATTCTACAGCTTATGCATTCGGAATATATAACGACAATATTTCGGTCGGCGATGTCGATATGGACGGAAAGCCGGAAATCATCGTGCCCTCCGACACCCGGTCAATTTGCGCCTATAATGCCGACGGATCGCTGGTAGCTGCAAGTCACGTCTTTGGAGGACGTACCTGGGGTAAAATCGGCGCCTGGGAAAATTACGAGTATGAAAAAAAGGTTGAAAATGAAGGCTGGGGAAACGTAAAGTCCAATTCCCCCGATGACATCAGAGTGGCAGGACAGTTTGCAATGGGGGCTTCGACAGTTGCCGATGTGAACTCCGACGGCATAAACGAAGTAGTAGTGTCTTGTAAAATGTTTGACGCTCCCACTGGAATGCCTCCGTCACTTTACGAAACCGTAATGATTCTTCAGGGCAACAGGGAAAGGTTCAAGGCGGGACAATACGACTGGGCGGTTTTGCCGAGGTCTTCACCTCCGATCAACAGTGCCGCGGAAGATTTCAATATAATTTCAAGCGCAATGAACAATCCTGTGGTCGAGGATATCGATGGAGACGGAAACAAGGAAATCCTTACTTCCACTTACGACGGAAAACTGCACTGTTACTGGCTGGACAAGCAAGAGAAACATTCCTGGCCGTTTAAAGCCTACCAGGAAGAAAGGGGTACGCTCGAATTTACTTCCAGGCCAACTGTTTCCGACGTTGATAAGGATGGCAGCAAGGAGATAATTGTAACCACCTGGACGGAGAAGGATGCCAAAGTCGACGGAAGACTGATAATTCTCAATAACAGCGGCAACATAATTACCTCCGCCGATCTGCCGGGTTCCCTGGGCGATCCGCAGTCCAACGGGTGTTTGGCGGCACCTGTAATAGCCGATGTGGATAAGGACGGCAAAAATGAAATCGTATTGAATACTTTGCTATCGGGAGTTGTCGTATACGAGCTTCAATAGATGGATTAGTTTCTGAATAGCCGCCATTATGGCGGCTATTTCTGAAAAACAGTAATGACAACTTTCCCGCGGGCATGGCCTTCGCCGAGGTACCGTACAGCTTCAGCGGTTTCATGAAGAGGATAATATCTGTCAATAACGGGAGTAACCTTACCGGTGGCAACAAGCTCCATTATAAACTCCAAATCCTTTATATCGGGTTTGGCTAACAGAGAACGCAACTTTCTGCCGCCCATTGATAAAAATGCTCCAAACAGCAGTGATCTTAAAACCTGTGATAAACTGCCGCCGACCATTACACAAATACCCTCCGGCTTTAGCAAGCGTTTATACGAGAACAGCGAATAGTTTCCATTTACGGCCAGAACCAGATCATACAGATCGCCTCTTTTTGTGAAGTCGTTTTGCTTATAATCTATGACATAATCCGCCCCAAGAGACTGAATCATCTTCACATTATTCTCACCGCATACAGCGGTGACTTCCGCCCCGAAGTATTTGGCAAGCTGTACCGCAAAAGTACCGACGCCGCCACCGGCGCCGCAAATCAAAACCTTTTGCCCGCATTGAACCCGTCCTTTGTCGCGAAGCGCCTGCAGTGCCGTGACAGCCGACATCGGAACGGCAGCGGCAGTTTCAAATGCAACATCTGCCGGTTTAAAAGTCAATACATTCTCCGGAACAGCGACATATTCGGCAAAGCCCCCAAAGCCAGCAGCAGATATATCCCCTGCGACTTCATTTCCGATTGAAAACCGTTTGATGTTTTTCCCGACCGCCTCGACTGTTCCTGCAATATCGGAGCCAAAGATTTTTCGTTTCGGAATAATTCCCATCTTCATTGAGCGGTAGTCAGCCGCATTTACTGAAACAGTATGAATTTTTACCAAAACTTCGTCGCCGCCTGGAAAGGGTTTCTCTATTTCCTTTATAGCCAGGAGATTTGGAGAATTCCTTTTATCATACACAACAGCTTTCATTTCAGCACCCCTTGTTCGCTCGATTTTTGAATCAATACACGTTCATTGATTCCGCGAAGCAAAAGCCAGAACATGAATAAGAACTCGGCTGCTGTCCCTGGAAGCAGGGCAATTGCCTCTATAGTCGCGTTTGGCGCAATAAAATGAACAATTACCGACAGAAATCCCAAAACACTTTCAACAATAAACAAGATACCGAAGATTTTTGGAATAAACCCCGCTTTATTTATTAACATACCCAGGGGAAGTACCCAAAGTGCAAAGAATATTTGGCCGATCATATATCCATGCCCGTACAAATCATAGAAAAACACTGCCAGAGCCTGGCGCTGGTTAGTGCTAAAAACGTTCAAATACTCATTCCCGCTTAAAATGTAAAGCGGCGCGATCTCATTCAGAATATTGAACATAAGCAGAACACTGCCAGCAGCCGCTAAAACCACCATTGCCGAAGCCATATTCCTGTCTACTGAAGAAAGCAGTTTGAACAGAGCCATGGCAGTAAGCAAATAGCTTAAAGCCATCAGGATATCACTTGTTATACCTGCCCTGTATAAAAAAGCATTTGATAAAATATTGTTTGCCGTCAAGGTTATATCGTTCGGCGCAAATATTTTCTGCCTGAAAAAAATCTCCGCAGTCAAACCGAACACCACCATCAAAAGGAATAGCAGACCCGCAATTCTTGCAGTTTTTTTATTCGAACTCATTTATTCTCCTCCTTTATACGGTTAGTCTTATCATCGATAATTTCACGAGAGAACACCTCTTCGAGCTTTGTTTCAAACACATCTGCTATACGGAATGCAAGTTCCAAAGTAGGAGAATACTTGCCGTTCTCGATCGCAACAATCGTCTGCCTTGTAACGCCGGTTTTCTTAGCTAGTTCCTGCTGCGTCATCTCATTATTATAAAAACGTAATTTTCTTATATTGTTATGAATCATGTATTTAGCCATTTTTGATCCCTCTCCTGTAAAAATACAATTGTGAAAAGCCCTCAAAAAGCGATCCCAGTACAAATGCCGCAAAAATAACGTTTAGCATGACTGCCGGCGGCATTTCCATGTATAATGAAACAAGTGCGGCAACAAAACCTGCTCCAACAACTATAAAAGAATTTCTCATTGCTTTCAGTGAAATCAACTTATCCATTTCATCTTCAAAACTATTAATCTCAAGCTCTTCACAGGTTTCATCCTTCCCACTGCGGGTTGACCTTTTTGACAGCTCTTTTGCGACCTCATTTGAAACTGCAAGAATAATATGAAAGATGATCTGAATAATTATCGTTACAACTATACCGCCGCCGATCGCAAGCAGCATTGCAGTCGCCCAGAATTTCAAGTCGTTAAGCAGGTCGTATCCGATCTCCAGATACCTGGAAACTCCATAAGCTATATATGCCGCCAGTATCAATACTCCGGAAATAATCGACGCGATTGTTTTTTTCTCTTGGTAATACATATTTTTCACTCCTATTCTTGGTGAGTAAATTTTCCTATACTCATAGTACAACAAATTTAACTCCGTGTCAAATATTTTTTACACGTTGTAATAATATTTTTACTTACCAGACAATTCAGAAAAAAGAAATTGTGGCTGGTTCCCAAGCTGAGTTAAAATGTCAAAATAGTTTTACAGAGTATCAATTATGCTGTAGACATTCCGTGATTTTATCATTATAGTACAATTATATAAAACCGAACGCTTCTTAGAATTTTTTATGGAGGAACTGAAATGACGAATTCCGAGCATATGATATTGTGTTATACAAGAAAGCCGCAGGAAGATATACTCTACGCCAAAAGACTGGCTTATTCCATGCATCTGGCGTACCGTGCCCAGGATGGGAGCTTCGTGGCTCTCAACCACAATTCCGGCATTTTGTTTGCAAAGGCCACCGAAAACGCCGACTGCACCATGAACCCCAAAAGCCTTAAAAGCCCTTGTCTGTTCGCCTTGAAAGAGGGCGGCTACGGCGTGGCGGCCGTGCGTGTGACTGCCGACGGCGAACCGGATAATGAAAGCAGGGGAAAGGTTCTTCTGTTTCAGACGGATGATTTGCTCCAGTACCGGGAAGTCGGACTTCTGAATCTCAAGGCTGATATGTTTGCCACGCAGATCACCTGTGAATACAACAGTGCCGGAAATACATATGTGCTTCGTTGGCAGGATGAACAAGGCAGGTGGCATCGAAATGATACAGCAGATATTTTTGTTCTGAATAGCGCTTCCACGCCTGCGGATATCGAAGCGGTAACGCTGCCGGTCTACGAAACCGGGATCGAAGGCGCGATACCGCATAATACGATTTCCATCCCCGCGGAGGTCGAAGCCAGGCTCAGGCGAAGGCTTTCCACACCTCAAAACACTTCTATCGAGGTTCCCGAAACAATCACGGCTTCGTCCCCTGTGGAGTTGAAAAACTTCAAAGCGAAGGCGGTTTATGACGATGGTACGGTCCAAGAAAAAGCCGTGGACTGGTTCGGCTCCTGCGCCAACTGGGCCAAGCCGGGCGTTTACACCCTGAAGGGCAGCGTTCATCAGGACCGTTATCCCTTCCCTGTCGCATATGACCGCGCTGACCCCTGCATCCGCAAATGGAGGGACCACTACTATTTTATCGCTACCAATGACGCCGACAACAACCATACGCTTTATATCCGCCGCGCCGACTCCATCACAGGGCTGATCGGCGCCAAAGAAGTTCTGCTGCTGGACTCCAGCACCTATGACGACGTCAAAGGCTTGCTTTGGGCGCCGGAGTTCCATGTCATAAAGGGTGAGCTCTATATTTTCTTTGCCTGCACCACAGGAGAGTTCTTCCGGGAGGAATCCAACGTCATGAAACTGAGAACCGGCGGCGACCCGCTGAACCGGAATGATTGGTCCCGGCCTGTTAGGGTGGTTAAAAAAGACGGTTCCTACCTGTGCGAAGCCGGAAAGACCATCTCACTGGACATGACTGTCATCGAGGGTGACGAATATTATGTGGCATGGTCGGAACGCCAGTTCCTTCCGGTGGACATCGGCGCATGGGTCTACCTTGCCAAAATCAATCCCGACGAGCCCTGGAAGCTGACAAGCGATCCGATTCTTTTAACAAAGCCCGAATACGGCTGGGAGAACAACCACACGTTTGTGGACGAAGGTCCGTTTGCGCTTAAAACAGACCGTTATCTGTTCCTTACCTTCTCCGGCGCGGCCGTGGACGCCACCTATGTGGTCGGACTGCTCACCGCTGACTTGAACAGCGATCTGCTAGACCCCAATAGCTGGACAAAATGCAACTATCCTCTGCTAACCAGCAGAAGTGTGCCGGGAGAATTCGGCCCCGGGCACAATGCCTATGTAACGGACGATAACGGGGATGTCTGGAATTCCTACCATGCCCGTCCGGGTGTGGACGGACCCAGAAGCACCGGACTGCGCCGCGTGCATTTCGGTGCGGACGGCTATCCCGTACTTGATATGACTGATGAAAAGGATCTCGCCCCAGCCCTTCAAAGGGTAAGCACGAAGCTAATCGTGGAATAATCAACGGGCGGCTGAACTACCCGCAGGTTACCGACTTTTTGAATGGAGAGCGGGAGATACTGGGTGTTGTATATTTACTATGCAAAAACAGGAAGCTATGGAGGCTTCCTGTTTTTGTCATACTGATCTTTTATTGTGTTATCAAGTAAGCCCACTTCTCCGCTTGGACTATTTCGATAGTAAATTATACAGTACTTGAGCCATATACGCCCTGTTTGCCTTCTCGTCCGGATTTAGCCTGCTGCCGTTCTCGACAACAATTCCGTTATTCGACATAAACGTCATGGCTTCCTTTGCCCAGGTCGCTACTTTGTCTGCATCGGTGAAGCCTTTCAATGTCTTTCCTGATGTATCAGCCGACAGCTGGCCGATGGATTTCAGCACATTATATGAAAGTGTATACATCTCCTGCCTGGTGATCTCCTTTTCGGGCGCATACTTATTGTTGCCTATGCCATCCGATATGCCCAATCTTTTTGCTGCAGCAAGATAACCCGTATACCAGGTATTCCCGGCATCTGCAAAGTTGTCCTTCGGAGCTTTGTCAGGGTTGATGCCGTATGCTCTCATCAGCATGACGAGCAGCTGTCCTCTGGTCAATTTCGCTTCAGGGCTGAAGTTACCGTTTCCGGTGCCATCCGTAATACCCCTTGCCGCCACAAATCCGACCGCCTTGGCGTACAATGCGTTTGCAGGCACATCCTTGAAGCTGACTTTGTTGTAGCCCACCGCATACGTTGAGAAATGGCTGGTTGTGAATCGGATCGTTCCTGTTGCCGGATCATATGCACAATTACCGACCTCTTCCGGTTTACCCTCTGAATTGATGTAGTAAATGACAATGGCATTCGAATCTTCTCCGGCTTTGGGAGTGTACGGAATGGATACGGTTACATTTCCTCCGAACTGTGAAATCGTCTTATCACCGCTTGATACATTGAAATTGAATACCGGCCTGTCGCCGACGGTATTTTTTGCTTCAGAAGAAAGTGTTGCTGTATCTACCTTGGATACGGAAATTTTCACATCTCCTGCCGCCTTGGAGATGGTATCCAGCGAGTTTCTGTCAAAGGATATTTCGGCAAGAGGTGTCGATACGCTCATGGCAACCGCCTTACTCCCGGCTACTGTATCAACCGCAGCCTTTGGGATGCCTGCTTCGACGGATTTTGCACCAGCTGGAGCGGTTACCTTGATTTCAACCCCAATTTCCGTGTCTCCACCATTCTTAGCAGCTTCTGTAAGCGCTTTATTCAAGGCATCTTCGACCTGGCTTTCCGTCAGTGCGGCGGTTGCTGTTCCCTTTCCGTCATCTTTTGCATCTGCATTTACAATACCAGTAACAGAAGGCGCTCCATTTTCTGTTCGTGGAGTCGTAATTATGTTGACTGTTACTGCGGCAGGCGTAGGCGTAACAGCAGGAGTTGTTGTATCATCCGAGTCTGAATCGCTGCCTGGCGGCGAAAATGGAGTAACAGCATTGGATGCCGGTGAACTCTCTCCATTTCCTGCAGCATTGACGGCTTTTACAGTAAAGGTATATGTCATACCGTTGGTCAAACCTGATATGGTTATAGGACTGCCTGCTCCCTTCACGGATATACTGCCCGGACTGGAGGTTACGACATATTCTGTTATCGTACTTCCTCCATTATCAGCCGGAGCTTCAAAGCTTACCGTTGCCTGTCCGTTACCGGCCGTCGCCGCTATGCCGGTCGGCGCACCTGGGACAGTTCTGGGGATTGCGCTGGCCTGTGCGGTTTTAATAATACAATCTCCGGAGTCCAGTGCCTGTACCGTGAAAGTGTATTGTGTACCATTGGTCAGCCCGGTCGCATTGAATCCATATTTTCCGTCTGGACGGGCAACTCCGTAATCCAGGTAATTGATACCGTTGTATACCTTGTATGTTTTAGCTTCTGGAATCGCATCCCAACTCATTTTAACTATTTGATTATCAGGTTCGCATACTATTGAAAATGTCCCCGGCTTGGCAATCGTATACTCTTTGGTTGCTATACCGCTGTTTGCCATTCCCGTCTTTACTGCGAGCGCCTTTATTGTAACCTTGGTTCCGGGATCTCCTGTAATGGGTATCGGAACAGTATATTTATTGCTGGCAACTGTGGGCACACTGCCATCAAGGGTGTAATATACGGATGCTCCGGTGGTCCCCATGATGAGCGTAATTTTCGTTCCGGAATAGATACTGACCTCTACAGGACTAAAATCAGGCGGCAATACATCTCCATCAGGTAAAATATTCCCCACTGCCGATGCCGTGGTTGAGTCCAGTACATAATTTCCTGCATCCACCCCCGCAAGTGCAAGCCCTGTCACACTTACAGGTTTGCCATTGCCAACACTTGCATCTGAGAATGAAGCGATTGCTGCCGCAGTCGGTACATATACGTCATCGCCATCCACCTTTCTATTCAACGTAACATAAGTAACAGCTGCTGCAGTTGTGCCGTCATAAGTCTTGCATTTAATTTCAACTGCTTTTATGGTAATATTCCTTTTTTGTATATCCGCAGTAAGTGGAAGAGGCTGTTTCAGGTCATAGTTCACCGCATCCGCCCCACCAAGTGTATAACCGTTGATGGTTACCACCTTATCCGCACCTATGATTTCATCAATGAATTGTCCAACCGCAGTGCTTGTAACGAGGGTTACATCATCACCGGCAACAAGGCCTCCTTCAATCATTCCTCCCGTTACCTTTGCAGCCGTAGTTCCATCATATTCCTTATCTTCTACACTTACTCCGCTTATGCTCAGACTTTTCGCTTCAACACTGACATTCACATCAACGCTGACAGGATTATATATGCCTGTTCCGGCTTTGGTCACCGTGATAATGCTGTCCCCGGCGCCTGCTATAGTTACTGCTCCGGTATTCGCAGCCACACTTAATGATGTTCCGGCTTTGATCGCAAAACCTACCGTTCCATCTCCACTGCCCCCTGTAGCGCTTAGGGTGAAGGATGCATCACCATAATGTACTTCCGAAGGTACTCCGCTGACCGTCAAAGCTGCCTGATTCAGCTTACTTACGGTATAACCGGCTATTGTATCTGTTGCGGAAATATATTTCCCGTCCCCGCTATAACGCGCCTCAATGCTATAAGTGCCTGCCGGTATATTAATCCAGGTATAAATTGCCTGGCCGCTTGTACATGCAACCGTCCCCAGCTCAACATCTCCCTTGAAAAACGCAACCGAACCGGTTGGGACTGCTCCATTGGCTGCCCCTGTAACAATCGCTGCCAGGCTCACCGTATCCCCCGGTTCCACAGTTGTTGTATTTGGCGCAATTAGTTGAACAGCAGGCGTAGCTCTAGAAATGATTGCTTTTGTTGTTATAGCTGCCGCCGTCGAAGCTATTGTATATCTGCCTGCGTCACTTCCGTCCAGATGGATGTCGGACAGGTCCACCGCCTTGAACTCTCCTGTATCGGGATCCATAAAGACAGCCACGGCGCTAACAGTAACGTTATCCGTACCAACAATGCCTGTAAGGTTTATTCCCGTTATCGTAGCAGCCGTAGTTCCGTCATAAGCCTTATCTTCTACGCTTACTCCGCTAATGGTCAGCCTTTTTGCTGCTACATCTACTGTTACTTCGGCACTAATAGGTTCATAGATTTCTGTTCCTGCCTTGGATGCCGTAACAACACTCTTTCCGGTTCCTACGATAGTCACCGTTCCGGTTGCCGCATCCACGCTGATCGATGTACCTGTCGTAACCTCATAGCTTATCGCTCCATCTCCAGTACCTCCTGCCGTACTCAAGGCAAATGGAGAATCGCCATAATTTATTTCTGCAGGTACTCCGCTGACTGTAAGGTCGGCCTGAATCTTTTTACTGACAATATAACTATCTATTGAGCCTGTTGCAGTATTATAATTTGCATCGCCGCTATATACCGCTGAAAAGCTGTAACTTCCCAATGGTGCATTGCTCAAAGTATAAATCGCCTTACCATCTATACATGTAGCTGTCCCCAATGAGGTACTCCCATTATAAAATTCCACCGAACCGCTTGGGACTGTGCTACTGGAAGCACAAGTAACGCTTGCCGTCAGACTTATTGTGTCTCCATATACTGCGCCTGTTAAAGGTGAGGCCGTTAGTTGAACAGTAGGATCAGCTTTTGTAATTTCTGCTGTTGTTGATATATCGGCACTTGACGATGCTATTGTATATTTACCTGCGTCGTCTCCGCCAAGTTTAATGTCAGACAGATTTACGGCCTTGTTCTTCCCTGCGCCTGCAGCTGTAAAAACTGCGATAGCACTTGCTGTAACACTGTCTGTACCAACAATGCCTGAAAGGTTTATCCCCGTTATCGTTGCGGCTGTTGTTCCATCAAAAGCCTTATTGCTTATATTTACACCACTTATACTTAGGCTTTTCGCATTCATAAAAACCGTTGCCGTACCACTGCTTTGACTGTAATAATCTGAAGAATCTTCATAAAGTGCATAAAACCCATTATCACCAATGGCTGCATTATCTTTGGCATTTACAGAGTATTGAGCGTTACCGCTGCTATCCAAACCAACTGTTGCCAGTAAGCTTCCGCTAGTGCTTGTTCCTTTATAAAACTTAACTGTTCCGCTGGTCACCGCCGAATTATTACCATCCCTTACGGCAGCTTTGAGAGTAAAGCCTTCAACACCGTATGTTATTGCTGCCTCTGCACAGGAAAGTGTAGTGTTTGTTGAATTTATGAAAGTAATATATTGCTTACTGTCAAGAGTTCTTGTTGCAGCTGAAAATTCGGAAACACCGGATACGAACTTACCGTCGGCGACTGTGGTATTATTGAGATAGATAAGCTTCGACTTATTGGAAAAGCTGACGCCTGAAGTGGGGCCAATTTTTATGGGGCTTGTCCCACCAATACTGGTATTTGAGAGCATGGCGCTATATACCGTACCGCTGTGATCGGACGGTGCCGGAAGTGATAGAGTATTGTCACCGCTGCCATTGCTGTTGAGGGTACCGGTAACTGTCAGTCCGCCTGTTCCGGTTATATCAAGGGTACCGCTGTTATTAAAGCCGAGTTTTTTTGTCTGCAGACTTCCTACCTTTAGTAAACCGCCATTGCTTATATCTATGTTAGCAATATTGAGAATACTATTGCTTCCCAGGTCGGCATTTCCTTGTATATTCAAAGTCGAGCCTTTTGCTGTGTTTGTTGAAGAATCCAACGTATCGCTTCTTCCCACGATATCAATGTCGGAAAACGTTACACCCGTCAGGATGGTCAGGTCTGTTTTGTAGTATTTTGTTGTATCTATAACTCCTTGATAATATGTATTGAAGTTACCCCCGGTACCCGTATGTGCCAGTTTGATATCTTTAAGTACAACTGCGGCGTTTGTATTAAAATCTCCATTGTTTACCGTAAGGGTGCTGACTCCACCGCCGGTCTTCGCTCCTGAAAGGGTAAATCCGGAAATAGGCATTGTTACATTGCCTTCAATGGTTAAATCCTTCAATAGGCAAAGCTCATATCCTGAATTGTTTATCTCCGCAACAGCAGCCTCAAAGGTGGTATAGTACGTTATATTGCTGCCGTTTATAAGTTTAACGGGATTATCTACCGCGACTGCATTGCCTTTATAGGTTCCGGTGTTTGTCCAGGTACCGCTGCTGGTAATTGTTCCGGAATTGTCAATCGTACCGGAGTTCTCAAATGTTCCGATATTGCTTATCGTACCTGTATTTGTAATGGTTGCGGTTGAGTTATTATAGAATTTTTCGTTATTAACAATACTTCCATAGTTATTTATTGTTCCATTATTCCCAAGGTTATTATTATTGTTTATTATTGTTCCATTATTATTTATTGTGCAACCGAGAGTTAGGTAATAACCGCCAGATGCTAAGGTAATGGTTGTACCAGTTGGTATGGAAATAATGGAACCCGTAGTTATTGTGGCACCTCCTGATACTGTAATGTCCGTATAACCGCTATTTAGTGCTGAGATCAATGAAGCAGCGTCGCCTACTGTTGTCGATGCTGCAAATACAGCCGTCGGTGCAAATGCAATCAACATAATCATCAGTGATAGAAACAAGATTATAATTTTTTTCATTTTCTTCCCCCCAAAAGTCGAAATATTGTATAGTATCTGAACCATTAACATTCAAACAAATAATAAATGCTGAACTTGTTTATAAAATGCCGGGTATATTGGTATTGGAATGCTACATTATTATACATCAGTTTCCACATCTTTGTAACCTTTTTTAGCTTTCTCCCATATTTTCCGCTAAAATCGCCCATGAATTTACATCCCAGGTGGGATGCCCCCTACTAATCAAAAGGGCAGGTTATACTGCAAAAGCAGGAAGCTAATACAGCTTCCTGCTTTTATCACGACCTTTTAAGACTAGTCAGTTATGTCAACGTAATCTGACTGATAACTCGACAGGCCCATTTCAGGTACATTGGATAGTACATAGTATTCGGAATGCACTTCACAGTCATCAAATGAAGCATTACCGTTACTGTCAGCCGTAGCTGTTTTGTAAACATAGCTGTTCCCCGTATAATATAATACAATTTCTGATCCTGGCCGGGCTCTTGTAACATTCAGCTTGTGCTTGTCGACCGGGTCAATCATCAAATAAGGTGTCGGAGTACTTATTCTGATTTCTATATTATAAGTACCGTTTGTCTGTCCATTTGTTTCATCGCCGCTTAGCGTAAGCGTAAACTTCTTGATTCCGCCGGATGCAGCGATATCACCGGTGTAAACGGCATAAGCGGGTGTGGTGGAAGGAACTGCAATCGTTGAAACATCGTCCGCATCTACTCCGGTAATTGTTACCGTTTGATTTTCTCCAATAGGACCAAATGAAATAACATATTTAGCTATTCCATTCGCTCCGTTTTTCGTCGTATCGGCAAATTGCGTTTGACTCGAGTTACATGCTGTTCCAATATCATCCGCGCCAATTTTTTCTTGACCAAAGCCGGTTATTATTCCGGTTGTTTTGTCAAAGGTGTATAATACGAGGTACTTATCCGCAGCAATATTGGCATGGTAAATGGGAAAATACCAATTATCCATTACCCTGATATTTGTTTTATCCCAGATCGAAGTTCCCGCGGCAGGCATAGCCGTACTGCTGTCATCAGCGATCGCAATTGCCATCTTGTTATTGAAATTGCAACCGTGGATTGAATCTAACTCTATGGAACCATAAGTTTGCTCATCTGCTGATTTTATCGTCAACCGCAGATACATATTGTCCGGGTTCTTATTGCTAAAGGCTGCAAGGACACCTCCGTCAGCTGCCACAGCCGTTCCTGCCGTATAAGCTACTCTGACTGGATAGTAATTCGGCGCCGAAGATAATGTAAGCTCAACCGAAGTGTTGTCACCCTGCTTCAGCCCGACAGAAGCAATTTGATAGGTTCCATAATACTCCCATGATCCGCCGCTTACTGTGAAGTCCGATAATTCAAATCCTGTCGTACTCATTGCCTTGTCAAATTTTAAAGTTATTATTGTTGAATCGCTATTGAAAGAGGCATTTACAAGTACTGGAGCGGCAGGTTCCGTTGATCCGCCGGCAAAGACGGTAAGCGCGGTGGTTCTGGAGGCAAAACTTCTGGCTGCCGCTTTGGCCCGTACATAGTATGTACCCGCCGCCAGACCGCTAATTTCATATGTTTCGGCAGATGCTGTTTTTGAAATGTTTTCATCGCTCCATGCACTAGCGTTGTATAATTTGTACTGGTAATCAGCAGAAGCCAAAAGGGTGATTTTCCCGTTGCTTCCCTGCGTAGCCGATACTGCTGCCAAGCCGGTCGGGGCTGCAGGCCTGCCGGAAACATCCACAGACACGTAGTCACTTGCCTGCGTTGACCCTGTTGCTTTATAGCGGCAGCGGATCGTCTGCGGAAAAGGCTCATCAATCATGGGCCTTAATGACCCCGCAACCGACCAGTCTACATCCGAGTGCCAGATATCAGAATCATCCTCTTTTCCCTTTCCTAGAACGCTCGCTGCCATTCCCTTAGGTCCCATATCATCTCCTAAAGCATATTCCATGGTTGAACTATTGTAACCAGTGATACATTCCATGGTATAATCGATAGCTAAATCCGGTGCATTATCAGTTACTGTTATATCGAATGAGCTTTCACCAATAAGCGCATTTCCCTCCGCTGATGATGTTATCTCAAGGGTAACTGCATATTTCCCTTCGTTGAAATCATATTCCGGGTTGCATTCTATCGAAAGGCCTTCATTGGAATGTAGAGAAAGTAATTCTCCACTGGTGAAAGTGTAATCATTTGTTAATTGACTCTTTTGTCCCGTTTTGTAATTCAAAGTGTAAATATTGTAAATATAATCTGATGTTCCGCCCGTAATGGTGTTACTATCAGCCAAAACCTTCAATTCAAGCCCTTTTGCCATATGGTAAAAGTCGCCTTTTAAATAAGATTTTTTGCTGCCCTCCGTTGTAATCGGCGAGAATACAGTTACGGGACTTGCCGCACTTGCCGAATCGCTTCCCACACTGATTTTTACAGTATAGGTAGTGTTGCTGAGTCCGTAAATGGTTATATCTATCTTGCCGGCAACAATTGGTACATCATTTATTTCTTTTGTCTGGCTCAGACTGGTTGATACCAAAACAATCTTTGCCGTACTACCGCTTCCGCTATAATCAGCCTTCACATTGACTTTGTTTGAATTTTGCGCTGCTGTTGCGATTATCCCTGATATGCTGGAACTGGGTCCGTTATTGTTATTGTTTGTTCCTGTAGTGGGAGGCGGCGTTGTCGTCGTATTTACCGTGCTCCCCGCCTCAACAGCCTTACCGCCCGCAGTTACTCCCGTTGTGCCTGGTCCTGCTGTAACTGCAGTGTTTGGGGTCTCGACCTTGACATCATTCGCATTTGCCTCGACTTTTGTTACTATACCAGTACCTGTAACGGTTGTTCCTGCCGCTTCCGTTTTTATGCTGTCTATTTTCCCCGTGCTGGCAGCTATGATCGCTGCATTTACTGCAGTCCTGGCAGCCTCAACGATTTTTACCGTTCCGGCTATCGTTGCTTTCGCACCGGATGCATCCAAAGTCAGCTTATCTACACTGGAACCTGCTCCTACAGTAAAATCGACACCTTTTGCTTCAATACTTACCGTTCCAATTTTAGCGTTATTTGCTGTAACTGTGATTCCTGATGCATTTACAACGACGGAACCGATAGTTCCCTCGACGGAAACATCATCCGAGCCATCATCAATCACAATCACTTGTACGTTGGAACCGCCCGATACGACGACCCTGACCTGTCCGTCAACACGGCATACGGCTACTGTAGCCAGACTGGAATTGCCAATGATCCTGATAGAGTTTACTCCTCCGCCTCTGATCACTGTACGGCCGGTTACTTTTACGCTGTCCAGCGTTACCTCGCCATTGCCTACGCCATCCCCTATAATAAGATCGCCGGATACTGTTACACCTTTTAGTGTGACACCCGGAGTATTTATCATGATATTCCCGTTTGGAACACTTGTATAGGTGCCTGCCGCCTTAATATATCCTTTCACAAGGTTGTCCATGATTTGAGCAAACTGTGCACGGGTGATAAATCCCTTCGGATTCAATTTCGAGCCGGATCCCTCGATATATCCTGCTTTCACCATTGCAGAAATTTCCGGTTCTGCCCAGGAGCTTATCTCCGTTGCATCACTAAACTTGCTTAGAATGGACGGGTCCGTACCTGGAAGCTTGATCGCGCGGGCTATTACTGCAAATGCCTCTTCTCTCGTAATTTTGCTTTTGGGACGCAGCATGCCGTTCGAACCGTTAAAAATCCCCATGTTAACGGCTTTTGCCATGTCGTCGTAATACCAGGTATCCTTTGGCACGTCTGTAAACTTTTCCAGTGATGCCTTCGAGGTACTGCCAAAGGCACGGTTTATAACCGCAGCCATTTCAGCGCGCGATAAATCCACATTTGCCATACTTTTTGCGGTCGCGCTGTTAAACAAACCGTTTGCAACTGCATTTTCAATTGCCTTATCCGACCAGCTGATTGCTTCCGCCCCATAAATTGATATTGTCATACTGGAAAGTATGACTAGAACCAGCATGAAGGAAATAATAATTCTCATTCTCCTCATTTCTTCCACCCTTTCGTTAATACAATTCTGAATTCTCACTTCTGCGCCAGTTGAAAAACCTCATTGACCGAAATTTCTATCTTGTTGCCCCACCGGATATAGCTGCCGTCGGTGGTTGCCTGCCTGAAGAACTCCTTGTCCGCCAGCATTCCGAACCGCGCGGTCTGAAGCCGGCCTTCCAGGTTTAAAGTAATACTGCTGCCGTTCTCCAGGAGCACCTCCAGCTTATAGTCGTCCTTCGGTACGATTTCCAATATATGACTCATTCCTTCACCTCGCTGCCAGGAACACGCGTACTGCGCACATGAAAAAATCCACCATACTATGATTGTATAGTGGATTTTTTTCATTTTATATCACCCGGTGGGTGGTTTTATGAAAACTGCCGTTATTTTGCGTAGTTCCTTAATTCAATTTATCCATACTTTGCTTCAGCAGCGCTCTGGAATTCACACTGAGCTTCTCAAAGACTCCCTTTAGAGCTGTCTTGACTGTATTCGTCGAAATAAACAACCTTTCGCTGATTTCCTTATTTGTCAGCCCATCCGCCGCAAGCAGCGCGATCTCCATTTCCCTGTCGGTCAAGTCGGGCTTTTCCTTCGCCGAAAAATACTCCTTCGTCATTTTTTCGAATGACTTGTGATAGGTTTCAAAAAGCTCCAATATCCTTGCAATATCGTCACGGTATTTTCCATCCCTGTATATCTGCTCAAGGATGGGCTTTACATAATCACAGTTCTCGACGAAAGGCATGTACACCCTGTCAGGCATTGCAATATCAAGAGCCCTGACAAGCGCCGAAACGGCGTCCTCCCCCCTGAAAATCTGCTTATTGGCCGCTGCAAGGTAGATAAAGGTATAAATCTGTCCCAGCAGATTGGAAAAGACAGACGCAAGCCCAAGAAAATGCTCGCAGCTGCCGATTAACTTCAAGTATTCTCCATTGATCAGAAGAACCCTGCCATACACGATATTCAGCATCCCAAACGCTGGAAACATCAGCCGGGAAGTGCTCAAGTCCCCCTTCGCAACCCTTTCAGGAACCTTATTGCTCTGCTTCAGCAAAGAATACATGAACCCCTCGATGATTTCGATCATATGGATATAAAAGAATTCATGCTTGCTGATGATACTCCTGCGCATGTTATCCAATTGTCCCAGCAAATTTACAAAATCACCTTTCATAAACGCAATGCGCATCTGCAGCAATTCGGCACAAAGCCTGATATCAGTTATGCTATTTGATTGTGCTTTATGGAAAGCCTTATGCATGGATATCTCGGCACTCTCAAAATCCCCTGCATTGAAATACCTTTCGCCTTCCATAACATATTCTGCGCCGCTTCCGTGTCCATCCGTCAATTGATAGTAGTAAGGCATCGCCTCTATAATATCCTTTACATGTTGGGATAGCTTCCCACTTTCTCTGTAAAACAGGTACAAAACGGATGGCGAACCAAATGTCCAGCTGTTTTTCGTGTCATAAATGGAGGTCGGGCGGGTGAGTAATTTACATGCATTCTTATGATGTTCCGACATTCTGTTGATATCATTGTATGCCGTAAAACTCATGAGAAGCTCATATTCACCCAATAATTGATTTTTTTGTTCAATGTCAAGCTCTGTATCCGCATGAAGATTACGGAGAAATTCTCCACAGGCTTTGCCAAACAACTCTCTCTGGTTATATACAAACAACTGCATCGCATAAGTGAGCATCAATAGGTGCTGCTTTGCTTTCAGATGCTCAGGACATTCCTCAAAGTACTTGATGAACAGTTCCATATTCTCCAAACTGAAGCAATACCCTTTATCCTTTTCAAAAGCAGCCAAAAAACCTTCAAAATCCGCACAAAGATAGAAATATTGCATGGCCGTGAAATAATCACCGGTCTTCATATGCCATTTTGCTGCTCTCTTATAGATGTCATTCCTGTCAATATTGCTTTTTTTAATATCTTTGAGGAAATTCAAAAAAATGGCATGGATCTGATAGGTCATGGTTTTTTCATCATAATTGACAAAAGCGTTTTTGCTAATCACCATCTCCAGTTGTGTTTCCGCAGTTTCATTTCCCCACATGTAGATCGCCTGATCAAGGGTAAACCGGTCAAAAACACACATGGTCAGTAGAAAATCCTTTGTCTCATCAGTAAGAGGAGCATAGACTGCCTTCTCAAGCAACTTGTAGATATCAGCCGCAGCCACAAGTTTATCGATATCGTTATAGTTGAGCATAAGCAGATAAAGCGCACTGATCCAACCCTCTGTGAAGGAATATAGTTTATCCGCCTTATCATCCTGAATGCTGCGCCCACACAATTTAAAATAATTTTTTATTTCCTTTGGTTGAAATTCAAAGGTTTCCTTGGCTATGTGGTTTATATCACCCTTGAGCAAAAGCTCTTCCCTGTTCGGCAGTTCAATGAACCTCGCAATCAGGACGATATGAAGATTTTCTACCCTATTTACTGCAAGGAATTCCATGAAACTGTCCAGATTTGTTCCGCCGATCAGGTGGTAATCATCGATCACCATTACGGTTTTTTCCGGCAGATCGATCTCTTCAATCAGCTTCAGTGCATCCTGCCTTGACGTATTATCATTGGGGATTCCAAGCTGCGCAAGATTTACAGCGATATCGGCATCCAATTCGGCAAACAAGTTGCAGAATCCATTCCAGAAGCTGTTGTTTGAGCTGTCATAAACCCTCAGCCATAATAACCTCCGGGCAGTTTTACCCAGATGTTCTCTTACTGCGGTAGTTTTCCCATATCCCATGGGGGCTTCAACAATGACAAGCGGGTAATCGAAGGCTGAAAGCATGGCTTGCGTGATACGCTCCGGGAAATAGATACGCCTCATGCTATTTGTTTTATTCATTTTGTGCCCCCAAATTATATTAGTAAATATATAATATACCAATAAAAGAAATAATTCTACAGCAAATGCCCGCTTGACTCTCCCTTTATCCCTATTTCCCCTTTAATGTTGCCTTCTTCCTTTCCAGCTTGTCGCTGTAATATTTGATTTTTTTATACCAGAAAACGGTCAGGATAGAACTGGCGCCCAATGCAATTACCACAATAACGATCCATTTGGCGTCCAAACTCCAATTATCGTAAAACAACCCGGTCTGCAGATAGATTCCAAAGCACAATAGTAAAGTGAGTACATCATTCGTCACAATTGCCTTTGCCATACTCCCCGTGTTTTTCAACGTCACATGGAAAAGCGCGAACAGGCATATGGTGCCGACAATGGCTCCCATACTCATCATATTGAAAACACCGTACGGCGTCAGTTGGTCTGTTTCCCCGCTGAGTAATACCCAGACAAACTGCATCAGCGCACCTGCCAGAGATGAAAAAATAAGGTTTATTGCAGCCAATTTGAATTTATACATAAGCTACCTCATTACATATCAAGAAATTCCTTGAAGCTCTTGGTATAGTTCTTTGAAACTTCAACCTCTTTCCTGCAGTCCATGAACTTGAGCACCAGTCGCCTTCCGAACCAGGGAACGATTTGATTGACATTTTTGATATTTACAATAAAGGATCTCCCAACCCGTACGAAAAAGCTTTGCGGCAGCCTGGCTTCCAACTCGTAGAGTTTCTCCTTCACACGGTATTCGCCTTCCTTGGCGATGCAGAAAGTATTGTTGCCCCGCCCTTCAAAATAACAGATTTGCGCGTACGGAATGATTACATAATTTTCGTCGGGAGACCTTCCAATAATAGTGTTGGAGGTATCCTCCTCCGCCTTTGAGAGCATGCCGAGAAGCCCGGTCAATATACCAAGACTTCCTGTTTCAAACTGGATGGATACTTTTCCGTCCGGAACCGAACAGCCTGTCTCAACAACATAGATATCCGAGTTATCGTCAACAGCGATATTCCTGGCGTTGAACAGTTCCAGCAGAATCCCCCTGATATTGTCCGTGCAGCTCAGTCCGACTCTCATAGCTTACTCTCGCATATAGATGGATTTTTTAACATTATATCACAACCGCATTTTCCTGAGCGACAATTTCACCGTCTCTCAGCCGAACGATCCTGTTGCCGTACCTGGTCGATTCCTCCGAATGCGTTACTATCAGGATGGTGATACCCTTCTCCCTGTTTATTTGCTGCAACAGCCCGAGAATTTCGGTTCCGGCCCTGCTGTCGAGATTGCCTATGGGTTCATCTGCAAAAAGTATATCCGGCTCATTGATAAGTGCGCGGGCGATTGCCGTTCTCTGCTGCTCGCCTCCCGATAGTTCCCTGGGGGTGTGGTTTCTTCTATCCAGAATCCCTATGGTCCTCATCAGTTCCTCCGCTTTTTCAGCAGCGGCCTTTCTCTTTTTGCCCTCCAATAAGGCAGGCAAAAGTATGTTTTCCTCCAAGGTCAGATTCTCAATCAAGTTATAGGCCTGAAAAACAAAGCCGATGTCATTCCTTCTCATACTGCTCTCGTCGGTATCGTTGAGTTTGCTCATTTCAATCCCCTTAATGCGTATGGATCCCTCGCTGATCCGGTCAAGACCCCCCATCAGGTACAGCAGCGTGCTTTTCCCCGAGCCCGAAGGCCCCATGATTGAAATGAATTCACCCTCTTCGATCTCCAGATTTACATTCTTCAAAACTTCAATTTTCCGTTCGGCCAGTTTGAAGGATTTGCTTACCCCTTTTACCTCAATAATTTTATTCATAGGACGGCACTCCTTTTATTCGTATTTAATACTTTCAATGATACTGAGCCGGTTGCCCTTCACTACAGGCACGGCGGCAATTGCAAGCATTGCCAGGACTCCGGCCGCCCCCATGACCTCCATCTGCAGCATCGGCAAAACGACGGTTACCTTCCCCCAGAAAATACTGACAATGGAGGGAATGGTCGATGACATGACAACGGCGGTTGCCAGTCCGAATAATATACCGGAAAGCCCCATCCCTGCTGCTTCGGTAATCAGCATCCTGTTCATGCTTCTCCTGCTCATGCCTATACTGCGCAGCATGGCCAGGCTCCGTTTCCTTTGAAGAAAGCCTGCTATCAGGTTGTTGACGATACCGATGAGCCCTACCAGCAGTGCGATATAGCTGTATACCCTAATGGCGTTGAATATGGGATCGACTTTATCCGAATTTGCAATTTTAAGCTCTTCTTTCGTATTAATGCTCATGACATCTCTGTTAAGCGCTCTAAGGATATTGATTTTTACCGTATCGGGATTCCCTTTTGTCTTTATATAGATTTCGGTATAATCCGACACCCCCGCGTCCTTTTTGAAATTATCAGCGGAAATATAGCCGACATGCCCGATGCCAAAATTGGTTTCTACAAATCCGGTGACGGTATATCTGACGTTTCTGCTCCCAAACTTGATTACCAGGGGATCCCCCATTTTCAAGCCCAGTTTGTCCTTTAAAATATTTGTGGTAATTATGTTCTTACCCATATCAAGATTTGCCATCGCCTCTTTGTTTGTGTCCAACTGCTTCACGATGTTGTAGTCAAAGAATTTGGCATTATCAATTCCATACAGCATATTGAAAAAGGTATTATGGTCTGGAATGTCAGGATCGGCCCTATAACTGCCGAAACAGTCCCGGACGCCCTCTATTGCAGATATCTTCGAAAGAGTCTGGAGATCGGTATGTCGCAGGACCAGCAATATATCATATTTTGTATCTCTGTCGTAGGCCTTGATCAGGTCCGCGCTCATGGAGTTAAAGATGGATGACATGAAGGCGACAATGGCAATGGCTGCTGAAAACAGCTGGATATTGTTGAGCAGACTTTTATTGTCGCAGATGTTCCTAATGCCAAGTATGATATCATAGCGGAGAAACGGAAGTTTTCCGGTTAGCCTTGAAATACCCCGGACCAGAAACGGCACCAGCGGAATCATTCCGATCAACGCTCCCGTTGCAGCAATATTCCCGATGATCATATCTGTAAAGCTTATCCTAAGAAAGCGGGGAACGATCGCACACAAAGCCATCAATACCAACCCGGCGATCCAGAGCCTGTTTCTGCCGCTCTGTTTTTTTCGAATGTCATTCAAAATGATATTCTTAATTGGTATCCTGGTTATTCGCAGGATCGGTAAAATCGCGCTTGCCACAGTGATCGCAATGGCAATCCCGACAGCGGTTAAAGCCGATGCTGAATTGAGCGCCACTTTTGACGCCAGCACGCCGGCATCATTGGCGAAATAGATTTTAATAATGACCTGCAAAACGCCGACTCCGAGAATACAGCCTATCAGCCCTCCGAATGCTCCAAGAAATATACTTTCCGCAATAAGGAGCCGGTTGACCCTTACGCGGGAACACCCGATACTCCTTAACGTCCCGATCAGCGGTATCCTCTCCAGAGTTATCAGATTAAAGGCTGTAAATATAATGAACATGCTCATGAAGACAACAGCAACTGCAGAGATGCGAAACGGCATCACATAATTATTGGTTTCCGCTGCGATAAGTGCGTCATTCACACCATATTCAACCAGGTATTCTCCAAACTCATCAGTCAATCTGTCCTTCATGTATTTTTTCTGTGAGCTGTCCTTTAGCTTCATAAAGGATACATTGCTGCCGCCCTTGAATATCCCGGCCAGAGTATCCCTGGGTACAAGAATGAAACCTCCGTCCGCAAGCTCTCTGGTGAACAATCCTTTTGCTTTGCTGATGCCGGCTATCCTGAAATCATATGTCTTTCCATCCAGTTCAAGCGCCATAATGTCATTGACTTTCAGGCTGTATTCCTTTGCGTAGACACTCCCGATAATGGCCTTGTATCCGTTCCAGTCATTAAAGTCACCCTGGCTTAAAGTAACGGGGTTATAAGAATTGAACTCATTGATGTCCGTTCCGATAATGGTAAAGTAATGCATTTTCTCAATACTGGGGGTATATAGCGCCATTTCCTTGATGAACTGATACCTGTAAGCGAACAGACTGTCATACTTCGAAAGTCTTTCTTCATCTATCCATTCCTTTGCGCCCACCGTATCCCTGGTCATCATGCAGATATCCGAATTCCCGCCCCAGCGGACATCCGCGTTGTAAAACTTCTGTTCGCACACCTTGGCAAAGCATTCGTTTGCAAAGATCAGCGCTGCTGAAACAGCTATGGAAAACAGAACCAGGGCGGTTCTGGCTTTCTTTTCTGCAAGGCTTTTCAACAGCGCTTTCATGAATAATACCATTGACACTCCTCCTATCTTGCTTCAGTTCCAAGTATAGGAGAAATTGGCTTTCAGGTATCGTCTTAATGATAAAAAGGACGGATTTGATGGTGAAAGGGACAAAAACAAGGGTAAGACTGCCGGGAACGCGCACGTACCGCGCGCAACAAAAATGCTTGATATCCATATCTGCAAATCAAGCATTTGTCTTTTATTATCAGTAACCGGGGATTTGAAAATACAATCAGCCTGCCATCAATCAATTGATACCAATATTATCAAACACCTTCTTTTTAAACTGTGCTATGGCCTCTTTGCGGGTTACATTGCCGTTGACGTACTGACGAACGGCCTCGCGCCAGTAGACGTCGATCGCGTCGTCGTACTGTGTCTTGTTCTTACCTGTAACAAGCGCGTTGGCAGGAACGAACACCTCAAATATATTCTGTCCGCCCAGGAAATCGAGCTTACCATCGGATTCCTTCATAACTGTACCAGAGGGAACCGTACCTTTCGGCATGTCAGGATAAAAGTAGCCGTTTGCCCATATGTACTGGAGTCCCGTATCGGAGCTGTCAAGTGTGATCCACTTCAGTATGCTGCCGACAGCAGCTTTTTCTTTGGTGTCCTTATTGCCTATAAGCCAGGTACCACCCCAGGAAAAGCCTGCCGGAGGTTCGCAAATCGCCCAGTCGCCGTATGTGCCTTCTCCGACTCTACGGCCGCCGGAGTTGCCGTCTATAATGTAGTTGAGCAGCCATTCGGGTCCGAAGAAGGAAAATATCCCCTTCTTGCCTGCATCCCTCATATCGGCATACCAGGCGTCTGTCCAGTCCAGCGTATTATTACTCCAACCATTGACCTTGAGCATTTTGGAGTAGTCGAGGAACTTCTCGCGGGTGGGATCTATGTTTAGTCTGCCTTTAACGACCCAACCCGTGGGCGAACTGCCTTCGATCATACGCCATATGTCGCCGTCACCGGAAACAATGCCATACCCCTTGGCTTTCAACTGTCCAGCCGCTTTAAAGAACTGATTCAAGCCGGGACCGATCTTTGTCTTGATTATTTTAGGGTTATCGGTGCCCCAAACAGCTTTTGCGATGGATCGACGATAGATACATACGCTGCCGGTCGCCTGATAAGCAAGGGCAACAACCTTTTTATCAGAAGGTCTCGTACCTATATCAACCGTATACTGTGCAATTTCGGCCTCTTTCAGGAGTTTGTCCACATCGATGCCGAGATCCTTATAAGGTGCTGCGTACTTGGCAGCAGATCCCTGAGTATACTTTTGCGCAAATGCCGACTCTGCACAGTAGATATCCGGTGCATTTGCACCGCCGGCCGCAAGGGCCGCGTCGAGCGCAGGCTCATATGCGCCGTCTGAGGACGATAAAAGGTTGGTTTTGATTTTGTATGGGAACTCGGGGTGAAGGCTTATGTACTTTTCCACTATTTTGGGAACTTCATCGACAAAGGACCAGACGTTCAGTGTTTTTTTAGAGGGTACTTCAGAATTAACCGGGTTGTTATCGTGTGAAGTCGGACTATCTATAGTAATTATACCGGTCTCCTTATCGAAATCGGCCTTCTTCCCCAAAGCATCAGCAATGTACTGCAATTCAACAAAGACCTTTCCATCGGCAACAAATGGCTTCATATCATCGGGGGACGTCTTTTCTACACCGTCAACCACGATTTTTGTAATTGCATTATAATCCACATATAGCTGCTTAAGGATGGATGAATCGGCAAATGACACCGATGTTATCAATACAATAGCGCTCAAGGCGATACCCATTATGAAGAATTTAATATCCCTTTTGTTCAGCAAACAAATCGCCTCCTTATTATGAAAATAAATACAAATAAAATTATAAATTTTAAATACATAACAGTCAACAAAATAGCAAAAATCCAGGGAATCGTTCCCTGGATTTTAATTTGCCGAGTACATTATGGGCCTAACCTTTATACTATACCTTGAACCTTGAAACACTCTCTGCGAGAGATTCGGAACTTTGCTTTGCCGCACTCATCAATTCCGAGACCCTGGACGCCCTCTCCATTACGTCAGAAGCTTTCTGAGAGATATTCTGCGTTCCCTGGGCCTCCTCGCTGTTGGAGACGGTAACCTCATTTATTGCTTTGACCATATTCTGTATTGAAGCAAGCAATTCTTCCGAAGTTGCCGAAAAATCGGCAACAAGCTCCTGAATCGACGCCGCATCATTGTAATACTGCTCTCCGATTCCCACCATCGTTTTATAATCGCTGATCACATTTGTATCAATGAAATTCAAAGCTTTCTCGGAGCTTGAAGCAAGGTCTCCAACCGAGCTTACGACCTCCATCGTAACATTCCGGATCTTATTGACGGTGTTCTTCGAGTTTTCTGCGAGTTTTCTGATTTCATCGGCTACAACCGCGAAGCCCTTGCCCGCTTGTCCTGCCCTGGCGGCCTCAATTGCCGCGTTCAGCGCAAGCAGGTTTGTCTGCTCGGCGATCTGAAGTATGGACTCCGTTAGTACATTTATTTTCTCAACCGCTTTGGATCGTTCCAATGCCTTTTTCATCTCTGAATCTATATCGCTGCGTATATCATGTGCGGTGTTTTGAGAGGCAATCGCATTTTCTTTCAAGTACTGGGCACGCTTGCTTATCTCGCCGGCTAAGGCCGATCCGTTCTGTGCTTTTTCGGCAATAGACCGTATCGCGCTTTCAATCTCACTTGAGGTTGCATTCATCTCTTCGGTGGAGGCTGCCGTTTCTTCGGTTACGGCGGACATTTCTTCGGTGGTGGTCGTTACCTCGGCGATTCTCTCCGTTAGTTCGGTTAAATTATCCGATGATACAAGAATATTCTCCTTAACGTTATGAACAATGCCCGATGTCTGTTCGATCAGACGTCTCATATCGGAAATCATCGAGTTAATGCTCTTTGTGAGAAAACCTAGTTCATCATGCCGTTTGGTAAATAGATTTACGGTGAGATCACCGGAAGCAGCCTGCCCCGAGGCTTTAATAATCCTGTTTATAGTCCTGCTCATACTGTTTGCCATAAGAATACCGATTCCCGAAGCAATTAAGACGGCAAGAATGATGAAAATAACAGTTGTACGTATAATCTGTTTTGCAGAAGCATTCAATTCGGAAGTCGGTATCAAGCCGATAATAGTATATCCTGAATTTCCTATCTTTGAGTAAGTCATAAGGTATGGTTCGCTTTTATAATCTACTTCCCAGGAACCGTTTTTATTTTGACTCAATATAATGTCGTTGTAAAATTTCTGATTCGCAATTAAAACTCTTTTATCAGCACCGTTGTTTGCAAAGTCAGCTTTGTCCGGGCTTACAAGGTGTACCTCTCCTCCTTTACCGAGATTCGTACCGTCCAGAAATTCCTGTATCAGACTCATTTTAAGGTCGATAATCAAAATGCCTATCAAATCTCCAGTCATTGTGCTTTTTATTTCCTTTAGGGCAGTAACCGAGTTATTTTTCACGATAATGCCCAGCTTATCGTCAAACTCTTTATGCGAACCGAGCCATACGGTTTTTCCCTTCAATTTCTCCATTTCCTTAAACAAACTAAAATTCTTTACGGAGTCAATCTTGAAATCCGAGGGCGCTTTTGAGCCTGAAGGCAGTATGGATTTATTGCCCTCACCGATAAGGTAAATGTTTGAAACATATTTGCTGGAAGACGAAATATTCAATAAGTCGTTGGATACGTTCCGGTACAGTTCAGCTGCTGCAGCCGGGTCATTGCTGCCGTCTGACGTATCCGAGAGATAATCACGGATATCTTTTTTAATAAGTAGTTGTTTACTAAGGTCGTCTATTGACGAGTAAACGACGTCTAAATATTTGCCGCCGTTTTCCATAGTTGCGACGGTTGATTGCTGCGCAACTTTGCGTACGGCATTTGATGAGCTGGAATAGGATATTATACCCAGAATCATGAGAAAAATAATCGGGACAGCAAACACAGATATGAGTTTTAAACGTATTGTCTTTATTTTAAGGATATTCGAGATAAATTCAAATATAGATAAAAAAAACTCCGATGTCACTTTGAAAATTGCCATTATAAATTACCTTCTTTCTACAAATGCAATGGATAATTTTATAAGGACTAATCAAAATCGCAACAAATATATGTATACATAATATCACTTGATTTGTAAAAAGTCTAACCAGAATAAGGAAGTGCTATGAACAAGCTTTAATGCACCATATAAAGCTATAATATTGACCTTATCCTTAACCACATTGATAGATGTAGTCAATAATCGCTTAAAGTTGAAAGCTTTGATTTGATCGATTGCTTAAGTCGGTAGAAATCAAATATCTCGGTTCTACCGACTTGTTGAACTTATCTTCCCGGATAGAAGTACTACTATTATGTCAAATCTTTTCCGGGTGTATTATCTTTCCCGGATTTTTTTCTCTTCAATTTCATCCATTCCGGCAGCAACAGCTTAAATCCGCCCTTTTCGCGAAGCGCGAGAACAACGCTCTGAAGCAGGATAAAGAAGCACAGCATAAGCCCGGTGGTAATGCTCTGCCAATATGGCTCCCTAAGCCCTGAAGTAACCACAATACTGGTGATAGTCTTCAAACTGAGCACCCCGAAAAGTGCACCGATTACACTGCCAACGCCGCCGGTTAATAATGTCCCGCCGATAATAGCAGATGCAATCGCTTGTATTTCTGCTGCGGTAGCATTGGCAGCGTCTCCCGCCCCTGTATGCAGCATATAGACATAACCGGCTATTCCTGATAACAGCCCGGCCAGTAAATAGGAATAGAATTTTGTGCGCTTTACATTGATGCCGAGCATTAACGCACTCTGTGTGTTACCGCCTACCGCATAGAGGTTACGCCCGAATCGCGTCCATTTCAGAATTACAGCTACAGCTAATACTATCACTATAGCCACTATTACGCCGACCTCAATTTTGGCGGGAATAAAATTCCCGGTCTTTCCGTAAAAACCGATACCCGGGATTGCAAGGCGAAATTGCTTAAGGGCCACAAAAGCTTCCTGCGCCGCTGTGCGCGGGACAGCGCTGACTATGGTTACCATGCCTTTTGCAAAAAACATACCCGCTAAAGTGACAATAAAGGGCTGTATATCCAAATACGCTATCAATATTCCCTGAATCAGTCCGAACGCCAACCCTATACCCAAAGCTATAGCCAACGAGCCTATTACGCTGCCGCCGCGGTCGTCCAGATAAACAACGCAGGTCATGGTCACAAGCGCGGTTATGCCTCCCCCCGAAATATCTATCCCGCCTGCTATCATAACTGCAACCAATCCGCAGGCGATAACAATCAAAAACGCATTGTTATTGAAAAGATCGAGGAACTGCTGAGGATTCAAGAACCCTCGGCCCCAGACAAGCATGGCAAGTATGTACATGCCGAAGAAGGTGCAAATCGTTATTCTCAAAAGCAAACTGGTGTTGGAAATAGGCTCCCTGCCTTTTTTCTCCGGTATTCCGGCAAATAAACCTTTATTATTTGTCATATCATCAACTCTCCGTTATTTTCATCGCTATAACAACAATTGATTTACAGGCTTTAAACGCCGTCGGAGAAACTTTCAGGAGAATTCTCCGTTATCTTCGCCGGCTTTTTAAACAGCTTGTCGCGCAGCTTAAGGGCATATTCTTTTACAATTGGCGAACTAATTACAACGATGGCTATAATAACAATTGCCTTGTAGGCTTTTACCGCTGTTGAAGGAACCTTCATGGCGTAAAGTGTAATCGTCAGCGCCTGAATTATAAATGCCCCTATCACTGAACCGGCCAGGCTGAATTTTCCGCCGCCCAGAGAATTGCCTCCGATGGCGACTGCCAGAATAGCGTCCATTTCGATATCTATAAGAAGGCTTTCATGGTTGATAAGTCCGATTCTGCAGACGTTGACACAGCCTGCGATAGCCACGCAAACGCCCAGTATCATAAAGGATAACAGTTTTATCCAGGCAGCGTTGATTCCGTTCAAGCGGGCGGATTTTTCGTTGATTCCAACCGCTTGTGTGTATAACCCGAGATTGGTGAATTTTAAGACAAGCCAGATCAACACCCCGAATAGTATCATGATTAGAATGGGTGTGGGTATGGGAATGCCGGGAATAAAACCTCCGATAGCTTCCAACAGCGGACTTGAAACAGTAGGAGTTGCCCCGCCGTTTATCCAATAGGCAATGGAGCGACCGGCAGAAAACAGTATTAAGGTCGCAATCATCGGCTGGATCTTGAATGCGGCAACCAATGTGCCGTTGAATACGCCGAAAAGAATTGCAACGATACAGCTTGCCAAAAAGGCGAAAAGAATAGTTGTTATTGTAATTTGATTCCCGCGAAGCACATTGACAAAAATACTGCCCGCTATTGCCGCCGCTGCGCCAACACTGATATCCTGTCCTCTCGACGATGCTGTTACCAGCGTCATACCGATTGCCAAAATAGCAAGCTCGGATGCGCCGTTTATGATACTGATCAGATTTCCTGAAAGAACGGTGTCCCCATCATTGTTGGTTATAATGGATATGGAGAAAAATCCAATATCCCTGATTAAATTGTAAACAATCAGCAAAAAGAGCGCGAGCAACGGGACAACCAATTGTGACCTCGCGAATTTATTTAAACCCTTAGCCATTTTGAGCTGCCTCCCCCGCTATCGTATGCATAATTTTAGCCTGTGTCATGTCCTCGTCCCTCAATTCGCCGACTATATTGCGATCCCGCATAACGATGAGCCGCGAACAAGTGCGAAGCATCTCCTCTATTTCTGATGAAATAAACGTAACGCTTACGCCGTCTTCGGCAAGCTTGAGCACAAGCTTCTGTATTTCAACCTTTGTACCGACGTCAATACCGCGTGTCGGTTCGTCCAGGATAAGATACTTTGGATTTGTGAGCAGCCAGCGTGCAAGTATTGCCTTTTGCTGATTACCGCCCGAGAGTTGTCTTACGGGAGTATCCGACGAAGCGGTTTTTATCCCTAATAATTTGATGTACTTATCTGCAAAGGCTTCCGCCTCAGTTCTGGAAAACGGCCGGAAAAAGCCCTTCATTACCTGCAGCGCAAGTATAATATTTTCACGCACGGACAAATCCTCAATGATGCCGTCCTGTTTTCTATCCTCGGGCAGATACCCGATACCATGCTTCATTGCGTCCTTGGGTTTCCTTATTTTAACGTTTTTACCGCTTACCCTCACCCTGCCGCCTGTAACTTTATCTGCGCCGAATATCGTACGTACGCTTTCGCTGCGGCCAGAGCCAAGAAGTCCGGTAAACCCGTTTACTTCTCCCTTGTAAATTTTGAAGTCAAACGCTTTCGTACCCTCTGCGCTTGATAATCCAAATGCCTCGTAAACAGGTGTGGCGTCCGACCCTGCTTGTGATGCCTTACGATTTTGCAATGCTGAAATGTCGTCAAGTTCTTTACCCAACATCTTTGAAATCAGCTGCACTCGAGGCAGATCCTTTATTTCATACTCCCCTACGAACTCACCGTTCCGCAAAACCGTTATCCTGTCGCACACCTCGTAAACCTGTTCAAGAAAATGCGTTATGAAGATTATGCCAACACCTCGGGACTTCAGTTCGCGCATAAGAGAGAAAAGCTTTGCAACCTCGTGTTCGTCGAGCGAGGAGGTCGGCTCGTCCAGTATAAGTACTTTGCAGTCCATATCCACGGCACGGGCAATGGCGACCATCTGCTGTACAGCCAGCGAACAGGTGGCAAGCTGTTGAGAGGCTCTCGCAGGGATATTGAGTTTGGCAAGTATCTCCGTCGTCCTCTTTTCCATAGAACGCCAATTTACAAAACGGTAATTGCCCCGCCCAATAAATATATTTTCGGCAACTGTTAGATTAGGGCAAAGGGTTATCTCCTGATAAACCGTGCTAATGCCCAAATTCTGAGCCTCTTGAGGTGATTTTACAGTAATCTCCCTGTTTATACCGGCTATGTGGATTTGCCCTGAATCTTTAGGGAATACGCCTGTCAAAACTTTGATCAAGGTTGACTTGCCGGCTCCATTCTCACCCATCAGGGCGTGAATTTCGCCATTGCGAAGAGTGAAATCCACATTTTGCAAGGCGCGCACACCCGGGAATGCTTTGCATATTTTCCGCATGGATAAAACGATATCGTTTTGCATAGGTACCCGTCCTTTATGTATTGGAAGTTTCATAAAGATAGCGGTGCGTGTATGCGGAAAATATCCGCATACACCGCATCGCACACACTTGTTGAAGGATAAAGATTTACCTGTTATTCGCCAAGACCGTATGTATCAATATCTGCCTGTGTAAGAGTAGTTGCGTCAAAACCCTTTTCTTCGGAAATAACCTTCTTTTCCGTAAGCGTCTCGCCGGCTTGAAGCTTCTTTATCATTCCTTCGATTACAGAAGCCTGGAAGGGGCTGCACTGTCCGTCATAGTTCCAATTTTTTGCAAGCAGTTCCCTAAGTGCCCACTTGTTACAATCGAAGCCCATTACAACAACATCTTTGCCAACGCCGTGAGTAATACCAGCTTCATCCAGCGCTGCAACGGCACCCTTTGCCATACCATCATTTTCAGCATAGATAACATTGAATTTTTCCTTGGAGTTGATTACTGATTCAACAATTTTCTTTGCAGTGGCTTCATCCCAGGTAGCGGTCTGCTGTACAACCTTTTTCATAGTGCCGGCTGCAAATTCAGCATCTAACGCTGCTGTACGGCCAATCTGAGCATCGGAACCCATTGCGCCCTGAATGTGGATGACGTTGTATTCCGGCAGCTTCTGTGCTTTCAGCCATTCTACTGCTGTAGTGCCTTCATTTGCCATGTTGGAAACAACGGCAGCTTCATACAGGCTTTCATCGGCTTTCAGCATACGGTCAAAGAGGAATACTTTGACGCCAGCTTCCTTAGCGCTTTTAAGAACAGTATCCCAACCGTCTGTAGCAGCGGCTGAGATAAGAAGATAGTCTACACCGTCGGTAACAAACTGCTGAGCTGCGTTCAACTGCTCATCATTCTTCAGGCTGTAGAAGGTCGAGACCTTATATCCGTTCGCTTCTGTGAAGACTTTTTCAAAGTCTGCAACATTGGCTGCGCGATATCCGGACTCGGAAGGTGGATTGTTGACGATACCAACTTTAATTGGACCCTTAGCAGTATCTTCCGGAGTAGCTGCCGCTGCCGGTGCCGCTTCGGTTGCTGCCGGTGCTGCTACGGTCGCTGCCGCTGCATTGTCGGATGCCGCTGGTGCCTGTGAACCGCATGCGCACAGTCCGATTACCATTGCCACAACAAGGAGAACCGTTAAAAATTTTTTCATACTCTTCCTCCCAAAATACAATAATTATTTAGAAGGTATACCTTCTCTATTTTTTTATATCATATCGAAAAAAGTAAAAACAATATCCACATGAGAACCGCGTAAGAATTTCAACCATCCTGATTATATAGCAAACTATTCCAAATCTCCAAAAATAGTTAAGTCTTTTCAGCGTAATTTTTTATACCTTTACAGTAAAAAAACAACCTCTGCCGAAAGTACCGGGTTGTGCTTTCAGTATTTCCTGCTGTCAATCATTTCCCGAGTGACGGAGAAGCAGTCGAATTGGGTCTCGTCTATAAGTGTTTTCCGCTCGATCGGTTCACCGCGCTGAAGACGCTTGATTATCTTGTCAACAAAGGGGCCTTGCAGCGGGTTACATTCCACATCAAGCGCGATTTTCCCGGTCATGCAGTATTCGAGCCCAAGCTTTGTCGCATCGAACGATATGACGATCACGCCGTCGTCCGCATTACATTTTAGTCCCGCCTCTTCTATTGCGTCGATCGCGCCAAGCGCCTCTCCGTCGTTCTCACAGTAAACGATGTCGATATCCTTTGTCTGTTTCAAGATAGTACCCATGACTTCGTAAGCCTTGGCCCTGGTGAAATCTCCGCATTCCTGTGCTACCATTTCCCAGTTGGGGTTGCGTGTAATTGCTCTCTCCAGCGCATTAGTCCTGCCTATCTGTGCGGATGAGCCGATTGTTCCCTGGATATGGACGATCCGGATGTGTTCATCTATTCTCTGCTGCTTTTTCAACAGGCTCTCCAGCCAGTATACGGCTTTCTCGCCCTCTTCGCCGAAGTTGGAGCCGATATAGGCCGGATACAGGTTCTCGTCCTCCACTTTAATATCGCGGTCGACCATGATGACTGGTATATCGGCATCCTTTGCTTCCTGCAAAATAGAATCCCAGCCCGTCTCAACCTTCGGAGAGAATACTATATAGTCTACGTTCTGCTGGATAAAGGTACGGATTGCCCGGATCTGGTTTTCCTCCTTCTGCCTGGCATCGTCATAAATCAGTTCGTATCCATTCTTAATGCTCAGCGCAGCCTTTATGCTCTCAGTGTTGGCCACCCGCCACTCCGATTCGGCGCCGACCTGCGAAAATCCGACAACGATCAGGTTATCTTTAGAAACACCCGCCATAGGTGATACTTCATTTACGCACCCGCAAAGCAGGAAGGCAAAACAAGCCGCCAGCGCTATCATTCTTATCTTCATACTTCCATCTCCTACCTCAATAAGTTAAGCGGACTCCTCGGCAGTCTGCATCGGAATAGTTACGATGATCCTTGTACCGGCATCCGGCGCGCTTTCTATAGCTAAACCGTATTCCTCACCGAACAGTATCTGAATTCTCTGGTTTACCGTCCTCAGCCCGAATCCTTCACGCCTGCCTTCCGCAAGGGATTCCCGGACTGTATCCAGCCGCTCCGTCGTCATACCGATACCGTCGTCGGTTACCTCCAGAATCAGGCGCCCATTCTGCTCACTGCCGGTTACGTGAATAATCCCCTGGCGGCGGCTGACTTTTATACCGTGATAAAGCGCGTTTTCCACCAGCGGCTGCAGTGTGAGTTTGGGCAGGATGAAGTTTTTCAAATGATCAGGAATTTCTATTTCGTATTCCATCAGATCCCTGTAACGTATCTGTTGAATTTCAAGATAGCTTCGAATATGCTGTTCTTCTTCCGCGAGCGTGATGACATTTTTACCGCGGCTCAGAGAAAATCGGAAAAAGTTCGACAGGCTGTTGACCATCGTAATAGCTTCGCTGATTTCCCCGGATTCCATAAGCCATATAATGGTGTCCATGGTGTTATAAAGAAAATGCGGATTGATCTGCGCCTGCAGTAGTGCCAATTCAGTGCGCCGGCGCTGTTTTTCCTGCTCAATGTTCATTTCGATCTGCCGTTTCAGACGTCCTACCATGTTCTCTATGCCGTCTGAAAGAAGCTGTACTTCCTCGACGTCTGCCCGAATCGGTTCGCAAACCAGCAGACTTCCCTTACCGATAGCTTCAAGCCTCTGGCATATCTTGTCAATCGGGTCGACGATCCTGTGGCTGAGTTTTTT
This sequence comes from Clostridia bacterium, assembly GCA_036260935.1. GTDB lineage: Bacteria > Bacillota > Clostridia > Acetivibrionales > DTU013 > JAEYOM01. The sequence continues at coordinate 169,949 of DATALQ010000022.1, forward strand.
CGAATAGAACAAAAGGAAACTCATCAAAGCCAGCGACACAAAAACAACTACACCCATTAAAAAGATCATGTTGTTGATCATAGTTGTCTGTAGTGCGTTCAGATGCGCCGCTTCGTAATAAAGATAAGTGTACATGTATTTCTGAATCATTTCTGTTAGAATATAGATGTTGTTTTCCAGTTGATCCATACGGGAATCGTACTCTTTCGTATCTGCAATCTGTTGGATTTTTTCCTCCAGGTTGCCGCACAGGTTCAACACACTGCTGATAGCACGGATACTATCCTTTTCCGTCGTCGTATCGATAAGCTTCCTCGAGATCGTCTCCGCGGACCGTACCTCCTCGATCGGCAGGCCATCCGAATACTGGCTTTCGATCACGTAATAATACATTTTAAGATCGACGTCGTCTTTAAAATTCTGGTTGAAGTCAGACGCTACCGTAACGTTGTTAAGGATCGCATGGTATTGCAGCGCATACCCGATCCCAATGAACGCGACAGCTATGATGACGATCATCAGCGGCAACGCGACAATCAAGATCATCCTCCAGAGCTTGATCTGCATGGTCATTTTCCCTTAATGCCCTCCGTCGGAAATAAGCCTTACTGCTTATTTCCCTTGCGATATTCACTAGGCGTGCAGCCCGAAATTTTTTTAAACGCGAAACTGAAATAATGCGGATCCTTATACCCAACGGCGAACGCGATCTCGCTGGAACGCTTGTCTGTCAGGCGGAGCAAACGCTTCGCCTCATCGATCCGTTTACCGGTGAGGTATTCGATAAAGGTTTGACCGACTTCCTGACTGAATATCGCTGAAAAGTAATTTGGGCTTACGTTCACTTTTCTAGCTACTCTATCAAGCGAAATCGTCTCTTCCTGATAGTGTTCATCAATAAATCCGATCGCCTGGGTAAGCATGTCGCGCTGCTGCTTTTTGCCTTCACGGTCGCGCAGCTCGATTGCCTGCCCCATTAACTGGTGCGCATATTGCCGCGCTTCCTCCGGCGTAGACAGATTGTCATTGGGCCGAAGCTCCAGCGACCAGAAGCTGTCCGTGCGACAGCCGATCGAATCCAAATATTTTACCACTGCGAAATAAATCGTCATGGTCAGATATCTACAGAACAATGACAGAGAAACGGCTTCCTCTCCGGCGCTTTGCAGCAGTTGATCGATAAAGCGTTCGATTTCTTCCCCCGCTCCATTGCTTAAGAAGTTGCGGATACACTCCTGATCGATCTCCTTCTTGCCCGGGTCCATCTCGGAGCCATTCTTTTTCTGGAAATCCCGAATTTGCTCCTTAGTCAGGATATGCTCCTCCGGGCAAATATAACGATAGGATAAAACGCGGCTTGCTTCCGTAAAGCACACTGGAATGGCACCGAGCCTTGATACCGGCGTGCCGTGTGCGATATGCCAGTTAACGTCGCAGCCAGCCATGGCACAGCGGCTCCGTATGTTCTCGATACAATCATCGGTTCGCTGTACGATATCGTCCTGCTCGCCCTTTACCAAAACGGCGTAAGTCGTAATGTCCCATCTGAATAGAATCAATTCCGGATGACTGACGATAAACTGCATAATCTTATCCTGTATCGCCGCAAGCTCGTCAGTATAGCTCTCGGGCGCGCTTCTGTCATATCCGGCGCTGTTCAGCGAAAAAAGTACAATATTATAGAACGGGGCGTTCACGTCGACGCCTATCGTCTTCGCGGTTTCGGAAATCTCCAGCACACTTAGGCCGCCGGTGACGATTTGCTCGAAAAACCTCCTGCGTGAAAACATTTCGTACTCCTGGACTTCCCGTTGGAACACCGCGAGGTATTCCTGCTGCTGCTGTTCGGCTTCCATCTTCTTCTGCAGCGCGATCAGTATCTCCACCATCTTTCCTTTTACGACCGGTTTAAGCAGATACTGCTCCACGCCCATTCGAATAGCCTGCTGTGCGTAGGAAAAATCGTCGTATCCGCTGACGATGAGGATTTTTGTCCTCGGCAGCTCCTTTCGGACTAACTCGATCAGAGCCAATCCGTCCATGAACGGCATTTTGATATCCGTAATCAGAAGATCGGGCTGTATCTGGCGAATCATGGGCAGAGCGAGTTCTCCGTCCGAAGCGTCGCCGGTATAAATAAAGCCATATTGCTCCCAGGGGATGTTTTTACGTATGCCTTCGCGTACGACGATCTCATCCTCGACGAGAAAGACCTTAAACATGTTGTCTTCCCTTCTTTTAGATGTGTCATGCCTTTCCACAGAATATAAACCCCCATTTATTATT
>DATALQ010000019.1:0-36625 GCA_036260935.1 Clostridia bacterium
TCTGGTACTGGTTCGTTTTTCTATTAACCAATATACCTAATATCACTATGGATTGCGAAGGGCGTGTTCACCTTCGGTGGCTTGACCGCTACTTTTCAATATCGGGGTGATGTACTGATTGGATCGCTCATGCTGATTAACAGCCTGATTTCAGTTCAGGCAAGCATGGCAGGCATCAGGCGTTTGAACGAAACTATACATAATGAGGGATAATATGAATGAGGGCAGCCATATTCATATATCATTAGTTATGGAACAATTTTACAATAAACGAGTCAAAAGATTACAAAGAACAATGTAATTTTTTTGCAGGAGGACTTCAATGTTAAGGAGATATAGAATTATAGGAATGCTCGTCATTCTGTTGCTATTGATGTGTTCGTGCACTGTTGCAGTGAATGATACTAAAGCAGGTGAACCGAATGAGAATAAGGAAGGCTTTGATATAAGTTCGTTTAGTGATATCAGGAACTCTGCAGTCAAATCCGACTTCATATCAGATGCAAAGGAAGGGGATTATGAATCCCCGATCCATTATAATGGTCACTATGACATGGATTGTGACAGCAATCCTGACACCATTGCTGTGACCTTTACCAGACCGACCGATGATGTAAAGTCATCTGTCGTTGTAAATGATAAAACACTTGATATTTATCTAGATGACCCCCTGGGTGTTTACATGATTGACCTTGATAAAAACGATGCTTTTGTCGAATTGGCAATTTATGATGGTGGGCCGAGCGGAGACCCTAATATGAAATTCTACCGGTATATAGGTTCAGAAATCATTGAATTAGGGGCAATCCACGACACGATTCTGATCAATGGTAATGGAGAGGCAATCACTACTTACCAGATGGTCAATTTCAAGCCTGCTGTTCCTCTAGGCTACTATGAGATAAAGGACAATAATCTCGTTTTCCATAGAGTTCCGATCAGTGATGCTCTAAACAAGGAATATGAAGTTCCTGAGGATATGGAAGGCTTTTTTAAAGAAATGGCTGAGATCCCCCAGGATTTCATTCCGACCTTCACTGGCGAAGAAAAGACAATACTATTGAAAAAAGGCGACGAAATCACACTCGAGAATATCCATGTAACAGAAGATGTTCCATACTGGTACGAGGTAAAGCTTTCCGACGGCAAACGCGGTGCATTGTACTTCTGGATGGGTGACTGATTTATTTCGCCCTTGGCGACAGACGCCTCAGATGAAGATCTGCGCCCGGAGTGCATTAAGCGCGGCATGGCTTATCATCCTGCTTATAGGTGATATGTATTTCCGGGTATAATAGAGGAACTGCCGCAAAACCGGTTCAACATTAGTTTTACAGCAGCCCCTGCTTAATATGGTACTAATTATGTAGTTCTATTTGATTTAGTGGTTAGTTTAAAGGGATTAATTTTCCTCCGCCAGCCAATGTGTATGTTTTTCCGTCTAACCAGTCATTTGCGGCATTTGAAGAATCATAATAGATTGTATTTCCGTTATCGACTATATTAGACAAATCCGAGTCTGCAACTGTCAATGCCGAAAGGTATGAAGTACCTTCAACTATCCATTTTGACGTCTTGTCTAAAGTTAACGAAACATTCTGTATCTTATTATTCTCGTTAATTTTTCCGGACATCACTGATGAGTTCTTCAGGTTAATGTTCAGTGAGGACTTATAATCAGCCGCAAGGTTGACCGGTGAAACAGAATTCCCGTAATATCCCGCTTCACAGTTAAAGGAATCGCCATCCCCGGTCATTGTAGTATCAGTTCCCGACTGACCAGTAATAGTAAGAATATCCGGCGCATCTTTTCGTGAGCATATCATATTAGATGTAGTAGCTTGTGTTGACGGATCAAAAGATGTCTCAATTATATCACCATTTACCGGATTAACAACTTTCGTGGTCAGATTTCCTGAGGGTATAGGCGGCAGAGGCGGAATGTCCGGTATTTCTGGAATTTCCGGCACATTCGGTATGACTGGAATAACCGGTGTTTCTGGTATGTCCGGTATTACCGGTATCACTGGAATAACCGGTGTTTCTGGTATGTCCGGTATGTCCGGTATTACTGGAATAACCGGTGCTTCTGGTATCCCCGGTATTACCGGTATGACTGGAATAACTGGTGCTTCTGGTATCTCCGGTATTACCGGTATGACTGGAATAACCGGTGTTTCTGGTATGTCCGGTATATTCGGTATGGTGGTTGTTGTCGGTATAGGTGGAATTTCCGGTACATTGGGAAGGCTGATAACAATGTTTTTCTCCACTGTACCTGTAGTATCGCCTGTACAGCACCCGGTAATATCAGAACATGCAAAAACCGTTGTATTTGACCCTATAAGTAATACAGCAATTACGATTGCTGCAATTTTTATTTTTTTGTTTCTCATAATAAGCCTCCTATGTTTATATTCCAAAATTTGATCTCAATTTATGTTTATACGAATCATTCGACCCTTCTTACGGCAGTACTATACCCCCTTCCGATAGTAGAATTTGCATGGATTCCATTAACTTTATCAGCCCACGTACGTGTTTATATTAATATTACGATTGACATTTATAAAACCTTGCATTTTCTCTATTTTTTTATAAAATTCCCCATTTTTGTATTATGTACCAGCTTCAGCAGCTTCGTTTTCCGCACGCGCCTTCTCCTCTTCTGCTGCTGCTTGCGCGGCTGCGGCATCGGTGGCTGCCTTTGCCGCTTCCTCTTCTGCTGCTGCTTGCGCGGCTGCGGCATCGGTGGCTGCCTTTGCCGCTTCCTCTTCTGCTGCTGCCTTAGCGGCCGCGGCATCGGTGGCTGCCTTTGCCGCTTCCTCTTCTGCTGCTGCCTTTGCGGCTGCGGCGTCGGTGGCTGCCTTTGCCGCTTCCTCTTCTGCTGCTGCCTTAGCGGCTGCGGCATCGGTGGTTGCCTTTGCCGCTTCCTCTTCTGCTGCTGCCTTAGCGGCTGCGGCATCGGTGGTTGCTTTCGCCGCTTCCTCTTCTGCTGCTGCCTTAGCGGCTGCAGCATCGGTGGTTGCTTTCGTCGCTTCCTCTTCCGCTGCTGCCTTTGCGGCTGCGGCATCGGTGGTTGCCTTCGCCGCTTCCTCTTCCGCTGTTGCCTTTGCGGCTGCGGCATCGGTGGTTACATTTCCTGCTCCTGTTTCATTTGCTGCTCCTGTCTTAACTTCTGCCTTAACTTCTGTCTGTACTTCTGCCTTAACTTCTGTCTCAACTGCTGTCTTTACAGGTTCAGCAATGGCCGTTTGCTTTTCAGTATTTGTTTTGCTGTCAGTATCCACTTTAGTTTTAATAGAATCGATATAGCTTTTTACACTGTTTTTTATATTCTCATCTGCACCGGTATATTCATCAGAAGTCAGATAAGATAAATAATCGGTAATGGACGTTATGGACTGACCCTCAAAGTCTTTAACCGTTGCAGCTTTGTCAAGCTGCTGTATTATCTTGATAAGCTTAAGCTTTCCAAAGCTGATGGAAAGTGAATCTGCTTCTTCCCTGAATTGACCGGTAACTGTATATCCGATAACATTTATCCGTTCAGGGTATTTGCTTAGGTTCTTTGTACACTCACCCAACAGTTTATTTGAATCGGAAGGCTGTTTACAGTTGACAGCAATTGCAATAGTAGTAGATTTGTCGATTGGCAAATAGCCTTTTTTATCAAGTTCAGCCATTATAACGTCAATTGCCTCAGCTGGCTTATGCAGGTATACTTCCTTTTTTGACATCAAGCTCTTTGCATCATTATTGTAGTAATTTACATCTACCACACGGTCGAAACGGTTGATGCCCAATTCAAAGCTGGGGTTTACATCAAAGCTGATGTAGGATACCGGCAGGTTGTAGACATAAAAGGAAAGGAAAAGTACACCTAAAACGATCGGCAGGCATGCAGCAGCAGCAACAAGCTTACTCAGGCTGAATTTCTTCCTACCAATTCTGCTTCTTAATAATTTTTCAGTATTATAAACCAATTTCTCGTCAGGCTTTATGCTTTCAAGTGCAGACTTAACACTCATAATCTTCACCCAACCTTTCCTTCAACAGTGCCCGGGCTCTTGATAGCTGCGAGTATATTGTGTTTTCAGTCGATCGCAATATATCAGCTATTTGTGAAGCTTTATAGCCTTCACAATAATGCAAATACACCACATCCTTGTACTTGGGAGGGAGCTCTAAAATGGCATCAAGAACTGTACTATCCTGTTCGTTTTCAAAATGAAGCTCCGGTATATTATCCAGGCTGACGAACTTGTAGCGGAGGCTCTTCACAATATCTTTGCATCTATTTATCGCAACTCTGCATATCCATGCTTTTTCGTGATCATCACTTTCAAATTCTTTCGTAGTCTGCATAAACCTTAAAAAAACATCTTGAAAAGCATCCTCTGCTTCTGCCTTATTTCTTAAGTACATAAAGCAAATGCGGTATACTCTGTCGGAATACTTTTCAATAGCGTTTGAAATTTTGTCGCAAGCATTTACAGATAGTTTCACCAAATTATCCTCATCCTCCCTGAGATAATACGAACATGCAATATAAATCCTTGCATTGAACTTAGATAATTTTGTACATATTCTCAATAATACCATATATTAATTGCTTAATACGACATAATCAGACCATTATTACGATTGGAAACGAAGCCGCTGTTGACTGACCGTCAAGGTGCGCGCGTGCCGCGTGTACTATATAAAAAGACTGCGACAGTTCGCAGTCTTTGCTTAACTCTTGCTGGAGAGTTGATATCAGGTGTTTAATATGCTGCCTAAATTTCTGTAATAGTCCGTAGACTCTTTATTGCTTTCATCGAAATAAAACATAAATGTATGTTTATTTGTTTTCATGTAAAGCCTCTGTAGGTTGTCAAAGTAATCATCTTTTTCAAGAATGATGCTTTGAAGCTTTTCTATTGGGATATAGATATGAGAATGGCTATAAATTGCATCCGTACGCGTTTTAAAAGGCTTCCCCCTGCTTATTACCAATATTTCACTCTCGTTTGCCAAATGAAGTGAACTTAATAATTTCTTGCCGTATAAAATTTTTAAAGCCTTCCGTATTATTCCTTTTTCATTTTTTTGTAGCATAACTGAAGGTTGAATAACGGTAATATCAAATGTTTCACTGTTTTCTCGCAATTGATTCAGTAAATTTATGTATAACATTTCCTTGATGTTATTTTTTTCTCCGTCATAAGGACTATGCAATTTTTGATAAGATTTCCGTATATACCGATCTCTTATAATTCTAATCATGCTGTTGATAATTTGCTCAGATACTGCATTGTATGGAATAATGACTTTTCTGTCATTCAAGAAAATAGTAAATTTACCGGAAAGAAAATCTACGAAATTTTCCAAGCCTTCAATTTCATCATATAAAATCTTTGTCTCTTTAACATCATTTTCGAGCCGTTCCAAAATATAAATATTATTTTCATATAAACCAATGACATAATCATATAAATCCATATCAGGATTAGCATTTCTACGTTCGATATTCCTGGGTATCTTAATCCTCATCAGGTCAATGCCGTCTTCTTTATAATACGGAATAAATAAAGGAGGCAACGGATATTGGTCAGTTATTTCTATAATCCAAGGCCCGAATGCATTATATTCTGCCTTTTTATACTCCTGATCCACCATATAATTCATTACCTCCTTTTTGTATAATCAATTTTGGACTTATTTTTTAGTACATATTGAAGTAATAATTTCATAAAAATCCCAAATTAATTATATACTGCTTTCCTACTCATTTCAATTAAAACGGAGGCCGATTATAGTCGGGGATTATCCTTGCTTTGAATCATCCTTTACCCCATGCAGCACCTCTTTTTTCACGCCGCAGCCAGGGAGCAGCCTCAATGTAAAGCCTGCTGCCGTCAAAGCTTTTCTTACCGCAACCGATACTGTGAATGTGGCGCAGGTACCTCCGGGCTTTGTTTTTCCCCCAATTGCCATAAGCAACTCCTCCCGCCATATGGAGGGATTTTTTTTAGGGCTGTGACCGTCCAGTAACCATACGTCGCAGGGCTTTTCCAAAGCGTTGACCATTTCAAGCGCTTCCCCTATCCAAAGCTTCAGCCTGATCGATCCGAATGAACGCGGAATCATTATTGAATGCCAGCCGGCCTTGGTAATATCGATACCTCGATATGCCTCAACAAGCGTATCAATTTCGACGCCGACCCGTTCCCTGAAGCCATCGAGAATCTGAAGCATCCTCTCAGGACTAATAGGATACAATTCAACCGAATTATACTCAATTAAAATATCTTTCAAACCGCTTTCTTTAAGGAATTCCATCAGCGAAACCACTACGCGCCCTGCACCAAAGCCTGTTTCACCAATTACGAACGGGCTTCCCGCCTCTTTTGCCGCATTGAGCCGCTCAATCAGGTTATTATTTCTGAAATAAATCTGCTGCGCTTCATCCAATGCATTAACCACATCAAAATAGCGATCATCGAACTGTTCATTTACCAGATAAGGTGGTATCAACATAATAATATCCCTCTCATTTTCACCCGACTTTGGCTCTTTTCTGACCTGGGCTCTTGTCTGACTTCGTTCATCCCTGACCTCGGCCCTTTCCCGTCCCTGGCTGTTACCATCGGTCTTATGCAATCCTACCATATCATTCTTAACCCATCGCCTGTGATTTCGACTGCTCCTTCTTTCAGAAGCCTCCCGACAGCCCTTTTGAAAGCAGCCTTGCTTATGCTCAATTCAGCCTTGATCTGTTCCGGAGAACTGCTGTCGTTCAGATGAAGAGTCCCTCCATTCAATTTCAGCCTCCCCATAATAATTTGAGCATCCTTCTCGATTTCGTTGTGCGCTTCATCTCTTACACTCAGTTCCAGTTTTCCATCCTGCCTGACCTTCTTAATCCGCACCTCTATCCTGTCACCTTCCTTAAAGCTGCCGTACAGTTCCTTTTTGGGGATCAACCCCTGATATTTGTTATCCACCGCAACAAAAGCGCCAAGTTCCTTACTGATACTATAGACCGTCCCCTGGACTCTGTCGTTGACTTTATAGGGTGATTCGCTGCTTAATAGATTGTATATGTTCATCGTTGCACATAGTCTATCACTATTGTCTATATATAGTGCAACCAAATAAATGCCGCCTTTAACAACCTTGCCAACCTGCTCCCGGAAAGGCAGGAACAAATCCTTCTCCAAACCCCAGTCCAGGAAAGCGCCAATTCTTGTAACCGCAACTGCCTGTAAGGCAGAGATATCGCCTACCGTCAGCTTTGGCTTTTTCAACGTCGATATGGTTCTGTCTTCCGAATCCTTATAAACAAACACCTCAATTTCATCGCCAATATCAACACCTGAAGGCACCTGATTATTGGGAAGTAAAATATCCTCTCCGCTTTTATCCGTTACCGAGTTCAAATATAGTCCAATCGAGGCCTTTCTCATAACCCGGAGTTTCTGGATCTTACCTAGTTCAATCATTTGTTACCTCTTTTCGGCTTATATCTTTTCGCCAGGTTTTCATTTTCCACTTTGCTGACTGTGCGAAGTCTGCCTTTGACAGGCATCTCCTGCAGTTTGCTCAACACCATATCTCCCTTGTTATTCAGGATTTCCACAAAGGTAGAAATGTCCATCACGTTGATAATGCCGATATCCTCCGCCGTCATACCCTCAATATTGCAAAGGGTACCCACTATATCCACCGGACGCATTTTTGTTTTTTTACCGGCATTGATGTGTAATTTCATAATGTCTTTGCTGAGCTGCGCACCCTTTGATTCTTTGATTTCAGGTCTGCTGGCCGTCTTTTCAAGAAATTCCCGTTTGGATTCATTTACAATTTCCTTATCCGGTCGCTCCCTTATCGGTATCTCCTTGCCAATAAACCGCTGTATCTCCTGAAAGTAACCGATTTCATTCTTTGATACAAAAGTGATCGCCCTGCCTGTATTTCCGATACGTCCGGTTCTTCCAATCCGGTGAACATAGTTTTCCCTGTCCTGCGGCACATCGTAATTGATGACAAGTGTAATATTGTCAATGTCTATCCCTCTGGCTGCCACATCTGTCGCTACAAGATACCGGAAACGCCCCTTTCTGAAATCCTCCATGACTCTTAACCGATCACGCTGTTCCATTCCCCCATGAATTTTCTCACAGGTATACCGCAAGCTTTCCAGTTCCCCGAAAACCTCATCCACCATTTGCTTTGTATTGCAAAAAATCATACAGCTATCCGGATTTTCCACAATGATAATATCTTTTAACAGATCGGTTTTTTCTGTTTGTTCTGCTTGATATCCTTCCTGCAGGATCCTGTCCGCTGCCGGATTTTGTTCCTCCACCTCGACTTGCAGTGGATGGTTCATATATTTGTCGCATAGTGCCATAATATCTTTCGGTATGGTTGCAGATAGCAGTATTGTTACCCTTTCATCAGGCAGCCTCTCCAGAATGGTCTCAATTTGCTCTATGAATCCCATTTGGAGCAGCTTATCCGCTTCATCTATTACAAGAAACTTTATGTTGGATGTGTCAAAGGTCCCTCTTTCAATGTGATCGATAATACGCCCCGGTGTGCCAACCACCGCATGTGTTTTCTGTTTCAGTTCCTTTTCCTGAAGATAGAATGGGGATTTCCCAAAAACAGCAGCTGCTTTCAGCCTTTTAAACCTGCCTATATGAAAGACCTCTTCCCTGATCTGGATGGCAAGTTCTCTTGTAGGTGCAATCACCAACGTCTGAGGCTTGTTATCCTCCCAATTTGTCAATTGGCAAATAGGTATGGCAAATGCCGCAGTCTTTCCGCTTCCGGTCTGCGACTTGACAATGATATCCTTTTTCTCCAACAAAGCCGGTATCACCTGCTTCTGGACTTCCGTCGGCTCCGTATAATGTAATAAGCTGAGGGATCTCAATAACGCATCATCCAGCCGGTAATCTTCAAATTTTTCATTCCCCATTGTATTCTCTCTTTCAACCTGTATCTATTCAATTATTGTAACACAACTTTTCCAAATTATATTGAAAGGATGGATATGAACACAAAAGAGCTGTCTAAAATGAAGAACCCCCTAAAGCAAACAGAGTTTATATTTTTCTCTGTCCACTTCAGGGGGGCATATCGTTCCGGAACAGCCTCTTATTAGTTTGACCGGCTATTTACCTGGATTTGAACAAACGATATAGTATCACGGCTGCTTCGGCTCTGGTCGTATAACCCATTGGATTCAAGCGTCCATTGCTGCCTTGAATCAAGCCTGCGCTCACAGCGTACTCTGCACTTTCAATTGCATATTTTGAAAGTAGTTTTTTATCGCTGAATTGGGTAAGAGTGTCCGACTTATCCAGCTTTTTCAGCTCTCCTGATTTCTCAAGTGCGCGAACGGTCAGAACCATCATGTCCTGCCTGGTAATCCTGTCATCCGGGCGGAACCTGCCGCCGTCTCCCTGGGCGATGCCGAATTTTCTTGCGACCCCGATCTCATTGTAATAGTACGCCTTCCTGTCGACATCGGAGAAGTTGGATTCGAAGCTTGAACTCAACCCCAGCGTTCTTACAAGCAAACATACGAATTCAGCTCTTGTTATGGCTTTTCCGGGAGTAAATTTTGTTTCTGACATACCGTTGAGGATTCCCCGTACCGCAAGCGCTTCAACGGAAGCTTCCGCCCAGCCGTAATTCTTCAGGTCCGTGATGCTCTGGTTCCCGTATGCCACCGCAAAATAACTGAAGTGCGTGGTTGTGTAAGTCACAGTGCCGGTTTTCTGATCATATCTGCCGGAATATACCGGCGTAATTCTCCCGGAACCGTCGATGTACCATATCACGATCTTATCAGGGTCTGCCAGTTCCGCTGCGCTCGGTGCATAGGGGATGGATACGGTGACCGGCGCATCGGGATTATTCCAATTGATAATTTCGTCGCCGGCCATTAGCTTAAGTTTAATGACAGGCCTGCCGCCAATCAGCTTTTGAACTTCAGGTGAAAGCTTCCCTATGCTGACGCTTTCCATGGAAACAGTTACAGTCTCGTGATTTCCGATTTGATCCTTCTCGAGCATGTTCCCCGGAAGTGTGACCGTACCGTTGGCACAGATTATTTGAATCGTGTGGTCTTTCTTTTCTGCAGATAGGGCTGAAACAGGCACCTGCAGGCTGTAAGAGGTAACTCCTTTGACGACTGGCATACGGATGGAGAGGGCTTTCCCCGATTTCCTCAAAATTTCCTCATCCAGGCTGGCCGTCGCCAAGCCTCTGCTTTCATCTGTCCTGACTTCAATTGTTCCCCTGTAGGATCCGGATGCTACGGCAGCATAGATTTCGTTACCGGTATTTGTGCCCGTGCCCGAACCTGTGGGATCAGGATCATCGGTACCCGGATCATCCGTGCCTCCCGGATCCGCTTTTGTGTTGAACGTGGCGGTATACTCGGCGCCGGGTACACCGCTTTCCGCATCCAGGACAGCGGAAGCGGGGATCAGAAGCGTGTAGCTTCTGTCGTACCCAAGGGGGGCTTTCGGCTGGATTGTCAGCGTATCCTCGCTTATGGTTTTTGTGACCGCTATCGTGATATTGTCCGAACCCTTCAGCGCGATCCCTTCGAAAGTACTTCCTTTCACAATTGCACTGTCATAGGTAATACGTATCGTGCTGTTAATATCGACATCTTTCCCGTAGTTTGCCGGCTCGGTCGTCAGTATGTTCAGACTTTGCCGTAAAAGTGTCACGGACTGCACGTTATTCTCAAGTACCGTCTCGGCTGAACTGTCCGGGATTTCAACCGAAGCGAAAATATCCACCTTTCCGTTGCTGGGACTGTTGCTGTCTTGTATCCATACGCTGGGGTCCGCCGTCCACAAATACAATATATCCTTCGTTTCACCCTTGGCGAGTGCTCCGGTATCCGCTGTTCCGAGCGCCTGCAGCTGATTGCTTGCATCACCGCGTTCGAAGGTCAGCACTGCGTTGGTTACATCCAAACTGCCGACGTTTTTCACGGTTGCCGTCAAAGCATATTTTCCCTCTCCAACCGGCGCGTAGGTCAATGCCGATATCTCAAGATCGGGGCATACAAGCTTTCTGACTGCGGTATTATTCGACAGGTCTTTGTCTAAACTGGCTTTATCCGTAGAGCTAACGACAACAAACAGATCGGTTGCTGCTCCTCCGGCAGGTACTTCCCATTCGGTGTCAACGTATGCCGTACTGCCCGGAACCATAATATCGGAAACGGCTGCCTTGCCGATCAGCGTTCCGCCGTTACCCGGGTCCCCATAGTAGAATGCAGCCTCGGCTCCAGGTTCGGTGAACATACCGTTGTTCTTTATTGTTGCGCCGATTGTAATCAAGCTTCCGGGGTACGGATTGTTCTCGGACAATGTGATGGTATCGGAAGAAACTGCCAGATCATGGTCAAGTGTGGTGGAATACATTACAAGATCCGCACATTCACTCATTACAGGATAGGTTTTTCCGTCAGCCGGATTGGTTTCCTCGACTATCTGCATTCGGTTGTAGACTGTTACGAGTTTATTGCCGATAAATAACGGACTGGGTGAGTAGTTGTTCGCCTGATCGGAGGTCAGCCCTGTTTCCCTGCTCCAGACGCCGTATTTCGGGTCATATGTCATCATGTACAGCTCCTGTCCGCCTTCGGAGGATTTGCCCGGACAGACCAGAGCAACAAGACCTTCTGCGTTTACAGCCATTGTAAAGGGCTCCGTGACAATAGTATCGTCAATGGCCGTTCTGACAGGCTGCTGGGCTGAACCCGCGTCATTCATATACAGGACCTTTTTGTCTTCACTCCATGCAACAAATGCCTTGCCGTTTTTATCAATACAAACCTGGGGAGATGAATCACTGATCGTATTGTCGGTTATCCGGCGAAGCTCGCTCCACGTCGTCCCATTGTATGTCATGATGTAAATCTCCCGGTCGGCGGTCGTAGTAAGGTCATTATCTCCGTCCAGTGTACATACATACGCGCCTGTAGTTCCGTCAAAAGCAACGGAGGAGTCAATGATCCTCTTGTCAGGTGCTGCAATGCTTTCCGGTTCACTGAAGCTGCTTCCGTTCCATTTTGAGAACATGATCTCATCGGCTGCCGAATAACCCTCGCCAAGGGCAGAGCCGTAACTGTCCGACTTGCTTTTGATCCATGTCAGAATGCCATTATGGCCGCTCGCTGCTATCCTGGGCGAATGGTCGAGGAAGCTGTCTGCTGTCAGATCATAAGGACTGTTCCATTTCCCGGTCGCCGCATCATAATACCCAACACGGATCTCTTCGCTTGCAAGTGCATCTCCAAGGCTGGCGTCCTCTGCCAGGACTTCATTCAGATTCTCCCATGCCGCCAGGACGCCACCCGATGTAGCAGCCGCCACCGGCCTGAAGTCCGCTGTTTCATCCTTCGGGTCTATTGGCAGCGGATTTGTCCACGAACTGCCGTCATAGATCGAATAGGATGCTCTTGTCCTGTTAAGGGAGGTCCTGTTCGGGTCGTCTTCAAGAAGCACCATAAAAGCACCATTGTTATAGGGAACGAGCTTCTGATCGGTATACGGGAAGGTATTGCTTCGCAAAGTCGACCTGATCGCAGTGCCTGCATCCGATACCGCCATGCTGTCTGCCGCTGATGCTGCCATACCGCCTGATGCGGACATTGCCTTGCTGTCGGCAGTCCGCATTGCGCCAGGAATCTTCACTGCTCCTTCCGGCTGCCATCCGGACTGACCACCCAGGTAACCCCTGTTCATTACCTTAAGTTCCTCTTCATCCACGTTATACAGGCTTGCACCATAATTGGAGCTCAGCATCGCAATATTGTATCCGGTCTCATAATCATCGCCCCAGCCGTATTCAAGGAACGGAAAATCGACACTCCAGAGCAATGCCTTGAGCTTTGCATATCCTTTTACATAAATGTAATACTTGACGTCCTTCGACGGATAATCGATCCGGACTTTTCCCCCTCCTGCAAAGTAGACACCTGCGCTTGCGACAAACGCATCGATTCCGCCGGACATTTCAATTTCGATTTTGGAGAAATCCAGGTATCCGCTGGTGTAGTTATCCATTGCTCCTGCCGACTTCAGTGACGAATCCATTTCAAGTGTAAACTTACCTGCAAGGAATACACTCAGGGGAACTCCCTTGATACCCCAGGATCTTCTGCCCACTATTTCCGAGTCCGTATTGAGAGTGATGCTACCCGTAAGATACTGCCATCTGCCCGTTGAAGGAATATAACTCCAGTCGAAATTGGCATCCAGGTTTGAACTGAACTCGAAACTGCCGAACATGGATGAGGATCGCCTGCTGTTTATCTCATCTTTTTCCATCTGAGTCTCAGCATTTCTTGCCGCCAGTATCTTCTGGATTTTACTGTTCTGAGCCACATAAGCCATCGCCTTGGCATCGACTCCCTGTCCGACGGTGGCGGTGAACGTTCCGTCCAGGCTCATGAATCCGGTTACATGGGCGGGCGATCCCAGGAAGGAGATCGGTCCTCCGGAGATCATCGGGATACTGTCGATATATGGCGTGCTTATACCCATCAAGGGCATGTACTGGTCGATGACGTACTTGTTCCCTACGAACGTCGGATTCAAATCAACAGGGAACTCACGCGGAAGCGAATTTATGATATTGATACGGGCATTGACAGCAGGAGACCTGACATCGTCGGCAGTAACACAGGCAACCATAAGCTGATCACCCTGTTTGAGATCCTTCGCATTCAGCGAAAGCTTCATGTTTGTGCTTTTAGTGATATTCCCGTTCAAGCTGAACTCGATATATCCGGGATCATGCCCTTTCCAGTCAACCAGCGCGTAGGCCTCTATCGGCGCATCAATTCCCTGCAGGAAGTAATAATTCTTTCCGTATCCCGGAGCAGTATCGTTGATGTATATGATATTGACAGTCGGGTTCCCTGAAGGCGTCAGCTTCGTAAGCGTTATGTTTTTAACGGTACTCTTCTGTGCCAGCGATATTTCCTCAACACTGTCGTAATGCATACCCGAACTGACACGCATTGTATATGTGCCGACATTCAATCCGGATATTTTGTAATAACCGGTATTATCCGTCTTGACTGAAGTTGTCCCGATCTTTACGGAAGCTCCTGCCTGGGCGACATTCCTGTCGTTGATGACGTATCCGGATACCTCCACCTTGCCTGCAGCGCTTTTCAGGATCCTGCGGACTTCCTTCTTTAAAGCAGCACCATTGTAATTATTTTCATATGTAAATTTCACATAATACTCCGGGACACCCTCCGGCAAAGTGCCGGTATAGCTTGCGTACCCGTTTTCGTCGGTTGTAATGGTAGCAAGGACTTCCGGCGGCCTGTTTTCGGTAACCGGGTAGCTCCTGCTTACGGTTATTTTTCCGTTTTCCACCGGTAGGCCTCCGCTCTTCAGGGATACGATCCATTCGGTGCTTCCTCCGGCCGCAACTGCGACAGGAGTAGAAGGTGCAGCGTCTAGCCGGATCGATGCCGGGTCGGGTCGTTTCAGTACACCGACTGTTTTGCGCGTAATTATTGGCATACCGCCTGAATTTGTACAAATCAACATCACGTTATATTCACCGCGCGTTGAAAAATTGTGACTTACAGATGCGCCGGAAACGGAGGTACCGTCTCCGAAATCCCAGACAAATTCGGTGCCCGCAGGGTATCCGACAGCGCTGAAGCTGGCCGTCTCACCTTCCGCGAGTCCGGTTCCGACCCTGACCGCATTGGAAATCTCAATATTGCCGATCTGCAGGAAACTGCTGCCGGTCGTAAAGCTGAAGAAATAATAGTTGTTCACACTCTGACCGGAACCTTTAATTGCACCCCTGGGTATTTCGACCGCGTATGTCGTCAGCGGGCTCAAGTTTTCTTCCGGTGAAATATAGAGTATGTTTCCGTTCAGTAACGCACTGGAAGCAATTTCGGTATATATGGTTTTGCCTCCGTCGTTATCCGCCCGGAGTACTTTTATTTCACTAAAGCCCATTCCCTTCGAAGGGTTTGCAAATCCTGGATCAAGCTGCACTTTGATACCGGCATTGAGCGGAACATGAGCTTCGTCGGATCCCGGAAGCGTCGATGCAATTTTCCTGGTTTCAATCGTGAACCTGATCGTATGGACTTCCTCAGGATCCTTATTCCCGTAAAGATCACTGATCCCTTCTCCGACATAACGAAGCTCGTAGGTCCAACCATAGAGCAGTGCATTGAAAGGTGCATCCTCCGGCGGCGTCCTGTTCGGAGTAATAATCAGTTTGCGGCCTTCTGTTTTTGCGGTGAAGGGAACTACTCCGCTGTGTCCCGCATCGCAGCTCTTTATCGAGGAGGCTCCCGGCAGGCTGAAAGTATCCGTCATCCTGATGGGCCGGTCATAGGTAAGGATGATATCCCCCATGAGGTCCACTTCCGTCGCATTGTCCGAAGGGCTTGTACTGACAAGCACGGGATAGGATTTTTTAATCTCTTCGGTAAATTCAAATGAATATTCGGAGGCCAATGGATTATCGGACTCGTCCCGTACAGCATCGGCCGGGATCGTGACACGGTATGTCCGGTGCAGGACCAGCTCGTTTCCGGGCTGGATAAGCATCGTCGTTTTCACGATTCCGTCAACTGTCTCATCCTTAAGCGTAATTGCAGCTTCCGTCGTATTCGGCTCTCTGATATCCTGGAGCGTAACCCCGCTGAATCCGGGTCCCTCCGTTACCTTTTCGCTGAAATAGACGCAGATCGGTTCGGAAGTCACAACACGTTCACCCTTGTCCACCGGGTCTGTACTCTCGATAATTGGTATTTTCAAATCCGGACCGGTCACAAATTCAATACTGAACGGACCCGCCTCATTGCCGAAAAGGTCTTTGACCGCTCCGTCGGGGATCGAAATAACATACGTCGTATTATATTGCAGTGGTACGGCGGGGGTCAGGATCAGCCTTGCCCCTTCAATTCTTTTGTCGATTTGTACTTTATCGGATGGATTTGCTTTAGGCGCTACCGTGATTTTATCAAACAATTCCTGCAGGTTGACCGCGATCTCCCGTGAATAACAAAGCTCCATCGCTGAACCGGCATCAAAGGGCTCCTCCGCCGAACCGAGATTATTCCCGGTTATTGCAGGAAGCTCGGAGGTACCCGTCGTAAATTTTATGTTCAGCAGCTTGTTCGCTCTCAAATTGGACGGGTCGATCAGAGCTCCTTCGGGTATCGTAAGGACATATCCGGTAATCGGCGACAGGTCTGCTTTGGGCAGGATGCTCAATGTCTTGTTTTCTCCGTCAAGCAGCAGACTGATGGGCACGTTGGCACCGGCCGCATTTTTCAGGGATATCCATTTAAAATCTGTGCCCTGCTTCAATTCATCGGTATAGCACAGGGTCAGTGTGCTGTTGACAGGCACTTTTGTTTCTCCGTCTCCCGGTGCCGCCATTTCAAGCGTCATCGCTTCGAACCCGTTTCGTACGGTTGCTGTCATAGTGGTAAGTTTGGCTCCCGCCGGGGTGAATTCGCTCATGAAGAAATCCTTGTCTTCCACATACCAGTTCAATAGATCTTCAGAACTCAAGAGCCAGCATACATTACCGGATACCGTACTGTAATTTACGGTCCGGAAGAAGGTATCCCGGAATGCAACGAGATCGGAGCCTACGGAATCCATTTTATACAGATTCCAATTTTTGCCGTCCTGGGACGCGGCGACGGTATAGCCGTTCGACGTCGCAAAAGTGTTGTGGGCGAAGGTCATCCCGCCGCTGAACGACCTGTCGTATCTCCAGATCGTCTTCCGGGCTGTCTTGTCATACTCATAGAATTTGGGATCCTTATAGGCAACGACACCCTGTGTCCAGGTTATTCCATCCGTCGACCAGTAAAGATTCAGGTTTTCCTTGTCAAGTCCCTTGCCGGTCAACACGAGCATATTGTTTTTGGTATATAGATCTGTCAGATAATTGAGCTGCGTATTGACGGCATTTCCCTGGCTGTCTGCCTTGAAGGATTTTCCGAGGGTCCATTGACTGCTGGAATAGATCATGTAATAGACGTTCGCCGCGTCATAGGCAACAAACAATCCGTTGTTGTTGCAAACGACCCCTTTAAACTTCGTATGAAGTGATCCGTTCTTTACGTTTTCATACGTCCGGAAAACAAAATCCGGATAATAGCCGGCAGACCAGTTCTCCCCGTCGGAAGACATTAAATAGATCTTGATACTGGTTTCATAGGTATACATGTGTGTCTGCTTATGCCCGATTTCATCGAAATAAGTTTCTGTCACATATTCGCTTGATCCATCCGGCTTATAGCATCCGACCCATGCATTTCCAACAGCTACGTACCTTGCCGTATGGGACAGAGTGTCCTCGTATACCGCCCAGTCCGTAATCTCGGTATCACCGATATAGGTATAAGCTTTGCCTTCATTAGTAATATCCGGCAACATACAGGTTGATGTTTTCCAGTCGGTCCCATCCAGTGAACTGAGGATTGTAACGGTTTTCCCGTCAGCCCGGAAGGAAAGCTGCCGCCCGGAATTGCTGTCCGCCGCATTGCTCTTGTCCTGGGCGAAAGCAATCTTGCTGCCTGCGGGCAAATCGGGCAACGTATCGTATGTACGAACCGGTTCGTAATTGATAATTTCAACGGGGTATGCGGCATTCCGGACAGACACGGAGGCTGTAGCCCAACCCTTTATATAGGAATTCTCACTAAGCTTCGTAAAATAATTGTCCGCTTTTTCCCTGACCGTGCTCTTCAATCCAAACTCACTGTTGTATGGGTCCGCGGAAAAATCGACCTGCATGGCGTGATCCGTTTTTGTATCCAACACAGAACACATATTCTGGTACGTACCATCATCCAGTGTCGAAGCGAGATTTTCAGGCGCCATTTGCGCGACACCCGTCAGCGATATCGCCCGTCCGTACAGATTAAGATTCGGACCTCTGTAGTAAGCTGTGATATTATATTTGCCGGGATGTACCGGAATATCCTTGCCGAGCACGTAATACAAATCGAGCTTCAGGTCGCCGATGGCAGCGGTCTTTAGGAATTTTGCCGGCTTACCGTTGAAATTGACCCATATCAGTTCCTGGTTGTCATGATTTTTTTCTTTGCTGTAAAAGCCCAGAATCAGCATGGAGTCGGTAGATTCATAGTTCCCGTCCTGGTTTTTTATCGCGCTGCCCGTTTTCAGCTCATGTTCCCAGGAGATATAAGGTGTATTTATTGCGGGGACATAGTCGTAAACAGGAACGGGGTTGCCATCAATACTGTCTATCGCGACCAATTCGTATTTCGTCCCCGAACCGGAGCTCGTATTGTCCACCGTGATCTCTTTTATCTGTTTCAGTGTTTTCAGTGTGAGCACATCCGTCAGACGGGGTTCCTGCATAGCCACCTTGTACGCATCATAGACCGGCTTTCCGGCTTCCGCCATCAGCTGGACCGTCTCCACCCCCTTGGGCTCGCCTGTCAGCGAGAGGAATACACGGACGATGTTTTCTCCTCCGGTAAGAGCAGAGGCCTTGCTCAAGATTGTATTGTCATTTTTCCGAATGCCTGAAACGGTGACAGCGGTAACACCTCCTGCGGATTTACCGTCAAAGCTCACTTTCAGGTTGGAGGTGCCGAACGGGCTTGTTCCGTCCGGCAAGCCGTAAATGCCGACATTGAACTGTAGGTCTATATAGCTGTTATCGTCCGCCAGGACAGCCGAAACCACCCTTGGCAGAAGCGTATTCTCGGGAACATTTGTCTGACCTGCACTATTATCTCCCCAGGCTGTTATATTCCCGTTTCCTGTCATAGCAACACTATGATAAGTGCCTGCAGAAACGGCATATACGTCTTTCAGACCTGAAGGCACAGTGCATTGGCCTTTGCTGTTGTCGCCCCATGCTGTGACGGTTCCGTCCGACAAGATGGCAAGGGAGTGCCGGTAGCCCGCGGATATTGCTTTTACATTTTTAAGTCCGGACGGAAGCGAAATCTGACCTTTGCTATTGTTACCCCAGGCTGCAACAGTTCCGTCAGTCTTCAGCGCAAGAGAGAAGTCATCGCCGGCTGAAATAGCAACGACATTATTCAATCCGTCAGGCACACTGCACTGCCCGAAGCTGTTATCACCCCATGCCGCCACCGTGCCATCCGACTTAAGTGCAAGGGAATGGTTCCCGCCTGCCGAAACGGCAATCACGTTGTCCAATCCCAACGGCACCGTGCATTGTTTATAGTAGTTGTCGCCCCAGGCTGCAACCGTGCCGTCGGATTTCAGTGCCAGCGTATGATAACCGCCTGCCGATATCTGTACGATACTCTTCAACGTGCCGGGCATATCCAGCTGGCCGTAATAATTTTCGCCCCAAACCTTCACTGTTCCGTCATGAAGGAGAACGGCAGAATGATGATATCCTGCGGATACCTGGGACGCATTGTCCTGACTCAGAAGAACAGGAGCCTGCCCGTACGTATTGTCTCCCCAGTTGAATACATATCCCTTTTCTTTCATTGCAACCGTATGACTCCAGCCGGCATCGATCCTCATGGAATAGAGATCATACCGGGATGCGCTGCTCAGCGTCATCAGGTTTGACGTCTGGGGGGCAAAGAGGGTATTGCCGGAAGCATCTCCTATCGAGAAGCTGCTTGCCGGTTTGATGACAAAGGTCTCTGTACCGTCGGGTACACCTGTTATCTTAAGCAGTACTATGACAGAAGTGTCGCCGGCATCTGCATCTTCTTCAGGACGGGTAACCTTCCTCACACCTGCAATAGTTATCCCAAACAGGCTTTGGCTGCCATTGATGATTTCCACCTTCAGGTCGGCAGCGGTTATCGCTCTGAAACCGTCTCCGCTGTAAATACCGAGTTTCGCTGCATCCGGCGAAGAGGAAGCCCCGAGTTCCAGTTCCAGGTATGAATTGCTGAGGAGCGTACCCTTCAAAACATGCTTATATAGATTCAACCCTGCCGGAGTATCGATATCCTCCATATATCCAAACATGGATATATCTTTCAAACCGTCCACACTGCCGTCTTTCCCTATGAAAAGATAGGCATCCTGTCCCGCACTGACTCCGATAACATCCTCAAGTACCGCGGTTCCCCGATTGGTCAGCTTACTTCCTTTTCTATCGTAGACTTCAACCGTTCCGTCCGTCTTAAGGATACAATACCCCAGCGTAGAGGCGGAAATTGCAGCGGCATTTCCGATTCCGGCTGAAGGCAGCTTGGCATCTCCCCATCCGATAACGGTGCCGTCTTTTTTGAGTGCAAGTGAGAATCCAAATCCCGCGGATACGGACCGGACATCCTTCAGCCCCTCCGGCACACTGCATTGCCCATAGTAGTTGGGAGTCAGCCGGTCACTATAATCATAGGCTTCTACCGTGCCATCCTCCCGAAGGACCAGCAGATGCTCGTCATTTCCTGCAGAGATGGCCCGAATGGATGAGTTGCTTTCCTTTAGTTCCAGTTTTTCTTCATAATAGTTCTTGTCGATGATGTCTTCAAAACGGTAATAATCATCTCCGATAAGGGATATGTACTGTTCGTCACCTGAACCCCTGAGCGCAAAAAGCGTATTGGAGCCGGCAGAAATCATTTTTACGTCCGCCAGTCCGTCCGGTATCTTGATGCTTCCCCATCCGACCAGCGTTCCGTCTCTTTTCAGCGCTGCCGAGAAAGAAGCTCCGGCGGCGACAGAATCCACCCCGGATAATGTGCCGGGCACATTCATCTGTCCCTGACTGTTATTTCCAAAGGCTGCAACGGTGCCGTCATTTTTTACCACAAGCGTATGCTCATACCCCGCGCTGATTCTATAATCCGACGACCAGCCGGTAACTTCGCCATTCGAACCCGTTAACGACCATTGCGGCGGGTAAGGCGTAATAAGCCGGATCCTGCCTGTCGTTTGTGACGATTTCAGGGCCAGTCCCTTCGCATCTTTCAATTGGGGACTGTCCGGGATAATCTCGATCGTCTCTACCCCGCTCGGTATTTTACTAACAGTCAGGAAGAATCTTATGATCTTCTCGCCCCCGGCCAGCGGCGTCGCTAATAGCCTGTCGGTACTGTCCGGCCTTGCCGCCCAGTTGATGTAAGCGTCTGAAGCGGTACCTCCATTCCGGGAAAACACCGATTTAAAATCAGAATAATAGGCGGCTTTTCCGGTACTGCCGGAATTCCCGTAAATACCGGTGCTGAAGGTGACATCCACGTAGACATTGCCCGGCCCCATCTGGGCGGAAACAATCTTCGGGAAAGCATTGGCAAGCCTGATAGTTCCGGTCGCCTTTTCAACGGCCATAACCTGCCCGGAACGGTTGAATACCGAGTCGGCCTTCGGTTTGATCACAACCGTTTCCACTCCGGATGCCGAAGCCTCGATGTAAGGGCTGAAGTTACCGGCATATGTCCTGAGATAGAACCGGACCGAGGCGGTACCGCCTGTCAGCGCCGAATCTTTGGTCAAGTCGGCCGGATCGGGCTTTCGTACGGACATTATCTCTGCTTTTGTCGTGTTTCCGGAATTACTGGAAAATACTATTTGAAAATCGGAAGGATCGACCGGAGCCGAACCGTTTGCAGTACCAAATACATCGGTGTTGAATTTCACATCGATATACTGGAGCTTTGTATCCGAACTGCTCAATTGCGCCGCAGAATCACCCGCAAACTCGAGTTCCGGAGCGAGAAGACGAACCGGGCCGGTTGTTTCAGCCATGCCCAGTCTGACCCCGGTGCTTGAGTATATACTTTGTGCCGGAGTTATGACGATGGTCTCCAGGCCTGTCGGAACGGTGGAATCCGTTTCGGCCGCACCTGAAGCCTTATTGATTTTAAGGAAGAACCGGAGCTTTTTTTCACCGCCTGTCAAAGCTGAAGCAAAGGCTTCATTCCCGCTGTCCGCCTTTTTGACGGAACTGAACGATACGGAGATTTTATCATTTCCGCCTCCTGCTGCATTGGCGTTGAAGACATAATTGAAGTTGTCCCTGGTAACAGGGCTTAATGGGGTGGCCCCATACACACCTATATTGAAGGTCACGTCCACATAACTGCTGCCGGAAGCCATTTCTGCCGATACGATTTTCGGACTGCCGGAAATCAACTGCACAGTGGCCAGTGAATGGGGTCCCGACAATGCCGCACCACGCAGCGGATAGACCGAGGTCGGTGTCGCCGGCTCAATCCGAAGGGTTTCGGAGCCGCTCGCCGTTCCTGTCATGGAAAGGAATATCCGCACCACCTTTTCTCCTCCGGTTAAAGCGGAAGCCGTATCAGGTTTTTCGCCGTCCGCTTTTTTAACGGCGGCAATCCCTATTACGGTCAGCGACCCCGTTCCGCCGGTGAAGCTTGCCGCAAAATCATTCTTATCTACAGGCGTTTTGCCTGAGGCGTCGCCATATATACCCTGGCTGAACGCCACGTCGACATAGGCGTTATCATCTCCCATGGAAACGGAAACAACAGCTAAGGTTCCCGAATACAGCGATATTGCTCCAGTAGTCAATACTCCGGCAAGAATGGACGGTCCGAAGACCCCTGTGGAAACAGTCGAAAAACGGATCGTTTCCTTGCCGTCCGGATTTCCGTTCACATTCAGGAATACTCTCACGGTCGACTCGCCGCCTTTGAGTACGCCTGCGTTCGCTTCAACCGCACTGTCGGCCTTCCGGACGGAACGTATGGCTGCGCCCGTACTTGTACCGCTGTTCTTCTGGAATTCCAGCGCAATATCCTCCGCACCGATCGGTGTCTTTTTCTCAAAATCTCCGTAAACACCCGCACTGAATTTCAAGTCGACATAAGCGTTATCAGGCGATAATTCACAGGAATCCAGTGCGACCTCATTGAATTTGACCGTAGCTGTCTGGTTGAACGGCATTTCCTCCCCATTTATGTTATATACTTTCGGCCCCTCTGATAATGAGGCGGGCAGGATTACAAGACCATCACCCGGGTGCTGTACATACGGCAAACTCAGGTTGAACCGAAGGGTAGTCTCTCCGCCCGTCAGTGCCGTACCGTCCGTTTTGGTAATCGAAGCAAGCTGTGCGTCGGTATTGGCAATCCGGAAATGGTTCCGCGTAGCGGGCGAAATGCCGTCGGCCGCCCCGTATACACCGACATTGAAATTGACGTCGACATAGCTGTTATCTTCTGCTATGACAGCAGACACCAGCTGAAGTGTATTTCCCTTCAGATATAGCTTGCCCGTAGACTTGTCGGCAGACATGGCGCGGCCGGTAGAATCAAAGATTGCCTTGGAGCCGCCGGGAAGGATTTTGATCCATTCCTTACCGTCAGCGGTTCCTACAACACTGATGAATATGCGGACGGTTTTCTCTCCGCCCGAGAGTGCCAATGCACTTGCAGGTGAAGTACCGTCAGGCTTGCGTACGGATTTAATGGAAGCATTCGCAGCAATACCCCCGTTCCGTTCAAAATACAGTTGGAAGCTGGAGGCCGAAAGCGGCGTCTTTCCATCGCCCGCGCCGTATACTCCCTTGCTGAAGGTTAAATCGACATAGCTATAATCTGCTGCCATTACAGCGGAAACAATCCTCGGTATTTCCGCAAGACTTATCTTTCCTGTCGTCTGCATGGCATCCATTGTCGTTCCGGACAAGGAATAGATCGAGCTTCCGTTAGCCGGACTTATCTCGATTGACTCGGTCCCGCTTGCTGATGTGGCCACAATCGAGGTATTATTTGTTTTTTCATCCACCACGGTTTTCTGAGTGGTTAGAAACAGTCTGAGCGCTTTTTCTCCGCCCGTGGGAGGGGTCGTCCCATCGGTCTGTTTGACGGAAGAAATTACCGCTCTGGTTACATCTCCGTAATTGCTCTCCACTTTGATACTGAAGTCAGTCTCGTTCAAGCCGACGGTACCGCCGCTGTCCCCGTAAACACCCCTGCTGAATGTGATATCGATATAGCTGTTGTCGTTGGCGAGCTTCGCAGATACGATTTCAGGCGGCCCGGCCGCAAGCTTTTTTGCCGGTGCGGACTGATTCTCCGCCATGGGATTGCCAACGGAGGAATAGACCGAATTTCCGTTCAGGGGCATGATCTGTATAGTCTCAAGTCCGCTCTGACTGCCCTGGACGGACAGGAAAAACCGCAGAACAGTTTCTCCTCCTGTCAGCGGAGCAGCCGTAGCTTCGTTTTCGGAATCCGGTTTTCTGACGGAAAGGATCGATACTCCTTCCGCTGTTCCCCCTGTATTCTTTTTGAATATCATCTGGAAATCGTCCGCGCTCACAGCTGCGGTATGATCTATATCCCCATAAACACCGCAGCTTAAGGAAACGTCCATGTAACTCAGATTGCCGGCCAGTGCTGCCGTAAGAATTTCCGGTACGGGATTCAGAAAGGTATCAGGCACTCGTTGGGCCGGATCCATGAGAATGGATTTCCCAAGCGAATTATAGATCGGATTGGACGAAGAAGGATAAATTGCTATAGTCTCGGCTCCGCTCGGAATCCCTGTGATACCGAGCATCAGCCTCAGATTCCTGTCCCCCGCCTTCAGCGGCGTTCCGTCCTTACGGGTTATGGCTGCGATCTTCGCAGCGGTTGCACGCCCACCATTGTAGGAATAGGTATAAAAATTGACGGTAAAATTGGATGGAGAAACAGGCAGAGTATGCGCACTGTCTCCATAAACGCCCAAATTGAAATCGATATCGATATACCTGTTATCCCCGGATAGCCTGTAGGATTCCATCACGGGAAATGAAGGATTGAGAGTGACCTTTCCGGTCGAACTGGTCGCAGGTACGGCCTGCTCGTCCGCACTAAATATGGACCCATTGTCTTTCGGAGAAATCTTGACGGACTCACCTCCAGCTCCGCCGGTTGCCGGGTTGGACAATGTCAGGAAGACGCGGACCGTTTTTTCTCCCCCGGACAGCGGAACCGGATTTGCGGGATCCGAGCCCGTATTTGCGCCTACGGAACGGATGGTTGCAGACTGGGTGGTCCCGGTTCCTTTTGTATATTCGAGAGCAAAATCCTCCTTGTCAACAGGGACGGGATTCCCGCCTCCATCATGTCCATAAACTCCCATATTGAAATTGACATCGACATATTCGTTATTGAGAGAAGCCGAACACAGACCGATGGACGGCGACATTGCATTCAGTTTTATCATCGTTGTATTCTCGGACCCATAAAAGATACCTTTGGAATTATATAGACGCTCCACCCATACACCGAAATATTCCACTCCGGTGGGCCTGCCTGTGAAACTCAGGTTAAGGCGGACAGCGGTCTCCCCTCCGTTCAGGTTTGACCCGTCGGTCTTGGTAAAGCTGCTGATGCTGACATTCTTTGCTCCCCCGCCGAAAGACTGGATGTGGCACAGGATATCTCCGAAAGAAACAGGGTCAAACCCGGCGTCGGTAACGTTATCCCGATCTCCGTATACCCCCGTGTTGAAGAAGATATCAAGATAGCTGTTGTCGCTGGAAAGCTCCATTTTAACAATTTCCGGTGCGGGAGGCGATAAAGGAATGTGTCCTGTCGTCCTGACTGCAAGCATGGGTTCGCCCGATATGGAAAAAACGGAATTTCCGTCTGCAGGTCTGATTTCGATCGTCTCCTTCCCGTTTGCCGTGCCGGTAAGAGCAAAATTGAACCGGTACACTGCCGAAGCGGGAGTTGTGGCTACGATACCCGTATTGGTAATGGAAACAAGGGTTGCCGATGTTGCGGTACCTTCATTCCGGTAGAAGGAAAACTTGAAATCACTGACCGAAATTGCGGTTTTCGCCTGAGCATCCCCGTAAACACCCTGATTGAAGGCTACATCCACATAGGTGTTGGCATTGTCGATCGTTGAAGAAACGAAGCGCGGCATCGTTGTATTTAGATATGCCATTCCTGTCGTCTGCGCCTCTTCGATCATCACACCTTTTTCGTCGAAAATCGGCACATTTCCCGTTGCCGTGTCATATGCGGGATTGATCCGGATCGTTTCCTGTCCGTCCGGCTGGCCGGTTACATTTAGATAAAACCGGATCGTTTTTTCGCCGCCCTGCAGATCCGTTCCGTCCGTCCGTTTCATAGAGGAAATCACAACGTTTGAGGCCATACCCTCATGTGTCTGATAGTCCAAAACGAATGAGGAATCCGCAACTGCGCTTGTCCTGGCGGCGTCACCATATATTCCGCAATTGAAGCTGACATCTATATAGGAATTGTCTTTTGCCAAAGTATGCGATACTATTTTCGGTCCTACGGACAGGTCCGTTTCGCTTGTAAAACCGCTGCCATCCCATGCCAGGACCTTATAATAGCCGTTGTTGTTGCCGACCAGTGCAAACGACATATCCTGCTGTGAAGAGATTGCTTTTACACCGGTCAGCCCCGACGGCTCCGATATGCCCATAGCGCTATAGGTTTTACCCCATTCCTTTACAGTGCCGTCCGCCATTAGCACCATTGAACACCACAGAGAACCGGATACCGCTACGGCATTAGTGATTCCGGATGGAACCGTCGCCTGTGAACTATAGTTGTTTCCCCAGGCAATCACCGAGCCGTCGCTCCGAATCGCAAGATTGTGTCCCCACGGAGCGTCAAAGGCAACGACCTGCGGCGGAGCGCCAATGGCGGCGTCGGTCGGAATCTCGCATTGCTTCCAGTCCGAATCATTATTTCCCCAGGCAATTACAGAACCGTCGCTTTTCAATGCAAGCGCGTGAAAGGCGCCCGCTTCTATGGCCACCACCCCGCTGAGCCCGGCCGGAATATCGCATTGGCCGTTGGTATTGTCGCCCCATGCAATCACCGTGCCGTCATTTTTCAGCGCCAAAGCAAAAGAATTACCGGCTGTAACGTATTTCACATCGGTAAGGCCATTGCCCTGACACTGGTTGAAGGTGTTGTCTCCCCAGGCCACAACCTTTCCGTCGTTTGTCAGAGCCAGTGCAAAATTATATCCGGCTGCCACCATCCCGACAT
Organism: Clostridia bacterium; assembly: GCA_036260935.1. Classification (GTDB taxonomy): domain Bacteria; phylum Bacillota; class Clostridia; order Acetivibrionales; family DTU013; genus JAEYOM01. The sequence continues at coordinate 27,011 of DATALQ010000019.1, forward strand.
TCTCAAGATCCGTCGGCACATTTCGGGCAGGACTGGAGGAAGACCCCCAGTAAACCACTCTCCTGTCGGACGAGATGGCGATCGTATAGTCGATGCTGCTGCTGATCAGTTTCTTGTATTGATCGCACTCAGAAACCGTTAGTGGGGGATCTGAGGCATAGACGACCCCAGCAGGCGGTAAACATGTAACAAACAGTATCAAAGATATCAGGACGGAAACAAACCGTTGGGTCCTCTTCTTCATCATAATCACCCCTAAATCAACTCATTTTAGGCCGGAATAAAAAACAGCACTTTGATACAGTTGTCTCATTCGATCAATTTCATCATAAATCTACATATACATCCATAATATCACATAAAAAGGGTTAATCCTATGCTATTATTTTGGCTCCCTTTTATGGGGTTGCCGAAACTGTTCCGCTGGTTACTTCAGTCCCGTAAACGTTATGTCACCGGCTCCCATCAGCGTTACACCAATACTGGCTACGCCATTTGCTACCCTAACTCCGCCCATAAGCACTATAGAAAGCTTAAGCAAATGAAAAAGAAAGCCATGGAATGCAGTCATATTAACCGCTTCATGGCTTTCCTGGTTTCAAATGGCGGAGGCGGGCCGTATCGTTTCGTATGTAAGCAAATTCTATCCTGGGAATACTGATATCACATCATAAAGGATACATTCCGTATCGCCGAGTTTATATGCTAAATCACTGGAATAAGTGTTCGCGGCATCCCAATCAGCGGTTATGCCATTCTCCAGACAGTACCTAAGCATGCTCGCACTTGTTTTTACAGCCATGCTTTATTTCATCTCCAGCGCTGCCAATGTCAAGTCAGTGGTATATGTGATAGTAAAGGTACGTGTAGCATTATCGTATTTGCAGGGAACAACGACGATGACGTAGTTAACTCCATTCTGTGTAACTCCGGTTGTTTTTGCCTTCTCATACTCGACGAAAGCACCGGCTGAAGATAGAAGCGGATCCCACGCATCTCTCAATTGTTCGGCGGTTAATAAGCTTTTGAGGTTTTCAGGCAGGAGTTCAACTATTGCCTTATAGTCTTTTGTGTTTGCGGTTTCAATGAGTTCCTGCGCGCTTTTGACAGCAGCGTCCTTATCGTAATCAAACGAACCTCCGCATGCAGATAGTGTGAGTGACAAAGCAAATACCAAAGTAATCAGAGCTAATTTAACAAGCTTCTTCATTTTATTTTCTCCTTTCAAAATAAACCGATTTAAATCCAGAACATCCACCATTGGTTAAAGTAAGCTTTCGTAAGCTTCCTGGTCAGATATTCGACCGCTTCCTCCGAACCGCTGTTCATCATAATCGTAACGCCAAAGTCAGCTTCAGGGATAATAGCTCCCCTGGCATAGAAGGTTCCTGCAGTACCGTCCAGACATATGTAAGACCTGCCTGTTCTTGTTCCGTTCCAGACTCCTAGTGAAAATTCATTGTAATGTGTATCCATGTATTGAATGGTTTCGCCGCTGAGCTGCGTATCTTTTCCAGTCATACCCTGCAGATGAAGTTGGACGAATTTCGCAAAGTCTCCGCTTTTCATGCTCAGATTTCCTGCCGGATTGATCAGAGGATTGAGGGCGTAGGCGGATCCGGGACCAATTATTGACGGAGTCCCATCCATGCCCGGCAAATGGCCCCGGGGTTGATCCGGGCTTTTTTCATACGGCCAGCCGACAAACACATCGAGCCCAAGTTCCCGGACAATATATTCCCTGATCAGGTCCTCATACGGCAAGCCCGAGACCTTTTCGAGCATGGCGGCAGCTAAAGTATACCCCGCATTGGAATACAAAAATCCGGTTTTGTCCGATTCGTTTTTATTCATCACCGGCTCCTGCATAAGCAAGTATTTTATGAAGTCAAGCTCTCTGTTCTGCGATTCCGACAGGTCGGGATAATTTTCCGTACCGGATGTATAGGGTTGCATACCCGAACGGCAGGCTAGCAAATCCTCCAATGTAATTTTGTAATAGCTCTTTTTTGCTTTCGCCTTCATTTCCGGATAAATATCGAAAAATTTCGTATCCCAGCGGATCGATCCTCCTTCCACCATCCTTGCAGCTATGTATGCCAGAACGGATTTCGAGCAGGACCCCAGGTGAAAATAATCCTCCTGTGTGATTCTGTCATTTTTTCCGTATTCCCGCACTCCATCGAAGACTGTAAAACGGATTTGCCTTGAATCCATGACGCTTACTGAGATAGCCGGAACTTGGTATTTTTGCCGCGCCTTGCCGATGATGTCCTCTGTATATTCCCTATCCAGATAGGAACCGCGCATCTGCAGAATGGAGCTTACAGCTGTGAGAAGCACAAACAGCAGTGTAAATGCAATAATAGTTCTCTTTTTCATATCACCCTTCCTTTTACCCCCCCCGAGTACAAGTGACTTCCCTACTTCACAACAAGAATTTTTGTCTTATGATAGTATCATAATGTCTCCCCTTAGGAGAGTGTCAAGATATGAAGGATGATTTTGTGAACTTTACCACCGATTTATGAGCAAATAAAAAAGACTGCGACATATGTCAACAGTCTGTTTATTTTGTTACCCACATTAGGCATTTTAGCCAACGCTGATGGCCACTTAACTATTCAATTTATCGTAAATAACTGAGCTGATTGCGTCAATCAACTCAGGCCAGTACCATTCATTTGCCGAACGGTTATACAAGCTCCACCTGTCGTAATCAGTCTGGTTACGGAGCAGCTTTGTAGACTCCCACCAAAATGCCGGCAGTCCAAGATTTTTTGCCTTGTTTATAATATATTTCGCCTGATCGATGCGGTCATTGAGCGGCAGATTCTCCGCGTTGCCCCACTCTCCAAGTATTACCGGCAAACCAGTCCTGTCCTTGAATTTTTTAATCCTGTCAAAAGCTTCATCAATCTGCTTTGTATCGGCAGGATTGTTGCTCTTCCATGAGGAGGGGTGACTCCCATCATCTTTGTTAAAATAGTAATGCACTTGCACAATCAGTCTATCATCCGAGGGTGTCTTAAAATCCCCAAGATAGTCTGTCACCTGTTTCATTGGCGAAACGGAAAGCACGCGCCGTGTATTATTCCCTCCTGTTGTCCTCACGGTCTTTACGAATAGTTCGTTAATCTCGTCAACCCTTTTCTTGTTGTAACGTTCAAACTCTTCATATCTGCCAAAATACGGTCCGCCTTCTTCATATACCTTGTCGCCGTCGGCAGGCTCATTCATTGCCTCAAAAAGCAAATGATCATCATAGTCCTTGAAGCGCTCCGCAACCTGACTCCATATTGCCGCATACCTTTTGTCCACATAGTCCTTATATTCATCCGCCATCCAATTCTGTTCCCACCTGTCGCCTACCCAGGAACGCCCCAGATAATCATAATGCGGGTCGATGATACAGTACATTCCATTGTCCAGAAATTTATTAACAATTTCCTCCAGCAGATCGAGAAATTCTTTGTCTATCACAAAAGTTTTATCATCGGTAAATAAAGAGAAGGATACATTCAGGCGAACGGCATTATAACCCACCTTGCTAAAGGCGGATAAGGTTTTGGGCGTAGGTATGTAGAGATATTTCATAAGATAGTAACGTATCTTGCTGTAATCGGAGAACCTTGGTTCCGTATATTCATCATAGCCTATATTGCGATCCCAGCCAACCTGATCCAGCGAACGTGCGAAATTAGTCCCGAGTTTCATTTCCGCCACCATCTGGGATGGAGAAATATCTCTCATTGTCGCAGTATTTTTAACAGTACAGGTATATGTCTGCTCACCGGGTTTTTCACCGATTTTTGCAGTTATGGTTGCGGTACCGCTCTTGTGTCCCCCTGTAACAACGCCGTTATTAACATTTACTACGTAAGGATCTGAAGACGACCATGTTATTTCCCCATCAAAGCCATTCAAGGATATATTTGTCGTCTCACCGGTGCTTATCCCGGCTGATTGAGGTGTAATCGCAATATCCTTTGCCGTGTTTTGCATGGGCGATGTACATGCCGAAAATAAGGATGCTATCAAAACTGTTAGTGCAATTACTAAAAGAAATCTTCTTTTATTTTTCATTGGCTTCTTAACCTGCCTATTCGAAATTGAATTATTTCACTTGCTGCGTCACCTGCTTTTCTTTATTTAAATTTTACCATAATTTATTGAAATATTTAAATAAATTTTTCTATGTCAAATAATGAACAACGGCGGAAATCCGAAGACATCCAATAACCAGATTTACAGTTTAATTCTTATACAATTTTATTTTTAATGCTGAATACGGCAAGCTGTGTTCTGTCCTGAAGCTTTAGCTTACCTAATATACCTGAAATTGTGTTTCTGACAATTCCCTCCGATATTTTCAAGTTGACCGCAATTCCCTTGTTGCTGTTTCCATGGACGATCTGACGAATGATATCAACATCCCGTTCGGACAAATGGAAATCCTCCCTGCAGTAAATGTTGTTATGATCGTTATCCCTGCCGACCATATAGCTTTTATGCACCTCTTCATGCATGATTTTCAAGCCTTTTGACACCGCTTTAATTGATACGATCAACTGATCCGGGTCGATATCCTTCAATATATAGCAGTCGGCTCCTGCTTCCATGGCCCTGATAATATCTCCTGATTCTTTAAAGGTAGTCAGGATCATCACTTTTACATCAGGCATACTGTTTTTAATCATGCACATTCCTTTGACTCCATCGCAGACGGGCATGAGCAGATCCATCAGAACAATATCAGGCCTTTCTTTACCGCATATTTCATACGCTTCCAGGCCGTTTTCAGCACACCCGGCAACCTGTATTTCCTTATCCTGTTCAATGATGTACTTCAATCCTTCCCGGATCAATGGCTGATCCTCCGCAATAACAACTTTAATCAAAGCCCGTCACCTCCGGACTGATCTTTTTCAAGACAGGCATTTCGACATAAATATGAAAACCATGATCGCCATTATTGCCAAACCTGATCCTGCCGTTTAGCTCTCTGACCCGCTGTTCCATTCCTTCCAAGCCGAACCCCGTTTTAAACTGTGTAGAGCCATAGCCATCATCTGAGATAAATATCCTGATGTTCTCATTATACGCTTGAATGACAATATCGGCATGCTTTGCATTACCGTGACGGACAGCATTCGTCAGCGCCTCCTGGCATATTCTGTGTATTGAAAGCAATTGTTCGTTAGACAATATGTCATCCAGTTCTTCTACACTTAAATCCACATCAAGCCCTGCAACCGCATACGAATAAGCCAGGCCTTTCAACAAGCCGTGTATTCCGCCGGGATTTTTTTGATCCGGCATTATTCCCGAAACAGTACGCCTTACCTCATTCAATCCTTCTTTCGTAATCGCTACCGCAGACGCAAGTTTTTCTCTTGTCGCTGCAACATCCTTATCGCAGGATATAATACAGGACTTTAATACAGTATTCAAAATTGTCATGGATCGTCCAAAGGTATCATGAATATCGTGTGCTATCCGGTTTCTTTCCCGTTCAACCGTAAGCTCTCCAACCATGACGGAATAATCCCTTAACCGGTCATTGGCAGACTTAAGATCACAAATGCTTTCATTTAATGCATTTATGGCTCTCCTCAGTTCTGTTATGTCATAAAAAAGGACGAGACGTCCTATGAACTCATTGTTATTTATGAATATCGGCCTGATGGATATGGAATAATTCCTGTTCAGCGGATCTTCAAATTCCAGTTCACCGTTATAAAATCTGGATTGATTTTCAATAGCGCAAACCACGTTTTGCAGATCTTCGTTTACAGCAGCCTTCTCTTTTAGAAAATCCGACAAACTGTAAGCATCCTTTTTCCTATCGGAGCCAAAGTTGAAGAAACTTCGCTCGAATGATTTATTGCATTCCAACACCTGATTGCCGTTGTCGAATACGATTATGGGGAATTCAAGTACATTGAACAACTCCCGCATCGCATACGGCATAGGGTTCAGAAACCTGTATCTGGAGAATGCAATATAAAGCACCAGCAGAGTTAATAAAAAAGTCAACAGAGTCAAATCTACTCCGAACATCTCATACTTTGTTCGCAAAACCTGTATCCTGTAATTCTGCACCAAACTGGTTAAAAACGGCAGAAGCGCAGCAAAAGAGACCATAATTGCCTGCTTTCGGGCATAACCCGCGGCCTTCCACGCATAATGAACAATCAGTATGATTCCGGCAATCATATACGAATAGCATACAACGATGTAAACAAGGTACAGCAATCTGCGCGGCTCCATTACCGTCAGATTCAGGTCTTTGAAATACCGTATGGAATGGAGATAGTAAAAGAACAAGCACGGAAGAAACAATGCGATCAGGAACCACTTATCCTTTATATGCCCTTTTGCCGTAAGATGATCCGCATAGCTTCCGCTTCTGGTATAAACAAAGCTGAACACCAACCAGACATACGGCGTAAAACAGGTGAGAAAAAACTCCGAATAATGGTAAATGTCGATCAAAACAGCCCGACTCGGCTCCAGTGCCGGTGATATGATACTACTTATCTCAAGAATAATATCATGAAAAGCCCAGAGCAGTATAAACACTTGAAAAGTAACAAAGCTAAATGCAATAGGAGATTTTTTCCCCTTTAGCATAATATGATAAATCATTAATATCGCAAACACGGAAACTGCTGCGTAAATCAATATTTTCATACTAGAACCCGCATTCCGTAATCAGAGCTATTTGTACAAACATACTAATATATTACCATATATCGTCTTGTCTTGCCTGTACTTTTTTCCATCATGGGAAAAAGGCCGCAAGTTAATGCGTACCTCCGCATCCCACCTTGACTCTGTAAACTTTACCCTGCGAAACGACATATAATGATTTTTCATCAAACCCTTCCCCCCCGAACGCCAGTGTGAATGGTTCTTTCAGTGTGTCTTCACAAAGTACGGTTACTTCTCCGTCCGCGCCGACTTTTGCCAATCCCCCTCCGCCTGGCAGGGAAACAAACGCTTCATTACACTCGCTGACTGTCACATATTCCGGGTTTTTATTCCCAAGATCGATACCTAGCGGCTCTCTAGCAGAATCAGCAGAATCCAGCGGATACTTGACGATTTTTTTACCGAATACATCTCCGAGATAGAGGTTTTTATAGTCCTTGTCAAAATCGATTCCTACTGCGGCAGATAGCTTGACTTTATCCTTTTCTCCATCAATGAAGGGCATCTTCTTCAGTGAACCGGAATACCTATCCACCTTCACACCATGGACTACATAAATATTACCTTCGCGGTCAACCTTAACATCACAGGCACCCCATTGGCCCGAAAAATCCTCTTCAATTAAGGTCTCCATATCCCCATCCGGCGTTATCTTGATGATCCGATCACAGGCAGCGGCATACATGGTATTATCCTTGCCCAGCGCCATACTATAGATATGTGTTCTCTCCGTCTTGTCCTTGAGCCTGTCAAGGGAAGTAAATACGGTGACATTTGCGTCCGGAGTCACTTTCAGAATTCCAAGCCCTTTTCTGGTGATAAACATGCCACCTTGATTGTCAAACATAATTCCGTGTATATCCGGAATTTCAACAAATACTTCCGTTTCAATTTCCGTGTCTGCTGCCGGATCTGCTACTGTATCTGCATCCTGGCCAGCAACTGGGGTTGCTGCTGTGTCAGCATCCGGTTCTACAACCTGGCCCGTTACCGGGCCTGTAGCCGAAGTATCAATCCCGGTCACTTCTTCATCTGTCGCGGTGTTAGCGGTTAGTACCGGCGTATTTTGGATCTCACCGGTTTGTTTCATGTTACTGCAGGCACACAAAAATAAAAGCGTCATTATAGACGAGAGTAGCAAGTACTTTTTCATAACACATCCTCCAACCTACTGCAATTTGTGAATTTTTCAGAATGAGCTCAGATACAATGGTATAATAGATTCGCAATGAGTGAAACAAATCATTTGTCATAAACTTAAGTAATTTATCTGAGAATGGTCAGAGAACAATTAAGAAGGGCAATCAATTTGACCGGATTCGTATGTATAAATCCCCTCTATGGTTATCGCAATAATGTATGAGTGAGCAGGACGGTTTAACCGCTGCCCTGCCCACACTTGTATCAAAATTTATACCTTACTGTACCCCAAATTGGTATTCTTCTTCTCTATCTTGATTTCCAGGCCCAAGCCAATGTTATGAAATGCTCCATGCAAAGATTTATAAACTAATTCCTACGATTCAACAAGAAAAAGCACGTAAAGAACTTATTGAAAAGACAGCAGAGGGTTTCATTTGGGCAGAGGAAGACGAAATAAAACGCAGAGGGGTAACTAAGCAAAATTTAAATAGTAAAATATCTGAAAGCTCACAATGGATAATTTGCTTAGATGAATTGCTTAGATTGATAGTATGGTAATATAAAACCCTTTTTGTAATATTTTGTAGAATATAAGAAGGAAATGGATTATCGATAGAGAATATAGGTGGAGAATAAATGTATATTTGAACTTTATCTATACTCTATAGGTGTTAATGAGGAGAGAGAGAAATGGACGCATTAAGTTTTAATGTATTATGTAACATTATAGCATCAATAATCTATGATATAAGTAAATGGGGAATCGGCAAATTAACAAATAAAAAAAGTGAAATCAATATACCTAATATCGAAAAATACGTCATTGAAAGAATAGATGCTAAGTTTATGATTTTATGTGATTCAAGTATTTTTCAAAAATTTATTAAGAGTCCAATCATATTAGATACGATTAATAATTTTATTTTATACAAAATTACAGGTAAATATGAACAGATGATGGTAAAAGTAAAGGAATTAAAAAAATCTAGTATTTCAGAAGAAGACATTATTAATTACTTAACTGCTAATTTACTTATTCGATATTCAAGGGAAAATACTATCACAATGCCAAATAAACAACTAATTAATGAATTTTTTACCGAACTATTCAAAATTTCGAGTGAGTTTATTTTTGAAAATATGAAAGATGATGCCTTACCTGTAATATATTTTGTTAATAAAAGAATTGATTCCGTAGGATATAGTCTGCTCCTCAAAATGCAAGAGATGATAACATTATTAGAGAAAAGCATTACTGTTGAAGTTGTTGACTTTGAGCAAAAATTTACTGAAGTAAAAGACGAATATATAAGAATTTTAAGAGAAAATCATAAAAAGGCACACATATATTTGTTGGATACTTTTGACTTTAAAGAATTTTACGTACCACCATTTTTACTTGATTGTAGTCAGGGAAATAATAATACGTGGGAAATGGGGCATTATAAGAGAATAGAAAAAAATAGGTATACTGCTGGACCAAGTTCTGATAGTAATGAATTATTTGATGATTGGAAGCATGTATTTAATAAAAATAACTTAGTATATATAACCGGCGGGGCAGGCTATGGAAAATCTTTATTTATGAAAAAGCTCATAAATGACTATGCTTATCTTAATATAATAAAAAGTTCTGATTATTTGGTCATTTATGGAGAATTAAAAGCTTTTTTCCCTAATAATTCTGAGAGCCCAATTTCCATGCTTGAGTTTTTACAACAAAGTATGGAAAATGAAACATTAATTGATAAAAGT
>DATALQ010000033.1:0-36420 GCA_036260935.1 Clostridia bacterium
TTTCCCTTTAGGCGTATGCATTACTTCGGGGTGGAACTGAACTGCGTAGAGTCTGCGCTTCAAGTCCTCCATTGCGGCGGTGGGACAATTCGGTGAAAAAGCTGTTTTGGTGAAGCCTTCAGGCATTTTATTGACGAAATAGGTATGGCTCATCCAGCAGGTGGTGTTTGCTTCTATGCCATTGAACAGGCAGCAGTCTGAAACCAGCTCCACGTTCATTTTGCCGTATTCGCGCTGATCGGCTTTCTCAACCCCGCCTCCGAGCATTACGCTCATGAGCTGCATACCGTAGCATATTCCAAGGATCGGGATATCCAGACTGAAGATGCCGCTGTCGCAGAACGGGGCTCCCGGATCGAGCACGGACGCTGGTCCGCCGGTAAAGATGATGCCCTTGGGCCTCTTTTCCTTTATACGTTCCAGCGGAGTTTTGTATGAGAGGACTTCGCAGTATACGTTAGCTTCTCTGACCCTTCTTGCGATTAGCTGGTTGTATTGGCCTCCGAAGTCCAGCACTATGACCAGTTCATTATTCATATCCTAATCTCCTGTTTTTTATGATTATTATATCCAAGCAAAAAAAACTTGTAAACGTCAGAGTAGACAAATTAACGAAACAAAGGGACGGTTCTTTTGTTCCGTTTTTCGTTCTATCTCAATCCTGCCCGGTCGAGAACCGAACCATTGAGATAGTTGAAGCGCCTTCCCTGATGGAGCCCCTGCGACTCCATTCTTTCCTCTATGGCTTCATGCACCTTCCACCAGCTGGTATCCCAGCTGCAGAAAAGCGTCCTTTCCTGAGGCGCCCTTCCGATAAGCCTTTGCACAACAATGTTCGGGTCGAGGTATTCCAGAAAAAGGATCGTCCTTCCGATGAAAGCCTCCATGCTCAGCGGCTTGAAGCCGCCTTCCCTGAACATGGCGCCAAGCTGTGTATTATCCAATATATAGAGAGAATGGCATTTTACCTGTTCCACCCCCAGGGCGGAAAGAAACTTTGCACCCTCAGCAACATCCTCTGCTTCATCCGACGGAAGATCGTTTATCATATGCGCGCATACGCCGAGCCCGCCGTTTTTGATGCGCTGCACAGCGTCTACGAATTCCGCGAGGCCATGTCCCCGGTTAAGCCATCTCAGTGTCCGGCTGTTGACCGATTGGAGCCCAAGTTCGATCACTATATCGACGCCTTCTTTATTTTTAAGCTCTTTAAGGAAATCCACCCTTTTGTCATCTATACAATCTGGACGCGTGGAAATATAGAGTGCAACCGCATTCTCTACACAGGCAGCTTCCATATATTCCGTAAAAGACTGAAAAGGGAGATATGTATTTGAATAGTTCTGAAAATATGCAATAAACTTCTCTGCATTATATTTTTGTCCGATATAATTGGCATTTCCGGCGAGTTGTTCTGCTACGCCCATGTCGGCAGGCAGCGTCTCGAAGCCGGCTCCCTCTTCTCCGCAGAAAATGCAGCCGCCGCTGCCGCAGGTACCGTCCCGGTTCGGGCAGCCGGAGGGAATGTTGACAGGGAGCTTGTATACTTTTGTACCGTACCGTTTCAGCAAGAATTCGGAAAATTTATTATATACCATACTGCTTTGCCGCACCTTCAACTACTATCGAACATGCCCTGGATAAAGGCAGTCCGGATTTCTCCGCAATTTGCCTGCAATCCTCGTACTCCGGCGAGACCTTTCTTATATCCCCGTAGGATGCAACCTTTACCCTTGCATCCCCATAGGGCGTACTGACGTTCAGTATCTTTCTGTCCATGCAGATGCGTTTTACGTACTGGGTCCTGATGCCGAGTGTAGTTGTCTCTTTGAACACGATTTCAGCCAGGAGATCCTCCGTGCCCGGCTTTGCCAGGACTGACAACATATAAGCCGGCCTGTTCTTCTTCATGTAGATAGGAGTATAAAACGCGTCGAGAGCTCCCGCCTCCATTAGCCTGGTCATGGTGTAGCCTAGCGTTTCTCCCGTTATGTCGTCCATATTCGTCTCCATTACGGCTATTTCTTCGCTTTCTCCGGACTGTTTCTCAATGGTTTCCCCGAGGATTACCCTCAGCGCATTGAGTCTGCCCGTATCCCTCTTCCCAAGGCCGTAACCGGTCCTTTCGACAGTCATGGGCGGACGCTGTCCGAATTCAGCTGCCATGCATTTTATAAGTCCCATGCCGGTGGGCGTTACGAGCTCGGTTCCCACATCTTCCGAAACAAGCGGGATGCCGCTCCCAGCAAGCATCTCCATTACTGCGGGAACAGGTACGGGTATGATGCCATGCCGGCAATGTATGAAACCGCTTCCGTCATGCAGTACGGAGCCCACTATCCTGTCCGCCTTCAGAAGCTCGAGGCATATTGCAGTTCCGGCTATATCGACTATCGAATCGACTGCTCCTACTTCATGAAAATGCACTTCATTCACAGGTTTTCCGTGCACTTTTGCTTCAGCTTCGGCTATCTCGCGGAATACCTTCATGCTGAAGGCTTTGACAAAGCCGCTGAAGCTGCTGGTATCGAATATGCGTTCAATATCGGTTAGGTTACGTTCGCGATCCGTATGAGTATGTTCGCCGCCATGCTCGTGATTGTGCTCATGATCGTGGCTGTGGTCATGATCGTGGCTGTGGTCATGCTCGTGTCCGTGATCGTGGTCATGCCCGTGATCGTGATCCTGGTCGTGGCTGTGGCCATACCCGTGTCCGTGTTCATGCAAATGGCCGTCTTGATGACCTGCATCACAGCCGCTGACATCTTTTCCGGCATCATCCTGCCCGGCAAGTACGACGTTGAAATCGGTACCGCTTATACCCATGGACATTTTTGTGCTTATTTCAGTTCTGTAACCGTCCAGATTGAGCTTTGAAAGTTCTTTCAGAAATACATCCCTGTCTATGCCGAGATCGAGCAGTGCCCCTATGGTCATATCACCGCTTATGCCGGAAAAGCAATCGAAATAGAGAGTCTTCATCCATTATCTCCTTACCGGATTCAAGCTATATTCATAATTTGTTTATCATGCTTGCAAGATAACCTGCGCCGAAGCCGTTATCTATATTTACGACGCTTATTCCGCTTGCGCAGCTGTTAAGCATCGTAAGCAGCGCGGAAAGGCCGCCGAAATTCGAACCGTAACCGATACTCGTAGGCACGGCTATCACCGGCTTGTCCACCAGGCCGCCGACTACGCTTGCAAGTGCGCCTTCCATGCCTGCGACTACTACGAGTACATTTGCCTGCGTCAGCTCTTCTGTCTTAGCGAGCAATCTATGTATGCCTGCAACCCCGACGTCGTATATCCTGTTCACTTTATTTCCCATCGTTTCAGCTGTTACGGCCGCTTCCTCCGCGACGGGGATGTCGGATGTCCCTGCAGTTACGACAGCTATTACCTTTTCGGATAATATAGGTTCCCTTTTTTTAACTACGACTATTCTCGCAGCTTCGTAATATATGGCATCCGACGTAATTTCAAGGATGCCTTCGTATACATCCCTGCCTGCCCTTGTTGCCATTATGTTGCTGTCCTTTTCCATCAGCCGCGCAGCGATCGCCTTTATCTGCTCCACAGTCTTTCCCTGCGAATAGATGACTTCGGGGTATCCTGTCCTGAGATTTCTGTGGTGATCTACCTTTGCAAAGCCCAGATCCTCAAAAGGCAGCAGCTTCAGTTCCGAAAGCGCGCTGTCTATGCTGGTGCCGCCGTTTTTTACGCTTTCAAGCAGCCTCCTGATAGCTTCAGAATCCATACTATAACCTCACTTCAAGGGGTTCTTGTGCAGGTCGGCTTTATTATGAGAACATGCTCCAAGCCAAAGAGCCTGTAAATCCGAACCCTGGTACAAAATCAAACGTACCTCGCCTTTGGGTCGCGCTTACTCGAACAGGACGTGATTTTGCCTGTCACTTGTCCGGATTAACAATCTCTATTGGCTCTGCGCATACGTTCTCCCAATAAAGCCGACCTGCACAGCTTACCCTTGCTATACTTGCTTACTCAATATACCCTCGTTCATACTGCCGGTCCTGTAACCCTTGAGATCAAGTGCCACATATCTGAAACCGAGCTCGGTAAATCTGGCATGAACCCTGTCCATTAGCTCCGGATCGAAAAACTTATTGCGTTCGGGGCGGGCTACTTCTATCCTGGCTATCTCGCCGTGGTGTCTTACGCGGACCTGCCTGAACCCGTTATCCAGCAGAAATTGCTCCGCTTTTTCTATCATATTCAGCTTATCTCTCGTAATCTCCTGACCATACGGAAACCTTGACGCCAGACAGGCGAATGCAGGTTTGTCCCATGTCGGCAGTCCCATTTCCTTCGAAAGCTCCCTTATTTCATCCTTTGTGAGCCCGGCCTCCCTCAGAGGGCTTACAATACCAAGTTCCTTCAAAGCCTGCAGACCCGGTCTGTAATCGCCCAGGTCATCGAGGTTGGAGCCGTCGACAACATACTTCATACCGTTTTGCACTGCAATATCCCTTACCTTGGTAAAAAGCTCCTTTTTGCAGTAATAGCATCGATTTACGGGATTCTGCGAAAATCCGTCTATGTCAAGCTCCTCAGAATCGATTACTATATGTTTCACACCAAGTTTCTTTATAAACTCCGAGGCCTCGTTGAATTCCCTGGTCGGATAGGTCGAAGACCTTGCTGTGACTGCAGCTGCCTTTTCACCTAAAACATCAGCTGCCACCTTAAGTAAAAAAGTGCTGTCTACTCCGCCGGAATAAGCGATGACCACGCTTTCCATTTCCTTCAATAAGTTTTTCAGTCTTTCAAGCTTGATTTGTTGTATTGTGTTCTGTTCCGCCATGTTTTCTCTCCGCGTTCTGTTTGTTAATATATTACCACATTATCTTCACCTAAAGCACTCTTTTATTTCACTAGTTTTACAAGTGTTTGTCAAGTATTTGACATCCGTTGTATTACACAGTATTGTCTGTTATGATAAATTCAGGGTGATTTACATAATGAAGAAAACGTCAGCGATACTGCTGTCAATAATATTAATGCTCTCAGCCGCAATCCCGTCTTCGGCAGCCGCAGGGACGAATATCGGCAGAACCGCGGACGATGGAACGACATACATTTCCGACGAACACACCGGTATACGCACCGAGGTAAGCTCCGAAACGCTTGATGAGGGTGCCTATGCTTTCCTCCGCGGTTATTTCAACGATTATTCGCTTACCGAGGACCAGCTTTTCAGCCGGTTTTTCGAATTGAAAAAAAACTATATAAGAGCTCTTGAGAACCTCTATAATGTAAATTACCTCAGCAATTCCAAAAAGAAGTCCGAGACCGCCCTTCGCATTTTCTACGAGGGAAGCGATACTCTGTACGGGGTGGACGGCTGCGGAGTATACCTATATAACATCTCGGTATACGAAGGAACGAAAAATGTCGAGGAATCGCACCTGGACCTTATTATCCCGGTTCGAGGGAAAGATACCATAGAAATGATACGCTTTATTATTCCAAGAGAAAGTCTCGGGACAAATGCCGCGTCCTATGTTGCGTATGTATTGTCCGAAATCGGTATAGACGGCGCCGGTGTTCAAAACAGGGCTCCTTCAATATTATACAGTGACTCGCTTACAGAGGATGCGAAATTGGGCATATATCCCTCTGAATACCAGAAAGACCCCATTTATATCAGTTTCGAGAATCAGTCCGCAGGGTATGAAGTTCACCTGCCCTATACATATATACCTTATGTACGTAACAGCCTCGGGGGGGATTTTTCCTACGACAGCTTCAAGATAAGCCCGAATCTTATATTTTCAATTTCCTCCGAGCCGATCAGCGGCAACGGCGCCGAAGATGCCATAGCGCGCTTTCACGTTACCTCGCTAACCTCCGTCAAAATGCTTGAAACCGGTTCCCGCTACATAGGGAATAACAGCTTCAATCATATATATTATACGAATATTGAGAATGGTATAAAGAAATATTACTACGATTATTACATACAGAACAAGCACAGGCTCTATAAGCTTCAGCTTTCAAGTTCCTATACCGAACCAGGTAAAAACATAATGAGCCAGCTCGAGAATATACTTGAAGGTTTCAATTACGTTATCCCGTCCGCTGGAGGCAAAATAACTTTCCAGAACGATATTCCAATGCGGAAATACTTAAACGCCGAGGAAGGCTACAGCTTCGAGTACCCCGAAAACTGGCAGCTTGAAGATATCTCCCCGAGTATCTCCCAGGACCGTCTCCGTCTAGTCGTGCCCGGAATGTCCGGCGCGCTGGATGTCACTTTCCAGGAGAGCGGAATAATAGACTCCGCCAATTTTACAGACATCATCAAAAGCGTGGAAGGAAATTCAATCAGCAGCTGGCCTGACATCACCATAGGATATAAACCGCCCTTTGAAGGAAAGATATCCAGACTTTTGCTTTCCGATTTCAGCATTGACGGCCCTGTTTCTACGATTTACAGGCTAAGCGCCTTTGTCGACGACAGCGGAAGGAACAGACTTTGTTACTCGGTTGATATACTAAAGGGCAGGAAAATCTATTCCATGTTCATTACAAGCGCCGAATACAGGACCGAGAACGGTTATTTCAATGATGCTGCGATAAATAACCTGCTTGATAAGTCAGCCTCCTCCTTCCGCCTTGAAAATACACCCGAGTCGCAGGATAGAGCAGCCGCGGGAGAGACCAGAAACAGAAAACTTGTCTTCGTAGAAAAATACCTTAAAGAAAAGATCGACCCCAGGCTCAGAATTACATCGGTCGGCAGCATACAGCCCGATAATACGATGTTCGTAGCTGCAGAAAATACGGACGATGACGGATATTACAGGGTTTGGCTCGACTACCCCGCCGGCCGCATCGAGCTTATCGACCGTATCCTGAAAAGTTATATACTGCGCGGAGAAGCTGATCGTCTTCAGCAGCAATATAAGGGAAAAAAGATCATTTCTGTTGACAGTGATGAATCAAATATGCTCATAACGATAAAGTATAAGGATCAAAATTACCCTGTCGAGCTGTCCCACGTTTACCTGGTTAAAGTAACACAGGACAGCAGCAAGCTTTCATATGAGACTGAAAGGATCGCTAACCGTGAGGATTATGTAAATGAGTGCGGCCTCTACGTAAAGTCCAATTTTTCTTCGGACACCAACGTATATGTCTACGGCGAAAACACTTTCAAGGATCTCGATATCTTCAGGCAGAAACAAATACGGTATCGCGTGCTTACGTATGAGCAAACCGGAAACACATCAGGCTTCATGCTTGTATCAATGAATCCCGTGACAAGTATTTTCAACCAGGAAGGCCGCTTTATCCCAATGGATAATATAGTCCGGGAGATCGAAGACAGATACGGTATTAATGTAGTTATTCCCGGGAATGGGTATAAATTCGATACAGAAACATTTACCCTGACACTGTCCGTTTCCGGCGGTCCCAACGGTAAGGCAGGAACCAGACAGTTCAGGGTATTCTATGATATGGATAACGGCTTTATCGATTTTGAACCGGCTTCGATCAATTCCCCGCAGCAAGAAATGCGTCGATAAATTTGTCCAGGTCGCCATCCATAACGCCGTTTACATCAACCATTTCAACGTCGGTACGGTGATCCTTGACAAGCGTGTAGGGACAGAAAACATATGACCGTATCTGGCTGCCCCATGATATCTCCATTTGTATTCCCTTGAGGTCCTCGATCTTATCCTTGTGCTCCTGCTCCTTCAGTGCCATCAGCTTAGCCTTCAGCATCTTCATGGCGTTGTCGCGGTTCTGGAACTGCGATCTCTCAGTCTGGCACGATACCACAATTCCTGTGGGTATATGTGTGAACCGCACAGCAGATGAGGTTTTGTTGATATGCTGTCCGCCCGCTCCGCTTGCCCGGTAGACATCCATCTTAAGGTCTTCGGGGTTGATGTCGACTTTGATCTCTTCGTCAAGCTCAGGCATAACATCTGCGGATGCAAATGAAGTGTGCCTCCTGCCCGACGCGTCGAAGGGTGAGATTCTAACCAGCCTGTGCACGCCCTTTTCCGAGCGCAGGTAGCCGTATGCGTTTTCACCTATGACATTTATCGCTACGCTCTTTATTCCGGCTTCATCACCGTCGAGGCAGTCCAGGATCTGTACCTCATAATCATGTGCCTCAGCCCAACGTGTATACATTCGCAGCAGCATCTGTACCCAGTCCTGAGCCTCGGTGCCCCCTGCCCCGGCATGCAGGGTCAGTATGGCATTGTTCTTGTCATAGGGCTTGGTAAGCAGAGTCTCAAGTCTGAGTTTTTCATAGACCTTTTTGAGATTATCCAGCCCGTCCCTTATTTCCGGTATAACACTGGCGTCGTCCTCTTCCATGCCAAGCTCGTTCAGAGTTCTCAGATCGTCGAGGTCGGCAGCCATCCTTTCATAACGCTCTACCTTGGTTTTCAGGCCTTTTGTTTTTTGCAGCACCTTTTGGGAATTCTCCATATCATCGTAGAACCCGGGTTCTGCAGATTTTTGCTCCAATTCTTCGATATCCACCTTCAGTCTGGGGATGTCAAAGTGAAGCCCCCATTTCGACGATAGCTTTTCCCAGGCTTTCGATATCCAGTTTGAATTGTTCCAGTTCAAGCATCTTAATCATCTCCTTCAATGTTTTCCTTTAGTCTTGTACGAATGAATTATAAGATCGGCAACCGTCCTCATGGTCAGCCTTTCGTCCATGCTTCTCCGTCTCATTTTTTCGTAGGCTTCCTTTTCGTTAAGCCCTTCGTGTTCCATCAGCAAAGCTTTTGCTACGTCTATCTGCTTTCTGCTTTCGTAATTGTCGGTCATCTGCCGAAGCTTGGCGCCCAGCGCAAGCACCCGCTTGAAATTCATTACAGCCATATCAGCAGTATGCAGCAACAGCTCCCTGTTGGGCGGTTTCGGGCAGGAGCTGATGGCGTTGGACCTTTCCATAAGCGTACTTATCACAGGATCGTCGTAATCACCCAATAGGATTATCGCACAAAGCATTTCATCATCAACTGTTTCCAGAGTGCCTCTAAGCTCTCCCAGCTGCATCGCCGTGTCCACCACTACGAACTCGGGATGAAAACTCCTGATGAGCCTCATAAGTGCGACGGCATCCCTGCAATGCTCAAGAAAAATATACCCGTTAGGGTTCAATATATTGCGGACAGCGATCTGCACCGCATTATCCTTGGTCGCAATAATGTATTTTCCACCAGTCATGCATTATCCGCCTTTTATAGCTGCCAAAAATTTTAGTTCTACTCTATGCAATATAATATAGCAAATAATCGGAATAAATAAAAGGCTTAATGCTATTTCCTGTGATTTTTCACGAACCTTCCTATCCTTTTCATGGCCTCTACGATATTTTCATAGGAATTGGCGTAGGTTGCCCTGATAAAACCCTCTCCGCAGCTTCCGAAAGCCGAACCGGGGACAGTCAGCACCCTTTCTTCCTTAAGAAGCTGTTCGCAAAAATCATCGGACGTCATTCCGGTCGACTCAACGGAAGGAAATACATAAAAAGCGCCAAGCGGTTCAAAACAATCCAGTCCCGCCTTCCTGAAACCATCGACCATTACACGCCTTCTCCTGTTGTATTCGCGGATCATCGCGTCCACATCGGCATCGCAGGCTGCAAGCGCCTCTGACGCGGCATACTGGGACATTGTGGGTGAACACATAATCGCGTATTGGTGAATCTTGTTCATAGCTTCTATCAATACAGGATGCCCGCAAGCGTAGCCTATCCTCCAGCCAGTCATGGCAAAGGCCTTTGAAAAGCCGTTTATAAGAATCGTCTTTTCCTTTATTTCAGGGAAACTTGCAAACGAAACGTGTTTTCCGCTGTAAGTGAGCTCGGCATAGATTTCATCCGAAATAATGATGACGTCCCTGTCCTTCAGCACGTCGACAATTTTCTGCATATCCTCCCGCGTCATTATAGCGCCGGTAGGGTTGTTCGGAAACGGCAGTATGACGACCTTCGTCCTGTCAGTCAGCGCCCGTTCCAGTTGTTCGGGTTTCAGCCTGAAATCATCCTCGGCCTTTAGTTCTATTATTACTGGCGTAGCCCCGGTAAAAGTCGTACAGCCCTTGTATGCAACAAAGCTCGGTTCCGGTATGACAACCTCGTCGCCCGGGCCGGCCAAAGCTCTCAGCGCAATGTCTATGCCCTCGCTCGCACCTACGGTAACTATGATTTCCTTTGCAGGATCGTATACCACGTTATATTTGCGTTCGACATAGCTGGATATCTGCCTTCTAAGTTCGATGAACCCCGGGTTTGAGGAATAATGCGTATGCTCCTTCTCAAGCGAATAGATGCCGGCTTCTCTGATGCTCCACGGCGTGACGAAATCCGGCTCCCCGATGCCCAGCGATATGGCGTCCTTCATCTCGTTTATAAGGTCGAAGTACTTTCGTATGCCAGAAGGCGGCATGTTTTTTACATTAGGCCTTATCATCTCAGATATGTTCATAATATCAAAGCCTCCCTGTCATCCTTGCCTTTTTCTTCAAAGATAACTCCCTCTTCCTTGTACTTCTTCAGCACGAAATGAGTGGCAGTACTAAGGACCGATTCCAGCGGGGCAAGCTTCTCGGCTACGAAAAGCGCCACTTCCTTCATTGTCTTCCCCTCAACTATCACCGTCAGATCAAACCCGCCGGACATCAGGTAACAAGCCTTAACCTGCGGGTACCGGTAAATACGCTCGGCCACCTTGTCAAAGCCCTGGCCTCTCTGCGGTGTGACTTTGACTTCTATGAGCGCAACGACGTTTTCCTTGTTGGATTTTTCCCAATTTATAAGTGTATTGTAACCAACGATGACATTGTCCTCTTCAAGCTTCTTTATTGCCGCCTTTACCTCCTCAACGCTTTTGTCGAGCATGAGGGCGATTTCCTCAACACTTGCACGGCCGTTCTTCTCAAGAATCTCCAGAATTTCTTCCATTACAATCCTCTCCTTTCGATATTCGAACCTATAATGTTTTACCAAAATAAAAAACTCCTCTATCCCTAACTAGGGACGAAGGAGTTATCCGCGGTACCACCCTGATTAACGCATACGCGTTCTCTTTACGGGTACGTTTATACCCATCCTCTGTAACGTGAGGTAACGTCGGCCTTTATCCGGAAGCCGGCAAATTGTCTTCCTCCGGTTTTTAAGGCGATACTCCCGGGCTGCCTTCTTCCTGCCTGTTTACCGGATCGCACCGGCCTCCGGCTCTCTTTAAAACCTGCAGAAGTACTCTTCCCGCTCATCGCATGAAATATTTGATTAGATAAGATTATAACAGGGTTTATTTCCAAATTCAAGTGTTTAATATTAAGTTTATATTAAAGCCTCATACCAAACACTAACCGAAACTCAGCCTGCTTCCTCTTCCTCGCGCGCGACCTCGCCGAGCTGAGTCTCATACTTCTTGAGCATGTTTACTACCTCGCCCTTGAGAGTTTTAACTTCCTGGCGGATATCCACGAGCTTTTCCCTATCCTGTTCGATGGTCTCTTCAAGCTGCCTTTTCTCTTCAAGAGCCTCAAGGCGCGCATTCTCCAACATCATTTCGGCTTTTTCCTGCGCCTTGATCAGTACTTCGGCAATCTTTGCCCTGTCTTCGTTTATCTGATCTGATTTTTTCAGGAGTTCCTCATATTTGGCTTTGACATCCTTGCTTTGCAGCTTAAGGCCGGCTATTTCATCATCCTTTTCCTTCAGCTTGTCATCGAATTCTCTTAGTATCTTTTCAATATATGTGTTGACGTCGGCTTTCTTGAAACCGCCCATGAACGAGGTTCTGAAACGTTTTTCGCCAGGCATGAGAATCCCCCTTTACAGATAATTAATCTGTATTATATATTCAATATGTTTTTCAAAAATCCTTCTTTATTAACGTCAAAAAAGAGGATGTTTTGCTGAAACAACCTCTTTTATCACTATTTACACATTCCGATGTCAAATATTTTTGTTGAGCAGCTGTTCAAAATCACTTTTCGGTCTGGCTCCGACGATCTTGTCCGCAGCCTGTCCGCCCTTGAAAAGCATTACGGTTGGTATGCTCATTATACGGAACTTGGCCGAAAGCTCGCTCTCTTCATCCACGTTCACCTTGCCGATCACTGCCTTGCCTTCATATTCCTCCGCAAGTTCTTCCATCACCGGCGCAACCGCCCTGCAAGGGCCGCACCAGGATGCCCAGAAATCAACCATGATCGGTTTATCGGAATTTACATACTGGTCAAAATTATTTTTCGTCAATACGACGATCCTATCTCCAGCCATTTGCTATCACTACCTCCTGAAGTTCTTTTTATACGGCAGCCTAGCTCCCGTACCGATTTTATTTTTACCACATATTTATGCAATAAAACAACCTTGTGATATTATGAAAAACTTTTTCCGCCCCGTTATTTATTGAGAACCTTCAGCGTCAGTTTGCCCCCGTCCACGGAAGCTATATAATTATCGAGGACTGTAAGGAAATCGCCCTTGTATCCGGTGACGCCGGAACCCTTCAAATCGGTTATGGTTTTAACTGCCGTATCTATGAAAAAAATATCTCCACCCGCCGTAACGGCAATATTTTCAGATGGCACCGGATGATTGGCCGTAAGCTTTTTCCATTCGCTTGCGTCCTGTTCGGCTTTGCCGTAATATACGGCCGAAAGCTTCCCGTTCTTGTCTTCCGAGCCTGCATAGATATAATCGTTATCGTCGACAGCCAGCAGCAGATCGGCTTCTTTTACGGGCAAGCCGGTCGTTCTTCCCGTTTTACCGTTCCTGATCCTTATTGCATCACCCGGCACCTGATAAATAAGGTTGTTGGCATACATGGTTTCCTTTATGACGGTTGAAAGGTCTGTTTTCATCATAAGTCTCAGGGTGTCCATGATATCGAACTGGTAGATTCTGGCCCGCGTATCGCTTGTTTTTACCATAGGGTATACAATGTTAGTCAGAGGAGAAAGCTCGATATCGGTGATAGAACTGCCTTGGGGCAGACCCTTTATATCCGGATAGCTTCTGTCCAGCTCCGGTCCTATATCGTAGGTCGATAATCTGATCGCCCCGTTTTTGCCGTCGGGCTCCTTAACCGAATAAATGAGCATTTCCCTGTCGGGGAGCCATCTGTAATAAGAGAATTCTCCTCCGTCGGCGCTAAGCTTTTTTATAGACTTGTGCTTGTCTATATCGGCGATCTCCAGGCCTGAAGACGTCCTGTAAGCAACGTAAAGCCCGTCGAAGGATACCTTTATGTCTTCTGCTCCATCAGGGAGCTTATAACTGCGGTTCTTTACGGCAGAGGTGTCGACTTCGAACATGGTTGCACGGAATGCCCCGCGGTTGGGGATGTAAACATAGTTGAAATAAGCCAGTATGGCAGTTTGGAGCAAAACTGAAGCAATTATCCATCCATAGATCTTCTTTAGCTTTTTCAATTCCCGGCACCGCCTTCCGCAGTAACTACAAAGGCAGAAGGTACCGTTCTCTCGCCAAGCTTGTCCGAGGGCTTGTTGATTACCTTTCCATTGTAGAACATCGTTGCAGAGGAGCCGCCGTCCAGGTTTGCCGCGTTTACCGCGCCGTATTTGAGCAGGATCTCCTGTACGTCCCTGAGCGTAGCTCCCAGAGACTCCAGAGATCTGCCGTCAATGACGAGCAGAAGCACCTCTCCCGTAGCTTTTTGGCCGATAGCCGTTCTTGGGGCAATACCCCAGCCGCCGTCGCCTTTTTTGATCGTAGGCTTTCCGTTCACTATAAGGGGCGGACCGAAGCTTACACCCTCCTTGACGCCCAGTTCCTTCAGCTGCGCCATCGAGTGTTTTCCTACTATCAGCATGCCGTCCCTGGTGAAGGCAACGGTCTCCTGTTTGATACTGTCGTTTTTATATTGATTCTGGATGATTTCGCCCTTATGGATTATAAAGCCCAGCGGTGTACCGCCTGTGCCTGTCCAGCCCCTGTCCATGAAGCCTCCGGCGTTTATCCCGGCCATACCGCCGTTGTTTTTGGTGATCTGGCTTGTTGTCTCGCCCGAATCCGGAAGCTTGGAAGAATATCCGGCGATGATTCTTGTCGGGTCATGTACTATCATAAGTTTTCCCACATAATCCCCGCCGTCGATATTATAGACTTCCACCTTGTTATCATGGTTTTTCCCGAGCTTTAGCATCTGCAGCTGTTCTCCCTTTTCGGTAGGGTCAACCGCATAGGTACTCCCGATTATACTGTTGATGGCTTTGTCCGATAGAAAAAATTTTGCGATGTACTGATGGCTCAGCGTAGTCCACGACGCACCTACAATAGTCCTCTTGACCTCGTTGAAAGGCCCGTAGAAAACATAAAAAGGCATTGTGACGCATGCAAATACGAATTGAAATATAAAAAACACGGCAAAGCGCTTCATTCCGCGCTTAGGCACCGTTTTTCCCGTGGTTTCCATTTTGACCCCTCTCGTTGGTATTGCCAACTTAAATATCTAAACTGCAAATTCTTATTGTAAATCAATACAAGGTTTCATGCAATCCTGTAATTGTCAAGACTGCTGTGCATCCTTTCGAATACAAGGCCGGCTGCGAACCAGGCCGGAGCATACGCAAGCGTAATAAGACCGTTTATAGCAAGCCTGTCCGTATAATACCACGGATATACGCCAAGCACAAGATGCAGCAGAAACCCGCTCGAATATTCAATTGTCCATATGATCAGCAGCCATACCAAACCTCTGAAATACCAGCGCCACTGCGATATGGCATGGTGGATCGGCTCCAGGAATACTGCGCATCCGTAAATGAAGAACATCCAAAGGTTCGAATGCCCTGTCAGCCGTATATCCCCGCCAATGAGCGATCCGATGCCGGTCCAGATGATCTCTATTCCCCAGCCCGCTATCCCGTATAGTATGAATCGTTTAAACATACAGCATTTTTACCTTCTCTGCTCCAAGATTTTCTCTGATGATTTGAATGTATTTTTAGCAGAATTGCCTGAATTAACAATGGTAAATTTTACTCCGATATCGGGAGTTGCCCGGGCAGACGCCGATTCTCCCGGAATCTTTAATAAAAATGTAACAACATATCGATAAAAATATGTTATTATAATTTGAATACCTGTAGTTAAAAATTGGGCTTTATTATGATAAAAAGTGATTGCACATGATTGCTGAAGGATAATATATATTGAAAATATATGGCAGAAAAATTTGATTCGGAGGAATGAATGAAACCACTTGGAAAAATATCAGTACCGACAGTAATACCCGCAAGGCTTGAAAGGCTTGCAGATATCTCATACAATCTTTGGTGGAGCTGGAACTGTGAAGCTGCAGCTATGTTCAGATCGATAGATCCCGAGCTTTGGGAAAAAACAGGCAGAAATCCGGTAGCCCTCATGAGGTCCGTTGGAAACACAAAACTCGGTCTGTTGCTCGAGGACCGGGAATTTATCGACAAATACGATTCTGTCGTTAAACAATTCGACTCCTACATGAATAGCGGCGACACCTGGTTCAACAGGGAATACCCAGGCTTTGCCGGCCGCAGTATAGCATATTTCTCCGCCGAATACGGGCTGAGCGAAACTCTTCCCATTTATTCCGGCGGGCTTGGGGTATTATCGGGCGACCACTGCAAATCGGCGAGTGATCTCGGATTACCTTTTACTGCCGTGGGCCTTTTTTACAGGCAGGGCTATTTCAGCCAGACAATAAGCAGCGAAGGAATACAGGAAACCTCTTATAATACGCTCAACATCGAAGAGCTTCCCGTACGTCGGGTAAATGATAAAAACGGAGAACCTCTCCTGATCAATGTGGATATGCCGGGAAGGACCGTCTATGCGGCAGTTTGGAAGGTAAGAGCCGGCAGGGTCGACCTTTATCTGCTGGATTCGGACGTACCCGGCAATTCGGAACAGGATCGGAATATAACGGCCAGATTGTACGGCGGCGGCGGAGATACCAGGATACAGCAGGAAATCCTTCTTGGCATAGGCGGTATAAGGGCATTGAAGGCTTTGGGCATAAATCCCTCCGCATATCATATGAACGAAGGGCATTCGGCTTTTCTGGGTTTCGAACTTATAAAGGAAAAAATGCTCGTCTGCAACATCGGCTTTAAAGAAGCCCTCGAGTTGGTTTCGGCTTCCTCTGTATTTACCATACACACACCTGTGCCTGCCGGCATAGATGTGTTCAACCAGAGCTCGATCGATACTTATTTCACGGCTTTCAGGGAAAGCTTCGGCATCAGCCGCGAGGATTTCATGGCGCTCGGGAGGGACCCGGGAAACCCCGAGGGCTTCAATATGGCTTCACTCGCTATGACAATAGCCTCGGGAAGGAATGGCGTCAGCAAGCTGCACGGCTCAGTGACGCGCAATATGTTCAGCCGGCTGTGGCCTGATATTCCGGTAAACGAAGTTCCGATAACCCACGTAACAAACGGCATACATACATTGTCCTGGCTTTCCGGGATTTACAAGCAGCTTTTCGATAAGTACTTCATAAACGGATGGGAAAACAGGATCGGAGAACCAAAAATCTGGAATGACGTCAAAAATATACCGGATGAAGAGTTTTGGTCCGCTCATAAAAGACTTAAGGAAAGCACGGCGAGCTATGTTAACAGCCGGATCAGAGTCGGTCATAATTCCGGTGGCAGTATGAAGCCCTGCAGGACTATCGACCCGGCTGCGCTGACGATAGGGTTTTCAAGACGTTTTGCCACCTATAAACGCGCCGCGCTGATATTCAGAGATATCGACCGCATCAGGAAAATACTCAATATGCCGGATATGCCGGTCCAGATCATTTTTGCCGGTAAAGCACATCCGGACGACAGGCCGGCGCAGGATGTCATCAGGTATATCAACGACGTATCCGAGCAGGAAGGTTTCGAGGGAAAGGTCGTTCTGCTCGAAAATTACAATATCGCTCTGGCACGGCGTCTCGTGCAAAGCGTGGACGTTTGGCTCAACAACCCCAGGATGCCGTTGGAAGCCAGCGGCACAAGCGGTCAGAAAGCAGGCTTGAACGGCGTGCTGAACTTAAGTGTACTCGACGGTTGGTGGAGGGAAGGCTATAACGGGTCAAACGGCTGGGCCATAGGTACTGACGAGATCTACAGTAACGAGTTCTGCCAGGACAACGCCGACAGCGAGTCACTCTATGATCTGCTGGAAAACAGTCTGATACCATTGTATTATGACAGGAATGACAAGGGTATACCGTCAGGATGGGTTAAAATGATGAAAGAGTCTGTCAGTTCGCTGGCAGCACAATACAGCACCCATAGAATGGTGCGGGAATATGCGGACAGACTATATATACCGGCCATAAACCAGGCCTGCAGCGTGCTTTCCGGTACTGATGGCAGCTATACCCCTCTCAGAGAACTGGTGAGTTGGAAGGATAAAGTATACGGCTGCTGGGCCGGCGTTTCAGTTTCAAATGGCCTCGCAACCGATAAGCAGCCCTGCGGGGGCGGCGAAAGGGTAACCTTCGAGATCTCGGCAGTTTTAAGCGGGCTTAAGCCCGAAGACGTCAGTACCGAAATATATTACGGACCGCTTGACTGCTCCGGCAGCATAACCGACGGCAGAAGCTCAGCGATGCAGGCGGTAGAGGAAACGGCTCCGGGAATTTACAGGTACAGAGGCGATCTGTGCCTTGCGGGCGGCGACGAATACGGGTATCATTTCCGTATAGTGCCTTCCCATCCATTACTAAAAGACAAATTCGAGCTGCGGCTCGTTAAGTGGGCGGAAACATGATTTACTCCGACCCTGTTTTTGGAGGATCCTATGCTTAGGAGAAGTTTATTCATCGGAATTGCAATCATAACGATGCTCGTATCTACCGGCACCGTAAGCTTTGCAGTGACCCCCCAGGCTATTGGCGTCTCTGCAACTGTCAGTAAGGCCGAGCCTGAGATCAGCGCACCGTCCGCCATATTGGTCGAGGCTGAAACAGGCCAGGTCCTGTATAGTAAAAATGCCGGTGAGAAGCTTCACATATCTGCTGCCTGCAAGCTTATGACAGCACTTGCCGCCATCGAGAATTCAGACCTGTATGCGAATGCGACCGTCAGCGCCGAGGCTGCGGGCAAAGAGGGCTCCGGACTGAATCTCGAGGTGGGCTCGAAGTATCTTATGAACGATTTACTTTACGCTATTATGCTTACCTCCGCAAACGACGCTGCTACCGTCGTAGCTGAAAACGTTTCGTCCGGCAGCATCGACAAGTTCGTAAATAAAATGAACGAAACCGCGCTGAAGCTCAATATGAGCAATACTCATTTTACAAACCCGACCGGTTTGATGGATGAATATCAATACACCACCGCACAGGACATTTCGTTATTAATACGTTACGCTACCCGTAATACCACCTTCAACCGGATCTTTACAACGAAGGCAAGGCCATGGTACACCCCGGGAAAAGAAGCGAAAATCCTTACAAGCTCAAATAAACTTTTCTGGGCCTATGACGGCATCGAAGGCGGCAAGACCGGTTACAACAACAAGGAGCAGCAGACCTTGATCTGCACGGCTGCCCGCACTGATATCAAGCTTATTTGTGTAATACTTGACGCGCCCGAGGGAAAGCTGTACTCCGATGCGGAGTCGCTGTTGGATTACGGCTATGGAAACTTCTGGAAAAGTACCCTCGTCAGCAAGGGCGAGACCCTGAAAACTGTAAATCTCGAAGGCAAGGAAATAAACCTGCTCAGCCAGAGCGAAATCAAATATATGCACCCGATTGGAGAAAACTACATTAAGGAATTCACGGCGACCGCAGACCTTAAACAGCCGCTTAAAAAGTCGATGCCTGCAGGTTCGGCAAAATATGTCCTGGAAGACGGTACTGAGATAAACATAGGACTGTATCCCGAAAGTGAGGTCGTCCCTCCCGATGATCTCAGGACCAGAATAAACAAAAAGATCCAGGATAACAAGGATATCTTCATTATAGTGATGATTCTTCTGCTGATCGAAGTCATACTTCTCCTGTTCAATGCGGGAAAGCTCGTCGGCAGACTGGTCGCCATGCTGGCAAGGCGTATCAGGCAAAGGAGCAATTGAAACAGAGGGTCAGTCCATTCCCCCTGTTTCACTCCAACTATTTTTCCGATCCTGTTTACCACCCAGTTTAAAGCTTGGTTACCGTTCAGTTAAAAGCACTTTTAAGGCTTAGTTCGAAAGGAACTCGGCAAGCCCGTCGTCGTTGATACTCAGGTATTTTCCTCTTTTCGCCTGCCGTCCTTTTTCATTCTCCAAATAGTTTGAAAGAATACTGCCAAGATTCAGGACGTCCGACATCTCAAAATAACCTGTTTTTTTATAGATGTATTTGACAGCGCGTATTGCACCCATGGCAAACGCTTTTCTCGAGAAGGACTGGTGGGATATCTCGATCATATCCTCTTCCCCTGCTATCACCACTTCATGTCTGCCGACAATACCTCCGGCGCGGACGGCATTTATAGGCACTCTTCTCAGAGAGGCTTCTTCTGCCTCGGCTCCGTTCCCGGCAGAAGATGTGAGGGCTTTTTCTATTTCCCCGGCAATCTTAAGAGCTGTACCGGAGGGAATATCCTTCTTTTTGTTATGATGCGCCTCGTTGATCTGAAAATCATAGTTATTAAGAATGCTTGACGCTATACCGGTCAGAAGCATCAGTACGTTGACTCCCAGCGTTATATTCGGCGCATATACTATACCGTTGTGATACTTTCTAGTCAGTACGAACAGTCTTTTAAGAGAAAATCTGGAGAAACCGGTCGTAGCTATTACCATATTTACCTTCATGCGCGAAAGCGTGACAGCATTTCTGATGGTAGCTTCGGGTTTCGAGAAATCCAGAGCGATATCGGGCTTATACCTGAAAATGACTTCCTTCAGCTTATCTGCTCCGGCTACGATGATGCCCGTATCCCGGCAGCCGATAACCTCTCCCAGGTCCCTGCCCTCCTTTGAACTGCCGGGCCGGCATACGGCAGCCGCCAGTTTTATATCCTCCTGCGCAAGCAGTACTTTTGCAACTTCGCTGCCTGTTTTGCCCAGGCCGATCAGACAAACTCGGATCATGCTCAAACCTCCTTTTCAATCAGTTCAGGTTAAAAATAACAAAAGGCTGCAGAGAATTATCTGCAGCCTCCCAAACCTATGCGGTTGAAAGCATATGATCACCCTCTCCTCCAACGCTTACGAGGTTAGCTGACGGATTCGGATCGGAAAGAGATTGACCCTACCAGTCGAAATGCTTCGACCGGATTCACCCCGGAAATTTGGTTCCCCCGCTCTTTTTAAGATTAAGCGCTTATAAAGCCTTATTTAATTGAGTGTTTCACATTTATTATATAATATTACCCGGTATTTTTCAATATTACTGGCATTCGCAAATTCTCAGTACTCGTAGACCATGTTTACATTTGCGGTTATCTCGAGCGAGCCCGACTGTATGGGTGTTGCCGCATTGCCCATGGACGCCTTCATGTCGTAGGATGCGTAGTTCATTAGAGGGCTGTATCCACCGCCTTCATTGACCGATATCGGAGCCTTCAGACTAACGCCGAGCGCACCCGCCACTGTACCGGCCTTTTTCTTTGCCGCCAGTACTGCATTCTTCAAAGCCTGGTTGTAATAGTCTTCGTAATTACTGAGGCCGAAGCTGATGCTGCTGCTCATGTTTACGCCGCTTTCGGTAGCGGAATCGATTATATCGCCGGTTTTGGCGAGATCCCTGACAGTAACGTTTACAGAATTGTTGACGGTATAACCTACGATGCTGCTGACACCGCCGTCCTTATTGTATTCATATTTCGGGTATATCGAGTAATTTACGGTCTTGATGTCCTCCGATTTTATACCGGCAGCCTTTATAGCCGCAATGACTTTGTCCATCGAAGCAGCGTTTGCCTTCTGTGCTGCTTTTGCATCCTTGTCCTCAGTAACGACACCGAGATTGATATAAGCTATATCCGGAGAGGCATTCACCTTGGCCTGCCCGGAAACTGTAAGCGTCCTTCTGTTGTCGGTCGTATCTGCGGCTTGCGCCGGTGCACTGAAATAGAGGCCGATCGTCATGACTGCCAACGCCGATGCCACCATTATCATTGCTATAAATGCCATTTTCCCTTTAAAAAATGTACGTTCCATAATGATCCTCCTTTTGAATAACTGCAGTTCGGTGTTTCTGCCTTCAAAAGATTAGACGTACATATTGGATAAAAGTTCCCGCTTTGCCGACCATTTGCCACAGCGGTCGCCCCAGCTGGCCTGCACGCTGCCGTCGGACAGCAGTTCCACTATTTCGCACATTCCCGCGCAGCCGTTACATTCCCTGCTTCGTGTACTGTATATTTTTTTTACCGCAGCATAACCTGCGAACCTTGTTCTGAAACCGCTTTCCGAGGCAGCTGCCCTTCCGGCTATGAGCGCCGCGCCGTATGCGCCCATGACGCCGTAATCCTCAGGTATAACAACCCGGA
This sequence comes from Clostridia bacterium, assembly GCA_036260935.1. GTDB lineage: Bacteria > Bacillota > Clostridia > Acetivibrionales > DTU013 > JAEYOM01. The sequence continues at coordinate 21,508 of DATALQ010000033.1, forward strand.
TGCCAAGCGCTCTTTCAAATGCTGCGGCGATTCCCCTGTTTGCCGCCACCCCTCCCTGGAAGACCACTGGTTCCTGTATATCCTTGCCTTTGCCCAGATTGTTGAGATAATTACGCACAAGGGCTTCACAAAGGCCGTTGACTATATCCTCCTTGCTGTGCCCCGACTGCTGTTTATGTATCATGTCCGATTCGGCAAATACAGCACATCTCCCCGCTATCCTCACAGGGGAGGTGGATTTCAATGCAAGGTCGCCGAATTCTTCTATGGGAACTCCGAGCCTTGCAGCCTGCCGATCGAGGAACGAGCCTGTGCCGGCTGCACAGACCGTGTTCATCGCAAAATCGTAGACAATGCCATCCCTCAAAATTATGATCTTCGAATCCTGACCGCCTATCTCAAGTATCGTTCTGACTCCCGGAACCACGGACTGAGCCGCAATCGCGTGTGTCGTGATCTCATTCTTCACTATATCCGCACCGGCAATTACCCCGGCCAGTTCCCGTCCGCTCCCGGTGGCACCGACGCCCGCAATAGCCGGATATTCGCATTCTTCAGCCATTTCGGCAAGTCCGTCTACGAGCGACTGTATAGGCTGGCCACAGGTGCGCCTATACTGACTGTATACATTGCGCCCGTTCTGATCGATCAGTACTATGTTTGTACTTACCGAACCAACGTCAATCCCAAGATAATGTCCAACCGCCTTCATATTTTTTACGCTCCCTTCTTTTTTCAAGCATATCGATAAAGGCTTCGACCCTGGTCATGTAGCCTGCCTCGCCTGTCATTTCGTCGATTATCAGGGTCAGGACAGGTATCCCGAGATCCCTCTCGATATAGGGCAAAAGGCTCTCGGCGACTATCTCCGGCATACAGGAAAAAGGGAATATCTGAATCACTCCATCATAACCATTCTGCGCATACAGCACGGTGTTGCCCACCGTTTCCTGCGCATGTCCGCCGATCATCGTGCCGAGCCAGGGTTTGGCTGCCCGGGCGTAGCTTAAGTCCCGCGGCAGGTGAAGGCCCTTTTTGAGCATATGTTCTATGATCCAGTTGCTGACCGTCACTTTCCTGTCGGCTTCCACACCGAGCCTTCCAAGCCTTTCTTGAATTTCGAAGCTCGCGAACTGTTCTATTCCGGTGTATATCTCACCTACTATGCCGATCTTCAGCGGTTTCGCGTCGGGCTTCAGACTCACTGAATCGAGCTTGTCCGTGGTTTCGTCGATAAGCTTCAGCGTTGCTTTTGTACCGTAAGTTTTCAAGGCATTCTCCCGGAAAGCGCGGTAGATACCGTCAACGTTTCCAGGTTCACTCTCCCTGGCGCGCAGTCTGAATGTGAGCATCTCGAGTTCGTCGGTGTTCTTTGCTACCTTTACCGCCCGTCTTATCACCCCGGGCAGTTTCAAATATGCACCGTTATCCGGCATTAGCCTTTTTATCCGTCCAAGCAGGTCTCCGATGCCGTACACCGATTCCAGCGTGATTATTTCCATATCGAAGCCCGCGTCCCTGAGAATTTCCTGATGAAGCTGCGAATAATAGCCGAATCTGCATGGACCGCAGCCTCCTGCCATCAGTATCGTGTCCGCTCCCATTTCGTATGCCTGAATATAATTACCGATGTTAATTTTCAAAGGAAGGCATACCATCTCGGAAACATATCTTGTTCCAAGCTCCAATGCTTTCTTGTTATTGAACGGAGGTATTACATAATCTATTCCGAGATCGTCAAAAATAGCTTTTACACAAATATACGTGTTACCCAGATGTGGAAATGTTATTTTCATTAGCCCTTCTCCATTGCAGCATATCTACAAACGCCTCAAGCCTCGTATTAAAGCCTGCTTCGCCTGAATGCTCGTCTATCGTCATTATTATAAGCGGTATCTTGTAATCCTTCCTGATCCTACGCTCAATCAAGTCATTCACGAAAGAATCGATACCGCACCCGAAGCTTGTAACGCAGATCATACCGTCTATTTCCCCCGAGGAGGCCAGATGCAGCGCCGCACCGTAAGCGGTTCTCCCATAGTACCAGAACATGGGTTTTTTAAGGCGGGCGGAGTGCTTGTTCGTTTCATTTTCGTCCGTCATTTCTATTGTTTTGATCCCGATGCCATATTTCTTAAGCTTGCCGAGCAGATCCATACTTATGTATTTGTCATAAATGTTATACGGGTGGCCGATTACCGCTACCTTAAGGTTCAGCTCCCTCTCACGTTTACCTGCCGGATTCTCAGAAGTATGGGACAAGGTCCCTGTCCCTGTGTCCCGCGTCCCCGTGTCCCCGAAATACTCTTCTATGGCAAAAGTATTGCCTCTTACCCTTTGGACTTCCAATGCCCGTTTATAGGCTGCGGCCGCCGTTTTACCGTCAACCCCTATTTCGGAAGCCATCTCTATGGCGGCATCCACACCGCCCTTTCCGGTTCTCCTAAGATTAATCTCGGTAGTTATCAGCGGAGGCAAATCTTTCAGCGTATGCCGTATAACGTCGGGCAGCCCCCCGAATTCGGGGCATATGTACTCTTTTTTCGAAATACTTGTAAACCTTGGTACGAGGATAAAGTCCGCCTTGTCCTTAAGCTCGAGCACGTGCCCGAAATAGAGCTTGACAGGCAGACAGGCCTCGTCGACGCAGGTCTTCACCCCGCTGTCGAGTATTTTTTTGTTTGTTGGCCCGGATATGACGACTTCCGCCCCCAACCCGTTAAAAAAGCTATCCCAGAACGGTATGAATTTATAATAGAACAGACTTCTCGGAATCCCTATTTTTGTGCGCAAATAAAAACACCCCCAACCTAGTATTCACGGTTAGAGGCGTATTATTCAAAACAGGTGCGATCTGTTTTATGTTTTAAGCGCCGCCTTGGCATGATCGAGGCTTGCGACCAGGTCCGATCCTATATCCGGCCTGGATACCTGGATCATCTCGTCGAGGCCGGTATCGCTTCTGAATCTGAGCTGGGTATACTTGACAATGGGTAGCTGCCTGTTGTTTGCGAATCTTCTGTCCGGGCCCCCGCTCTTATTGACGTATTGCCAGGTATGACCGACGACCGTTGTATCAGATGGAACTGAAGCATTTTCTATAAAAGTCGTATTTGAGCTCTCGATTATCAAATCCTTGTAATTTACACTTCCTACCTTCTTTTTATCAAAGATGAGCATGCGATCGGGGAAGAAATAGAGTACTTTTCTCCCGGCCTTGAATTTTGGGATTTTGATATTTGTTTTGAAATAAGGCGGTATACCGTAATCAATAGCTATTTCCGACCTTTCTACGAGGTTTCCTGCACCGGCATTTACTTTACGGTCGTACAAATTGTATAGATCAGCTCTTGATGAAACATGCCATTTCCTTTTTGCACCGATGATCTCGTTGAAGCTATCATAAAATCTTTGAAGGTCTCTTTCCTTCTCTTCGTCTATATCATATGCCAAAACGGTCGTTTTTCTTCTTTTGTCAACATAGCTCAGTAACGGCAGCAATAAAAATGAAAACACAAGTATTATGTTAATCATTGTGAGCCCGGCCGCCAGCCAAGCCCATATCACAGTTAGCTTCACTTTTTGGTTTTTCTTGCTGATCTCCGTCAAAAGACCATCCGCTGAAGAATCCACCAACTGCAATACATCTTTTGTTTCGATATCCTTATAGTCATAAATCCGGCGATCTTCGGGCGCCGACTTCGGTTCCGCAACTCTGCTGTTCGGACCCCCGCCGAGGGTCTGCCTGTAATAAAATCCGTTGGCCCCCATATGGATGTAATTACCGCGTGGGCCTGTTCCGATCCTGAAACCCTTTACACCGGCAGAAAATCCAACACCCGATTTCGAAAAATTGACTCTAAGGCCGCCAAAACTAATTGATTTTCTTATATAGAATCCCATACGTCCTCCTGCACCGTTGCATTGATTATTATGTGCAGATCAGGCTTTTTATATCGGACCGGACGCTGTCATGTCCGTCGGAGTTTCACAGGGTTGCCTCCAAAGCCGGCTGACTACAAAAGACCGCACTTTCAGCAAAGTGCGGTCTTCTTGTTCTATCGTCGAAAATGAATTTTTTATACCTTTTAACAGTTCAGAACTATCAAGCCTTTCCGTCGCAGCCGAGAACGTTGATTAACTTGTTCTTGACGAGGTCCTTGATGGCCTGTCTTGCCGGTTTGAGGTATGCTCTGGGATCAAAATCTCCGGGATGCTGTGCGAAGTATTCCCTGATCGTTCCGGTCATGGCAAGCCTGAGGTCGGAATCTATGTTGATCTTGCAGACTGCCGATCTTGCAGCCTTCCTGAGCATATCCTCCGGTACGCCCTGCGCACCCGGCATGTTTCCGCCGTACTTGTTGATCTTTTCAACGAATTCGGGGATGACCGAGGAAGCGCCATGGAGAACTATCGGGAAGCCCGGAAGCCTTTTTGAAACTTCGTCGAGTATATCGAATCTGAGCTTGGGTTCGCCTTTGAACTTAAATGCGCCGTGGCTCGTTCCTATAGCGATTGCCAGTGAATCGACGCCGGTCTTGGAAACGAATTCCTCGACTTCGTCAGGCCTGGTATAGGATGAATCCTCTGCGGAAACCTTTACGTCATCCTCAACGCCTGCAAGCCTTCCGAGTTCAGCTTCAACTACGACACCGTGAGCGTGCGCGTATTCGACGACCTGTTTGGTCAGTTTTATATTGTCTTCAAAGGAATGATGTGATCCATCGATCATAACGGAGGTAAAACCGCCGTCAACACAGGATTTGCAGAGTTCGAAAGTATCGCCGTGATCGAGGTGGAGGCAGATCGGCAGGCCGGTCTCGATTATAGCAGCCTCAACGAGCTTCATCAGGTATGTATGGTTCGCATATTTCCTGGCGCCCGAGGATACCTGCAGGATCAAGGGAGCATTGACTTCCTTGGCTGCTTCGGTGATACCCTGAACGATTTCCATGTTATTTACATTGAAAGCGCCTATAGCATATCCGCCAGCATATGCTTTTTTGAACATTTCAGTAGATGTTACCAGTGGCATAAGAAACAACTCCTTCATTTAATAATATTTAATATTGCTTAACTTTGATAGATTATGTATTGTTACAAATTTATCATATTAATTTTACCAGATTCCTTTTTAAAATCAAGTTTTTATTTGGCAGGCGGCTCCCTAATTGCATTATTAAGGTCTGCGGCGCATCGGAGAAATGCTTATGTCCGTCCCGCCCTTTTTATAGTATAATGTCTAGGAGACACACGGGAGGTTACATAAATGATAGGACTCGGCACATTGGTCAATTTCGCTGCGATTGCCATAGGCGGAGCGGCAGGCTCACTGGTAAAAAGCGGTCTTTCACAAAGGTTCAGGAATGTCATTATGCAGGCGATCGGACTTTCCGTCCTTATCATAGGCATTTCGGGGGCTCTGCAGGGAATGTACGCCGTCATGGACGGCGGAAAGCTCGACAGGCAATTTATCATGACCATGATCTTCAGCCTCGTTATCGGCGGCGTAATAGGCGAAGGGATCGATATTGAAGACAAGCTGGAGAAGCTTGGCCAATGGTTCCAAAGAAAGCTGGTCAAAGGCGAGGGTAATTTTGCCGAGGGCTTCGTAACCGCAAGCCTCGTGTACTGCGTCGGCGCCATGGCTATTGTAGGCTCTCTGGAGGACGGACTCACCGGCAACACCTCCACACTGTTCGCAAAATCGATACTCGACGGCGTCAGTGCTATAGTCTTCGCAGCGACTTTTGGGATCGGCGTTTCATTTTCTGCACTTTCAGTATTATTGTATCAGGGCGGCATCACTCTTCTGGCGGGCTTCATAAAACCTTTTTTGACCGAAGCGGTGATCAGCCAGATATCTCTGGTCGGCAGCGTTCTCATACTCGGGATAGGCCTCTCTATGCTGGAGATAAAAAAGATTAAGGTCGGAAACATGCTTCCGGCGATTTTTCTGCCGCTCATTTTTTACATGCTGCAGAAGTTGTATCAGCTACTTTTCTGATATGCTCATCCATACAGCCGATCAGAACATATCCGGGCACGTTGTATGTAAAATATGTTAAAAAAATATCTATGTCTCGTTGCTTTTTGATAAAGCTTATGTTATATTTTATTTTGATTTAATACAGGTAGAATGCTTAGCGCCGATGAGGCGCAGACTTCATATAAAACATTTAGGGAGGTAATTTTATGAGCGAATTGAAAGGTGCAGCAATTTTCGGTCAGTCCGGCGGACCGACCTCTGTTATAAACGCCAGCGCTGCAGGCGTATTCACTGAAGCATTGAAACAGGGCAACATCACGGCTGTCTACGGTGCAGCTCACGGTATCAAAGGTATTCTCGATGAAAAATTCTACGATATGAGCAAGGAAGAGCCCTACGAACTAGAGCTTTTGAAGACTACTCCTTCCTCAGCTCTCGGTTCTGTTCGCTACAAACTCAAGAAAGTCGAAGAAGACGAAACCGATTACAAGAGGCTGCTCGAAGTTTTCAAAAAGTACAATATCCGTTATTTCTTCTATAACGGCGGAAACGATTCCATGGATACCTGCAACAAGATAAGCAAGTACATGCAGAAATCCGGCTATGAATGCAGAGTAATGGGCGTTCCGAAGACTATAGACAACGACCTTTGGGGAACAGATCACTGCCCGGGTTACGCAAGTGCAGCAAAATACATAGCCACTTCGACTATGGAAGTTTACCACGATGCCAGAGTTTACGACAAGGGAATGATCACAGTACTTGAGATCATGGGAAGAAATGCAGGCTGGCTTACAGCTGCCTCAGCGCTCGCTGCAAATGCGGGATTCGGCCCCGACCTCATCTATTTGCCTGAGATCCCCTTCGACATGGATAAATTCATAGAAGACGCATCCGCAATATACAAAAAGAACGGCAACTGCATAATCGCAGTTTCTGAAGGTATCCGTGACAAGGACGGAACATATATTTCCGAATACGGCTCGGATCTCGCAAAGAGCAAGGACGCTTTCGGACACGCACAGCTCGGCGGTCTCGCATCTACCCTTGCGAATATTCTCAAGGAAAAGACAGGCGCAAAGGTCCGCGGAATAGAGTTCAGCCTGCTGCAGAGGTGCGCAGCGCATTTCGGCTCCCTGACCGACGTAAACGAAGCCTTCATGGCCGGCCAGATGGCCGTCAGATACGCCGTGGAAGGCAAGACCGATTACATGGTGGCCTTCGAAAGAGCAGCCGGAACTGAATATAAATGCAACATAAAGCTGGTCAACCTGACCGAAGTTGCCAACACTGAAAAGAAGATACCACGCGAGTGGATCAACGAAGCCGGCAACGGACTCAACAAGCAGTTTATCGACTATGCTCTCCCACTGATCCAGGGTACGTCCACTCCCCCGCTGGAAAACGGGCTGCCCAGATTCGCAAAACTCAAAAAGGTTCTTGTCAAATAATCATAATAACAAATAAAAAAGCATTCAGGGGCAGGATGAAAAAAATTCATCCTGCCTTTTTCGTGTTCAGATTTATTGACAATCGTCTCACGTATCGGTATACTTGAAGCATAATTTAAAGGAACGCGCAACTGGCGGAAGTGGAAAAACCACAAGGGAGCGCGGTTCCGGGATTCTGCCGACCGCCTGGGTATGAACTGTGCATGATGAGAGGTGCCGATATGTTCGAAAATGCATGGAACGGCTTTATACCGGGTGAATGGACTGATAATATCGATGTCAGGGATTTTATAGTCAGGAATTATACCCCCTACGATGGAAATGAATCATTTCTGAAAGAAGCCAGTATCAATACGAAAAAGCTGTGGAGCAAATGCAAAAAGCTGCTGCGTGACGAGCTGATGAAGGGCGGAGTGCTTAACGTCGATACCAGAAACGTTTCAAGTATTACTGCCTATGCGCCGGGCTATATTGATGAGCAATACGAGGTAATAAAAGGTCTGCAGACCGACAAGCCTCTAAAGAGGGCTATCGTACCTTACGGCGGTATCAGGATGGCTAAGCAGTCCTGCGAAGCGTACGGTTATAAGCTTCCCGACAAATATGACGAAGTATTCAACAGGTATAGGAAAACGCACAACGAAGGTGTTTTCAGCGTTTATACACCCGAAATGAGAAAAGCGAGAAAATCCGGCGTAATAACCGGTTTGCCCGACGCGTACGGACGCGGACGGATCATCGGTGATTACAGGCGTGTTGCACTTTATGGGGTCAACCGGCTGATCGATCAGAAAAGGCAGGATCTTGCCGAGCTGCAAAGCGGTGGAATGGACGAAGAGATTATCCGGCTGAGCGAAGAGGTTCATGAACAGATCGAAGCCTTGAAAGAGTTAGCTGAAATGGCGTCACAATACGGCTGTGATATTACAAAACCGGCTGTCAATGCGCTTGAGGCAGTACAGTGGATTTATTTCGCATTCCTTGCCTCCATGAAGGAGACAAACGGCGCTGCAAACTCACTGGGCAGGGTATCGACCTTCCTGGATATCTTTATCGGCCGCGACATTAAAAACAGTCTGTTGGACGAAACAGGAGCGCAGGAGCTCATAGATCAGTTCGTGATAAAGCTGAGGCTGATCCGGCATCTGCGCACGCCAGACTATAATGAACTTTTTGCCGGCGACCCCGTCTGGATAACAGAGTCTCTGGGAGGCATCTGCGAAGACGGCAGGCACATGGTCACCAAAACAACGTACCGTTTCCTTCATACGCTGTTCAACCTGGGTCCCGCACCGGAACCGAACCTCACCATTCTTTGGTCGGTAAAACTTCCAGAGCCTTTCAAGAAGTACTGCGCCAAGGTTTCAATGGTCACAAGCGCCATTCAGTATGAAAACGACGATCTGATGCGACTGGATTTCACCGATGATTACAGCATCTCCTGCTGTGTTTCGGCCATGAGGACCGGCAGAGACATGCAGTTCTTCGGAGCGCGCTGCAACCTGCCGAAGCTCCTGTTGCTTGCCTTGAACGGCGGGCGCGATGAAATAACAGGCGATCAGGTCGCTCCCGTGAGCGAGCCGTATTTGGATGAATATCTCGACTATAAAAAGGTGCTGGCAAGGTTCAGGCGGTATCAGAAATGGCTTGCGGGCCTATATGTGGATACCATGAATGCCATACACTACATGCACGACAAATATGCCTATGAACGGCTTATGATGGCCTTACACGACACAAAACCGGGCAGGCTTATGGCCTTCGGCATAGCGGGGTTATCCGTGCTTGTGGATTCGCTGAGTGCGATGAAATATGGCTACGTAAGGGCAATCCGAGACGAACGGGGTCTGATAACGGATTTCGAGATAAAAAGCTCATATCCCCAGTTCGGGAATGGCGATGACAGAGTAGACAGCATTGCCGTCGATATAGTAAAGGGCTTCATTACGGATCTGAGAAAGCACAAGACATACAGAAATGCCGTTCATACGCTTTCAATCCTCACCATTACCTCCAATGTGGTTTACGGTAAAAAGACAGGCTCCACGCCTGACGGAAGAAAACGCGGTGAACCGTTCGCTCCCGGAGCGAACCCGATGCACGGCAGAGACAAAATGGGCGCACTTGCGGCTTTGAATTCAGTGGCCAAAATACCTTATGAATACTGCAAGGACGGAATTTCTCTGACGATGACGCTAGTGCCCAGATCTCTCGGAAGGGATACACAAACGCGCCAATCCAATCTGGCCGCGCTTCTGGACGGCTATTTTTCACAGAACGGCCATCATATAAACATAAACGTACTTGAACGCGTCGTATTGGAACAGGCAATGAAGGACCCATATAACTACCCGCAGCTGACCATCCGTGTTTCAGGCTATGCGGTCAACTTTATAAGGCTCAGCCGGAAACAGCAGGAAGAGGTCATCGCTCGTACCTTCCACTCGGCAATGTAAAGTGACAGGAAATAATACGGCACCTGTTTTGCGGGTGTATCATTCATGATACATGTAGCAAAACCATAGGTGCCGTTATATTTCCGGTCACTAAAACACGGCGGTAAATTTCAACCGCTATTTTGCGGATACATCATTTATGATGTATGTAGCAAAACTATAGCGGTTGTTACTTTTCCGGTCACTCGGAAGCAAAGAGACGGTTCTCCTGCTTCCGAACTGTCCCTCATATTTTCACAGCTGCTTCGAGAAAAGATACGCCCTTTTCTCGAAGCCCATTTTTTCATAAAACTTATGAGCGCCTTCGCGTTGAAAGCCCGAATCCAGTTCAAGCTTTTTGCATCCCAGTACTTTAGCTGTTACAAATGCCTTCTCAAGGATGCTTTTGCCTATGCCGCAGCCCCTGTAAGTCTCATCCACTACCATTGAATAACAGTAAGCTATGCGGCCTTCCTGCCAGAAATTATTTACGATCGCCAATGCACAGAAGCCGATCACCTTACCATTCTCTTCGGCGCATATATACTTGTCTGTTTCGGACTGAATGCCCCGTTTATAAACAACAGACATATCTTCCGGGTGCAGTTCCTTATTGGGCCATAACTGTCCGAACAAAACCATTACATCATTAAAATCCTCTGTCTTCGTATCTCTTATTATGACGCTCATCATTTACCCCCAAAACAGTTACCAGGGCAGATTTACCTCTTTATCCCCTTTTTCTTTGCTACCGAATAACCGAAGAAACCCAGTTCTTTTCCAAGGCTCCAGTATTTGCCGTGCGAATAGCATATGAGGTCCGCCTTCTCGAGGACCAGCTTGCCTTTGTCATCCAGCAGAACTTCATCCGTATCGACGGCGACTATCTCGGCTATGAACAAGTCGTGGCTGCCCAGTTCCACTATGTTTTTTACTACACACTCAAGCGATACGGGACTCTCCTTTATGATCGGGACATCGATGGCGGAAGCCTTTTCGGGGGTCAACCCCGTCAGTGCGAACTTGTCCGTATCCCGTCCAGATTTGACACCGCAGAGATCGGTAGCCATAACAAGCTTCTGAGTTGCCAGATTCACCGCGAACTGCCCCTTGTCTTTTATAAGGCTATGGGAATATCTTTCCTTTCGAACCGAGATGGAAAGTATCGGCGGTTCGGAATTGACAGTCCCGGCCCAGGCTAACGTTATGATATTGGGTTTTCCGGCAGCGTCAACGCACGTTACCATTACTACCGGAACAGGATTGAGCATAGTTGAAGGTTTCCAGACCTGTTTTGCCATATATGGTTACTCCTTTTTCTATTAAGCTTCCATCTCGCGATACTTCTTTTCGGCCACTGAATATAATGCAAGCAATGATAATATTCCCAAAATGACCGCTATCACACTTACAGCAACCAAAATAAGCACTATGGGCAGTCCGGCCAGCAGCATGATCACGGCGACAGCACCCAGAATAATCAATATCAGTATTGACAACAGCATCCCAAGGGCGCCGTTCATATTTTGCTTTATCGCTTCCTGTTCGCTGTTCCATACAAGTTTCGGGTGGAATACATCGAGCAGCAGGCTCAATGCAACCATCGGTACTGAAACGATCATACCTACAACTGCTGCGCCAAGTACCCAGAGAAGCGGAAGTTTGAGCATCACTACCATTAAAACTCCTGTCGTGATTACCCCGAGTGCGGATGCCAGGAGCCCCACAATCAGTTTTGAATTGACCTGCTGCCTTGCAGAAACGGGTATCATCTTGGTTATCCATATAGTCTGGCCCTCCCTGGAGAGCGAGGTCGATGCTACGAGGTTCATACCCGAAGTAAACAGCATGAGAGCCAATCCTCCCAGCAGTATATAAGGCATAAGAGAAGGATCATTGAGCTTGTTGAACAACACAACCATTTCAGGGTCGCTTCCCCTGACCATGAACATCGTAAATAGCAGTATAGGTCCTACAACAACGCCCGCGAGCCCGTTCAGAAGATAAATAGGTGTCCTGACGAGCAGCTTCCATTCCCTGCCGGCCATTGCCAACACAGGATTCGAAACCTTTTTATACTGTTTGTCGATCTGCTCGCTCGTAAGGCTCTTCTTCTTCCTGCTAACTTCCTGACCGGCCAGCAACGCCTTGTAAAATACAAGGTTGGAAAGCCACATCAGCAGGCCGAACAAGAGAATACATACCGCGACGAACAAAACAAGGTGTCCGAAGCCCGGCAGACCGTTTTCAGACAGCGCTTTGGTTGCCCATACGGCCGGCGGGAACCTGTTGCCTATCAGGCTGACAAACCCGGACTGCGCATTGATATAGCTCTGAATCTCTTCGGAGCTTTTGGGTACGTTCTGTACGAACATATTGATACCCACACCCGCGAAAAGGGCAAGCAGCCCGCCGACAACTGCCAGCAGGTCCTTATATCTCCTGAGATTTACGACGCGCATCAGCAGCATGATCAGAATCGCAGCTACCGTAAGCGGCAGGACAGGAACAGCCGCCAACAGAACCAGGCTCTTAAGCCAGTACAGCAACCCCTGCGACGTCCCTACTCCGAAAATAATGACAGGAGGCAATAAAATAGGCATTGAGGTCAGATACTCATTGATCATGACAACAGCGAATTTTCCGCCTATGACTTCGTATGGTTTCAGCGGCAGGGGCACTAAATTTTCCAAATCCTTCGAAAAATAGAACGTACCCATGACGTAAAACAAACCGAAGATCAGGATGACGATCTGAGAGAACATGAACGCTATGGTCAGTATTATCTCAGGTTGTTTTGCCATAGTTCCTGCCGCAAACAAGGCAAGCATAAGCGCTGTATACAGTACCAGGAGCGGCAGCAGCGATATGAGAATGGCTGCGCCTATAAGTATCGGCTCCCATACTTTCTTTTTCTCCCGTGTAAAACGGTATTTTAGAGCAGAAATGCCATAATTGACATTCAGCTGCATTTTTAAATAGGCATTGAATGGTTTCATTCTTCAGTCAACTCCAAAAAGATATTTTCGAGAGAATCCTTATTATCTCCATGCCTGAGTTCATCAAGGGTACCGATCGCGACCAGCTTGCCCTTGTTTATTATACCAATCCTGTCGCAAAGCTTCTCTGCGACTTCAAGTATGTGTGTAGAGAAGAACACAGTATTGCCCTTGTCGCAATGCTCCCTCATCTGAGTCTTCAACAGGTGTGCCGATTTGGGGTCCAGACCGACCATGGGTTCGTCGAGAATCCATACTGCCGGATCGTGTATCAGAGCGCCGGTAAGCGCAATCTTTTGCTTCATGCCGTGCGAATAGCTTTTGATCAAATCGGATGCGGCATCCTTTAGTTCGAACATATCCAGGTAGTATTCTATTCTTTGCTTGCGCAGATCTGCCGGCACCTGGTAAACATCGGCCATGAAGTTCAAATATTCGGTTCCGGTAAGCCTCTCATAAAGGTTTGGGCTGTCCGGTACATACCCTATTTTTTTCTTCGCGCCTATAGGATCCAGTCTTATATCGGTTCCATCAATCTGAATAATGCCTTCGTCCGGGTTCAGGAGACCTACTATCATCTTTATTGTTGTCGTCTTACCGGCCCCGTTCGGTCCTAAAAAGCCGAATATCTCTCCCTTGTTCACTTTCAGATCAAGGTTGTCCACAGCTTTTACCGAGCCCTTGTTATAGCTCTTGGAAATGCTTTGTATGTTTATCATATTGCCCCTCCTGCATTGTAATCAAACATTATACGATTCTTTTGTGTGAAAAGTTCAATGAGATTATATATTTTATTCGACAACCAGGCATGCGGAGCCGTCGACCCATATCTGTTCCTCGCTGTCTATGTTGACCGATATGATCTCATACTTGTCCGATATTATGTTGGTCGCTATACCCATGTAAGTCTGAAGAAGTTCCCCGAATCCCACGCTATGCTGTACGTTTTTGCCGAGAATACCAATTATCCCCGGTATCTTGCCTATATTCCGCATATTTCCTTTCTGTTTAATCAACTGCTGCAGAAAATTCAGCTGGTTCTTTTTACGCTGGAGATCACCGATCTGCATAAAGGTGCCGTCCTCCCTGTAGCCCTGCCTGAACCTTACGAAGCCCTCGGCGTTTTCACCATCAAGCAGCCTGTTGCCCTTGTCTATATGTATGTACAGATCCTGCAAAGGGTCTTCGTAATCCATATTGTAAGGAACATACATCTCTACGCCCCCGAGGTAGTCTATGAGCTCCCTGAAGCCTTCCGTATTAATTTTTATATAATCGTCAGGCACGATACCGAATTTTTCCCCAATAACATCCGCCAGAAAGCTTATCGGGCCCGAATCGAACCGCCCCTTATATTCCATTATTTTACCGATATGATGTGAATAGTTGATCTTGTATATGCCCGGTTCATGAGCCAGGCCCTTGGCTTCAAGCCTCGACATAATGTCCGGGTTGTATTCTATATAGGTGTCTCTGGGAATCATGATCAGTTTGACTGTTTTATTCGCACTGTTGATGCTGGCGATACCTATTGTATCATAAAGATTGCTTACCTTATCCTGACCTATGATCAAAACATTCCTGGAGCCCTCGTCTGTAAGCTTCTTCGAATATGGTCTGCCCACCGTAATAGAAATGTTTTCAACAGCTGTCGCAGCATGGTCCGAAGGTGTTGGTGTTTCCGCATCCTGTCGTTCTGTTCCGGCGGAGCCTTGAGCGTATCTTCCCTGCCCTGCGGTTTCAGGTTTGGCAGCCTGATTCTTATTTATCTTGAGCACGCCGGTTTCACAGGCAACCATCAGCAAAATGATCCCTATCAGGGAGACTATACCGATCCATATATGAATATTGCGGTTACTGCTCATAGGTCTATCTCCTTGAAGCCCTGTAAAATCAGGCATAACTTGCTATAATGTGTATTACGTATACCATTATATTATATATATGTATTTGATTATATTCAATTTATAATTGTTAAAATTTTGTAAATGTCCTCTAAATCAGGTGGGGTGGGACAGAGGGACAAGGTCCCTGTCCCT
>DATALQ010000036.1:0-78746 GCA_036260935.1 Clostridia bacterium
AATATTTTAGCCTATTTTAATATAAAATATCAGCTATTTATATTGAGCAGGAAATTGTCCGTCCAAAAAAAATGATCTGTTCGGAACCGGTGGAGCATCCACCGGCCCGGCAGATCAACAAATAAAAATCACAAAAAAACCCGGTATCACCGGGCTCACTTCATCTGGATTTACTTTTGTTTGACCTTCTTGTCGAGGGCCTTACCCAGACTATACCATGAGTCCCGTAATTTGAATCTAAGCTCCTCATCAACCGTACGCTCAATAACGTCATTGAGGCTGCGTCTCATTTGAATATACTCTATCATTGCGAATTCGTCCTTCAGAAGGATTTCCTCCATACCTTCTATCCAGCTTATAATATGATCCTTGCCGATAAAATCCTTTTCAGGCAGCTTCTTGCGCAGGTGTGCAACTACCAGCTTTACTGCCTTGCGTTTTACGTCATTATCAGTCTGCACCTTTTTAACGGTTTTCTTTTCCCTGTTTACCGCAGAAACCGGCGTATCAACTATACCTGCCTCGTCTATGGCTACTGCAGCTTTTTCTCCTTTACCAACCGTCATTTTATCACTCCCCTTAAGCTAATGAACTACCGTGAAGCTTACTTATTCAGGACGCTAAGCGAAAGCTGTCACTAACAATTATATAATAATATGGTTATAATTGCAAACTTTATACCTCTTTGAGCTAGTATCGCATCATGCCTTTTCAATAGATACTTTGCTCCCGTCGCCCTGCAAGGTCGCAGGCTTAACAACAAGCCTCCTGCCCAGTCTGCTTTTGAGTTCGGGCACGTGGCTGATAAGCCCGATGACCCTGTCATTGCTGCTCAGTCTTTCAAGCGCATCGATAACTGTGTCCAGCAGTTCCTGGTCCAGTGTTCCGAAGCCCTCGTCGAGGAAAAAGAACTCCAGCGGGCTCTGACCCTTGAGCTGTATTTGTTCAGACAGCGCAAGCGCCAATGAAAGCGACGTCAGGAAGGTTTCACCGCCTGACAGAGACCTGACCATACGATGTACCCCGCCATTGGCCTGATCCCGTATTATGAACCCGGCCTCTGTATCAAGCTCGAGCATGTAGCGCTGCTTTGTAATAATTCCAAGCGTCCTTGACGCATTAGCCGCGACATAGCGCAGTCTTTCCTCGGCTATATAGTCGATGAAGCTGTTGTCCTTCCTCAGTTCGGCTTTGAGCAGCTTTTGTATCTGATCGTAAAGTCCCTGTTTCTGGCTTAGCTCATTATATTTTTGGCTTAATGACACCCATTTTTCGTGTTTGCTTTTCAACAACCTGTAATTGTTCCGCGCAACCTCGCCAGCAGCAACGCACGCTTCCCTGTGGGCTGACAACTCCTGCCAGGCAGCGCTGACGGCATTCCACTCATCCTCCGTTATACTTCTCGACTTTAATTTCTTCCGGAGATTATCGAGCTGGGCACGGATATTCAATAGCTTTTGATCGTATTCTTCTATCTTTGCTTTAAGCTCAGCCTGCTTCTCGACTGCAATAACCGAAGCTTCAGCTTCGTTTTCATCTGCGAAGCCTTTCTCGGAAAGCGCTGACGCTAGCTTTGCCTCGTCGCTTTTCAGGGTCTCCGAGTATATGCCGCGCTGGTTTTCCAGGGTAGTTCTACGCGAATTCAGTTCATTCAGGCTGCGCTCGAGAGCTTCGATATCCTGACGGTATTTGCCGTCTCTTTCTACGTATGAGCCAAGAATAGCATCGATGCGTTCGATCTCAGCACCTATATCTGCTGCTTCTCCGGCCAATTCCTTCAGTCTTGCGGCCTTTTCGTCCTTTTGAAGGTTAAGGCCGTTCTCCTGGGTCTCCTTTTTAATCCTTTCGGAGTTCAGCAGATTCCATTCTTCCTTGAGTCTTTCAGCATCGCTTCTTTTTAGCCTGACCTCCTCCTGGTTTTTTTCAAGGGCTGATTGAAGCTTCACAAGCTTCCTGTCATTTTCCGCCAGTCTTTCAAGTTCGCTGACCGCGTCCTTCAGTTCATACGTGCGAAGAAAGTCTTCATATTTCTGCGTTACCTGTTCAAGCGATTTTTGAGCTTCACTGGTGCTTGATTCAAGCTGAGCAATATTCTCACGGTTTCCCTTCAGCTCCGTTATAGACCCGTTCTGCTCCACCCTCTTCTCCGATGATGCCCTGTTTATTTCGTCAAGGCTCTGCCTCAGTTTTTCCGAACGCTGCTCCCAATTTTCAAGGAGTTGGCGTTTTTCTTCATAGGACTTGTTCGCCTTGTCTATTTCATCCCGTATTTCATCCATCCCAAGTACCTTGAGCTTTTCGGGCAGTTTCTGCCTTTCTGTTTCGAACTCCGAAGTCTTGGTCTCTATTTCCTTCAACAGCATTTCCAGCTGTTCCCTGGCAGTCTTCAGCAGGCCGGAGGCAATGATGGCATTCCTGTCGGCCTCCCTGTGAGCCTTTTCAGCCTCGTCAAGCTTGTCTTTGGCCTCCTGCAGCATTTTTTCAAGAAGGGCCGCGTCACCGTCAATATGCGAAGCCGGCGCAGGGTGGTGCATAGAGCCGCATACCGGGCATGCTTCGCCGTCTCTCAGCGTTTTAGAGAGAGCATATGCGTTGTTTAGATTCGATGCATTAAGAGCCTTGTCGTATGCCATCCTTGAGTCTTCAACGGCTGCGGCAGTCTGCTGCCTTTCCTCCTCAAGCTTTAAGGCGTTATTTTCCAGCTTTCCGGCCTCCGTCTTCTGGCTTTCTGCTTTTGCCTTGAGCCTGTCCAGTTCGTTTTGTCTTAGTGACAGAAGTTCATATGCACTCTGAACGGAATGTATCCTGTCGCTCAGTTTTTTCAAAGAGTTCTGGTCAGCAGGCTTTTCCTTCTCGTGCCTGGTCTTCTCATCGGAAAGCTTCTGCTGCAGCTCCTGGTTCAAGGCAAGTTCCCCGTTTATCCCAGCGAGCTTCTGTTCGAACGCAGTTCCTGCGTCCAGCAGCGTCTTCCTGCGCTCTTCCATGCTTTTTACCGTTGAAACGAGCGTATCCATTTCATTTTTCCTGTTCGCTCCATCCTGAACATGTCTGCGGTAATCCGGATCCACCTTCAGAGGCTCGATTTCAAGCTTGAGCCTTTCTGACTCCTTTTCCAGCGTTTCACACTGCCCTGAAAGGTTTTTGATGGCTTCAGCCTTCTTACTTTCAACATCCCTCAACTGCGTCACTTCGGCTTGCAGCGCCGCAGCCCCGGCAGAAACGGCTCTTATCTCATCTCTGAGCAGCAATGCGTCTTCAAGCCTGGCCTTTTGTCCGACCAGCCTGGGCTGTTCCAGCGCGGCTTCGCTCTTCAGCTTCTCATATTCGGATTTGATAATACCCAGTTTATCCGATATGCCGGGGATCTCCGATGCTACTTCGGCTAACTGCCGCCCGGTATCTTCCAGCCTGCCCCGTACCTTCCTTACATTCGAAATGGAATCATACAAGCCGTCGGCTTTGACGGCCCTGTCCAGGCTTTTGCGCATCGCGTCGGTATCCGCTGCAGACGCGGTTTGTTCCAGTTCAAGCCTTACGTATTCGGCCTGTTCCTGTACAAATCCCCAGACTTCCTTCGCCTCATTGTATCTGCTCTCAGATTCCTTTGCTGTCTTCTCGATCCGAGTTCTTTCCAGAATTGCCTCTTCCATAGCCTTTTCAGCTGTTTCGAGCGCTTCGTCCGACGCGTCCTCATATGCCTTGAGTTCGCCTGAAAGCATGTCCAATCTGCTTTTCATACCGGCCATTTTATGCTTCAATTTATCTTCAAGGTCCCGTCCGTACTCTTCAAGGTAGAATATCCTCTCGAGCATTCCGCGGCGATCTTTGTTATCAAGCAGCAAAAAGTCCTGAAAGCTGTTCTGCGGAAGTACTACAGCTCTAGTAAAGTCTTCGTTGTTCAAGCCCAGCAGCTCCCTTACATAACCGCTGACCTCCGTAGCTTTGTCGCAAAGCGGCAGCTCACCTGACTCCGTTATCTCGATCAGGCGCGCCACCTTCGGCTCGCACGAGTTCGGAGCGTTCTTCTTTCTCTGATATGTCCTCTCTACGCGGTAAGTCTTCCTGTTCCCTTCCTTTGTGAGTTCGAACGTGAAAGAGACCCTCGCACTCCTGCAGTTCGAATTGATTATCCCCTGAGTGCCATTCTCGGCCCTTTTCACCCTGCCGTAAAGGGCAAAGGTGATAGCATCGAGTATGGTGGACTTACCGCTGCCTGTCGGACCGAAAATACCGAAAAGCCCGGTCTCGCCCAAGGTTTCGAAGTCAATGATCTGTTTGTCCGTAAAACTCTGCAACCCTTCTATTTCAAGCAGTTTAGGCCTCATGGTCCGACCTCCTCCCGTTATCGCCCGATGCCGCGCATTCCTTCTCCGCCTCGTTGCCGCCGGACATATAGCCATTACCGGCTTCTGCGATGCTTTCGCCCGCTGCCGCGCATTCCTTCTCTGCCTCGTTATCGCCGAACACATCGCCATTGCCGGCTTCCGCGATGCTTTCGCCCGATGCCGCGCATTCCTGTATCGCGTCATCGCTTTCTTCGCTTTCACCGTTGATTATCTCAAGGAACACCCCCATCAGTTCGTCCGGTATATCCGTGCCCATCCTGTATTTATAGTAATCGCTGAACAATTCGTCGATCTTTCTGCCTTCGCGGCTTTGAAACCCTGAGGTCCCGGCTTCCTCCGACTTTATCCTGGGCCGGATGTTAATTATTCCGGGATTAAGGCTTCTGAGCGTTTTCTGCTCTTCCGGCGTGAATATCCGGTCAGTTACGATCTCCAGATCGATCCATGCATTTGCATCCAGGCCCTCCCTGCACCATTCCAGGGCTTGTCCGATGCCTTTGTCTGCGATCCACCTTTTCAAAGGTCTGCCGCAGTCAAGGTAAAGGGACGTAACAGCAGCTTTTTCACCCGGCTTTGCATCAATAATGTAAACTGCCTTGGCATAATTTGCCTCGGAGAAGCTGTAAGCAAGCGGCGAGCCTGCGTAAAACACGGGACAAGGCGAGTTTTTTATCTCCTGTGGCCGATGCAGATGCCCAAGCGCCGCATAATGAGCCTTTGCAGGGAATACGGACGGATCTACGGTCATAGCTCCTCCAACCTGCAGCGTTCTTTCTGAATCCGAGGCGCTGCCTCCGAGCAGGAACAGGTGAGCAACAACGAGGTTTACCGTATCCTCGCGGTATTTATCTTCGAGCTTTCTGAAAATTGCTCCCACCCTGTCCGAATATGCCTGTTGCAGTGCCGCTTCATCGGCCTCCAGGGTCAAGAGCTCTTCCAGCCTCGCTTCGGAAGGATATGGTATCGTTATAATGACCGCATGATGCTCGCAGCCCGGCACGCATAATTCCAGCCATCCGGGGCCGGAGTCCGCTATTTCTGTCGATGGCATTTTTTCCCCTGAGAAAGCACCTGCTTCGGTCCTCAAATATTCGCCAGCATCGCTGCCAGGATAACCGAGCAGTATTATTCCCTTCCTGCGGGCCAGCGGGCTTGCAGCACACAATCGCTCCGGATTGTCGTGATTTCCCGCAATTACTACAACAGACCTCGAGCCATTGCCGCAAAGCCTGTCTACCGCCTCGTAAAACAGTTCCTCCGCGGCTGCCGAAGGATTATAGGTATCATATATGTCCCCTGCGATAAGTACGAGTTCAATTTTCTGTTCCTCAACGATCCTGCAAAGGTAATCGATAAACTCCCTCTGCTCTCCGATGCGGCTGATCTGTTCAAGGTTCCTGCCAAGATGCCAGTCGGATGTGTGCAATATACGCATTTCTACACCCCCAGATAAATCAGGTATATATTATATTGTACCATTGATTTATCATGGTACAATTGCGCATGAGCTTTTTTTGCACAAGCAAAAACTTTAGGGGTGCACTTCACTAACGCGGGGTTTTCTAAACATAAAAAAGCGGCGCCAGTCGTAACTGATGCCGCAGCAGATGTTTTTTAGTTCCGTAAAAGGGATATGACGAACACGCAATCAGAAAATCACATAACTCTTCTGGCAGTCATATAAGCGCTGTCATAAAAGCCCGATTCGATATCCGAGACAGTAACGCCTGTACCCGTGGAAGACGCCTGTATGAACTTGCCTCCTCCGATGTATATACCTACATGATTTATGTGGTTGTTGCCTCCGTTTGTATCAAAGAACACGAGATCACCCGGCTGCAGGTTCGACTTTGAAACATGCTCGCCCTGGGCTGCCTGTGAAGTGGAAGTCCTGTTAAGCGCTATACCGATATTTTTGAATACATACCTGGTAAAGCCCGAGCAGTCGAAGCCCTTTGGAGTAGTTCCGCCCCATCTGTACCTGACTCCGACAAATCGCTTGGCAAAGCTAATCAGTTTATCGACTGTCGATGAGACGACTCCCCTCGAAGCAAATGTTTTTACCGGTGCGGCGCTCTTTGACGAAATCCTGGCTTTGCCGGCCGTCAGCGTTTCGATCTTTCCGACAGTCTTCCTGCCTGCTATACCGTCGCGCTCAAGCCCGTATTTCTTCTGGAATGCCTTTACCGCAGCTTCCGTAATGTCACCGTAATATCCCGTAGGATCGATATCCATGTACCCCAATTTCTGTAAAGCTTTCTGGAGTTCGGTGACGGCGTCGCCCCTCATATCCTTTTTTAATGTAACGGCGGAACTTGCAAAAACCATCTGTGAAGATAAAAATAGAAATAAGATGAGTGATACTGCTGTGATAAGAAACTTACGTGGTCCTGACATGTTATGTCCCCCTCTTTTAGTAGCCTGCGAGGTTAGTTGTCGGGTTAGGTAAAAGAGTATACCCCGCCGTTTTGCCGGCTTCACCCCATTTGTTGCGTCCCCCGCTCTTCATTACTGAAGATTCAGCTTCCATGTCAGTTTACCATAAAAATAACAATATCGTAACCTTTAATGATTTACATAAAACAAAACAAAATGTTTATGGCAATAACTTCTCAAAAGCAACCCGTTCACTGTTATCAGCAACGTAAATAATACCGCAGTATGTAAACCCGTTTTTATGAAGCATCCTTTTCATGGATTCATTCTGTCTGTGAGTATCTACACGTATGCTTCCTATGCCTTTGGTACGGCACATTGCTTCAATCTTTTCGATTATCTCGGCTGCAAGGCCTCGGCCCTTATATCCCGGATCGACGGCAATCCTGTGTATCGTCGCGTATTCATTACTGCTCAGCCATTCGCCGTCGTATATTTTCGAATAAGTTTTTTCACCGCCGAATATAACGGTAACTGTGCCGACTATCCTTCCGTTATCCAGAAGCACACAGCACTCTTCATTATGTATATCATTCAAAACAGTGCCAATATTCGGGTAATTGTTCTGCCATTGGTTTACGCCCTGCTGCTTCAGGTAAGCCTGCGACTGTCCTATTATTTCCATTATCCTGCCGGCATCCGCTTCCGACGCTTTAAGAAATTCCATTGATATGATCTGCTCCATACATATTTTTGAGGTTCCGCTCCCAGCATTTTTATGAGATCAGGTCGGGAATCAGCCCTTTTCTGGCTTCGCTTCCGCCTTCTTATCCGTTTTCTTCTGATCTGCATTTGTTTCCTTAAGTCTGATGATCTCGAGCAGTCTTTCCCCCGCAAGCTTGCTGCAGTAACTCGAGACCGCGAGCGTCAGCGCCGCCTCTGAAAGCGCTGCCATATCCCATTCCTGATCTATATGTCCGGCAGTTTCCTTTAATTCCTTGTCAAGTATTCCTCTGAATCTGTCATAAAACCCCTCAGGCTTATTTTCGTCAAGCTCCTTTTGAAGCAGGAAGCCGGTATTGCGGACAGACAACACCTGCTTCAGTATACCTATCTCCGTAAGGCCCGCAAGGTGCTCCCTCGAATATTTCTTTCCATCGGCGCGCGGCAGAAGCTTATCCTTGATGTAATTGTTGATCATGGCGGAAGTTATCCGGCCGTCTCCTTCGAAATCTATCAGCTGCCTTTGCAGGTAGGACACGACCTGATCCTTGTAAAGTCCGATATCGGGGAACTCTGCCCATGATACCGGGCGTTCCGACAGCAGCATGTTCTTCAATTGAACCAGTTCTTCCATACGGTCCCTCCTGTTCGACGGTCGCCTTCAAACAATATTCTACTATTTATCATCAGATAATGCAAATACGAAAGTTTTTTATTTCTTTACGTATTGACATACATATTATTGCATAATATAATTTTGATTATTAGATTAGAACATTGTTTAGAGGTGACATTCAATGATAGACTCCATTTGCGCGTTCGGTGATTCGATCGTAAAAGGCGTTGTATTTGACGGTATCCGGGGCAAATATACATATCTCAGGAACAGCTTTGCAAATCTGTTCGGCTCCAACACCGGTATCAAGGTCGAAAACTTTGCGAAATTCGGCTGTACGATTACAACGGGAAAAAAATTGATCGAAAAACACGAACCTGAATTGTCCTGCTATAAATATACGGTGCTGGAGTTCGGAGGAAACGATTGCGACTTCAATTGGAAGGAAGTTTCGGAAAGGCCGGATGACGAGCATATACCGAATACTCCTTTGGACGAATTCGAGACGCTTTACTCCAACGCCATTGACAGCATAGCCGCAAGCGGCAGTAAACCTGTCGTTTTTTCACTGCCTCCGCTGAATGCAACAAAATATTTCGCCTGGATATCGAAAAACCTGAATGCCGAAAACATCCTGCATTGGCTCGGGGACGTAGAGCATATCTACAGATGGCACGAAATGTACAATCTTGCGGTCGTAAAGCTCGCCGCGATAAAGAACGTCCCGCTGATCGACATCCGGAAGGCCTTCCTCGAGAGCCGCAATTACCTTAATCTTTTTTGCGAGGACGGTATACATCCGAACGAGGCCGGACACGCATTGATTTCCGATACGATAAAGGATTATCTTACAAAAATGCCCATACCGGCCATTTAGAGCCGGATCGGGCTTTTTGGTCTTGTAATGGGCTTTTGAGTCTTATATCGGGTTTTTAGGGTCGTGTCGGGCCTTTTGTCTTGTATCGGGCCTTTTGTCTTGCATCAGGCCTTTTGTCTTACATCAGGCCTACTATGGCAGGATCGGGCCTTTTTTTCCATAGTTTCCGGTACTCCGCCGTGAGGTTCATTTTCCCGGCTGGCCTAGCCCCTCCAGTTCATTAAGCAACTGATCTATATGTTCTGCCTGCTCGGCTGTCGCACCCATTTCCTTTGCCTTCAGAAGTTCCTCTCTGGAAGAATCGTACCGCCCCATGTCATAATAAACGAAGCCGAGTACATAATGGCCGCTGAGCGGATCTATCGCGATAAGATCATTGGCATGCCCGACGGCTTCATCAAATTTCTGTCCCATTTCTTCTACATATATAAGCGTCCATAAGGTTTGTACTCTGGTATCCCTGTCCGGATCCATAGCGAGTATCTCCTCGGCCAGAGCCTCCGCTCCGGTCCAGTCATTTGACACCTGCATGGCTTCCAGTTCGTTGGTCTTTGCCGCGATACGGCCCTCCTTGCCGTTAAAACCGTAATATATACCCGAAACAGCCAATAAAACTGCTAAAACTGAATAAGCATATTTGTTCAGGTACCACTTTGCATTTTTTTGCCCGGAAACAGCCCCGGCCGCCAGAAAGCCCCCGATTAATCCGCCTATATGCGCATAATTGTCGATACCAGGATTGGTGAACCCGTAAAACAGGTTGATACCAATCATTACGAGAATATTTACACCAAAACTTGCCCTGAACAGGCTTGTATTCCGAACGCCGAAATACAGCAGGGCACCGAGCAGGCCGAATATCGCGCCTGACGCTCCGACGCCCGGGTTTGGAGAAAACACGAAACTCAATATATTGCCGCAGATACCTGCCGCGAAGTAAACAATAAAATATCTGAACCGTCCGTATATCCTTTCGACAGTTACGCCGACCGCAAACAAGGAGTAGCTGTTGATCAGCAGATGTTCAATATTTGCATGCAAAAATACGGGTGTGACAAACCTCCAGTATTCGCCGGAAAGTATGTTCGAGTTTACTTTCGCACCGTATGTGTTCAGCAGTTCCCCATAGCTTGCTCCGGAATTTTTGGAAAGCAGGAACAAAACTGCTGCGGCAAGAATATTTACGCCTATCAATATATAAGTAAGCAGCGGTATTGGAGGTCTTGGTTTATCAAATTCCGTATCCAACCGATCACTTCCCTTTCATTGCGTTTGTAGAAGTCCGTTGATACTAATATATTCTACCAAATTGTCACGTATTGGCAACAGCGAAGGCACAAAAAAACCTGCAGACAAATACTGTATTATCCGCAGGCTTGATACGATAACCTGATTACTTCTGGCCGTAATAGGCATTTGCGCCGTGCTTCCTCAGAAAATGCTTATCCTGCAATACTTGCGGCGCCGGCTTTACCCCCGGCTTCAACAGCTCGGTGTTGAAGGCCATTTTTGCAACCTCTTCGAGCACCACTGCGTTATGCACTGCCTCCGCAGCATCCTTTCCCCATGTGAAGGGGCCGTGATTGGTGCAGAGAATACCCGGAACATGAAGCGGATCCCTGTCCCTCAGGGTTTCCACGATCACAAGTCCGGTATTTTTCTCATAAGCGTTATTTATCTCTTCCATAGTCAAACTTCTGGCGCAAGGGATCTCGCCATAAAAATAATCGGCATGGGTAGTGCCGTAACATGGAATTCCCCTGCCTGCCTGAGCCCATGAGGTCGCCCAGGGAGAATGCGTGTGCACGACCCCTCCCAGCCCCGGATAAGCCTTATAAAGCTCGATATGTGTCGCCGTATCTGAAGAGGGCTTGTATCTCCCCTCGATCCTGTTGCCTGCAAGGTCCATGATGACCATATCCTCGGGTTTCAGTTCGTCGTAGTCGACCCCGCTCGGTTTGATGGCAAAACATCCGCTTTCCCTGTCTATACCGCTTACATTGCCCCAGGTAAATGTAACGAGATTTCTCCTTGGCAATTCCATATTAGCTTCGTAAACCTGTTTTTTAAGCGATTCTAAAATATGAATCCCTCCTCTAGTCCAAATCTGAAAACAACAATATCACTATGTGATACCGCCGTCAATAGGTTATCAATGCTCTGCCGCCCAGTTTGGACTGATCCACGATACTCTTGTAGGACTCGGGCACTGTGACGGTTGACGGGTTGCCATCGCTTACGAACTCGTTGGAGCGCTTGAGATTCTTCAGCCACCAGGCAAGATCCGCATCCTGCGGCTCGATACCGGACGACCTGACCCTGTGGATGGACATCGGATCGAACTTGGTACTGTAAGGCGACTGATTGGGATCCCAGCCAACCTCCATCAACGCTTTGTTTTCATAGTCCGTTCCCTCGAACGAACCCTTGATCACAAACTGCTTCAGATCTTTGGACGGCGCACCGTATGGCAGCGAAAAGGTAGTGAACGTATAGTCCGGAACCAATTCATACATTTTTTTCTGGTTCTCTCCTATTTCCTGCTGAATCTTATCGGCCGTTTCAGTCTTTTTAAGGTTGATATGCGAATATGTGTGGTTTCCTATTTCAAAGCCTTTGTCTATCAGGTACTTCAACCTCTGGTCAACTGTGCCGGCACCGCTGAAGGTCTGGTCTCCGAGGTTTACATAGAAGGTCCCCTTCAGGCCGAAATCAGGATGAATCCTGTTGAATTCTTCCATGATACCTGCCGCCGAGTCGGGATTGGCCTTCAAGGTTCCGTTCTCCTCTATCAGGTTGAACTGACCGGCCGTGCCGTCGTCGAACGTAAACACTATAGGCATATAACCCGCCGGAGTCTCTATATTGCCATTAAGATAGTCATTCAGGCCAATAAGCCTGTAACCCGACGTATAAAGCGTATCGAGAAGCTTCCTGAAAGCATCGAAAGTCGTCGTATATAACTTGTCGCCCTTTTTATATTCATCCACGAAATTATGGAACATTACGATCATAACCCTGCCTGCTTCGTTAGGTTTGACAGAATTCAGATCGATCGCGGACGGCGTTGCCGGGCCCTGGGGCGCCGATACGCCTGTCCCGTCATTTTGGGCCGCTTCCTGACCGGTACTGCCGGATTGCTGCGTAAGAGTCCCTTCCGTGGTGTTGGTTCCCTGAGCCTGACCGGAGTCCGTACCCGGGGTTTGCTCCGATAACTCCGTTCCGCCGTTTTGTGCCGCCTGGCCGGACCCGGTACTTTTATATCCCTCTCCCTGCAGTTTGGGACTGGAGCATCCCTGCAGCAGCAGGAATGGAATCAGAAAAAAAGTGAAAAGCTTCAGTAATGATGTCCTGCGTTTCATCTCGCATTGCCCCGTTTCTTTTGTGTATTGGCTTCAATGATCCTTTCACTTATTATATTGACATAATCTCCGTCTTCTTGTTTCAGTATTTACTTTATTTTAACCATATGGCAGGCGAAATATCGATCAATTCTCCGTTATAAAACAGATACAGATATCTCTCGGCCACCTTTTTGCCTGTGACCCTTTCAAGAGCCAGCGTGTAATAATCCATCTGCACCCTGTACCTCTCTTTTATCATGTTTGAGCCGCCTTCCGGAACAAAGTCGGTTTTATAATCCAGCAGCAATATTCCGTCGTCCGTTTCGAACCAGCAGTCAATAACGCCCTGTAAAAGCATTGTTTCACCTTCTGCAATGTCCTGTGGCAGGTCCTTGTATACTTCTGAGCAGCCTATGGCAATATTGAAGGCCGTTTCCCGGTGCACACCCTGATTCGTCAGCATGCGCGCACCGACAGAGGTGCCGAAAAATGAAGCTATTGCACGTGGCCTGATCACTTTTGCCTCTTCCTCCGTCAACAGCTCCTTTGCCGTCATTATATCCAATTGTGCCTTTATTTCATCCGTAAAAGCATCGCCTTTTCTGTCAGTATTACGGTTGTCTCCTGCCTTCCTCAACTTATCAAGGTCCAGATGCTGCATCACGAAATGCATCAGAGTACCTTTCCTTGCAGCGCTGATGCCCTGCTCCGTTTCCATGAACAAAGGCTTTGCCACAAGCTGCTGCACAGATGCCGCTGCTCCGGTCTCTTCCTCCTGGGAAAACCTTCTCTTGAGTTCGGTGACCGATATTTTTGCAGGTATCGAAGACAGCCTTCCGAATGGGTACTGCCATTCCAGCGCCTTGAAAATATCGCCGGTGCCGGAGGATGCGCCGAAGGATGCATCGGATGAAGAGCTAGAGGAAGTGCCGGAGGATGCACAGGAGGATGTCCCTGCGGATGCGTCTGAGAACACACCGGAAGATGTCCCTGCGGACGCGTCTGAGAACGCACCGTATGGCCTGATATTTCCTTGTGCAGCCCCATCAAGCCACTTTCTAACCTTGTCCCCCGCCTGTGCCACCTCTTTTTTGATAGCCACCGCTCCGGTACCCCATAGCTTTATGGCCCATTTCGAAGGTTCGTCCGAAATAATTGGAACTTTGCCGTCCTGGCCGGCGGCTTTTGCCAGAAGTGCTGCCGAACCGTGCCTGGCCAGGGCGGGACCTATCCAATCCAGATAATTCATGGCCTGCATCATGTCAAAAGGTGCCAGTTTCAAGTCTGCGGACGCCGCTCCCGCGCACCATTTGGCACAGGTCTTTTGTACATCCCTGACACAGCCCGTTATAATAAGTTTTTCTCTTGCCCTCGTAAAAGCTACATAAAGTATGCGCATCTCTTCGGAAAGCGTCTCGAGCCTCAATTTCTGCCTGATGGCATACTTCGGAAGAGTCGGCATGATGGTACGCCTGTCGGTGTCAACAAGGTCCGGGCCGAAGCCGAGCTCCTGGTGCAGAAGAATTCGTTCGTTCAAGTCCATCATATTGAAACGCTTACCACAGCCGGCAACGATCACTATCGGGAATTCGAGACCCTTGCTTTTATGAATGCTCATGATACGGACCACATTGTCATTTTCACCGAGTATCTTGGCGCTGCCCATATCTCCGCCGCCGCTTCTCAATTTGTTTATAAAGTTTATGAAATTGAAGAGCCCCTTATAGCTGGTCTCCTCATACTGCCTGGCACGTTCGAACAACATGCGAAGATTCGCCTGGCGTTCCGCACCGCCCGGCAGTATCCCGACATAGCTGTAATAGCCTGTCTCTGTCATCAGTTTCCAAACGAGCTCGTCGGTCGGAGTGTATTGTGAGGCGTCACGCCAGTTCTCAAGCCGGTTGAGAAAGTTCGATGTCTTCCAGACCAGAGCTAAGTTGGGCACGGAGTTTGTCGCCGGGGTTGGGGCCGCAGTTGAGGCGGGGATTGAGACGGTATTATGAGCCGAGTTATTAGCTTGGTTTGAAGCCGGGTTTGAGGCGGTGTTATAAGCCGGGGTTTGAGCAGCGTACGCAGCCAAGTTTTGATCCTGGTATGGGGCCGCTGCTGGATCTATGTTTTGAATTGCGTCCGCAGCCTGTCCACGCGGCGCGAAAAGCTTCATTGCTTCATAAATCGAAACCGCACGGTCTGCGAGCCTTATATCGGCCAGTTCATCGGTATCGAAGCCTCCGATGGGCGACCTGAGTACAGCGAGCATCGGGATATCCTGAAGGGGGTTATCGATAATCTGCAGCAATGATAGTACGGTTTCCACTTCAACAGTCCTGAAATAACCGAGC
The DNA here is from genome assembly GCA_036260935.1 of Clostridia bacterium. Taxonomy (GTDB): domain Bacteria; phylum Bacillota; class Clostridia; order Acetivibrionales; family DTU013; genus JAEYOM01. The sequence continues at coordinate 14,625 of DATALQ010000036.1, forward strand.
CCTGCGTCTGCATAGGCTGGTATCCCAAGCGCGGCAAGTTCGTCCGTGAATACATCTGCCCAATTTCGCGTTGCCCTCATCAATATGACGATGTCCCTGTATTCTGCCGGTCTGTAACCTTTTAACTTCTTATCGAAAACATTGAAGCCTTCGGAAGAGCCTTTCACCAGTTTTCTAATTCTGGCGCCAACGATGCGCGCCTCAGCCTGTATGTTGTCGAGCGACTCCTCTTCTTCCTCTTCAATTCCATTTTCGCTGTTTTCACTGCTGTTTGCGGTATTGTTGCTGCCGTTTCCTACGCCCTCCGGAGCCGTGTCGTCCACGGGCAACCCTTCGTTATCCTGCCCAGACTCCAGGGCGATCTCACTTTCATCCGAAGTAACGTCCAGAATATGCAATTCTACTGGCCCCCCGGTGATGCAGTTATCCGCGGGTTCCTCATAAACTGCTCCGGGATTGAGGAATTCAGCTTCGGTATAATCGAGTTCGCCGACAAGTGTGGACATGATCTGCCTGAAAACGAAATTTACACCGTTTACTACTTCCGGACGGCTCCTGAAATTCTTATATAGCTGTATCGTTCTGCTGCTATGGCCGGGCTCCTTTGGATATGATTCGTATTTTGAAAGGAACAGCTCGGGCCTGGCCTGTCTGAACCTGTATATGCTCTGTTTTACGTCGCCTACCATAAAAATGCTGCGGTGGTCTTCATCATTTCCCGCTACGGTTGTCAGTATCAATTCCTGAATAAGATTGCTGTCCTGGTACTCGTCTACGAGGATCTCCTCATAGCGTTCCCCCAGTTCTCCGGCCGCTGCCGTCGGGGCGCCGTCCTCAATGAGGACCTTGAGGCAAAGATGCTCGAGGTCGTTGAAGTCGAGAAGATTTTTGAGTCTCTTCTTTTGAGCGTATAAAGCCTCGAATTCATTTACCATATCCGCAAGATATTTTAGCTGGGGATATAACTTGACGAAATCCTCTTCCAGTGCAGCAGAGGTAGTGTTGAAGCCGCTTTCGCAAAGCTTTCTGACACGTTCCTTCACAAGTGTTCTGGCTGATTTCACTTCTTCCTGTACGGCTTTATCCGCGTCCTTGCCGCACCTTGGAAGCCTTTCGGGCTCGTAGGCCGAAAATGCGGCGCTGACGGCATCCCAGTCTGCGCCGGGATCCTTGCATATTTGCTGGAGCTGTTCCAGTTGCCCGATATCCGCTTCAAGGACGCCGCAGTACGGCTCAAGGCCCTGCGCCCGGCTTGCCAGCGAGGCCGCCTTCCGGAGCAAGGCCGACAGGCCTTGCAGCTCGGCGGCCGCGCTTTTGAGCAGCACACGCGCCCATGGGGTGCTGCTCAAACAGGCAGAAGCGCCGGGGCCATAGGCTTCTGCCTGGGCGGCAAGCCACTGCTCGGGCCATGGATGGCTGCGCGTGAAACGGTGCAGCGTTGCTACCATTTCGCGCAGCCCGCTGTCGTCGCGCCCGCCCCCGTATGCATCCACCAGCTTGTAAAACATACTGCCGGGTTCTTCGTTTTCATACTTTTCTTCAAACAGTTCTTCGAGAGCATCAAGCCTGATCAGTGCGCTTTCCGTCTCATCCGCTATACGAAAAAGCGGGTCCAGGTCAAGGCTGTGGAAATGGCTTTTGACTGTTTCGAGGCAGAATGAATGCAGCGTCATTATACTCGCGCGGTCAAGCAGCGTCATTTGCTTCTGCAGATTCGCATCCGAAGGCTCCGCATCCAGCGCATCCGCCAGGGCGCTGCCTATTCTCTCCCGCATCTCGGTGGCAGCTGCATTCGTAAAAGTTACGACGAGCAGCCTGTCTATATCGATAGGTCTGTCTTTGTCGGTTATTTTCCTGATTATTCTTTCTACAAGTACGGCCGTCTTGCCGGCTCCCGCCGCAGCGGCGACAAGTAGGTCGCAATCCCTCTGCTTTATAGCGTCGAGCTGTTCCGGCGTCCAATTGTCAGCCATCGCTCAAATCCCCCCGAAATATGAATCAATATCCTGTTTGCATCAGATCAATCATCCCTGCAGCCTTCAACGTTCCGCTGAGCTTTAACACTTTCGTATTCACTTCTGCTGTAGAAGGCCGTTTTTCAGCGTTCCCTGCCGTGGAAGGTTTCACAGATAGGCCTTTTAACCGCATCGCCGCCTCCGGCAGACATCTCAACAGCAGACTTTCATCAGCAGGCTATTTCCCGACCGGTTTTTCTGCAGCAGTATTCACTGCGGCAGCCTCGGACTCTGCTTCCGAACCTGCATCCTTCATGAGCCTCCACCAATCCTCGTCCTTACGGTCGGCAAGCATGCGATAACGGTTGTCCCTTACCGAGGTGTCGAACTGGCAAACGGAGCTGAAACTGCAATAGGTACAGGCGGTCAGTGCTTTCTTTTTATACGGGCTTATGGCCACATTTCCTTCCAGTATTCCGCTCCCGATCGAAGCAAGCGTTTTCCGGACGTATTTCCGGAGCGCGTCGAATTGATCCCCGGTGGCTGCAGACGACCTGCCCAGCGTGCCGTCCTTGTTTATCCTTGCCGGAATGATCAGAGAGTCGCCGTCGATCTGCTTGTCCATTTCCTTGAGCAGCTTAACATCAGCAAGGACAAGACCTTTCATTCTGAGTTCCTTCATAATGGCCTTTTCGATTTCTTCGTCGGTGCTTTCCCTTCCGCATCGTATCATAGGATCGTCCAGCCTGAAATAAAGCACACCCGCCGGCAGAGGCTTTCCTTTTCCGTCCGAACCATGTCCTCCGGCACCCTCACCTTCGGACTGTCCCAAGCCACACCCGTCACTGACCTGACCAAAAGCGGCTGCCGGGCTTCTTCCCTTTCCACCCGCTGCCTCCTCGCTTTCGAGTACTGCGTCCAGGTAGGTGATCAGTTGGAGCTGCAGGCCATAATATACGTCGACCAGCTTCAGTGCCCTGTTCCCGGACTTATAGTCTATTATTCTAAGGTATGTCCCGTCTTCACTATTCAAGGAGTCCACTCTGTCGATTCTGCCCGTCATTTTTATGCATTCTCCCGTAGGCAGCTCTATCGAAATCGCAGGATATCTTCCGCGGTCCCCGAATTCCACCTCGTATCCGGAGGGTTCGAAGCCGCCGGAGCTAATATGCCTGCTGATGTGCATAAGGGCTTTTGTCACAGTCCTCCTGAGCTTTTCGGAAAAGTACAGGTATTTTTTACTGCTGACAAGAATGCTGCCCGCGTTTACCGAGAGCCACTTGCCCACCAGGCTGGTGACCTGTTCGGCACACCATTTTTCGTCCAACTGTCGCCAGCTTACTCCCTTTTTTACGAGCAGCCTTGAGAATTCGTCAATTATATGGTGCATGAAGGTGCCCGCATCAACCGGATCGAAGCTGTAAATTCTACGTTCTTTGGCCTTGAGCCCGTATTTGATATAGTATGAAAACGGGCAGGAAGCATACGCTTCCATCCGTGAAATGCTTGTGAACACAGGGTTCCCGTACAACCCTGACGCCCTGCTGCCTGTGAGCCGGTTTGCCTGGTTGGTATAGCCAAGCCCGTCTAAAATTTTGGAACATTTATCCTTCCAGCCTTCATTGTTCGTAAACCACCGGTATATATCCCTCCAGCCTTCATTCACAGGCTCTCCGTCATAATACCTTCGAAGCTGTACCACAAGCTCGTCAAACGCAGGTTCCTGCGCGGCGGGTATAGTCATTTCACCTTGATCGGCAGAGGTAACCGTACTTTTTATTATAACTCCCGGCAGTATCCTTCTTACTTCGGATATGACGCGAGACGGCCTTAGCGCCTTGCCATCGCGGTCGGCGGTCGGGTAAGAGAGCCACAGATAGACGGACGGAGTCGCGAGAGCCATATATACCATGAACCTTTCCTCGAGGCACCGTTTCGTTGTATTCCCCGCAAGTTCAAGTCCCATCTGTCCCAGATTGTCACGGTCCATATCTGAAAGCAGTCCCTGGTCCGTTTTCGTCCCGGGCAATACTCCCTCGTTGGCGCCCAGTATATATAAAGCCTTTATCTCATGACTTCTGGCCCGCTCGATACTGCCGACCAGCACCTGGTCCAAAGCAGGCGGGATCAAGCCCATTTTGTGCCCTTCGAATCCTGCGGCTAATACTTCCGAGAAACGTTCTGCACCGAGCTTCTCATCCCCGAGCACTTCGACCACCTGCGAGAATACATCCATTACGATATTCCAGACCTGGCGGTATTCATCCGCACGGTCCAGCAGCCCTTCAGCCGCTATTTGTTTGGAAAGCTCGTCCATCCTTTTGTCGGCGCCTGTTTCACAGAGCAGTTCATAAAGTGCCGTACAAAAACTGACAGCGCTTGTTCCGCCCTTCGTTTTGGAACGGAGAGCCTCGAGTGGCTCCGCTAAAAGCCTTCTTGCCGCATTGACCCGCAGCAGGTATTCTTCCTCACGCTGGCCGGGTTCAGCGCCTGCCTCGGTCATTGTTACCGGGCGGTCCCAGTCTTCGCTTCGAGTCCAGGCATTTCCTCTGATCCCGTTTGCCAGTACATAGTTTTCAAGCAGGTCCAATTCGTCCCGCCCGACTCCCGCGAGGCCTGTCCGGGCATATCTGAAAACTGCCTCGTAAGACCAGCTGCTGGTCAGAATCTCAAGCGCGGAGTTTATGAAAACAATAAGCGGATGGCCGTCGATACTTCTGTTGCCGTCAAGAAAAAAAGGTACTCCATACCTTGCGAATATGCTTTTTACGATACCCGTGTAGCTTTCGGGATTTCTCATCGTAACCGCGATATCGCGGTAACGGAAGCTGTGTTCCCGGCAGAGCCTGACAATATCCCGGGCACAATCTTCGACTTCGGAATACGGATTGGCCGAAGCTGAAATACAAACATCCTCGCATTGCTTTGCATATTTTTTATATGGAAAACTATAAAAATTCCGTTCAAGATGGCCGAGTTCCTCGGAGGTGGCAAAACGCGGCAGTGTACCGTTCCGGCCGTCCAGTTTTACGGGCTTCTCGACCGTAATCCCGTCCTTTTCAGCCAATCGAACAAGCTTTACGGCAGTATTCCTGACGGGCTCGAATACCATCGATCCACCGCCCTGGCCGCCCGAAAGGCTGCCGGCGCCATCGGAGATACTGTCGGTGCAAAGGCAAACCGTTACTCTCTCCACTTTTCCGAGCAGCTTGGCTATTATTTTGTATTCTTGCGGCGTAAAGCCTGAAAATTCATCTATCCAGATTTCAGCTCCGTCAAACTGCCTTGATTCGTCCAGTTTTTTGTACAGTTCGGTCAGGTCGTCATCCGCATCCAGATAGTTCCGATGCAGTTGATTTTCGAACTCCGAATAAACCAGTGCCAGGTCGCTGAGCTTGTCCTTCAGCGGCAGACTGCCGTCAAGCTTGCCCGCTGCAAGATGTAATTGCTCGGGAGGGACATCATACCGCTTGAATTCCGTAATTGCATCGGATAAGGTTTCTGTAAAGCCCTTTCTGAGGGCAGCTCTTGAAAACACCTTCAGATCGCCCGACAGGCTATCAAGTATCCTGAACAGCAGCATGCTCTTTCCCGATGCATCCAGATGCTTGAGCGAAATGCCTCCGACCTCGCTGAAAACACGGAACGCCAGCCTTCTGAAGCTAAGGACTTCAGCGCTGAAGATACCGGACGAGCCGGTAGTCCTGGCAAGGCTTTTTTCCGCCTGAAGCGAGAATTGTTCCGGCACTATCAATATCAACGGGTGTTCAGCGCCGACCCTGTTTTTTATTTCATGAAGACAGAAGGCCGATTTACCGCTTCCGGCCCGGCCATATACTATTCTGAGCCCCATAGACGCCTCCGTAAGGTGAGGTTATGCTTCATAAAACAATTGTACCATATTCGATTTTATTTTTTTCACTTAACTTTTTCGAGATAAACAAAGGTCAGGGTATCGTGGATATACTCCTCCCTGACCTGTTTGTAGCCGAGACTTCCATAAAAATAAAGATTTTTAACGCTGTTTTTTCCTGTAAACAGTGAAAAGAGGTGACACTCGGGAAACATATCCTCTACAGCAAGCATTAGCTTTTTCCCGACTCCCCTGTTTTGAAATTCAGGGTGTACGATAACCCTGCCGATAAAGCATGTTCCATCCTTCTCATATGCCCTTATCGATCCGATTATCCTGTTGTCCCCGACAGCTTTCAGAATAATCTGGTTATGGAAATCCTCCCTGATGCCATCGATTGTCTGCGTCAAGGGAGGTATGCCGTAGTCATTGCATATCATAGCCTCACTTTGGTACGCCAGCTTCTGCAGCGCCAGAATTTCCTCCAGGTCTTCGTACAAAGCCTTTTCTATCATTTTCTTCACCCGCAAATCATATTACTATCGCACCGGTCAGTTTTATTGCGAGAACGATGCTTTAAGACAAAGAGCCTGTAAATGCTCAATTGTTTCTTCGCTTTGTGTTCTACCGATAAAACTGACCGGCACGGTCAACTTACTACTTCCCATCGAGTATCATCTGAACTATGCCTTCCTCAGTATCCGGAATATCGTAATCTCCCGTAAGCTCGCCCGGATTGTGGTATACAAGGCCGGCTTTTTCATTTTTCGCCAGGCAATCCAGCAGATATTCCTCACCATATTCTCTTGCGAAAGCTGCAAATGCCCGTATCCTCTTATTATCGAGCATACTGCCTCTGCACGGGAACTCGCCGCATTCCCAACACCCCTTGATACCCTTGGTCTTGAAGCATTGGAAGTTCTTGCACCAGTCCTTATCCTTGCAGCCTTCGTTTCGGCATCCCACACAGGTAGTATTCTCGCTGCACAGAGCGCATGCAAGCCCGCAAAATGCAATTCCCTTTTGCCTGTCCATTTTCTTCTCCCCCTGACCCGAACACTTTAAACATTATATGGGAATATGTTACCAAACATATGTTCGAGTGTCAAGGTACATTTTATGCTTTATGTTCTGCTACTTCAACGTCAGACTTCAGCAAAGAATACAATATTAAATCGACTACCCCCTGCCCTTTCCAAAAATACCCCTGCCGAATCATTCCTTCTTTGGTAAAGCCATTTCTCAACAATACATTTTGGGATTTGATGTTTTCCGGCATGACAAATGCCTGTATACGGTTAATACCGATTTCGTTAAAAAGAAAATCCGTCATAGCCTTGACAGTTTTTGTTATGATTCCCCTGTCCCAATATTTATCATTCAGTCTATACCCTATCGTTATCATATTTATCTCAGCAGAGTACTCAAACATTTCCGCAATGCCGACGATTTTATCAGGATCACTGTTCAGGCAGATTCCAAGAAAGATATATTTTCTTTTATGAAAGTCTCTATCAAAATGTCCTATCATATTGGCAACAGTGTCTTTATTCTTTCTAAGCATTACAGGAGTGTATTGAAAAAGTTTTTCATTACTGTATATCTCAAAAATGCTGTCAAGGTCGGAAGCTTCAATTTTTCTTAATGTTATTTCCTCTGTTGCTATATATGGAAACTTATCATATGGATTTTTGCCCATAATTATCTTGCCCCTTTCATAGTCCTTGCAAGCTGGTGAGCCATATTGACTTTTACAATAATTTTTTCTTCATGCAGATACTGTTGCTGTTACCCTCATAAACTCCATAATTCGGGATGGTTTCGAAACCGCATTTTTCATACAGACCGATTGCTTCATACTGCCGTCTTCCGGTTTCGAGCACAGCATACCTGAAGCCCTCTGCCAACGCAGCCTCTTCCAGCTTTGAAACGATTATTTTTGACAAGCCGCGACCTCTGAATTCTTTCGCGACAAAAATGCGCTTCAGTTCTATGGTTTCGGCATCGCAGCGTTTAAACGCGCCGCACGCCGCAGGACGTCCGTCGATGTAAAGCAATATGACATTTTTTATATTGTCTGTACTGTTGTGGACATCGTATTGCTTCTGAAATTGTCCATATCTTTCATTGAGATCATCGTCAAGCAGCTTTATAAGAGCGGCAAAATCGGCATTTTCACCGGTTGTATGTACGATTTCCATTGTCACTGCCTCTTCCTTACCGGAATATAGAGATTTATGATACTTTTCCCTTCGGGATCCTTCGCAGGGTCGTTCAAGTTAAACTCGAGGCAGTCCCTGTCGTCCAGATCATAGTCGCTGTTCGGCAGCCATTGGCCGAATATGGAACTATATGCGATAGCCAGCTTATCGACAGTATCGTGGAATCTGTAAAGCGCATATAGCCCGCCCTTAAGCGTTCTGAATTTTACGTCGGGGTCCTCCTGCTTATTGAAGCCTTCCGGAATGGTTACACATGCGTCGAACCTGCACTCTTCTTCAGGCACATCTGCCGGATCGTCGAGAGAAACACCTATATAGCTGGTGTTAGCCGGGTTGATCCAGTTTTCATAGGACCATTTCAATATCTTATCCCATGCTCCCCTCGAATCAAGATAGCTTCCTACCTTCCTGGCATAAGCCACTTCCATATCAGGCAATTCTTCAAGTGTGATGTTCATATCCCAAATCCTCCTTAAAAAATAATTCTTACTGACATCATAATAAAAGGAGGAGGTGTTTTCTTCTTCATTATTGCGGGATGCTGACGGATTATTGCTGAATTCCTTCCTCAATTCCCTCGGCGTTTTTCCGAAGTATTTCCTGAAAGCGGCATTAAAGCTGGATAAAGTATCAAAACCACACAGACTGGCTATTTCTACGACTGTTTTACCGGTGGTCTTCAGGTATTCCGCGGACCGTTCCATCCGCCTTTTTGTCAGGAATTCAATGGGAGTGATTCCCTCAATGGCTGCAAAGACGCGGGAAAAATGATACTTGGAAAAGTTCGATATCCCTGCGAGCTTCTCAAGATCAAGCTTGTCAGTAAGATTATCCTCTATGTAGGCTTTAACTTTGTCAATTTTCTGCTGGTATTCGTTGATCACAGACGCTCCATCCGCCTTCCGGGCTCCTTCGCTAAGGCATGTTATTTCTGGATGTCATTCCTGACGCATCGATAGGGCCATGTCCTTCCGGGTTTGTTATTCCGGGAGTGCCGATCCAACCGGGTCATCCGAAATAGTCGACCCATTCTACAGCTTCGAAACCCCTGTCTCTCAGGATGCTGTCGCAATGGCCGACATGATATTGCACGTGCCTGGTCAGCATGAACACTATGTCGATGTTTTTGATCTTATCGTAGATTACGTTTGGCTCTCCCATCCATGCGTCGTTCCTGCTCTCGAAAAATTTACAGGTCAGCGTCTTCACCTTGTCCTTATACTCGATGAGTTCGTCCCTTGTTATACTGCCTTCAGGATCGTGATCGAGCTCCGGGTATGTTCTCCTGTCCTCAAACGGCTCGGTGAACTCGTCTCCTGCCTGTCTCATCCAGTAATCGATTCCGGTCAGAGCATGCAATATCTGCTGCCAGAACACAAACCCTGAAAGCTTCTTGTCCCAGAGTTCGTCCGGGCATTGAGCAATCATTTTTTCAAGCATTTCAAAGCTTAAGTCGAAGTGTATCTTTACGGACTTGATAATGCCATTGTTCATGAAAATGCCCCCTCTTCCATGTAATGCGACACATCTCCCCATATCACCGGGCTCCAAATACCATCATTGTAATCGACTATATTGAGGCAGGCTTGCTTCATATAAGCGCCTGTCCACAGATCCTTTACGGCCTTATTTTCGATAAAGGCAGCAATAGCCTTGAGCGTAACCGCATGCGTTACGACAAGCACATTTCCATCATTGTGCCTTCTTGCAATGGTTTCCATCGTTCTTCCGGCACGGTCGATCAGAGCTTCAATAGTTTCACCGCCTACCGGCTTATATCTGTGTGGGGAATTCTGAAAATTACTGTATTCCTCCGGGTAACGCCCCTCTATCTCGGATAAAAACATTCCTTCCCACTCGCCGAGATTAATCTCCATCAAGCCGTCCATCGGCACTACAGGTATATCCCGGCTGCCGGCAATTATGCGCGCCGTCTGGAGCGCCCTTCTGCTCGAGCTCGAATATACCGATTCGAATTCAACTCCCACAAGAGCCTCCGCAAGCCACTCCGCCTGCCTTACGCCCAGTTCGGACAAGGGCGAATCCTTGTGTCCCTGCGTTCTTTTCTGAATATTCCAGGTAGTCTCCCCGTGCCTTGTTATGTAAAACCTCAACATGTTTGCCTCACACCTGTCTTCTGTTTTTACCCCGGTAGATCCATATCCAAGTCATAATCCAAGAGCTAGTCTTGATTAAAGAGTTTCCACTTCCTTGAGCCTGCCGTCAAAATGTCCGATATGCCACTGCAGATGTCTGAAATAGTCCTTTACGATAAATTCCAGCGGCAGCGCATGTTCATCCTTGATCCAGACATTTCCGAGTGCCCCTTCGTCCAAATTCTCTATGATCTTCAGCAATATACGGTTATACGAATACCACAGTGCCGTCAGGCTGTTCCAGTCCATGTCCCTGTAATTCTGAGCACGTATCCAGCTCTCCGCCTCGTATGGGGGGAAATCCAGCAGATCTCCGAATTGCAGCCTGACAAATCTCTGGTGGTTATTCGAAGCGGAATCTATCAGATGGCCTATTATCTCTTTAAGCGACCAGCTTTCCGGGGCAGGTCTTATGCCTGTAATCCCTTCCGGAACCTCAGTCAGCTTTTTGTGAAAGGTTTCAATTATCTCGGAATAATTTTTGATATCGAACATTTTCAATCCCCCTTTTATTGTGCTGAGTACTAGTGTTGTGTCCTGTGGCGCCGGGCGAACCGCTGTTCCAGCCTCTCAAGTCAGCTGTCCCTGCCAAAGCTCCCTCATGCTTTCAAGATACGCCGACATTCTCCGGTCATCCTGCTCGGGATATATAAGCAGCGATTGTTCAGCCACGGTCTTTGCCATTTCCCTGAACATCCGGCACATTTCGAATACAGCTTTCCAAAGCTTGCCATATTTACCTTCGGTATAGGTTCCAGTATACATTTTGTAATGCCGTTCGGAAAGATATTTCTTAAAATATTTACCACATTTGCCTGCCGAAACCATAAAATCGTGCGAGCCTCCTATATGCCAGCAGATCATCTGATCCAGCATGTCTCTGGCATATTCGAACATTCTCATGGAGTATGGCATTTCGTCACGCAGGATGCCCTTGGCGACATTCTGCAGCACCCACCAGAATTCATTGCAGCAGTCGGAATAAAGTTTTTCTGTCGGCGGCTTGATATGATAGCTGCTATTGTTTGAAGCCGTTGTTGGCGGCAGTATTCCGTCCTTATCCAGCAGGTTTACGGTAAGGCTGTCTTTCCCGAGCAGTTCGGACACCTTCGCTACAGGAATCAGAGTCAGATCTATTCTGTTGCCGTCGGTAAAAAGCATCTGATAGTTGAAGCTGCCGTTATTGTATGGGGGGAGCAGATCCATTGTCTCCGGCATCTGGAGAATTATCCTTTCCCCGAAGACGTCAACCCAGCTGTGGTCCCTTGTGAAAGATTTCAAATCGTTTACGACATAAACGATGTCATAATCCTGAAAGCGATCCTTCGGGGCGTCGGGGTCGGTTCTTGAACCGTTCATGACAACAGCCCGTATACGTTCGTCGTTCTCTGCCGTATCGAGGATGAGCTCCGTCATTTTCGCCTCACTTCTGTAAGGAACCGCTCCGTATGCTGCCCGCCCATGACGTCGGTTCTTTGATTTTTCCTTTCCGGCTGCTTTGCCAGACTTTTTTTCTTCCCTGCCTGCCAATCGCTTTATCTCGAGGTTTACCTGTACAAAGCGATTATCCTTGTCCGCCATTACCCTGTAGCCATCCGTCAGCACCCGTTGAGTTCCTGCATCGAGCGGCAGCGAGCACCATGATGGATCCGTGAAACTGAACTCCACCTCGAGGCTGTCCTCATAAAACACTCTTACAGAGGTCACTCTGCCCCAGTCCTCGTTCTGCATCCTGTCTATACGGCCGAATCGGCTTGCGAAGGTGTGATCCCTTATATAAACCTGCGGATCGGCAGCCATCACTACCAGGTCGACATCCGAATCGGCCCTCGCGGTCCCTCTGGCATGAGAACCCACTAGAACCATGCACCGGATGTTTTCTTCCTGTTCCGCCCAGTCCAAAGCTTCGGAAAGAAAGCGCGAAACGTTCATTTATTTACCTCCTGAGGTTTGCTTCCGATCATTATGAACAATGAATACGGCACATCCCTGTCTTCGATCTTTTTAAAGTCTTTATAGAATACCCTGGAATGTATATTGACAAAACCGGCATTCTTCAATACCACTTTTAACTCATCCTCATCAAAGCCGTTATGACCGCTGAAGTCCTTCTCAAGCCTGTGAAAGCTGCCGTCATCGGCAGTGAGGTCAACGATGCAGATGGTGCCGCCGACTGAGATAAAACCATACAGCTTCTTTATGGCGGATCGCACATCGGCAACGTGGTGCAGCACCATGGAAGAATATACTACGTCGTACTTACCCTGTGGCAATGCCGTTTGCGCTATATAAGGACTGCTTTCGGGCAGACTCGGGATATCCGCATTAAGTGCGGTCATATTGGTGATTCCGCTCTCTTTTATTTTATTGCTGAGTTCATTTATCATTCCAACCGAGGTGTCGACAAGGGTTATATGATCGAAGCTGTCCTTCAGCCCGAAGCTGACCAGGCCTGTGCCGCAGCCGAATTCCAATGCATTCGAGTGCGGCTTTATCTCTACTGCTTTTGCGATCTCATCCGAAATTGCTCTTGCCCGCTTTAGTCTTTTTTCGGTGTCCCAGCCTGCAGCTGCAGCATCAAAGTCCATTTTAGGCCCCCTTCGTCTTCCGTAAAGCAGTTATATACCGTTAAACACCTCTGTAAAACCATTTGGTCGGCAGCAGGAAAGTCCAGGGCATCGTAACCAGCGCAATTGTAAGCGCAACCTTGAACCTCAGCTTTCTGTCTTCTATCTGCCTGAAAGTGAACCTGTAGTTGAAAAACAGGATAAACGCAGCAGCTAAAAGCATTGCAAACACTATGAGGAAAAGCGCCGGGGGGTAACCGAACGGGTCAAAGTTTATTCCTGTAAGGAATTCGTTTGGCAGCCCTATCCCTGTTCCTGATACGTTTATGATAAACAGCATAAGCGCTCCTATTATGTCGGCTGCAAATCCGAATAACCAAACCTTCAGCACACTGCCCTTATAAAATGCTTTAAGATCGAGCTTTGATTGCGATAATTTGAAAACTGCATAACAAAGCATTATGACAAGAGAATCTATAACGAAATTGCCAAAAAGCGTTATGAAGATAACCGGCGGGAAAAATATCAAAAACCAGATAGGAAAAATGACATTATATAACTTTACGTCTTTTTTCATATTGCAGCACCTCAATGGTTTCTTATTATTCGCTTATTGTTCGCTCATCCTTCTTCTCGTCGTCATAGGTATGCCGTCGTAGCCCCATGCGTCGGGATTCAGCTCGTCGATGATGAAATAATTGGTCTCATGGCATTTCCCCAGCACATCCGACATCAGTTCTCTGACGGCGTACATCATTCTCTCAATCTCCACCGGATTTGTAGTTCCCTTGGATACCTTGATATTCAGGAAGGTTACTATTTTTTCAGAATCAGGTTTTAACATCTTCCCTCCGACCGCCCATTGGCCGGCCTCAAGCTCATCCACCGTGATGACTGTGTAGTTCCTGTCCCTTCCCATTAATTCTACTACAAGGTCCGTAATACCTTCGACCAGTTCAACCTTTTGCTCGGCCGATACCTGGCCTTTTAACAGTTTTAAATTAATAAACGGCATTATCTGTCTCCTTACTCGGCCCCTATTCAATCGGGTAGTAATCCTTGTTAACGCCTACATAAACCGGCAGCTTTCCGGTCTCCAATCTGATACAGCCCTGTATGTAGCCCATATGCCATGTGATATGCCTGAATTGAGCGACGATCAAATCGAAACGCGAAATCCTCATTTCCTGGCAAATGACTTCTTCCAATAGCTTGGAATCATCCATGTCATCCATATAGAGAGCGACCTTCTCCCCGATATTTTTGAAATACGTTTCCAACAGGTCTTTGCTCAAGGTTTTACCCGATTTACTGCCGAGACTGTTCAGGCCGTCCTCATGGAAGTCCGGGAAACGGTAGTTCTCGGAATAGGCAAATATCCGGTCGATCGAATTGAGCATATGATAAAAATGCTTCCACATCGGAAAGCCGTTTACTTCCTTCTGCATCAGCTCCTCAGATATTTCCGCAAAGGTATATCCTATATCCAGCATTATGATTCCGGTCTGTTTTCTCAATTTCTCAGTGAACGCTTTCTCCGTCCCGGCAAGCCCCATGATACACCCCCGATTAACTTATAGCATTAACGATTCTTTCCATAAAACAAACTTCAAAAGGCAAATGATCAAATTTTCTTGTGCCTGTTTCGGCAAATCCGCAGCTTATGTACCAATCCTTAAGGCGCCTGTTTTCGTTTATAATGCCTATGGATACCTTTTTGCCTCCACTCTTCCGGGCATAGTCCATAACAAAATCAATCAATTTTCGCCCATACCCGTTATGTCTGTATTCAGGCAAAACCGCAAGCCTCTCCATGTAAAACACGCCATCACCTGCCTGCTCAATCGCCACAAAACCTATGCAGGTATTTTTCACATATGCGCCATACATATCTATTCCCTTGTCCCTCATTTTGATCAGTGACTCGGGGCCAAGGAAGGCTGGGTTTGTAGGGGCATTCTCCCGGGTTATGTTGAATTCTTCGGCTACAGTGATAAAAGACCGCCTGATGACGTCATTACACTCGTCGAGTCCAATATCCACTTTCTTAATGGCCACGGTATTACTCATATTTTTATCCTTCTTATTGCTTTTTGTCCTTCTTTCTATTCTCCGCTGCCCTGAACCTGACCATTTTACTTATTAACTCGGCAGGCAGCGGCTTATCCAGAGGAAACTGTACGGAGCCCTTCGCACTTTTGTATCCGGCCAGTTCACCCTTGAAAGCGGCGATTCCATCAGCTCCCGGGTAAAAACCTATGTGCTTTGCAAAGCCTGCGTACCATACTATGATCCCGTTCTGGTAAAAAGCAGGCATCTGGTAGCTTATTTTCTCCTGAGCCTCAGGTACAAGCGGTTTTATTATCGCTCTTATCTCTTCCAGCTTGCTTTGAATGCTCTCTGGAAATGACCTGATGTATTCATCGACAGAATCAAACTTTTGTCTTCCGTTATCCATTTCAATGTCTCCTTTGTAACCGCTTAACCATCTATCCCTTTACAAACCTCGTGCTGCATTCCCTGCAATAGGTATCTTCCTTCTTGACTTTCTTGCTGCCGCAGTTCTGACATTCATATGTCTCATCAGTTATTTGTATTTTCTGGTATTTTATCTTATTATACTGCAGGTTTATCCTCCTGTCCTGCCGAAATTCCAATGCCAGTATAACACCGAATATCAGCAGTATAGCCCCGCCTATAATTGCGGAGATTTTGATGATGGCGATCATTATTTCCGTTTTCAAAAAAGTAGCGAAAATCAGGTAGGCTGCCATCGGGATCACTATCAAAAACAGCCCGCAAACGCCTAATATTCGAGTACCATACCAGATCGTATTTATTTTTTTCATTTTATCCTATCAAAATTCTCCCGAATTGTTACCGTACATTATGATTCGGCAAAATACCCAGTTTCAAGCGGAGTTCCGCCTCAAAGATTTTGTTTTACCCAGCAGCGGCTGTCATAGGCCTTTTTAAACCCAAGCCGCGTGTACCATTCAAACGCCTTTTCATCGGGTTCGACAAAAACATTTACCGCTCCCATTTCCCTGCATTTCCTGATAGATTCGTTAACACATGCACTGGCAAGGCCAAGCTTCCTGTATCCGGGAGCCGTCGCAAGCGGTTCGATAAAAGCCGCCTTGGTATCCTGATCGTACCATATACCGCAAAAAGATGCAAAACCTTGATCCGGAGCCACAGCAACAGTACATATGTCCTTATTGTAATCAAGCCACGCATGCTTTATCGGCAAATAAACCTCGTCGTCATAGGACGGCGGATCCCCTTCGTAATCAAATGCCTTCCACAGCAAGGCGTTCAGCCTTTCGAAGCTATATACTTCACGTAGACTCCTTATATGAAAGTCTTCAGGAATTTTTACTTCGTTCAGCGATGCCGATGATGGGTAAAAAAGCATCCTGCCCGCCTTACCCGGGAAATATCCGTTTCCCGCCAGGATATCGGGAAATATATCATTATCGCGTGCTAAGACATTAAGAAACTTGCTTCCATCATCATCCTTGCCACAGAAAGTCTTTTCGGCATAATCGATCATATCCCTGCAGATTTTGGAGTACTCCGGATCGATTTCAGCGATTACACTGCCGTACCAGGGGCTCTCAAGTCTGACTAAGCCAATTATCCCGCAATCATTTTCCCAAATGCCCATTTTTTCAGGATGGAACATCTCAAAACACGGGTGTTTTGAAAAACAATCCCATATAACTTTACGGTCGTTATCCTCCCCGGCGCTTAACCTGCCAAGAAATTTACCGATCCTTTCGATATCGCCATCATTGAAAGGTCTTAAACGTATCTCCATTTTTTCCCCCGTTACTGCTCAAAACTGGCATTTGCGCTTGAATACACCGATTATGTAGCGCGTCTGCCCATAGCTCATATTGGTATCGAAGCAGGTAACAAGCTCCCAGCCGTCCCTGCCAAGGTCATTGAGTTCATTTTGGAATGTTGACATGTCGACTATCCCGCCCATAAACCCCTTTGCTTCCAATTGTATCGTCCTGTATTCCCATGTATCCATTTATATACGCCTCCTATTACATTTACAAATTATACGTACCGGCCATTTGATTTTATTCTTTTTTTGCCGGTCTTTTGAGTGCGTAAAACTCGTTCAGCAGGTCCATGTATTCCGGCAGCTTTTCCAAATCCGGGTCGCCGAATTCAAAGGTATATCCGTTGCATTTATCGATAACTCTGTCCTCCAGCGTATATGTCTTCCTGAATTTGCAAACTCCCCCCTTGTCGTTATGACAGCGGCGGCAGATCCCGTATTCCCCGGTAAAAACTTCTTTGATAAAGCTTTTGGTATTTTCGATATAATCACGGTGTTTATCGATGTCGTTCAAAAAAAGCCTGAGGACAATCGAGTTATCCCTGATATAGATTCTCGCTGCCACGTGTTTGCCTTTGACACCGTTTTTCCAATATATGATCATATATCTGCCCCAGCAGAAACCGTCGCCTATATTGCCGCCGCAGCTGTAGCCAAGTTTATTGATCTCATCATCAAATGCAGTAATGAAAGCCTTTCTTTCCTCCGAAATGAAGCTGAATCTTTCTTCCGCAAGTATAGCTATCATGCACTCACCTCGCTTTTTTACAGTACAAATTCCAGCTGACAGTCGCATGGCTCCTTCTCGACTGCGGCCGGATCGGCTTCTTCCGCCTCGACACAGTCTACCGCCTTATAAAATGCCTGCGATTCCTCGGATGAATGCGCAGATATGTACAGCTTTTTGGCACCGAATCCCCGTGCCTTATCGCAGGCTGCAGAAAATAACTTCTTTCCGATCCCCTTGTTCCTGCATTCATACGAAACATGCAGCATCCCTAAATGTGCGTATTCCCTTTTACTTCCGGACAATTCCCTGCCGACGCATGCAAAGCCGATCACAAATCCGTTGGCAAATGCCCCGAAGGCAGCCCCCCCGTGCTCTATACACCATATCAGGGACGCAACGTGTTCACTTTTTTCCTTATCGTCCCACTGTTCCACAAATGCGATATCCTTAAGCGCCCACTTGCCGTTTTCCTTGCGCCAGCAGCGTTTGACATCCTGGTAGCGGTTAAAATGCTTCAGCAGATAAGAAGTGCATTCCTCCGCTTTCAGTTCCCTGATTGTTAAATCCTTTTCTGATGCTGTACGTTCCATTACTTCCCCCTCAACTGATTCAGATAACCTTATACATGTATAAAGCATGAACCCTCGCTTTTATTTCATCAGCATCCTGATATTTCTCGGTATTGCCGGATACCATTCATCAAGGCCCAATTTGAATATCTTTTGTTTCGTACTCTCCTGAAAACTTTCAATTGGTTCTCCCTGCAGCAGCATTCCGGTTTCTTCTTCCGAAAATACAAAAAAAACCATCCATTTTATCTACGTGGCCGATATTCATCGGACATTTTTCCTGACATCTCAGGCAATCGTAACAGGTATGGTGGGCGGATGCGGGAAGCCACTCCGGAAATTCGCCCGGGACCTCGTTCATAGCAGACAAGCACTTTTGGTTGTCAATAAGGAACCTCTCGCTTCTTATTGCACCTGTAGGGCAATTATTGATGCAGACTCTGCAGTTCTCGCACGCCTTGGCGGTAACCACCTGCCTCCATGGGTCCTCCTCACATGACATATCTGAAAAATAAGCGGCTAAGGAAAAGTTACTGCCCATCCTATCGATATATGTAATATTGTTTCTGCCGTACTCGGAGAGTCCGCTTTGAACACCGAGCCGCTTTAGCGGCAGGTTCCCGGCCTTTGTGGCATGATATCCGAAGCCTTCCAAAAAAGTTTTCAGATATTTGTCGGCTGCGTCGAGATCCGAACGAACAAGGCACTTGACGGAATATTCCCTGCCGTTGTTTGTGAAAATAACATCGGCGTAAAAAGGATGGGAAAGTGCCATCAAAATGACTGATCGCACTGGGAAATCCACGTCAGGAATATCATAACTGTATAAACTATTTACAATCCACTTCTGAAAACCATTAAGTTCCTCACCACGGGCAAATGTATCCAAATCGTTCTTCAAATCCGCGATACGGCGCGAAGGTATTATTTGAAGCCTGTCACCATGCTTTACAGCTTCATTTTTCAATAAGTTGTTCATCTTGCAGCCTCCACCCTGTTACGCCTTTTCTGTCCAAAAACAGGCACCATGTGAATACAGTACAAGCTTATCAAACATATGTTCGATTGTCAAATAATTCTATTTATAACATGAGATGTTTGAGTTCATTACGAATCCGACGGGTTATGCTTCAAAAGCTTGTCAATAGTGTCCTTCCGGACAACTTCACGCAGCTCTTCCATTACCTCGATACCCTTTACCTCTTCATTGGCATAAACCTTGTTAAGTTCGAACTCCAACGGGATCCAGGTTTCGATCGGGGATTCGTTATGCTGTATCACGGCCTCGAGCTTGTCGAGCGCGTTGAACAGTCTGGCTTCTTTACTCTTTTGCTCCCTCATTTCAGTGAACAGGTCCTCTAGTTCACTGCCCAGCTCCTCGTCGAGCATTCCGATTATCTGATCAATAGCAGCCTCTTCCTTTTCTATGTCTTCGTCGTTTTTTTCAAAGCTTGGGATATCGCCGGCTATAGCCTCTCCCAAGTCATGGAACAGGCACATCTTCATAACTTTGTCCATATCGTATTCATGCTGTAATCTACTCTTTACCAGCCATGAAAAAACGCACAGCCTCCAACTATGCTCCGCAACGCTTTCCTGCCGCAGCGTCGACGTCCACGAATGGCGCAGTTCACATTTCAACTTCTCGGCCAAGCCCAGAAATTTCACAATATCTACAGGTTCCATGCTTCCTCCTCAAATCTCGCTGCAAATTACTTTCAAATCCCTTACCAACCCGCACCATACATCATCGGAGCCTTTAATGCCCTCCGAGCTTGAGCCGAGCTTGATTGCCTCAAGCATTCTTTCATAACAATTTTTCGGTTTTACGCTGAAAGAATCGATATATTGCCGAGTCCTTTTCCTGCTGGGAAAGTATGTTTCGTTGGCCGCATACAATGCCTGCAGATAATGATCGAGCGCCGTTTCCAGGACGCGGTGGTAGAATAGCACATCCTTCCTCAGCAGTGCGCGGCCGAAATCCTCTTCATCGTATATCAGTCTGATATGATAGCTGACCAAAGCTTTTTTCAGTTTATCCGGGTAGACCGAAAGCTTCTCTTTTAGAGATGCGAATATTCCTTTTTCATCATATAAAATATTGATATTCTTTAATGTAGCAAGGCGGCCTACCGGATAGAACCCGTTATCACAGTCCGGGTGCCTGCCATCCAGAACTTCGTCGACATACTTCAATGTATCGCCAATAGTAAAGTACATGAGCATGGTTTCCACGCCGTCTACGAGGAAGACATCGCCGGTACCCCAGTAACCGCCTTCGCATACGTTCATCGTACAGCTTTCGAAAAGCGAGCTGTCTTCATAATATAATGCCTTTCTTTCTTCATATCCCGGTATTCTGTCACCCAGCACGAATATGTCGATATCGGATTCTCCCGGCCTGGGAACTTCGTTAATGTCGCCTGTCTGCCCGATAGCCCATATTCCGTCGATAGAAGCTGCTTTATCCAATAGTTTTTCAATTTTATCCTTTATGCTAATATTCATAATGACTCTCCAGTTGTAATATTTCTCTAATCAATGATTTTAGCCGCATCCAGTCATTCCGTCCAGATAAAGATTCTCTATAGCGATATTGCGGCTTCGTATACCTTAAAGTCATTTACCCGAACATGATCAAGTGTATGACTCTCAAAGCATCGGCATCGAACCTCTGTCAAAATCTTATCAGGAGCTTTCCTATAACATGATCCAGCGGTACACAGCCGATAATCCTGCTGTCGGTACTGTTATTCCGGTTGTCCCCCATGACAAACACGCTGCCCTCGGGTACGACTGTATTCCCTTCAGGGAAGAACTCCATCGTTTCCTTTATGTACGGTTCATCCAAAACCTCGCCGTTTCGGGTAAGAATATTATCTTTATAGCAAAAAACGTCGCCGGACTTTCCTATTACTCTCTTTACCCAGTATATCTCATTATCGATGCCGAGTAGTTTATATGCGATGAGGTTGTATCTCAACGTGTCTATGATGTCGTCCTTAAAATTCCTTTCCCTGTCCACACGGCTGTCTATAATTACAATATCGCCGTAATCGATCTCCATTTTAAGCGAATGAGGCAGCTTATTGACCAGAATCTTATCCTGATCCAAAAGCGCCGGTGCCATCGACATCCCGTGAACATACGACGGCTGAGCTATAAATATTGTAATGACAAATGCTACTATTACAGCAATTGCTATATGAACAAACCAATCCAAAACTTCCTTTAGTATTTTCACAATACCACCTCCAGGTTTATTAATAAAACGTTACCACATTATCTTAATTTTTGAATAGATGTTGCTCGCGGCAAGTAACGGTACCGGCAAGTAAAACAAAACGAACAGTATACTCCGCTTCATATCACCCCAAAGTAATACTCCTAAAATATTCGCCAATATGAAACACCAAATGGCTATTTTGATATTCCTGCTTAGATTTGCCCTTTCTTCATCGATTACCATACAGTTGAAATATGCAGATTTGAATAGAAGAATTGCTATGAACTCGACGATGAAAAGGGCTCCGAAATAGAATATTAACGCGATCAGGAAAACAGGTGCAAACAGTAGGTTGAGCAATACGGAGAAATCCGATCCGTCCATCCAAAAATCTTTAACAAACATTTGAGAGAAAATTTTAATAACGTTGTCAAGCACTGAATTAATGCAAAAAAAGAAGAATACGCCAAGGATCCCGTATGTAATCAGGAATTTATACCACATATTATTAAAAGACCTTATTTGCACCTGCTTTTTGCTGTTACCGTTGACCATACATTTTCCCTTCTTCACCCGTCTTGCAGACAATTATAATGCTTGATCAGGCGCATTTGAACTCAACTTCACATCAGGGAGTTTCCTGATTTCCGTGAACAATAATAAGCAAAAGGCAATCTCAAACAATACCATCATTGCAGAGACTATAAACGCATTGAAATTTATTCCTACGATCAAGGCAGCAATAGGAATGATTATTGAAAGTGTCATGTAGCTTCTCGATTTATACAGCCATCCGAACGGCATAAGATGTGCACCGAAGACAATAGCCAGGACCATTACCATTTTATCGGGGACAGTCGGATAAACCCACATCACTATGAGCAGATAAACGATCTGATTTACCGAAAACAGTATGCCCAGCTTCGTCAGCGGGTTCCCCTTATTTGAGAAATCGACCCCGATTATTTTCGATACTGCAAACGCAATCGGCATCAGCGGCGCTGAAAAACAAAAAGTCAGAAGATCCTTTGCCAGTATTGGCAATTCGGTAAAATGGACCACAGCGATAGCTATCCAGATAAAAACGGATGCGATAATAAAATGTAAGCCCTTTTTCTGCTTGACTGCACAATCCAAACGTAATTGTTCCAGTTCCATACAGACCCACCATATTCCTTTCAAACGATTATTTTCAGATTTTCAAGTACCCTTCACAACTATACTTTTGTAAGATCTTTCTCAAAGTAAACCATGTCAGTCAATTCAGTTCGGGCATTGGTACCCTGTTATTTCCACCGACATTTATTCCCCGCCGCCACCTTCCTATCTTCACACAACAGGCCCGCGATCCAAATCACTATAGGGATAGAAACCTTTTTCCTTAAGTAACTTAAACAATTCGGCACTTCCGTTTTTCATAGCATATTCCATTTCACTTCTAAACAATTCTATACATACCAGGAAACCATATTTTTTACCATCTATAATAAAGTCAATATTATCTTTTTTGAAGTCATCAAAAATCAGACAAATATTCTCTTCTCCTTCTTTGCCAGGTATTTCGCAAGTCTCACCCGGTTCCAGTTTAGCATGAAAAGAGTAATTCCCTATGCTAGTAAAAATTCCGCACAAGTGTCTTTCCAGCTTGCAAAATGGATCATTTACGTCATTTATTCGTTGATCGTTTACTTTAATCTTCGTGAAAGCTAATAATTCATACATACCATTTCTATTGGGAATTGGACCTTTATTCACATAATCTACCAGCTCCATAGTTGCAAATGCTGTACCTTCAATTGCATGAGGGTATATATACATGTCCACTGCACCTCCTGCACTGAAAGGAACTATGGCATGGCTCACCAAGTGAAATTGCTCCCCTAATATGCCATCCATAATCTTTTCTTTCTTTTGAAAAAATTCATTTAACTTTTCTTCGGAGATCTCTTTCTTAAATAACTTATCAAGTATACCCATATAATACCTCCCAAAATAATAGAGTTAAAAAAGCCTGACAATGCAGATCATAGTAGCCACTCCGGCAACAGCGTTTACATATATGATAATATTCGATATCGGTAAATCGAATTTGCCTTTCCGTTTGACCAAAACTTTATGAACGATTAAAGGGATGATTCCTCCGATTCCAAATATTATTCCGATAATCATTCCGGCAACGGAGAGTTTCTCTACTTCTATTGCTCCATACAGCATTAAAAATATTACGGGAATATGCAATAAAAGAAAGCCCGTTATTTTCCCCGGTAGCTTTAAAATCTCCCATTCCTTTTCATATGCCGATTCAATTTCATGCAACAGCAGCAATACAGCGTTAAGTATGAACAACGAAGTTATAAGCTTCACAAACCACTTCCTTTCAAGCATCCGGCTAACATTCCGTCCCTGAAACATAAACTACAATTTAAATAGTAGCATACTTTTCCATATTGTTACTACTACTTTCTCGTTTTGTTATGATCCGTGGGCTGAAGTTAAGAAATTATCATTATATTCCAATAAAAGCCGATATATATAATGTTACAAAATTACCGGTTAAGGACAACCGGGCCAATGGACTCATATAATGCAAGGAGGCAGAGATTATGAGGATCGAGAGTTCATCCGTACAATTGTACGGAGCCAGCACATCTGTCGAAAAGACTACCAGAGATGAATCGCTGAAAGCATGGGTCGGCAACACCAGACCTGCCTTTGAAGGCGAAAAAGACACTGTTCCTTTTCTCTCGGATCAGGAGGGCGAGTATCTGGTCAATCGCACCTCAAAGATCATAAAGAAGTTTGTTGAACTAAACGGGGCTACCCTGCAGCTGTCACCAGAGGGCAGGAAAGCGCTGGCCGATCAGATAGCGGACCAGATAGCGGGTGAGCTGCCTGATACCCCGCAGGCCGGCGTTTCCGATGCATCCTGTGTAGCCGGTGACGACGAGGATCTGCTTCAGCTCAGCGACAAGGATAAACAAAAGATATATTTGCTTGAGAGAATGATAGAATTTCTCACAGGCAAGAAGTTCAAGTTCGTAGTGCCCAAAAATATAGAGCTTGACGGTGCAAAAGCGCCTCCGCAGGCGCAAGGGCAGGCGCCACAGCGGTCAGGTTGGGGGCTCGAGTACGATTATCACGAGGCACATTACGAAAAGCAGACAGTATCATTTTCAGCAGACGGTACTGTTAAAACGGCAGACGGAAAAGAGATCAGCTTCGACCTGGATCTCAATATGAGCCGCGAATTTGCATCGAGGCTGGATATTTCGCTCCGGGCCGGCGATGCGGCAAGGGTCGATCCATTGGTGGTCAATTTCGGTAGTCCTTCAGCATCGTTGACGGATAACAAAATAAGCTTCGATATCGACTCCGACGGTACTGAAGACCAGATCTCCTTCGTCAAGGAGGGCAGCGGCTTCCTTGCCCTGGATATCAATAACGACGGTATGGTCAACAATGGTTCGGAACTGTTCGGACCCGGGAGCGGAAACGGCTTCGCCGATCTGGCAAATTACGATGCGGACGGCAACAACTGGATCGATGAAAATGACGACATCTATGACAAGCTGCGCATATGGACAAAGGATGAAAACGGCAATGATCAGCTCTTTGCTCTGGGTGCAAAGGGGATAGGTGCGATCTTCCTGGGTAACGTCGGTACGTCGTATGCCCTAAAAAATGATCAAAACAAGGAACTTGGCAGCATAGCGCGCAGCGGAATATTTCTGACAGAGAAGGGCGTTGCGGGAACAATTCAGCATGTAGATCTGACGGTATGATAAACAAGTGCATATAAAAATAACAGAAGCATTTATAAAGAGTGCCTTGTCTGCCGATCGGGCAAGGCACTCCAGCTTTTTACCCGTTCCGATAATTATTTGAAAAATTCCTTCAGAAGCTCCGGAGTGAAATCATCTAACATAGGATAACTGCTTCTGTTCTGCTCGTAGTCGTTCAGCTTATTGTACAATGTACCGACCTTCCTGAAGCCATTTCTCGTCTCAGGATTTATTATTCTGGTCATGGCTTCGCTTTCACCGAAAATGCTTTTAAATATCCTGGCTTCAACAGCCCTTACAATATTTTCATCAGAAATTCTGTTCCATGGGAAGCCCTTATCAACATAAAACTGCGAAATATAGTCACTCTTGTTTTTGGATTGGCTCAAACTGCTTATCAGCTGATTGTTTGAAGAGACGGGGGTGTTTATATAAGAGTGGAGAAACTCATGGACCGACGTCCCCAATATATTGTCATAATCGATTTCATCGTTGCCGTTGGAATACTTGTAAGGAAATTGTATGCTGGCCAGCACATCGTTATTTCCGAACTTTAATGATGCAAAAGAGCCTATATTCCGGTAGAAAGAAATTATCGTCTTATATTTAATCTTCTCACCGGGATAGTATTTTTGCCTGTTTCCGGTATACTCCTCCATCGCCCTGATAAGCTCTTCGGGCTCTGAGCCTGATATCTGGGACACTATTGTGCTTTTCAGGCTTTCATAAAATTTTGAGTTTTGTTTAAAAAACTCCTCCGCGTTTGTGTCTGCATAGAATTTCTTCAATTGCTCCAGAAATTCCTGGGTGTTGCCTATATAGCTGTAATCAGGGAAGTTATAAACCTGTTTCAATTCAGGAAGCTCAGAGCACGATAACAGCAGCCCGAATATGTTGCTTTTAACATCTTTTCCCGAGACATACTGAAAGAAATTCAGTATAAATTCATGGTCCTTATAAGGCGAGAAATACTCCTTTGCCTTTTTGTACAGTTCCTTTTGATCAGTATTCGGCAAAATGTATGGATTGTTGAAATCATAATAAAGAGCAGCGGCAATCAAAAATGTATCGATGTTTCTGTTTGTACATATCATGTAATCGACGTCGCCGGTTTTTTCAGATATAATTCCCTCAGGCTTGAATTCATAAGTGATCGACACTGTTCTTGTGCTGCCTGTCCATGTAATCTCCGCACCGAAGCTTTCGGAAATGAATCTTGCCGGCACCATTGTACTTCCATTGACAATAGTACCCGGGACATCAAGGTTGACAGGCTTACCGTCTACATAAGCAGTTTTGTTGCCTATCTGCAGTTCGATTTTTGTATTTCCCTTTATCCCTGTAACTTTTTTATTTTTATTGTCCCAGTCTACCGAAGCCCCGAATGCTTCGAATATTGCCCTTAATGGGACCAGTGTACTTCCGCCGGATATTACCGGTGCAACTTCGAATTCTGCCGGTATATCATTGATGGTAACCTGTATCGGTTCCTGAGCCGCCCCGGCCGGCACGGAAATCGAGGATAAGAGCAACACGGTAATTAATATACAAAAGATTTTTCGAATATACATAATATCCCCCTTTCGCCAAATAATTGAAACCGTTTAATAATTGTACCATATAAATACAAAAAAAGCAGCCGGTAAAAAATATACCAACTGCTGATCTGTGTATTCTTTCAGTCCTGCCCGTCCAATCCGGCACGTTCCGGTTTGGCTCGCTCCCGATTGTCTTACTCCCGGCCTGCCTTCCTTCTGCCCGGCTTCAGCTCTGAAACCAGCATTCCCGCCAGTATTAGCAGGCAGCCTACTGCTTTGGTAAGCGTCGGTATTTCAGTTACGCCTTCGGCATTTGGTATGATCATTGCAAAAATCACTGCAAATACAGGCTCCGCGGTCAATATCAATGCGGTATGTGTAGGCGTGGTATCCTTCTGTGCTATCGTCTGACCTCCGAAAGCCAGGGCCGAGCCGAGTATTCCCGTGATCAGCAGTATCACGATCACAGTCCCGTTGA
Source organism: Clostridia bacterium (assembly GCA_036260935.1). Classification (GTDB taxonomy): domain Bacteria; phylum Bacillota; class Clostridia; order Acetivibrionales; family DTU013; genus JAEYOM01. The sequence continues at coordinate 41,557 of DATALQ010000036.1, forward strand.
TTTCGACAGGTTTACCCGCATCCGCCGTAAGCCACAGCACAGAACTGGCGGCGCCTACGAAAAATACCTGTATTATCGCAAGCAGCGGTGCATCCTCGGTTTGGGTGAATTTGTCTATGAATATGATCTGGAAAGCCCAGCAGATAGAGCAGAGGAATGTCAGAAAGTCCCCGAAATTAAAGCTCCAGGTCAAGCCTCCCGACAGAAAGAACAGACCGAGGAAAGCTACGGTAACGCCTGCCACAGAGGACTTATCCGGTTTTTTCCTGAGCATAACGGCCGCGATAAACGGTACGATAACTACGTTCAATCCCGTGATAAAGCCCGAGTTCGACGCAGATGTCGTATATAGTCCGACGACCTGGAACGCCATGCCGCCGAACATCATCGCACCTATTATGCTGCCGTACAGAAGCGCTCGCTTACTTATTTTCCCCAGACTCTTGTTAAAAATAATGGCAAGCACCACGGCCGCCAGCAGGAATCTCAATGAAAGATATGCATAAGCCGGGATGTATGCCAAAACCATTTTCATAAGCGGAAACGATGCGCCCCAGACCACCGTAATAGCCAGAAGCATCATGTCCGCCTTAAGTTTTTTTGACATTTATCAAAGAACCTTTTGCAAGAAAGATCTTGTCCTTTCGCTTTTGGGGTTCGTAAATATTTCTTCAGGAGTGCCTTCTTCCTTTATCTCGCCATTGTCCATGAATATGACCCTGTTGCCAACCTCGCGCGCAAAGCCCATTTCATGGGTTACGACAAGCATCGTCATGCCTTCCTTTGCAAGATCCTTCATTACCTCGAGCACCTCTCCGACAAGTTCCGGGTCCAAAGCCGAGGTAGGTTCATCAAAGAGCATTATTTTAGGTTTCATGGCAAGCGCCCTGGCGATTGCGACTCTCTGCTGCTGTCCGCCTGAAAGCCTGGAGGGATACTCATTCCTCTTATCGGCAAGTCCAACTTTTTCAAGCAGCTTGATAGCTTCTACGGCTGCCTCTTCCTTCGGGACCTTCCTGACCGTTATCGGGGCTTCCATTACATTCTGCTGGACCGTCATGTGAGGAAACAGGTTGAACCGCTGAAACACCATTCCAAGTTCGGTGCAGAGTTCGGAAATTTTCTTCTGGGAAACCTTCAGCTGATCCTTGCCGGCTTCCCTTTCGTCCATGAGTTCCCCTTCAATATATACACGTCCGCTGGTTATGCGCTCCAGATGGTTGAGGCATCTCAAAAGAGTACTTTTGCCTGAGCCGCTGGGGCCTATGATGCAGACGACTTCTCCCTTATTTACCTCAAGATTTATATTTTTTAAAACCTGGAGGCTTCCGAATGACTTGCAGACATTTTCAACCTTGACCATTGACATCATTCAAGCCCTCCTATTCATAAACAGAATATTTTTTCTCTAATTTTTCAAATATAAATGTGAATACGGTCGTCAATAGCAGATAAATGACAGCCGACGGTATATATACAAGCCAGGCTGCCTGCTGACTCTCGATTTCGTGTGTGACCCGCATAAGGTCAGGCAGAGCGATAGCCGACACGAGCGAGGTATCCTTGATCATCATTATGAATTCATTTCCCACCGGTGGGATCAATCTCCTGTAAGACTGAGGAACAATGACCCTCATCATGGCCTGCCCGTACGTCATACCGAGCGCTTTTGAAGCTTCCATCTGCCCCTTGTCGATAGATTGTATGGCGGCGCGTATGATTTCAGCCAGGTATGCGGCTGAATTCAAACTGAAGGCAATAAATCCGGCTACAACATTTGTAAGATCTTTTAGCGGCGGATTGAAAAACAGAGGGAATGCATAATAAATAAAGAATAATTGCATAAGCAGCGGCGTCCCTCTAAAAAACCAGATATATACCCAGCAAAACTTGTTGATGACAACATTCTTCGATAATCTTCCCAGCGCCAGCAGCAGTCCGAACAGCAATCCAAAAACGACCGCCACGACCGTAAGTTCCAATGTAATTCCAGTTCCACTAAGTAGCCTGGGAATAAAAGATATTATTTGCGACATCAGCAATACTGCCCCCATTTCAAGATTGGTCCAGTTAACATAAGTATGGCTGCAAAACTATTTATACAGCTTTGCAGCCAATCTGTCAATCAAAATTATTCGAGATTCTTGGTCATATCTTCTCCGAACCATTTCTCGGAAATTTTCGCAAGTGTTCCGTCAGCCATCAGATCTCCAAGTATCTTGTCAACCTTGTCGGCCTCAGCCTGATTTGCCTTGGTAAATCCGATCCCGATAGGTTCGTTCGGAAGAGTGGTGGTAACTGTCTTGAAGCTGGCTTTGTCGTTTGCCACGAAATACTTGCCGATGACCAGGTCGCATACTACCGCATCGACCCTGCCGATTTTAAGTTCATTGAGCGCTTCGGTCATAGCTTCGTATTTCTTGAAATCCTTGAAAGGAGTTGTCTTCTGGAATTCAGTGCAAGCTTCCTCGGAAGTCGTACCCATCTGAACTGCTACGATCTTGCCGCCGAGAGAAGTCTCATCCTTGATATCCGTATTGTCGGCTTTGACGATTATCGTCTGGCTGTTTGCAACATAAGGTCTTGTGTAGGCTATCGTCTTCTTTCTCTCGTCTGTTATGCTCAGCGATGAAATTATGCAGTCATACTTGTTCGAGCTAAGACCTGTGAAAATTGCCGACCAGGCTGTCGGTACGAATTCAATTTCCTTGTTCATGCGTTTTGCGATTTCCTGGGCAAGTTCGATATCAAAGCCAGCATACTTTCCTGCTTCATCCTTGTATTCCATCGGCGGATAAGTGTCGTCGATGCCTACGCGCAGCTTGTTGGACGTATCACCCTGTCCGCAAGCGGTAAATACGACGGACATCAATACTGCGATAACAAGAACCATTAACAGAGATCTCTTTAAGTACATCATAAACCCTCCCTTATATATACAATCCTCTTTTTCGTACAAATAATATTTTTATATTATCGCAAAACTAATAGGTTTACAATAAAAAACATTCAAAAAAATGAATAATTATTAATCAGCCGATAAAAAAGGACACAGCCCTTCGCGGCTACGTCCTTTCACTATGCTTCTTCGCTTAATGAATGTGTTTATTATTGCATAATAATATCAGGAATTCAGCTTCTTAAATATCTCGTCCTTGATCCTGCTCCTGAGGTGGATGGTGTTGCTGCCCTCATTTATAAGCGCCTGTCTGATATATTCTATCTCAGCCTCCGACAGATTGACAAGCTTCCCCTTGTGATCGGCCTTTACTTTCCCGAAAATTTCGCCGACAGCGCTTTTTGCAGCGTCCACGCTGCCGAAGTAATAAACCTCCTGCCCTTCGTCCAGGACAGCGCCATGGTCGGTATAGACAGCTGTAACAAGAGCAGGCTTAAGGCCGGTCAGTTTTGCTATATCGTTTACCTTGTAGGAACCCAAATAGTCGATATAGTAATTGTCCTCACGCCTGCCGGATTTCCTTACTATGAAACCTGATTCATTTACCATAGTCATTACCTCTTCCTGTTTTTATCTGTCATGCAATGGACAAGATACCTGCCCGCCTTGTCCCATTTGGGACAGGGTCCCTGCCCTCTGTCTCATTTTTAATGAGACAAGTTTTCCGGCTCATTATACTACCGAGTTTTTGCCTACGACAAACGGATAATCAGATTCGCCCTTGAGATATTTTCCCTTAGTCATTATAACATTCTTATCCAATATTGTATACTCGATCACAGCTCCCTCCTCTATGACCGCCCCCTGCATAACTATACTGTTTTTTACGACCGCCCCTTTAGCAATGGTAACACCCCTGAATAATACGCTGTTCTCAACGGTGCCTTCAATAAAACAGCCATCTGCCACTATGCAGTTGCGCACGTTTGCTTCCGCATTGTATTTTGCAGGTGCCTCATCCTTGACCTTCGTATATATCTTGCCATTTTTAAAGAACAGCTCTTCCCTTATTTCCGGGTTGAGCATATCCATACTGCATTTGTAGTACGTCTGAACGGAACTGATATTACGCCAGTATCCCTTGAATTCGTATCCATACACTCCGAGTTTATCAAGCTTCTTTATAAGTATATCCTTGACCAGGTCATATTCCCCATGGGCGATACATTCCTCGAGAAGCGATATCAGCAGCTTCCTGCGGATCATGTAAACCCCGATGGAGCCGAGGTCGGACTGTGGATGCAGCGGTTTTTCCTGCAAGTCTATGATCCTGTTGTTTTCGTCAACCTCAAGTATTCCCAGCCTTGAAAGTTCATCGGGACTGTAATCGAACATCCTCCTGTATGCCATCGTTATGTCAGCGTTAACGGATATATGGTAATTCAGCATTTCATCAAACTGCATTTTGAATATGCTGTTTCCGTGCGAAATAATTACATATTCCTCATTGCTTCGTTTGAGGAAGGAAAGGTTATTGTACATGGCGTCAGCGCTGCCCCTGTACCAGCCTTTTTCATCCTCGGACAGCGACGGAGGGAACACGAACAATCCGTCATACCTTCTGTCGAGATCCCATTCCTTACCGGAACCCAGATGGTCCATGAGCGAACGGAAGCTATACTGCGTCAGCACTCCTACGTTCTTGATGCCGGAGTTCACCATATTTGACAATATGAAATCGATTGCCCTGTATTTTCCGCCGAAAGGTATGGCGGATACCGACCTGATATACGAAAGCTCCTTCAATTCGGGCTTTTTCCAGCCGGAAAGTATCAAACCCATCGTATTTGTCATTCACAAACACCCCCATTATATATACTGGAGCCGGAAGGAACTTCAATGGAGCAGAAATCCTCACGCCGGGCATGCAAATCGACCATCACGTTTTTGCCGATAACCGCCCCTTCAGGTACTTCAGCACCTTCTCCCACAACCGTTATACCTGAATTGTAAATCGCGGGTTTATGCTCGTTCGGGATGTTGTCGCCCTTTCCAACTATTACATTGTTCCCGAATACGGCGTTTTCACCGATAATGCAATGATCGAGCCTGCAGTTTTCATTGATATGCGCATTCGACATAATGATCGAATTGTCGATCACCGTATTCCTGCCTACATAAACACCGGGGAACAGCACGGAATTCCGTACCTGCCCGTATATCATACAGCCCTCTGCGACTATCGATGTAGTGATACTCCCCGATGAAGCTACATAATGAGGCGGTTTAACCGGATTTGGCGTATAAGTCTTCCACTGCTGGTCGTAAAGGTTGAACTCAGGAACCCTGCTTACCAGATCCATGTTGGATTCCCAAAATGCCTGGATCGTCCCGACGTCCTTCCAGTACCCGACGAATTTGTATGCCCAGAGACTCCTGTCTTCAGCAAGCATGGTCGGTATGACGTCCTTGCCGAAATCGTGATCCGAGCTCTCAAGCTGTTCATCCCGAAGCAGATACTCTCTAAGGACTTCCCATGTAAATATATAGACACCCATTGAGGCAAGTGTGCTTTTGGGATTTTTGGGTTTTTCTTCGAATTCGAATATCCTGCCGTTTTGATCGGTGTTCATAATGCCGTATCTCGAGGCTTCGTCGTACGGAACGTCAATGACCGATATGGTTGCTTCGGCATTGTTTTTGATATGGAATGCCAGCATTTCGGAATAATCCATTTTGTAAATATGATCTCCCGAAAGTATTATCACATACTTGGGCGCCATTTTATCAACATAGTCGATATTCTGGCTGATTGCATTCGCCGTGCCTTTGTACCATTCCCCGCTGCTCTCCTTCATGAACGGCGACAATATGGTGACTCCGCCGTCCATTCTGTCCATATCCCACGGCTTGCCGATACCGATATGGTTATTGAGCTTCAGAGGCTGGTACTGAGTAAGTACGCCTACCGTGTCAATTCCGGAATTGACGCAATTGCTGAGCGAAAAATCTATGATCCTGTATTTACCGCCGAACAGCACCGCGGGCTTCGCCGCCTTCTTTGTCAATACCCCCAGTCGGCTTCCCTGTCCTCCGGCGAGCAATAAAGCAATGATTTCTTTTTTAAACACTGCCAATCCCTCCCGTCTCCGTCTAAAAATTTTATGATACATTTGTGCACATTATGATTGGCTTCAATGTTAATATCGGAATAAACCCCCTTAAACTATACACCTGTGCGGACAAACTTTGATGCATACGCCGCACACTGAGCCCCTTCCAATATGCTTGAAATTACTGCTCATGAAATCCGAGCAGGCCTTGGCGTCAACCAGAGTATCGCGGGATGCGCCGGGCGTCCACGTGTTGCCTGTCAGAGCCATCGCAGGGCAGGCGTCCACACACCTGCTGCAGGCCGAGCATCTGCTTTCCGTGACAGCGTTGGCGCAGGGTATTTCCGCGTCTGTCAGAATAGTCCCCAACCTGACTCTGGGACCAAAATTTTTATGAATGAACAGCCCGTTTTTACCTATCCAGCCCATACCCGAAAGCACGGCGCCCGTCTTATGGGGAAAAACACCGCTGTAAGGCTCGGGAGCACCCGGATCACTTTGGGATGCGCCAATGGTATAGGCGTTATAGCCATTCTGCTGAAGATAAAGCAGCGCTCTTAGAGATATCTGATCGATCAGGGCATTTACTGAACGGTAATGGTTGAAGTATGTGACAGTCGGTTTACCGTCTATTTCATCAATAATGGCATCCGAAAGCCTGACTCCGAAGGTAATGGCATAAGGATATTTTTTAAGGCGTTCGGGCAATTTCTCAAATATGTGCGAAAATCCGACAAATGAGGCTCCCATGCCTAATATAACTTCTTCAAGTTGCTTTTTCAAAGCTTGGAGTTGATTATTTCCCTGCATTCCGTTATCCTTTCCATACGGGCATTTCTCAATATCAACGCTTTTACAGACCGGTAAACTGCAGGTCAAACCGGTACATTTCCTTAATAAAGCTCTTTTCAATAATGATAGCACACCCGCAGCATATAAGCCATACCGCCGGCAAAGACCCGCGCAGGTAAATGCTGCCCTCGATTTGAGTTTATGTTTCGTCCGTCTTATGCTATAATTGGTACATATGTCTCCGGAAACACGCCTGTACGAAACGTGGGAGATATGAAGATTTTGGAGGTCCGGATGAATTCTCTGGGTAGCAGCAAGGAAATAGTTCAAAATAAACTGATAATAATGTACATCCTTAAAAAGCTCGGAATACCGGCAGGCAACAGCCATATAACGCATCTGGTGCTGGAGACGAGGCTTATGAACTATTTCATGTTCCAGCAATGCCTAAATGAACTGTTGGAGAGCGGACTGGCCGGGGCTTCCGGGGATGGGACGAAGTCGTATGTATTGACCGAGACAGGCGGCAAGACCTTGCAGTACTTTCTGAACCTCATACCCGAAGGCATTAAAAAACAGCTCGATAACCAGACATCGAACGTACGCAGGGATATCAGGGATGAAACTCTTATAACGGCAGATTTTATTCCCGAGGGAGAAAATCAGTTCACTGCCGTATGTAAAATCGGTGAAAAAGACTTCCCGCTGATAGAACTCAGAACAACCGTCGGAACAAAAAAAGATGCCCGCAGCATCTGTGACAACTGGAAAAATCATTCTTCGGAGATTTACGCCGAGATTATCGATTCCTTGACAAAACAAAGGGGGAAGACAAAACAGGAACAATGACAGCGGAGTTTATCATGTCCGGTCAATCCGCTCCAATATTGCTTCTGATATTCTTTGAGCATAATCGTCTATATTCTTTTGAACATCAACCTCTTCAAAATCAGCAGGCGAACCTATATAACCCTGTGGTGAGAGCTCTTTTATATGGCCGCCGAACAGCCATTTTTCAACATTCCTGCCATCCAGGGGTACCGGAGTCAGGGACTTTGCCTTTTCAACATCGACAAGCCCGGGATAGAACTCATTTATAACAGCCGTTTCGATATCCCCGCCATGCACATCGGGGGATTTCGCACTGCTTACCTTGATTGTCTGCGCTTTTACCGGACATAACCAGGGTTCGTCCGAACTTAGTCCAAAGTGGGGGATTCTCTGCTCGTCAAAAGCATAGCAGGCATTGAGGTTCAATTTCTCGTGAGCCTCACTGAACGCTTCCATTATAGCCAGGTTATGTTCGATATCCCCGTGTGCGTTAACGCCGAAAACATTTTTGAAGCCAAATTCGGACATCGATAACAGAATATCCGAAACCAACGCTTTTGCAGTCTCTTTTCGAATATGGAACGAGCCGGTAAAGCCGCCTGTCGATTGGCAAACTCCCCAATAAAAAGGTGGAGCAATTACGGCTGTGTGCCCGGTAGCTTCAAGTATCTTCTTTATTTCAATACAGTAGATATGAGCAGTGTAGATATCTGTCCCCAGGCAAAGCTGAGGCCCATGCTCTTCAATGACCCCCAACGGTAAAAGGACGAGCGCATTTTTTTCAACACAATTTTCTATCTCAGTCCAATTCATATTTGCCATTGTATCTCTAAAAATACCGTAGCTCATACAGATTATCAGCCGCATACCACTGCCGAAAGCAGAAACATGCGGATAGCCCCTTTCAAAAATCAAAGCATATTAAGATTCAGACTAATATCCTTGTTCTTTTCGGATTCCTTATACAGCACGAACCTGTTGCCTATGACCTGCACGACATCGGCTCCGATCCGTTCTGCAATTTCTTCGCAGATTCCGCGCGCGTCTGCCTCAGCATTCCTCAGAACCGTAGCCTTTATCAGTTCTCTGGCTTCAAGTGCGTCATTGAACTGCTTTACCAGATTGTCGCCTATACCGCCTTTCCCCACCTGAAAGATAGGATCGATGGTGTTGGCCAGACCTCTCAGATAACTCCTCTGTTTGCTTGTCAGCATATTCTTACCATCCTTAAATTCATACTTCTTGCCTGTCAAAGCACAATTTCCGCCGCCTGCAGCCGTACCGTTTTTCGTACGCTGCTTTGCACTATCGCAGCCGCGGCTTAGCGCCTGGACAGCAACCTTACCTAATATACTCGAACTCTATATCGTATATCTTTACGGTATCACCCTCGTTGATGCCGAGCTTCTCCAGTGCGTCAATTACGCCTCTGTTTTTGAGAGACCGCTGGAAATACTGTATGGACTCATATACGTTGAAGTTGGTCGAGCCTACGACCTTTCGCACCCAGTTGCCCTCAACAATATAGACGTTCCCTTCCCTGCGGACGGTAAATGGCTCTTCTTCCTCGGCGGTATAGACAACCTCGCCGCTTTCCTCCGTCAGAGGCACAGCCTCGGGCAGTCCGCGCAGCTGCTCTGCTATATGGTACATCAGCTCTTTGACGCCTTTATTGGTGGCTGCGGAAACCGGAAATACCTTATAGCCTTTTTCTTCTATCGCCTTTGTGAATTCCTCGAGATTATCCTGTCCCTCAGGCAGGTCGACCTTGTTTGCCGCAACTATCTGAGGTCTTTCGGCCAGCTTGGGGTTATACTGCTTCAGTTCCGAATTGATCGTATCGAAATCGGTTAGAGGATCCCTGCCGTCGACTCCTGCCACGTCGACAACATGCAGCAGCAGCCTTGTCCTCTCGACATGCCTCAGGAATTCGAAGCCCAGACCTACGCCTTCGTGAGCACCCTCGATAAGGCCCGGGATATCGGCAAGCACGAAGCTGGTGCCCCCGTCAAGGCTGACAACGCCAAGGTTGGGCTCCAGCGTGGTAAACGGGTAGTCCGCGATTTTGGGCGTCGCAGCCGAAACCATTGAAAGTATCGTGGATTTACCCGCATTGGGGAATCCGACCAGACCTACGTCCGCTATCGTCTTCAATTCAAGCTCGACATGGTATTCCTCGCCGGGATCTCCTGCTCGTGCGAAGCTTGGAACCTGCCTTGTGGAAGTGGCAAAATGCTGGTTACCGGCGCCGCCCTTTCCACCTTTGGCAATAACTACAGTTTGCCCGGGCTTAGTCATATCCGAGAGTATCCGCCCCGTCTCTTCGTCTTTTACAAGCGTTCCCGGCGGAACCTTTATCACAAGGTCGCTTCCGCCTTTCCCGGAACAGTTCGACGGTCCGCCCGGTTCGCCGCTGTCTGCAAAGTATTTCTTTTTGTATTTAAAGTCGATCAGCGTCCTGAGACCCTCGTCGACCATAAGTACGACGTCTCCGCCCTTTCCGCCGTCACCGCCGTCCGGTCCGCCGGCTGCGATATACTTCTCCCTGTGGAAGGAGACCTTTCCGTTGCCGCCGTCCCCGGCTTTTATATGTATTTTGGCCCGGTCTATGAACATAACCCATTTCCTTTCAGAGGATCAAAATCTCGGGGGCGTCGAGCCCCACTCGATTTTGGCCTGATTCCGTTTTACGGAATGGCCGGTAAAAAAATCCCGGCTATTCGCCGGGACTTATTTTTTACTTATTGGTTTGCTACTATACTGACCTGCTTTTTATCCCTGCCCAGTCTCTCGAACTTGACCTTGCCTTCAGCCAGGGCAAAAAGGGTGTCATCCTTACCGATTCCTACGTTTTCGCCAGGATGGATCTTTGTGCCTCTCTGTCTTACCAGGATATTGCCAGCCAGTACGAACTGCCCGTCAGCCCTCTTTACACCAAGTCTCTGAGCCGCACTGTCACGGCCGTTTCTTGAGCTGCCGACTCCCTTTTTATGAGCGAACAGTTGGAGATTTATTTTGATCATCGGATTATACCTCCTTTTCCACTACTGATACATATTTACCGTATGAAAGTTCTATCTGCTTGAAACCTATCGCGGTCGTCTCCAAGATGATCCCGACAGTTGTTTTCTGCATGTCGGTCATCTCCTGCGGCAAAGTTATCGTCAAATGTCCGTCGCTTTCTCTGTAGCATTGCTTAATGCCTGCCAGATCTTCGAGCGCGCCGGCCGCGGTATATGCCGTTACCGACACTGCCGAACAAATGATATCCAGCCCTTCATCCGCATAATCTGCGTGACCGTTGATGTCGAAAGCCGTGATAGAACCCTTCGTGTTCCTCGTTATTACTACCTTGATCATTACGCGTTGATCTTATCGATCTGTACTTTGGTGTAGGGCTGCCTGTGACCTGTTTTATTCCTGTAGCCCTTCTTCGCCTTATACTTGAATACGATAACTTTCTTTTCCTTACCCTGACCGAGAACTTTAGCAGAAACTGTTGCATTTGCTACTGTCGGTTTTCCGAAAGTAACGCTGCCCTCGTTCGAAATTGCAAGAACATTGTCAAAAGTAATAACAGCGCCGTCCTCGGCTTCGAGCTTTTCAACGAAAACTACATCGCCTTCCTGGACTTTGTACTGTTTACCACCGGTTTCAATTACAGCGTACATGGTTTATACCTCCTGCTCACAGACTCGCCGGACTTAAGGCAGCGCCTAACATTTCAGTGAAGTGTTTTGTCGCATTTAGGGCCTTGGCCGAGCGGTTACCGAAATATTCTAACACACGAGTGTTTTAATGTCAACCTGATTAATCCTTATTTCATCATATTTCAATTTATCGGAACCTTTGAACAAAATCTTTTTATTATAGGTCTCCTGAAGCCTTGAAAAATATCCATTGACGTCGCATTTCAGGACATGCTCCACAGAAGGGTGCACCTCCACCTGCAACGCATCCGAAGCCGTCTGACTCATATACCTGGTGATTTCCTTCGCAGCGTTACGTGCAATACCCTCGGGCGACAGCACTTTCCCAAAGCCGTCGCAGTACGGGCATTCAACGTTCAGGACGGTCGAAAGCTCCTGCTTGACTTTCTTCCTCGTCATTTCGATAAGGCCGAGTCCGGTCATACCCACAACCGCGGTTTTCGTCCTATCCTTTTTGAGCGCCTGTTTGAGCGTGTCGAGCACCGCCTGCTGATGGTCGTGTTCGTGCATGTCGATAAAGTCTATGATGATTATACCGCCTATATCGCGGAGTCGTATCTGTTTGGCTATCTCCGCGGCCGCCTCGAGGTTTGTTTTGAGAACAGTATCCTCAAGGCTGCTGCCCCCGACATATTTGCCTGTATTGACGTCTATCACGGTAAGCGCTTCGGTCTTGTCCAAGACTATGTATCCTCCGCACTTCAGCCACACCTTGCGGGACAGCGCTTTGGATATCCTGGTCTCCAACTGGTAATACTCGAAAATGTCGTAATCCTTTTCGAAATATTCGACCCTGCATTTCAAAGCCGGAGATATCATATCGACAAGTTCCAGCACCTTGTTATACTGCTCCCTGTCGTTTATTACAAACTTGTCGATATCCTTTGTAAATATATCACGAACCGCTCTGTGCACCAGGTTCATATCCTTATGCATGCAGCGCGGTACCGGACCGCTCCTCTCCTTTTGCTTTATGTTTTTCCAAAGCTTCACCAGGAAATTCAGATCGCCGGTAAAGTCTTCCTCCCCCATGCCTTCGGACGCCGTCCTTACTATCAGTCCCATTCCCTTAGGCTTAAGGTTTTCCGCAATTTTTTTGAGTTTATTCCTTTCGCTCTCGTTTTCGATGCGCCGTGAAACGCCTGTGTAATCGGCGTCGGGAAGCAGGACGAGATGTCTGCCGGGCAGCGTGATATTGGTTGTGACCCTCGGGCCTTTTGAGCCTATAGGCTCCTTTATCACCTGCACCGTGAGTTCCTGGCCGGCGCTGAGCAGTTCTGCGATATTCAGGCCCTTGACCTCCTGCTCCGTCTCCTCTTCATCATCCATATAATCTCTCTTTGCCATTATATCCCCGACATAAAGAAATGCATTTTTCTCATAGCCTATGTCGATGAAGGCGGCCTGCATCCCGGGCAGCACGCTGCTGACCTTGCCCCTGTAGATATTGCCGACCATTCTCTCCGTACCCGGCCTTTCAATGCTGATCTCGGCCAGTTCCCCGTCCTCCAGGAGCGCAACGCGGTTTTCGCACACTCCTATGTCTGCTATCAATTCCTTGCTCAATTTAACACCACCAAATTTATTTAAGCCGCATATCATAATATGGTTATTAAGATTGCAGCATATCTACAAAGTAATTTTCCTATTCCTCTTTTTTATGCGAGCTATTCACTCGAGCGCGGCAGGATCCAGAGGATCAGCCATCCTTCCGCCTATGTCCGTGTATAATGCGCTACGGTGCAGCCTGCTGGCAGCGGCATGTATGCCGGCCTGCTCCGAGAGAGCCTTGATGAACAGATCAGCTCTCAGGTTCGCAGCGTTTCCTGCCCTGAACCTGGCTTTCAGTATAAAGGCGCTCTTGAAATCCTCGTAGCCCGGGCGCACATCCCGCATGGGTTCAAGCGCTGCAGAAAGGATCAACGGCTTTATATCCGTTTCCTTGAAAGTATCCCTGCCGTCCTTGCCCTTGCTTTCCTTTACCACCGGGATCGTATCCTTCCGCATCATGGCTTCGAAGTTCTGCTCAGCTTTATCGGGCGAAAGCTCCTCCCGCACAAACAATTCCATTATGTAATCGGCCCTGGCAATCGAGGCCATGATATTCGATTTTGCTTTTTTTACGCCGGCCGACGTTACACGGATCGCTTCAGGCAGAGCCTCGTTGAGCCGCTGCACGAATATCGCCGGTTCCACCTCTGAAACGAGCTCAAAATCGGCGTATTCCCCGCTGCTCGTCATTCCGACCGAAAGCGGCATACCGAAAACCATCTGGGGATGTGGGTTAAAGCCCTGCGAATAGGCCATCGGCAGGCCGGACCTGCGGATAGCGCGTTCAAACACCTTCATCAGGTCCAAATGCGATATGAATTTTACCTCTTCGCCGCGCGTAAACCTTATACGTATGCTATTCATCACGCGCCTCCCCTGACTTGACGGTATCCACGGCCGTAGTGCCCGCTGCAGTTTTATCTTTTACGGCCTCACCGTCCCCGCCTCCGGTATAACCCGTACATATGCCCCTGTCGAAGGAGGCTGCTCCGCAGCCTGAGCAGGATGTCATACAGTTAGGCGTAACCTCTGCCTTTTCAGCCTTTTGGTTCTCACGCTGCAGGAATTTTTTCGAAACGCCCACATCAATGTGATCCCAGGGGAATACTTCATCGAAGCCCCTCTTCCTGTTGGCATAAAAGGCCGGATCCAAACCGCAGTCCTCAAACGCCTGCATCCAGGCGTCAAATTTCAGATGCTCGCCCCAGCTGTCGAACTTGCAGCCAAGCTCCCAAGCGCGAAGCAGCAGCTTTCCGGTCCGCCTGTCGCCCCTGGCAAAAACGGCCTCCAGCAGGCTTAGCTGCGGTTCATGCCAACTGTAGCGCAAGTGCCTGTCTTTTATCCTGTCCTTCAGAAATCTCTGTTTGCTCCTCAGAGCCTCCATCGTGTCCTGCGGCTCCCACTGGAACGGAGTGAAAGGCTTCGGCACGAAGGACGACGTACTGATCGTTACCTCGAGGCCTTTGCCTCTATGCTCCTTCGGAATTCTGAAATATTCGTCCACTACCTTTAAGCCAAGCTCGGATATTCCTGCCACATCCTCCATCGTCTCAAAAGGCAGGCCGATCATGAAATAGAGCTTGACTCCATTCCACCCGCCCCCGAACGCCAGTCTCACCGAGTTCAGCAGGTCCTCCTCCGTAACTCCCTTGTTTATAACATTTCTGAGGCGCTGCGTACCTGCTTCGGGAGCAAAGGTAAGTCCGCTTTTCCTGACCTTCTGAGCTTTTTCCATCAAGTCGAGTGAAAATGAATCTATACGAAGCGAGGGAAGAGCCAGGTTGACCTTTTTGGGCTCCATAACCTCGATCAGCCCCGATGTCAGCTCATGAAGGCCCGAATAATCGCTCGTACTGAGCGAAGTTAACGAAATCTCTTCGTAGCCGGTGCTATCCTGCAGTTTGTTTGCAAGCTCCATCAGTTTTTCAGGCGTACGCTCGCGTACCGGCCTGTAGATAAAGCCGGCCTGGCAAAACCTGCAGCCTCTGGTGCAGCCTCGGAACAATTCGAGCATTATCCTGTCATGTACTATATTGAGATACGGGACTATCATTTTTTCCGGGAAATATGTCCGATCCAGATCCTTTATTATCCGTTTCCTGATCTTATCAGGATACTCCGTCTTCACGGGCGTTATTTTGCCGACCGTACCGTCCTCGTTGTAGGAGACGTCGTAAAAACCGGGCACATATATCCCTTCGATATTTACTATTCTATTCAGGAAATCCTCACGCGACACATTTTCTCTTTTCCATTGCGCGTAAGCATCCATTACTTCGCTTATGAGTTCCTCTCCTTCGCCCATCATGAAGAAGTCCACAAAATCGGCCAGAGGTTCCGGATTGTAGGCACATGGTCCTCCCGCGCAAACGAAGGGCTGGCCTTCAACTCTTTCTTCGCGAAGCAGCGGGATACCCGCAAGATCCAGCATATTGAGGATATTCGTATAGCTCATTTCATACTGCAGCGTAAAACCGACGAAGTCGAATTCACTGACAGGGTCATGCGATTCCAGCGTAAAAAGCGGGATACCGTTCTCACGCATTTTTGCCTCCATATCGGTCCATGGCGCAAAAACCCTTTCGCAGTATGTATCGTTCCGCTCGTTTAGCAGATTGTATAAAATACGCATTCCAAGATGCGACATTCCTATTTCATATGTATCCGGGAAACAGAAAGCAAAGCGTATGTCCACCGCGGACGGATCCTTTTTGACGCTGTTGAGCTCACCGCCCGTATACCTGGCAGGCTTTTCTACGCTCTGCAGTATATCGTCCCTTATTATTACAGGCACAAGTACCTCCTATTAGATGTTCCAGCGGAAATCCGCGCCTCATGGGCGCTGAACATCCTCCTATGGATGTTCTAGCGGAAATCCGCGCCTCATGGGCGCTGAACATCCTCCTATGGATGTTCCAGCGGAAATCCGCGCCTTGAGGGCGCTGAACATCCTCCATTAACTCCGATGTGTAAGACATCTGCCGCCTTATTATATTACATTAATATAACCAAATGTACAATATTTAACAAGCACATGCGGTCTGTAACAGCTAACCTGGTTTACGACCACAACAACCAAGGGAGTGTTACAAAACACCGGCTCTCTCCCGGCGCCATTTGATAAAGTACAGGCCCGTGGCGAAAAGTCTGAAGCCGCCGGTCAAGGCCATCGCTATGAAAATATTCGTCCGGTTGTACAGCCAGATGCCAATGAACGGGGCTATAAAACCGGTGATATTCGTAATTGTGTTGAATACGGAAATATAGACCGTTTTCTTTTCCTCTGGCAGGCACTCCAGAAGATTGCAGAAAATCGAAAGGTTGAAGCCTGCCATTGCAAAGCCGGAACACAGGTTCAATATTATTATACCGGAGAAATTCAGCATCGTGGCATAGGCCAGCGGATTCAGCGAAAGACCGAGCGTGCCGAATATCAGGATGAAGCTGCTGCCTTTTTTCTCCATCCATTTGTTCCAGAAGGAATATGACAGAAACATCGTGAGACCCGCTGCAACACTGATCAGGCCCAGTTGGAATTCGTTCAGACGCGCATAGTCGGTATTGTAGATGAAAAACAAAGGCCAGGCCATCTGCCAGGATAGGTGGAATACAAACCCGCATAAGCCGAATATTAGGAATTTTCTGTTCCTGAAAATACCTTTCAGATCCTCCCTGGTTATCTTTTGCGAGGGTATGTCCGAAGGTAGCCCGTCAACCGGTTCCGGCCTTCCGTCAACCTTGGAAAAAAAGAACAGCTGCAGCAGTGTCAATACAAAGCAGAGGCCATAAAAGAGCTGGTACAGCATCAGCCTTTCTTCATCCGACTTTGGTATCACGGTCAGCAGAAGCCCCGTCAAAAGTACTGTAAACAGGCCGAAAAGAGAGCTGTATTTGCTTCTTTGCGTATAAATTCTGCTTGCGTAGGAGCCTTTGAAATTATCCGCGAAATACGACTGCCAGGTCGTCAGATACAGAGAGCCTGGGAAATTCAACAGCCCGATCAGTGCCACGTATACGAGTACCTTTACCTGGTGCGGGATAAAAGGCACGAATGCTATCGCAGCATAAAAGATGCTCAGTACGGCCAGCAAAATAATGATCGTCTGCTTTTTTCGGTTTATCTTCTCGATAATTATACCAAACGGGATAAGTACGAAAATAGCCACCAACGGCGGTATGGCATTCAGGAGCGCTGTATGAAAATCATTGCCTCCCATTCTCTTTTCGAACATCTGGATAAACGGATTGTAAAGGTTTATGACCATAGTATAAACGATGCCCTCGAGTATGAGGAACATCGCGGTATCTCTGTTTCTGAAAAGCTTCATCTGTTAATGCGCCCCGTTTTTTCAGAATATTTTGTTTACATTTTTAATCAAAATCGATATAGTGCCGTCAGGATTCGTAATAAATTCAATCCGCTCACGGTCGGTGTAACATTCTACAGGGATATTGATTTCTATACCCGTGTCGGTCTTTAGCGTCTGATTTCTGTAATTCTTTTCGACCACTTTTTCACTCGGACTAAGCAGCGTAGTTTTCAGTCCCGCGTCTTCCAGCGTTTTAAGGTAGGATTTTTGCATATCGGGGCTGTTTCTGAATACATTGGCCGCAACCTCCTCGATGTCGATGGCGCTGTTAAGCTCAAAGCTTTCAGAGACTGCCTTCCTTATCTCGAGGTCCTTTTTAAAATCGTCTCCCAGATACTCTTCCTTGAATTGGTCTGTAGCCTTATTGAATATCCTGATCTTCTCACGGTCCGAAATATCCCCGGAGCACTGCAAAAACAGCTCCGAAAAGTAGTTGGTCTTCTCACCGTTGATATCATACTTCTTTTCTATAAGGCGAATGCTCATGTCATTCAGACTGACCAGAGCGCATTCCTCTATTTTCTGGGTATCTCCCGGCAAAGTGGCCTGCTGCCGTATCAGCTTGTTCTGCGTACCTTCCTCCATGTTTTCGATATAGTGAATATAAGTGTTCCTGAAATTCATTTTGAGCATTCCGAAGTATGGCACGCCATCCAGTTCGAACAGCGCACATATCAAGTCTGCTGGGGCTATGTCCACATTCCTGAGCATAATGTCGTAAAGAATCGAGGCAATCTCTCCGGTCAGGCCCAGGAACCGCTCCGGCTCTTCCGAAAGCCCGAACAATATCCGTCCGATTTTACTGTCGGAAAGAAACATAGCGTTTTTTGCATTGTCTGCCTGCAGTATGCGTATTATATGGCGGGTAAGATAGTCGTTTACATCCGTTTCAATCGGATGCTCTTCAGTTGATATGACCGGCATCTGCAAACTCGTATCCAGGATGTGTACTATCAGCTTTTTTATTGCTATCCGGCAGTCTTCCATTGTTGTCATTCCCCTTTAATTATTGTCAGCCGGCCATTCGCACCGGGCGGCCGCAGCTATGCTTCCATTTCTCTCATTACTATATTATCCAGCACTTCGGCTGCTTTGGCGATCACTTTCCTGCATTTGAGCTCCCCGGAAGCGTGCTTTTCTTTGAGAGGTATACAGTCGATTGCTCCCATTTCTTTCGAATATGCTTCAAACAGCTCTTTTGTCAGTTCCCTTATCTTTGTGCTCTCATGAGCTCTATCCTCAACAAATAAGCAGCCTAAAACCATAACTGAGGCAGTAAGAGCACCGCACTTGTCCCCTATCCCCATTCCTCCGCCGAATCCGGCGGCAAGCTTCATGGACTCCCTGTTCAATCCCAGTTTATATGCGATATTCGCTCCCTGCAGTATTTTTTCGGCGCAGTTCAAATCTTCCTTCTCACCAAATCCCTGCTCGATCATTTCTTTCAGCATGATGATCCCTCAATTCCTCTTTTTTGTTTGAACATCCCATATATAATTTATCATTTAAAAGGGACATAGAAAAGCAGGAATGACAATATGCATCATTCCCGCTTTTTTCCTTCTGCCTTTCTGGTTTACACTTCTTTCTTTTTTACACTTCGGCCTTATCGACTTCTGTCTTGTTGTTTACGTTTTGGTCTTCTGCCTTGCCGTTTATGCTTTGGCCCACTTTTGACTTAGCACTTACGTTTTAGCCTTACCGTTTATGCTTTAGCCTACACTTCGGGCTACGCTTCAGCCTTACTGGTCCTGCGGACCGCGAGCCTCTGGAATATCCAGACCAGGTAGTAAAAAAGGAATACGAAGCTCGCGAAATAACAGTTTTCACGTCCGTCGTTAACTGCCGGGTACACAATGCCATTCCTGTCGTCCGGGTGGGACTCCCAACCCAGAGCGTCACCCATGGAAGGGCCGAACACCGTCATTGCCACACTGAACAGGCCAATAATCGTTCCATAGGCAATAATTGCGTAATAAGCAGTCTTTTTTTCATTTTTGCCGGGCTTAAAAGGCCAAAGCATCAAAAAAATCTGAACAGCCATCAGCATGGGTGCGAAGACTCCGTCATTCCCGGCCATCGCGGCATATACCGTTATCGCCGTAAGGAATATCAGTATTATGGCGCAAATAAGATTTTTGCTTGTTTTACCCAAAACTAAAGTATTTTCCATCCTGCAAACCTCCAATACTTGTTTTTATTTTAATCGCGACGTATTACAAATCAATGATAAAAAACAAGTTTAAAGATTTCATAAAGAATGAAAAAAATAAATCCAATATCAATATGTAATGTGAAATTCCACACAAGCTCCGCCTTCCGGCAGGTTGGAGGCCTTTATTCCTCCGCCGTGCTTTTCGGCTATAGTTTTGGCTATATAAAGTCCAAGTCCTGAATGTCCCTTGCCTCCAAGCCCCGCATCCCCCTTGTAGAATTTCCCGAACATATTCCTTATATCCTTCCCGGAAAAGCCGCTTCCAGTGTCGCATATTCTAACAGACAACCCTTTATCCTCTATAACTGCCGAAAGCGCGATGCATCCTCCCCGGGGAGTGAATCTTATACTGTTGCCCACAAGGTTGTCGATTATTCTTGCCAGCCTTTCACAGTCAAAACATATTGGATTGGCCGATTCCCTCCGATCGCTGATATCGCTTTTCAGGCGTATACCCGTATTTCCTGCCAGCAGTGCCATTTCCCCGGCTTTTGCCTCCAGGAATGCCACGGGATCAGCCTCTTCCGGACGGAGCGCAAAATCCGGACTGTCGACTTCAACAAGTTCATTCATTTCATCTATGAGCTTTCTCGCTCTCAATACATTTTGCGCGATAATTCCAAGGTATTCGTCCGTTTTGCCGTTATCACTCCCAATGCCCTCCTGCAGCCCTTCGACATGCCCCTGGATAATAGCCAGCGGCGTTTTCAAATCATGCGTTATCGCGGCTGTCATCTCGCGCCGGTCCTGCTCTAGCTTCCACTCTCTTGCAAGCGAATTTTTCAGCTCCCCTCTCATACCCTCGAATGCAGCTGAGAGGTCGCCTATCTCATTGTTTTCCCTATAGCTTATGGAGAAATCCAGATCTTTGTCTTTTATTTTCTCAACGGCATTCATCAATTCCTTCAGAGGAGCACCCATCCTTCGGCTGAGCCTCCCAGCGAACATAATGGAATAAAGTATGAAAAATGCAAAAGGTATTCCCAGGTCGACGAGCATAAATATCAGGAACCACAGCGATTCGTATTCAGCCAGAACAAAGACGCAGTCGATCCTGCCCGAAGCCTTGTTCTGAAGCGGTATGCTCATACTGCCGCCGGTTTGCAGTTCCAGCAGAAGCGAGCCGTAAGCCTGTTCGATATGGGCATTTGACGAGGTGAACAGAAGCCTGCCTTCCATGTCCCTGACGTAATACTCCAGACCGTTGACTTCCGCCATTTTGTCAAGTTCGGCTTTGTGGGCGGCTTCTAAAACTGTGTCGCCGTTGCTTTGCACATATTCCAGAATAGTTCTTACACCCGCATTATCGAGTTTTACATTGTCGTGCCCTCCGAAATGGTGGTGCAGGGTGTAAAACAATAGCAGGGCCGCAAATGACGAAACCAGACTTAATATAAGGACTGCCGCATACGATGCGACCACCTGTCTGGCGAGTGTCAGCCTTTTCTTCCCGCCGTTCTGTCCCATTTGTAACCAACCCCCCATACGGTAGTAATGTACTCGGCGCCGGGATCATTTTCATTCAGTTTTGACCTGATTTTCTTTATATGTTCGGAAACGCCTGCGGAGTCGCCGACAGCATCAAAGCCCCAGATCCTTTCGTATATCTGTTCCCGCGAGAATACCATCCCGGGATGCAGAGAAAGCAGCTCAAGGATTTCGAATTCCTTCTTCGTTAAGTTAACGGCTGCATCTCTAAAATGTACCTCATGCCCTTTCAGATCTATTGCCAGATCGCCGAATCTCAGAAGCTTCCTGCTGCTCGTCGACAAAGCCCTGCGTTCGCGCCTGAGGTGGGCTTCGACACGCACCTTGAGCTCTTTCATGCTGAATGGCTTTGTAAGATAATCATCCCCGCCCATAGCCAGGCCCCTGATCTTATCCGACTCACTCTGCAGCGCGCTGAGAAATATTATGGGGCATGCGACCCTGTCCCTTATTTCCCGGCAGACTTCGCAGCCATCCTTTCCCGGCATCATGACGTCGAGCAGGATCAGGTCCGGATCCCGCGAAGCCAGTTTTACGGCTGCTTCTCCATCATACGCCTCCATGACCTCGTATCCCTCTTTAACGAGCGCATCTCTGATAAAATTGACTATCTCCCTTTCGTCATCTGCGATAAGGATTTTCCCGCACATTTTTCCACCCCTATTTCTCAGCCTGCTTAAGAGCATTTTCCACAGCCTGGAGATAGGCTTTCGAATCCAGCGTCGCACCGCTTATCGCATCCACTTGGAGCGACTGCGCCTCGATCACCCTGCCATACAGCAGGTCCTTCTTTTTTGGTTCCGTATCTCCGTTTATTGGACTCTGAAGCTTGATATCCGTGACCTTGCCCGATACAACGGTGACCTGGACTTTATTGGCTCTCCATTTGTACATCCCGCCTTCATATGATCCCGTATATGTTCCGTCTTTAAGCCTGCTGAAATTCACTTTATCGAGCGGAAGATTCCTGGCCTCGTCGTGTTCTTTCGATAAATACGACCAGCCGATCGCCGCTCCTGTCCCCAAAATTGCCAGGATAACAAGAAGTATGATCCATCCCGTCATTTTTCTTCTCCCCCTTTTACTCATTTTGACACCTCTTTCATACTACATAAGTAAACCTTTTCTTACCGCATCCAATTTACTTCGATGCCCTTGTTCGGCTGAAAACTGCCCCGCAAGCCTCCCGTAACGTGAACTGACAAATCCCGGCCGACAAAAACGGCCTCCGTACCGGGATAACTATCGAGGAAATCGACGCCCTGCTCCATTCCTGCCACAAATAACGCTGTAGACAGCGCATCCGCCGCAACAGAACTGTCCGCCACCACTGTAACACTGACAAGTCCCGACTCCGCCGGGTATCCGGTTTTAGGATCGAGTATGTGGTGATACCTTTTACCATCAACTCCAATGAAATATCGTTGGTAGTCTCCCGATGTAACGACCGACCTGCCGTCTGTTGTTATTACCCCGATCAAACCGTTTTCGCTCCTTGGATGCCGGATGCCGATACGCCATGGTGATCCGTCGGGCTTTACTCCGATCACGGCAACATTGCCTCCGAAATTTGTAAATGCTGATCCGATACCGAATTTCCTATAAATATCGAGTACCTTGTCGGCTGCATACCCCTTGCCTATCCCACCCAGATCGATCGACTGGCCCGACCGCCCAAGTGCGGCCGTTCCCTCCCGAGGATCCAGTGCAAGGTCGCGATACCCAACAAGCGGAAGAGCATCTGCTATCTCAGCTTCGCAGGGAGGCTCCGAGCTTTCCCTTGCTCCCGACCATAAAGCGGCAAGCGGCCCGATAGTGACGTCGAAGCTGCCATTGCAGCGCTCAGAAAATTCCAGGGAGCGCAAAAGCAATTCGCAGGTTTCACTGCCGATCCCCTGACATCCGGTTCCGGCGCATACGTTTATCCTGCTTATATCACTGTCCCTGATAAAGCGGCTCAGCAGCCGTTCAAGCCTTGAAGTCTCCTGCAATGCAGCCTGCAGCGCTTCCTCCGCCATTTCTCCGAAAACTCTGTTCGTTATAACCGTGCCCATTCCGAAGTTTTCAGACTGGGCAAGCTTAATCTTTACCATCTGACCCCCGCTTTCAAAATACCGGCCTTCCTACCCATGAACTCCGGTTTTCCTCGTTCGCCCTGCGAAAATCAACCTTTAGAGGTATCCATGAGCCCTTTCATCACAAACTCCCCGATATACTGCAATACCTCCGGAAAATACCCGAGCCCGATTTCCTCCTTGTGCAGATCGACATTG
The DNA here is from genome assembly GCA_036260935.1 of Clostridia bacterium. Lineage (GTDB taxonomy): Bacteria > Bacillota > Clostridia > Acetivibrionales > DTU013 > JAEYOM01. The sequence goes on from DATALQ010000036.1 coordinate 64,799, forward strand.
GTTATGGACGCGAAAATAGCCATGATCATCCCCGTATCGATATCGTTTCTCATTTTCCCGTCCTTCTGCCATTTTTTCACGACGTCGATAAAGCTTTCGTAGAGGAAATCCACATTTCCAAGTCCGTTCTCTTCGCGAAAATTACGCTCTATCCTATTGAAAACGTCCTTATTGTACCATTCCTTCAAGATAGGGTTGGAGCTCATTCCTTCGTAGTTTGCGGCTAACATCTCCATCATTACCTGCATGGGTTCCGCGTCAAGATCCAAAGAATCAATTATTCTCTTCTTCAGCTTGGCGTTTTCATCCATATAAATTTCCATAAACAGTTTTTCTTTCGAAGGGTAGTAGTTGTAGAACGTACCGGTCGCCATACCCGCCATTTTTGTGATCTCTGCAATATTCGAAGCCTTGAAACCCCTGGAACTGAACAGTTCTTTTCCGCATCTCAAAATTTCAGCTTTTTTGTCGATCAAAACGATTTTCTCCCCTTCCTGCGATTTTGTCACTGAATCATTCGTAAAACGGTTACCTTCTATTTCAATACCCCCGCTTTTGATACATCCAAAGCAAATTTTTCGATCTTTTCCTGCGAAAGCCTGTAATAGCCTGTCTTAATTCCTTTTACCAACCTGAGTATCAGCCTTGTCATGAAATCGAGTTTGTCCCAATTAAGCTCCCCTCCGAAGACTTCGCATGCAACAGCGATTTTACGGAGCTCTTCAGGAAACGCTCCGGCCAACAGCAGCTCCTTTTGCCCCGGGTCCTGTTCGCCGGCGCAGAGAAACAAAGCCAGCCTTTTTCGTTTCAAAACTTCAAGATTTTTCTGCATGTAATCAGCTAACGGTTTCAATGTCTTGCCCACATAAATAGGGCCGCCGAGAATTACAACATCATACGCCGATAGATCCGGAGCTTTTTCTTTTCCGATATCCACAGCTTTCATCCCGCTCTGCAGCTTCTCCTGCAGCTTCTCCCGAAGCAATCCGGCTGCCTTTTTCGTGCATCCGTATTTGGTTGCATAAATGATTATACCTTCCATATTAACACCTTCAACTTTCTATACCTCTATTATGAATGAATATTTTTCTGTTCATTCATATATTATCATAATAAAATTACCGTGTCAACCAATATATTCCTTATACTAAAAACAAAAGCCTTGCCACGCTAAACCACAAGTATTTTTAGAAGACATTGCTATTCTGGCCAGCAACATATTGACATAATAAAAGATCATAAACAGTGACAAATTAATTATGTATGTTGATAAAAATCAAAGGAGGTTGAGATATGAAAATGTTTAAAAAGCTTTCAGCACTGTGCCTCGTATTGTTGGCGACATTCACTCTGAGTTTCGCAACACCGACAATATCATTCGCCAAAGCTGCCGGTAAGGCGCCCGTAACCGTAAGGACCACCGTCAAAAAGACTGCGGCTAAAAAAGCTAAAGCCAAAGCTAAGATGACTAAAGCTAAAAAAGCTAAAGCAAAAGCCAGGATGACCGCAGCTAAGAGGACGGCAAAAAGGACCACAACTAAAGCAAGAATGACTGCTGCTAAACGGACTGCAAAAGCCAAGGCAAGATTGACCGCAGCCAGAAGGACTACCGCAAAAGCAAGGTTGACCGCTGCTCGAAAGACTCTAAAGGCCGGCTCCAGGGCTAAAGTCACCGCTAAAGCTCTGAACATCAGAAGCGGACCTGCCAAGACTTTCAAAAAGATCGGCACATTAAAGAAGGGTGCAACAGTTAAGGTCGTTGCATCAAAGTCCGGGTGGAAGAAAATCCAGCATGGAACCCACACCGGGTATGTGTCATCCAAGTATCTGAAGTAAAATAGTCAGATATTAGCAACAGCTAAAAACCCCTGGTATTTGAAAATACCGGGGTTTTTGGCGTTGATCTTCAAATTATTGCTGTACGGTCTGCTGGGCAGAGATATCTAGCCTGTTTCCGCCCGACTTTCTTTTATGCACACGGTCCAACACGGGCTTTTCGATAAATTTGTACGACAATGCAGCAACAACATATGATACTGCAAATACAGCAAGCGAAACTAAAGCCCATGATTTCAGGTCCGTCATACCCATAACCTGATAATTCTTTACCATTGTAATACTGACAATATAGATTATTACGTAATGCCATATATACAGTCCAAACGACACCTTTGCAGTATATCTGAAGAAAGGATTGTCAAGTATCCTGCCCATGATATTCGAGTGCGGAGCAGCTGCAAGGAAGGCGCCTATCAGCAGGGCGTAAAGCGGGAAATAATACGGCTGTCTCTGGAAGCCCAAAGTAAATTCAGGTGCACGTTTCACCAGCCACAGCAGAACAAATGCGCACGACAGGCTGAAAGCGCAGATGATATCGAATCCGCCCCTTTTCCCGAACTTCCCCGACGCAGCCGAGATTTTGAACAACCAAGCCGCAATGCCCGAAGCCAGGATTCCAACTGTAAAGTGCAGGAAAAATCCGATAGGATTGTAATTCGGCATCCAATACTTGGCTCCTCCGATAATTCCGTACTGCCACCCCCGGCGAACACCGTCAGGCGTGAACCATGCATGTATGAGGCTGTTCAGGAATACTACGAATGCGACAACCGCCAGCCAGAAAATAAGCGATTTCAAAAAGGTCCTCTTCTTCCTGATCAAACGGTACATGACAAACATAAACAGGGGCATCAGCAGATAGCAGAAGACTTCAAAGCCGATAGACCAAAACGGGCCGTTTATTTCGTTCGGGAAAAATGTAACGTAGTTGAAGCCTGCCGTAAATGTCAACCCTGATAAAGCTCTTATCCAAAAATATTGAGACGGTATGCCGAATATCAGTATTATAAGGCTGCATACCACGAAGGACAAATAATAACCGGGCATTATCCTTGCCGCGCGCCTCACGGCATATTGCTTTATATCAGGGAATTGTCCGCCATTGAAAAACTGTTTCCAGAAGGGATATGAAAGCAGAAACCCGCTTAGTACGAAAAACACGCTTACACCCGTGTTGCCCAACAAAAGAAAAGCATTTATGTCCCGGACAACGGGCGATGGCTGCCATTGTACTGAAAGCCGCTGTGAAACGTGGTGGAGCATGACGGCCAGACACGCAAGGGCACGTATACCGTCAGCGCCTCTCAGGGTGAAAGCAGACTCCTTCTTAACCTTTGAATCAATACTGCGCTCTGCCATCGGAAATACCTACCAATCCCATTATTTTGTTGATAATCATGAGAAATTATAACATAACGTGCAGTTAACGGCAATAAAGTTTCCGACGGGTCGTGTATGAATACATCTTACCGCTTTATAATTATTGAAATTTTAGCATAAAAATAGTAAAATAAAAGACAAATTTGTTGATTTATTGTCCGAAGCTCATACCGTTAAAATAAATAAATATTGTTTGCTAATAGATTTCTTGGAGGTTGTTATGGATACAAATACGCACCCCAAAATAGAAATCGGTTATGGTATTGCGAACGGCATCTCATCTTTCGAAACCGGCATGAAAGCGGCAAAACAGGCTGTAAACTCTATCCATATGTATGAGCTCTCAGTTGTTTTGGTATATACCTCTGTTGAATATAACCTTCAGGAAGTCCTCCAGGGCATCAAATGCGTTGCAGGTGAAGCCCCTGTCTTAGGAACATCTACGGCAGGAGAAGTATGCAACGGATGCCATAACGATACGGTTCTGGTCGTTGCTTTGGCCTCTCCCTTTTTAAAAGTGCACTGCGGTATTGGAACCGGCGTGTCCGATGATTGGCAGGCTTCATTGAAAAAAGCCATAGAATCTCCACAAGTAAGTCCTTTCTTTCATAACATCTGTGAATTTTCCAGAAATATAACACCTGACGGCAGAAGCATTTTCATTATGCTTTTTACACCGGGAAATACGAAAAACAGCATTTCATGCGGTTATGAGATCCTGGAGGCATTGAAAGCCGAATCTCTGGGGATATATCCCGTCTTCGGGGGGTCTTCCCTGGACGGCAGCCAGTTGGAAGTCAATTATGTATTACATAATACCGAGGTGTATAAGGATAGCATCCTTTTGGCTGTATTTGAAACAGAACTGCAGTTTGGCATATCATTAACGCACGGATTTATACCTACCGACCTGAAAACAGTGGTTACTTTATCCGAAGGTTACAAAATACTCGAACTTGACGGAATGCCTGCCCAGAAAGCGCTCAGTAACATACTGAAAATATCTGAAGAATCACTGAAGGAATTAGTGAATAAAACCGGTATCATATTCGGTATATCAAATCCAATGGGGCAATACAGCCTAACCTTCTCTATGAATACTGCATCCTGCGGGGGAATCGAAGTGAAGGGCAGGATTAAAACAGGAACTGTCCTGACATTAATGGGCATTAATAGCGAAAAAATGCTGGACTCTGGGACCGACGCGTTGCGCAAGGCTATTATAAGGGGAGGGATTTCAGATATCGCCGTTAGCTTTGTATACTGCTGTAAGATGCGCTCAAGGTTTACCGGTGACACATCCAAGCAGGAAATTACCCGCATGATGAACATGCTGGGCGGCAAACCGCTGGTTGGCTATTTTAGCGGGGGTGAACAGGGAGTTGCCGATGACGGAGTCAGTCGTTACAATACCTTGTCCATATCCTGCCTCGTATTGGGCAACGAGCTTTCACAAATTGCGCAGGTAGCTATTGAAAACAAGCGGCTCGTTCAGGAAGCAATGGAATATGATAAGTTGAAAAGTGAGTTTTTCTCAAATATCTCTCATGAATTCAGGACCCCGATAAATGTAATCCTTGGAACGCTGCAGCTGATGGAGCTTGAGAATTCATCAGGAAACGCGGTGAAAACAGACGATAAAACGAAACATCACTTTAAAACCATGAAACAAAACTGTTATAGGCTGATGAGGCTTACGAACAACCTAATCGATATGACCAAGATAGAGTCAGGGTTTTGTGAAATAAACCTGCATAATCAAAATATTATCCAGGTGGTGGAGGACATTACGATGTCCGTAGCTGATTATGTCAGGCATAAAGGCCTTGAGCTCGTTTTTGATACGGACGCCGAGGAAATAATGATGGCTGTGGATGCCGACAAGATCGAAAAAATTCTGCTCAACCTGCTTTCCAATGCCGTAAAGTTTTCAAAGCCCGGAGGAGAAATATCAGTTAATATCAAAAGCAGCAGCGAGCTTGTAGTCATTACGGTAAAGGATAATGGTATCGGCATACCACAAGACAAGCTCGATATCATATTCGAGAGATTCAGGCAGGTGGATAGTTCTCTGACGAGAAATTATGAGGGCAGCGGGATTGGTCTTTCGCTGGTTAAAAATCTGGTAGAACTACACGGAGGCAGGATACTGGTAAGCAGTGAATATGGAAAAGGGAGCGAATTCACAATCGAACTCCCTGTTATATTAATTGATGAAAATATTCAGCTCCCGTCCAAGCCGGCAAACGAGCAGGACTTCTTACAGCGTATAATAATTGAATTCTCCGATCTTTATGCAATTTAAGTCCAAATAACTGTCGAAAAGGCACTAGAAAGCCAAGTTATGCATACCTTTCAAAAATAACCTTCTTATCAGGTTTATTTCACTAGACCATAAAGGCTCTTATGTTTCTTGACTTAAGTCAATGAGATATCCAATCTACCATTATACAATTTCATCAAAAGGTAAGGAGGTTAAAATAATGTTGGTATTCGAAACGGAGAAAATAACCCAACGTAAAGCTGCAATCACCGCTGGAATAGCAATGCTGGTCGTAGCAGTATCTGCAATGTTTGCCGTTGGAATGGTGCAAAACAAATTAATTGACTGGGGTAGTGCAGCTTCTACTACGAATAACATTTTAAATTCTATTGGATTTTTCCGCACAGGGATTTTCGGCTGGCTCATTATACTTACAGCCGATATAGTAACAGCGTGGGCATTGTACTTATACCTGAAACAGGTTGACAACAGTCTGGCTTTGCTCAGTGCATGGTTCAGAATTGCTTATGCGATTATTTTGGGAACGGCAGTAATGAATCTTGTATTTGTAACGCTATTATTAGGAGGGGACAAAAGCTTTTCATCAATGCAAGGCAATCAACTTCAAACCCAGGTAATGCTGTCCATAAATGCATTCCGGGAAATGTGGTCCTTCGGTCTGGTCATCTTTGGAATCCACCTTTTCATAACAGGCTTACTGGTCTTGAAATCAAAATTCATCTCTAAGGTCCTCGGGATCTTACTATTCATTGCCTCTGTCAGCTACATTTTCATCCATATAATGCATCTGTTCCTGCCACGATATGACAATATAACTGCTGTTGCAGAAACTATATTAAGCCTGCCAATGGCTGTCGGTGAACTGGGCTTTGGAGTATGGCTGTTAGTAAAAGGCGGAAAGGCTGCCCTATAGCAGCCTTTTCTTTATTCGGCTCAAGGACTCGGGGGTTATTCCCAGATAACTTGCCAACTGATGCTGCGGGACACGATTAATTAAGTCCGGTCTTTTTTTCAGTATCATCCTGTAACGTTCTTCCGGGGTGGAGCTGATGAACAGGGCGTGCTCATCCTGTGCTTCGCCCAAATTCGATTCTATAATACTTCGTGTTATTTCCTTGAGCTTCGGGAATTTGTTGTACATACTTTCTTCTGAATCCAATTCACCTACAAGCAGCGTGGAAGTCTCTACGCAGGATAAAAAATATTCGGAAGGCTTCCTCTGCTTATAACTATTAACCATTACAACAGCCTGCTCTTCCGTGAAAAAATTATATGTATTTTCCCTGCCATCCTCCATGCATGAGTACTGCCTTATACAGCCAGTCAAAACAAAATAGCACCTGGTTGATATTTCACCCTGTCTCAGCAGAATTGTTCCTTTCTCGAATGTCTGTACATTTATCTCCTTAACAAGTTCTGCAATTTCAGTACTACTAAGCATGGTCTTTTTCTGCATGAACTGAACTAAAGCATCACTCATTTTACTAACCTTTCCCTTGTTACTGAAACTATCCTATTATTAGCTCATCACATATATACAGAATTTTACACAAGCCAAAATCCTATGTCAATGAACCTAACCGGAAATGCTTATAGCTCATGTTCCTCAATCCATTTGGCAACACCGTCGTTATCATTTGTTTCACAGATATACCTTGCGGCAAGGCGTACTTTGTCAATCGCATTTTTAACCGCAACCCCTGTTCCGCACTTCTCCAGCATTTCCAAATCATTATAGTCGTCGCCAAAGGCAACGAAGGATTCGGAATTGATATTAAGATATTCAGCGACTGTTTTTACTGCATTCCATTTTACAGCATCACGATTAGCAAACCTGTATAAATCTTCATCGGTATACCGCAGCATATCACACATCGGGTAATAGGAAGCTATTTTCTCGACGGCAGCCGGGTCGGTGGCTCTTAACGATATTTTTAAGTATCTATAATTAAGATTACTTGAAAAGTCGGAATATTGGTAATATGAGGAATTTTTTCGTAAAATATGTTTTCGGTCACTCGAAAACGCGACAGATTCATTTATAGCGGAAACTGATAATACCTCCGCCGTATTCAAGCATTCTTTTATTATTTGCGAAGAAGTGTCTGCGGGTATATCAAAACGCTGTATAACTGCATCCCCTACAGACACTAATGCTCCGCCATAACCTATAAATACATCGGGGACAAATTGTTTAACAAGCCTTGAAGACGCTTGCGCCGACCTTGCGGTAGCAAATGCAACCTTAACTCCTTTTGATTGACACTTTTTGAGTACCTCAATAGTATATTCGGAAATAGTTTTATCGCTTCGCAGAAGCGTATTATCCAAATCCGTAATAATCATTTTTGTCATCCAAACACCCTTACCAAGCCAAGTTCCTGGAGAAAACAACTTTGTCGTGACCTGAAGTAATCTTTCCAATCGGGTAACAGTCGTAATACTGTTCTATATGCTTAACGGCAATATCAGCAAATGAAGGTTCAACAACAAGAATTAACCCAACTCCGCAATTAAAAGTGCTTAACATCTCGGCTTCGGAAATGTTGCCATTATTTTTTATATGCTTGAATAACGGCAGCACCCTTATCCGGGATAAATCAATTTCGGCAGTCAGGCTATCCGGGATAATCCTTTTCAGATTCCCCTCGATCCCACCGCCAGTGATGTGTGCCATTCCTTTGATTTTTCCATCGGATATTAAACCCTTAATTGCCTTGTAATAGGCCGAGTGAGGCTTCATAATAGCCTCAATAAATGTTTCATTGTTTATTTTTTCATTTTTGATTTGAGGCATTTCATCCATAAGCAGTCTTACCAACGAATAACCATTCGTATGCAGACCGTTGGATGCCACCGCAAGAATTATGTTACCCTCTTTTATCCTTGAACCATCTATAATCTTATCTTTATCAACAATACCTGCAATGCTTGAAGTTAAAATATAAGTACCATTCTCAACAATACCTGGCTGTATGGAAGTTTCGCCTCCAACCAGAGAGCAATCGTTAAGCTTGCAAGCGCTTGAAATTCCGCTTACAATGCTTTTTATCGTTTCTTTTTCTGCATTTCCACAAACAATTGTATCAAGGACTGCTAACGGAGCGGCACCCATTACAATGATATCATTGACTAAATGATTTATCATGTCATGGCATATTGATTCGGTAAACCCATATTCCATAGCAAGTTTCTGCTTTGAACCGGGTTCTTCGCTTTTTAACACTAAAACAGGATGCTCGATTTCATCAAATTTCATATCATACAGCGAAGCAAATGGACCCAATCCGTTGAGGACACGAGGATTATCTGTCGAAATACAATTGCCCATTTCGCGTTTTAGCGTATCTGTATAATGAATATCTACGCCGGCCTTGCTATAAGTGAGACCTGAATTGTCAGCTTCCTTGCCTCTTAACATTTCATCCACTGTTATTCCAAGCAAATCCGACAGGTCAGTCAACAATTCCGTATTTGGAAAGGTTGTTCCATTCTCCCACTTCGAAACAGCCTGAAACGAAACATTCAGTTTCTCAGCTATTTGTTGCTGAGTCAAACCTATCGCTCTACGTTTGGATGAAATAAATGATGATACTTTTTTATTATCGAGCATATTGCACCTCCGATATGCTCATTTTATCCTGACAAATGCTAGCAGGCAATAACCGAATTATTGAATGAGTTCACTGTATTCAACTTTAAGTTGAATAAGATAAAAACAAAAAATACAACTTTCAACATCGGTTTCGTGAACTTCGGTAATATGCCTTGATATTCATCGATTTGCCGATAATGAAAATTGTATTTTCATACAGCGATATGCGGTATTATATAATTTTTCCTTCTTCAGTCTCTACCTTATTAACGAAGTCCATATTATAACGCACAGCACCGTGGTCTTTAATTACCGTGCCTCTTGTGATGCGGATTGCCAAAATAACGCAGTCTTCATTCTGTTCATTGTTTGCCTGGTCATACCATTTGGCAAATGCTTCACGAAGTTTAGTCCTTAGCTCAGCGTTTTTCGGATCTAAAACCCACCCGAGGTTTTCACCAATTCCATTTCCGGAAAACCACTCGAAACATACCGCAAATGCAACCTCATTATTTTGAGCTATCTGCTGCATTTTAGTTGATTTCGACGAAGTAGTAATATAAAACACACCGTCTTCATAATAAGCGTCCACATCACGGACATAAGGACGGGGTTTCCCGTCAGCGTTCGGTTCCATTGCGATGGTTGAGAGAGAGATGATATTATCTTTTCCGTTGCCGCACCTTTCCTCGATTAATCTTATTCCTTCTTCGTATCTGCTCATTTTAAATCCTCCTGCCATATTTTTATCATTATAGCATGACAAATTAGACAACAACCTGTCATAATTCAAAATATATTGAATGCCATACCGTGTCTTGCTTCGTCATGAAACATACACCATACAATGGCTTTAAATCAACGTTTCACACATCATGCCCTTTAATAAAGCTAGGTTTTCCCACAGACATTCTTAAACTCGAATGATGCTTAAAAATGAACTAATCAGACTATGTGGATCATTCAATCCTTTTTCAGGCTCATCATGCCCGGCAAATCTTAATTCGACAAGACCATGAATAAATGCATAGACCATTGCCGCAAGTTCTTTTGTCGGTTTATCGACAATGCATTTCTTTTCTTGGGCTTTTGCCAGAATAGCAGATGAGGTATCAAATGTTTTAAAGGCAGCGGCATAAACTTCAGGATACTGTTCCTTGTCCCACCCGTGCCCAAACATCAACCTGTAATGATCGCGATTCTGCAAACCAAAATCATAGTAACGAATTAAAATGTTCTCCAAAAGCTTAATAGGATCATTAATATCTTTAATTGAATTACTAATAATGTTTTCTAACTCCATGAAATTTGCAACGACAATAGCTGCAAGCAAATCTTCCTTATTCTTAAAATGCCGATACACTGCACTTCTGGATAGTTGCATTTTCTTCCCAAGTTCGCGCATGCTTACCGAATCAATTCCGCCATTATCGATCATTTGCCTCGTAACATCCATCAGCTTTTGTTTCGTGTCGTTCATGCCACTATGCCAACTCCATTCACAAATATCTTTATAAAGTCATTTTATTGCACTCTGTTGACAGTGTCAACCTGCTGAGTTATAATTAAATGTGTTGACACTGTCAACAACAAATAATCAAACTCCTATAGCTTTAATTCAATGCCGAGCAAAGGAGATAAAATATTTTGAAAAATATAAATTCAACCCCGAGAACCATTATTATAACAGGCGGTAATGCCGGTCTAGGCTACGAATGCGCTAAAAACATTGCAAAAAATGATAAAGATAACTTCATTATCTTAGCCTGCCGCAGCTTGGAAAGAGCAGAAACAGCCATGTGTTCAATAATAAGGGAAACAGCAAATAATAACATTGCTGCTTTGGAACTTGAGAAGAAAATGCAACTATCCAGAAGTGCAGTGTATCGGCATTTTAAGAATAAGCTCAGACTTTCCACCTCTGTACGCTATTGTGTGCAATGCAGGCTTGCAAATCATAAATGGTGTCCAATACACGAAAGATGGCTTTGAAGCAACTTTTGGAGTAAATCATCTCGGACATTTTCTTTTAGTTAATTTGTTACTCAAAAAAATCATTAATTCCGGCAGGATTATTTTTGTAAGCAGTGATACTCATGACCCCTTGCAAAAAAACCGGTATGCCGGAGCCAATCTATGACAAGGCGGAGTTTCTTGCTTATCCTGACAAAAGTAAGATAACTACGTCTGGAACTGAACGATACACAACTTCGAAATTATGCAATATATATTGTTCCTACGAACTGGATGAGAGACTAAAATTGCAAACTGCTAAAAACATTGCAGTTAATGCCTTTAACCCAGGAATGATGCCCGGAACAGGATTAGCCCGGGATTACAGCTTAATCGCCAGACTCGTTTGGAAATATGTTTTTCCGGTATTGACCTTATTTAAGCGAAATGTAAATACAGTCAGAAAATCTGGGAGAGCGTTGGCATCATTATTAATAAGTACAGAATTGGAAGGTGTGACTGGTAAATATTTTGATGGAACAAGACAAATCAGTTCATCAAAGCTTTCATACAATATAGAAAATCGAAAAGACTTATGGCGGAGCAGTGTCAACCTGGTTCAACTAAAACAAGATGAGTCCCTTCTCAAATTAGATTAATCTCTTATCTATGATGATTTAAGACCAAAGAATTAAGGGACGGCAAAACCGTCCCTTCGTTGAACTCTTCTACTACTTCCCGAAATATCTCTCCAACAATCCCTTGAACGCCATTCCGTGCCTTGCTTCGTCCTTGCACATTTCGTGAACTGTGTCGTGGATGGCGTCGTAATTGAGCTGTTTTGCCCTGGTCGCAATGTCCTTCTTACCCTGGCAGGCTCCGAACTCGGCTTCGAGCCTGAGTTCCAGGTTCTTTTTGGTATCAGCATGGACGACTTCGCCAAGAAGCTCGGCAAATCTCGAAGCGTGGTCGGCTTCTTCAAAAGCTATCCTTTTATATGCCTCGGCAATTTCTGGATACCCTTCCCTGTCCGCCTGCCTGCTCATGGCAAGGTACATTCCGACTTCCGTGCACTCTCCCGTAAAATTGGCCCTGAGACCTTCAAGTATTTCAGCATCCACGCCCTGAGCTACACCAATTTTATGTTCATCCGCCCACTGCAATGCTCCGTCCTGCTTTTCGACGAATTTCGATTTGGGAGCTTTGCACTGAGGGCACTGTTCCGGCGCTTCTGCACCATAATGGACATATCCGCATACTGAACATACGAACTTTTTAATCATAAATTACCTCCTGAATGATCTAAATATCAGTTGAATTTTTGACAAAGGTAATTTACCACAGCACCGAAAACTTAAACATTTATCTTATAATTTTTACCCGACCCGATCAGAACATGAACTTGGCTACGATAATCGATATTACAATTGCAGCAGCGAAAAAGCACAGCACCGAGATAATATACTTTTTAGGGTTTTCCATTCAGGCCGCCTCCCTTCGTACGTGATTGATCCGGCAAAACAAAAAAGGCGGAAAACTCGCAAAAGCGAGCTTCCCACCCCAAAAGCCTGATCTCTTGAAAGCGGATCACTGATCCGCCCAACCGTTTATAACAATCATTGAATTACTGAAAGTATACCATAATATTGATTTACTGGCAAGCCGTTTGAGTTACTTCTCTTTAGCTCTTGCCCTGGCGATGTGGAAGTGTTCGAGCGCCGTATAACCATCGGTGCGTCCGCTAAAGTATGCTTTTTGCATCGCGGCTGTATCCAGATCTTCAATGAGTTCCAAACCGGCTCCGGTAAGCAAAGCCTTCATTTCATCCATTTCAAAGCCCGATTTCATCGGTTCTCCAGCATTACTTACGATTTGGCGCGCAGTTTTTACCCGGTGGGAAGCTTTTGCATCATCAAAAGCATCCATATCAAGGTAATCAAATACGACCATGCTTCCCGGCGCTGAAGCTTCGGCAATCCTGCTGAAGGTCGAGAGCACATCTGCTTTTTCAAGGTAGTAGGTTACGCCCAGCCAATTAAAAACGCTTCTCTCCTTCCTACTGAAGCCCTTGTTATAAAGTGCGGAAGCAAGTTCCTCCTTTGAAAGGTCTATCGATATAAAACTGAGGTTTTCAGGTACCTTCCACCCGAGCTCGCCTATTCTCGCCAGTTTATATCCCTGAGTAACAGGCTGGTCAAGCTCGTAAACATGCAGACGTTCAAGCATGTCTGGCCTTCTGAATGCAAAAGTGTCCATTCCGGCCCCGAGCAGCACATATTGCGTAAAGCCCTCCCTGACCGCCATTTCAAGATAGTCCTCAGTATATCTGGCACGCGCCAGCGATATCGGAGCTGACTGGGCTCTCATCACATATGCAAGCGATTCATTTTCAGGCAGCAGCCTGGCAGCCGCTTCAGGGTCAAAAAAGCTCAAGGAGCCTGCAAGGCTGTGGGCAATGAAGTCAAACGTCTCCTTCGTCATCATGTCCTTTGCCAGATAATCGTCGAATATTTTAGGTTCATCATACAGTGAGTGATATGCACGCCCAAAAGCTGTAACAATAGCAGTGATTGCACCTTTACTGATTTCCATAGCCATACCTCCGGATTTATTTTTGCCATCTATGGCGATGCCCCATGCAAGCTTCGGCTATACCCGAGCATTTTCGGCTATGCAGCATGCAGTTTTGGCTATGCTCTGTGCAGTTTTCCCTATATCGCATGGCAGCCTCGACGTAAACGGTAAGTGATATTTTACATCCAAAGGCAAATACCTTCCATTGCCGGGTTTTACAATCCTTTGCCGACACTTTGGGCAACTATGTCAATTGATTTTAATGTAAAAATGTGGTATAGTAGCATTACAGACGTTAAAAGTAAAGGCTTTTGTGATAAGAC
>DATALQ010000001.1:0-145252 GCA_036260935.1 Clostridia bacterium
AGCTTCGGGCTGCTCGTACAGATGACCATGCCTTCCTTTACAGGCGTCTGGCATGCCTTTACGTCGCGCTTGTTATCCTCTTCCCCTACTTCGACGACACATAACCCGCAGTTGCCGTTTGAACGGTCGAGTCTTATATCGTAGCACAGATGGGGTATATGGATCCCCTCCTGCAGCAGAGCCTGAAGGATGGTAAGATTATCATACACTTCGGTTTCGCGTCCATTGACTGTGATTTTGATACGCTTTTTGTCTGTAAGAGTTTTCATCGCACATTCCTCTCTATCCGTATGAATATTTAACGGGGCCGCCGCACTCCTCCAACGGCATGTGGGTGCCAACAAGCCCGAATTCTAATTCTCTATTACTAAATTATAAATGAGGACATGAAATTTGTCATTGGTTAATTCGATAAATTTTTAACAATAATTTCTGAAAATTGATCCCATTTTTTATTGATTCTATTACTTAAAGGCCATAATAAGCCCGAACATTATACTTTTCTTTGAAAAATGGCTATAGCTCTGATAAAATATTGCAATGAAGAAGAAAACACGGGTAGGCTTGATATGTCATTTCTGAGCAAGTACGCCAAAAAATACTGGAAACCGTTTTGCCTTGCAGTTGCGTGTCTGACGTTGGAAGCGGCCTGCGATCTGGCCCAGCCGACTATTATGTCGGCTATCGTCGATATCGGTGTCAGGCAGAAGGATATCGCTTATGTCATACGTTTCGGGCTGATAATGCTGCTCGTGACCGCGATCGGCGCAGTCGGCGCAGTCAGCCGCAATATCATCTCCAGCAACGTTTCATTGAAATTCGGAACGGAGCTTAGGTCCGATCTCTTTAAAAAAATACAGTCGTTTTCATTTCAGGATCTCGATCGTTACAACCCGGCCTCGCTCATTACCAGGCTGACCAACGATGTCACCCAGGTGCAGAACTTTATAAACGGGCTTATGAGGATATTTGTCAGAGCGCCGCTGCTCTGCATCGGAAGCATAATAATGGCCGCATTCCTTAACTGGAGGCTGGCTCTGGTCCTTGCAGCCGTCGTTCCGGTGGTGGGTATCGTCATATTTTTGAGCATTAAAACAGGCTACCCTTTCTTTAAAAAAGTGCAAAAAGGGATAGACCGTGTAAACGGCGTCATACGCGAATACCTTTCGGGTATCCGCGTAGTAAAGGCCTTCAGCCGGTCAGAATACGAATCGGAACGCTTCGAAGCTTCGAACCGCCAACTGGCCGATACCACGTCGTCTGCAATGCGTGTTATGTCAATATTCTCACCCGGCATATCCATGACGGTAAATATAGGAATTGTTGCGGTACTCTGGCTCGGAGGCGGTTATGTCGATACCGGCAAGGTACTTGTCGGTCAGGTAATCGCTTTTGTAAACTACATGACGCAGATACTCATTTCACTTAACATGATATCCTTCGTATTCAATGCATTCATCAGAGCAAAGGCATCGGGCGAACGTATCGAGGAGATAATGCGGCATGAGGCCGGAATGAGATTTGATAAAAACGCACTGAGTGCGAATGAAGCGGGGAGCTCTGCCATCAACTCATCCGACGTCGAATTCGAAAACGTTACCTTTTCATATTCGAAAGAATCGGACCCGGTATTGAAAGATATAAATTTTGTTTGCAAATCTGGTGAAACCATTGGAATAATAGGCTCGACGGGTTCGGGGAAGAGTACCCTCGTGAATCTGATACCCCGTTTTTATGATGTAGATTCGGGTTCGGTAAATGTCGGAGGTGTCGACGTAAGAAGGCTGAACCCGAAAGCTTTACGGGACAGGATAGCGGTAGTGCCGCAAAAGACCGTTCTATTCTCCGGCACCATAGCGGAAAACATCAGGTGGGGCCGCGAAAATGCCGGTGACGGGGAGGTCAGGAAGGCAGCTGCCGCCGCACAGGCGCACGATTTTATTATGTCGTTTCCCGAGGGCTATGACACCATGCTCGGACAGGGGGGCATAAACCTTTCCGGAGGCCAGAAACAGCGTATAGCGATAGCCAGGGCGCTGGTAAGGGAACCGGACATACTGATACTCGACGACTGCACCAGCGCAGTCGATATGATCACGGAGGCCAGGATAAGGGAGGCGCTGAAGACTTTTTCGGCAAAGCTTTCCTGTTTTTTGATAACTCAAAGGATCAACTCGGTAATGAACGCAGACAGGATAGCGGTACTGGACAACGGCTTGCTGGCAGGGTTCGGAACCCATGACGAACTTATTGAAAACTGCGGCGTTTACAGGGAGATATACCTTTCTCAGATAGGAAAGGAAGGTGACCGACGTGCCGGATAACAACCAAAACCAACAGCCCGGCAGGGTACAGGATGGACGAACGTCGGGACAGCCGCAGAGGTCAAGAGACAACATGACCATACCCGTAGGCATGGGCTTCGGCCCCAGGAGGGGCGGCGGTCCGCCCGGTATGGCACCCGTTATTAAACCCCGGAATTTCAGGAAGACCATGCTTCGCCTCTGGTCGTATTTCGGCAGGGAGAGGCTGATGCTTTCATTGGTCCTGCTGCTTGTACTTGCTGATGCCGCGGTTGGCCTGTCCGCCCCATACCTCATAGGACGTGCCGTAAAGGTTATGTCGCAGGGCCCCGGTTCTGTGAATTTCAGCCTGCTTGGTTCGATCGTTCTGGTGCTCCTCGCTTCATATATCGCCGACGGTTTTGTGGTAATGCTCCAGGGCTGGCTGATGGCGGGAGTTTCACAGCGCATCGTATACCACCTGAGGCGTACTCTGTTTGAAAAGCTGCACAGGCTGCCTGTAGCATTTTTCGATACCCGCAGTCACGGTGACCTGATGAGCAGGCTGACAAACGACATCGACAACGTCAGTACCACAATATCGCAATCCACGACGCAGCTTCTCTCGGACAGCATTTCCGTACTGGGGTCACTCATAATGATGACTGTACTCAGCCCTCTGCTGACCCTGGCCAGTATGATCACGGTACCGCTTGTACTGCTGCTTACGAGAACGATAACGAAGAAAACCTCGGTGCTTTTCAAGCAGCAGCAGGCCGAGCTTGGCAAGCTGAACGGGCAGATTGAGGAGTCCATTTCGGGAATACACGTTGTCAAGGCGTTCAACCACGAGGAAAAGGTGATCGAACAGTTCGAAAACGTAAATGACTCTCTTTGCAGGGTGGGAATCAGGGCCCAGATATTTGCCGGCTTCATGATGCCTCTGATGAACGTTATAGGAAATATAGGCTTCGCTGCGGTAGCAGGCGTGGGCGGACTTCTGGCTGTAGGCGGTATGATCGATATTGGCGTCATAGCAAGCTTCCTGAGCTACTCCAGACAATTTACAAGGCCTTTGAACAATATTGCGAACACATACAACACGTTGCAGACTGCTGTCGCCGGAGCTGAAAGGGTATTCGAGATAATGGACGAGTCGGAGGAGCTGCCCGATAAACCCGGAGCTATTGTACTTACCGATACGGACGGCAATGTAACCTTCGAACATGTAACTTTCGGCTACAGGCCGGATGTGTCGATACTGAAGGATGTCAGCTTTAAAGCCGAGGCCGGCAGCAATACAGCGCTGGTTGGACCGACAGGAGCGGGAAAGACAACGGTCGTCAGCCTGCTGTCACGTTTTTACGATGTCACTTCGGGCAGGATACTTATAGACGGGCGCGATATACGCGAATACACGAGGGAAAGCCTCAGGAAGTGCTTCGGTATAGTGCTTCAGGATACGTACCTGTTTTCCGGAACTATCAGGGACAACATCAAATACGGCAAGTTGGACGCGACAGACGAGGAAATGAAGAAGGCTGCACAGATGGCCAATGCCGACGATTTCATACGCAGGCTGCCAAAGGGTTACGATACCGAACTTGCCGAAAGCGGCAGCAATCTCAGCCAGGGGCAGCGCCAGCTGTTGGCGATCGCGCGAGCCATACTCGCGGAACCTTCGATACTGATACTCGACGAAGCAACAAGCAATGTCGATACTAGGACAGAACTCCATATACAGGAAGCCATGCGCCAGCTTATGAGCGGAAGGACCAGCTTTGTCATTGCCCACAGGCTGGCAACGATCCGAGACGCAGACCAGATAATGGTCATCGATAACGGAACGATCGTTGAAAAGGGAAGTCATGAGGAACTGACGGCTAAAGAAGGCAGATACTATGAATTATATACATTACAGTTCAAACGGGGTGAAGAAATATGAAGGTTACCATCATTTACGACACAGTGTCGGGCAATACGAAAAAAATGGCCGAAGCGATAGCTGAAGGGGCCAGGATGACGGTAGGCGTCGATGTGGTACTGAAGCATATCGACGATGCCGTGCCTGAGGACATGTTTTCCGAAGGCCTGATTATCGGCTCGCCAGCATATTGCGGGTTGATGACCTGGAAACTGAAAAAGTGGTTCGACGAAAGCGTCAAGGCTTCCTGGGGAAAGGTGGACGGACATATAGGCGCGGCATTTTCGTCTTCGGGAGGACTGGGCGGCGGGAACGAAGCGACTGTTTTCAGCATCCTTAACTCATTGATGAACTATGGTTTCCTCGTTTTCGGCCTTACGAAGTACGCAGGCAAAGGCGTAACGGCGCATTACGGCGCAGTTGCCGTCGGGAATCCGCAGGAATTGGAACTGAAGGCTTGCCGCTCGTTAGGCCAAAGGACAAGCGAGTATGTAAAGCGCATGTTCGGGGGCTGAATCAGTTAGCTGAAGAAAAACATCTTTATTTCAAGAAAAAGAAGAAAAATCCAGAGAATCAGTTATAATTTAGCTGTGGCATATAATGCATGCTGCAGTTAAAATATTGTTAAGGCAGAAAAATGTATACAGGCGTAAAAACATGTATAGATAACCTTAAGAACGGCCAATTTTGCACACTTGACGCATATGTTAGCAAAACGGGCCTATATAAGGTACGGATCTGTTAATTGACTGGGGGGGTTATAATGTCTTCGAATGATTGCAAAACATGCAGCGCGTATGACAGGAAGCTCTGGGCGCAGTTCGATTCACTGCAGCTTGGAATGGACTGGGATGAAGAGGATATCGGAAAGCCGCAGATACTGATAGATGATGTCTATGGGTACAGCCATCCCGGAAGCAGCCACCTGCAGGGCTTGACTGATCAGGCCTCTACAGGCGTGTACGAAAAAGGGGGAAGGCCGGCGCAGTATCATATAACGGACATCTGCGACGGATGTGCCCAGGGCCATGACGGAATGAACTATGTTCTGGCCTCGAGGGAGGCTATAGCCGATATGGTGGAGATCCACGGCTCCTTTATTCCGTGGGATGGAATGATACTTATCTCCTCGTGTGACAAATCGATCCCCGCTCATCTGAAGGCGGCGGCGCGTCTCAATATCCCGACGATATTCATTCCGGGAGGAAGCATGCGGCCGGCGCCGGACATGTCTACCTCGATAAAGGCCGGAGAAATATCTTTGAAGGAGAAGAGGAAGGACGCGATTACCGAGCGCGAGGTAATGGATTATAAATTGACGGGCTGTCCCTCGGTCGGCGCGTGCCAGTTCCTCGGGACCGCAAGCACAATGCAGTGTCTGGCTGAGGCGCTTGGCCTGGCGCTGCCGGGAAGTGCCGTGGCTCCGGCTACCATGCGCGATATCACGGCGCTTGCAAGAAAAGCCGGCAGGACGATGATGATGCTGGTCGAGAAAAACATTACGGCTGCTTCGATACTGACGCCAGATGCTTTTTATAACGCAATAGTGGTACACGCGGCTATCGGGGGTTCGACAAATGCGATGCTGCATCTGCCGTCCATTGCGAAGGAGCTGGGATTTGAACTGAAACCCGAGTTATTCGACGAGATAGGAAGAAATATTCCGCATATCGGAAATATCTACCCGAGCGGCAAGTATCCTACGGAGGCCTTCTGGTTTGCCGGTGGGATACCTAAAGTACAGCTGCTCCTGAAGAAATACCTGCGTCTCGATGTGATGACGGTGACAGGAAAGACATTGGGCGAGAACCTCAGGGAACTCGAGGGCAGCGGATATTTTGAAAGGAATGCGGGATATCTCAGAAATTATTGCCTCGAGCCGGAGCAGGTCATAAGGCCTGTGGAAGCGACCGCCGAGATGGGCTCTATAGCCGTGCTCAAGGGTAATATCGCGCCTGAGGGCGCTGTCGTCAAATACGCGGCGGTACCGGAAAGCATGATGTACCATGTCGGAAAAGCCAGGGCGTTCGACAGCGAGGAGGCCTGCTACAAGGCCGTTGTCGAAGGCGGCATTGAACCCGGCGATGTGCTGTTTATAAGGTACGAAGGTCCGAGAGGCTCCGGTATGCCGGAGATGCTAATGACAACCGAAGCGATAGTCTGTGACAGCCGTCTGAACGGTTCAACCGCACTCATAACGGACGGGCGTTTTTCAGGCGCGACGAGGGGACCCTGTGTCGGACATGTTTCGCCGGAAGCGGCGGTGGGAGGTCCCATAGCGCTGGTGCAGGACGGCGATCTGATAGAAATGGACATTCTGAACAGAAGGCTCAATATTGTTGGTATAAACGGCGTCAGAACGGATGAAGCTGAGGTGGAAAAAGTACTGGCAGCCAGGAAGACGCATTGGAAAGCACCGGATACAAGCGGCAGACGCGGTATTTATAAACGCTATACCCAGGGCGCCGCGTCTGCGATGAAAGGAGCAGGGCTGGACTGAGCCTCTGCTTCATGTGGCAATAATAAATAGATTGCAAAGGAGCTTGATTATGGGCGGAATAACAGCATGGAAAACGAGCTTAAACGGCGGTCGGATGGAACTATGCCGTCAAACGGAGGTTGCTGGATCAGCGGGGTCAACGGCAGCAGCCGAAGGGAAACCGGGGGCGGCGGCAGCGGGATCGGATGAAAAGCTCTCCGTATTGAATATAGAACCGGGGAAGACCTACCAGGAGATAATCGGTTTCGGGGGTGCGTTCAACGAGATCGGATGGGAAGCGCTGAAGGTTCTTGATGAACAGAAAAAGAGCGAGGTAATCGGCGCGCTGTTCGGCGAGGCCGGCTGTAACCTCAATATGGGTAGAACTCCCATGGGGGCGAGCGATTTTGCGCTTGACGCATATTCCCTGGACGACGTTCCGGGCGATTTCGAAATGGAGCATTTTTCGATCGAGAGGGATAAAACAAGGCTGATTCCTTATATAAAGGAAGCTATGAAAATCAAGCCCGAACTGAAGGTATGGGGCTGCCCCTGGAGTCCGCCTTACTGGATGAAGACCTCCGATGACATGTGCAGCGGCGGGGAACTGCTGGACAGCCACGAGGTATTGAAAGCTTACGCGCTTTATTTCGACAAGTATATAAAGGAATATGCAAGGGAAGGCGTCAAGGTATTTGCCGTCTGTGTACAAAACGAAACCGATGTAATAAATATCTACCCGACGTCCACCATGCCTCCCGAATTGATGGCCAAATTCATAAGGGCTTACCTTGTGCCGAGACTGATCAAATCCGAAGGGAAGCCTCTGAAAACAGAGATTTGGGCAGGTTCCATCAGAAACGTGCCCGGTTACGCCGATATAGTAGTCAATGATTCCGTAGTCAAATTCTTCGTAAAGAGAATAGGGTATCAATATTCCGTGCCGGGAGTAGTAAACGATTCCTACCGGAAGCTGCCCGGACATCATCTTGTCCACACCGAATCCCCCTGCCACAACGGAGCAAATTCCTGGGAGCAAGCAAAAGAGATATTCGGCGATATGGTTGACTACCTTGAAAACGGCTGCCAGTGCTATACCTACTGGAACATGATCCTTGATGAAACAACGCTTTCCACCTGGAACTGGAAGCAGAATTCAATGATCAACATCGACCGCGCAACAAAAGAGGTCAAATATAATTTCGAGTACTATGTCACGAAGCATTTCAGCCATTTTATTGCTCCGGGAGCCGTCAGAATCGAATCGTTCGGATACGATGGAGGAAGGAGCATTGCCTTCCGCAATCCGGACGGACGTATTTACTGTATGCTGAACAACCCGTCGTCCGAGGACAGGGAAATTAGCATCTATGTCGGCATGGAACGTTATGACATCAGATTGGATGCGGACAGTATCTATACGGTCTGCATAGGCTGAAAAAGAATATCAGGCGCTGCAACAAACAGGCTGTTATGCCTGCAGGATACTCCGGGATGACTTCCGGAGTATTTTTTTGTATTTTTTTTAATACTGGGTTATGTATTAAATATTGACCGCGGTCATTTATTGTGTTATAATTGACCCAAGTCAGTATTTAAGATGTGGAGTGTTCAAATGCCAAAATCACCGGAAAAAATGAGAGAGGTAAGCAATCGCATATTTCATGCGGCAATGGAGTTATTTGACGAAAAAGGCTACGAGAATACGAGCGTTGCGGAAATAACAAAGAAGGCGGGCGTCAGCAAGGGTACATTTTTTACTCATTTCCCGACAAAGGACGCCGTTTTTTCGGCTATAGGGGAAATATTCGCGGGCTATATGCAGGAGATCGTGGAGGAAGGTCTCAAATCCGGGATGCCGACGCGCGATATCCTGCTTGAATGTATAGGTAAAACTGCGGCGTGGTGTCGGGAAAACAGGAAACTGATGAAGAATGTAACATTTTCGGGGATATACAAGCCAGCAATGGGCAGCAGTTCGACGCCCAACCGTATACTCATGTCACGGCTCCTTGTCGCTATTATAAGGTATGGACGGCAAAAGGGCGATATACTGCAGGCTGTTGACCCTGAGGATGCGGCGTCCATATTGACGGGAATCTTTTTTACCGTGGTATATGATTGGCTTAACAGCAGCGAGGATTGGGACCTTAAGGAAAAGCTGATCCGTTGTCTGGATCTGGCGTTCAATGGTATGAAATCATGAGAAGCCGATGGGTCGGAATTGCGGGTATTCTAATGGGGATGGGCATATCTGCGGTCATGCAGACGCTGCTTTCGGTATCGATGCCATCTATCATAAAGGAATTGGGTGGCATGCAGTTATACAACTGGGTATTCGGTTCATATATGCTGGCCTCTTCGGTCACTATCCCGCTGTTTGCCAAAATGGCTGACATTCTGGGCAGGAAAGCCTTCTATATGGCAGGGCTGGGGCTGTTTGCGGCAGGTACGCTACTCTGCGGAGCAGCGGCCGATATGTCCATGCTGGTAGCGAGCCGCGCGCTCATGGGCATGGGAGCCGGGGCGATAACTCCCTCGGCTGTAGCAATGATTGGGGACAGCTTTAAGGAAGAGGAATTTTCAAAAATCTTCGGCATAACGGGTGTGGTCCAGGTTGTTTCAAATGCAGCAGGGCCTTTACTGGGCGGCTTTGCGGCGGATATGCTGTCGTGGAGATGGGGTTTCATATTGTTTATACCCCTCCAACTGGTCTGCGGACTGCTCGTATATATGGGGATGGGCGAAACGGAAACGTTGTTTAAAGCTGCCCCTGTAACGGAAGCCGGAGCTCTGGCAGAAACCCGTGATGAAATCCGCTCAGAGCCTTTATCGGGAAAAGCAGAGCTTCTGAAGAAGCTTGACTGGGCCGGCGCTTTTCTTATATCGGCCGGCCTTGCAGGAGTAATTGTCGGGATACAGCTGATAAGCCTGGGGTACATTGCGGCAGGTCTGAGCCTGGCAGCACCGGCGGTGCTTTCCCTTTTTGCGGCGTTACGCCGGGAAGGGCGGTGTCCCATGCCTGTACTGCCCTTAAAGCTGATCAGGGAGACACGGCTGGGGAAAATTGCCGTTTTGGTTTTCCTCCTCGGTATTATCAATAATTCGTCTGTAACTTATCTTTCGCTGTATTATCAGGAGGTGCTGGGCAGAAACGCATCCGCTGCCGGAATAATGCTGCTTCCCATGCTGGTGGCGGCAGGCATCGGAAGCTTCGAGTGCGGCAGGGTAAAAAAACGGAGACAGAACACCATTGTCAAAATATGCTGGTTTTTCTTAACCGTGGCTTTTCTTGCGATCATACCGGCCGGCCGGATTTTCAACGGAAGCCTTGCAGTAGCTGCGACTGTGCCTGCGGGGTTTGCCATGGGGTTTCTGCTTCCTGTATTTTTAAGCTGGTCGCAGCGCCTGCAGGACGGAAGTTACAGAGCCTCTTCGGGCGGATTGATCCAATTGTTGAGAAACCTCGGAGGGACGATCGGAGTTACATTGCCGGGAATATGGATTTCGGGCGTTACCAGTGTAAAAACCGGGCTAAGCGGTATATTCCTATGTTTAGCCATGACCGGATTTTCAGCACTGTTGCTGAACTTCAGAAAAAATAGCGAAACCGGGACGGCACTTGAGTCTGATTAATTGCTGAAATCATTTGGGAGGAGATGAAGCATATGATCCTTTGGTTTGAAGAGATCGGGAAAAGCGATATTCCACGCGTCGGCGGAAAGGGTGCGAACCTTGGCGAAATGACCGGCGCAGGTTTTCTTGTTCCTCCGGGCTTCTGCATTACTACTGCCGCATACAGGGAGCATATTTCCGATATGGGCTTGAAACATCTGATCGACCGTGTGGCCGGGGACGGCTCAGGCATGGATGCGGCCTTGAGGGCGGAGGAGACGGCGGAAAGGATACGCAGAGCAATAGAAGATACGCCGATGTCTGCAAGGACTGAGGAATCGATTCGTTCGGCATACGCAAAGCTTACAGGGCAGGATGCTGTGTACGTGGCGGTCCGCTCGTCGGCCACCGCCGAAGATTTGAAGGATGCCAGCTTTGCAGGCCAGCAGGAAACCTATCTTTTCGTAGGCGATTTCGAAAGCCTGCTCAAATACGTGAAAAAATGCTGGGCTTCACTTTGGTCACCCCGTTCCATAGCATACAGGCACCGCAGCGGTTTTGACGACAGGTCAGTCGAGATAGCGGTGGTAGTGCAGATCATGGTCCGTTCCGAAAAATCGGGAGTGCTTTTTACAGTTAACCCCTTGACGGGAAACAGCGGAGAAATGCTTGTAAACGCCTCTTACGGACTTGGTGAAGGCATAGTTTCGGGCAGGGTTACTCCCGACAGCTGGAGGCTTTCGAAAATGTCCGAAAACTTCCCGAATGGGCGCACACCGGCAGACTATCCGGTGACAGAAAGCATACTCGGTTCGAAGGCTATACGAACCGTGGCGGCACCTGGAGGGCTGACAGTCGACGAACCTGTACCTGATAATCTCAGGAGAGCATACTGTCTTGATGAAAAAGAATTGCTGCAGCTGCTTTTACTTGGAGAAAAGGTAGAGCGGCATTATAACTGTCCGCAGGATATCGAGTGGGCAATCGAAAAAGGGAGGCTGTATCTTCTGCAGGCAAGGCCGATAACGACCATGCCGAAAGCATGCAAAGACAATAATAACAATGATGGAAATGTTTCAAAAACAGCGCTCTCAACTCAGAAAAATAGCAAATCTGAAAAAGCAATGCAAAAATTGATGGACAATTTCAAGGAGCATATCCCGGATCCGCCGTATCCTATGGATTACGAACCGCTGCTGCTGCTCAACGGGCAGAAAAACGCCGCGATACGGGAGTTGGGCATAACTATGCCGCCTGTCGAGAAAATAATTAAAATGGACGACTATGGAGTACTGTCAGTAGGCAGCCTCAGGCCCCGTCCGAACATACGGCTTCTGTGCCTGCCTGTCACCCTGCACGGCCTGATTGCACTGGCCCCCTCAGGGAAAGCAAGGCTTTCGGAGGAGAACCTGGAGTCGAAATTTGGGGAACTGTCCCGCAAATATGTGAAAACTCTTGAGAATGTTGAACTGGCATTTCATATAGGAGAGCTCGAGGAGCTGTCAATGCAGTATATCCTGCTGAGATTCCGTGCTTATGTATTTCCGATGTTGTTTCTTGGAATAAGGCTCAGATTGCTGACCGGGCTTTTTGCGGGACAACGAGGTGTAAGCCAGTATGATTTTCTTGCGGATCTCGGATATAAAACCGCGGAAATAGAAAATGCAATGTATACGCTTGCCGGGGATGCCTCTGAAATACCCGGATTATCTGAAATGCTTTTAAAAAGCCGGCCTGAGATTTCAGATTTTCTCGGCCAAACTTCTGAAGGACGGTCATTCATAAAAAAGCTTGATGAATTCCTTGAACTGCACGGCTCCAGAAGTAATAAGGCGTACATGCCCTTTTCCACCGAATCCTGGCGTGAAAGGCCCGAGGTGTTTTTAAATACCCTTTCATTATTGGTAAAAAGCGGGAATGTCGGCCGGCGCGAGGAAATACAGAAGGCTGCAAAGGACAGATACAGAAATCTTGTAAGCACGACGGAGAAAAAACTGCCGCGTTTTTTAAGAACACGTTTCCAGCATACGCTCGATTTATTCCGAAACGCACATACAGGCCGTGAAGCTTTGCTTTACAGGATGGAAGAGTGTTACGGGCTGTTGAGGGCTGCGGTTGGGGAGGCAGCCGACAGACTGGTGCAAAGCGGGGCGCTCTATGACGCCGGCGATGCCAGGTTCATGTTATTGGACGAATTGAAGCAGGCTTTACAGGGCCATACGGACATAATGAAAATATCGGATAAAATAGACGGCAGGAAGGCCCATCGTTCGGAGGCTGAAGCCGCGTGGAACGGAAAAGGCCGGAATAAGGCTTCATCAGACGACGGAGAATCACTAAAGGCGGAAATACTGCTGAAAGGTATGCCGGGAAGTCCGGGCCAGGCTGAAGGTATTGTTAAAATTATCGATGACCCTGCCGAATTTTCCAAGCTCCAAAATGGAGATGTTTTGGTATGCCGTTTTACCGATCCTTCGTGGACGCCTCTGTTTTCAATCGCCTGCGCTGTTGTGTGCGACACGGGCGGGCCGCTGTCTCACGCGGCGATAGTGGCCAGGGAGTACGGCATACCAGCTGTTCTCGGGACCGGCAATGCAACCTCGGCCCTGAAAAACGGTATTGCGGCAAAGGTCGACGGATCGAGCGGGACGGTAAGCGCCAGCAGCCTGTAGAGGTTTGGGTGTTGTCTGCAGGCATTCCGTATAAATAGGCGGGCGCAGGGTATTCGGACGACGTATCATATGTCGAATATGCTGCGGGTTTTATGATATCATATATTTATCACTATGACCGCGTGATGTTTACGCGGGGAAACGGCGGTAAAATATGACACGGGTAGAATGTGTTCACAGCGGTATATGCCATCTTGGGGAAGGCCCTGTATGGAATGTTCAGCGACAGAGATTATATTGGACCGATATTTACGGCAGACGTATCTGGGAACACAATCCGGCAGAAGGCTTGAGCAGGATATTCTGGGAGGGCTCGCTGCAGGTCGGCGGCTTTGCATTTACTAAAAGCGGCGGGATGGTATTATGCTCGGACAAGGGAGTATACCTGCTGGAGGAGGCTGAAACGGAAAACGAAGGGAAACGTCTGAAGTTGCTTTTTGACTTCTCGTTTACTGAAAATGAAATGTTCAACGATATTACAGTCGACCCGGAAGGCAGGATATTCGCAGGAACGATCTCCAGACCTGATTTTACCGGAGGTGTTCTATACAGGCTTGAAAAGGGAAGGATGCCGGTTGCAGTACTGAAAGACCTGCATTGCTCCAACGGCATGACTTTTTCACTTGACGGGAAGTATTTTTATCACACAGATTCTACCTTTCAAACGATTATGAAATATGAGTATGACAGAAGCACCGGTGAAATAGGTAATCCCTCATTGTTTTTCAAAGGCAGTCCTGAAATGGGTTCGCCCGATGGAATGACCATGGACAGCGAAGGCTGCATATGGTCTGCCTTTTGGGGCGACTCTTGTGTCCGCAGGCTCGATCCGGCGGGAAGGGTCATCGAAAAGATCGAGGTTCCCGCTGAACAGCCCTCGAGCGTAATGTTCGGCGGCAAGGAACTGAAGGAATTGTACATAACCTCCGCCTGCGAGAATGCTGACGATATCGTGACAGGCTTCTGCAAAGACGGCGTCTTCCTTGGCGGACCTGTCTACAGATGCGTACCCGGAGTTACCGGCCGCGCCGAATGGCTGGCCGATTTCTGAAACAACACCCGGCCGTCGTTTATATATCCTGTATCATCCGGAGCCTTTTAAGTATGCTCTGCTTTTTGAAATTATCACCGGCAGACTCTGAGACGGAGGTTATCGAAAGACAGTCTTCGTTTCTGCATTTTGGACATGTAATATCGGAACAGTCAAAACCGGAATCGACCCTGAACGTATCGGAAAATCCACATGCGGCGCAGCCGACGGTTATTATGAGTTTCATAAGCACCCTCTCATTCTCTCGAACAGGTGTTCGGAATTTTATTATAATCCATGCCTAAAAAATAATACAGGCCGGGATTTTATTTTCCCGGCCTGTTCCGAACAAATGTTCCTGTTTATCGAACGATTTGGCTTTCAATCTTCCGTTTTCACATAATATCAGCTGTTGCCTCCGAAGAAGTTGCCGATACCGATATTACCGAGGATGCTGCCTTCCTCGCGGCCTCTTGAGCTTCCGCCCTTGCCTGCCGCGTATATCCTGTCAGCCAGGCGCGAGAAGGGAAGCGACTGGAGCCATACGGTCCCGGGGCCGGTCAGTGTCGCAAGTGTCAGGCCTTCGCCTCCGAATAGTGCGGTTTTTACATTTCCGGCAAACCTTATATCGTAATTTACCGAACCGGACATTGCTACAAGGCAGCCTGTATCCAGCAAGAGAGTCTCGCCGGGCTGCAGATCCTTCTTTATGATCGTACCGCCGGCGTGCATGAAGGCCAGGCCGTCTCCCTCGAGACGCTGCATTATGAAGCCTTCACCGCCGAACAGGCCTACGCCTATCTTTTTCTGGAATGCAATACCTACCGAGATTCCTCTTGCTGCGCAGAGGAAGGAATCCTTCTGGCAGATCAGCAGTCCCCCGTAATCGCTGAGATCAAACGGTACGACAGTGCCCGGGTAGGGCGCCGCAAATGAAACGTAACGTTTTATATTCGCAGTATTTGTAAAAGCCGTCATGAACAAGCTTTCACCGGTCAAAAGCCGCTTGCCCGCGGAAAAAAGCTTGCCCATCAGGTCGTTTCCCTCTTTACCGGAACCGTCGCCGAAAATGGTATCCATCCTGATCGCGCTGTCCATGTACATCATGGCACCTGCCTCGGCAATTATCGTTTCACCGGGATCCAGCATGATTTCTACGAATTGTATGTCCTCGCCGTAAATCTTATATTCGACCTCATCGGCATGCTGCATACTTTTTCCTCCTGCCGGCGACGCATAATTCGCGGCATACCCGCCGGATTGCTGTGTGTTGTATGTATTTGCCGGTATCGGGTCAATTCCTTCGAGTTTCGTTCCGCATATCTTGCAGAACTTTTGTCCTGGTGTAAATGGGCTATTGCAGTTTGGACAATTCATATTCCGACCTCCCAATCATAAAATGAAAGCTTACAGACATAGCGCTATCCATATTATAATCCATTTAGGAGATTTTGCAAACTGCACCAGTGGGGTGAGACGCAGGGACAGTTCAATTTGCTGCGTCCCCCAGTCTACATCTTCCCCTTCAGTACGATCTGTTTGCTGCTGAAATAGGTAGCCAGGAAGTAGGAGCCGTATACTACTGCGATCATGACCGCAGTGATGATGATGTTTCCCAGTGCGTCGATGCCTCCGACATCCGAAATAACATCATTTGCGACCGTGATACCTACTATGGAGTGTATGCAGGCAAGCGCCAGCGGAAGCAGGAAGTAGATTGCGATCTGCTTCATTAGAGCCTTGTTGATAAGGCGATTGTCGGCGCCGATCTTCTGCAGGATATTGTAGCGCTTCCTGTTGTCGGATGCTTCTGAGAGCTGTTGCAGTGCAAGTACGGCGGCGCTTGTGATCAGAAAGATGATGCCGAGGTAGATGCCGACGAAGGAAATGATAGCCTTCGAGCCTGCAGCCACCGTTTTGACTATATCTGAAGTCTCGGCCTTTACTTTGATCCCATCCTTCTGGTCCTTGTATTTTTCCTGCATCGCATAAAGCTCCGTTTCCAGCTGCTTGCGCATGCTTTTCCTGTCACCCTTGCAGTTGAAGGAAACATAGCTTTTTTCGATTCTGCCTGCCCCGATTACATCGTCGGGCACAACCAGAGCGAGCACGATACCGCTTGCAGCGCTGGTAACGATCCCGTTTGTAAGCGGTTTACCATACAGATCGTATTTGGTACCTGAAATATCTATTGAGGATTCCTTTTCAAGGTAATGCTTAAGCGCAGCCATCAATTCCGGCGTGTATTCGGCATAATCCGAATAGACTGCCACCTGCCCTTTGGAAAGGGTAATACCTTCCAATCCCTGCAACTCCATAAGCCTGTTGTAATCCGAGAGCCTTATCAGGAGCATCGGCTGTTTTATGAAGAACAGGCGTATATTGTCCGGTATTTTATCCGTTACTGTCCCGAGTATTGCTTCCTTGGTCAGCTTTTCGGATTTATCGCGGTACAGCGCGTATGATACGGCATTGTCCGTATACTTGCCGATGTCGAAGCCGTACTTTGCCATTTCGGTGGGAATATCAATTTTCCCTGCCGAGGAAAATGAGGCGTCGAAGGGAGCGCAGAACTTGTAGCCGCTGTTCAGCGCATTGTTGGCGCCGAGCGCCGTTGACAGTATCCCAATCGTACAGAAAAGCATAAGGCATATGAATGTCATTGAAATATGCGCCGTGTTGATCCTTGAATTTATCTGCCGCAGGACGAACATGTTGAGTCCCTTGAAATACAGCTTGCCGTTCAGCTGCAGGAGCCTCAGGAAGAAGCCAGACAAAGATGCGAAAAACAGGAAGGTTCCGAGGGCTCCCATGGCCATCTCGATTCTCAGCATAGTATTGAACTGCTGTATACCGTTTTTCAGTACAAGCGCGTAGGCGGCGCCCAACAACGTTACCGAAAGCAGGAACAGCACCGCGGTCAGCAGAGGACTCCTGAGCTTCTGGCGCTCGTTCTGCTTATCTGCGTTTATCAGGTCAATCAGCTTGTACTTGGATATGGATACGGTACTTAAAAACATTACGATAATAAAAATGACGCCGAAATATATGACCGTTTTAAGGAAAGCCATGGAGGAAAATACGAACCGGTAGCCTGTCATATCTACGTCAAACAGGTTTGCTGTTATGACAGACAGCCATTGAGACAGGAAAATGCCTGCCAGCAGGCCTGCGCCGAGAGAAACGATACCTATGAGGAATGTCTCGGAAACAAGCATTCTGGCAACCTTGCCCTTTTTCATTCCAAGCGTCAGGTAAATACCTATTTCCTTTTTCCTCCTGCGTATCAGGAAATTGTTCGCATAAACTATAAGAAAGCCCAGTATGAAGGACACGAAGATTGATATGTAACCAATGATCATCGTGATGGTCTTCAATATGTCCGCAGTCGATGAAGATATCGACATCATAGCCTTCTGCGCCTCTATGGAGTTGAATACATAAAATACGCATACGCTGAAGGATAGCGTCAGGA
Source organism: Clostridia bacterium (assembly GCA_036260935.1). Lineage (GTDB taxonomy): Bacteria > Bacillota > Clostridia > Acetivibrionales > DTU013 > JAEYOM01. The sequence goes on from DATALQ010000001.1 coordinate 17,478, forward strand.
AGTAAAGTGTATAATCTCTGAAGCTTTTTCGTACATTTTTTAACGCCAGCTTAAAGAACATTTCCAGCGTCACCTCCGAGAAGAGTGATCACGTCGATGATCATCCCGAAAAATTCCTTCCTGGTATTCGAACCGCGAACAAGTTCGTTGAACAGCCTTCCGTCCTTGATGAACAGGATCCTGCTGCAGTAGCTGGCAGTGAACGCGTCGTGCGTTACCATGAGGATGGTTGCATTAAGGTTTTTATGCAGACTGTCCAGACTTTCCAGGAGCATTCGCGCTGATTTCGAATCGAGGGATCCCGTCGGTTCGTCCGCAAGTATCATTGCCGGTTTGCTTATAATAGCCCTGGCTGCCGCGACTCTCTGCCTTTGACCTCCGGACATCTCATACGGGTACTTTGCAAGCACATCCTGTATGTCCAGCCTTTTTGCAACCTCATCAACTCTTGATTTTGCCTGATTGTGGGGCACTCCGGAAATACTGAGAGGCAGTACGATATTTTCGAAGCCGTTCAATGTATCGAGCAGGTTGAAATCCTGAAAAATGAAGCCCAGTTCGTTTCGCCTGAAGCTGGCAAGCTCGCTGCTTTTCATTTCCGTTATATCGCTGTCCCTTATAAAAATATGCCCGCAGGTTACCTTGTCGACTGTGGAGATGCAGTTTAGCAGCGTAGTCTTGCCGCTGCCGGAAGCGCCCATTATTCCGACGAACTCGCCCTCCTCGATGTTGAAGCTGACGTGATCGATGGCTTTTGTAAGGCTGCCTTTGTTTCCGTAATACTTTTCAACATCCTGTACTCTTAAAATTTCTGTCATTTCAAACCCTCCGTAAAACAAATTGCCGGACCTCTGTCCATCAGGCCGACGTGGTTTTATACCGGTCAACCATACTCCTATTGTAAAATAGCGTTTGACCGGCTGCCATATGATAACCTTACGGAAACCTTACATTTTTGTTAGAAAGATCGGCGATATAGTTGTTTATGCCGGAAAGAATGAAGGGCAGGTCGCTATCTTATGTCGACCATCGAATTCTTTGGCAGTACTATACTGATGGTCGTGCCCTCTCCCGGGACCGATTCCGCGCTTATCCCGAGTCCCAGCTTCAGACACAGCTTTTTGCAGATGTACAGCCCGATGCCTGTGGAACGTTCATTCTTACGGCCGTTTGTACCGGTGAAGCCTTTTTCGAATATCCTTGGAAGCTCGGCAGGCGGTATGCCTGTTCCATTGTCCGTAACGGATAGAACTACGCTGTTATCTTGCTCCAATGCGCTTATCCTTACGAAGGGATCAGGCTTGTCCGCATATTTTATTGAATTGGTCAGGATCTGGTTAATAATGAATTGCAGCCATTTCTCGTCCGAATAAACGTTGAGGTCAAGGCCCTCCGCCGAAACGCTGATCCTGTTCTGTATAAACTGCCTGGAATTCTTCTTCAGAGCGTCGTAGCAAACCTTTTGGAGGTTGGTTTCCTTGATTATGTAATCCTTTTCGACAGTGCTGCTCCTGGAATAGTAAAGGACCTGTTCCACATAAGCTTCTATCCTGTCGAGGTCTTCGGATATGCTTTCAGTCACATCGCTTTTGTTGTTCTGGGTGATAAGCCGGGAGGAGGCTATTGGAGTTTTAACCTCATGGACCCACAATTCTATATATTCCCTGTATTCCTCCTGCAGCTGCTTGTACCTGTTTATTTCCTCGAGCATCGCCTTGTCGGACCTTTTTATTATGTCGTAAAGGACCATTCCTTCCCTGAAGGATGGGGGAGCTATTACCTCTGCAATGAGATTTTTACGGTCAAGTGACTCGAAAACGCGCAGCAGGTCGTCGAAGAACTCCTTTTTGACGGTATATTCGACTATGAGCGGGACAGCCGCGCCAATGGCATACAGTAACAGCAGCATCAGCGACAATGCCGGACCGCCTGCCGGGTTCAGCAGAATGAGGGCCGAAGCGGTTATTGCTGAAACGCAGATATAGGCTGCCAGATATATAAATTTATCTTTCAGAAAGTCAAGGAGCTTCAACCGATTATATACCCCCGTCCCCTCCTGGTCTCTATAACCTGCCCGAGACCAGCATCCTCGAGCTTGTTGCGGAGCCTGTTTATATTCACGGTGAGCGTGTTGTCATCGACGAACATGTCGCTGTTCCAGAGCTGCGTCATAAGCTCGTCACGACTTACGACAGCGCCCTTGTTTTCGTAAAGGAGTGTAAGGATTTTGAGCTCGTTTTTTGTTAGCTCGCATTCTCCGCCCGGGTAATCTATCGTGCCTCTTGACAGGTTGATGGTGAATCCCCCGCAGTCAAGCCTGTCGGAAACGGCATCCCTCGAAGCGCGCTTCAGCACCGACGAGATATGCGCCAGTAATATCTGAGTATTGTAAGGCTTGGTTATAAAATCGTCCGCGCCGAAATTCATTGCCATCAGTTCGTCCAGTTCGGTATCCCTGCTCGTTACTACTATTATGGGAAGCTCCGATTGCTTTCTCAATTCACGGCATATGTAGAAGCCGTCCACCGAAGGCAGGTTAATGTCGAGCAAAACGAGATCGGGCCTTTCAGAACCGATATCCTCCAATATGCTTTCAAACTTGTCCGGCGCGGAGCACTGGTAACCATTTCTGACTAGAAAGACAGAAAGCTCGTCCCTTATTTTTTTGTCGTCCTCAACGATCATTATTTTTTTCATATTTTTTTACCTGTTCGTCAAGTATGTTCCAAAATTATTATATATTTACCCGATGAAAATTTACAGGTAAAATATTTTAAAGTACACATTTTAGTGCACCAAATGTGGAGAGGTACGGCCGGTACTGTTGATAAAATAATAATTGGAAGGATGATGCTTAAGTGGACTGGCTTGATAGAATGAATGGAGCTATGGACTATATCGAAGGGCATCTGGCGTCGGATATCAATTATGAAGAAGCTGCAAGGATAGCCTGCTGTTCAACGTATCATTTTCAAAGGATGTTTTCCTTTATAACCGATGTGCCGTTATCAGAGTACATAAGAAGAAGGAGGCTGACGCTTGCCGCTTTTGAGCTGCAGGAAAAGAGTACGAAGGTTATAGACATTGCGCTGAAATACGGTTATGACTCTCCGAACTCATTTGCCCGGGCCTTCCAGAGCCTGCATGGAGTGACGCCCTCATCAGCGCGCGACAGTGGCGTTCAGCTGAAGGCTTACCCTCGCATGTCCTTCCATATAACAATAAAGGGAGATGTCGAAATGGATTACAGGATCGAACAGAAGGGTGCTTTCAGGGTTTACGGTGTAGAAACGATCATAGATGCGACAGATGAAAATAACTTTATGGAGATACCGGATTTCTGGAGAAAATGTACTCAGAACGGCACAATAAGGATGTTGTCCGAAGTAGAGGCGCCGGTCGGCCAAAATGGGCTGTGCAAGCTCAATTCGGTGTTGTGCTATCGCAATACCGGCGGAAATACCTTTCCTTATATGATAGGACTGGTAGATCTCGACAATGAAATCAAGGCTCCGGACGGATTGGCCGCAGCCGATATACCGGCATGTACCTGGGCTATTTTCAGGTCGGAGGAACATGGTTTTGAAGATTTGTCGGAAAAGGTACAGACAGTCTGGAAGAGGGTCTTCCCGGAATGGTTTCCTACCTCGGGCTATGAACACGCCGGGAGCGCTGAGCTCGAGATGACCTATAGCATAGGCGGGGGCCGTTTGTACACGGAAGTTTGGATACCGGTTGTAAAGAAGTAGAACTGAATTTAGATAAATGTCGATAGTCGGTATTTATAAGGATGGTGGTTTCGTGTTTGACTTGAGAGGAAAAGTAGTATTGGTAACAGGCGGTACGCGGGGTATAGGGAAAGGAATGGCGGTCTCGCTTGCAAAGCAGGGAGCGGTCGTCTATTTTACAGGCAGAACGGAAATAGAATTTCAGGGTGCGGTAAAACTCAGCGGTTCGATCCGGGCAACAGAAAACGAGATTAAACAGGCAGGCGGTATAGGATATGGCATCCGGTGCAACCATGAGGACGACGAACAGACCAAAACAGTCGTAGATAGGATTGTTTCAGAGCAGAAGAAGATAGACGTATTGGTCAATAATGTCTGGGGTGGGTATGAATTTTATAATGACGGAACTGAATTCTGGAAGGAAAAAGGCTTCTGGACAGCGCCGGTAAGCAGGTTCGACAAAATGTTTGCTTCGGGTGTGAGAGCTCACTATATAACTTCATTATATACCGTACCGCAAATGATTAGTCAGGGCTATGGCCTGATAATAAATCTTTCCTTCTGGTCTGCAGAAAGAAATGATATGGGAGTCGCGTACGGCATGGCGAAGGCGGCAACCAATAAAATGACCGAGACAATGGCATTTGAACTGAAAGAATACGGTGTCAGCGTTGTGACAATATATCCCGGACTTGTCAGGACAGAGTCCGTTATTAAGGCAGCTCAGTTTTTCGATCTGTCCAATTCCGAATCCGCGGAATTTATAGGACTCGCTGCTTCCGCGCTGGCGTCGGACCCGGATATACTGGATAAAAGCGGGACAAAACTAACAGCGGCGCAGATAGCGATAGATTACGGGTATAAGGATATCGACGGCAGGCAACCTGTACCTTTGGAAATATCGACCTGCAAATGATTAGGAGTAGTGGCGGCTCACAGAACACCTCATACCGATATGGGGTGTTTTTTTCGTGTTTGTGCAACTTGACGAACAGCATTGCCGCGTGCTTCAATTAAGTTAGGTTTCGTGCCGGCTGGTTTTATTAAGAGAACGATGCTCCAAGCCGAAGAGCCTGTAAATACAAGCCAGTACTAAAGCGAAAACTTCCGATGTATCCTTACAGAAATAACGCGTAAAATCATCGCGATTATTTCTGTAAGGTGCTTTCAATAGTAGTTTTCGCTTTAGTACATGCAAAATCAAACGTGACTCGCCCTTGGGCCGATTCCGCTCGGACAGGACGTGATTTTGCCTTTAACATGCTTGATTAACATGCTCTATGGCTTTACGCATATGGTCTCTTATAAAACCAGCCGGAACGATGAGAGATAAGATACGATTAGTTTACTGCAGAGGTGCCCGATTATGATGCAAAAGCTTCAGATAGAAGACATAACTATAGATATCGAATACAAGAAGATAAAAAACATTCACCTGAGAGTGTGCCCGCCTGACGGGCAGGTCCGCATTTCGGCGCCTGTCCGGGTTGACAGGGGCTATTTGCGCGATTTTGCGATATCCAAGCTCGGGTGGATCAGAAAACAGCAGGAGCGGATAAAGGGCGCGAAACCTGTAAAGCCTGCGGAATACCTGAGCGGGGAGATTCATTACTATCTCGGGAGGCCATACGTATTGCAGCTGTGCGAGCAGGATTCCAGACCGCATGCAGACATCAGCGGAAACATAATCAGGTTGCATGTGCGGCCCGGTGCCGATGCAGAGAAACGCCGCGCCGTTTTGGAGGAATGGTACCGTTCCCGGCTTGAGGAAGCCCTACCTGAGCTGTTCGTGCGTTGGGAGAAGGTTATTGGTGTCAAGACTGTGGAATACAGGATAAAGAGAATGAGGACCAAGTGGGGGACATGCAACAGAAAAGCCCGGCGGATCTGGATCAACCTCGAACTGGCAAAAAAACCGCCGGAATGCCTGACATATATCGTGGTGCATGAGCTCGTACACTTGCTCGAACGAGGGCACAACCAGATTTTTTACGGATATATGGACCGGTTTCTCCCGCAATGGAAGCAATATAAAAACGAATTGAACAAATGACTTATGTATGTATACATAATACACGTTAGTGAAAGTTGCACAAAATCTGTTGTTATAATTTTGTCAAAGTTAATGAAAATTACGTTGATTACGAATTTAAACTCTGCTATTCTTGATTATGTTCGGCAAAATCCGGCGTGTTTTTCAGATTACAATTTGTAAGCATCGGTATCGGATTAAAAATCGTAAAAAAGGGAATCTAATAAAAATAAAGAGGGGAAATAGATATATGAGTAATAACAGATCAAAAGTAGCAATAATCGGGACAGGTTTTGTGGGAGCTTCTACAGCATTCGCACTTTCGCTGAAGCAGATGGCCAATGAAATGGTATTGATCGATGCTTTCAAGGATAAGGCTGCCGGTGAGGCCATGGATATCAACCATGGATTGCCGTTCCTCGGCCAGATGGATATTTATGACGGAGATTATTCCGACTGTGCCGACTGTGATGTCATAATCATGACGGCAGGCGCTAACAGAAAACCGGGTGAGACCAGAATAGATCTTGCAAGGAAAAACCTCGGTATCGCCAAGGATGTAACGGAAAACGTTATGAAGCATTATACGCGCGGCGTTATCCTCGTAGTTGCAAACCCTGTCGATATTATGACGTACAAGATACAGAAGTGGTCGGGGCTTCCCAACGGCAGGGTACTCGGTACCGGCACGGTACTTGACAGCGCCCGCTTCAGATATCTTCTGAGTGAAAAATTCGGAATAGACGTAAGGAACGTTCATGGTTATATCATCGGTGAACACGGCGATTCCCAGCTGCCATTATGGAGCGCTACGCACATAGCGGGCAGGAATATCAGCGAGTACTTCAATGATCCTTCCTATGGCATGTCTGTGGAGGAAAGAGCCGCGATCATCGAGAACGTAAAAACCGCGGGCGCTGAAATAATCAAGAGAAAGGGCGCAACCTACTACGCTATCGCAGTTACTGTAAACACAATACTGGAATCCCTGCTGAAAAACCAGAATACAATAAGAACAGTATCTTCCCTGATCAACGGAAAATACGGCATTGAAGACGTTTCGCTCAGCCTTCCGTCCGTAGTAAATGCAAATGGAGTGCAGTCCATAATGGATCTCAGCATGACGGACGAAGAGCTCGCCGCATTGAGAAATTCTGCAGATCAGCTCAAAGCTATACTGAACGAAGTAAAGGATCTTTGATAATTATTATATAAGGAGTGTAAGAGATGGATTACAGAAAAGAATCACTAAGGCTTCATGGCGAATGGAAAGGCAAGATAGAGGTTATCAGCAGAGTCCCCGTCAAAAATAAGGAAGACCTTTCACTGGCTTATACGCCCGGTGTTGCTGAACCCTGCCTGGCTATACAGAAGGATGTCAATCTTTCATACGAGCTCACCAGAAGGTCGAACCTCGTTGCAGTTATCACAGATGGTACTGCAGTACTTGGACTCGGCGATATAGGGCCTGAAGCAGGTATGCCTGTTATGGAAGGCAAGTGTGTGCTCTTCAAGACTTTCGGAAATGTAGACGCATTTCCGCTTTGCATCCGTTCGAAGAATGTCGACGAAATAGTGCAGACTGTAAAGTTACTGGCCGGCAGTTTTGGCGGAGTCAATCTGGAAGACATAGGAGCACCGAGGTGCTTTGAAATTGAAAGACGTCTTAAGGAAGAATGCGACATCCCGATATTCCATGATGACCAGCACGGAACGGCAGTAGTAGTACTTGCAGCCATGCTCAATGCACTGAGACTCTCGAAAAAGAATATCGACGATATAGAAGTTGTTGTAAACGGTTCCGGTGCAGCCGGCATAGCGATCACAAAGTTATTGATGGCAATGGGCCTGAAGAAGGTCATACTTTGCGATACCAAGGGAGCTATCTACGAAGGAAGAGACAATATGAATCCGGCAAAGGATGAAATGGCCAGGATCTCCAATCTCGAGAAGAAAAAAGGTTTGCTCAAGGATGTGATCGTAGGCGCAGACGTATTCATAGGAGTTTCAGCCGCTGGTATGGTCACTAAGGAAATGGTCAAGACGATGGCAAAAGATCCGATAATATTCGCAATGGCAAACCCGACTCCCGAGATCATGCCGGACGAAGCATTGGAAGCTGGCGCAAGCGTTGTCGGCACAGGCCGTTCCGACTTCCCGAACCAGATCAATAACGTGCTTGCATTCCCTGGTATCTTCAGGGGTGCGCTCGATGTACGCGCAAGCGATATAAACGACGAAATGAAGATTGCTGCAGCAAAGGCGATCGCAAGCCTGATTACTGAAGAGGAACTGAGACCTGATTATGTTATACCGGCTCCGTTCGATACCAGGGTTGGACCGAGCGTTGCAAAAGCAGTATCGGAAGCAGCAGTAAGAACAGGCGTAAACAGGATCTGATCCGATATATTACTAAGTACCGCGGATAGATATTGATAGAGTAGAAAAAAGGCAATGACTTCAAGATCATTGCCCTTTTTATTGTCTTTTTCAACAATCACAGGCGCATAAGCGCCTGCGATTGTTGTTATGGAAACCGGTCAATGAGCCGGCCGGATTCGCTGTGTTTCCATGTTTTATTTAGGCGGCAGAAGGAACAGCTTTTTTACAGCATTGCCGGCAACATATTTGCCATTGCTGTAAACTGCAGTTACGTTGAAATAGTATTCGGTGCCGTCGGTCAGATTTTTGAAATCGCCGTTTGTATAATTTACTGTAGTCGACAAGGCCGCGCTTGTTGTGTTCTTGTCATAAACACCATAAAAGCCGTTGGCCGGGTACGCCGGAGAAGAGTTGTTCTTTGATATGACGACCTTGTACTCCGACAGGCAAGCGGAATCGATCCTGTTCCATTTTACTATAAGATGGCCATTCTCATAAGCAGCGCTGACAGTCGGCGCAGGGAAGAGAGCCGGGTTGTCATCGCCGTTGTAATTACAGGTAATAACATTCCCTGTTATGTTTCTATCCTTGTATACGGCTGTTATAGCGAAATTGTAGTGTTCGCCCTTTACAAAGTAACCGCCGAAATCTCCGTTCGTATATGCGGTTGAGTTGTCTATGACGGCATAGTTCTTATCGTGGTCGGTGATCCAGTATAAATAGCCGTTGTCGGGATACTTCGGCGTGATGTTATTTTTGGAGGCTGAAACCCTGTAACCCAATAAATTGGATGATTCTATTTTAGTCCATCTCAGTACGAGTCTGCCGTTTTCCACCGACGAACTCATTACCGGCAGGACATACGACTCCGGGTTTTCTGTGCCGCCATATGTGAATTGTATGGTGTTGCTCGGCATGTACCTGTCGTTATATACCGCTGTAACATTCAGATAGTATTTCTCGCCTTTTGTCAGATATTTGCCGAAATCTCCGTCAGTATACGGATCGATATTGTTTATGACCGCATAGGTCCTATCCTTGTCGGCATACCAGTATAAATACCCGTTTTCGGGGTAGGAGGGAGATGAGTCGTTCCTGGAAATAACGATTCTGTAGCCCTGTAGGTTAGGATTCGATAATTTGTTCCACCTGGCTACCAGTACTCCGTTTTCAATGGCCGTGCTTATATTCGGGGCTGCAAAAGAAGAGGGGCCGCTATTCCCGTAGTATACCGCTCTTTCTACATTTCCGGTTATGGTGTTGTCGTTGTAAAGGACGGATATACTGAAATAATATTGTTTACCTGGCTCGAGATACCTTCCGAAATCGCAGCTGCCGCTGTATTGGATGCTGTTATCCACAGCCGCCGAGGTCTGGTTTCTGTTGGTAATATAGTACAGGAAGCCATTGTCCTGGTATGTCGGCGTAGAATCGTTCTGGCTTATGACTATGGCATATCCCAGGAACTTGCTCGAATCGATCCTGTTCCAATGGGCCATGAGTTTGCCGTTTTCGTAGGCAAGCCATATCGTCGGTTTAGTGTATCCGTTGTCATCATATGTTATTTTGCTTCCATTATCATCATAAGTAACCTTGTCTTCCGAATTCCTAAAAGCCCTGTAAAGTAAGGTGGAGGCTGCCGCTCTGGTTAGATTGCCCTGCGGATCGAACAGTGTCTTCCCGTTTTGAGTGAAGCCTTCAACCAGTTTATGCTTTACAGACAATGCGACATACCTTCTCAAATTCGCCGAGATCTGGTTCGCATCGGCAAACTGGTTCAGTATGCCTTCGTCGACCGACTCATTCTGATATCCCAGCGCTTTGACAAGCGCTACCGCCATATCTTCGCGTACCGCATTCTGGGATGGTTTGAAATAATCTCCCGCCGAGGTCCGGAAACCGGTCAGGTATGTTTTGGCAGATTCTACATAAGGATATTCCCAGGCATTTTTACCGACGTCCAGGAATGATGAGGTACCAGGCGAATAAAGCTTGATATTCAATGTCAGGACCATCATTTTTGCAAACTGCGCACGAGTGACGTTATTGTTCGGACCGAACATGTCATTGCCGATACCTTCAATGATCTTATTTTCTAACATCCACATGATCTGGTCATATGCCCAGTGCCCCCGGGGAACATCCTTGAAATACTGTATCTGGCCATGCCTGTTGTTATTATTGCCGTTCGTGGCAAAAACCGTTGTTGACATTGAAAATACAAGAGCCATGCAAATTACTAATGCGATGGCTCTCATAACCTTTTTTTTCATACCATAATCCTCCTCTGAAAATATATATCTTATACACTATTTATTATATCTGGAAAAGGATTACAGTTCCATGAAGTTTAATTAACAATATCGTTACAAATCTGGGGCTTAATGGTTAGCAATATCTATGCTTACATCGACATTGAATCCGGGAAGCAGAAACTCGTCGGGTTTGTCAATCGATATCCGGACCGGTATCTGGGTTTCACCGTTGCTGTTTGTCGTTTTGCCGGATATAAAGGTTATCTTCCCTCCGTATTTTTTGGATTTATCGGCAACAGGTACAATAGTTGCAGCCGAACCCACCTTTACGTCTTTAAAAAATTCTTCCGGTATGTTGGCCGATACCTGCAGCGTATCAAGATCCAGGATGCTGAGCAGCTTTTTCTGCGGGCCCGCAATGTCGCCCTGTAAATAGCCTATGTCATAAACAATGCCGTTGCTGACATCAGACACTATGTCCGAATCGTTTATATAAGGCTTTGCGAGTTTGTTTTCGAGGACCTTGAGTTCGGATTCCAGAAGCGAGGATTCAAGTGTCTTCTGATCATTTGCGGAGCCTTTGCTGTTCGTTGCATTTTCTATAGCGTACGTGATATCGTCGAGATTCTTTTTGTCGCTGTCCACCTGTTTCCTGAAATTTTCGAGCTCATTTAGCGCAATACTCCCGGAAGCATAAAGCTGTTTCTTGGTTTCAAGTTCCTTTGAGGATTTTTCATATACCCTTGCCGCATTCTGTTTATCGTTCGAAAGCTTTTTCAGATCAGTTCCGAAAGATATCCTCCCAACGTCGTTCCTGGCCGCGGCAAGAGACAGCTTTTTAGTTTCAATCGTACTGGTCAGACCTGTCATATCAAGCGATACAAGACGCTGTCCCGAGCCTGTGTGTTCGCCCTCTTTCACGTACACCCGCGTCACTGGCGCCTCAAATTCCAAAGTAATATTCTTTATCGATGCCGCCTCGACCGTGCCGAAAGCCTCTACCGTCTGTTTCTGTTCCGCCGCCGCTGCGATCGGAGCTGCCTGAGCGGCTTCGCCGCATGCCGCCGTGGATACCAATAAGGCTATTGCCAAAAAAACAAGTGCTATTTTTTTCATACTGCTTCACTCACCTTTCCATCTCTCACATTTATGATTCTTTGTCCGTAACCTGCCGACTCCTTCGAATGGGTCACCTGGATGATTGTCTTGCCCTTCTCCCTGTTGATGTCCGACAGGAGTTTCATTACTTCCATCCCGGTTCGCGTGTCCAGGTTTCCGATAGGTTCGTCCGCCAGGATAATCTCGGGCTTGTTTATCAATGCCCTTGCGATGGCCACCCTTTGCTGCTGACCGCCGGACAGCTCCCTCGGAGTATGCCTGCGCCTGTCTGAAAGCCCCACGATATCGAGGATCTCATCAAGCGCTTTCTTGTAATCCTTAAGCTTTTTCCCGTCCAGGAGAACGGGCAGCATGATATTCTCTTCAACGTTCAGATTGGGTATCAGGTTGTAGAATTGAAATATGAAGCCGATTTCCTGCCGTCGCAGTCTGCTTTCCTCCTCGTCCTTCATATTGGACATTTCCCGGCCGTTGATCCTGATCGTGCCAGACGTCGGTTTGTCGAGTCCGCCGATAAGGTAGAGCAGCGTGCTTTTACCGGATCCGGAAGGTCCCATGATGGATACGAATTCCCCTTTTTCAATATTGATATTGATATCCTTGAGTACTTCTACTTCGACCCTGCCCATCGTATATGTCTTGTGAAGGTCGATAGATTCGATGATTGCTGACATTTATGGTCTCCTTTCATTATTTGTCTGCTGTCTGCCGACGTTACATTTACTCGTATTTCAACGCCTCGATCAGATTCATACGGGAAGTTTTTTTGATCGGGCTTAATGAGGCGACGAGTGTTATGACCGCGCCGAGCAGGAACGATACTATAAGTACGGACGGGTTCAGAAGTATGGGCATTGTGAAGTCCATGGCCTCCATCACGTATGGTATGGTATATACCATCATCAAACCGGCGATAACGCCCATGCTGCCGCCTATGATCCCGCAGGTGGCGGACTCCGCGATCATCATTCCGACTATCTGCCCCCTGCTCATACCTATGGACCGGTACATTGCGAGCGAACGCTTGCGCTCTATGAAGCTCACGACGTAATTATTGATTATGCCGAAAATACCTATGATCATTGCCAGGTAGGCAAAGGCTTCCATCGATCTGAAAATGCTGGCATTGGCAGCGTAATTCTGCTCTTCCAGGTCTTTCATGGTTATTACGTCGAACGGCTCTCCACGGTATTTATTTTTGATCTCCCCGATTACTGTATCAGGACTTTTATCAGTCTTTATATAAATCTCGTTATAGGTCTGTATCCCTGTATCGGCTTTGAAATACTTATCTGAAATCAGGCCGAAGCCGCCGCCATTAAGTATGGAGTCCTGAAAGCCTATTACCTTGTATGTGAAATTTCCTCTGTCCAGTTTGAGCGTTATGTTGTCGCCGATGTTAAAGCCTGCCTTTTTTCTGAATATGCTCGTCAGTATTATGCTTCTTTCATTATCCAGAGACCTCAGGAGGGCTTCCTTGTCTCCGTCCATATTCAGTTCGTAGAAGGACGGGTATTTTGACGTATCGATACCATTGACATAACTTAGTTTGTAGTCGGTGCCGATAATTTCAACAGGGTTTGACTCCAGGCTCCCGCAGACCTGCTGTATACCGTCGATAGCCAGCAGCGATTGTTCGGTGGACCTGTCTGCGCCCGGTTTTATAAGCCAGACGTCGAAACGCGCGCTTCTTGTAAAAAAGCTCGCAACCTCCTTCAATGCACTGTCGCTGATGGTAGTTATCATAATCAGCGTAGATATTGAAATGGCCAGTATCGATATGTTGTTCAGTATGCTTTTGTTTTCCCTGAGGTTTTTCGCTGCAATCGCTCCTACATTCCCGAACAATACGGTATATATTTTTTCAAAAAGCTTAACAAAGCCTGTTACAAGGAGCGGCAGCAGCATTATAAGTCCGATTATCGATGACATCATGCTTGCGGTATCGAGTACATAAGCCAGCTGTTTGGGCGATATGGGAGGCAGGATGAAGGACAATACCAGAAGAATCAGGCCTCCGATATATCTGGCGGTTTTCTTTCTGTTCTTTTTTTCGATTGCGTTCAAGACTATTTCCTTTACAGGTATCTTTGAAATCTTCCTTATGGGCAATACGGAGCTTATAACGGACAGGCCGACTGCCAGCCCAAACGCTGCTGCCATTTGCGACGGTGTATATATCAGTTTTATTACATAGCCGGCCGAAAAATTCGGCGTAATGAACAATGTTATCAGATACAAAACTCCGAGTCCCAGTGCGCATCCAAGCGCTCCGCCTATGATGCCGTATGCAAGACTCTCTCCGAGAAGCACTAGATTTGTGGTGCGCTTGGTCGCTCCAACACTCCTGAAGGTGCCTATTATCGGCATCCTTTCAAGAGTTATGACTTTAAAGGACGTATATATGATGAACAGACTCATGAACGCCACTACTATTGTCATCATCATAAAACCTACGGACATGGACTCTACGCTTGCCCTTGCGTCTTCTACGGGGACGGGTTCCTCGACGCTGTAGCCCCTGTATCCCGACTTTATCTCCTCAATGCTTTGTTTAACGTCGACGCCGTCCTTGAGTCCTATGAAAATGATATTGTTCACGTCAGTTCTTCCATAGATCGATGACAGGGCGGATTTGGGAACAACGACATTCATGGTCGTGCTGCTTTCCGCGAAATAGCCGTCCGGCTGTGCGATTGCACATACCAGGAACCTGTAAACCTTACCCCCGATTTCGAGCTTTACCTGATCGCCGATTTTGATGCCGTATTTCTCGGCTGAAGTTTTTCCGATTACTATTTTCCTGCCGCTGAAGCTGTCGATATCCGATCCGCCGACGACATAGAACGGGCACATTATGTTCATTTCTTCGATTGTAGTTCCTCTTACCGCTACCGAGACAGACTCATCGCTGCTACGCTTGTAAAGAGCCCTGGTCCGCAGTGCGCCGATTACGTATTCACTTTTGCCTGACATGAAATCGAGCCTGCTCGTCTTTAAATTCTCGGAAGGGGAGTTGGTTTCAGGAAAGACCATAATGTCGGCATTTCCGTAAAACTGCTTGGAATCGGTGAGGAACATATCGACTACATTGTCTGTAATTGCCTGTGCTGCAAAGAAAAGAGCAGAGGATAAGATGATGGAAAAAAGTATAAGGAATGTACGCAGTTTCTTTTCGTACATATTCTTCAATATGAATTTGATGATTATTTTCACTTGGTTACCTGCCTTTTCCATTTGTGATTTCAAGGGATAATACGAGTATTGGTAGAAGGTGTCTGAAAATTTGTTTGTTAAAATAATAACAAATTTACTTCAAAAACATTGACAACAATTTAACAAAGATTTATAATAACATCAAGATCGTTAATTAATTAACAATGTACATTTATTTCAGGAAAGATAAGCCGCGACTAATTTAAGGGCTTTAAATGAGGAATAATTAATACAGGGAGGTATCGAAAATGACGGAAAAAACGATGGATAATGATAAATTGCAGGATGAGAAGCTTGAGACCAGAAAGTCGATAGACAAACTTGTAAATGGTGCGCAAAAAGCGCTTGAACAGTTTATGCAGTATGATCAGGAGCAAGTGGACGCTATAGTAAAAGCCATGGCTATAGCGGGCCTCGACAACCATATGCTGCTTGCGAAGCTTGCGGTTGAAGAAACAGGCAGAGGTATCTACGAAGACAAGATCACAAAAAACATTTTTTCTACTGAATATATATATAACAGCATAAAGGATATTAAAACCGTAGGCGTTATAACGGAAAATGAAAATGAGGGTTATGAGGAGGTTGCCGAGCCTATCGGTGTGATAGCGGCCGTTACGCCCGTTACGAATCCTACTTCTACTACGATGTTCAAGTCGCTGATAGCGATCAAGACAAGGAACCCTATTATTTTCGCATTCCACCCATCCGCTCAGAAATGCAGCTCCGAGGCTGCCAGGATTTTAAGGGACGCCGCAGTCGGGGCAGGAGCGCCTTCCGATTGCATACAGTGGATTGAGAAACCCTCGATCGACGCTACACAGATGCTCATGAATCATGGCGGGGTTTCCATGATACTGGCTACAGGCGGCGCCGGCATGGTAAAGGCTGCATACAGCACCGGAAAGCCGGCTCTCGGAGTAGGTCCCGGAAACGTGCCATGTTATATTGAAAAGACAGCCAACCTGAAACGTGCGGTTACCGACCTCATTCTGTCAAAATCCTTTGACAACGGTATGATCTGTGCTTCCGAGCAGGCGGTCATAGTGGATCGTCAGATCTCGGCGGAATTTGAGGCGTTCATGAAGGAAAACGGCTGCCGGTTTCTGAATGCCGAGGAAACAGAGAAGCTTGCGGCTACAGCCATCGACGAGGAAAAATGCGCGATGAACCCGAGCGTGGTGGGACAATCGGCTTATGCCATCGCAAAACAGGCAGGCATTGATGTACCTGAAACAACGAAGATACTTGTTGCATACCAGGAAGACGTTGGCCCCGGCTATCCTCTATCTCGCGAGAAGCTTAGTCCCGTACTCGCATACTATATCGCAGGCTCAACGGACGAGGGCATAAGCAGGGCTGAGCAGATGGTCGAGTTCGGCGGTATGGGCCATTCGGCAGTCATACATTCCGAAGATGAAAAAGTTATCAACGCTTTTTCCAACAGGATCAAAGCCAGCCGCATTATAGTTAATTCACCCTCCACGCACGGTGCGATAGGAGATATTTACAATACGACGATGCCGTCGCTGACGCTTGGCTGCGGCTCATACGGCAAAAATTCGACTACGCAGAACGTATCGGTGGTCAACCTTATGAACAAGAAGAGGGTAGCGGTGAGGAAGGTAAATATGCAGTGGTTCAAGATACCAGAAAAAATATATTTCGAGTTCGGCGCAACACAGTATCTCAGGGATATGCCGGATATCACAAAGGCCTTCATAGTCACAGATCCCTATATGGTATCGGTGGGCTATGTCGACAAGGTCCTGTATTATCTTAGAAAGAGGCAGCAGTACGTCCACTGTGAAATATTCTCCGAAGTTGAACCGGATCCGTCCGTGGAAACTATCCGCAAAGGCTGCGACATGATGAACCGCTTCAAGCCGGATGTGATAATAGCTTTGGGCGGCGGATCGGCCATAGATGCCGCAAAGGGTATGTGGCTGTTCTATGAGAACCCTGAGGCTGATTTCAATTCCATGAGGCTGAAGTTCATGGATATCAGAAAGAGAATATATAAATTCCCCAAGCTTGGCAAAAAGGCAAGAATGGTAGCTATCCCGACAACGTCCGGAACCGGTTCGGAGGTAACCTCGTTTGCCGTGATCACGGATAAGGCCAGAAATATCAAATATCCGCTAGCCGACTATGAATTGACGCCAGACGTCGCAATAATCGACCCGGACTATGTAATGACGGTACCGCCGGTTATAACGGCCGATACGGGCATGGACGTCCTCACGCATGCGATCGAGGCGTACGTGTCCATACTGGCATCCGATTTCACGGATGGGCTTGCAATCAAGGCTATACAGCTTGTGTTCGAATACCTGCCGAAAGCGTATAAAAACGGAGATGACAGGCTCGCGCGCGAGAAGATGCACAATGCGTCAACAATAGCAGGTATGGCGTTCACCAATGCCTTCCTCGGAATCAATCACAGTCTTGCACATAAGCTTGGCGGTGAATTCCACGTCCCTCACGGCAGGGCAAATGCTGTCCTTTTACCCTACGTCATAGGATATAACGCACAGAAACCCTCAAAGTTCGTGTCATTCCCGAAATACGAGACCTTCGTGGCGGACAAAAAATATGCAGAGATAGCTAAAGCCCTGGGTTTGCCTGCGTCCACCACGGAGGAGGGGGTTGGGAGCCTTATCGGTGCCGTAAGGGAGTTGATGAAGGGACTCAATATGCCTGCAACAATAGCGCAGTGCGGAGTCAATGAAAGAGAGTTCAGGACAAGAGTGCCCGCTCTTGCGGAAAGGGCCTTCGAAGACCAGTGCACGAATGCAAATCCCCGCCTGCCGCTTGTTTCTGAGCTTGAGGGTCTGTATATCGAGGCTTATTACGGGAAATAGGAGCCTATGGAAACTTCGACATCATGCGTTTTCTCGTCGGAAAAATCAGGCACGACATTGCCCAGGTATTCGACCTGATCCACTGTCAGTTTCCTTATTTCCAGGGGCGCACGCGAGGAGCTTTTCAGAGATATTTTATATAAGGCATTCCTGAAATATCTGTTTACCTCGCAGGATGTAAACCTTTCAGGTACGCATGGATCGACATAAAGCCCGACGAAACCGGGCTTTATGCCCAATATCCATTCGGAAGTCTCCTTCAGGTTCCACTGCTTCGATGTGCCGAACCAATATTCGCCGGCATATTCCCTGCTGAAGAGGATTAATATCCCAAGCATGTAGGACCTTACAAAGCCTTTTATTTCTTCGCAGTAGCATTTCTTGCTGTTCAAGCCCTTGCTGCAGCGGCATTCCGCGTGTTTGAGAAAGTCCAGCACACCCGTTACCTGCTTGATGTCGGAGAAGACCGGGCTGCAGATGGCGTTGAGCTGCCTTAGCTTTTTGGCGGCCAATGAGGCGCCGAAATATATGTCGGAAAAGCCGCAAAGTTTTACGAAGTCCTTTCCAATGTATGAGAACAGCCCTGCGGCTATTATGTTTTCAGGGATGTTGATCGAACAGGCGGATAATTGCCTGCAAAATTTGTCATATGCGTACTCAAGGTGATAGTAGAGCGGGGATTTACCCGGCTCATACAGAACTGAACCGTTTTCTTCCGATATGTGCATTTTATAAGATCTGCCGATGAAGGGCAGGTTTTCATCCAATATTTCATACCGGGCGGTTTCCTTTATATATTGGATTGTCAAATGGATGAACCAGAGCGGAAACAGATCGACCCCGCCCAGCCTGTAGCTGTATGCAAAGCCGCCGTCCCCGTATTGTGCCGATGCCAGATGAAATATCTGTCTCAATTCCAGGTCGAAGGATCTTTTAAATAAATTGAAGTTGTCTTCCGCCTGACAGCTCTGCATATGTCGATCTCCTCCGATTCAATACTACTCTAAGGAGCCGGGAGAGCACAGATAACGAATGTAATCCGCTTTTCAGGCGATGTCATGGCTTTGATAGAACAAAAATGACATGTGTCATTATAAATACCACATGTCATTTAATACACGGCGCGAGCCTAGATGATATTGTGCCTTACCGCAAAGACCGCAAGCTGGGTACGGCTCTTCAGATTCACCTTGAGCAGGATCGAGGATATCAGGTTCCTGATACTGCCCTCGGTCATATACAAGGATGCTGCGATTTCCCTGTTGCTTTTGCCGAAAACGATCATTTTTATTATTTCAATCTCCCTGTCCGTCAGTCCGGGATCCCTGGAATCCTCAGGTTCGATGTTTACAGCGGCGGAGCTGGTTCTCAGCTGCCTTATGACATGGCTGTAGGCATCCTCGTGCATTACCCGCAGCCCTTTGTAAATGCTTTTTATGGTAAGTATGAGCTCATCGGAGTCTATATCCTTGAGCACATATCCGTCGGCGCCGTTTTTAAGAGCCTCCGCTATTTTTTCATCATCGTTGAAGGTAGTAAGTATCAGTACCTTGGTCCCGATGTCGGAGCCCTTTATCAGCCTTGTGCCTTCGACTCCGTCGCATACGGGCATTACGACATCCATGAGAATGACGTCCGGCTTGTACTCCGTACACATGGCGTACGCTTCATTACCGTTGCCGACGCAGCCGACCACCTTGATATCCTTGTTCTGCTCGAGGATGAATTTCAGGCCTTCCCTTATGACTGCCTGATCATCAGCTATAACGACCCTTATCATTGACTTACCCCCTCAGCCTGCCTCCGGTTCGCTCCCGGGAAGCTCTACGAATATATTGAAACCATTTTCACCGTCGGAGCCGTAATGGATCGTTCCGCCGAAGGAAGTTATCCTCTGCTCCATGCCTTTAAGGCCGAATCCCTGCTTTATATACTTGCAGCCGATTCCGTTGTCTTTTATCAGGACTTTAAGCTTGTCATCCGCCGAATTCATCACTATATCGACGTGCGTTGCCCTGCCGTGTCTCAGGGAATTTGTCAGGGCTTCCTGGCAAAGCCTGTACAGAGCCTGTACCTTATCTTCGGATAGCATGTCCAGAAGTCCGTTGACTGTAACGTCGATTTTCATGCCGGTGGTTTTGAAATCATTTATAAGGCGCAGTATGGAAGCTTCAACATTATTGTCGGACAGCTTGCCCGGTGCTATGCCCATTATCGATTTTCTGAGCTCGTTCAGTCCGTCTTTTGCTATTCGGATCGTTTCGCTTATTTTGGCCTTCGCGGCTTCGATATTACTGCTGCAAAGGATCTCGGCCACCTTCAGCTGTGTGATGAGAACGGTCATTGTGTGTCCCAGGGTATCGTGCACGTCTCTTGAAAAACGCTGCCTTTCCTTCACTATGGCAAGTTCTTCGGCTGTAGCCGCATATTGCTTCAGCTGTTCGTTCTTATCGACCAGCTGGTTGTTCAGATAAGACAGTATCTCGTTTTTTTCCTCGAGCTGCTCCATTGCGGTTTTTATCTGCGTATTGTCATCGAAGGTTATGATCCGCCCCAGTATGTCTTTTTCCTCCACTACGGGTTGTACGACCACTTCGTAATATTTTCTTACGGGCTTTTCGATAATCAGTTCGCCCGCGAATATCTCCTTCGTTACGGAGTTGATCGCTGAGAGTACGGCATAATTGGCCGGTATGTCCAGCATGTTCTTCCCTATGTAGTCGTTCAGGAAAGCTATCGTATCGTTATGCCTCACCTTTTTCCCGCCCGAGAAGTTTTCGATGAGAGACCTGTTCATATTGATAACCTTGCGGGAGGAATCTACGATAATAACCGCCATACTCAGGTTATCCACTATCTTGTGGGAGGCCATCGGCTTGATATTGAGGAAGCGGTACCTTGAAATAATGAAAATTATAAAGACATTCGCGACAAAAAAGGTCAGGGGGGTCAGGGTTATGTAGTCCGGGTAGAGCGACGATATTCCTATGAAATTGCGCACGTATTTTTCAAATACTATGTAGAGCATCGGTATCATGTAAGCCGCGAGGAGTAGGAAGGTACGCGTCTTTTCATATTTCTCCTGCGCCAGCGCATACACCGACAGGATAATAAAGCCTGCGCCCGTGTACACAAGCGATATCGCCAGGTTTACCCAGAAAAGTACGTAGTAATGGATATATAGGCCATAGAAAAGATGATGATAGCGGTTTGTCAGATATGATATAAATAGTAGCAATACCGGCGCAAAAAATATGACGACAAGTTTTTTTCCGATAGCTTTGTTTACGTAATTCAAAGAGAATACGAGCCATGCGAAGCCGGTAAACCCGCCTAACAAGACTGCCGGCTTACCGTAGACAAGATCTGCCGCGAACGTTATCATAAACCTGTTGGTTACGAAGGTATCGGCATAAAGCGTCGTAACGGAATATACGGACCATAGTGTGGTCATTATATGAAATAAGATAAAACTCGACAACAGCGGGCTTTTCTTTGCAAAGAAGAACAGGTAGACAAGAAGTCCCACGGATAGTACAAGTAGAATCACGTATAATATTGCCCAAGAAAAATAAAGTAATGTCATAGTATATCCTTTGAATGCTTCTTGTAACTATATTACCATTAATTGCATGCAGATTAAATACCATATTGTAGATATGCCGCGAAGAGTTTATAATCTGTTTATGGTCAGGGCAGCTGGGCATCCGCTGCCGGTTACAAATGACAATTAACAATTCTGGAGGGTAAGACGCTATGGATGGACTGTCGCTGCCCAGGTTTATGGGCTGTGATGCCGATATCGAAGATGCCGGTGTTGTAATATTCGGGGCGGGGTTTGACGGGACGGTGACCTTCCGTCCGGGTTCGAGATTTGCTCCTGCAGCCATGCGTATGGAGTTTTACGGGCTGGAGACTTATTCACCCGTACTTGACCGCGACCTGGCAGATATAAGAGTTTGCGACGGGGGCGACCTTGAACTGCCCTTTGGGAATACGGCTACAGCGCTTGAAATGATCCGGCATACGGCGGCCGACATTATAGGCGCCGGTAAAAAACCGCTCATGATAGGCGGGGAGCATCTCGTCACTCTGCCGGCCTTTGAAGCTGCGCTTAAAAAGTATCCGGACATTTGTCTGGTACACCTTGACGCGCATACGGATCTGCGCGAGGAATATCTCGGAGAACGTCTCACACACTCCGGCGTTGTAAGGAGGGCATGGGATCTGGTCGGTGACGGCCGGATATGGCAGCTGGGGATACGCAGCGGCATGAAGGAAGAATTTACGTGGGCCGGCGAAGGGCATACCTTCCTGCGGCCTTATGACCTGTCGGCTGCCCGGGAAGCGGTTTCGGCGCTATCCGGAAGGCCTGTCTACCTTACTATAGACCTTGACGTGCTTGACCCTTCCGTAATGCCCGGAACAGGGACGCCCGAACCCGGAGGCGTTACGTATAAGGAACTCGAGAAGGCATTGCTGTGCTTCAGGGAGCTCGATATAGTCGCGGCGGACGTTGTAGAACTGGCGCCCAGACTGGACAACTCCGGAATATCGACGGCAGCCGCCTGCAAGGTCATGAGGGAAGTACTGCTGCTGATGGGCTGATTCCAAGCGGCATGGATAAATAAAGATAATATAAAAAAGAAAAGGAATGGGTGAAAAATTAATGAAAAAGGCTGGTATTAAGCTGGATAAGGATTTCACTGTCGGTAAGATCGACAAAAGGATCTTTGGCTCGTTCATTGAACAGTGGGGTCGTTCTGTATACGGCGGTATTTTTGAACCGGATCACCCGGCGGCCAACGAAAAAGGTTTCCGGCAGGACGTAATAGATCTTGTCAGGGAGCTAAAGGTACCGATAGTACGTTATCCGGGCGGCAATTTCCTGTCGGGTTATAATTGGGAGGATGGAATAGGACCTGTTGAAAAAAGGCCTAAAAGGCTTGATCTGGCATGGGCTTCGGTCGAAACGAACCGTATAGGCACCAATGAATTTGTCGATTGGGCCAAATACGCGGATACCGAAGTGATGATGGCGGTAAATCTGGGTACAGGAGGACCGGATGAGGCCCGGCACCTGGTGGAATATTGCAACCATCCCGGAGGAACATATTACAGCGACCTGCGCCGTGCCCACGGGTATGAGAAACCTCACGGAATAAAAACCTGGTGCCTTGGAAACGAGATGGACGGGCCCTGGCAAATATGCCGCAAAACTGCCGAGGAATACGGACGTATAGCATGTGAAACCGCAAAGGTCATGAAATGGGTCGATCCCGATATAGAACTCGTTTCCTGCGGAAGCTCCGGCAGCGGGATGCCGACATTCGGCGAGTGGGAAGCAACTACGCTCGGGCATACATACCAGTATGTCGATTATTTATCGCTTCACACCTATTACAAGAATGATGAGAAGGGTACGGCCAACTTCCTTGCCCGCTCTTTGGATATGGACCACTTTATCAAATCGGTAGTTTCCATCTGTGATTACATCAAAGCCAAAACTCACAGCAAAAAGACGCTCTGCCTGTCCTTTGACGAATGGAACGTCTGGTACCCGACAGAAATTACCGGGGATATACGGTGGAAAAATGCCCAGCCGATCAACGAAAACATATATGATCTCCAGGATGCCCTCGTGGTAGGCTGTATGCTTATCACGCTGATGAAGCACGCCGACCGCGTAAAGATGGCCTGCATGGCGCAGCTCGTCAATACGATAGCGCCGATAATGACTTCAACCGGAGGCGGCTCATGGAGGAATACCATATTCTATCCCTACCTTCACGCATCCGTATACGGAAGGGGACAGGTGCTGCAATCGGTTGTAAAATCCCCCGTCTACGACAGCAAGGATTTTTGCGACATACCTTATGTTGAAACGGTTTCGGTATTTGATGAAGAAAAGGATGAACTCACGATGTTCTGTGTGAACAGGGACGAGGAGGAATCGATGCTCGTCGAAACCGACTTGCGTGCTTTCCCGGGGTATGAGCTGATAGAGCATGTAGTTCTCGAGCATGAGGACAAGAAAGCCACAAATACTTTGGAAAACCCGTTCAACGTAGTGCCCCATAAGGGTGGAAAGACTACTGTCGAAGACGGTACCGCGAAATCGGTTCTCAACAAATTATCATGGAATGTAGTCAGGTTTGAGAAGAGAAAGTAAAAGGCGAACGGTGTTATCATAAAAGCAGATAGTAGCAGAAAGGCTCCTGAATCTTCGAATTCGGGAGCCTTTACCTTAATATTCGAGGGCCTTTACCTTAATTATTCGGAAGTCTTTACACTAATACTCGCGAGCTTAACTAATGTCCGGACAGCTACATGCAGGCCTTGCGGTAAAAGGTGGGGGAGCAGCCCCTGATCCTCCTGAAGGTCCGGTTGAAGGTGGCCAGGCTGTTGAAGCCGGATTCGAGTGCAATGTCAAGTACGGGCTTATCGCTGTGCTTCAATAGCTTTTCGGCCTGCCTCGCCCTGTAGCCGTTAAGGTAGTTGAGGAAATTCTGGCCTGTCGCATCCTTGAACAGCCTGGAAAAATAATATTCGCTGAAGCCGACGAAATTCGAGACGTCCTTCAGAGTAATTTCAGACGGATAATTCTTTTCTATATATTCAAATGCGCGGTCTATCTGCTTAAGACCCGATATTTTTCTGCTTCCCTCCAGGAGCCCGGATTTGATTTCCTTTGTGGCAAGATGCCTTGAAACAAGGACTACGATATCGAATATCCTGGCGTTGAGGAAGAGGGCATACGCATAATCCTTCTTTTCATATTCGCTGATGAGATCGAGGACGCAGCGCTCTGTCGCCAGCTGCAGTTCGGGCTCGGAGGCTTTTGATATCCTTACCGTATTATTCATGTATGGCCTGATATTGTTAATCCCGCCGAAGCAATCGAGGGATGAGATGTCGAATTGGACGAAAACCCGCTCTCCGCCCTTGCTGCTGGCCGTTATTTCGTGTATTTCTCCGGATGGGATCAGCAGAAGGTCGCCGTCGGACAGCATGTATTCTGTTCCGGATACGTCGATACGGCAATAGCCCGATGTGTTATAGACGAGTTCGGCCGCATTATGCCAGTGAAGGGGGTACTGAAATTCCTCGGTATTATTGATGATCAGGCGGAACGGATATTGTTCCGTGAATATCTCTTTCTCATGAAGGCCTTTAAGAATCATACAGACACCTCTGGTTACATAATATCAAAAAAGGACGCGGCCCGCAACTAAATGCAGGACGCGCCCCAAGTCCATGTTTGATATACTACCACTTCATCTCAAGCCTTCCGCCCGTCACCTCGAAGGAGGCCTTTTGTACCGGCATCCCTGTAAGCTTTATGCTTCTCGAATCCGGCTGGCTGCCTCCGATGTATATCTCGAATTTACCGGGCTCGAGGACAGCGTTGCCGTTATTGTCTATCAGAGCAAGCTGGCGCGCCGCCATTGTAAAGGAAACTTCCTTTTCCTCACAGGGCAAGAGCTGCACTTTTTTGATGCCGCGCAGCTGCCATCTGGGCACTGCGACACTGGCTTCCACGTCCTTGAGGTAAAGCTGTACGGCTTCTTCGGATGCGTACTTTCCGACGTTTTTGACCTTTACGCTGCAGGTCACAGGTTCACCTGCCTTGACGCTGGTGGCCCTGATGCCGCTGTATTCGAATCTTGTATAGCTCAGTCCGTAACCGAAGGGGTAAAGAGCTTCGTTCTTCATGTACCTGTAAGTCCTGTTTTCCATCGAATAATCGTGGAAATCGGGCAACTCCTCCGTGGAGGCGTAGAAAGTCACGGGAAGCCTGCCGGACGGGCTGTAATCACCGAAGAGCAGCGATGCCAATGCTTCGCCTCCGCGCCCTCCCGGATACCAGGCCTGCACGATGGCTGGAATATGCTTGTCTGCCCAGGTCACTGCCAGTGCGCTGCCCGAAAGCAGCACAAGAACTATCGGCTTGCCTGTTGCATATATTTTTTCCATCAGCTCCTGCTGAAGTCCGGGCAGGTTCAGATGCTTCTTGTCGCCGCTCGCATATTCGTTGGAGGTATCGCCTTCCTCACCTTCGATGGTTGCGTCCAGGCCGAGGCACAGAATGACCACATCGGATCTTTCAGCAGCCGCAAGTGCTTCGCCGAAGCGGTCGCGGGGATTTGCGAGACCTGAGACCCTGTCCTTATAGAGGTGGCAGCCCTCCGAGTAGAATATCCTCGTATCGCTGCCAACAGCTGCGCGGATACCATCCAGAACGGTGACATACCTTTCAGAGGTACCGAAATAGTTGCCCTGCAAAGCGTCCCGGCTGTCAGCATTGGGGCCGATGACAGCAATGGATTTGAGCTTGGATCTGTCAAGCGGGAGCAGGTTGTTTTCGTTCTTTAAAAGCACCATCGATTTTCTGGCCACTTCAACTGAGAAATCGCTGTGTTCCCTGCTGCTGTTCAATTCATACGGAGTATCGCTGAACGGCACATGCTCAGGCTTGTCGAACATGCCAAGCTTCATGCGGGTCATTACGAGTCTGGTCAGTGAACGGTCGATGTCTTCCTCGGTGACGAGGCCTTCCTTATGCGCTATCAGCAGGTTGGCATACATGTTGCCGCAGTTTACGTCGCAGCCGTTCTTAAGGGCCAGTGCGACCGATTCGGGAGCGGTTTTTGTGACCATATGGCCCTCATGGAAGTCCTTGATTGCCCAGCAGTCCGATGTTACGTGGCCTTTGAAGCCCCATTCGTCGCGGAGTATGTCCTGGAGCAGCGTTTTACTGCCGCAGCAGGGCTCGCCGTTCGTCCTGTTGTATGCGCCCATCACAGCTTCTACGTCGGCTTCCCTGACCAGTTCTCCAAACGCGGGGAGGTACGTCTCACGCATATCTTTCTTCGATGCGACCGCGTCGAAATGGTGCCTTTCGCTTTCCGGACCGCTATGAACCGCATAATGCTTCGCGCAGGCTGCGGCTTTCAAATATTTCTTGTCATTGCCCTGGATACCCTTTACAAAAGCAACGCCGAGTCTTCCCGTAAGGTACGGATCCTCTCCGTAAGTCTCATGGCCGCGGCCCCATCTGGGATCCCTGAATATATTGATGTTCGGAGACCAGAAGGTCAGCCCCTTGTATATGTCATGATCGCCCTTGCGTATGTTTTCGTGGTATTTTGCTCTTCCCTCTGTTGAAATCACGTCTGCGATTTTGAATATGAGATCCTCGTCGAATGTAGCAGCCAGGCCGATAGCCTGCGGAAATACCGTTGCCACACCGGCCCTTGCTACTCCGTGAAGAGCTTCGTTCCACCAGTTGTAGGCGGGAATGCCCAATCTGGGTATAGCTGCCGAGCCGTGTACCATTTGAGTGACCTTTTCCTCAAGCGTCATGCGTGATACCAGGTCTTTGGCACGTTCCTCGAAACTAAGGCTTTCGTCCAGATAAGCGGGTACCTTTTCCATATTTCTTCCTCCTCTAGTGCTGAATATGACTATAGAATTATTCTAGCCTGAATACAGGAATATTTCCCTTCACAATTTGCTTTTATTTTCACACTTATTGCAGTAAGGTATTATTGAGAAACATGTATATGTCGGAATAGTATCGGCTTATCCTATACCAGGGAACGGAGAATTATCCGTCAATATCAATTTACATAAGGAGATCGGCTATGGGAATTTTATATAATTCGGAGCATAAAGAGAACGTCAGGGCTAAAGGCCCGGAATTGAGGAACGTTAACATAACCGACGGGTTCTGGAAAAAATATGCCGACCTTGTCCTCGATACCGTAATACCTTATCAGTGGGAAGCGCTTAACGACAGAATACCCGAAGCGGAGCCGAGCTACGCCGTAAGGAATTTCAGGATAGCGGCGGGTGAGGCGGAAGGAGCCTTCGGAGGGCTTGTTTTCCAGGACAGCGATGTCGCCAAATGGCTCGAAGCGGTGGGCTACAGTCTTGCAATACGACCCGATCCCGAGCTCGAAAAAGCCGCTGACCGGATGATAGACATCATAGGCAGGGCACAGCAACCCGACGGATATCTGAATACGTATTTTACGGTCAAGGAACCGGGAAAGCGCTGGACGAACCTGCTGGAATGTCATGAGCTCTACTGTGCCGGTCATATGATGGAGGCGGCTGTCGCGTATTACGAGGGTACGGGAAAAAGAAAGCTGCTCGATATAATGTGCCGTTACGCTGATCACATCGATTCGGTATTCGGCACAGAACCGGGCAAGCTCAGGGGCTATGACGGGCATGAGGAGGTAGAGCTCGCGCTGTACAAGCTTTATAAAGCTACCGAAAATGATAGATACCTTAAGCTGGCAAGTTACTTTATCGACGAGCGCGGGCAGAACCCAAGCTTCTTCATACAGGAGTGGGAAAAGCGGGGAGGGATATCCCACTGGCATAAATGTGTGACTCCCAAACCAGATTTGTCGTACAACCAGGCGCATGAGCCTGTACGGGAACAGAAGGATGCAGTAGGCCATGCCGTTAGATCGGTCTACCTTTACTCAGCGATGGCTGATATCGCTGCCGAAACCGGGGACGAGGAGCTGAAAGCTGCCTGCCGTACGCTGTGGGACAGTATAACCAAAAAGCGGATGTATATAACGGGCGGTATCGGGTCCACTTACCATGGCGAGGCCTTCAGCTTCGACTACGACCTTCCGAATGATACCGCCTATCAGGAAACCTGCGCTTCGATAGGTCTGGTCTTTTTTGCCCGGAGAATGCTGAAAATGGAGCCGCATGGTGAATATGCAGATATAATGGAGCGTGCTCTCTTCAATTCTGTCCTGAGCGGCATGGGGCAGGAGGGAAGGAGCTTCTTCTATGTAAACCCGCTGGAGGTGCTGCCCGAGGCATGCTGTAAAGATCCGGGGAAGCACCACGTTAAGCCGGTCAGACAGAAATGGTACGGCTGTGCCTGCTGCCCGCCGAATTTATCAAGACTGCTTGCATCGCTCGGCGGCTATATCTATACAAGTACCGAGGATACCATATACGTCAATCTGTATATGGGAAATACAGCCCAGGTGGGAATATGCGGCGGAGAAGCCGAGATATCACAGGAAACCTCCTATCCATGGGATGGTAAAGTCGCCTTTACCCTCGGAAAGGTACCGGACTGCGAATTCACGCTGGCGCTGCGCATACCGCGCTGGTGTTCCGAAGCTTCACTGTACGTGAATGGAGAAAAGGCGGGTTATGGCTGTGAAACGGCGAACGGGTATGCGAAGCTGAAAAGATGCTGGAAGGCCGGAGACAGGATAGTCCTTGATCTGCCTATGGAGCCCGTGCTGATCAGTGCGAACCCGAATGTGCGTGAAAACGCCGGCAAGGCTGCCATACAGAGAGGTCCTCTCGTATACTGCCTCGAAGAGGCGGATAATGGCAAGGCTCTGGCCGGTATCAGGATAGATCCGGCTAAGAACCTGGAATGCCGTTTCGAGCCCGATTTCCTCGGAGGCGCGGCAGTGATTGAAGGAACTGCGTTCCGTACATTGCAAAGCGGTTGGGAAAACAAGCTGTACCGTCCGCTGGCTCCCGAAGAGGAACGGGAAACCAGGTTTACCGCAATACCGTATTATCTGTGGGCAAACAGGGGACAGGGCGAGATGCTTGTCTGGTGCAGGCTGAAGGAATAAGCAGACATTGAGTGTAATTCATGAGTAAGATGTGATATAATTTTACAGCCAGTACCATGAATTGGCAAATTATTTCAGGAGGTTTAAACGTGCAGAATATTCTGACTGTGAGCTCTCTGTCCATAATTTTCATGTCGGTTTCGATAGCTTTGTCGGTTTTAGTTCCACTAGGTTTGATCATTTATATGGGAATTAAAAAGAGGATTAATTGGAAGGCATTGATCTTCGGCGCCGTTCTTTTTGTGGTATTTGTCTATTTACTCGAAGCGACAATGCACCGCTTTGTGCTTGGAACTGATCCTACGAAATCGGCAGTATACCAGAACCCATTGATTTACATGTTCTACGGTGCTTTTGCAGCGGGGATTTTCGAAGAGACAGCCAGGTGGCTGGGCTTTAAATTCCTGATCCGCGTACGTGAAAATGAGAGTATTGACACTGGCATATCTTATGGTCTTGGCCACGGTGGTATCGAAGCCATACTTATCGGCGGGTTTTCGATGATCAGTAATCTCATAGTATCCGTCATGTTGAATTCAGGAGCACTTAAAAGTGTTACAGCTGCAATGAACAGCCAGCAGCTCGACGCGTTTAATACGGGTATGGCAGCGCTTACCCAAACTGAATCCTACGTATTCCTGCTATCAGGTATAGAGCGTGTCACAGCGCTTGTTCTTCAGATTTCACTTTCGCTGTTTGTACTGAAGGCTGTGAGGGAGAGAAAATGGAAGTATTTCCTGCTGGCTATCCTGATGCATGCTGCCGTTGATTTCGTGGCAATCATGTTCCAGCGCGGCTATATACAGAACATGCTGCTGCTCGAAGGGTTAGTACTGGTCATGACGGTTGTAATAGCCATAACAGCATTCAAATCTTACATAAAGACTGATTTGATCAATTCAGGTATTTCAAAAGTCGAATGAATTAAAGTCAGGCTAAAGCTTGTATCCAATGGATGCAGGCTTTTTATTTTTTAGCTCTGTTAGATAATATTGTTGTTTTCATGCTATTAAAAATGGTGCTTTCCATAATCGGATTTGTACCATATATAAACATACTGCAGTAGTCTTGATATTAAAAATGCTTACACCATGTATAGGTTGTTATTCAAATAATCTCCAAAAGAAACTCGCACGGTTTTTGACCTTTACTGTTGATTGGTGATGAAATAATTTCTTTTGTTTTTAGCTGTAAATCAAGAAGTTTTTCTAAGTGTTGCCGACAATGACCAGCACAACAAATGCAATAAGTAAGTGGCATTGTGCGGTTTTCGCGTGAGAGGTCGCTAACTTTCAGTTCTTTATTTACAACTGCTGAACATACACAAGCAAAACTATCTTTCTCCTTAATAATCCATCCTGCCGTCAATGTATTGTCTTTATTTAGACGAATATTCCAATCTGAATGAAAATCTTTCATAAAGCTAATTTTTTCAATCTTTTCATGTAATGTTTCAGCTTCAATTTTTTTTAGTTTATTGAGTTCTTTTTGAGATGTACCACAAGCACTTGCATCCAAAATTTTATACGTTATCTCAGGCTCAAGGAGTTTTTCCATCCTTTCAGTTATATCAATAAGGTCACCATTGCCAATTATTTCTTTTGCTAAGTTTTCATCGATGTTAAGTTTAGATAATTTTGTTTTAATTCCAGATAACCGTGCCATTTTTATTTTTCCTCCCTCAATTGAAAATACACATTATATAAATTATCAGTACTGCACAACATCAAACAAATACGAATTATTAGTTATTCTAATACTATCTCGTATAGTTGTGTGTGTCAATATTATGAAAACTAAACAAATATAGGTTGACGACCTTGGTATTGTTTAATTTTCAGTCAATGAATTTTGTAGTGCTATGAACGCCTTTGCAGACCATCTCCAAGATTATATTATTGTTTCTATCAATCGCAGTGGGGATGCAAACTTATTCATTACTGATACCCCGTTTGCC
Source organism: Clostridia bacterium (assembly GCA_036260935.1). Taxonomy (GTDB): domain Bacteria; phylum Bacillota; class Clostridia; order Acetivibrionales; family DTU013; genus JAEYOM01. The sequence goes on from DATALQ010000001.1 coordinate 48,667, forward strand.
TACTTCCTTGCCTCTTTTACGAGATTTTCGTGGTATAGCAAAACCGCTTTTCTTTTGGTTCCCTTTAAAGCCTTCTGCAACAAAGGTTTCATCCATCTCTACGACCCCAGACACATCACCGATACCCGTATATGTTCTTATTGCATCAAGTATTTTGTGCCTCATAAAGAATGATGCTTTTGTAAATGTAGCAGATAGAGGGAACACATATTGTTGACAGCAATGTGTGGGGATGGTATTATTAATTAGTAATTTACTAAATTAGTAATTTACTAATTTACTAATTGCGAATTTATAGGATGTGGTTTATATCAATTGGAGGCTGAAAATATGAAAATACCGACAATTTTAAAGCACAAACCAGTTATTGTTTCTGAAAATTATGAGAATGTCGATGGAAGATATGCCTATAACACAGATGCAAAGGGCCTTTCTCTCGGATTGGCTCAATGGAATGACCGTGGCAGGGTGGACATTTCAGCCAAGGTTTGGAGGTATACAGGTGAGAAATGGTCAAGGCAATCTGAAGAATTGCCTCTTCATCGCGTGCTGGACCTTGCGATTCTCGTCTGCAGGACAAAATTATTTTTTCAGGAGGAATCCTACAGGTTTGAAAATCAGTACAATACCGAAAAACCGGTTATCGACAGGATCGGTCTGCAGGGCGATGCCATGACGGTCGCAGTATGCACTGAAAACGATAAAATAAATGAGGACATCAAGCTGTTCAATCAGGCATTGAGCGATGACAGTGAGCTTATAGGCGAGCGCCTCGGTACTTTGGCGCGCATATTGAGGGATATGGGCTACTGAAAGGTGAGAAAGGTGTAAAAATGGACAAGAAGGATCGCAAGGAATTGCTCGAAAAGTTTAAGCAGATTAAGGATTACATGGGTGTAGTAAAAATAACTAATACAATCAACGGAAAGATTTTTGTGGAAGCCTATCCCAACCTGAAAAACAAATGGATTTCGATGAAGTCGCAGCTGGATCAGGGACGGCATCCGAATTCACAGCTGCAGAAGGAATGGAAGGAGATGGGGGCCGAAGCCTTCACCTATGAGGTTCTTGAACAAAAGGAATCCGGCGATATAACCGATATGAAATGGGAGTTGAAACAGACCAGGAAACCGTGGTTGGAAAAACTGAGGCCCTATGGGGACAAAGGGTACAACAAGCCGCCGGAGGAATAGCTCTTCCGTTCATGTCGGCGGCTTATTTTCGCTTATCGATGCCTGTGTGGAAGCCTGACTTAATCGAGCCTGGCCTCAAACCTGCACACTTTATCACCTCTGCCGATGGATTGCACCAGTTCGACCTCGACAGGCTTATCAAGTATATTTTCCAGCAGGCTTTTTGCCCAGCCCTTCGTGCAATTGCAGAAATTGGGCGAAATACTCTCTCCCAGCGCATTTCTATATGGGCAATAGCATTTTTCATATACTCCAGAAATTTTTCCGCCTTCGAGCTTGAGATTTCCGCCGCCTATCCCGGCCTTGTTCAGTTCTGCCAGCAATTCGCCGACGTCGCTGGTTTTGCTTTTTAAGTCCGTTATTGAATCTGTGAGGCCGCAGCTTTGAAAGCAGGCTCTCCCGCACTTTTCAAAAGCGCCTTCTTTTTCTTTCCTACCCATTTTTTCATCCATACCGCTGAATAAAGTATTCAACCACCATGCAAAATCCTTCATCGACTCATCCCCCCAATGAATTTGTTTAACTTTTTGCGTGTTTACAAAATTATATATTATAAGTATACAAAGTAAAACCTGACAACACTATGTCTCATCCATAAATATTTTGCAGCCTTTATAGCTATGAGCAGCCAAAAGCAATCATAAGCAGTCATACGCAGTCATAAGCGGCCAAAGGCAGCCGAAGGCAGCTATAAGCAGAATAAGTGGTCATAAGAAGCAGAATAAGCAGTCATAAGGAGCAGTCATGGACGGCAGTGATAAAGGTGGTATATTGTACACGGTTTTGTCATTATGGTATAATACATCAATCGAATCAATGCAATTATGTATTTTATCCCTTGAGAGGTGTGAAACTATGCCGATTAAAATACCTGACAGTCTGCCCGCAGCCGAGGTGCTGTCCGGAGAAAATATATTCGTTATGAGTGAGGCGAGAGCTGAAAAGCAGGATATCAGGCCTCTGAGCATCGCTCTTTTGAATCTGATGCCTACGAAGATTGTTACAGAAACGCAGCTGCTCAGGATGATCGGTAATACTCCCATCCAGGTGGACGTTACCTTCCTGCATCCTGAAACGCATACTTCGAAGAACACTCCAGAGGAACACCTGCTCAAGTTTTACAATACCTTCAGCGAGATCAGGGATAGAAAGTTCGACGGGTTGATAATAACTGGTGCGCCCGTGGAACAGATGCCTTTCGAGGAAGTGAACTACTGGGACGAACTCAGTGAGATAATGGACTGGAGCCTGCACCACGTATATTCGACGTTCCACATATGCTGGGGAGCCCAGGCGGGTCTGTACCATCATTATGGAATTCCCAAATATCCTATTCCTGAAAAGATGTCGGGAGTGTTCAAACACAGGGTGACGAAGCAGAATGTAATGTTGCTCAGGGGCTTCGACGAAAGGTTTTATGCCCCGCATTCGAGGCACACTGAGATTCGCCGCGAAGACATCGAAAAGGTGCCCGAACTGAATATCCTGGCTGAATCCGAAGAAGCCGGAGTATATATCGTTTCCGCGCTGAAGGGGAGGCAGATATTCGTTATGGGGCATTCGGAATATGATCCGCTGACGCTGAAATCTGAATACGACAGGGATCTGGACAAAGGCCTTGGGCCGAAGATACCCAGTAACTATTTCCCGGACGACGATCCTTCAAAGCCGCCGATGGTAAAATGGCGCGCCCATGGCAACCTGCTTTACTCCAACTGGCTCAACTACTACGTTTATCAGGAAACTCCGTTCAATCTTGAAGAGATCGATTGATGAATGCGAATATCAGGTAATATTGAAGAAGGAGGGCTTTGCCCTCCTTCTGAATTACAGCCGATCGAAATTTTTCAGTAAAACCATTATCTCTGTTGCTTTTATCGCCTTCCACCAGTTCTCGCTTATCGCAAATTCCTTTTGATACCTTTCATTGTTTTCGAACCAGCTCCAGGTTATGCCCCAAACATTGTTTACAGGCCTTGTTTCTATTAAATAATCGAGCTCCTTTTGCATGATATCCTCGTTCTCTTTATAATAAATGCTATCCGGAGACTTGATATAGTTGGACGGACGTACGCCGTAGAATGCCCATTTTGAGGTGTCTCTTTCGATCGAATCGGTTACAAGCCTGTTTATTATATCTGAAAGACCGTCATAATCGTATTTTTCCTTCAGACCGGCCTCGTCTGCGGCGTCAAGCAGTATACAATATCCCCCTATGCCCATATCACCATGCTTGCTCCGTGTCTTCAAGCCTTCGAATATCCGATCGATTATTTTTACAACTTTTTTATACAAATCGCTATCCTTATCGAAAAACCTTAATACAAAGCTGCACAATTCCGCGGTAACGCCCGTGCTTTCCACTGCGTTGCCCTCGCTGCTGTAAGTCCACCAGGGTGCATGCGCATGATCGTTGTTCGTCGGTATGCTGAAAAGCCAACCGTTTTCGGTAAAGTACCTGCCGCTCTCAAGGAACTTGAATATGCCCTGCATTATAGGATGCCCGATATCGTCGAACCCGATCTGTTTTAGTATATTAATTGCATACAACGTTGTATAAGGAGAAGATTCGGGATTCAAGCAGTCGGGTTCCAGTCCGTTTCCGAACCCTCCGTCAGAGTTCTGATAATGTGATAATGCCGCCAGTACGGCGTCCCTGCTGCCGCTTTCGAAGAAATATTGCCAAAGTGCCAGATCGACCTGCCTTGCGTTCCGGTATATCCAGGTGCTTATTTCATTATATTGTCTACTGCCCAGTGTTTTCATAGGTTGCCCCCTACATATCATTCACGGTCCTTCATACGCTTTGGCGGCGTACAGGGCCAATGTCCCCTTATTATACCATGCTTGGAAACGTATGTTCAATAATGCGGTGTTCAGTTTCGCCCAACCTCGGCTGCAGTAAAAACTTTTTTGCAAGCTGTAAAATAATCATTTTTGTTGTATAATCATTGCAGAAAGTTTTAGGGGAGGAAAATTATGAGATACGGATATTTTGATGAGGGTGCGCGTGAGTATGTCGTTACAAGACCAGACACGCCTACTCCGTGGATAAACTATATCGGAAGCGGTAAGTACGGCGGCATCGTTTCCAATACAGGCGGCGGATACAGCTTTCACAAGGATCCGCAGAACAGAAGAATAACCAGGTACCGTTACAACAGCATCCCGATGGACAGGCCGGGCAGATATATTTACATAAAGGACGCCGAAACAGGCGAATACTGGAATCCCGGGTTCCAGCCATCCGGCACGAAGCTCGACAGCTACTGCTGCAGGCACGGTTTGGGCTATACGGTACTCGAGGGCGAATACCGGGGAGTTTCGGCAAACCTGACCTATTTCGTACCCGATGACAGGGATTTCGAGCTTTGGCTGCTGAAGGTCGATAATACTCTTAAGGTGCCTAAGAGGCTCAAGATATTCAGTTATGCCGAATTCTGCTTCTGGGATGCCATACTCGATCAGCAGAATGTAGACTGGGCGCAGCAGATCAATCAGGGCCGCTACAGCAACGGCATTATAACCTGGTACCCACACTACATAGACAATAACGCTTCCTTCTTTGCTACGAGCGGTGAAGTGAGCAGCTTTGATACAAATCTGGAGACGTTCATAGGCAAATATCACTCGGAAGCAAACCCGATCGCAGTTGAACAGGGTGCCTGCTCCAATTCGATTTCGTACAGAACCAACGGCGTTGGCGCTTTCTGTAATGAAATAGAACTAAAGGGCGGGGAGTCGAAGGAGATAGTATTCATACTGGGCTACACAGAGCACAGGGACGACGTGGCTAAAGAGATAAGCGCATATCTTGCCCCGGCGGAGGCTCATGCATCGCTCGACAGGCTGAACAGGCACTGGTCGGATTTCACAGGCAAGCTGCATGTTGAGACTCCAGACAAGGATATGAACCTTTTCGTCAATACATGGAACCAATACCAGTGCAAGACGACCTTCAACTGGTCGAGGTTCGTTTCGCTATACCAGCTCGGACTCGGCAGGGGCATGGGAATCCGCGACAGCGCGCAGGATACGCTCGGAGTAATGCATACGATACCGGAGCAGGCCAGGGAGCTCATCGTGAAGCTGCTGCAGTGCCAGTATACCGACGGCCGCGCATACCATCTATTCTTCCCGCTTACGGGCGAAGGCGGCGTGGGAGATGCTCCCGTCAAGAAATTCGACTGGTATTCCGACGACCATCTGTGGCTGATTCTGGCCGTGAATGCTTATATTAAGGAAACCGGAGATTTCAGCTTCCTCGACAAGGATGTATTGTACAACGATAAAAAGACCGGAGCCTCAGTTTGGAAACATCTTGACAAGGCTCTCGAATTCACTGATTTCTTCAAGGGCCCTCACAAGATAGCGCTTGCCGGACGCGCGGACTGGAACGATACGCTCAACCTCGATACCGGCAAGGGTGTGGCCGAAAGCGTATTTACTTCGATGCTGTTCTGCCGGGCGGCTTTGGAAATGATGGAACTGTGCCGTTATCTGGGGAGAAAGTCGGACGAGGCGAAATACAGCGCCATGTACACCAGTATGAAGGATGCCATCAACGCCTCCTGCTGGGACGGCGAATGGTACAAGCGGGCGTTTGACGACGACAGTCAGCCCCTTGGCTCGAAGGAGAACGAATTCGGCAAGATATTCATCAATTCGCAGTCCTGGGCTGTAATGGGCGGCGTGTCGGACGCGGACCGTTCGCGCAAGTGCCTCGATGCAGTAAAACAACACCTCAACACCAAATATGGTATAGTATCGATGTATCCGGCCTATACCCACAACGACCCCAAGAAGGGCGGCATAACTACCTATCCGCCGGGAGCCAAGGAAAACGGCGGTATCTTCTGCCACACCAATCCGTGGGTTATGGTGGCTGAAGCAGCCATGGGCAATGGAAACCAGGCGTTCGAATATTATAAACAGATACTTCCTGCAAGGCGAAACAACGATGCGGATCACTTTGAAGTCGAGCCGTATGTATACCCTCAGAACATACTCGGCAAGGAGCATCCGCAGTTCGGCATCGGCAGGAATTCCTGGCTCAGCGGCACGGCAGCCTGGAACATGGTCGCTTCGAGTCAGTACATTCTGGGCATCAGGCCCGGCTATGACTGCCTGACTGTCGATCCGTGCATACCGGCTGAGTGGGAAGGCTTCAGGGCTATGCGCAGGTTCAGGGATGCGGAATACAGGATAGAGGTCAGGAACCCGAACCATGTCTCAAGCGGCGTGAAGAAGATAACACTCAACGGCACGGTCGTCGACAGGATACCTGTACAGCCTGCCGGCAGTAAATGCGAGATAGTGGTCGAGCTGGGGTGAGCCATGATGAACCGGGATGAGTCTGTACCCGGAGTTACCGAGGCTACCCGGGATTGCCCGGGATGAACCGGGGTCGCCGGGATTACCCGCGATTGCCGAGGCTACCCTCGACGACCCAGGGGTTACTAATAATACCGGGGTTACTGTGATTACCTGAGGTTTACGGTACTACCGGCGGAACAATAGGGAGGATAACCAATATGACAAGGCGTAAGCTTAAGCTCCATGCGGTTCTGTAGTTAGGCAATTGCGTGTGGGGCATAATCAATGATTGCCGCTTTCATTCTGAACATTGCTAATACGGAATCCGCATTCTAAGTGAAATATATTAGGATATGGAGCGTAGTTGGAATGAATTATAAAAATGCAAAGGATGTTTTGCCTGAATACCTGATTATTGAGATCATGAAATATACAGACGGGGGATTGGTATATTTCCCGGCGCGGGAATCGAAGAAAAGCTGGGGAAGCCTGACCGGACTCAGGAATGAACTGAAAGAAAGGGACACCAGGATAATAAGGGATCATAAGAACGGTTCTTCCATATATGAGTTGGGTGAAAAATACTATTTGTCTCAGAGCAGTCTGTACAGAATAATCAATAAACGGTAGACAAAAACTGTGGTTTATGACAACCACAGTTTTTGTCATAATCAATTAAAAACGATGACGGTAATAAATCTTTCTGAAAATATGATAAATTATATGCGGGATCTAATTAAGTACTAATATTCTGGAGGGCGAAATATGTTTATTATCGATTATGTAACCGAAAAGGACAGGGATTTTTGGTTTAAGCTTGACAGCTACATATCCGAAAACGAATTTCTATTAAAGATAAGAGATAAGAGAGGTTATATCATTAAGGATGATGATAAGCCGATCGGTGTAATGAGGTATAATTTGTTCTGGGACCTGATACCGTTTCTGAACCTGATTTACTTTGAGGAAGAATACCGCTGCAAGGGTTACGGTACAATAGCCATGCGATACTGGGAGGATGAAATGCGGCAGCAGGGTTTTAAAATCGCTATGACGTCGACAATGGTGGAAGAGACCTCGCAGCATTTTTACCGCAAGCTCGGATACAAGGATTGCGGATGTCTTATAAAAGAGATCCCTCCATTTGTAGAAACAATGGAGATGTTTATGAACAAGGCGTTATAAGGGCATTTTTAGATCGCCATAGCGGACAGGGGTGATTTCATCCAGGAAATTTCCCCCTGTTTTCAAAATACTGGTATAATGCCAAAGACAACGACGCAAGACTTATTGCGATTTTGATAAAATCGGTTATAAATGTATACATCATTCGGGGACCCTCCTTTACGCGTTTTGCCTCACAAAACACATTTCGGCCCCCTTTACAGCGGCTAAAATACCTTCCTGCCCACTATGGCTTACTAAATAGATATGTGCAGGCTCTTGTTTATAGAACATTATAACTTTACATCATGTGCTTCCGGGCCAGGCAGCTTTATTCCCACCTGCCTTTATTCAACCTTACTCATCTATTTGTTATATGCGGCCTGTTTTCTGTATTTTGACGGGGTCATGCCCATGAAGTGCCTGAAGGTACCGATAAAGTAGCTGAGATTGTCGAAGCCGGTCTCCATCGCTATCTCAAGTATCTTATGCTCCGTTTCCTCAAGCAGCCTGACAGCCTGGGTGATCCTGTAATAGTTCAAATATTCCATCGGCGTCTTTTTGAAATACTGTCTGAAAATCCTGCAGAAATGTCCTTCGCTGATGGCAAGCAGGGCTGAGATGTCCTGAGTGCTGAGCTTTTGGGAGTAGTTTTCCTGCATGTATTTCAGCGCCGTCTTCAGCTTTTCCATCCGCAAATCGGCTGCGGTTCCGCTAACCCTGCCTTTTTCCCGAATACCGTTGGCCGCAAGCAGCATTAGTACTCCAAACAACTCGGACTTTGCCCTCAATTCATAGGCCGGTGTTTTATCCAGAACACAGCGCGCTGTTGTTTCAAGCCTTTGAAGCAGCTCGCCCTGCCATGTGATTTTACAGGTGAGGTGTCTGTCGAATATCAGCCGGTTTTGCACTATCGGTTCGATGTACCTCGAATATATCAGGTCCAGCGGACCATTGTGCAGAAATGAAGTACTGAATACGACAGCCTCATACGAACAAGGCGAATCATCGAGCGCGTAACCCGCATGCAGCTCACCGCTGTTTACAAATATACCTTCGCCTGCATGCACTTCGAAATAGATTGCGCCGATCTGGAAGGTTGCCTTGCCTGAAGTCACGATGAGGAATTCCAGCTCTTCATGCCAGTGACAATCAAGTACGACCGCGCCCGGAGCTATGTCCATATGATAGGCATTCAGCGGAAATGAGGCGTCTCCGTGCATTCTATTTTCTTTTAGCGATTTTTCATTGATTTGCATGCGCTTATCAAAATCCTGTTATTTTTAATCAAAATCATAAAAGATAATAACTCATTATGTCAATATAATTATATTATATTACTTGGTAAAAAATTGTTAAAGTGTTTTTGGATTACCGGATAAACCAATCGTGTTTGAGTTCTATTCCGGTTTTATATATTTAACGGGTTTCACAGATAAATTCAATGTTTAGCGTGGAGGTAACCGTATGAAATTTACAGAAGGATATTGGACGATGAAAGAGGGCGTCAGCATCGCATCGCCTGCGGAAATCAGGGATGCCGTCGTATCGGACGGCAGGCTGACGGTTTATGCCGCAACCAGGCCTGTGCGGCACAGGGGGGATACGTTGGACGGGCCTATGCTTACATTCGAGTACAGCTCGCCTTTCCCGGATGTAATACGTGTCCGTGTGTGGCATTTCAAGGGTGCTTCTGTAAAGTATCCGGCATTCGAACTACACAACAGAGAGGGCTATGAACCCGATATCTCGCAGGATAATGAAACGATCACGTTCACTTCCGGCAGGCTTTGCATGAGATTGAAAAAATCCGCCGGCTGGGCGATGGACATCCTGTACGACGGGAAACGAATAACGGGCAATGCGTATAGGAACACCGCGTATCTTACTGTGCCCGGTCAGGGCGCTTATATGCGCGAGCAGCTCGGACTCGGAGTGGGAGAATATATCTACGGTTTGGGCGAGAGGTTCACGCCATTTGTTAAAAATGGTCAGACAGTCGACATTTGGAACGAGGATGGCGGTACGAGCAGTGAGCTTTCGTACAAGAACATACCTTTTTATGTTTCAAGTAAAGGTTACGGCGTTTTTGTCAACCATCCGGAGAAGGTTTCCTTCGAAATAGGTTCTGAAAACGTGTCGAAGGCACAGTTCAGCGTGCCAGGCGAATACCTCGATTATTTCATAATAGGCGGAGGCTCGCCAAAAGCGGCAATCAGCAATTATACGCTGCTTACCGGCAGGCCGCCGCTGCCGCCCGCATGGTCCTTCGGGCTCTGGCTCACCACATCCTTTACAACGAGCTACGATGAAGCGACCGTTACCGGATTTATCGACGGAATGTCGCAGCGTGACCTGCCTCTCCATGTTTTTCACTTTGATTGCTTCTGGATGAAGGAGAGCCAATGGTGCGACTTTACCTGGGACAGGGATGTTTTTCCGGATCCCGCAGCTATGCTGTCGCGCCTGAAAGACAGGGGCCTGAAGATCTGCGTCTGGATCAATCCGTACATAGCGCAGAAATCCAGATTGTTCGACGAGGGTATGGAAAAGGGTTATCTTGTAAAGAGACCTGACGGAAGCGTTTGGCAGTGGGATCGCTGGCAGGCGGGGATGGGAATCGTCGACTTTACGAATCCTGAGGCGTGCGCCTGGTACAAGGGCGAGTTGAAAAGGCTCATCGATATGGGGGTAGATTGTTTCAAGACCGATTTCGGTGAAAGGATACCGACCGACGTTGTATATTACGACGGCTCCGATCCCGTAAAAATGCACAACTACTATACTTACTTATATAACAGGGCAGTATTCGAGGCGCTCGAGGAGAACCTGGGAACACGCGAAGCCTTGGTATTCGCCCGTTCAGCCACCGTCGGCGGCCAGAAGTTTCCTGTGCACTGGGGCGGTGATTGCTCCGCCAACTACGACTCAATGGCTGAGACGCTTCGCGGAGGCCTGTCGTTGTGCGCTTCGGGCTTCGGTTTCTGGAGCCACGATATAAGCGGCTTTGAAAGGACAGCCCCGCCCGATATTTATAAACGCTGGACTGCTTTCGGACTCCTTTCCTCCCACAGCCGGCTGCACGGCAATGAGTCGTACAGGGTGCCGTGGCTGTTCGACGAGGAATCGGTGGATGTTCTCAGATACTTTACAAAACTTAAATGCAGTTTGATGCCGTATTTATTTGCCGCCGCCTGTGAAGCCTCTCAGGAGGGTATACCTGTCATGCGCGCAATGGCGCTCGAATATCCCGGGGATCCCGGCTGCCTGCAGCTGGACAGACAGTACATGCTCGGAGGTTCTCTGCTGGTCGCGCCTATTTTCAATGACGAGGGAGCTGCACAATATTACCTGCCCGCCGGAACATGGACGAATTTCCTGAGCGGTGAAAAAATCGAAGGGAACGGCTGGAGAAATGAATATCACAATTATATGAGCCTGCCGCTGATGGCCCGGGAAAATTCGATAATTGCCGTTGGATGCGAAGACAGCAGGCCGGATTATGATTATGCCTCCGGGGTCGAATTGCACCTGTTTGAATTAAAGGATGGAGCTTATGCAAGCACTGCCGTTTACAACATGTCTGGCGAGACCGAATTGGAGTGCAAGGTCTGGCGGAGCGGAAAGATGATCACTTTTGCGGCAAAAGGTGCAGGAAAACCGTGGAAAGCAGTATTGAGAGGCATCAATAGTGTCGGGGCGGCAGAGGGGGCAGAAGTCGAATCTGGTAACCAGGGCGCTGTTATTGTTCCGAAAAAGGGTATAAACCTCATAAATGTCAGGCTTATATAATGCTAAATTTCAAAAATATAGCGAAATTGCTTGATTAGTTGATTTTTGTGTAATATAATGTAAATGCTTGGCCGGTAAGAATTACTTCTACTGGCGGGCGTTTTAAGTAATTGCTGCGCAGGCAGGAATACTAATCTTTCTAAAGCGAGGGGACTATTACATGTTCGAAGACAAAACGTTAGTGTGCAAGGATTGTGGGCAGGAATTCGTATTTACCGCCGGGGAACAGGAATTTTATGCAACCAGAGGGTTCCAGAACGAGCCCGGAAGATGCAAGGAATGCAGGTCGGCAAGAAAGTCCCAGTATGGCAACGGTTCTGCGAAGAAAGAAAGAGAGATGTATGACGCAGTTTGCGCACAATGCGGCAAGGAGACCAAAGTTCCTTTCAAGCCACGTTTAGACAAACCCGTATATTGCAGCGAGTGTTTTTCAAATCGCTAATTTGATTCCAGATATAATTAAATAACTTGATATTTAACAAGCCCTGTGTATAAACTATGCAGGGCTATATTTATATTACCCCGAAAGCGCCTGCTTTCATGAATTCACAGCCATTCCTCCCGGTTAAAAATCAACTACGACAACCTGTTTTTCACACCTGTTATCCACATGCTGAAACGCTTAAATTATAGTTATTCACAGGTTTATCCACATAATCCACAGCAGGATATACACAAAACACCTGTTTTGTGTATATCCTCAGAATTGCTTGAAAAGCCCATAATTAAAGGATTTGCGGAATAAAATAAAAATATGTATATTTTTTGTTTAATGTTGCGATAATTTTGGAAGGAATTATACAGGCAGTTGTTGAATACAAATATATGACTTTCGATTAGGTATGAAACATGCAGATCCAACATGTAAATACAAATATGAAAGGGGCAGTGAAATATGAAATTTATCATCAGTGCAAAGAATTTTGAAGTAACTGACGCTTTAAAGGAAAGAGTCAACAAGAAACTGGGAAAGCTCGACAAATTTTTCAGTCCCCAGACAGAAGCACATATTACCATGAGTGTTCAGAAAAACCGGCACATCCTTGAGGTAACAATACTTGCAAACGGCGTCACACTCAGGGCGGAAGTGGCCGGAGACGACATGTATGCCTGCATTGACAAATCGGAGAATATTCTTGAAGGGCAGATCAGAAAAAACAAAACGAGGCTTGAAAAGAAATTCCACGAAGGAGCCTTCAAACCTGAGTATTTCAGTGCCGATATAACTGTGGAGGAAGAAAAGGAGTTCAATATAGTCCGATCCAAAAAATTCGCCGTCAAACCGATGCCGGTAGAGGAAGCAATCCTTCAAATGAACCTGCTGGGACATGAATTTTTCATGTTTTCCAATGCGGAGACCAACCGGGTCAACGTTGTATACAAACGTAAAAACGGCGGTTACGGCCTGATTGAGCCGGAGTTCTGAGTATCAGCGTTATAACGGCAGCATCAAGCGTTGATTCTATTCAATAAAAAAGCAGCGGCGCTATTAACGCCGCTGTTATTTTTTTTCAGCCTATTCGGCAACACTTGTCAATCTTACTGCAATATACTGTTTCCCGGGAAGGTCGATTCTAAAATCACCGCTGTAAATTCCGGCCTCCTTAACGGTCATATCCCAGGTGTCAATAACGTCGGCCTTGTATTTTTTACCTTCAGGCATTTTGAAGATTCTGAACGAAGGCTGGGAAAATCCGAAATAGAAAAGAAAATAATCTTCTCCTGCGGTACCGGCGGCTACGTCCCAGTAGGGATTAAAGCCTTTTTCAGGTTTGCCGACCGGATTGACGGGCCCCGGAGCAGCTTCGATTATGCTTCTCAGAAATGCAATTCTGGCGGGACTTGTTCCATGAAGCTCACCCCCGTGGGACCACCACAATATATCCTGCGGATGGACATATGTCTCGCCGTGCCCCATATATCCGCCCCGAACGACACCCTCCCAGAATCTCCTGGTCATCTCCTGTCCCGTTATATTGCCCCAACCGTGGTTTATGTTGCCTTCATATGCGCACTCGTCTATTACTATGGGTTTGCCGAACTGTTCTCTCCATTCGCCGGTATTTTCGGAGGTTTTATATACGTCGATGCGCTGAATGCTGCAGTGGGTGATCCAGGGTTTTTTGTAATCATAGAATTTCAGGCAGTTATGGATAGAGTTAAGGTGGCCGTAAGGATCATTTGCCTGAACCGTATTTCCTAATCTCTCCCAGTCTTCTACAGTCTTTTTATAGGTCATGGTGTCCCAATCCAGAAACAAGTCGTACTCATTGGCCATCGACCACCATATATTCCTGAACGACGAAAGCCGTGATACGATATATTTTAAGTATCTCTCGTCATTTTCAGCGCCCATGTCGCTGAAGCCCCACCTGTCATAGGGATGGAAGAGTATCAAATCGCATTCGATACCCGCTTTCTGAAGCCCCAACACCCTGTTTTCAAGATGCCTGAAGAACCTCGGATCGAAGCTTGTCAAGTCAAAGCCTTTGTCAGGGGATCCCTCATATGCGTATAATTCAGGTTCGTTATGATTATAGTCATAATGCTTTGGAAACACACACATTCTTATTTTATTGAAAGCGGACGTTTTCAACGTCTCCAGCGTTTTCTCCTGAAGCTCCTTTTTCTGATGTATCCAGGCGTAGCAGGTTGTACCAAACGGGTAGTAAGGTGTTCCGTCTGCATATTCAAAATGGAATTTATCTTTTACCCTTACAGGCCCGTGGTTGTCTTTGGATGGCTCCATGCACTCGAAGCTTCCCGTAAGTCCGTCCAATTGCCTGATATTGCTGCTGGTAGAATAAGTCCAAATGCCTGTCGTTTCCGGCATGAATCTTATTATGTACTTCCCGCCACCGTCATAGAAGCCGTCAACCTTTACCCGATTGTTTTCGTTACTGAAAGTTGCAGAGATTTTTACTTCCATGTAGGGGTTTCCCTCGGCCGGTCCTTGATATACAGCCTCCATTATGCCCCATTTTTCAATTCTATCGCTCATTTTCATCCTTCCCCTCTTTGAAATTAGCTTGCATTTTATCCTTCATCGAGTATTCTTTGCAGCTCAGGGATATTCATGCCGGCATGCCCGGGCTCATGGGCGTCGGAAGCGGTCAGTATGCGAACGCGGCGCTTTTTGAAAACCCTCAGCATTTCAGGATTCATCCCGAGTTCCGAGGCTCCGTAGTTGAGTGCAAGCCCGCCGCTCTGTTCGGCATACATTCCGGCGTTATTTAATGCGCCGGCGAGCGTTTCATATGTTTCACCCAAATCGTAATCCGGATAATGTCCGAAGCACTTTATCGAGTCGGGGTGGCCTACCCCGCTGAATGCCCCCGTTCCGATCATTTCCAGCATTATTTCATAATAGCTGCGATATGCTGCGTTTACATCGATGCCCTGCCAGAATTCGGCCCTGTGGTCGAAGCCCCAGTTTTTTATGTAATGGACCGAACCGGTAACAAAATCCCAATTGTATAGTTTAAGCTGTTCCAACAGTATGTCTGCAGTTTCGGGGATGTAGCAGGCCTCGAGGCCGAACCTTACAATTATCGGAAATTCATGGTCCCTGGCGCTGTCTATGAATGCGGTATAGTTCTCAAGCGAAGCCTTCATTTTCCGTGACAGCCAGTTTCTCTGGTATTCGCTGAATTCACCGACCGGTCTGTACATCCTTTCGAATTCGATAAACTGATGAGTATGCTCAAGCAGGCAGAGCTCTGTAATACCTTTGCTCAGGGCGCTCTCGACAAATTTGTCGACCAGGCCGATAGAATATTCTCCGCTGTTTCCGTGAAACAAATGAACATGCGCATCAATCATAAGTCACGCCCCCGACGGTCCGGCGCCAGTATCTCTTTCACGATGAATCCCGCTACGCCGTCATTGTTATTTGTATCTGTTACGGCATCTGCGGCGGCAAGCGCCTCATCGACTGCATTTCCCATGGCAACACCGATCCCGCACTGCCTTATCATTTCGATATCGTTATAATCATCTCCGAATGCAGCTATATCCGATACGGGAATACCCCATTGCTCGGCCATACACCTTATGGCGTTGAATTTGGTGGCCTTTTTGTTCATAATAACGCACAGCTTTCCGTTATCGGACAGAAGTGTATACAAGTCGGGCGGCAGTAACGATTTGACTTCTTCATGCTCCTTATCCGAGCAGATTTCGACCAGGACCTTATCTGCATCCATATCGGGAAGGTCGTGAAAATCTGTGCGGACAGTGGAAGCCTTAAGAACTTCAATATCTTCCTTTGTTTTTCCCCAGACGGCTGTTACGTCGAAATTGGCATATATCCTGTCATTTATCTCTACGGACAGTCTCTTTTCCGGATGCCTTTCCTGCAAGATCCTCAATATTCCGGCTGCTTCGACGATAGGAATGCCGTAGCATTTGCCGGTTTTTTGACCGTCTGCGAAGGTGACTGCTCCGTTGTGACAAATGACGGCGGCGCACTGCACCTGTTTCAGATACTGTCCGACAACCCTGTAAGGTCTCGCAGTTGCAAAAACTATCCTTATACCTTCGGCACAGGCCTTGTTCAGAACCTCCTGGGTATAGGCGGAAATTGTTTTGTCTGAGCGGAGAAGCGTTTCATCGAGGTCGACAGCGAGCATTCTTATCATGACATACCTCACAATCACCCGGGCAGACGCCCGGTTTTATGTTATTATAACAGTTCAGAGGATATTAAGGAACAATCAGGAATTATTTTTATGTTGTGTTCATGAGCTTTTTGCAGTTTTACAGACTGTTGATTTTTTTACGACAAGCGGTCGATTACAGGGTATAATTAATCTGGGTTACAAGAAAAAGAAGCATACAGGGGATAGGTGTTGTGTCCGGGTGTTCGGCAGTACGTTTTTGGATATTGGAAATGTATTGGACTATGGACGTATAAACCAAAGGGAGAGGGATAAGTATGGAATATGATCTGATCGTTATAGGCGGAGGACCGGCCGGATATCTTGCGGCTGAACGGGCCGGCAGGGCTGGCCTGTCGGTGCTGCTTGCAGAAAAAAAGGCGCTCGGGGGAGTTTGCCTCAATGAAGGCTGCATACCCACGAAAACCATGCTATACTCCGCAAAGCTGTACGATAATGCCGTTCACAGCGAAAAATACGGAATTACGGTTGAAAATGCTGTTTTGAACCATGAAGTCGTTCTCAACAGAAAAAATAAAGTAGTAAGGACACTTACCGCAGGTATAAGGGCAAAACTGAGGAACAGCAATGTGACTGTCGTCGAGGGTTCAGCTGTGATAACGGGCAAAAGCGGTGAAGCTTGTTTTACCGAAGAGGACGGCAATAAGGAAGGTAGGAATGGTGATGCCTGCCACAATGCTTCTGCGTCTGCTGCTGGAGTCACGGGATATTTTGATGTCAGCGTCGGTGATAACACCTTTAAGGGCCGGCATATTCTTATTGCAACAGGATCAATCCCCGTGATTCCTCCTATTCACGGGGTAGTGGAAGGTATCGCTGACGGGACAGTATTGACCAGCGGCGCGATACTGACGCTGAAGGAAGTCCCCGGTGAGCTTGTTATTATAGGCGGCGGTGTTATCGGCCTGGAGATGGCTTCATATTACAACAGTGCAGGCAGCAGAGTCACGGTCATCGAAATGCTCGACCATGTCGGAGGTCCGACCGACCGGGAGATAGCGGGTATTCTGATGAAGAATTTCAGTAAAAAGGGCATCGATTTCAGACTCAATGCCAGAGTAACGGGGATAAGGTATGAAGAGGCAGCGGATATGCAAAGCGGACCGGCGGATATTACAGATGGAATGCCGGAAACAGGAGCAGCCGCTATCAAGGCGGAAGGGAGCTTGACATCCGGAGGTTTGGATACATTTGTCCGTAAAGCTGCTGTTGTCTTTGAGTCGAATGGGCAGTCCTTTGAGGTCAAGGCTGACAAGGTATTGCTAAGCATAGGGCGAAGGCCTGCAACGGAAGCCCTTGGACTGGATAAGACAGGAGTAGTCATGGAACGAGGCAGGGTTGTTACCGATATATATGGGCGCACCAATGTACCCGGTGCCTATGCGGCAGGCGATGTCAACGGTATTTCGATGCTCGCGCATACTGCCTACAGGGAAGCGGAAGTCTGCGTCAACAATATTCTGGGCAGGGAGGATTGCATGTGTTATGGTGCGATACCTTCGGCCATTTATACGAACCCTGAAGTTGCAGGCGTTGGGGAAACAGAAGAAACCGCAGCGGAAAAGGGGATGGACTTCGAGACTTTGAGGCTTCCCATGACGTACAGCGGAAGGTACGTTGCTGAAAACGAAGGCGGAGACGGCATTTGCAAGGTAATTGTCGATAAAAACAATAAAAAAATAATTGGAGTCCACATGATAGGCAATTATTCCTCCGAGATAATATATGGCGCAGCTATGATGATTGAAAAAGGCATGACTGCGGAGGATACAAGCAAACTGGTATTTCCGCATCCCACTGTTAGCGAGATCATCAGGGAAGTGTTGGCGGAATGAAATGGTAAAGGCAGGCTTGCAGCAAAGCCTGCCTTTGCCGGTAGTTCAGTATCCGGCAGTTTAGTATTCGGAAGCTTAGTATTATGAAGCCGGTTAGGCTATTGCAGGTATGGAATTTTGAGCAAGCTTGAAGCGTATCGTGACCTTGAACAAATCCCCGTCTATTTCGACCTTGAAGTCTCCTCCGCAGACCTGAGTGAAGCTTTCGGCAATCGATAGCCCCAGACCGCTGCCTTCGGTAGTTCTTGACTTGTCGCCCCTGCTGAAGCGCTGCATTATTTCATCCACTGTAAAGTCCATTTCATACCCGGCCGTATTTTTTACTGTTGCGACCGCGGTGCCGTTCTTGTTCTCCAGCTCCACATACACTCTTGTGCCCTGCAGCGAATATTTCAATGCGTTGTCCAAAACATTCTGGAACACACGGTAGAGCTTTTTGCCGTCTGCCGTTATATTGAGAGAAGCTTCAGGCAGTTTGGTTCTTAGTGCAAGGCCCGACCTTTCGATATCGCTGTTCATATCTGCAAGAGTCTGTTCCACAAGCTTTTTAAGATCTATTTTTTCAAATTCGACAGGCATGTTTCCGCTAGTACTTTTTGCTAGGTCAAACAGGTCGGATACGGTATGCTTGAGGCGATTCGATTTATCGATAAGTATCTTTACATAATCTCTTGCAGTGTCGGTAAGGCCTTCTTCGTTGGAAAGCAGGTCCGCATAGCTAATTATCGATGTAAGCGGCGTTTTGAGATCATGTGAGACATTGGTGATAAGCGCTATTTTCATGCGCTCAGACTTCATCTGCTCTTCAAGACTCTCATTGAAACCCTTGTTTATCTCATCGAAGGTTTTCCTGTTGCCCTTGATGAACCAGTAAAGAATGCCCGCTTCCAGGAGCGGCGGCAAAATAGCCATATTGTTTCCCGAAGCTATCAGCAAAAATGTTGTCAACACCAAAAGGAAACTTGAACAGATAAATAGGAGTTGCCTGTAAAACAATGACTTGGTAAGCGGATATTTTTCAAATTTTCTGCCGTCAAAGAGGCTTTTCAACAGGTCGTAAATAAAATACCCGATCTGGTAAAGGAGGCTGTGTTTCAAGAACCTGCGCGCCTTCAGCTTGCGTATCAGGGATAGGAACAGGAGCCCGCCTGCGGTAGATGCGGCGGCAGTCACCAAGGCGAAATATGCCATGGAGAATATCTGCGCCGTACTCAACGGCCCTTGCCCGACCCGCCAGATATTTGGAACTCCTGATATGATCCTTAGCCAGACGACCAGAATCAATATGATGAAAGCTATCTGCAAATCCGTATAAACAGAGTCCAGACCGGATGTATGCAGCTCATTGTCGCCGCGCTTTCTGCCGGCTACGGCGGCAAGATAGGCTAAAAGCAGCAATTCAAGCACTGTTCCGAATGCTAATGCTATTATGTATGGCTTCAGCCTGTTGGAATTCTTTTGCCATGCTGCCTGCTTCTGTTCCATGTAGCTTTGCGGAAAAGCTATATAGATTGTATAATACTGCTTCAGACCAGCATCATAATTATTGTAGTAATCGTTCACAACAGGCGCCGGGTTGGTGTTTTCTCCCGCAGCCCAGTTACCGTTGTCATACGCATAAAATGCCGTGTCATTCCGCGCAAAGAATTCTCTGCTGGCATCCTTGACGTTTGTCCATGTGTTATCAATATCATTTATGTAATACAAAAACTCGACATACTTCTTAGGTACGACTTTGCTTTCCAAAATATCCCTTGTAAAGGCTATAGCTCTACTTACTTCGCCTTCGAAACTGCTGCTGTCCTTGTATTTTGCGACGAACAGGCTTTCAGGATTCGGTCCTTGAAATCGAAGATACTGCAAAGACACTACTTGTGCTGCTATTAGCAGTACGAACAGTACGAATGCGATGGTTTTTACCGCTGGATTTCTGCTAAAGCTTCTCAATTTTGTATCCAATACCCCACACCACCTTTAAATAATTAGGCTCTTTAGGGTTTATCTCGATTTTTTCCCGGATGCGTCTAATATGGACCATTACTGTGTTCTCGACGGAATAGGCGGCCTCGTTCCATACGGCTTCATAGATTTTTTCAGCCGAAAAGACGATGCCCGCGTTTTTCATAAGCAGTTCAAGTATCCTGTATTCCTTGGCTGTGAGCCTGATCTGCTCGCCGTCAACTGTCAGCTGCTTTGCATCCGTATCCAGAAACAGTCCGCCGACGCATATGCGTGAAGAGCTATGGGCGCTGCCGA
This sequence comes from Clostridia bacterium, assembly GCA_036260935.1. GTDB lineage: Bacteria > Bacillota > Clostridia > Acetivibrionales > DTU013 > JAEYOM01. The sequence goes on from DATALQ010000001.1 coordinate 68,902, forward strand.
TATCTCCGAATTTCATGTAACGTCTCAGCTGACTTTTGACCCGAGCCATCAGTTCCTGGGGATTGAACGGCTTAGTGACATAGTCGTCCGCTCCCATCGACAGACCGAGTATTTTGTCGCTGTCCTCCGACTTCGCCGACAGGATGATTATCGGAATATTCTTCTTTTCCCTGATCTTCAATGTGGCGGAAAGGCCGTCGAGCTTCGGCATCATTATGTCCAGCAGTATCAGCTGGATATTTTCGGTCATGACCTTGTCGAGAGCTTCCAAACCATTACAGGCTATCGATACTGAATAACCCTCGCGGAGAAGCAGCTTTTCTAGGGCATTTGATATCTCCCTGTCATCGTCCACGACCAGAATCCCGGCCTTGTCCATATTTTGCACCCCCCTTCCCGAACCTTATGTAAATCATAATGCAGGATTCTTAAATCCGATTTGATGTAAATCTTACAATTTTCTTAATTAATGCGAAAAAGTTAAACTCTAGAAAAATAATAACATAAATTCATGCAGAAATTGACAAATAGTTTACTACAAGTCTCAAATTATACCTACTATAAATGCCGGACATGCGGTTAAAATAATTGCGAGACCTGAGCTTGGGAGGTATTTGATGAGCTTTCTTTATGTATTGCTTTTGATTCTGCTGTTTGCAGTGTTGCTTTTATTTGCGGTAGCTTTGAAAATAGCCTTCACCCTCGATACCAGGAAGAAGGACATGAAACTTGTACTGTTCTGGCTGTATCCTTTTATAAAGATTGTTGCAGAAGGAAGCATGACTTCGCCGGAATTGTCTGTATATCTGTTTAAAAAGAAGGTGTACGGCAGTTTGATGAATATGCGCAGTCAAGCCGGAGGGGGCAGGACTGAGCTTATAAAGTCTGCAAGTGCTTCAGATATCCGGATGGATGTGGATTACGGTTTCAGTGATCCCTATATCACAGGTATAACCTGCGGTACCATTAACGCAGCGTCAGAACTTGCTGATTTTGTGGACCTCAGCCAGAACCCCGACTTTACGTCCGAGGATGACTATATTCGTCTGGATGCTACAGCCAAGGTCAATATCGGCAATACCGTACTGAATTATCTGAAAAGAAAAACGAATGGGCGCTAAACGGCAGAAAAAGATAATGCCATCAATAATTAGGATACCTGAAGGACAACATATCAGGGGACAAGTAAACCTAATCCTTAAAAGGAGGAGTAAAAATAATGGATCAAAACACGACCGACACGTTGAATCAGAATGTAGATATGCTTTTCAGCAATCTGGAAAACTTTACTCAGAACGAAGGTGTAATAGGAAAACCTGTTGTACATGAGGACAAGACCTTTTTGCCCGTAGTATCGGTAACGCTGGGATATGGCGGCGGTAACTCCGCAACCAAGGCACAGCCCGGTGAGACTGGAGCATCGGGAGGAACTCTTGGCTCTATGGCCGGCAAGATGGCCGGCGGCGCTTTGGGCCTTGGAGCCAAGCTTTTTACGGAAGCGGTCATCGTAATAGACAAGACGAAGGACAATGTCACGCTGCTGCCCATTAATGCCGCTGCAGGCAGCCAACTTGCCGACAAGATCCCACAGATAATATCGAGCATGAACATGAAACAGGGCGGCGGTCAGCAGGGCCAGCAGCAAAACCAGCAGGGCGGTCAGCCGGGCGGCTCCGGCGGACAGGGCACTACCATGTAAGTCGGATTTCATTGGTGAAGTGCTCAAAATAGCTTTAAAAAAATAGCGCTGGCGCTTATGAAATTGAGAAAATACCGGAAGCCTAATAAAATGAGCCTGAATGTCGATGAACACCTGCCGGCCTAAGCATTGCGCAGGTGTTCTGCTTCGGGCTTTTTTCAGGTTCTTTTCCGCGGAGGTTGTATTCGATGCCCAAGATATACAGTAAAACGGAACTGCATAATTTTGATGTGATAGGCGATATTCATGGCTGTTATAAGGAATTGATAGAGCTTTTGGATGTACTGGGATACAGCATCGACCCTGACACTGAAAAAATAGTGGAAGCTCCCGGAGACCGGAAGCTCATTTTCGTTGGGGATTTCACCGACAGAGGGCCCGAACCCGTAAAGGTACTCAGGCTGGTGATGGATGCTGTTGGGGCGGGGTCTGCGTTATCAGTACGGGGCAACCACGAGGAAAAAATACTGCGGAAGCTTATTAAAAATACGCCCGCAAAGGAAGAGGTCATGGAAACGCTCAGTGCCATTCGCTCAGAAGGGGAGGGCTTCGTAAAAAAGGTGACCGGCTTCATTGCGGGGCTGCCTTATGTCATACTTTGCGGCGAATGCTGCCTGATTGCGCATGCAGGCCTGAAGGAGGAATTCCAGGATCTCGATACCGCAGATCATAAAAGAATAGGAAAAATCAAATCGCTGACCATTTACGGGGATATCACGGGAAGGAAGCTTCCAGACGGCAAGCCTGAACGGCTCGACTGGGCTTCCTCATACAGGGGGGAGAAGACTGTTATCTATGGCCATTCCATAGTAGAAAAAGCGATCTTTCGTAACAATACCATAAATATCGATACAGGATGTTTCGAAACGGGTATACTGACAGCGTTCAGAATGCCTGAAAAAGAGATAGTATCCAACATCTGCGGCCATTCCGGTTGACTTATTCCGCCCTGCTGATAAAATTAAGTTATTAAACTTATAAGTCATAGAGTTTTAAGCTGTATCGAGGGAGGTCTTTGTATGCATTGTAAATATTCATTCGTGTGTGACGCCGCAAATATATCGCAGACGGGTAATCTCAATGTTCTCGGCATATTCAGGAATATCAGCGCGGCCAAATTTCCCTGCCAGCATCCCAGGTTCACATATGTTGCAAATATTGAATTCCATCGCTCCGAAGTGGGGAAGCATTCGTTCAGAATGAATTTCATAGATGATGACGGAAAAGAAATTATCAGCCCTTTGAGTGGAGAAATAGATGTAAGTGCCTCAAACAGGTCCGCCAATATAATAATCGAACTGGCCAATATACAGTTTCCAAAGGCCGGAGTCTATGAAATCGATCTGACACTGGACAACCAGCATGTTACTACGGAAAGCATCAACGTATTGCAGACAGATTGATTCAAGGAGTTTTTACATATATGTTATACAGACAGATGGGCAAGATGGGAGACAGCGTTTCAGTCCTCGGATTCGGCTGCATGCGGTTTCCTCAAAAAAACGGTAAAATAGACGAGGAACGTACGCGCCGCGTAATAATACAGGCAATTGAAAACGGTGTCAATTATTTCGATACCGCATGGATATATCACGGCGGCAGAAGCGAAACGATCCTGGGGGATATTTTTGCCGGCGGTTACAGGGATAAGGTAAGGATTGCGACAAAGCTGCCGCTTTACATGGTCAACTCCAGGAACGATATGGAAGAAATTCTCGATAAACAGCTGAAAAAGCTCAGGACGGATCATATAGATTACTACCTGCTCCATGCCGTCAATGACCGCGGAAGCTGGGAAAGGCTTAAAAGGCTCGGAGTGCGGGAGTTTGCCGAGCAAGCTAAAAAGGATGGCAGGATCCGCCGGTTCGGGTTCTCCTTCCACGGTGACAAAGAGGATTTCAAGGCCATAATAGACGATTACTCCTGGGACATGTGCCAGATACAATACAACTACATCGACGAGAATTTCCAGGCTGGAAGGGATGGCCTCGAATATGCCGCAGCCAAGGGGATAGGCGTAGTTGTGATGGAGCCCCTCAGGGGCGGAAAGCTGGCTGGAAGGATGCCTCAGGAAATACAGCAGATCTGGGATACTGCGCAAACAAAAAGGACAGCCGTAGATTGGGCTCTTCGCTGGCTTTGGAATCAACCGGGCGTTTCAGTAGTGCTTTCAGGCATGAATGAAGAGACGCAGATCGAAGAAAACGCAAGGCTTGCAAGCGAAGTGCTGCCCGGATCGCTTTCGCCGGAAGAGCTGGCACTGTACGATAAAGTAAAAAAGGAATTCTACAGACTAATGCGCGTCGGCTGCACGGGCTGCGGCTATTGCATGCCATGTCCTGCAGGCGTGGATATACCGTTTTGCTTCAGCTACTATAATACCAGACACTTTTTTAACGCAAAGCGCTCTCAGTTTCAGTACCTGGCATTCGCAGGAGGGGTATACGGCGGCAGGCCTTCATACGCATCACTCTGTAAACAGTGCGGAAAGTGTGAAAAGGTTTGCCCGCAGCACCTGCCGATAAGGGAGAAGCTCAAGGAGGTATCCTCCGATATGGAGCCGCGTATGATCAAACCTGCGCTGTGGCTCGTCAGGAAATATTTCAAAATACGAAGCTCACACAAATCAAGCCCGAATTGACTCTTACAAATGTATTTGATACATCGAAAACAAATATAAGGGAAAATTATTGTATGCTATTGACAAAGCAAATAAATGCAATTACTATATAACATATAGGAATTATAATATATTTTACATACTATTCAACTAAAATAAAACGAACTACTTGATAATGTAAAGCAGTTTATGAAAAACCAATATTGAAACTGTCAAAAGGGGGGAGCTGAAACATGAAATTATCGACGAAGGGAAGATATGGCCTTAGGGCGATGCTGGACCTGGCGATCAACGCCGCCGGTGATCATGTTTCGCTTTATAACATAGCCGAACGCCAGGGAATATCGGAAAATTATCTGGAACAGGTCTTTTCCGCTTTGAGAAAGGCAGGCCTCGTCAAAAGCGTCAAAGGAGCGCAGGGAGGCTATATATTGGCGGATAAGCCCTCAAGGACGACAGTGGGTACAATACTGAGGGCGCTTGAAGGAGACCTGACGGTAGTTGATGAAGAAAAGGAAAATGCGGCCGGAAATCTGGTTATCGGCTGTATCAAGGAGAAGGTCTGGGACAGAATGAACGAATGCCTGAACAAGGTAGTTGATTCGATAACTTTGGAGGACCTGCTGCTCGACTACAGAAAAATGGAGGGCGTCGTTAATGAAATGTATTTCATATGATTTTTATATTACAAAGCCAACTAAATATATATGTATACTTTGATAATCCGCGGTGCAGAAGGGAAATATTTTCGAAGAAATAACATATAAAGGAGAAATTTTTATGAGCGAGAGAAAATTAGGCTTTGATACATTGCAGGTACATGCGGGACAAAAACCTGATCCGGCTACGGGCTCGAGGGCCGTGCCGATCTACCAGACGACTTCTTACGTATTCAGGGATACGGAGCACGGCGCGAATCTTTTTTCACTCAAGGAGCCGGGGAATATCTATACCAGGATAATGAACCCTACCAGCGACGTCTTCGAGCAGAGGATAGCGGCGCTTGAGGGGGGAGTAGGGGCGCTGGCCGTTGCATCGGGCTCCGCTGCAATAACCTACTCTGTGCTTAACATTGCTGGCGTGGGTGACGAGATCGTTTCGGCAAGCACGCTGTACGGCGGCACATACAACCTGTTTTCCGTAACTCTTCCTAAGCTTGGAATCAAAACCATCTTTGTAGATCCGGACGACCCGGAGAATTTCAGGAAGGCAATCAATGAAAGGACTAAGGCGTTATATGTTGAGACCATCGGAAACCCCGGCATCAACATCGTTGACATCGAAGCAGTCGCAAAAATAGCGCATGAAAACGGCATACCTCTGATTATCGATAATACGTTCGGTACACCTTATCTTATCAGACCTATAGAATTCGGAGCCGACATCGTAGTACACTCGGCGACTAAATTCATCGGCGGCCACGGAACATCGATAGGCGGCGTAATAGTCGATTCGGGCAAATTCGACTGGGCGGTAAGCGGCAAATTCCCGGGCCTTACCGAGCCCGATCTCAGCTACCACGGCATAAGCTACGTACGGGATGTGGGTGCTGCCGCATTCATTATAAAAGCAAGGGTACAGCTTTTAAGAGACACAGGCGCGGCGATAAGTCCGTTCAATTCGTTCCTGCTCATACAGGGCCTCGAGACTCTTTCTCTGAGGGTTGAGAAGCATGTATCCAACACCAGGAAGATAGTCGAATACCTGAGCAAAAGCCCGCAGGTCTCATGGATCAACTATCCTGAATTAAAGGGCAACAAGTATTACGAGCTTGCAAAAAAGTATCTGCCTAAAGGCGCCGGTTCCATCTTTACCTTTGGCGTCAAGGGCGGTCTGAAGCCTGCGGTCAGGTTCATAGACAGCCTTGAGATATTCTCGCAGCTGGCAAACGTGGCGGATGCAAAATCGCTTGTTATACATCCCGCATCGACCACGCACGCGCAGCTGTCGGAGGAGGAGCAGAAGGCTGCCGGTGTAACGCCGGACCAGATCAGGCTCTCGATAGGCATAGAGGATCCGGATGACCTTATATATGATTTGGACCAGGCTTTGAAAAAGGCAGCTTCAGTTTGAAGTCTTCCCGATGTGTAAATTGGTGTAAAAACGATCCATTATAATGTAAAATATAGATGTCAGGCTTCTTTGTTACAGAACATGCAACAGGAGCAAAGAACAAGGAGGAATCACAATGTCGAAGATATATAAAAGTCTCACTGATTTGATAGGTAACACGCCGCTTTTGGAGCTTTCGAATTACAACAAAAAGAACGGCCTGGATGCCAGGGTTGTAGCAAAGCTCGAATATTTCAACCCTCTCTCAAGCGTCAAGGACAGGATTGGCTACGCAATGATAAAAGACGCTGAAGACAGAGGGGTCATAAATAAAGATACCGTGATCATCGAGCCGACCAGCGGCAATACCGGAATTGCACTTTCATTCGTCGCCGCCGCAAAGGGCTACAGGCTTATAATAACGCTGCCCGAGACGTTCAGTATCGAAAGAAGAAACCTGATGAAGGCACTGGGCGCAGAGCTTGTATTGACGCCGGGGCCGGAAGGTATGCCGGGCGCCATAAATAAAGCGAAGGAGCTTGCTGCCGAGATACCCAATTCTTTCATACCACAGCAGTTTGAGAACCCCGCCAATCCGGAAATACACAGGAAGACGACCGCCGAGGAGATCTGGAACGATACCGACGGACAGGTCGACATCTTTGTAGCCGGCGTCGGCACAGGAGGTACGGTCACGGGGGTGGGCGAAGCTCTGAAGAAGAAGAAACCCGGCGTGAAAATAGTAGCTGTCGAACCATTCGATTCGCCTGTGCTTTCGGGCGGCCAGAAGGGCCCCCACGCACTGCAGGGTATCGGAGCAGGCTTCGTGCCGGCGGTACTAAACAAGGATGTTCTCGATGAGATAATCACAGTCAGGACCAATGAAGCCTTTGATACTGCAAGGGGCCTGGCAAAAACGGAGGGACTGCTTGTCGGTATATCGTCGGGTGCAGCGGCGTATGCAGCCACACAGCTGGCAAAGCGTCCTGAAAACAAAGGAAAGACCATTGTTGTCCTGCTCCCCGACACAGGCGAACGTTATTTGTCGACAAAGCTGTTCCAGGAAGAATAGTAATCGATCACACAGAGACCGGACGGATAATATATTCGTCCGGTCTTTTATCGTGCGGCGTGTCCAGCGGATCTCGACCGCGTTAGTGTTCTAAGGGTTTATCTGCGGTGTTTGGCATCCTGTATTCAGCTTTCGTTTTCAGATGAACGTTTTCAGCTGCCCGTGCTTTTATAGTGCCTTACACCGAAGCGCCAGACAAGAGTTGAAATACCAGGAAAGCAAATCCCGCAGGCAGCGCGAGCAGACCGGCAAAATAGCTTTCACCCCAGCCGCAGATGGCAGAAGCAGGGTAGTAGCTTATAACGAGCATAGGCATGAAAAAGGTGAACAGGTTGCGCAATATCTTGGGCATGTAGTCGATCGGACAGCGTGTCACCTGATAGCTGGCGTTTGTGAAAATATATATCCAGTCCAGACCCTGTATGGTAAAGAATGCGATGCCGGAGGTCATGATAAAAACGCCCGAATACGCAAGAAATCCGCCCGTAAGCGCCAGAACAATTACTGCCGTATTGGTCGCGTCCATGCGGACGCCTTGCTTCCAAAGGCACCATGTAATCGCCGCGATTCCACCGATGACCCTGGATAATCTGTGTATGTGGAAATAGGAACCCGCTATTTGAATATAAAGCGAACGGGGTCTCAGCAGCACGCGATCGAAATCTCCTGTACGGATCATCCTCCAGGGGAAATAATCGAAGCCGCGGCAGAAGGTTTCGGCCAGGCCGAAGCTTGTTACGGCCATGGCATAGATGAGCACTATACGTTCAACGGTCCATGGACCGATACTTCCGAAGCGTGAGAACATGAACAGCGTGCCTATCGGATCCGTAATCACCACTATCAGCACTTGCAGCACCATTATCGGCCAGCCCTTGTATTGGAGGCCTGTGAGAAAATTCATCCTGATGTATTTATAGTAAAGCTTCAATGCGCTCATTTCAACCTCCCTGAATTACTATATTTCTCAGTTTGCGGGCCATAATAGCTTTTCCGGCTGCTGCGAACAGGAGAGCCCAGGCGAGCTGCAGACCGATAGCCCAAAACGCGTCGGAGGGCGGCATGGTTCCGAGATATAGCCGCATTGGAATATCAAGGTATCCGGCAAAGGGCTGGAACAGCAGGAAGCCCTGCAGGAAGCCTGGCCACAGCTGGAGCGGCAGATAGGCGCCTGAAAGGACGCTCCCTGCCAGCATTATGATATTGGTCGGGCCTTCACCCCATGCTATGCCGAGACGTACCGAACAGGCGAGCATCCCGAAGGATGTACAGAGCAGCAAGGCGCTTACTGTCGAGATCAGCGAACAGAACATGCCGGAAAGGCTGGACGGAAGCTCCAGCCTGTAAGCCGGAGGCATAATGACTGCAAAAAATATTATCGGCAGGCCGCGCCATAACAGGGGCGAAAGCCTTGTTGAAGCAGTTCTGGCAAACCAGTTGGCATAAAGATCCAGTGGCCTGCACAATTCTACCCCGATATCACCGCTGTTTATTTTACCAAGTATATCACTTTCTATAAAGTTGGGCTGCATCAGGAACAATAGCTGTCCGAGCCAAACGTAGGAAACTGCCTGCCGAAGGCTGAGGCCTGCTGCCAATCCGGCGTTTTGATTCGATGAATACTTATAAAAGACAGTGTATACGGTAATTTCGATCAATGCGAAGAATATGCTCGTTGTAGCTCCTGCAAGGCCCGCCATCCTGTATTGGAGGCTCTCCGCAGTCTTGATCCTGAATATGGACAGGCAGGTCTTAAGTGTCGCTGCAATACCGTTCATATGCACATCTCCTTATACATGGCAGCTATTATCTTATCGATATCCTGTTCCTCGATAATCACGTCGCGCAGAGGCAATGCCTTCGCAAGCCGCTCTATCATGGTGTGGGCCGCTGTTTTGGCCGGGTCGAACCAAACTGTCCAGGTATTTGCATCAACATCGATCCTTTCGGAACATTCCACATCGAAGGCAGCCGTATATTGTTCCAAAGTTGCTCTTATGCAGCGGAGCTTTGAATATCGTTCTTTAAGTGATCCCAGGCTTCCGTTATAGAGCAGTTTGCCGTGGCCTATGACCATGACCCTGCTGCATAACGCTTCGATGTCATCCATATCGTGTGTGGTCAGTATCATAGTGACGGCGTTTTTGGAATTCTCCTGTTTCAGAAAGTCCCTTAGCGCCAGTTTTGAAACAGCGTCAAGTCCTATGGTGGGCTCATCCAAAAAGAGTATGCGCGGGCTGTGGAGCAAAGCGGCAACTATTTCGCAGCGCATCCGCTGCCCCAGCGACAGCTGCCTTACCGGTGTTTTTAGCAGGCTGCCGATGTCGAGCGCCTGAGTCAGTTCACTCAGCTTCCGATTGTAATCCCGGGTACTTATGCGGTAGATATCTTTCAGCAGGCTGAAGGAATCGTTGACGGGAACATCCCACCAAAGCTGGCTGCGCTGCCCGAAAACCACTCCGATGCCGGACACGTGGGCGACGCGTTCAGTCCAGGGGGTACGTCCCATGATCGTACAACGCCCGCTATCTGGCGTGAGTATACCGCTCATTATCTTTACCGTGGTGGATTTTCCTGCGCCGTTTGGCCCGATATAACCTACCAGCTCGCCTTCCTGTATACTGAAAGAGATACTGTCAAGCGCCCGGACCGTTTCGCGGGTGCGCACAAATGCACCGCGCAGCAGGCTGAACCTTCCCTCCGGCCTTTTCGAGATGCTGAATGTCTTGCAGATTTGTTCCAGTTCGATTTGAGCCATGTATCAGACCTCCGTTTTGTTATGACTTTATTATTAGATGCCGGACCGACAAGACTCGCTTGTTTCGGCCGTTGCTCTGCAGATCCACGGTTTTTAATGAAGCTTTAATATTCTATAACAAACGTGTTTAAAACGAAAACCCGGAAGTGTCGGATCACATGGGTCCCTTATGCGAGACAGCTTATTATCTCAGCCATTTCCCGTTTTTGTAAGTTTTTCTTGACAGTATCCCATTTTTTATGTATGTTATATATATAGTTGTTGTTGAAGCAACTACATTAGTTATCATGTTATCAAAAAATGGCATATTTGTGTGAATTGTGGCGGGTGATACAGATCATCCGCTTTTTTATTGTTTCAAGTCAGGCAGGTTTATCAACTGCTTTTATAATCAGAACCAATTGGATTGTTAGAAATATATTTCCCGGGAATGATGCTCACTTCCCGGAAATGACCTCACTTCCCCAGAATGACGCTGAATAGCGTACCCAGCACCAACCCGGCGGCTACTTCCCATGAGAGGGCCTTTTTGGAGCATAGTCTGTTGGCATGGGGCAGGACCTCGGAAAGTATTATATATGCGATGAGACCTGCCGCGAAGGCAATGCTTACGGACAGTGCATAGGGGATCAGCTTTTCTACGGCTCTTCCTATCAGCGAACCGATACCCATCGGGACGGATATCAGTAATGATATTATCAATACGGTAATCTTTTTCAGGCCGGATTCTTTGAAAAATACCCCCAGGGCAATGCTTTCGGGTATTCCGTGAAGTATCAGGGCTGCCATCAGGAGCAGACCGGAAGTCAGTGAACTGTCGAAAACAGCGCCCAGTGCCATACCCGAAGGTATATTGTGAAGTCCTATGCCCACAGACATTATTATTGAGGAATGTAACGATTTGCTTTCAGATGAATCGTTATGGTCCAAATGGGCTTTATCGAGCAATTTGTTAAAGAAGTACGAGAGCAGTATGCCTGATGCAAGGCCGGTTACGGAGGAGACCGGGCTGCCGTTTCGGAAGGCTTCCGGCAGGAAATCAACCATCACGAGCGCAAGCATGAAGCCGCCGAGAATCCCAAGGATGACGCCTTTCAGGTTATCCTTTTTTCCTATAAGCGTATAAGCCAGTAAAATTCCCGCAGACGTGCCTATCAGCGCTGTCATGGTTCCGATCAAGCCTGTGAGAATAATCTGGTGTGTTAAGTCAGTCATGTTCCGCTGCCTTTCATGCAAATGAGTATAACACAATTATTTCCGTTTTTTAGTTTTTTAACAGGGAATCAAAAAGGCCGGTATGCCCGAAAGTTCAGGCCGGATGTACATTTTCTCAGGCTTGGGTGCGGCATTGTCAGGTTGTTGTCGCTGCTCAAATAATATATAATAGGGCAGGACGGAATGCTTAGCGTAATATGCCGTCGGAACGGATGTTGTCTATGGAATCACAGATAATGCACAGCAACAAATACAAAATCGGATACAGTGACGTCGACTTCAAAAAGGAGCTGAAGCCGAGCTCGCTTTTCGGGTTGTTTCAGGATACTGCAAGTGTTGCAGCGGAAAAGCTTGGCGCCGGGGTCGTGGTTCTGGCAGAGGAATTCTCCGTGGCCTGGATATTGACGCGCATCAAGGTACAGATCGACAGGACGCCCATACTCGATGAGGTAGTCATGGTGGAGACATGGCCGCATCAGCCGGGAAGGCTTGAGTTCGAGAGGGATTACAGGGTAAGGGATGCATCCGGAAACGTCATTGTCAGGTCTGTCTCGAATTGGGCGCTTATGGATATCAATACGCGTGAGCTCAGACGGGCGGATACGATACATATCGATTACCCCCGGTTTATGGAGGAGCATGCACTGGAAAGCAAGCCGGGCAGGCTCAAGCCGACAGGGCAGCCGGAAGAAATCTACAGGAAGCTCATAGGCTACAGTGATGTCGATTTCAACGGGCATATAAACAATACAAGGTATATCGACTACACCATGGACTGTTTTCCTGTCGAATGCCACAGACAGTACCGGGTCGGTACTATTGAGGTAAACTATATAAAAGAAGCTTTTCCGGGGGATACTCTTATAATGTACAGAGAGATTTCCGCGGTGGATTCCAGCAGGGTATATATCGAGGGCGTCAGCGAGAACGACGGCAAAACCGTATTCAGGGCGCAGGTGGAAGTGGTCGCACGATAAATATGGCTTTTTAATGTGATCAGGCATGGATATTGCAAAGTAATAGTAATTTAAGTATAATTGGCATGATAGAAACCATGTAAAAATTAAACAATATATAAACATCTATACTCAGGAGGTAATCATGAATAAAGTCGATCAGTTGAGTGTAAATACGCTGAGGCTTCTGGCAGCGGAAGCTATCCAGAAGGCCAATTCAGGGCACCCCGGTCTACCGATGGGAGCGGCTCCGATGGCATATACGCTCTGGGCAAAAAACCTTAAGCACAACCCTTCAGATCCTGATTGGGACGACCGTGACCGGTTCATTTTATCTGCAGGACACGGTTCCATGCTGATATATTCACTGTTGCATCTCTTTGGCTACGGACTCGGCATTGAAGATCTGAAAAACTTCAGACAGATGGGCAGTCTGACGCCAGGCCACCCGGAATACGGACACACCAAGGGCGTCGAGATCACTACCGGACCTCTGGGCCAGGGCATGGCAAATGCTGTAGGAATGGCCATGGCTGAAGCCTATCTGGCCAAAAAGTTCAACAAGCCGGGTTTCCCGATCGTCGATCACTATACTTACGTAATTGCCGGAGATGGCTGCATGATGGAAGGTATTGCATCTGAAGCAGCTTCGCTTGCGGGTACCCTCGGACTCGGAAAGATCGTCGTTCTGTACGATTCAAACAATATTACCATCGAGGGCTCAACGGACATAGCCTTCCGCGAAGACGTAACCAAACGCTTCGAGGCATACGGCTGGCAGACCATCACCGTCGAAGACGGCACAAACATAGATGAGATCGATAAGGCTATCAAAGCGGCAAAAGCTGAAAAAAACAAGCCTGCTCTGATAAAGGTAAAGAACCAGATCGGCTACGGCTGCCCGTCCAAACAGGGCAAATGCTCCGCTCACGGCGAACCGCTCGGAGCGGATAACATAAAGGCAACAAAGGAATTCCTTGGCTGGGGTTATGAAGAGGAATTTTATGTTCCCGCCGAGGTAACAGGCTTCATGAAGGAGTTCCGCGAAACCGCAGACAAGAAGGAAAACGAATGGAACAACCTGCTTAAGGCATACAGGCAGGAATTCCCCGAGCTTGCAGCCGAGTGGGACGACTGGAAGAGCAAGGACTATGCTGCAAACCTTCCGCAAGACAACGCTTATTGGACGTATGAGAATAAACCGAAGGCGACAAGGTCCTGCTCCGAGGAAACTCTGAACAGAATGGCGGCTATAGTTCCCAACCTTATAGGAGGATCAGCGGACCTCGCTCCCTCGAACAAATCCTATATGAAGGGAAGAGGGGATTTCTCCACTGAAGACCAGAGCGGCTCAAACCTGCACTTCGGAGTACGCGAACATGCCATGGCCGCCATTGCGAACGGTATTGCAGCGCACGGAAGGCTATTGCCTTATGTTTCGACGTTCTTCGTATTCAGCGATTATATGAAGCATGCCATGAGACTGTCAGCCCTTATGAAGCTGCCTGTCACATATATACTGACACACGACAGTATTGGAGTCGGTGAGGATGGTCCTACGCATCAGCCTATCGAGCAACTCGCCTCGCTCAGGAGTATTCCTGGGTTCGTAGTTTTCAGGCCGTGCGATTCAAAGGAAACCGCGGCAGGCTGGTATGCCGCAATGTCGAGAAAGCACTCTCCGCTGGCTCTCGTCCTTACAAGGCAAAACCTCCCGCAGCTTGAGATGACGGGTATCAACGCGATGAAGGGCGCCTATACGATCCTTGATTCCGGAAAGAAGCCGGAAATCATACTTATGGCGTCCGGATCCGAGGTACAGCTCGTTTACGAAGCCGGCAAACAGCTTATAGACCGCGGTGTAGCGGCACGCGTAGTCAGTATGCCGTCATGGGAACTGTTTGAGGAACAGGATGCCGCCTACAAGGAATCCGTACTTCCTTCCGACGTTGAAAAACGACTTGCAGTAGAAGCGGCTTCTTCCTTCGGCTGGCATAAGTACACAGGCCTGAAGGGCGAAATAATCTCCATCGATCATTTCGGAGAATCGGCGCCTGCAGAGCTTTTGTTCAAGAAGTATGGTTTTACGCTTGAAAACGTTATGGAAAAAGTTTCGAAGCTTCTGAAATAAGAATAAGTTGAAACAAAAAAGGGTGCACAACCGTTATCGGAAGTGCACTCTTTTTGATGTGCGGGAAAAATTTATGAGGGGACTTTGCAAGTCTGTTGGCCGTTTATACTCTAATGTCAATTGTTCCGCCTTTATAAGGCGTTACCGAGTTTTCCATTATCTTCGCATTTGTGTTTTGAAAACCCTGAAGCAGTGCTGCCATGGATTGGGTGTCCTGACTTAGGGATTTTTTCAACGTGGCGATTCCGATCGCCTGATGTATGCTGCTGATGCTTTGCTGCATACTGTTGTTGATTTCCATGGAACCACCTCCCAAAAAATTACTATATAAAAATTATACCATGCAAACGTCCCGAGTTAAATGGGACAATAGGACCATATTGCTGTATTGACACAATATGGATAGGACGGTAATATTAGAATACATCGGACTAATTTTTATCTGACTTTGGAAAACGTGGTTTTGAAGGGATCGACAGCATGGGTAAAAAGCTGATAATCACAATTTCGGTAGTCCTTATAGTGATCATTGCGGGGGGAATTGCGGCATTCATGCTGCTTGGAAACAAGAACAGCGAAGAGGATGAGTTCTTGCCGACTGCCAACGATTTTGAGGCGGATGTGGAAAATCTGAAATCCGAAAAGCTGACTCTGTGTTTTTATGGACAGGAAACCCCCAGCTCCGCAGAAGTACTGCAGGCTGTCAACAACAGGCTCAAGCAGGAAATTAACGCCGAAATTCAGTTCAAATTTATTTTTGATCGACCGGAAAACTATCTTGAAAAAATAAAGTCGGATATTTCGGCCGGGCTGCCCTGCGATGCCTTCTATAATTTCGGTGTACTCCCGGCTGACTTGGAGACATTGGCGAACGAGGGTTATATAGCCGATCTGACCGAATTGTTTCCTAAGAATGCCCCGAATTATTACAGGCAGTTTTCAAAGGACGACATTGACGCTGCGAGCATAAACGGGAAATTATATGCGGTACCTGAAAGGGTACCGCATGCAAGTAGAACCTGCGCGATAGTCAGGCAGGACCTGCTGGAGAAGTATGGTATTCCGGAAATTAAAAGCTATTACGATTATGAGTTTTACCTAAGGACAATAAAGGAAAAAGAGCCCGGCTTGATTCCGATGAATTGCTTTGACACTATGCTCGGCCTGTTTGCGGATGCGTACGGATATGTAATACTGGACGATGAGTTGGGCCTGGTTTATAAATGGGACGACCCCAATGTGAAAATACAAGCCTGGGAACAGACACCGGTATTCGAGGAATGCCTCAACAGGATAAAAAGCTGGCGAGATATGGGTTACCTGACGAAAAACATAGGAGTAGCCCAGCTTAGTGTAAATATGATCGCAAGTAAAAAGTGGGCGTCTTTTGTCGGAATGCTGGGTGAGCAGTTCAATCTTACCGCATTAAATTACAAGGCTTACCAGCTGAACGATGGCTATTCAGTAAGACTGAATCCGCTGAGAAGAGGGATGGCGATAAACGCCAAATCCGCGAATGCAGAGAGGGTGTTCATGTTCATAGATTGGCTCGAATCGTCACAGGAGAATTATGATCTCTATATGTACGGAGTCAAAGGCAAGCATTATATTGAAAAAGAGGATTACATAGAGCCTCCGGAAGATGCCGTAGAAGGCGATTACTTCTATTATTGGTTCTGGACGCCGCCTTTCAGGAATATTGGCTATGAGCGTTCGAATGCGCCGGGAATGAAAGAGGAAATGGTACAGTATTATGATATCATCAGGGAAAAGTCCAAATATCCACCTCTCAACGGATTCACTCCGGATTATTCGACGGTCGATTCGATAATGAACGCGAGGAAGCTTTCATATGCGGATATGGACCGAAGCGTATATACGGGGGACTATGATGAGAGTAAAGTGAATGCTTATATAAAGAGCCAAAAGGATGCGGGAATCGACAATCTGATCACAGAAGTGCAAAGACAGGCTGATCAGTTCAGAGCAGGTCAGTGAAAAATATGATTGGAAAGGAATTATTTGTATGAACAAGAAACTGATCATTATCATTGCGATTGTCCTTGTCGTTGTCATAGCGGGGGGAATTGCGGCATTCATGCTGCTTGGAAACAAGAACAGCGAAGAGGATGAGTTTCTGCCGGCAGGCTTTGATGTCGAAGCCGACAATTTAAAATTCAATAATCTGACCTTTTATTTTGAAGGGAGCGATAATGCCGGTACTTCGAAGGAAGTGCTTCTGGCACTTAACAGCAAGCTTAAGCGTGATTTGAATGCAGAGCTTCAGTTCAACTTTGTATTTGAGCCTCCCGAGGCCTACCTTAACAGGTTAAAAACCGATATCTCCGCAGGGAAACCCTGCGACGGCATGTATTTTTCAGAGTATTTTCCATTTACGTTGGAAACCTTGGCCAAAGAGGGATACGCGGCAGATCTGACGGAGCTTTTTCCAAGGAATGCGCCGCGTTACTACAGCCAGTTTACGCAGGACGACATCGACGCCATCGAGGTACAGGGTAAAATATATGCGGTCCCCGAAAGAATACCCAATGCAAACAGGACCTGTGTAATTGTCAGGCAGGATCTTATGGAGAAATACAATATTCCGGAAATAAAAAGCTACGCCGATTACGAGGTTTTTCTTAAAACAATAAAGGAAAAGGAACCAGGTAAAATCCCGATGAATTACTACGATACTACGCTTGGACTGTTTGCGGATGCGAACGGGTATGTGGTATTGGATTATCAACTGGGTCTGGTATACAAATGGGACGACCCTGATGTAAAGATACAGGCCTGGGAGCAGACGCCTTTATTCAAGGATTGCCTGAATACGATAATAAGCTGGAAGGATAACGACTACCTGATGAAAAACGGCAGAAACGCAGGAATAGCCCAGACAGATCAAGGCATGGTCACAAGCGGTACATGGGCCTCCTTCATAGACCGGATCGGTAGTCAGTTCAACTATAATGCACTTGTCCGGGCGAAAGGTATCACCGATTGGAGCTACAAGGCTTACCAACTGCATGACGGCTTTTCTGCCAGATTGGCTCCGCTAGCAAACGGCCTCGTAGTAAATGCAAAGTCCCAATACGCCGAAAGAGTGCTTATGTTCATTGACTGGCTCCAGTCTTCACAGGAAAACTACGATCTTTATATGTATGGGGTTAAAGGCAAGCATTATGTTGAGAAACAGGATTACATAGAGCCGCCGGAAGGAGTAAAGCTTGAAGAATCATTTTTCAGTTGGGGATGGAAGGCGCCCTTCAGGAATATAGACTATGAACGTGCCAATACACCGAACTTGAAAGAGGAGATAGCTCAGTATTATGATATAATCAAGGAAAAGACAAAATATCCTCCGCTCAACGGATTCAGGCCTGATTACTCTGCAGTGAGTTCGATAAAGGACTTGAGGCAGTTGTCATATTCTGAGATGGACCGGAGTATTTTTATAGGCAGTTACGATGAATCAAAGGTGGACACTTATATAAAGGAGCAAAAGGACGCGGGTATAGACAATCTGATCAGTGAAGTTCAGAGACAGGCCGATCGGTTCAGGGCGGGCCATTGATGTCTGGAAGGAATTGTTATTATGAACAAGAAACTGATCATTATCATTTCGATTGTCCTTGTAGTGCTAATAGCGGGGGGAACCGCGGTATTCCTGCTGCTCAGAGACAGGAAAAGCACGGAGGATGAATTTTTGCCGAGTGAATCCGGTTTTGATGCGGCTTCAGGAGATCTGAAATCTAGAAAGCTGACTTTCTATTTTATTGGCCAGAAATTTATTTCTCCGGATGAATCCACCTCTGATGAGGTTCTGCAGGCTGTCAACAGCAGGCTAAAGCAGGAGCTTAATACGGAAGTACAATTCAAAATCATTTATAATCAAACGAAAGGCTATCTTGAGGAAATAAAGTCGGATATAGCGGCCGGGCTGCCCTGCGACGCCTTCTACTATTTCAGCGGGTTTCCGGTAGCCTTGGAGACATTGGGAAACGAGGGCTACATAACAGATCTGAGTAAGCTGTTCCCACAGGGTGCTCCCAATTATTACAGGCAATTCACGAAGGATGATATCGACGCTATCAAGATAAATGGAAAAGTGTACATAATACCTGCAAGGATACCTGCTGCGTACAGTACCTGTGCCATAGTAAGGCAGGATCTGATGGAGAAATACAATATACCGGAAATAAAGAGTTATGCCGATTATGAAGTTTTCCTAAAAACGATAAAGGAAAATGAACCCGATATGATCCCGATGAATTATATTGATACGACATTAGGACTGTTTGCGGATTCGTATGGGTATGTAAGACTGGACGCTGCATTGGGTCTGGTTTACAAATGGGACGACCCTGATAGAAAGATACTGGCATGGGAGCAGATGCCTGCCTTCAAGGAGTGCCTCAACAGGATAAAGAGCTGGAGGGACAACGGTTATCTGATGAGAAGCGTAGGTAGAGTCCAGAGTGATCGAGAAATGATCACAAGCGGTAAATGGGCTTCTTTCATAGGCGGGCTCGGAGATCATTTTAGTTATAATACCGACTTGCGTGCAAAAGGCATCACCGAGTGGAATTATAAGGCTTATCAGTTGAGTGACGGCTATTCCGCCAGACTTTCTCCAATGGAAAACGGTATGGCGATAAGTGCAAAGTCCGCAAATGCGAAGAGGGTGCTTATGTTCATAGACTGGCTGGAGTCGTCCCAGGAGAATTACGATCTCTATATGTATGGAGTCAAAGGCAAGCATTATATTGAAAAGGAAGATTACATAGAGCCTGCGGGAGGAGCCGGCGATGCTTATTCCTTCTTTAATTGGGTATGGAGAAACCCTTTAAGAAATATCGATTACGAGCGCACGAATATGCCCGCATATAAAGCGGAAAAATCGCAGTATTATGATATAATAATGGAAAAGACCAAATATCCTCCTCTGAACGGATTCAGGCCGGACTACTCGACGGTCGACTCGATAAATAACTCAAGGCGGATTTCATTTGCTGATATGGAACGAAGCGTGTATATTGGGGATTATGATGAAAGTAAAGTGGATGCTTATATAAAGGGCCAAAAGGATGCGGGCATTGACAATCTGATCTCTGTAATTCAGGAACAGGCAGATCAGTTCAGAGCGGGCCATTGACAAGAATGGCTTAAGGCGGAAGACCGGGACGGGAGATCAAGACGAAAGATCAAGACGAAAGATCAAGACGTGAGATTAAGACGTAGGATTATGAGCAGGGGATCAGGCAAAATTATCAGAGTTCAAACAGGAGTCATTAGTGCATAGGAGATTTTTTACAAATACGGCGATTTTGCTAATACTGACATTAATACTTACCGGCTGCGGAATCGCCGGGGGTAAGGCATCCGCGGAAAAGACAGGCAAGAGCGGACAGGCTGATCAAACAAGGTTTAATATAGTTACATCCTTTTATCCGGTATATATAGCGACGATCAATGTAACGAAAGGAATTGAGGGCGTCGTCGTCACAAATATGACAAAACCCCAGACAGGGTGCCTGCATGATTATTCACTCAGGCCCGACGATTTGAAGATGCTTGAACGAGCCGATGCTTTTGTGATAAACGGAGCCGGAATGGAGTCGTTCCTTGACGATGTGATAAAGCAGCGCGAAAATCTCAGGATAATAACTGCGGCAGCCGACATACCGCTTATAAAGGATAGGGATGGCGTCGATAATCCCCATGTATGGGTAAGTATTACGAATGAGATCAAGTGTGTGGAGAATATTGCCGATCAGCTTTCGGCGGTAGATCCCGCTCATTCGGCACAATATATTGCGAACAAGAACGCATATACGAATAAGCTGAAGTCTTTGAAGGACGAATTGCACAAAGAACTGGACGGATTGAAAAACAAGGACATAATTACTTTTCATGAGGCTTTTCCATACTTTGCACAGGAATTCGGGCTGAATATTGCAGCCGTCGTTGAGAGGGAGCCGGGTTCCGAGCCCTCACCCAAAGAGCTTGGCGGGATAATCGACGCAGTGGAGAAAACCGGAAGCAGGGCTTTGTTCGCTGAACCCCAGTATTCTTCGAAGGCAGCAGACGCTATAGCGCGTGAAACGGGTGCGAAGGTTTATTCACTGGATCCTGGTGTAACCGGAGATTCGGCGCCCGATGTGTTTAACGCCTACCTCGAAACGATGTGGCAAAATGGCAGGACATTGAAGGAAGCATTGGAGTAAAAAATAACCATACAGTACATAACAGTAGAAACGGCGGTTGAAATGACGGATATCCATAACCATGCGGGATGTGAAGGAGTGTGCGGCGGCCTGTGCTGCACGAAGATAGAGAACTTCGGGGTCAGGAAGGGAACGCTCGACATCCTTGAGGATGTAAATATACATATACACTGCGGTGAGCTTACGGCTATCGTCGGTCCCAATGGCGCAGGTAAAAGCACGCTGCTCAAAGCTCTCCTGGGCGAGATCCCTCATACCGGAGAGCTTAAGTTCATGGGTACCGGCGGAGTACGTGAAGATAAACCCATAGTAGGGTATGTACCGCAGCATCTCGATTTTGACCCCGGTACTCCGACAAGTGTACTGGATCTTTTTATTGCCAGCAATTCAGGAAAGCCTGCCTGGCTTTTTAAACCATCAGGGATTAGAAAAAGAGCTGCGGAAGGCTTGTCAAAAGTAAAAGCGGAACACCTGCTGAACAGGCGGCTGGGGGCTCTGTCCGGAGGCGAACTGCAGCGCGTGCTGCTGGCGCTTGCCCTGGATCCGGTCCCGAATCTGTTGCTGCTTGACGAACCTGTATCCGGAGTAGATCAGGGAGGGCTGGAGCTTTTTTATAATACTGTTTCCGAGCTTAGAAGCAACTATGACCTTACGATAATACTTGTTTCGCATGATCTGGAGCTGGTGGCCAAATATGCCGATCGCGTCGTGCTGCTGAACAGAACCGTAATCACCAGCGGAACGCCGAAGCAGGTCTTCAGTGATGAACGCACGCTTAAGCTATTCGGCATCCCGCGGTTTTTTCAGGATGAAGGGAGGCAGGATTGATGTTAGAGCTTTGGTACGGCTTTGTGGATTTTCTGCTCCCGTTTGAATGGATCAGGCATGAGTTTATGAAAAACGCCCTTCTGGCAATTTTACTGTTAACCCCTGTTTTCGGGCTGTTGGGAACAATGGTTGTAAGTAACAGAATGGCTTTTTTCTCGGACTCGATAGGCCACGGAGCATTTACAGGCGTGGCGATCGGCGCCCTTCTGGGGGGGATACAGCCTATTTGGGGCGCGATTCTGTTTTCGGTGATATTTGCTGTTACCATAACCATTATAAAAAATAAAACGAGGGCATCGACCGACACAGTAATAGGAGTGTTTTCGTCAACAGCCGTCGCGATAGGTCTTGTTATAATGTCGGCCGGGGGAGGCTTCAATAAATTTTCCTCGTATCTGGTCGGCGACATCCTGAGCATATCGCCTTTCGAAATATTGCTGCTGATGGCTGCCTTCGCCGCGGTGATACTGCTTTGGTTCATAATATTCAACAAAGTGCTGCTGACCAGTATAAATCAGTCTCTTGCGTCAAGCCGCGGTGTTAATACGCTTTTGACGGATGTACTTTTTACTGTTGCCATAGCCGTAGTTGTGACGATAACTATCCAATGGGTGGGGCTGTTGATCATCAATTCCCTTATTGTACTGCCCGCTGCCGCCTCACGCAACATAACCCACAACGTACGCCAGTATCATGCGGTATCTGTCGGCATCTCGATGTTTTCGGGGATCGCCGGGCTCATCGGGTCGTATTACTGGAATACGGCAACGGGCGCGACGATTGTCCTTATCGCGGCTGCGGCATTCTTTGCCACGTTTCTGCTGCGCAAGCGATTTGCGGCATGACCGCTTTCCTTACATCATCAAACGGACACTTGCAAAGTTAAAAAGTTTTTGTTATTATATACCCATAGGGGGTATATAATATGTATGATACCCCGTGAAAAACGTAAAAGCGGGAAATAATAAATTATAGTTTACTTAAGGAGGTAAGCATATGAATGTTAAAGTATATTCGACCCCGACTTGTCCGTGGTGCACCGTTACAAAAAATTATCTAAAATCCAGGAATGTTCCGTTTGAGGATATAGATGTTACGCGCGACAGGACTGCAGCAATTGAAATGGTGCAGAAATCGGGGCAGAGAGGCGTACCTGTGATAGATATAGACGGCAGAATCATCGTAGGGTTTGATCAGGGAACAATCGACAGTCTGATAAAATAGATAAACCCTGACTTTCTGCAAAATATTGATGTTTGTTACTCGGCAGCATGCGACTTGCATGCTGTTTTTATTTATCAGTTTTTCATCTGCATGTTACAGTTTGTTCAAGTAAATTGATAATAACTGGTAAATATTATATAATGTTCTCACATAAACAGAGTATCGCCGATGTGCCGAAATCTCCATGATATTTGATCGGAAGGGAGAAAATAAAATGTTTTGTGAGAAATGTGGAACCAAGTTACCCGAGGGTTCAAGATTTTGCATGAACTGCGGCGCCAAGGCCGCGATTGAGGAAAGTATTCAGAATGCGGCAGTACATGAAGCCGCGGTCAGTATTGATGCGCTTGTACTGGAAACCGGAACTTCAGCCGTTGAGACAGAGACTGTCGAAATACCGGTTGAGCAGCCGGC
This sequence comes from Clostridia bacterium, assembly GCA_036260935.1. Taxonomy (GTDB): domain Bacteria; phylum Bacillota; class Clostridia; order Acetivibrionales; family DTU013; genus JAEYOM01. Next base: position 92,101 of record DATALQ010000001.1, read on the forward strand.
AGCCTTTTATGAGGCAGCAGAATCGAAACCTGCCCAGGAGCAAAAGGAGCAGGCCCCGGTTCAACCAATACAAGAACTAAAGGTGCAGCAAACACCTGAGAAGGCGGTTCAACCGCTGCAGGCTCAATTTAAACAGGAGGTCGTACAGCAAGCACCTGTGCAGCAAACGCAGGCGCAGCCGATACCTGCGCAGAGCCAGGCGAGGCCGGTGGTTCAAGCCGCGCAGCCTGCAACAGTTAAGGCTGCACAGCCAATCATGCCACAGGCGTCCCAGCCCGCTGCGGCCTATGCTTCACAGCCCGTGTTCTCACAAAGCAATCAGCAGGCCCCGATGCCCCAGAACCTCCAACAGCCTGCATTCTCCCAAAACAGCCAACAGGTGATTGCTCCCGCACAGCAGCCTGGAGCGGACCAAAAGCCCGAAAAGCTAAAACCGCTTCAGACATGGAAATTCATAGGTATGTTTATTATTACGGCAATTCCAGTTATCAATCTTATATTTGTTCTTATATGGAGCTTTGGCAGCGGTTTCAATAAAAATACAAAGAGCTATGCCAGGGCAGTGCTTATTTTATGGATCGTCGAACTTTTACTCCTGATAATAACCGCGATAGTGAACTGGGCGCTTTTACAGTCAATATGGTCAACGATTTCTTCGATGTCTCCCGGCATGCCGATATATTGACTTTTTGCAGATCAATAATAATGCGAAACGATAGACAAAACCCACGAGCAGGCCTTGGACAGGGATTCCGGGGCACTGCTCTTTTATTTGAGCTGCTATATTTTTATTTTGGATAACACAGGGCATCCATATATGATATACTATTTTTCGGACCAGTCGGTCCGTTCATATTATTAAAACAGGTGCGAATCGGATGATAACAGAAAAAGAAAAACAGGAATTCGTTGAATTAAGAAAGAAGCTTCTGGAAAAGGAATATAAAAAGCTCAACCCTCCTCAGAGGCAGGCGGTGTTTCAAACCGAGGGGCCATTACTTGTCTTGGCGGGCGCTGGCTCGGGCAAGACTTCCGTATTGGTGAACAGGATCGCTTATATGATCAAGTACGGAAATGCGTATCACAGCAATAGTGTCCCGGATGGGTTGACGTCCGAGGATCTTGACTGGATGCGTGGGGCTCTGGACGGGCAGGACGGTGGAACAGCGCAGGGCGCGGGAGCAGGATCCATAGCCGCAGGAGGACCGGGTGCCGGCGCAGTAACTGGCGCAATCAACTCGGGATCAGGCGCAGGAGGCAACACTCCTGACAAAGCGGCTGTGAAGGGCGTGTCGGATATGCTTCCCCGCAGGATTACCGATCTTATGAAAAACGGCCCTGCACACCCGGCTTCCATACTTGCGATCACATTTACAAACAAGGCTGCCAGGGAAATGAAGCAGAGGCTCGAAGGAATACTGGGTGAAAGCGTCAGCGACCTATGGGTTAGCACCTTCCATGCCTGCTGCGTCAGAATACTGCGTCGCGATATAGAAAAACTCGGATACAACAGAAATTTCGAGATTTTTGACACTTCAGACCAGCAGACGTTGATTAAGGACAGTATAAAGGAATTGAACCTCAACGAGAAAAACTTCCCGGTAAGGGAGGTACTGTCGAAGATCGGCAGGGCAAAGGATGAACTGAAGGAACCACCGGAGTTTATGAAAGAAGCCGGCTCGGATTTCAGACTCAGCAAAATTGCGCGTATTTACGAGCTCTATCAGAGAAAGCTGAAGAATAATAATGCGCTGGATTTCGACGATATCATAATGCTTACGATAAAGCTGTTCCTGGACCATCCGCCTGTCATGGAATATTATCAGAGAAAATTTAAATATGTACTTGTGGACGAATACCAGGATACAAACACGGCGCAGTATACGCTTGTAAGCTTGCTGGCAAAGCATTTCAGGAACCTTTGTGTGGTGGGCGACGATGACCAGTCGATCTATGGATGGAGGGGCGCAAACATCAGGAATATCCTGGATTTCGAGAAGGAATTCAAGGATGCGAGGGTGATTAAGCTCGAGCAGAATTACCGCTCCACAAAAACGATACTGGATGCGGCCAATAACGTCATAAAAAATAATTCAGGCAGAAAGAGCAAGACTCTCTGGACTGATAACTCGCAGGGCGAAGGCATCATTTACTTCGAAGCGAGTAACGAACATGAGGAAGCCGCATTTATCACGGCTGAGGTAGAAAAGCTGATAAAGAACGAGGGCAGGAGAAACAAGGACTTTGCGCTGCTATACCGTATAAACGCGCAATCGCGCGTGCTTGAAGAAGCCTTCATGAAATCGGGTATACCCTACCGGATATTCGGCGGCCTCAAGTTCTACGACCGTAAGGAGATAAAGGACATCATTGCTTACCTGCGGCTTATAGCGAACCCCTTGGACGATGTTGCCCTGAAAAGGATAATAAACGTCCCTAAAAGAGGAATAGGCAATACGACGGTCGAGGCGGCTGAAAACATAGCTGTCGGCAAGAGCTGCAGCATTTTCAGCATAATCGCATCGGCGTCGGAAATTCCCGAGCTTAAAAGGTCAGCTCCCAAGCTAATGGAATTTGCAGACATGATCGCTGGATTCAGAGCATTGGCTGAGAGCTTGAGCGTAAAGGAACTTATAGATTCGGTAATAAACAGGTCCGGTATATTGTCGGAACTGAAGGTCGAAGACACCGAAGAGGCGAAGACTCGCATAGAAAACGTGCAGGAATTGATTTCGGGAGCGATGGATTTCGAAGCGCAGAGTGATGAAAAAGGCCTTGAGGCCTATCTTGCCAATGTTATGCTCGTATCGGACATCGACGATCTGGAAGGCGAGAAGGACCATGTAGTAATGATGACGCTCCACAGCGCAAAGGGCCTGGAATTTCCAGTGGTATTCATACCGGGTTTCGAAGAGGGGGTATTCCCGGGGATGCGGTCGATGGACAGCGAGGAGGAGCTCGAAGAGGAGCGCAGGCTGTGTTACGTGGGAATTACCCGTGCGAGAGAGAAGCTTTATCTGACAAGTACTTACAGCAGAACACTCTTCGGCAATACGACCTATAACAGGTCTTCCAGGTTTATGAAGGAGATCCCTGAGGAACTGCTCGAAGTCAAAGGTAGGCGTGAGAAGGGTGTTGATTCCTTCTCCGGCTGGAAGAGCAGAAACGGCGGCTATGATTCTGAGGAAGGCTTCGGCGGAAGCTCGTACGGAAATAAATCCTACGGTGATGGCGGCAGCCAGTCATTCGGCGGAGGCTCGTTTGGCGGAGCTGTCGCTGGGGGAGGCTTCGGCGCGGACAGGAGCAAGGGCTTCGGCACAGTTTTATCGCCAGGTGGAAGGGCTTCCGGTGTTTCAGGCACTGCGTCCGTTTCTGGCGGAGTACCGGTTCCGCGTGGGGCAGCCGGGAGTTCTCAAACATCCGGCGCTTCATCAGGCTCGCCGGGAACTGATTTCAAGGTAGGAGACAATGTAGTGCACAAGAAATTCGGCGTGGGCAAGATCACTGCCGTCATCCTGGATAAAGGTGATTATGTTTTGGAGATCAATTTCAAGAACAACGGTATGAAAAGACTGATGGCGGCTTTTGCTAATCTGGTGAAGCTGTAGAACCAACGCCGGGTGGACGGCCGCATGTGTGCGGCGCTATGGACCGTATATGAACCATGAACGGTATATACTGCGGACTTAATGTGAATAATAGGTCTGCAGCACATGCCGTTTTTGTTTATCAATACGACGTTCCGGAGGTAATCATGGATATTTACGACTATAACGAGGATAATCTATCGGCAATCGCGCGGTCCTGCAGCTATCTTAGTTACAGGCAGCCCGGTAAACAGGGAAAAGGATCGGGCGATATCTCCTGCAGCGTTTGCAGCCATTGGAACGGGCGAAGCTGCGGCAGAAATCAGTTCGACAGTATTGCTTCGGAGATGCGCCTGGACTGACATGGGGTAATATTGTCCTGCCTCGATGACCCGGTTAAATTGGTTTCGTTAGTCTGTTACCTTCACTTATTTCGGTTTGTCATGATTCGGCAGCTCAATCATTCAGCATTATAGCAGCTTCAAAACTTCCAACGGGTCGGAGATGATCAGATTCGCTCCATTGCCGGTAAGCTCATCAGCATTTCGGAAGCCCCACAGAACGCCCACCGCATACATGCCCGCGGATACGGCGGTCTTCATATCCACTCCGGTATCCCCGAGATACAGTATATCTGCCGGGGCGACTTCAAGTATTCCTGCGATTTCCAGAGCTCCGGCCGGATCAGGCTTGATCGGCACTCCCTCACGTTCGCCGTATACGGGGTAAAAATTCCAAGCCGGAAGCAGCTCTTTTACAATATCCTTAGAGAATTTGTCCAGTTTGTTTGACAACACGGCAAGCTTGATACCTTTCTCAGTAAGAGCATCCAGCAACTGCGGGATCCCCGGGTAGGGCCTTGTTTTATTGGCCCACCTCTTGGCATATTCGCCGCGCATTTCGCCCAACCCCTGTTCAACGGATGAAGCATCGCGTTTTTCCTCCGGGAGCGCCCTCAGCACAAGGTTGCGCATTCCGTTCCCCACGAAATATTTATACGCCTTCAGGTCGTGTACAGGATAGCCGTGCTGCGCCAGCACGCTGTTCATCGAGTCGCCCAGATCGTCTATGGTATCGAGCAATGTCCCGTCAAGATCGAATATTACCGCTTTATATCCCATAATCCTTAGTACTCCTTGGTTAAAATATTATTTCGGTTTTTGTGTGATTACATCCGATTATACTATAAAAGCCGCCTTTCAGCATCAACATCGGATTTATCTGGAAGCTGTACGTGAAGCAGGCAGGTTGGAACATGAGAACGTCAGCATTTTTCACAATTAAGATTTGCATATTTTGCAGTGTTTATATGTTTTTTAATAAAAATATCAAGGCCCATTGACAAAACAATTGACGGTAAATTATAATGAATGCAATTCATTTATTTATCAATTCACCACGTTAAAGTGATAAATAAATGATACGCAGAAAGCTTGAAAATTTGCTACAATATACATAAATATTTCTTAACGGATAGATAAGTGAGGTGCGCTCTAGTGTCCAAGTGGAAGATCTACACACCGGATGGAGTTCAGGATATACTTTTTGAGGATTGCTGCCTTAAGCGCAGCCTTGAACAGAAGCTCAGGACGCTGTTCAACAGCTGTGGCTTCAATGAGGTCGAAACGCCTTCCATCGAATTTTACGATGTATTTGCATCAGACGAGGGTGCGATGCCCCAGGAAAACATGTTCAAGTTTTTTGACCAGCAGGGCAGGATACTTGTGCTGAGGCCGGACATAACCGTTCCAGTGGCAAGGATAACGGCAACGAAATACAGGGAGGCCGCATATCCGATCCGTATCTCGTATATCGGAAACGTATACAGGTATAACGACTACGGCGGAGGCAAACAGAATGAATTCACACAGGCCGGGGTCGAAGTCCTCGGAGTCAGTACGCCGGAATCCGATGCCGAAGTGATCGCAGTGGCCATACAGGCGTTGAAGGCATCCGGATTGGAAAATTTCCAGGTCGATATCGGTCAGGTTGAATTTTTCAACGGTCTGATGGAGGAAACCGGGCTTTCCGAGAAGGATACGGCGCAGGTCAGGACACTCATAGACCGCAAGGATTATGTCGGGCTGGATGAATTCCTCAACCGCAGCGAGATCCGCGAGGATCTGAAGAAACTGATTTCCGGCCTTCCGGGCTTTTTCGGTTCGGTCGATGTAATAGAGAAGGCCGAAGCTTTCGAGCTCAATAAAAGATCGCGCGATGCGCTTGAAAATATACGGCAGGTATTGAACATACTGGAGGATTATGGCCTTGGGCAATACGTGTCTGTCGATCTGGGTATGCTGCGGGGCCTTTCCTACGATACGGGCATCATCTTCAGGGGCTTCACCTACGGAGTAGGTTTTCCGATATTGACGGGAGGAAGATATGACAAGCTGGTCGGGGAATTCGGCACGGAATGCCCTGCCACCGGTTTTTCGCTGGGTGTCAACATGATCCTGATGGCGCTCCAGAGGCAGAAGATAGACTTGGAGAAACCCGTTACGGACAGTTTGGTCTGCTACGCCGAACAAGGCAGGAAAACGGCGATCGAGTTATGCGCAGAGCTCAGGAATCAGGGACTTGTCGTGGAACTGGACATAGCAGGCAGTACTCCGGAGGAAGCTAGAAAATATGCCGCGGCTAAAAACATAGGCGGCGTGCTCAGGATCGTCGACGAGGATACGGTGGAGATCCATTTTATCCAGTCGGGTGAAGTAAACAGGGTCAAGATCAGTGAATTGTTGAAGAGGTGAAAACATTGAGATACCTTACTATAGCAATGTCGAAGGGTAGGCTGACGGATCTGTCGGTAGAGCTGCTCGAAAAGCTGGGAATAGACTGCTCCGAATACCGAAATGAATCCCGGAAGCTGATATTTACGGACGAGAAAAGCAAGATCAAGTTTTTCCTCGTAAAACCGGCGGACGTTCCTACATATGTGGAATACGGCGCCGCCGATATTGGTATCGTGGGCAAGGATACGCTCCTGGAGGAGGGACGCCACCTTTACGAGGTCCTGAACCTGGGTTTTGCAGCCTGCCGTATGGTTGTCGCGGGGCCTGCCGAACTGGCGGGAAAGCTCGATAGCCTTAATAACAAGAGGGTAGCCACGAAGTATCCGCGCATAGCGAGGGAATATTTCGAGCATAAACGCAGGGAATCGATAGAGATCATCAAGCTTAACGGTTCGGTTGAACTGGCGCCGCTCGTAGGGCTTTCGGAAGTTATCGTAGATCTGGTGGAGAGCGGCAGGACATTGAAGGAAAACGGGCTTGTAGTGCTCGATACGATCGCGGATATCAGCGCGAGAATGGTTGTCAACCGCGTAAGCATGAAGATGGAGAGCGAAAGAATCACCGCAATCATAGAAGGGTTGAAGAAGCTGCTGCAGGAGGTTGTTATATGATAAAGATAATCGATATAAGGAAGGGAAAAGACTCCGGACTGTTCGACAAGCTCGTGGAAAGGGACAGGGTCGGCCGCAGGGACGTGGTCGGAATAGTCGAAGCGATCCTCACGGATGTCAGGGAGAACGGTAACAAGGCAGTTCTTGAATATACCAGAAAATTCGATAAGGCAGAGCTCGATCAAGCGTCAATGAAGGTATCGGAGCAGGAAATAAAGGCTGCATACGATGCGGTCGATCCGAAGCTCCTCGATGTTATCAGGAAGTCAAGGGCCAATATAACGGCATTCCATGAAAAACAAAAAGAGAATTCGTGGTTCACGGCCGGAGAGGACGGCATACTGCTGGGGCAGCTTTACAGGCCGCTAGAGGTGGTCGGAATATACGTACCGGGCGGTACTGCCGTATTGACCTCCACGGTTCTGATGACGACTATTCCGGCAAAGGTGGCAGGTGTAGAGAAGATTATAATGGCAACGCCTCCGGGCAGCAACGGGAGTATCGACCCGGCGGTGCTTGTAGCAGCAAAGGAATCAGGCGTGGATGAGATATACAAGATGGGCGGCGCTCAGGCAATAGCAGCCATGGTGTTCGGGACCGAGACCGTACCGAAGGTGGATAAGATATTCGGCCCCGGCAATATTTACGTATCCACTGCAAAAAGACTTGTATACGGCTACTGCGACATCGATATGTTCGCGGGTCCCAGTGAGATCACGGTTGTCGCCGATGATTCGGCAAATCCCGTATATGTGGCGGCGGACCTTCTTTCGCAGGCAGAACACGATGTGCTTTCCGCCTCCATACTTATAACGCCTTCGGAGAAATTAGCCGGTGAGGTGGTAAAAGAAATTGAAAAGCAGTACGTACAGCTCTCTCGAAAGGGAATAATCGACAGATCGCTTGCGGATTACAGCGCGGCGATCATTGTAAACGATATTGACGAGGCCATGGAGATAGTGAATCGCGTTGCGCCCGAACATCTGGAACTATGTATCGAGGAGCCCTTCAGCAAGCTTTCCTATGTTAAAAACGCAGGCGCCATATTCCTTGGGAATTGGTCGCCCGAGCCACTGGGAGATTATTTTGCAGGCCCCAACCACGTGCTGCCGACGGGAGGGACCGCCAGGTTCTTTTCACCGCTCAATGTGGCGGACTACGTGAAAAAATCCAGCGTGATCTCTTATACGAGGCAGGCCCTCGAAAAGGCAAGCGATTACGTTATAAGGTTCGCAGAGCACGAAAAGCTCGACGCACATGCAAACGCCATAAAGGTCCGCTTCGGAAAGCGGGACTGAGTAGGTATGGGGCGGAATATCGGTCAAGTGTCGGGTATTACTGTTGGTTTGAAATCAAAAGGAGAGTAATTTATGAACAAATACTGGAGCAGGCTGGCGGCCGGGGTTGAACCCTATGTTCCGGGCGAGCAGCCGAGAGACAGGAAATTTATAAAGCTGAACACGAACGAAAGCCCATACGGGCCTTCGCCGCGGGTACTTGAGGCTATCAAGGCTGCTGCGGACGATAGCCTGAGACTTTATCCGGATCAGACCTGTGATATGCTCATAAGCGCTGCCGCAGAAAGCTACGGATTGAAGAAGGATCAGATATTTGCGGGTAACGGCTCGGACGAGGTGCTGGCGTTAGCCTTCATGGCATTCTTCGATCCCGGAAGGACGATAGTATTCCCAAATATCACGTACTCCTTCTATCCCGTCTATGCATCGCTGTTCAAGCTCGACTATGTAACCACCCCGCTGGACAGCGAATTCAACATTCCTTCGGAGAAGCTAATGCAAAGCAGCGGGGGAATCATCCTTGCCAACCCGAACGCCCCTACAGGGAAGGCGCTCCCGCTGGCAAAGATACGCGAAGTGCTCGAGGGGAATCCCGGGGTCGTCGTGATTGTGGACGAGGCATATATAGACTATGGCGGGGAATCAGCCGTCGGGCTTATAAAGGATTACCCAAACCTGCTGGTGGTACAGACTTTTTCAAAATCCCGTGCTTTGGCGGGCATGAGGATCGGCTTCGCCTTCGGCGACAGCGGGCTGATAAAGGCTCTGGACAGCATCAAGAATTCCTTCAATTCATATACGCTCGACAGTCTGGCCATCGTTGCCGGCACAGCGGCGCTAAAAGACGCTGCTTATTACAAGGGCACCACTGCAAAGGTAGTCGCGACGAGGGAAAGGTTTACAAAGGAGCTTCGCAGGCGGGGCTTTATTGTGACGGATTCGGCTGCCAACTTTGTTTTTGCGAGCCATCAGAGCATCCGCGGAGAGGATATATTAATGGCGCTTCGCGAAAGAGGAATACTCGTCCGATATTTCAGAAAGCCTGTTACTGTTGAGAATCACCTGCGTATAAGCATCGGGACGGATGAAGAGATGGATGCGGTCATAAGGGCGCTGGACGATATTGTGGGTAAATGATTTGATGCAGGGACGCAACAGGTCTTGCAGGAGCTTTTAACAGGTCCTAAAGGTAATTTTCAGAACCGTGATCAAAATTAGTATGGAATTCCATAGGTATGTTTTGTTATAATGAGGCAGAAGATGTCCATATTGCCTCATTGAAACACCGCTAATGCAAGGAAATTTTCCTACAACCGTAAAATTTCCTTTGAATCAAGGCGTTATAATGAGGCGGGGATGTCCATATTGCCTCATTGAAACGCCGCTTATGTAAGGAAATTTTCCTACAACCGTAAAATTTCCTTTGAATCGAGGCGTTATAATGAGGCGGAGGAAATAATGCAATATGTTGGGAGGCGGATTATGTCCAGGATAGCTGAATTGAGCAGGAACACCGCAGAAACGGCCATCCGGTTGAAACTCGATATCGACGGAAGCGGAAACTCCTCGATTGAAACGGGAGTCGGCTTTATGGACCATATGCTGACGCTGTTTTCGAAGCACGGGCTTTTCGATCTCACGGTCAAGGCGAGCGGAGACCTGCAGGTTGACGCGCATCATACTATCGAAGATATCGGCATAGTTCTCGGACAGGCGCTGAAGCAGGCACTGGGCGACAAGAAATCGATCAGAAGGTACGGGTCGGCGACGGTGCCTATGGATGAAGCTCTTGCAGCAGTTACGCTGGATGTAGGCGGGCGCCCTTATCTGGTCTGCAACGTCGGCTTTACCAACGAACGCGTAGGAGATATGGACACCGAACTCATAGAGGAATTTTTCCGGGCCGTATCCGTCAATGCGGGCATGAATCTACATATCAACGTGAAGTACGGAAACAATAACCACCATATGGCAGAAGCAATCTTCAAGGCTTTCGGCAGGGCGCTCGACGAGGCTACCCGCACTGATGAGAGGATAGTCGGCGTCATGTCGACCAAGGGCGTGCTATAGGGGTTACATAAGCCCGGGTTTTCGGGCATATTGAAGAAACCGGCCGCAGAATAGAATTGAAGAAACCGGCTGCATAACCGAAAGAATATAAATTGACCATAAGAAAGGTATTGAATTATGCTGATCAATGATACGAGTTTTATCGACAAACCCTTATTTGTAAAGGGCAAGGTGCGCAATGTCTATGATCTCGGCGACAAGCTGCTGATCATAGTTACCGACAGGATTTCGGCCTTCGACGTAATTTTTCCCAACCTGATACCCAACAAAGGCAAGGTCCTTAACAGTATTTCAGAGTTCTGGTTCAACTTCACATCGGGCATTGTCGGCAACCATATGATAACGACCGACGTCAGTAAATACCCCGACGGCCTGTCGAAATACAAAGAAGAGCTGCAGGGCAGGTCGATGCTGGTCCGCAGAATCGAAATGGCCAATGCGGAATGTATCGTGCGCGGTTATCTTGAAGGTTCTGGCCTAAAGGAATACAATGCGACTGGAAGCATCTGCGGCATAAAGCTGCCGGCAGGGTTAAAACAGTGCGACAAGCTGCCTGAGCCTATATTTACACCGTCGACAAAGGAATCGGAAGGTCATGATATTAACGTCACCTTCGAAGGCCTTGCCGACAGGATCGGAAGAGATCTCGCGACGCAGCTCAGAGACGCCAGTATCGCACTTTATCAGGCTGCAAGCCGCCATGCGGAGAGCAAAGGAATAATACTTGCCGACACGAAGTTCGAATTTGGTATTATGGACGGTAAGCTAGTACTTGCAGATGAAGCCGTCACACCCGATTCTTCGAGGTTCTGGGATATGTCGGATTACCAGCCCGGAAGGTCGCAGAAGAGCTTCGACAAGCAGTTCCTAAGGGAGTATCTCGAAGAAATCGGCTGGAACAAGCAGCCTCCGGCGCCGGAACTGCCGGAAAGCGTTATCAGGAACACTGAGGCCAAGTATGTAGAGGCATATGAAAGAATAACGGGCAAAAGGCTGGTATAGAATTTGATTGCGATAATCGATTATGAAGTAGGAAATCTGGGCAGTGTGAAGAATGCATTGCGGTATATCGGCCAGGAAGCCGTCATCACATCTGACCCAGCAGAGATCAGGCGTGCGAATGCTGTAGTCTTTCCGGGCGTCGGAGCGTTTTCCAATGCAATGTCGTGCCTTGAACGAAGCGGTTTGACTCAGATAGTCGAGGAAACGGTGCGAGAGGATAAATTGTTTCTGGGGATATGCCTCGGCATGCAGATGCTGTTCGACTATAGCGAGGAAGGCGGAGAAAGAGTGGATGGACTCGGACTGTTCGGCGGATCCATCAGATTGCTGCCGCAGAATATGGGGCTGAAAGTCCCGCATATGGGCTGGAACTCGCTGCACGTTAACGACAGCCCTCTGTTCAAAGGCTTGCCCGAAAATCCGTATGTCTACTTTGTACATTCCTACTACCTGGATGCAGCGGACAAGTCGATAGTTACGGCGGCCTGCGATTACGGAGTCAGGTTTGACGCCGCGATCGGAAGTGGCAGGTTATTCGCAACTCAATTCCACCCTGAAAAAAGCGGTGAAGTAGGGCTTGCGATACTTAAAAACTGGGTTTCGATGATATAGCGAAGCAGAACGATGGTTCTTTTGTTCCATTGAGATACGGAAATACTCTGAAATATTTACAGTACACCATACATATTTACAGGGAGTGAATTTGGATGATTATCTACCCGGCTATAGATATAAAGGATGGAAGATGCGTAAGGCTGGTACAGGGTAAATTCAGCGATGTTACGGTCTATTCCGACCATCCGGTCGACATGGCGGTCAAATTCGAGCAGATGGGCGCGCAGTATATTCATGTGGTCGACCTTGACGGCGCAAGACTCGGAACGCCCCAAAACATAGCGGTCGCTAGTGAAATGGCCGTCAGAGTCGGTATCCCCATCCAGCTCGGCGGGGGTATTCGTACGATCGAAACTATGGAGATAATCCTTTGTAAAGGAATAGAGAGAATTATTCTGGGTACGTCTGCCGTAAATGATCAGGAGCTTGTCAAAAAAGCTGTTCAAAGCTTCGGCAACAACCTTGCCGTAGCTATAGACGCAAAAGACGGTCTGGTCGCGATAGAAGGCTGGGCTAAGACAAGTTCTTTTACGGCGGTTGGCTTTGCAAGGAAAATGGAGGAACTCGGCGCAAAAGTGATAATTTACACGGACATTTCCAGGGACGGCATGCTGAAGGGACCAAACCTCAAGGCAATGGAGGAGATGGTCAAGGCTGTCAATATAGATGTCATTGCGTCGGGCGGCGTTACCAGCATACAGGATATCAAAAACCTGAAGGATATAGGCGTATCTGGTGCAATAGTCGGGAAAGCCCTCTACACAGGCGACGTAGATCTGAAGGAAGCCATCGAAGTCGCGAAATAGCGCGGTTGGATTATGGCATAAGGGAAATCGACAGAATAGGGTAATGAGGTGGAGCAATGTATACGAAGCGTATCATCCCCTGTCTGGATGTCCATGGGGGAAGGGTCGTCAAGGGTATAAACTTTGTCAACATCAGGGACGCCGGCGATCCTGTGGAAAATGCGTCATTTTACGACAAGGCCGGCGCAGACGAGCTTACTTTTCTTGATATAACGGCGTCCTCCGATGCGCGCAGCATAATGATAGACGTCGTCAGGCGCGTTGCGGAACAGGTTTTCATACCGTTTACTGTAGGCGGGGGCATCAGGACTGTCGAGGATTTCAGAGAAATACTCAAGGCCGGCGCCGACAAGGTAGGGGTCAACTCTGCCGCGTTGAAAAGGCCGGAACTGATATCCGAGGCGGCTTATCGTTTCGGCAGTCAGTGCGTTGTAACCGCAATAGATGCAAAAAGGCGTGCTGATGAAAGCGGCTGGGATGTTTACCTGAACGGCGGCCGTGTCAATACCGGCAGGGACGCGCTGGAATGGGCAGTTGAAGCCGAAAGGCTGGGGGCCGGCGAGATACTGCTCACGAGCATGGACTGCGACGGCACCAAGGATGGCTATGATCTTGAACTGACGAGAACCATATCGGAGAATGTGAAAATACCGGTCATTGCTTCCGGGGGCGCAGGCTCGATGGAGCATTTTTACGAGGCGCTGACGGAGGGAAAGGCGGATGCGGTGCTTGCGGCATCGCTTTTCCATTTCCGTGAAATGGAGATAATGGACGTTAAACATTATTTAAAGGAAAAAGGAATAGAAGTGAGGGTCTGAAATGGCAAATATTCTAGAACTGGTCAAATATAACGCGGCTGGGCTGGTGCCTGCCGTAACGCAGGATATCAGGACCGACGAGGTTCTGATGCTGGCATGGATGAACGAGGAATCGCTCAGGAAGACTATCGAAACCGGCAAGGTGCACTATTTCAGCAGGAGCCGCCAGAAGCTCTGGCTGAAGGGCGAGACTTCGGGCCATTTCCAGACGGTTCGCTCGATCAGTGTGGACTGTGACGGAGACACGCTGCTGATAAAGGTAGACCAGATTGGGGCGGCATGCCACACGGGTCATCGTTCGTGCTTCTTTACGCGCCTTGATGCGGATAAGCTCAGGGAAAGCATTGATAGCACAGCCAATAGTGAGGAAACAGGCAATACCGATGGAATTACGGATGCAGTTATAGAGGAGTCGGTTGGAGAAGCATTGGAACCGGAAGAGGTATCGCCTTTAAGCGGTATACGGGAAATAAACAGGGCTGACACGGTTGAAAACAATGGCGCTCCTGGTAATAATGAAGCCGGTCCGGAGGTACTCGAGGAAGTGTTCGGCGTTATCCTCGACAGAAAGCTGCACCCGAAGGAAGGTTCATATACGAATTATCTCTTCAACAAGGGCACGGATAAAATATTGAAGAAGATCGGTGAGGAAGCGAGCGAGGTCATAATCGCTTCGAAAAACGGCAGTAACGGCGAAATAAGCGCGGAAGCGGCCGATCTTATGTATCATTTGATGGTACTGCTGGCCGATAGAGGGATGTCGTGGAACGATATTTACCGGGAATTGAACCATCGCAAATGAGACTAAAAAACAGTGATATTCGTTAAAAACTTTAGATAATTAGCTGTATTCATCCGAAAACAGCATAATTTAGCAAAAACGCATATTTGATTACAAATTGGATAATATATTATATTATTAATGTGATTAGCACTCAATGAAATTGAGTGCTAATAAATTGTAAAACACATTGTAGGAGGTACTCTTTATGAAAATAAAACCGTTAGGTGAAAGAGTCGTTATTAAGATGTTGGAAACTGAAGAGACAACCAAGAGCGGCATCGTTCTTCCGGGAAGCGCCAAGGAAAAACCGCAGGTAGCTGAAATAGTTGCTGTAGGACCCGGCGGCTTCGACGACAAGGGAAAAGAAATCAAAATGGAAGTCAAGGTCGGAGACAAGGTACTTATCAGCAAGTATGCCGGAACCGAAGTGAAAATGGACGGAACCGAGTACACGATCCTGAAGCAGAGCGATATCCTGGCCGTTGTTGACTAGGCTGCGCTGTAACTTTTATATTAATTTGAATGCTAATAAGGAGGCATTAAACATATGTCAAAGGAAATCAAATATGGTGAAGAAGCCAGGCGCGCACTCGAAAGCGGCGTAAACCAGCTGGCCGATACTGTCAAGATCACTCTCGGACCCAAGGGCAGAAACGTTGTCCTGGACAAGAAATTCGGTGCTCCTCTGATCACTAACGACGGTGTTACGATAGCAAAGGAAATCGAACTTGAAGACAAATTTGAAAATATGGGCGCGCAGCTCGTCAAGGAAGTTGCCACGAAGACAAACGATGTAGCGGGCGACGGTACCACGACGGCAACTCTGCTTGCACAGGCGATCATAAGGGAAGGCCTCAAGAACGTTGCAGCAGGCGCTAACCCGATGATACTCAAAAAAGGCCTTGCAAAGGCGGTTGAAGTAGCAGTAGACGCTATCAAGGAAAACAGCAGAAAGATCAACGGAAAAGAAGATATTTCAAGAGTCGCCTCAATTTCCGCCAATGACGAATTTATCGGCTCCCTTATAGCGGACGCTATGGAAAAGGTGACGAACGACGGTGTCATCACTGTTGAAGAATCCAAGACAATGGGAACCAACCTCGAAGTAGTCGAAGGTATGCAGTTCGACAGAGGTTATGTTTCCTCATACATGGTTACTGATACCGAGAAGATGGAAGCCGTTCTCGACGACCCGTACATTCTCATAACCGATAAGAAACTCAGCAATATCCAGGACCTTCTGCCTCTCCTCGAACAGATCGTTCAGGCCGGCAAAAAGCTGCTCATAATCGCAGAAGACGTTGAAGGCGAAGCACTGACTACCCTCATCGTCAACAAACTCCGCGGAACCTTCAACTGTGTCGCTGTAAAAGCTCCGGGCTTCGGCGACAGAAGGAAGGAAATGCTCCGTGATATAGCTACCCTGACAGGCGGCCAGGTAATTTCCGACGAACTCGGCTTCGATCTGAAGGAAACCAAGGTCAGCCAGCTCGGTAAGGCAAGACAGGTCAAGGTTCAGAAGGAAAATACGATCATCGTTGACGGCGCAGGCGATAAGAACGAGATCAAGAAGAGGATCGCTTCGATCAAAGCTCAGATCGAAGAAACCACTTCCGATTTTGACAGGGAGAAGCTCCAGGAAAGGCTTGCCAAGCTAGCTGGCGGCGTAGCTGTCATCCAAGTCGGCGCTGCAACCGAGACCGAAATGAAGGAAAAGAAGCTCCGTATAGAGGACGCTCTCGCAGCTACCAAGGCAGCTGTCGAGGAAGGTATCGTAGCAGGCGGCGGAACGGCATACCTCAATGCACTGCCGAAGGTTTCGGCTCTGCTCAAGGATATCCACGGTGATGAAAAGACCGGTATCCAGATCATACTGAAGGCGCTCGAAGAGCCCATCAGGCAGATCGCTGCAAACGCAGGCCTCGAAGGCTCCGTAATAGTCGACAAGGTCAAAAACGAAAAAATTGGCATGGGTTTTGACGCTCTGAAGGAAGTATATGTTGACATGATCACCGCAGGTATCGTAGATCCTGCAAAGGTCACCAGATCTGCTCTGCAGAACGCGGCTTCCGTTGCTTCGATGGTTCTCACCACTGAAAGCGTAGTAGCTGACAAGCCCGAGAAGGAACCCCCGATGCCCGCAGGCGCTCCCGGTGGAATGGGCGGAATGTACTAAACCGAAAAGAATAAAGTAAAAGGAAGGCTCGCATAACGCGAGCCTTTTTTTATTTCCGGTCATCAAGGCGGGTTAAGCAGATGTCTGCAGCTAGTTCCGTCTCTAACAGGCTGTAGGCAGCATAAGCGGGTGGGGCTGCAATACGGCAGCCCCGCCCGCTTAAAGAACACTGGATCCTATTAGGTCCCTATAGCTACATATTTTCTCCATAAATAAGCCGCTGCCCTGTCAAGCCAATTGAACGTGATCAACAGGCCGTGTACCGTCATCACTGCAAAAACCGGCAGCATGAATATCAGATATCGTGACCTTGTTTCCCAGAAAAGAAGAAAGACCATTAGCCCCAGGCACATCAGTACCATTAGCCTGAAAGTTTCGTCAGTTTTTCTCGTCAGTAGGGCGGCAATGCATCCTACCAGTATCATGGACAAAATGACTGTCTGCACAAATTGTGTAAGGCTCCTGAACAAAGTATTCATTTTTCCGTTGCTCGTCAGTATGATTTTATGGAGGACATTTTGCTTTAAAGGAAAACGTCCCAGCTTTACAGGAATGAAGTAAGTCCCGTCCGTCCAGGTCCACTCGGCTTTTTTTAGCAGGAATTTGGCATAGCCGACCATGCCGAAACGGTTCAGCCTTGTTTTAATTACGCCTATATTGGCTTGCTGCATAGATGATGTAGTAATAAACAACCTGGTAAATTTCAGATCCTCCGCGCTGAATCCGCCGTAGCCGTACGAAGTCCCGCCTTCGGCATAGCTTTTGTTCATCCCCATCATCAGCCAATGTGTGAAGGGCAACTTATCGTAACCATACGTTCTGCTGTTGAAACCCGTATTGCTCAAATAAAACATATTGGCATAAACGACAGTCAGAAAAGCTATAACTGAAGCTGTTACGGGTATTATCGCCTGAAATTTTTCAAATCGCGGGTTCCCGTGGGTATGAAGGCCCTTGAAATAACCTACTCCATTGAAAACAAAATCCACCACAAACGCGATGATTCCCACCGCTGCTATCTGCTTGATCAGAAAACCAAGCGCCGATAGCATCCCAAGTATCACACAGTAAAGGAGCAGCTTTCTTTTTGAGGTGCGTACATACGTCCAGACGTACACTGTCCAGATGACGAATGGCATCGATAAGGTATCAGTATAAACTATCGGTATATCAAGATAAAACGGTGATATTGTCAGGCTCAGCAACGCAGCCAGTACTGCCGCCCTCCGGCCGTATAGCCGGAAAGCCAGCAGACACGCGCCGATTATCGATACCGTAACAGAAAGCATATTTAGCAGATAGGGGGCTAAACCGTGCCCGCCAAAAAACGTCCTGAACGCGCCTATATAAACGGCTGTATACAGGTTGTAGGGGTATTCCAGAAAGTACTTCCAATAACTTATCTTTTGCCCGTCGGATATATTCGTGGCTGCATTCATGACTACCCCGAAATCCCACGAAGGTGTAACTACAAGGTTATACAGGCAGATCGCCTGAAGTGTTACATTCAACGCCAACAGTACGGATATTGTTATTATTGCGGTCCTCTGGGCCATTTTTCTTACTATTGCTCTATCGGTTGCCCACATAACAAGAAAGCCAAGGGTAAACACGAGAAACGCCATTTGACCTTTTAGGGGAAGCGTCTTGCTTTTGAGTACGGGAAAAAACATACGCACTGTAACATACCCGAAAAACAGCGAGGCAGCGATAAAAACAGAGCGGTTATAGAGTTTTTGTATAAACCCTGCTTTTGTTTCGGATGTATTAATCAATGGTCACCACCATAAATTATTCAATTATATTATGGTTAGTTGTTTAGAAAAAATTTTGGTAAATGCTGATATTTTAATGCCTATGGCATGTAAAAGGGGACGATCCTTCGTCCCCCTTAATACCGGTACATTATTTAGATTTTTACCGATGGCAGATTGAGACTGCGGCTTTTTACAAAACCGGTAATACTGTCGATAGCGCATCCGATAATGAACAGTATGATGAATACCGAAAAAAAGGTGTGAGACGATGTCGTGAATCCGGCAACAGGCAGTCTGACTGCACTTGCAAAGCGTGCTAGAAAATCCGGATTTATGATCTTGCCATCGTTCAACATTATAAATACCAATATGCTCGAAGCAATGTTATTTACCGTATTGGCAACAGCAAGCGGCAAGTTCCAGCGCATGACGATGAACTTGTAAATACACATTACGAATTGAAGGGCGGCAAGCAAGATGATGAAAAAAATGTAGGGTCGAAGCCGCTCTATGTCAAAAAGCGGGGTTATAAGCATCATGTCGGATCCTGTTTTCCCATACCATGCGAAAACCTGGGGCTGGAATACAAGTAACGCAGTGAAAGCGACGGAAAAAATCAAACCTACTACAGACTCTCCACGGCCTATTCTGCTCTTATTGTTCAAGACAACCTCAGGCAGATCGTCAACAGACCAATTCTTTTTGCCGAAGGGCAGCTTTCCTTCGCTGAGACCGACTCTTTCCAGTACAACGAAAACTACCGTGACCCACAAAAATGCCTGTAGTGCACCGTCGAATGCCGCGCTTATGATTCCGGAAATAAAATGTGTAATGAAGTCAGTTGGCACCTTGGATATATCGACTGCCGGATTAGCTGTATTCCCCAGGACCCATATGAATGAAAATACTATCGCAGCGATCCCTATTACCAGTTTCAGTATTGAAATATAGCTGTCATACAAGGTGGGACCGATCAGATACCTCTTTGTCTGACGGTATTCGCCGGCAAGCCTTACGGGGTTGCCCAATTTCTCAAGTACGCTGCGGACATCTTTTTCTGTGGGATCGTCAGGCAGCATATCCTCAATATTTGCCCTCAATTCTTTTTTTACATCTTCCCGGGTATCTTCCGGCAAATGTTCTGCTACGGCATTCAAATAACGTTCGATCAAATTCGCTTCATTCATTTTTATCACCCTCCATCATTAGAACTTCAAGCTGCTTTGAAAGGGTGGTCCATTCACCCTTCAAGCGCTGATATACCACTTTGCCTTCATCACTTAAGACATAGAACTTGCGAGGCCTGCTTTCACTGGTATCCCACTGGCTGGCCAAAAGCTTTTGTTTTTCAAGCCTGCGTAAAAGGGGGTACAATGTCCCGGCATCAATAGCCGCATTTTTCTCCTCCAGCTTCTGTACGAGAGAATAACCGTATTCAGGATGGTTCAGCTGACTAAGCACGGAAAGTATCAGAGTCCCTCTTCTGAGTTCCACTATAAGACTATTTATAATCTCATCCATTGATTCCATTTAACCACCTCACGATCATTATACTGTATGACATACAATATTGTCAATAGTATAACAATAATTATTATTTAATAATAGACGACGATTGTACAAAGGTCATGAATGAGTTGAATGAGCTTACGAAGCAGAGTGAGCAGAATGAGCCTATGAAGCTGAGTGAGCAGAATGAGTTGAATGAACTGAATGAAGTTGAATGAATCCGAACGAATCCGAACGAATCCGAATGAGTCAAATATATGAATTAGCATGCAGCATTTGACAATTACTCCGTCGTGTTATACAATTACATTAGCCACTTTAGCTAAAGTGGCCGATGAGTTGAATGAGGAGGCAGGCGTATATGATAATTAACGCTACCGAATTGAAAAATAATCTTGGCAAATACCTGAGGGCTTCTGCAAGGGAAGAGATCGTGATCACCAGCAACGGCAGGAAGGTGGCGCGGCTTGTTGCTTTTGAAGATGTCGAGAAAAGAGCCTTTTACGAAAGCTATCTGAAGGAAAAGGCCGAGGCATATGCGCGTATGCCTAAAAGGATATCATATGAAGAATTCCTCGAGATCGCGGAAAACAGCGATGACCGGTTTGAGTATATCGATGGGGAGATTTATATGATGGCCTCGCCGAATTTCGATCATCAGCAGATACTTGGCGAGCTTTATGTCATTTTCTACAACTGGTTCAGGGGGAAGGCTTGCAGGCCCATGCTGGCGCCCTTTGACATAACGCTGAAGCGAACCGAGGACAATAAGAACGTTGTGCAGCCCGACCTGATGGTTATCTGCGATCTGGAGCAAAAATTGAACGAAAAGAAAAAATATGAAGGAGTACCAGCGCTATTGGTAGAGATACTGTCTGAAAGCACGCGCGGCAGGGACTCTGTGAAAAAGCTGGATCTGTATATGTCCACGGGAGTCCGGGAGTACTGGATCATCAACCCCTTTATCAAGGAAGTCACGGTATACCTGTTCGAAAATAATGACCTGGCAAAAAGTGCGGTGTACAAGAAAAATGAAAAGGTACTGTCCTATGTTTTCGATGGATTGGAAGTAAGTCTGAAGAGTATATTCGGGTAAAAATCCATAAACATTGGAATTTGGGAATTGGTGCCTTTTGCTAATTCTGATATAATGACTAATAAATCAAGCGAAAGAATCAGGAGCATTAAATGTCATTCGTTTCATGTTTTGAAAGCAGCCGTATCATACTGATGGAGGGTGCTCTGGGTGAAAGGCTTAAACGGGAATATGGATTGGTCCCCGATGAAACTGTCGCGCTAGCAGACATAATATATCGCAGCGGCGGGAGTAAAGCTCTCGGCGAACTGTGGGGCCAATATATCAAAACTGCAGAAGCATTTGACCTGCCTTTTATCGCAACGACGCCGACAAGGAGAGCAAACAAGGAACGTGTTTTCAAGGCAGGGTACGACGAATCCATCATTATTGACAATGTCGAATACCTTAAACAGCTGCGCGATTCATCAGGTATAGAGATGTATGTCGGCGGACTGATGGGCTGCAGAGGTGATGCGTACAAGGCGACAGACATCCTCAAAGAGGATGAGGCATTCGAATTCCATTCCTGGCAGGCTGATCTGTTTAATCATTCGGGAGTTGATTTCCTGTTTGCCGGAATAATGCCTGCGCTGCCGGAGATCCTCGGTATGGCAAAAGCGATGGAAAGGACCGGGCTACCCTATATCATAAGCTTTATGATACGCGACAACGGGCGGCTGATCGATGGAACCACGATACACGATGCTATCCTTCAAACGGATGCTTGCGTCGAACACAGGCCTGTTTGCTACATGACAAACTGCGTACATCCAACGATACTTTATAAAGCATTGTCCTATGGTTTTAATCAAACCGGGCTCGTGAAAGTAAGGTTCCGGGGTATCCAGGCAAACACCTCTCCGCTGCCGCCTGAGCAGCTCGATAATTCAATAGATTTGAAATGCTCGGATTGTAACGAGCTGGCGAAGTCGATTCAAAGTTTGTCGGAGCTTGTTTCGCTTAAGATCGTCGGGGGCTGCTGCGGGACGGATAATACACACATCAGTCGAATAGCCGAATATATGTGTTTATAGTTTGAAAAGGGAATTTTACTCATGCTGTTTTTTTATTAGCCTTTACCAGAGTACTTTTTCATATTTGGAGGTGTCGGAATGAAAGTAACAGCGCTTATCGAAAACAAGGCCGGAGAAGGACTCTTCGGGGAGCACGGGCTCGCTGTACATATTGAATATAACGGAAAACAGTATCTGCTCGATACGGGAGCATCGGATCAGTTTATTGTCAATGCCGGCAGGCTCGGAATAAACCTGGCTGAGGTGGATACGGCCTTTTTATCGCACAGCCATTATGACCATTCAAGCGGCTTCGGCGGATTTTTCGGACAGAATGACAAAGCCAGGGTATATCTTCAAAATACCGCAAAGGAAGCGTGCTATATAAAGATAGGTCCTTTCAGGCATTATGTAGGTATTCCGAAAGGCCTTCTTGAAAAATACAGCGAACGGTTTGTTTTCCTGGACGGCGATCATAAGGTGGACGAAGGCGTTTGGCTGGTATCCCATAAAACAGAAGGGCTTGCCTCTATAGGGAAAAAGGCCCGTATGTATAGAAAGACTAAGAACGGGTTAACCGCAGATGATTTCGGACATGAGCAAAGTTTGGTATTTGAAGCCGGGGATGGTCTGGTTATACTGAACAGCTGCAGCCATGGCGGTATAGACAATATCGTCGAAGAGGTCGGAAAAACCTTCGATGGAAGGGAAGTAACGGCTGTTTTCGGAGGGTTTCATCTTATGGGGTTCCGCGGTAACGATACCATCAGCGGGAAACCGGAAGATATAAAAGGCCTGGGTAAACGGTTGAAAGATTTGGGTGTGAAGAACGTATATACAGGCCATTGTACCGGGAATACGGCCTTCAACATTCTAAAGGAAGAATTGGGAGAACGTCTGCACTATTTTCATACCGGTGCATCAATAGAGCTATAAGGAGAAGATGAAAAAGTGAATATACCGGAAAATAAGTTGGCGGAAATAGTCAGCAAAATCAGGTGCTGTGAGAAAGCATATATCGAATGTTTTTCCGAACGCTTCGAATATGAAAGCGTCATCAGATACCGGAATTCCCGCATGAGCGATATGTATGATCATAATTGTTCATTCATAAAGGGAACGCCGACGCTTGATGCACTGCTGCAGTTGGTTGACGGGGAGATCGGGGTCAGCCGCGGGGAAGACCTGGGATTTTGTAAAATACTATTGGATGGATTACGATATGAGACAGCATTGAAAGACCATGACGACAAATTGCAGACAGAGCATTACGGCCAATATGTATTCACGCCGGAAAAGCCGCCGGAATGGGACCTCAAGACGCATTGCGAGATACGAAAAATAACGGAACCCTTAATGGTCGACGATCTGGTGCTGTTGGACAGGACAATGTACGCTGAAGCCTGTGGGCAGGATTTCTGTGAACGCAGGGCGAGATGCCGCGGACAGGTCTACCTGTCGGATTCTTCGATAGATTCTTATATCTGCTATTGTGATGGAGAGCCGGCAGGGAACTGCGATCTCTTTTTATATGACGACATGGCCAAAATAGAAGATTTTACGGTTTTGCCGAAATATCAGCGGCGCGGCCTTGGCACTTCCATTCTGAAGCACCTGATCGGTACTGCTTTTTCAGAGGGAGCCCGGATAATATACCTGACTACCGATGAAGAAGATACACCGAAAGAAATGTACATGAAGTTGGGCTTCGAAAAGGTTTCCGACTCATATGCACTTTTAAGGAAGCTATAGCTCCGAATAGTTGCTGAATCAGAACATAGCATCGGCTTTGTAACGCTACATAAGGATACTTATGGGGGGATTGCTGTAAATAATTTTTTGATAGGCCAATTTGGTTCGTTTGATCCCGTAAAATTTAAAAAGGATTACCGTGAAGGGATATACGGTGTGGAAGCCTGCCTGATGAAATCGACAGATGATATTTCCATGCTGTTGTCGGAGATAAAAGAGAGAGGCATGGAACTGGGTATCCATTTTCCGCTGCGGGCAGGGATCTATTCATCCCGGGACCCATTATTTCTCGATCCGGACACTGACGTACGAAAAAGTGCCTTTCGGGACATCGAAAGTGAGCTTGAATTTATCGGATCGTTGGGAATCAAGCCGCGTTATGTCCTGTTCCACTATCCCAAACCCGTAATAATCCCAGAGCGGTTTGATTTGAGCAGGTGGAGGTTTTACCAGCGTTCCGAATATGTCTATGAAAGCGAGTATTCTTTTGACAAGCTGGTGAAATACAGTAGGGACTTGCTTGAATGGCTGAGTTGCAAAGCAGATGAATACGGCTTTATGCCGATACTTGAGTTGGATGCGCTGAACGGTTACATTACCGGGACTTCATTTTTGGAAGGACTGCTGTCCGAATTCGGTGATGTCAGATTATGCCTGGATATTGGAAGGCTTCATGTGCAGGACAGGATAGACACCTGTTTTAATGCTGCCGAAGTTTTAAAGAAATTTTTGAAATACACAGGCTTGCTGCATCTTTCTAATACCAAGGTCGGCAAGACTTTGGAGCTGGCGCATTTTCCGCTTTTGCCCGGTTTGAAGCCGGAAGACGGGTGGGCTGACGTTGATGGTTATTTCAAATTAATCAGGCAGGAGAACAGGGATGTCAAACTGTTCTTTGAACACCGTTCCGACTTGATCAGCGATGTGGAATTGGATTCGTGCTATAATTGGATAGACAGACTTTTAAACACTGAATATTGATATAAACGGACGAGAAAACAAAGATAATAATATATTGCCGATGGCCGCGACAAGAAAGGTAGAAGAATATGTATTTACATCAGGAAGAAACATTAAAAAATGCTTCGGAAAAGCTTAAAACGAGGGACGATGTCCTGGGATTGCTGGTTGCAGGCTCAGTAGCCCATGGCTTTGCATCAGAGACATCGGACGTGGATATCATGATACTGATATCGGACGAGAACTATAATGCCCGTTTGAAATCAGGCGAAATGACCTATTATGAAACCGAGAGCTCCACATACAAGGGCGGTTATGTCGACGGCAAATATATCTGCAAGGGTTTTATGAAAAAAGTGGCCGAAAGCGGGAGCGAACCTGCAAGATTTGCATTCGACGGTTCAAAGGTGGTTTTCTCAAAAATAGAGGGGATAGAGGAATTGATAGAAAAGATCGTAAGGTATCCTGTGGAAAGAAAGCAGGAAAATATCAAGCGTTTCCGCGGGCAGTTGGAAGCCTGGAGATGGTATTGCAACGAAGCCCTGAGTAAAAGTAACGAATACCTGCTCAACCTTGCTATTTCAAATCTTGTTCTTTTCGGCGGGCGTATGCTGCTTGCCAATAATGAAACCTTGTATCCTTATCATAAATGGTTTTTGAAGGTGCTTGAAAGCATGGAAAACAAACCGGAAAACATTATGAAGCTTATTGAAAACATATACGCTTCAAAGGATGCAGCTAGTGTAGACGCTTTTTACAAAAGCGTTACGGATTTCGTACCGTTTGAAATGGATGGTTTCAACTGGCCCAACCAGTTTGCCAGGGACACCGAACTGACATGGATGAGCGGCTGGACGCAGGTTTCGGACATATAGCATGTGTTATGGTCGGGCTACAAAATAAAGCCCCATTGAAGGAGTAAATGGTATGTTGGAAAATGGCCTTGAAATTTGCAGCTGCAAAAAAAAGAACTGCATTCGGCACGGAAAATGCGCCGAATGTCTCGAGCATCACAAAACCAATAAACGTTATCCCCCGTATTGCAAACGCGATAAGGATAACGGTGATAAAAAAACTGATAAAAAACAGACAAAAAAGTAGAAAAAGAGCAGACGAAAAGCATTAAAAAAGCAGGCAAAAAGGCAGATAAAAACCTGTTATAATCGGTTATAACAGGTTTTACCGTAGTATGGGCTCCTAAAAACCCTTCACCTTTACAGGCCTCAATCTATCCATATCGGGCAGGCCAAGCTGGCCATACCGGTTTTCTTTCCAGCCCCACACCTCTCCGTTGGCTTTTAAGGCTAATGAATAAAACCAACCGGATGTGATCTGCGAGACCCCGGAAATGCCTCGTACAGGAGCGGGCGCAGCTTCGGCCATGCCCCTGCCCGTTGTTCCGGGCATATTTGAGCCGCATGCCAGAATTGTTCCATCCTTTTTCAATATCATGAGACCATATCCCCGGGCACTTACTGCGGCAGCATCCTTAATACCCGGAAGCTGCAGCGGCACGCCGCCCGAGAAGCGCTGACCGTTGTTGAATTCTCCCCAACCCCAGAAGGTCCCGTCATTTTTTATTGCAAAGGTACCGCTTTTGGACACGGCTATAGTTTTTACGCCGGTGAGGTTCTTTACCTGCACCGGCAATGTTTTATCCTTTTTCGTTCCATCTCCGAGCTGACCGTAATTATTGATTCCCCAGCACCAGACCGTACCGTCCTTTTTTAGTGCAGCAGTATGGTAGCCGCTTGTCTTTATCGACATAACATCTTTGAGTCCTTTAACCATGACGGGCTTGCTTTTTCCCGTTTTCGTTCCGTCGCCAAGCTGCCCGGCAAAATTATCTCCCCAGCACCAGACGGTTCCGTCGTTTTTCAGAGCAGCCGTATGGAACTGGCTGGCGGATACAGCCACGATCCCAGTCAGCCCATTGATCCGGACCGGCTCGCTTCTGTCTGTTTTCGTACTGTCGCCAAGCTGTCCGTAATTGTTGAGGCCCCAGCACCAAACGGTTCCGTCGCCTTTCAGGGCAACGGTATGAAAGCCGCCAGCATCGGCAGCTTTGACATTATCCATACCTGGTACCTTTACCGGCATCCAGCCGGATTCACGGGTGCCATTGCCAAGCTGGCCGTTGCCGTTATATCCCCAGCACCATAATGTGCCGTCGTTTTTGACTGCAACAGTATGGTCATATGCGGACAGCGATATGATACCCGGGATTGTATTTGTTTTTACGGGAACAGGATAATCGGAAAGCGTTCCATCACCCAATTCTCCATGTCTGTTGCTGCCCCAGGCCCATACGGTGCCTGAATGGTCGAGTGCCAGGGTGTGGCCTCCTCCGCCTGAGACTGCTTTAATATTTTTCAGTCCCTCGACCTCGAGAGGCTGCGCACTATTGCCCGTACTGCCATTGCCCAAAGCGCCGAATTCATTCGTACCCCAGCAGAAAACTCCTCCTTCGCTGCTTACGGCAGCTGAATGCATTAAGCCTGCAGATATGGAAGATATATTACTCAATCCTGCAGCTTTTACAGGCGTCGTACTGAAGTTGCCGAAGCTGCCGTTTCCGAGCTGTCCGTTATAGTTTGCTCCCCAACACCACACGGTGCCATCCTGTTTAAGAGCCATACTGTGTTCACCTGCGGAAATAGAGATGACACCGGAAAGCCCATTGACTTTTACCGGCAGCGTCCTGTTTGTCCTGGTCCCGTCGCCAAGCTGTCCAAGCCGGTTGTTTCCAACCGCCAGAACTGATCCGTCGTTTTTGAGCAGGAGAGTGTGTTCAAGCCCTCCATAAACCTTACTGACGCCGGTTACTCCCTTCATTTTGACAGGAATGCTGCTGTTCCTTTTGCTGCCGTTTCCCAGCTGTCCGAATTCGCCGTTTCCCCATGCCCAGACTGTTCCGTCCTTTTGCAATGCAAGTGTATGAACGCCTCCGGCCGATACTGCCGTAATTCCCGATAGGCCTTTCACCACTAGAGGTTTTGACCTGTTCGCTACCGTTCCGTCACCGAGCTGACCGAACTCATTATCCCCCCAGGTCCATACGGTCCCGTCGGACTTCAGTGCGACAAAATGGGAGGATTGACGACTTCCGTATCCGGAGCCCGATATCATGGTAATTCCAGACAAACCATTAACTTTAACCGGACTGGTCCTGCTTATCGTCGTACCATCACCAAGCTGGCCGGAGATGTTGTCCCCCCAGCACCAGACAGTTCCGTCCTCCAACAGCATCGCAGATGAAAAGAAACCTGTGGCGACCATCTTGCATTTTGCGGTTAATACTGTACTTTTTGAAGAACCTATATAAAGAGTTTGTGATGCAACGGCAAAAGCCGGGATATCCAATAGAAATAGCATCAGGAGAAGTATTGCCAATATTCGAAGTGTTCGAATGTTCATGATTTGCACCTCACAGCAAATATTTTACAAGAAAATTATACAGTAAGCTTCACGAGATGTAAAATATAGGTGGCGGTTGCGCAAGGTCAATATGCGCAATTTATCAAACAATGTATAAAATTAGGCGTATCATGGAAAGAAAGGGGGAATTGTTTTTGAAAATTTTCAAGAGAATTGCAATCGGCATTACCGCACTGGTCATTATTTTCGTTGCTGCATACGCTTATTACGGAGTAAGGACGTTCAATGAGATGAAAGTAATGAAGCCGGCCAACACAGGGGAAATCGTTGACGGAATATCGGTCATAAAGGATAACTTCAATAACATGTATATCATTAAGGGAACCGACGGGTATATAGCTATAGATTCGGCGGCGGATCCTTCAATCGTCGAACGGGAACTCGGTAAACTCGAAATCCCTGCCGACAAAGTAAAGGCCGTTCTCCTCACGCATACCGATTCGGACCATACAGGCTCTATAGGGCTTTTCGAAAACGCGAAAGTCTATATATCTGATGCAGAAGAACAAATGGTCAACGGTAAAACGGCCAGAACGTTGGTTGTAATTAAAAGCAAGCTCGATCACCGGTATGAGCTTCTGAAGGAAGGGCAGGAAATAGAACTTGCAAGCCTTAAAATCAAGTGCGTTCTGACCCCAGGACATACGCCGGGTTCAATGTCCTACATAATCAATGACAAATATTTATTCACTGGCGACACCTTTAGCCTGAAAGATGGAAAGGCGGCTGTGTTCAACGAATTTTTCAACATGGATTCCGGTACGGAAATGAAGTCGATAGAGAAGCTTTCGGGCCTTAAGGGCATAGAGGGCATATTTACTGCTCATTACGGGTATACAATGGATTTTGTGACGGCATTCAAGGATGTAGGGTAGTAATGTAAAATGTTGCCCCGACAAATGCAGAGCTATCGAGGTACAGGATCACTGTAAAAAATGTACGAATAAATTGGATAGGACGACCGCGGGATTTTCAACCGCTAGAATGGGCTCATGGGCATCTTGGATGATCATGGGTCTTTTTATTTATTAGTGAGCACGGCGAAGTACTGTTCCAAAAATTGTAAGAGCTCGCGCACTTGTGGCCTTTCATTTGAATGCCTAAATAAAATCGTTGGAGTGAATAATCAATGAGTAATAGCGGATTTTCTTTATGCAAGGGATTGCCTTTACAGGGAGAGAGCCTGCCCGAGGAGCTTTCCGGGAAGCTTTCCGGGAAGCTTCCCGGGAAGCTGACGGAACAGCATTCCATATCACGGTCGATTGTTATGCATCTGCTGCCGGGCGTCATAGTAACCTTGCTGTATATCGCATTCATCCCGGTGGTGCAGGTATGGGGGTTCCCTACTGTACTGGCGCTGTTCCTGGCAGTCATTTTCGGTGTTCTGCCTTTTCAATTCGGCTATGTATTTTATCAGGCAAAAAAGAAAAACGGCAGCTTTTCTCTAAAGGGCGTTTTTGCTTACGACCGCAGATCTCCGTGGTGGCAGTATGCTTTGGTGACAGTGCTTTATGTGGCATGGAGTGTTGTATGCTTCCTGGTGCTGCCCAAATTCTACAGTGGAGCGCTTATGGAAAACGTCTTTTTCTGGCTGCCTGCCTGGTTTATACCTGGGGAAGCGGCGGGCACGTC
The DNA here is from genome assembly GCA_036260935.1 of Clostridia bacterium. Classification (GTDB taxonomy): domain Bacteria; phylum Bacillota; class Clostridia; order Acetivibrionales; family DTU013; genus JAEYOM01. The sequence continues at coordinate 121,802 of DATALQ010000001.1, forward strand.
AACGGCGGCGGTATTTGTGATCATACTGGCAGGTTTCCTCTCAGATATCCCGGGCGCTATCGCCGAAGAATTCTACTTCAGGGGCATTTTGCTACCGAAGGTGGCATGGATGGGCAAACTGGCGCCTCTTTTTACCACGTTCCTTTTTGCTGCCTATCATCTGGACTCTCCATATAAATTTATCGAACGCTTTTTGTCGATGCTTCCGATAATATATCTCGTATGGCGGACGAAGGACATGAAAATGATCATAATCCCCCACTGCATAGTCAATGCCATCGGTATCCTGCTTATGGCTGCGGAAATGCTACTTAAGTAATGCACGTCAGGCAAAGCCCGTCATGCAATGCGGTCCGTTGTTTATTTCATGAAGCAAACAAATGGCAGATTTTATCAAGGTCAAATACAGCTGACGGAATAGAAAGTCGTATAATGCAGACAATAGTGAAAGGCCAAACCAACAAACACGTGATTCAGAAGGGAGAAATCAGCCTATGAACAGGACTATTGCCGTAGAAAGCAATCTGACGCCGGTTGCCCAATATCTTTCCGAAAAGGGATATAGTGTGGACGAAATTGACCTTGGCAAAGAATATACCAAAAACATCGATAAATACGACGCCGTCGTTATTACGGGCATGAACAAGGATTTCCTCGGAGTTCAGGACATAGTATCCAAAATACCGGTGATCGAGGCAAAAGGGTTGACTGCGGAGCAGGTGTACGACCAGCTGACGAGCAGCCTTAAGCATTGAGTAGCAGACGTATTGATTACAAACGGGTATAAAACAGCTTTCCATGATCGGTAAATTACCGCGGAAAGCTGTTTTTATTCATATTGTCATTTCTATGGCCTCAAACACCAGAAATGCAATCAAAAACCCCATGGTAACGTCGGTGGGGTAATGGAAACCCAGGCATGCCCTTGATATCCCAACCAACAGAGCAAGACAAAGCAAAACCGCTTTGAGGCTTGGGAAAAAAGCAGAAACGGAAAGGGCTATTGAGAGTGCGGAGCACGAATGCCCCGATGGAAAGGAATAAGTGCATCTAGGCGGCTTCCTGGCAATTACCCAATCCAGGGTTTTGTAAGGGCGCGGGCGGTTTACCATCCTTTTAAGTGACTGGATCAGTATCTGGCCCGATATAAGATTCAGCGCCAGGAAGATACCGGTTTTTCTGTTATAGACCAGGAAGAAAAGGGAAATACCGACCGAAAACGATAGAGAACCGAATTGGGTTATCGCCCTCATAAACATGGTCAGGGCAGTACAGTGAAGTCTTCTGTTTAAGAAATAGAAGCAAGTCAGGTCTTTTTGTGCGATAAAGGATAGTAGTGTCGACATTTATTCCCTCATCCCGATATGATATAATTCCATTTGATTATACCTTAATCCACCTATGTAAAGGCAATATCCTGAAAAATTTAATATTGTGTTTACCCTTCAGTTCATGAAGATTGTCAATTAGTATATTGTTTTCCATAAGCGACCTGGTTGCAGCACGCTGGTAGAAGGTACGCCTCCCGGAGCGGGCAGGGATATTGAAATATTGAAAAGCTGCTCCGAGAAATCATGGCTTAATATGATTACGTGTGCAGGTGCCTGTGACGGCAGTGATACCCCGGGTAAGTTCGTTGTCCCATCCGTCTATTGATATTCTATAAAAATAGGATATAATGGTAGCATGATTTGTAAGGCGGAGGGAATTGCTATTGTCATTTTTTGATCTGACCCAAATAGTGCTGTTTATTTATGTAATGCTGACCGTGCTTTTTTTGCTATACGGCATTACTTATGAGTTTCAGCCCTCCGGAGTCTTTATGAAACGTATAAAAGAAAAGAATATCAGCGAAACGATCAAAATTTTCGTACGAAGTCTATCCTCAACAGATTACGAGTGTTTTCAAAAGTGTGGTGTCTGGAGAAATTACTGGCTCGGCCGATGATATGATATCTTTGAATGTAGCCTTATAAGGCTTGTTTATGATATCTTGGATCGGAGGGTGAGGAATGGTCGATTTTTTGTATTATACGATCATTGCAATTCTGCTGCTTTCAGGCTTTGCAGCATATATATTGCATAAAAGGAAGCATATTACCGAAAGCATTAAACGAAGAATCAGTCTGCAGTGGGGCGAAAAGCCTGAGGATAGTTATAAAACTGGAGAATTGAAGGCAATTGCCGGCTTCTACGTCAGTACCAGGGATGAAAGCGCAGCCTTTCATATTGACGATATCACGTGGAATGATCTGGACATGGATGATATCTTCAAGAGGATCAATAATACGCAGACTTCGGCAGGTGAAGAATATCTGTATTATCTCCTGAGAAGCCCTGTTTTTGATAGAACAGTTCTTGCAGAGAGGGAAAGACTGGTAGAATATTTTAGAAAAAACCCCATAGAACGTGAAAAGCTGCAGATGTTACTGGCAGGTCTCGGGAAGAGGCGATATGCAGCAGTATATGATTTTTTTCCGGATAACCCCGGATACATGCCGCGAACCGGCCGGTACGGACTGCTTGCCGCGGCTTTGCTGCTATCTCCGCTTGCGATGTTTATAAATATTACCATCGGATTTATTCTGATTTCAGCAATAAGCTTGATAAACATATTTATTTATTACAGGGTAAAAAGCGAAAGGGAGTCTTTGCTTGATCGTCTTACCTATATAGTAGAGCTTATTAAGTGCGCCAGGAGGATATCCAAAGCAGGTATCAGTCAGATCAATGAGTATTCGGAAAAACTTGGAGATTCGGCAGGACACTTCAGATCATTAGCTATAAATTCCTTCTATCAGTTATTTTATAATACCAACGATATGTTGCTCGAACCTTTAAAAGCCGTTTTTCTGCTCGATCTGATAGCGTTCAAGCGGCTGATAAATGTATTGAGCCATCATAAGGATCAAATACGGTACTTGTATCAAGTTGCAGGTTTTTTGGACAGTGTCATAGCAATAGCTTCGTTCAGGGATTCGCTTGATTTTTATACGGTTCCGTCACTGGAGGAATGTGGCAGTACAAAGCCTGCATATCTGCGATTCACCGATGCTTTTCATCCGCTTGTCGGGAATCCGGTAGTGAATTCACTTGACGTCAAGAAACCTGTACTCGTAACGGGTTCAAATGCTTCGGGCAAGTCAACCTTTCTGAAAATGGCAGCAATAAACGCGATCTTTGCGCAAACCATATTTACATGTCTGGCAAGGGAGTATTGTTCGAGTTATTTCAAAGTATTTACATCCATGGCTCTGAGGGATGATGTAGCAAGCGGCAGGAGTTATTTTATAACAGAAATCAATTCTCTGAAAAGGATAATTGACAACGTAAAAGGGCCGTATCCCTTGCTATGTATGATAGACGAGGTATTGAGGGGTACGAATACAGTGGAGAGAATAGCTGCTTCGTCCGTTATCCTGGGCGGACTGGGCGAAAGTAACTGTATTATTGTTGCTGCAACGCATGATATCGAACTGGCAGCAATATTGAAAGACAGATATGATAACTATCATTTCCTTGAAAGGTTCGAAGGGAACAGCATAATATTCGAATACAGGATTCACAATGGAAAATCAACTACGCGTAATGCGATAAAGCTGTTGAGCATCATGGGTTATCCGGAACAAATAGTCTGCAGCGCCGCTGATATGGCCGATAACTTTATGCGGAAAGGAAGTTGGAACTATCATCCTTATAATGGGGAAAAGCAGACACGGACCGGCATCACATAATTACATAAGACCGACGGAGGTGTTCTATGATACATACGGTACTGGGCGATATAACCGAGGATAGACTCGGCGTGACGCTGATGCATGAGCATATCTCGTGGGATCCCGACGGGGCCTCAAGCAAAAGAGAGTATAATGCGGAGGAAGTGGCCGATGCCATGCTGCCCTACCTGACGGAGCTAAAGAGCTTCGGATGCAGCACGCTTGTAGAAGGTACGCCTCCCGGAGCGGGCAGGGATATTGATATATTAAAAAGCTGCTCCGAAAAATCAGGACTTAACATAATTACGTGTGCAGGTGCCTGGGACGGCAGTGATAAACCGGGTAAGTTCGTTGTCCCATCCGTTGTGATAGGTACTGCCGATGAAACCGCAGCCGACTGGAGTTCGGAGTTTACCCGCGGGATAGGGAATACAGGCGTAAAACCGGGCTTTATCAAGGTTGCACTGGGCGATACGGGAGAAATCACGGGCCTGCAGGAAAAGCTCCTGAGGGCGGCTGCAAAAACCAGTTTGAAGACAGGCGCGTGCATTCAGTGCCATACTTTTTCACCGGTATCCGCACAAAGAGCAGTCATGATCATTGAAGAGGAAAGCCTGCCGTATGACAGGTTCATCTGGATACATGCTGACGGCGCAAGGGATTTCAAAACGACAAAGGCGCTCGCGGACAAGGGTATATGGGTCGAATACGATTGCCTGGCCAGGATCCCCGATTACAGCCGATATATGGATCTCATGAAAGCGACCTTGAATGCCGGAATCGCCGACAGACTTCTGCTTGCTCAGGATGCAGGCTGCTTCTATTACGGAGAAAAGAATGATGAAACTACGATATACCCATATTCAAGGCTCTTTAAGGAATTTCTCCCGATGTGCCTGAAGAATGGGATAACTGAAGAGGTTTTCGGCAAGCTGCTTGTAGAAAACCCCAAAAAGGTTCTTGAAATAAAGTGAAGTAACTGAGGATTTGCAGAAGTCCATAGAGTTAATGGGAGCAGTATGAAAAACATATCTAATTTCATTACGGCCATCAGGATAGTATTATCTCCGGCTTTGCTTATAGTTCAGCCTTTGAGCCCGGCCTTCATGGCAGTATATATCATTTGCGGTATAAGCGATATGGCTGACGGGATTGTCGCCAGAAAGACAGGCACTGTAAGCCGGTTCGGTGCAAGACTCGACTCTGTTGCAGACCTTCTTATGATATGTGTGTTGCTTATTGTTCTTTTACCGTTCATAAAACCCCCAGCCGGGGTAATTGTCTGGGTCGCTTTTGTTTTTATCGTCAGGTGTGCTTCGATGTTCATAGTGTACATACGATTTAAAACCTTTGCAGTCCTTCATACTTACGGTAATAAACTGACAGGGGCGATGCTGTTTCTTTTCCCGCTGTCGCTTCCCTATGTACATACGCCCGTATTGATGTATATAATGTGCGCTGCGGCAAGTATTTCGGCTGTCGAGGAGACTATAATACAATCAACGTCTCATGAACTTGATACCGACAGAAAAAGCCTGTTTATGAAATCCTGAAGCTTTCTTTCAGGCTGTCCATCGTACCGGCCATTTCCAACAGGGTTTGCGAGCTTTCACTGATCCCTGCCGACAATTCCTTATGAGTATCCACCATTGAGAAGATCTCCTGTGCGGCTGCCGCCATTTCACCCATGGAGCCCTTCATTTTCTCGATGTGTCCGATATACTCCCTGATATCGTGAGACATTCTGATTGTATCTGAAGTGACGCTGCTTATATGTACATGAGTCTTCGTCACGTTGTCCTGGATCTCGTTGAAGCGGGATATAGAATCATTGGTTATTGCCGCGCCTTCATATGAAACGTCCCTGCAGCGTTTTGCTATCTTCTTTACGGAATCTGTTCTCTCCTGTATTTCCTGTATTATTTTATTAACTTCATTTACAGAGCCTGAGGAGCTCTCGGCAAGCCTCTTGATCTCCTGCGCTACTACTGCAAACCCTGATCCGGCGTCTCCGGCCCTTGCCGCTTCGATGGCTGCGTTAAGGGACAGCAGGGTGGTCTGCTCTGAGATTGCCCTGATGGAATTGGCGATCCTGTTGATCTCGCCGGATTTCTTATTCAGAGCTTCAACATGTGTGACTGTTTCATCGGAAATGGATTCCATTTCGTTAATTTTGGCTTCAAGCAGCCGGATGGAGTCGATACCGTTATTGACGCTGTTAAGCATTTTATCGCTGACGCTTGCTGTGCCGGCCGTTTTGTCCGAGATCCCTCCCAGGATTACAAGCAGGGCTTTTGTAGAACCGTCTATCCTGTCCAGTGTCTCCTCCTGGGCAAAGGATGTATCCGACATATTTTTTGTGAGTCTATATATCATTTCGGTACTCCTGTCTGCATCGCCGGAAAACTTGCCCAGCATGCCGCTTGAAGACTTCAGACCGTTTATGGAACTCGAAACTTCACTGAGGATGCTGCTTATATGTGACAGCATGTTATTGATGCTCTCGGCCATGCCTCTGAGTTCCGGACCTCCGCTGCCCGAATGCGGCACCCTGGCTGTAAAGTCGCCCCTGCCTGCCAATGTCACAGCACTGTTGATTTTCTTCACCATGCCTACTATACCTCGGGTGCCTATGAAGCTGAACAGGATCGCCAGGATCAGTCCAATTATGCCGGAAATAACGGCAGCTGCCTGAAGCTTGTACACGAAATTCAGATATGACGAGGTGGGGACTGCAACTGCGTAAACCCAATCCTTTTCGACGATATAACCGTACGATACCGACTGGCTTATCCCGTTTATTACTGCAACGGTCCTGCCGGATCTGGACTTTAAGGCCTCCTTCACAATGCTCTCAGGGAGTGCTGACTTACTTGTGCTCTTTTTGTTAACGTCACTGCGATTTATTTCATAGCCTGCCGAATCTACCAGATAGATGCTTGCATTGAGCTTCAGCTTATTCAAACCGGCCTTCTCGGATGCAAGGATGTAGTCCAGCTTGCCGGAGAACTCCTTGGAGGTGTATGCGCCCGATAGCAGAGATATCTGGTCTATAACGAACCGGACCGAGTTGTCGAGCTGGCCGTCAATGATATCGTCAAGCGTGCCTTTTCCTATACTGTAGGTAGAAACTGCCGTAATTAGGATGGAAACGATGATTAAAGTTGCGAACAATATCATTATTCTGGACTGAAGCTTCAAGTTTTTCAGATGTTTTATGATTCCTGTCGTTTTCATATATCATAGTACCTCGCGTTTATTAATTACCGCGCTCTACTGCGCGGCTCCCCTGCCGGCGATTTTATTGCTGAATATCCTTCCTGCAAACCTTGCCGCGATATTGAAAATAAACACTGATATAAGCAAAACAGCCGATGCGCCGTCTGCTATCTGCCGTGCGTCGGGTACCAGGCCTTCGGAATTCACCTTGAAGATATAGACGGCAAGTGTTTCGGCCGGCCTGAAGGGACTTAACGGTGATTTATAGCTAAACGGGTTCATGTTTGAAAAGTCCAGCTGGGGGCTGCTCATTCCGGCTGTATACAGAAGCGCCGCAGCTTCGCCAAAGACTCTGCCCGATGTTACGATGATACCGGTTATAAGGCCCGGTAATGCCGAAGGTAGGAGTATTTTAACAATTGTCTGCCAATGCGTCGCACCTAAAGCTAGACTAGCCTCCTTGACTGAAGAAGGCACGGCTCTGATCGCATCCTCGCTTATCCTGGCTATTACAGGCAGGTTCAATATGGATACTGTAAGCGCCCCTCCCAAAAGGGTAAATTTCCAGCCGGTCAATGTGACGAAGACCAGCATGCCGAATAGCCCTATAACAATAGAAGGGAGAGAGGCAAGCGCTTCTATACAGAATCTGATAGCGCCTGTCAAACGACTGGGCCTGGCGTACTCCGCCATATAAATGCCCGCAGACAGACCCGCCGGCACGGTTATCAGGATGGAGAGCAGCACAAGGTAGAGCGAATTGAAGAGCTGAGGTCCTATGCCCCCGCCTGCTTTCGAAAACGCCGGGGCTGAGGTTATGAAACGAAGGTTGAGTCTTTCACGTCCATTGTATAGTATATAACCGACAAACATAACCAGCAGGAGTATGACCAGCCCGGATATCATATAGAAAATCGCTGTGGCTATTTTATCGGTCGTTTTGGATTTAATTGTCATTTTGAAAAACTCCCTTTTGAGCCGATTTTGTGGATCAGTATTATAAATATGAACGTGATAAGTAACAACAGGAGCGCCATGGACCAGAGAGCATTGTTCCACAGCGTGCCCATGAAGGTATTGCCCATGTCCATCGTTATGATGCTGGTGAGGTTGGTGGTGGGATCCAGTATGGATTTCGGGAGTCTGATGGAATTACCTATAACCATCTGCACTGCAAGCGCTTCTCCGAATGCGCGTGCAAGGCCAAGAACTATACCCGTCAGTATTCCCGGAGCTGCTGCAGGCAGGATCACTCTCCGTATGGTTTGCCAGCGAGTAGCGCCCAATGCATAGGATGCTTCCTTGATTTCAAAGGGGAGAGATCTGAGCGAATCTGCGGCAATACTGGTAATAGTGGGGAAGACCATTACCGCAAGTACCAGCGACCCTGCAAGAAGGCTGAAGCCAAACCCTCCGAAACTCTTTTTTATAAAAGGCACAAGTACGCACAGACCGACCCAGCCGTACACAACCGAAGGTATGCCGACAAATATCTCTATAGCCGGCTGAAGCAGCTTTTTGCCAAGGCTTGGGGATATCTCTGTCATGAAAATGGCGGTTGAGACCCCGAAGGGTGCGCTTATTGCGAGAGCGATAACTGATATTGAAATCGATCCGACTATGAATATCAGGGCTCCTATTGCTGGACCGCCTTGTGATACATCACGCTCCGGATTCCACTGTGTTGAAAACAGGAATTCGGCAGGTGAGCGATGACTTGTGAAAAAGGTGGCCATTCCTTTTGACGCCAGGAAAAAAACAAGACATAAGGTCAGAAAGATCAGGAAAAACCCGAAAAATGTTACTGTATACCTTCCTGTCAGCTCGTGCTTAATATAATATAGATTTATTTTTTTTAAGGATTGCTTCAACATTAATACCAACTCCGGCTGCTAGATTATTTTTGCTGTAAGGCGTTGATCTATGAATGTAAAAGGGATCCGGAATATCGTCAATGATGCCCGGATCCTTATATATGAACACAGTTGATTTACCTGGATACTTTCATATCCGAATTCGGGATATAACCGAGCTCTGTTATTGCAGATTTGAATTCGCCGCCTGTTATATAGTCCAGAAATGCCTTGGCTGCTCCGGATGCCTCGCCTTTTGTGTACATGTGTTCATAGGACCATATGGTATACTGTCCAGATATCACATTTTCGGCTTTAGGTTCGACACCATTGAACTTCAATGCTTTCACCGTATCGTCAATATAGGGGAAAGCCAGGTAGGAGATGGAACCTTCGTTATCTGCAATAGCTTTCTTGATAGTACCTGACGAATCTTCAGTAAGTGCAACGCCTGATACTTCATCATTACCTTTGAGCGCGTATTTCTTGAAGGTTGCCCTTGTGCCGGAGGATGCGGGCCTGTTGAGAACTACGACCTTCATATCGCTGCCGCCGACATCCTTCCAGTTTGTTATCTTTCCGGTAAATATGTCGATGAGCTGCTGTTCAGTAAGATTGTCTACTGTGACCTTGGGATTTACCACTGTTGCGAAACCGACTACGCATACCTTATGGTCGACAAGCCCGGTTGCCTGATCGGCAGGAAGCTTTTCCTCGGCGAATACATCGGAATTTCCAATATCAGCGCCGCCCTGCGCTACCTGAGTAAGACCTGTGCCGCTGCCGCCGCCCTGTACCTGTATCTTGGCATCAGGATTTTTGCTCATGAACATTTCAGCCGCTTTCTCCACTAGAGGCTGAAGTGCCGTTGATCCCAACGCTGTAACCGAACCTGAAACGCCTGTATTAGCAGCTGCCGGCTGGTCTGCAGTTTTATCCTGTGAAGCCGGAGCTGAAGCCTGGGTTGTCTGTACCGCATTGTCCTGGGCCTGTGAGGCTGCCTGGTTGTCCGAGGAAAATGTTGCTGCCTGTCCGCAAGCCGCAAGTGAAATTGGCAGGACCAGTGCAGCAATTATTGCTGCCGATTTAAGAAATGAGATTTTTTTCATAAATTTAACCTCCGAATTATTATTTTTACTTGTATGGTCTTAGTTTAAAATGATTGGTTTAAGTTCAAATTAATCGGTTGTTAAGATACAGTTAAATCTAAATAATGAAATAGCAGCTTCTTTTTTCTTCCTTGCACTTCCTTTTGATTTTGCTTGAGAACTCTGAAAGCTCGAATACGTCGGTGAAGATTCTTTCACGATTACTGACTCCGGCTATTGACAGTCCTATGAGACCAAATGCCTCTAGTTCTCCATGCCTGTTAGGCGTCATTACATGACCTTTTTTAATATCTTCGCTTGCATAGAAGCCTGGGATCCTTTTTTCGAATGCCTCTATGAACCTCCGGCAAAAGGCCTCGGTATCATAGCTTTCTAGTATCACAATGAAATCGTCCCCTCCGATGTGGCCGACAAAGCTATTATTGAGGTATTCGGAATCAGTACATTCCTTAAGCAGTTCTGCAAAGCTTTGAAGTACCATGTCTCCTTTTTCAAAGCCGTAGGTATCGTTGTATGCCTTGAAATTGTTGATATCGATATAGAGTATGGTGAAGGGAGAGCCGCTGCTGATGGCTTCGTTGAGCCTTCGTTCGATCAATATGTTGCCGGGCAGTCCTGAAAGTGGATTGAGATGCCTTGCATAATTGACTTCCAGCTCGGTCATCTTTTCCAGAAGGTCTTTTACCGTTACTATGCCTATGTACCTCGATTCCCTGGTTACTATCATATAATCGTAAAGATTCTCGTCCAGGCGGACCATAGCCATCTTCGATACATTATCGATCGTTGTTTCGTAATCGACCGTGAGCGGTCTGTTGTCCATCAGTATTCCAACCGGCCTGTTTATGTACAGAGCAAAGCCGTATTGTGTGCCGAGCTTTGCAAAGAATTTTTCCTTCATGATCAGGCCGCAAAGCTTATCGTTTTCAACGACTGGTATTCCATGCAGCGAGGGGTTACTGTTGAATAGCTCAAGGACGTCCGCGCCTGTCGATTTTGTACCGACGACGGGAGTCATGCGGCAAATGTTGCCTACGTATACCGAATCGGGCTTGCTAAGGTACATCTCTTTCTTCCTTGTATTCCTTGCCTTTAGATACCCGATTAGTTCTTCGCCAATTTGGGGGAGATCTTCAGAGGGCTTTCGGATAAGATAACCCTGGCCGTAATCTATACCAATTTCAATAAGCGAATTAAGCTCGTTTTCAGTCTCGATGCCTTCTGCAATCAGTTTGATGTCCGTGATCACACAGAAATCGTATAATGTCTTTATAAGCGTGTATTTCAGGCCGTCCTTGTCAATGTCCCTTATCAGGTTCATATCGAGCTTTATATAATGCGGATGTATATCGGCGATGAGCTTGAGTCCCGAATAACCCGAACCGGCGTCATCGATGGCGATCTTATAGCCCTGATCCTTATAGTTGTTTATCACTTTTTTGAAATTTGTTATATCTATTACAGAGTTTTTTTCTGTGATTTCGAATACGACATTTTCCGGGTTGATTTTAAATTCTCTTAAAAAATCCTTTGTAAAACCTTTCCTGAATTTCTCATCATCTATTATATGAGGGTCTACATTTAAGAATATGAGAGAAGGGCTGCTATACTTCGAATAATTCTCCAGGGCCTTTATTCTGCAAAGCAGCTCAAGGTCCCAGAGCCTGCCGTACGCTCTGGCAAAGTCGAACAGCTTCTCGGGGTTCTTGAAAACCGAATTGTCGGGACCTCTGCTCAGAGCTTCATATCCCAGCAATTCACCACTTTTCAGCGATATTATCGGCTGGAAGACAGTTCTTATACTTTCGTTTTTTAATATTTCCATAAACTCCTCACCCATACCTTTATCCATTGCTGCGAAATCCAGGTTTAGGCCTTGTAAGGCATTAACCGGCATATTTTTGCTCATTATCCGGTTCTCGCGTAATGCTGTGTCCATATTAATTCCTCTGCTGTTCTATTTTGTCTATACTTGGATTATAGTAGGCTGTAGTTAAATTACAGTTAGCTTAGTATTAATTTAACGTTAATATTGCTAAGAAAACTAAAGGCTTCTTTTTTCAAGGATCTTGAATCCGTTCACAAAAACTTTTTCAACCATTACGATACCGTTGATATTCCTCACCAGAATAAGGTCTGCTATTTTTCCGCCCTCCAGGCTTCCCAGCTTTCTGTCGATCCCCAGTACTCTGGCGGGATTAAGGGTTGCGAGCTTGACTGAATCCATCATGCTTATACCGGAGCTTCCCACCAATGTGAAAATGGAATACAGTATTGATATGGGATAGGCGTCGGAGTATAAGACCGTTGTCGGTTTGGCCTTGGTCGAAGTGAGCAATCCGCGGCCGAAGCCGGTATGGGTATGCATTATGTCCAATGCATTCACGCAGCTGTACAGTATGGGGTCATGCTTTGGTTTACTGTGGTAATACGGGGACAGCTCATTTTCTGAAATAGGCACAGTGAAATAATCATGCCGTATCGAGGAATACTTCCTAAGCTTTTTTACTTCCACTGAAGTATCCTCCAGCCTGCTATAACTGTATGACAGCCTATGATTGACAGTGGTAACACCGCTGTCTGCAAGTATGTTTTCAACAGTTGTGAAAGCTATGTCAAACGGGATATTAGATTCCGCCAGCTCTTTTTCCAGGCTTCTGTCACAGATATTGATAATGCCGGGTAATAGCCACATACCGCGGCCGTCTATTCTGTTAAGGCTTCTATGGAGCCTCTGGCATGAAACGACTTCGACAGCTTCGATTATTCCCTTTTTTACATAGAGAAAACCGTTGTCTATCACTTCATCGGGAGTTACTATTCTGGCGCCTGTAATAACAAAGGTATTCATACGCATAGACCCCATATCATGGAATTTGGAATTAGCATAAAATATAAATATTGTTTTTTGATTATTGGCTTGTTAAATCATTTTTATGTTTACGTTAATTAGAATGAAAGGCCAGGCAGGGAGCGGGCGATGAAGTTAAAAAAGTAAGAAGGTGTATTTAAATGGAGCGGCGGTGGACGGCGGACCTTGATTGGAACATTGAAATACAGTTATAATAAAGATGGTTGTTTAAAATAATCGAAATTAAGAAAGGTCCTGTTGAATGAAAGACAAAACCAACTGTGACTGCTGTATCAATTATGCATATGATGAGGAGTACGAATGTCATGTATGTCAAATGAATCTTGACGAAGACGAAATGATGAGGTTTTTGTCCAAGTCTTATTACGATTGTCCATATTTTCGTTTGAACGATGAGTATAAGACTGTAAGAAAGCAGATATAAGAGCATTAGGCACAGATATAAACCGTATATTCATTATTTTAAAGGGGAGCAGTCTTGAAGAAGAAGTATTTAATTATATTTCTGATTTGTGCAGGTATTTTTGCCGCGATTGTCACAGCGGCTTTTTATAACGGGCTGGTGGTCAGAAGCTACACCGTTCGGTCTGATAAGCTCGAACCTGAAAGCTCTGTAAGGGCCGTCCTGATAACTGATTTGCACAGTCATATTTACGGAGAAAACCAGAGAGACCTCCTGACTTTGATAGACCGACAGAAGCCAGATATTATCCTGCTTGCCGGGGATATTGCCGATGACGTTGAGCCCTTCGAAGGCGCGCAATTGTTTTTTGCGGGGGTATCAAAGATAGCGCCGGCTTATTATGTATCCGGGAATCATGATATCTATTTGGATAACGCCGCATCCGTCAAGAGGACAATACGAAGCTTCGGAATATCTGTTCTTGAAAGCAGCTTCGAGAAGATAAAAATTCGGGACAATACTCTCATAGTCGCCGGGGTCGATGATCCAGATATAGAAAGATACGACTGGGGCTTTGACTGGGAAGACTCAATGGTGAAGGCTTTTTCAGGACTTGATAGGGAACAGGGCTATAAGATACTTGTAGCCCACCGCCCTGAACTGATAGATATTTATGGACGCTTCGATTTCGATTTGATTGTTTCCGGCCATGCGCACGGCGGGCAGGCCAGAATCCCGTTCCTGGTCAACGGACTGTACTCCCCGGGAGAGGGCTGGTTTCCGAAGCATGCGGGAGGAGCCTATAAATACGGAAACCTGACCCGGGTAGTAAGCCGCGGGCTTTCAAATAATTTCCGCCTGCCAAGGGTTTTCAATCCGCCGGAAATTGTCGTGATAGATATCAAAACCCTCCACTAATACTCCAGGGTTATGTCCTTGTAGTATAATCCTTCTGTAGGGATATAACCTCTGAATAAGGTAAATATAGCGGGAGGATAATATGGAAAGCTATATCGAGATAAACGGTGCGAGAGAAAATAATCTTAAAAATCTGTCATTGAAAATACCCAAAAACAAGTTCGTAGTTCTGACCGGAATTTCTGGCTCGGGGAAGTCCACGTTGGCTTTCGATACGCTTCAGAAGGAATGCCAGCGCCAGTATATGGCGTCACTCGGCATGGCCATCGACTTTCTTGGAAAACCGAAGGTGGATTCCATCAAAGGGCTGTCGCCTTCCATAAGCGTCGACCAGTACGTGGCCAACAGGAATCCGAGGTCTACAGTCGGGACTGTCACGGACGTATTCACCTACCTGAGACTGCTGTACTCAAAGCTGGGAGAGAGGCCGTGTCCGAAGTGCAGAACGAACATAAGGCCTGCCTTTGAGAACGGGGAGAGTGAAACGGATCTTTGGGACGACGATGGAGATTTTCTGTTCGATGCGGCGGCATTGGCGGAAGGCGAGGCGGAGGCCGGTAAGATCACATGTCCCGAATGCGGCGCCGCACTTGATGAACTCATCATGGCCGACTTCTCCTTCAACAAGCCGAATGGGGCCTGCCCGACCTGCACGGGTCTCGGTGTGGTCAGTAAACCGAACATTTCGGCAATAATCGATGAAAGCAAAAGCATAACGGAAGGAGCGGTATTGAGCTGGGAAAATTCGCTGATATCTTTTTACACCAATGCTTTTATCGCGGCTTCAAAATATTATGGCTTCGGCTTCGACCCGGACACCCCAGTGGGAAAGTATGACGAAATACAGCGGGATTATCTTCTGTACGGGGTCAACAGCGAAGAATTTAAAAGACATTTTCCGGGAAAGCAACCCCCGAACAACGCGTTTGGCGGCAGGTTCGAGGGCGTTATAACGGCAATGCTCAGAAAGTATGCTGACCATGAAATTGATGACGCCGCCCGGGAAAAGCTGGAAAAATATTTCATAAGGCATACCTGCCCGGACTGCAGCGGCGAAAGATTGAAGAAGGAGAGCAGATCGGTTACAGTGGCCGGTGTGACGATAACGGAGCTATCCAAAAGGTCCCTGGAGGATCTGAATAAATGGGTCGGATTGCTTCCGGACCATACGTCGGAGTCAGGCCTTAATGTGCTGCAGCCGGTCATGGACGACCTGTCTGCCATAATCAGGCATCTCCTTGATGTCGGGCTGGGCTACCTCTCAATGGAAAGACCGGCCACGTCGCTGTCGGGAGGAGAGGCGCAGAGGCTGAGACTGGCGTCGCTCCTGGGGTCGGGACTGACCGGGGTTCTGTATGTTCTGGATGAACCTACGGTGGGGCTTCATGCGCGCGATACGGACAGACTTATAAACGTCCTCAAACAGCTTCGTGACATGGGTAATACTGTACTTGTCATAGAGCACGATACCGAAATGATGCGTGCGGCCGATCATATCATCGATATAGGCCCCGGTGCCGGCAGGCTTGGAGGAAATCTCGTTGCATGCGGCACTCCTTCCGAGGTTGCCTCCTGCAGCGAGTCGTTTACGGGGCAATTCCTTTCGGGAAAAGAACGGATACCTGTTCCCGAGAAGCGCAGAAAACCTACGGGCATGAAGCTTATCGTTGAGGGAGCCAGGGAACACAATCTAAGAAATGTAACGGCGGAAATACCGCTGGGGCTGCTGGTCACCATTACGGGAGTTTCGGGTTCGGGCAAGTCCACCCTGCTTTTCGATATAATAGACAAGGCCGCAGCCCGCAGATATAACGGAACTGGTGAAATGCCGGGACAGTTTGACAGGATAACCGGATGGGAATTCATAGACAAGGTCATTACTATCGACCAGACGCCTATAGGAAGGATACCCAGATCGAATGCGGCTACCTATACCGATGTATTTACCGCTATCCGCAATCTTTATGCGGAGCTGCCCGCCGCCAGAAAGCTCAAGCTTGCGTCAAGGCACTTTTCCTTCAATGTCCCGGGCGGAAGATGTGAAAAATGCCAGGGGGCTGGCGTAATGTCCATAAAGATGCATTTCATGCCTGAGGTGCAGGTGGTATGCCCGGCCTGCCACGGAAGAAGATTCAGGCGCGAGATCATAGATGTAAAATATGGGGGACAGAGCATATCCGACATACTGAATATGTCCATACAGGAGGCAGCAGAGCTGTTCAGGGCGGTGGGCTCCATCGGTGAAAAGCTCGACCTCCTCAATGAAGTAGGGCTAGGATATCTGAAACTGGGACAATCGGCAACGACGCTGTCCGGCGGCGAGGCACAGCGTATCAAGCTTGCCAGGGAACTATCCAGAAAGGGCAAGGGGCACACGCTGTACCTTCTGGATGAACCTACGGTCGGACTGCACCCATATGATGTAAAAAGGCTTATCTCAGTCTTGCAGAGACTTGTGGAGGCAGGAAACTCCGTTGTCGTTATTGAGCATAATCTCGATGTGGTCAGAACCTCGGACTGGGTCATGGATTTCGGCCCGGAGGGAGGCAGCGGCGGCGGTGAACTAATTGCCTGCGGTACGCCGGAACAGATCGCTGCGGTAGGGCGTTCATACACCGGGGCATATCTGCGAAAGTGAATTGAGTGGAACAGAGGGAGGTAAAGCGGGAAAACCGTTTCTCTGACCCGGCTTTACACGAGGAGTGGTATGGGAATGAAGTATCTGAAGACGTCAGATATCGCCAAATCGGTCGGAATACATCCCAACACAGTCCGCCTGTATGAAAAGTGGGGACTTCTGCCTGAAATAAACAGAAGCCCCGCAGGTTACAGGCTGTTTACGCATGTTCATCTTAACCAGGTCAAACTGATCCGCTTGGCAATGAAATGTACTCTTTTCGGCAGAGAAGTCAAAAGGACGGCATACGGCATAATCAATTCCGCCGCGGCGGAACGCTACGGAGAAGCGTTATGTATGGCTATTGAACTCGAAAAAATGATAGATACGGAATTAAGTCAGGCTGTAGAAGCCGAGAAATTTCTTGAGCGGTGGGCGGCGGAAAGCAAGCAGCTTGCCGTATTGCCCGACATGCCTGCCGGAGATACTGTTTGCGACGATACAGCCGGCGGTGTTTCCATAAATTCAGCCGCGAAAATGCTCCATATAACGATCGACATGCTGAGAGACTGGGAAAGAAACGGCCTGATACAGATCCCGAGGAACCCGGATAACGGATACCGTATATACGGGCCGGATGAGATCAACAGGCTGAGAGTCATTCGCGCGCTCAGACGTTCCAACTACAGTAATATGTCTATCCTTAGAGCCATGAAAAAGCTTGAGTCAGGATCGACAGGAGGGCTAAGGGAGGTTTTGGATTCTCCCGAGCTAGATGAGGACAGGGGATACCTGTGCTTCACCGATATGCTCCTGACAGCCTTGAATGATGCAAAGGCTGCTGTCGGTGAAATCATCCGATTGCTGAAGGACTGGCAATAAATTTTCAAACCCTCCATTATTGCACCATACCTGCCCTCCTGTGTTATGATCTTCTGACGGGATCACTAATAAAGGAGGGTTTGCTTTGGAGCATTCGATTGTCGTCGAATCCCTAAAAAAGATATACCGCACAGCAGAACGCGATACGGGTATCCTGCCCGCAGTTAAAAGCCTTTTGAGGCCTTCGTTTACCGAGGTCACGGCCGTGGACGGCATCAGCTTTGCTTTGGGGCAGGGTGAAATGGTAGGTTTCATTGGCCCTAACGGTGCAGGAAAAACGACTACCTTGAAAATGCTTTCCGGGCTGTTGTTTCCTACGTCGGGCAATATCCTTGCGGCCGGGTTCAAGCCATGGGAAAGGAAACCTTCGTACCTGAAAAGGATCGGGTTTCTCATGGGCAACAAGAGCCAGCTTACCTGGGATAATACGATCGGGGATTCTTTCTTCATCCTCAAGGAGATTTACGGGGTAAATGACTTGGAATATAAACGGCGGTTGGAGGAACTGACCGGACTGCTGGAACTGGAGAGCCTTCTCAACAGGCTTGCACGTACGCTCTCTTTAGGCGAAAGGGCCAGGTGCGAACTGGCGTCCGTGCTGATACACAATCCGGACATACTCTATCTCGATGAACCTACCCTGGGGCTCGATGTATCAATGCAGCTAAGGCTGCGGGAATTCATCCGTGAATACAACAGGAAATACGGTACCACTGTTATCATTACCAGTCATTATATGTCGGACATAGTGTCACTCTGCCCGCGGGTGATACTGATCAACAAGGGCAAACTGTCGTACGACGGCGCGCTTTCAGGACTTGGCGACAAAGTGGCGCCCTTCAGGCTGATTAAGTTCAGACTGCCGGCTTCACAGCTGGGAGGGGCAGAAATGCCGATGCCTGAGCAGGCGGCTCTTGAGGCGGAGCTTATTGACAGTCTGGACAGCGAAAGGACGTACAGAGTCAGGAAAGAACATATACTTCCGTTTGCGGCATATCTGCTGGAAAAATCTATAACTGACCTTACTATAGAGGATCCTCCGATGGAGGCCGTCATAGACGAGGTTTATCGAAAGGGCATCGCGGATATGCCTCACGACGAGACTGAACAGGTATTGCAGGCTTCTGCGAAACCGGACGGGAGGCTGGCATGAAGGCTGATTTCATACCCCTGAACCTGCGCGGAGGTATGGCGCTTGTCAGGAAGTCCCTGTTCAGCTTCACAGCCTCAAGGGGCTTTTTTTGGACGCTTGCAGTCAGCTGGATGATGGCCCCGCTTATACTGATGTTCGTTTGGGTGGCGGCGGCGGGCAACGGTACCATAGGAGGCTTGGGAAAGAGCCGGTTCATTTCGTACTACCTTTGCCTTATGCTCGTAAACCAGCTGACTTACCCGACAAGCCACTGGACCATAGGCGACAACATCCGACTGGGTACGCTTTCGACATGGCTCATGCGGCCTCTCCCGATCATCTACGAAGCGGTCGCTTCCGACATGGCGCTTAAAGTAGTTTGCATGCCGCTGGTCCTTATACTTACGGCGGTTCTTGCAGTTTTTCTCGGTTTCGGGACCGGGATAGACCCGGGCCTCATGCCGGTGTTCATACCCGTATTGCTGCTAGCCTGCGTACTGCGGTTTATTCTGGCTTATACACTGTCACTTTCCGCGATGTGGACGCAAAAAACAGATTCGCTTTTATCTGTAAACGACATTCTCGTTTTCCTTCTGGCCGGGCAGGCGGCACCTACGGGACTGCTCCCCGGTATATTGAGAACGGCGTCCGAATACCTGCCATTCAGATATATGCTCGGATTTCCCGTTGAAATAGTCACAGGAATGCTGACCAACCGGCAGATTTTGACCGGCCTGCTGGTTCAGACGATATGGCTGTTCGGCATATTTGTGGTTCAAAGGTCGGTCTATCGTCGCGGTATCAAACGCTTTACCGCGGCAGGAGGGTGATATGATGAGGTATTTTCGCTTACTGGGTGTATTTTTAAAAGGTTCGTTACAGAGTGAAACGGCATACAGGTTCAACTTTTCGGCAAATATGTTCAGGACCTTGCTAAATCTTGGCGGAAGCATAGGCGGGTTGGCAATAGTATTCAATAATACAAGCAGCATAAACGGATGGGGTTATAATGAACTTGCCGCGCTGCTGGGCGTATATCTGCTCGTGCTTGGCCTGAAGGATCTTGTAATCGGACCCGGGCTGGAAGCTCTGAGCGGGCTTTCGGGCGACCTGTGGACCGGGCAGTTCGATTACGTACTTTTGAAACCTGTGCAGACGCAGTTTTATATAAGCTTTAGAAAATGGTCGATATGGTCTGTCGTTGATATAGCTTTTGCTGTAGTTATATTGGCTGTTTCAGTTTCCGCGATTTTCAGGTCCGGAACAGTCTCAGCCTCGAACGCAGCGGATTTCAGTCAGTTGGGCAGGATACTGCTTTTTATTGCGGCGCTGTTGATATCTCTTGTGCTTGTTTACTCCGTGCTGCTCATACTGGCCTCGGCGGCATTCAGGTACCTTGGCACTCCGCTGATGTGGATATTTGACAGCCTTATACAGACCGGACGTTACCCTGTCGGAATCTACCCCGGAGTACTCAGGATCGCACTGACCTGGCTGATCCCTGTCGGTTTTATGATCACCGTGCCCGCCCAGGCTCTGTCCGGCACCTCGAATATGACCGTGCTGGCCGGAGGCGCCTGCCTGGCTGCAGCTTTGTTTTGCCTGTCTGCCGTTTTCTTCAGGTCCGGCATCAGGAAATATTCGAGCGCTTCGAGCTGATTATTTTTTCCGTGGTTCTATGGTATAATATTCTTGAAAAGCCATATTATCCGTCAAAAATCAAAACGGTTTACAAATCTGCCTTTTTGGGCATCATATAAAATGGTAATTTGCCTTAATACGGGAAAATATATCGAATATCGCTGCAGGGTGTATGATGAGTACCATACTCGGAAGGTTGGCTGCCGAAGAAATATTGCCGGCTAAAACCGTATTGAATCTAAGGGAGTATATCTCAAGAAAGAATCCGTCGCTTTCGCTGGTCTCGAAAGCAGCTATCTTTGCTGATGCCGTGAACAAGGTACTAAGTGATAAAATACCTGAAATGCCTGAAGAACAGCTGAAGCAATTCAAGGTCTGTCTTTTCAGGGAAACTGCCAGGAAAGCGCAGTTCTGTATAGACGGCTCCGACGTTTTCAAGTCGGCGTTAAGGTTAGGAATATCGGACGAACAGTTTATTGCCGGGTTGGGCGGCTGGCTCGAAAAAACACTTGAAATACCCGTCAGCAGGACTAATCTTACCGAATTTGTCACACTTGCATTTGCTATGATGAACAAGTCTGCCGGCATCGGACTTGATGAGGTAATAGAGCTTGCGGAGCAACAGGTCGGCGGCATCAGTAACGGTACCGCGATCGGCAACGAAAGCGAAAGCATAAACGGCACCGAAACCGGCATCGGTGCAGGCAGTCGAACCGGCAGCGAAAGCATAAACGGCATTAGTGTCGGTACACAAACCGATACCGACGTTGGCACTGGTGCCGAAGCAGCTAACGACCCGATAGTTTCCGCCGGTGCCGTGATCCAGTTTGCCCCGGAAAACGCGGCCCCAGAAAACGTGGCATCGAAAAATGCATCTCCAGAAAATGCAGCCTGGAATACGGAAGAAAATACAGCCGAAACCGGCAAAGAATCTGAGGCATCCGGATTCAGATCTATCTTTATCAGGTCTTTGACAGGTAACCGGAAACAGCTGAGGGTAATCGCCGCTGTTGGGCTCGTAAGCATATCCGTCCTGTTATCCTATTTCTCTGCACTGTACATCAATGCAACAGAAAATGCCGGATTTCCACAGACCGAGGAAATAATTGCGGTGGAACAGGAAGAGCTTCCCGCAGGCGCTGTCGTACCTGCCGACCCCAAGGATTCCGGGGACAGCGTCATAAAAATGAAAGCGACTGCATACGACCTTTCTTTTGAAAGCTGCGGCAAGGCACGCAGCCATCCCGCTTACGGGGTGACCTCCTCGGGAACCCGGGCTACTGTGGGCAGAACGATAGCGGTCGATCCCGAAGTCATTCCATTGGGGAGTAAGGTCAAATTAACATTCCCGGGAAAGTACAGCTACCTCGACGGCGTTTATATAGCCGAGGATACCGGCCGGCTGATAAAAGGCAACAGGGTTGATGTATTTTTCGGGGAGGACAAGGTCGGAAGCAAAACCGTCAACAAGCTTGCCATGGACTTCGGTGTCCAGAACGTCGAGGTCGAAATACTGGAGTAGGCCTCACCCACGCTGTACTAGGAGCAGGGCTTTGAAGAATGGATGATGCTATGGCGGACAGCCTTCATGCCGGTTACTTATTATTAAGAAGCTTTCGCGGCATAAACGCTACTTCGCGATTGATTCGGGTCTGGCGCGGATCCGGTCAAGCAAAAAGCGCTACCGTTTAGGTAGTGCTACCTAATCACAGCTTAATATTTCCAGGGGAGTGTAAACTCAAGTATCGGTTAGGACGAGCAAGATACATTTGCCTATAAATCAACTGTTCAGGAAAGCCAGCCTTCCCTGCAAGGAAATTTCAGGGGATAAGATAAAAACTTTCCTGACAACAATTAGCTGGTCTTAAAACCTTATCAGATTATTTAGGAGATCACATAGAGCTTTATATTCATGCGACCTTAATGTCTCAACTCTTTTTATTAAATCACTGAATAACAAATTATCTCTTGCGATAATTAACTTAAGTACTATATTCCTAATTATTTCAGAAATTTCATAAATCTCTCTAAAACTGCTCATAATTTGGGAGTCAATTGAGTATCCAATTAAATTTATATGCTTTAACATATTAAGTATGAACTTTTTATGCTCTGCAATTACATAAAATGGACGTATGTCTATTTCTATACCGTTACCAGTAATATATTGCATGTATTCAATCAGCTTTTCATATACTTTAATACCGAAAATCAAGTCATCAGCTATATCATTTCGTGGATCCGAACAAGTAGAGTTTAGCCAATCTGTAAGTTGCACGATTAACTGATTTTTGGAGAATTTTATTTCTGGTCTATTTTTATCACATGAAAGTAGTTCAATCGTATTTTCTCTTCCAAACCTAGATGCTTTGGGGCTAGCAAAGGCCTTTATAAATTCGGTAAATGACAGCTCTATGTGGGAGTATTTTCCCATAACACATGTATCGGTGGCATTAATAATCTCCCTTTCATTGTCAATTCCATATATAAACAAATCATGTATTTCATAAAAATATGAATTTGAAATATAATTATGATCTACGTAAAGATACAATGCGGTTTCATTATTAATACAATTTTGAATAAATTCAATCATTTCTCTATCATTTTTTTTAAATAAATTTTTCTGCATGTTTTGATATATTATGTACGGACAATACCTCCTTATTTCAAGAGGTGAGTAAAATATACCTAATTTGTCGTAATCATTCTTGAAACAGCAAAGCAAATTAAAGTTATTATAAATCCAATTGTATGCATTAGCTTTTTCTGATATTAATGACAATGGCGCAGCATACATAGTAAAAGATGTTAGTAATGGTTTACTCAAATTAATTATCATAAACAAATTACTCCTTCATAATTTTTACATTACATACTCAAAATTCGTAAATTGAAAGTAAGTGCTTATTCTTAGGGAGTGAAATCCTGTAAAATCAATCTGACTTATTATACCACATTTCGCTTTTCAAATACAGTAAAGTAAATATTTGGGATACAGCAGTACACCTCAACTTTGATAGAAGTAAAAATTATCTATTTTGAGCCGGCGAATTTGCTCAAAAATGTTGTATTAAGGTGCACACAAT
>DATALQ010000006.1:0-61502 GCA_036260935.1 Clostridia bacterium
CCGAGGACGGCAGCTTCAAGGACAAGAAGGTGCTTTCGAGGTACAGGGATGATATCCTGCAGTTGGAAAGCAACCGTGTAGATTACATGGACGTCTCTCCGAAACAGCTCGTTTCAGTAGCAACCGCCATGATTCCGTTCCTTGAGAACGATGACGCGAACCGTGCGCTGATGGGCTCGAACATGCAGCGTCAGGCTGTGCCTCTTATCAAGCCGCAGTCTCCGATAGTCGGTACGGGCATCGAGTATAAGGCTGCCAAGGACTCGGGCACCGTAGTGCTGGCCAAGAATCCGGGCACCGTAGACAAGGTTTCGGCAAGCGAGATAACCATCCGTACAAAGGAAGGCAAGAAGGACACTTACAGATTATTGAAATATATCCGTTCCAACCAGGGTACCTGTACAAACCAGAGGCCGATCGTAAGGAAGGGTGAAGTGGTCGAAAAAGGTGACGTCATCGCAGACGGCCCGTCCACAGAACTCGGTGAGATCGCACTGGGCAGGAATATCCTCATAGGCTTTATGACCTGGGAGGGCTATAACTACGAAGATGCTATCCTTATCAGCGAAAAGCTGGTTATGGAGGATGTTTTCACGTCCATTCACATTGAAGAGTATGAAGCGGAATCCAGGGACACCAAGCTTGGGCCGGAAGAAATAACGCGCGATATCCCGAACGTCAGCGAGGAATCCCTGAAGGATCTCGATGACAGGGGAATAATCAGGATAGGTGCGGAAGTAAGAGCAGGCGACATACTCGTAGGCAAGGTCACTCCGAAGGGAGAAACCGAGCTTACCGCCGAGGAAAGGTTACTTAGAGCCATCTTCGGTGAAAAGGCCAGAGAAGTCAGAGATACGTCGCTCCGGGTACCGCACGGTGAATCAGGTATTATAGTCGACGTCAAGGTATTCACGCGGGAGAACGGCGACGAACTGCCGCCGGGAGTCAACCAGCTGGTAAGGTGCTATATAGCTCAGAAGAGAAAGATATCTGTCGGAGATAAAATGGCAGGAAGGCACGGTAACAAGGGTGTTATCTCAAGGATACTCCCTGCTGAAGACATGCCCTTCCTTCCCGATGGTACTCCTCTGGAGATAGTCCTCAATCCTTTGGGCGTTCCGTCACGTATGAATATCGGACAGGTGCTGGAAGTCCATCTTGGCTACGCTGCCAAAGCGCTGGGCTGGAAGATCGCAACGCCGGTATTTGACGGCGCAACTGAAGATGACATCGTGGAGACCCTTAAGAAAGCCGGTCTGGGCGAAGACGGAAAAACCATATTATATGATGGCAGAACAGGGACACCGTTTGAAAACCGCGTAACTGTCGGCTACATGTATATGCTCAAGCTGGCACATCTGGTCGATGACAAGATACATGCCCGTTCTACCGGTCCGTACTCGCTCGTAACACAGCAGCCTCTCGGCGGCAAAGCGCAGTTCGGCGGCCAGAGGTTCGGAGAAATGGAAGTTTGGGCGCTGGAAGCATACGGCGCTGCATATACCCTGCAGGAGATACTTACAGTCAAGTCGGACGACGTGGTTGGAAGGGTCAAGACATACGAGTCCATCGTAAAGGGCGAGAATGTGCCTGAACCTGGCATCCCGGAATCGTTCAAGGTTTTGATAAAGGAATTGCAGAGCCTTGCACTCGATGTCAAGGTATACTCCGAGGAGAGAGAAGAAATCGCCATCAAGGAATCAACTGAAGACGAGCTTGAGGATCTCAATGTCAATATCGAAGGCCGCGAGGATGAGACTCCGCTGGGTGATTATGAGGATATTGGAGAAGATCTGGCCGACGATGATATCGATATGGATGATTTCGATATAGGCGAGATTGCAAATCCCGGTGACAGTCTGGATGATTCGCTAGGAGAAGAGCTCTTCTCGGATGATGAGGAATTCAACGATAACCTGGACGATGAAGATTTTTGAACAACATCGCCAGTCCTCCGCTGACGCTGTTCAAACGCCGCGAGAAGGCGGGGCGCGCAGGCATAGCCTGCGTGAGCATATGACGGATTTATTCCGGCATATGCGTCAGGCTTAATTTGAAGGGAGATGGGACCATGTTTGAAATGAACAACTTTGATGCAATAAAGATTGGTTTGGCTTCCCCTGAGAAAATCAGAGAATGGTCAAGGGGCGAGGTAAAGAAACCCGAAACTATAAATTACAGGACATTAAAACCGGAAAGAGACGGCCTTTTCTGCGAAAGAATCTTCGGACCCCAGAAGGACTGGGAATGCCACTGCGGTAAGTACAAGAGGATACGCTACAAGGGTATCGTCTGCGACCGGTGCGGCGTTGAGGTAACACGTTCCAAGGTCAGAAGGGAACGCATGGGCCACATCGAACTGGCAGCTCCTGTCTCTCACATATGGTATTTCAAAGGTATCCCGAGCAGGATGGGGCTCATACTTGACATGTCCCCGAGAGCTCTGGAGAAAATACTGTATTTTGCATCCTATGTTGTCATAGATCCCGGTCAGACTCCGCTTTCCAAGAAGCAGATACTGACTGAAAAGGAGTACAGGGACAGCGTAGACAAGTTCGGTTTTAAATTCAAGGCTGCAATGGGAGCCGAAGCAGTCAAGGAACTACTCATGGAACTGGATCTGGAAAAGCTCTCGAAGGATCTAAGGACCGATCTTGAAGATGCTTCCGGGCAGAAGAGGATACGTTCGATCAAACGCCTTGAAGTTGTCGAAGCCTTCAGGCTTTCCGGCAACAGGCCCGAATGGATGATACTCGACGTAGTGCCTGTCATTCCTCCGGAGCTGCGTCCTATGGTACAGCTGGACGGCGGCAGGTTTGCAACGTCGGACCTTAACGATCTGTACAGACGCGTCATAAACAGGAACAACCGCCTGAAGAGGCTGCTTGATCTTGGAGCGCCGGATATCATAGTAAGAAATGAAAAGAGGATGCTGCAGGAAGCCGTAGACGCACTTATAGACAACGGCAGAAGGGGAAGACCCGTAACGGGCCCCGGCAACAGGCCGCTCAAATCACTGTCGGATATGCTGAAGGGCAAACAGGGACGTTTCCGTCAGAACCTGCTCGGTAAACGTGTCGATTACTCGGGACGTTCGGTTATCGTCGTAGGACCTGAGCTGAAGATATATCAGTGCGGACTGCCTAAGGAAATGGCTATAGAACTGTTCAAGCCGTTCGTAATGAAAAAGCTTGTCAATGACGGACTTGCTCATAATATAAAGAGTGCCAAGAGGATGGTTGAAAGGCTGAGACCGGAAGTTTGGGATGTGCTTGAAGAGGTCATAAAGGAACATCCCGTACTGCTGAACCGTGCTCCTACGCTTCACAGGCTCGGTATCCAGGCGTTTGAACCTGTCCTGGTAGAAGGCAGGGCACTGAAGCTCCACCCGCTGGTTTGTACAGCATACAACGCAGACTTCGACGGCGACCAGATGGCCGTTCATGTACCGCTGTCCGCGGAAGCGCAGGCTGAGGCAAGGTTCCTGATGCTGTCGGCAAACAACCTGCTTGCACCGAAGGATGGCAAGCCGATCACCGTTCCGACGCAGGACATGGTTCTCGGAAGTTATTACCTGACCATAGAACGCGATGGCGAACCCGGCGAAGGCAAGGTATTCGGTAATGTGGACGAAGCTATGATGGCATATGATACAGGCTTCCTGGGGCTGCATGCGAAGATCCATGTCAAGCAGACCAAAGTTATTGACGGGAAACCGGTTTCAAAGATCATTGTCACAACGCTCGGAAAACTAATATTCAATGATGGTATTCCGCAGGATCTTGGCTTTGTAGACAGGTCGAACCCGGATAATCTTTTCGAGCTTGAGATCACCAAGATCGTTACTAAGAAGGAGCTTGGAAAGATCATCGACAAGTGCATAAAGGTCCATGGAACCACTGAGACAGCTGTCGTACTCGACAACATCAAGTCCAAGGGTTACAAGTATTCCACAAGGGGCGCCATTACGGTAAGCGTATCGGACATGGTCATCCCGAATGTAAAGAAGAAATATATCGATGAGACTGAAGAGAAGATAGACAATATTTCGAAGATGTACAAGAGGGGTTTGATCTCCGAAGAAGAAAGATACAACTCCGTAATACAGGCCTGGACCGAGACCGGTGAAAACCTGACTCAGGCGCTTCTGGAGACTCTGGATCAATTCAACCCGATCTTCATGATGTCACAGTCGGGAGCTCGAGGCAGTATCAGCCAAATCAAGCAGCTGTCGGGTATGAGAGGACTTATGGCCGATACTTCAGGCCGAACCCTTGAAATACCGGTCAAGGCTAACTTCCGTGAAGGTTTGAACGTACTGGAATACTTCATATCCTCACACGGCGCCAGAAAAGGTCTTGCCGATACGGCTCTCAGAACTGCAGACTCAGGTTACCTGACCCGCCGTCTTGTCGACGTCAGCCAGGATGTTATCGTAAGGGAGATCGACTGCGGTACCAAGAAGGGTATCGAGGTCGGTGATATAAAGGACGGCAGCGAGGTCATAGAAGGTCTTGCTGAAAGACTTGTAGGCAGATACACAGCTGATCCGATCCTCCATCCTGAGACCGGGGAAGTGCTGATCGAGGGCGATAAGAGGATAAACGACGCCGATGCCGAAAGGGCTGTCAAAGCAGGCTTAAAGAAGGTAAAGATCAGGACGATGCTTACCTGCCATTCCGAATATGGTGTGTGTGCAAAGTGCTACGGCGCCAATCTTGCAACGAACGAGGATGTCAATGTCGGTGAAGCGGTCGGTATAATCGCGGCCCAGTCCATAGGCGAGCCCGGTACCCAGCTTACGATGAGAACCTTCCATACGGGCGGTGTTGCAGGTGACGATATCACGCAAGGTCTCCCCCGTGTAGAGGAACTTTTCGAAGCCAGGAAGCCAAAAGGACTTGCCGTCATTTCGGAAGTCGCAGGTACGGTCAAGATAAGCGATACGAAGAAGAAGAGAGAAGTCATAGTCACCACCGAGGACGGCGAAGCCCGCAATTACATGATACCGTATGGTTCGAGGATCAAGGTGTCGGACGGCGATGTAGTCGAAGCCGGTGACGAGATCACCGAAGGTTCAGTCAATCCCCACGACATACTGAAGATCAAGGGCATAAAAGGCGTTCAGTCATACCTGCTGCAGGAAGTCCAGAGAGTTTACAGACTGCAGGGTGTTGACATAAACGACAAGCATATAGAAGTAATCATCAGGCAGATGCTCAGAAAGGTCAAGATCGAAGACGCCGGCGACACGAACATGCTGCCGGGCGGACTCGTCGACATGTTCGACTTTGAGGAGGAAAACGCTAGAGTCACGGCGGAGGGCTTACGGCCGGCAACGGGCAAACGCACTCTGCTCGGTATCACGAAGGCTTCGCTGGCTACGGAATCCTTCCTGTCAGCGGCGTCCTTCCAGGAAACGACAAGGGTTCTGACTGAAGCTGCAATTAAGGGCAAGGTCGATCCTCTGGTCGGACTCAAGGAAAATGTAATAATAGGTAAACTTATACCTGCCGGTACTGGAATGAGCAGGTACAAGGATATCAGCATCAGTACCGTCAGCGAATAAAGTATGTTTCGGACTGTCTGCAGTGTTCCTGAAAAATAAGGGAGCATTGCAGACGGCTGTATTCTGTCCGGCTTGACAAATGTCGGATTGCGATGATAAAATATTTCAGTGCGTAAAGTCAGGGAATATAATAGAGTGTTCCCGGCGATTTCCGTATTCGCATGCGGCAGTGAGGGGAAAGGTGCGTTTTTGTGTTGGAGGATTTGAGAAAATGCAATAAGGCCGTAGGAATAAAACAGACTATTAAGGCTGTTGAAAATAATTCGGCCAAGGCGGTTTTTATCGCCAAAGATGCAGATGAAAAGGTAATCGGATCCCTAAAGGCCCTTTGTCTCACCAAATCAGTCGAACTTGAATATGTCGATACGATGAAACAGCTTGGAAAGGCTGTTGGTATAGAAGTCGGGGCATCCGCCGTATGTCTGTTGAAATAATAATTTGCTGGTTACCAAAATTAAATAAATACAATTATCGAAGGGAGGTGTATGAATGCCAACATTTAACCAGATGGTCAGAAAGGGAAGGGAAACGGTTGAATACAAATCAACTGCTCCGGCACTTCAGAGAGGTTTCAATACCCTTAAAAAGAAGGCTGTTGAGATCAATGCTCCGCAAAAGAGGGGCGTCTGTACCGTAGTAAGAACGACAACACCGAAGAAGCCTAACTCAGCTTTGAGAAAGGTTGCAAGGGTACGTTTGACAAACGGTATCGAAGTTACGGCTTATATTCCCGGAATAGGCCACAATCTCCAGGAACACAGCGTTGTACTCATCAGAGGCGGCAGGGTTAAGGATCTCCCTGGTGTCAGGTACCACATTATAAGAGGTACGCTTGATACAGCAGGTGTTGCAAAGAGAATGCAGAGCCGCTCCAAATACGGTGCAAAGAGGCCGAAGGCGGGTGCTGTAAAGAAGTAAGCGTCTGCAGAGGCAAAATAAGTAGTGCTAAGTATTTTGTAAAGATAATTATAACAATATTTATATATTACATGTACGGACGCACTGACGAGGACCTTACGGTCCCGAGTACCTCAAGAAACACCCGAAGGGGATTGTTCCCCTATCACAAATCAAAGGAGGGAAGTAAAGTGCCAAGAAAAGGACATACTCCAAAAAGAGACGTTCTGCCGGATCCTATTTATAATGACAAGGTCGTCACAAAGCTTGTAAACAACATCATGCTTGACGGCAAAAAAGGCGTTGCACAGAGGATTTGCTACGACGCATTCGACATTATAAAAGAAAAGACCGGTAAGGAACCTCTTGAAGTTTTTGAACAGGCAATGAACAACATCATGCCTGTGCTCGAAGTCAAAGCCAGAAGGGTCGGCGGTGCAACCTACCAGGTTCCTATGGAAGTCAGGCCTGAAAGAAGGCAGGCTCTCGGATTAAGGTGGCTCACATCGTATTCACGCGCCAGAGGCGAAAAGACGATGAAGGAAAGACTTGCAGGAGAGATACTGGATGCTATCAACAATGCCGGCGGCGCCTTCAAGAAAAAAGAAGACACGCACAAGATGGCAGAAGCAAACAGGGCTTTCGCGCATTATCGCTGGTAATACGGAAAATCATGCAGCATAACAACAAATTTGAACTAATCGAGAAGAAAGGAGGCAATTATGCCCAGGCAATTTAGTTTGGAAAACACCAGAAATATAGGCATTATGGCACATATTGACGCTGGTAAGACGACTACGACGGAACGTATCCTCTTTTATACCGGTAAACTGCATAAAATGGGAGAAGTCCACGAAGGCGCCGCTACGATGGACTGGATGGAACAGGAGCAGGAGAGAGGTATAACGATCACCTCAGCTGCTACCACCGCACAGTGGAAGGGCAACAGAATCAATATTATTGATACGCCGGGGCACGTTGACTTTACAGTAGAGGTTGAAAGATCCCTCAGAGTTCTCGATGGTTCAGTAACACTTTTCTGTGCAAAGGGAGGGGTAGAACCCCAGTCTGAAACCGTTTGGAGGCAGGCTGACAAATACAACGTTCCCCGTATTGCATACGTTAATAAAATGGATATTATGGGTGCGGACTTTTTTAACTGCATCCAGATGATGAAGGATAGGCTTAAAGCGAATGCCATCCCGATTCAGTTACCTATCGGCAAGGAAGACAATTTCCAGGGAATTATCGATCTGATCACGAAAAAGGCTGTATTCTACACTGACGATTTGGGAAAGGTGCTGGATGAAGAGCCTATACCGGCTGATATGGTCGAAATTGTTGATAAATATCGTAACATTTTAATCGAAGCTGTTGCTGAACAAGATGAGGACTTAATGAATAAATACTTGGAGGGGGAAGACCTCACTGAGGAAGAGATACGTGCAGGTATCAGAAAGGCGACTATTGCCGTCAATATGATACCGGTCACCTGTGGTTCATCCTACAGGAACAAAGGCGTACAGCAGCTCTTGGATGCTGTTGTGGATTACATGCCTTCACCGCTTGATGTACCGCCGATCAAAGGTGTGTCGTCCGATGGAGAAACAGAAGAGGAGAGACCGGCTGATGATGATGGCCCATTCTCCGCGCTGGCATTCAAGATAATGGCTGACCCTTATGTAGGAAAACTGGCTTTTTTCAGAGTTTATTCAGGTAGGTTGAGTTCAGGGTCATATGTATTGAACTCGACGAAGGACAAGAAGGAAAGGATCGGAAGGATCCTGCAGATGCATGCGAATCACAGGGAGGACATCGATACTGTCTTTTCAGGCGATATAGCTGCTGCAGTTGGTCTCAAGGATACGACTACGGGCGATACGCTGTGCTCGGAGGACGCTCCGATCGTTCTTGAATCCATGGAATTCCCCGAGCCGGTCATACATGTAGCAGTAGAACCCAAGACCAAGGCTGGACAGGACAAGATGGTCATTGCTTTGGCAAAGCTTTCTGAAGAGGATCCGACTTTCAAGGTGCACACGGACCAGGAGACTGGACAAACGATCATCTCCGGTATGGGAGAGCTTCACCTTGAGATCATCGTCGACAGAATGATGAGAGAGTTCAAAGTAGAGGCCAATGTCGGACAGCCACAGGTAGCCTACAAGGAAACCATCCGCAAGGCAGTTAAAGCTGAAGGCAAATTCATCAGACAGTCGGGCGGCCGTGGCCAGTATGGTCACTGCGTTCTGGAGATCGAACCTCAGGAACCCGGAAGCGGATATACCTTTGTCAACAAGATAGTCGGAGGCGCTATTCCGAAGGAATACATCTCACCAATAGACGACGGCATACAGGACGCTATGCAGAATGGTGTTCTGGGAGGCTACCAGGTACTTGATATCAAGGTTACCCTGGTCGACGGATCATATCACGAAGTCGACTCATCCGAAATGGCATTCAAGATCGCCGGTTCAATGGGCTTCAAGGAAGGCTGCCGCAAGGCGGATCCGGTACTGCTCGAACCTATCATGAGGGTCGACGTGGTTGTACCTGAAGTCTATATGGGCGATGTAATGGGAGATCTGAATTCCCGCAGGGGAAGGATAGAAGGCATGGAAAACAGAGCGGGGGCGCAGGTAATCACTGCCAACGTACCGCTTGCCAACATGTTCGGCTATGCTACGGAGCTGCGCTCCAGGACCCAGGGAAGAGGCGTATTCACTATGCAGTTCAATCACTACGAAGAGGTTCCGAAAAACATACAGGAATCTGTTCTGAAGTGAGCGAAAGTTAATACACTGCAAAAACGGCTGGTATTTACCAAAGCCTTCTGCGGCGTATAAAATAAACAAATTATTCAGTACTAACTGAACAAGGGAGGAGATTTAAAAATGGGTAAGGCCAAATTTGAAAGAAACAAACCCCACGTTAACATTGGAACGATCGGTCATGTTGACCACGGCAAGACTTCATTGACAGCAGCTATTACCAAGGTACTGGGTTTTTCCGGTAAAGCAAACTATACCGCTTACGACCAGATCGATAAAGCTCCGGAAGAAAAGGCAAGAGGAATCACGATCTCAACCGCACATGTCGAATATGAAACAGACAAGAGACATTATGCACATGTTGACTGCCCCCGGCCATGCCGACTATGTCAAGAACATGATCACCGGCGCTGCTCAGATGGATGGAGCTATCCTCGTTGTTTCCGCAGCAGACGGCCCGATGCCTCAGACCAGGGAGCACATACTCCTTGCCCGTCAGGTTGGCGTTCCTTATATCGTAGTATTTCTGAACAAATGCGACATGGTAGATGATGAAGAACTCATCGAGCTCGTTGAAATGGAACTCAGGGAACTCCTCAGCTCCTATGAATTCGACGGTGACAATATTCCGATAGTCAGAGGCTCGGCACTGGTTGCCCTCGAAAGCACCTCCACTGATCCGAACGCTCCGGAATATCAGCCGATCATGAAATTAATGGATGCTGTCGACAGCTATATTCCTGAACCACAGAGACCGACTGACAAGCCGTTCCTGATGCCTGTTGAAGATGTATTCACCATCACTGGCCGTGGTACGGTTGCTACCGGTAGAGTTGAAAGAGGACTGATTAAAGTTGGCGAAGAAGTTGAAATAGTTGGTTTGATGGATGCTCCTAAGAAGACCGTTGCTACCGGACTTGAAATGTTCAGGAAGCTCCTTGACCAGGCTGTTGCCGGTGATAACATCGGTGCACTGCTCAGAGGAATCCAGAGAAATGAAGTTGAAAGAGGCCAGGTTCTTGCTAAACCAGGATCCATCAAGCCCCACACTCATTTCAAAGGACAGGTTTACGTTCTGACCAAGGAAGAAGGCGGCAGACATACTCCTTTCTTCAATGGCTACAGACCGCAGTTCTATTTCAGAACCACCGACGTTACCGGTGTTGCTGAACTTCCTACCGGCGTAGAAATGTGCATGCCTGGTGACCACATCGAAATGACCATCAAGCTCATCACTCCTATAGCTATGGAAGAAGGACTCAGGTTCGCTATCCGTGAAGGCGGCAGAACTGTTGGTTCCGGAACTGTTACAGCTATAATCGAATAATTAAAGACCTTGAAAGAACCGCTTTGTTAAACAAGGCGGTTCTTTTTATTTTGTTTTATGAAAGAGCGCGGCGGGATAGGCAAAAATAGGCATCAGGTTTCATCAAAGACAGGCTGTAGAAAGTAATGCTCGCTGCAATGTGGGCGCGGATCATTCGACATCCGTGTCTCACGATCGCGCGCATACGACATCCGTGTCGTATGTTGTGGTTCCTTCTGCCACATTCCAGCTTCGCAATACTTTACAGCCTGTAACTTTTCCTTCACATGATGCCGTGTATTCTGCCTATCCCGCCCTACATACCGGGTTACATCTGTTTACCCCGCCTGTATAAAAAACAGCCTGGCTTTTGTTTTATGAAAGAGCGCGGCGGGTAATAATAGGTTTGTATATGAATAGAAGTTACGGAGGAGATAAGGCCATGATAGAAATAAAGAAGAATATTTACTGGTGCGGAATTAAAGACTGGGAATTGAGGCATTTCCACGGCCATGAGCTTTCAACGCACAGAGGTTCGAGTTACAACTCATATCTTATAAAGGATAGGAAAACCGTGTTGGTCGACACTGTCTGGGATCCCTACAAAGAGGAGTTTGTCAGGGCGCTTGATGAAGATATCGGCCTTGGCAATATAGACGCCATAGTAATAAACCACTCAGAGCCGGACCATGGGGGCAGTCTCGGTTATCTGCTGGATAAGCTCCCCAACAAGTCCATACCGATATATTGCACTAAGAACGGTGCGGATATAATAAGCAGGCATTTTCCACGCGAGGGCTTTAATTTCCAAATAGTAAAGACGGGAGATATTTTGAGTACCGGCGAATACGAGCTTGTTTTCGTTGAAATGCAGATGATACACTGGCCGGATAGTATGCTTACATATGTAAAAGGAGCTGCCACAGCGCTTTCCAACGATGCGTTCGGGCAGCATTATGCAGGTATATCGTTGTTCAATGACGAGGTTGACAGCTGCGAATTGTTTGAAGAAGCTCTGAAATATTATGCCAACATATTGACGCCCTTCAGCGCACTAATAAAGAAAAAGATCGAGCAGATCAAGTCACTGGGGCTCCCAATTGAAATGATCGCTCCCAGCCACGGTGTAATCTGGCGCAAAGATCCTATGCAGATTGTCGACAAATACTATGAATGGTCGCAGGATTACAGTGAAGGACATGCGGTGATAATCTACGATACCATGTACAATGCAACGAAATCCATGGCCGAAGCCATCGGCGATGGATTGCGGAACCGGGGCGTGCAGTTCAAGCTTTTCAACGTATCCGCCACGGATCAGAGCGATCTCCTGACGGAGATATTTAAGGCAAAAGGCGTTATCATCGGCAGCTGCACTGTTAATAACACAGTTCTGCGTGTCACTGCAGGCTTGCTTGATGAAATAAAAGGCCACAAGTTCAAAGGCAAGCTTGGAGCCGGTTTCGGAAGCTACGGCTGGAGCGGGGAGTCGCCCAAAATTATAAGCGCTTCTCTGGAAAGCTCCGGTTTTAAAATTGCAGGTGAGCCCCTCGGTGTCAAATACCGCACTTCTGAAAGCGATCTTAAGCAGTGTGTCGCTTTTGGTGAGAATTTTGCACAGGAAATAAAACAGAAATTACTATAGAATTCCCCCTGTAAGAATAAAAAAGTCTACTTGCCTTCGCAGGGTCCGGGTGATAGTATTTACCTTAAATAGCAGGTAAATACGAAGGGGTTTTAATCTATGAAGGCTCTTCACAAGCTTGTAAAAAGATTAAAGGATCTTAAGCCCGCGACTCTGCGGGAGTGTATCGTAATTTTTGCCCTTTTATGCATCGCCGTTGCCGTAAGTATACCTCAATTTTTTAAGGACATTAAAACAGCCGAGCTTCAGAAGGAATTTCTCAAGGACGACGGATATTTCCAAATCGCCAGGCCGGAAGAAATGGGAATGAGCAAGGTCATACTGCAGGAAGGCGCCAGGTCCCTTTCCCAAACTTCGGCTTTGAGCTTTATTGTCATCCGAAACGGTAAAATAGTTTATGAAAATTATTATGGCGATAAAAGCATCAATAACATCTATTCGGTTACAAAAAGTTTCATGTCCGCTCTGATCGGAATAGCCATACGCGAGGGCTATATAGGCAGTGAGAACGATACGGTTGAACGATATCTTCCGGAATACTTCAAAGACCTTTCGGATCCGCGCTGGAAACAGATAACCTTAAAGCATCTTCTGACCATGACCCCGGGCTTCTGCGAGGAACTTGGCCAATGGACGTCCTCGGACGACTGGGTACGGGAGACTTTCTCCCTGCCACTTCAATATGATCCCGGTGAGAAATTCCAATATGCCAATTCAGCAAGCCACCTTCTTTCAGTCATACTTACCAGAGCTACGGGCATGAGCACAAAGGCTTTTGCAGATAAATACCTGTTCGGACCGCTCGGTATAGACTGCATGGATTGGGAAGCCGACCCGTCCGGTTACAATACCGGTTATGCAAATCTTTATCTCAAGCCTTATGATCTGGCCAAATTCGGCTGGCTTT
The DNA here is from genome assembly GCA_036260935.1 of Clostridia bacterium. Classification (GTDB taxonomy): domain Bacteria; phylum Bacillota; class Clostridia; order Acetivibrionales; family DTU013; genus JAEYOM01. The sequence goes on from DATALQ010000006.1 coordinate 13,096, forward strand.
ACTATAACCGCGGCAAATGGGGAAACACCCAGGTGGTTCCGGAGGAATGGGTGGACAAATCTACCAAAGTTCAGTATGATTTCAACAGGGAAAAGGACACCGGACATGAAAACGGTTATGGTTACAAGTGGTGGGTAAACGGGTCCACAGGCCATTATACCTTCAATGCGACCGGCTATGGCGGGCAGTATATCACCGTCATACCGGACCTTGGGATCGTTGTCGTGATCACGTCGACTCCCGACGGAAATTATATCAATGACGAGCAAAAGTTTCAATTAATTAAAGACTGTATCATAGGGGCAATAAAGAAATAGGGGGTAGGCCTTATGGAGCTTTTTGAAGTAAGAAAACTGGCTGAGGCTGTCAGGACCAATATATCAAAGGTTCTGGTCGGAAGAGAAAAGACGATCGATCTTGTGCTCATATCGCTTTTGTGTGGGGGCCACGTACTGCTTGAAGATGTGCCCGGCGTTGGCAAGACTATGCTGGCAAAATGCCTGGCCAGGTCGCTCGATTGCGGTTTCAAGAGGATACAGTTCACACCCGACCTGCTTCCATCAGATCTGACAGGCATCAACTATTACGATCAGAAGCAGGGAGAATTCATTTTCAGGCCCGGACCGCTTTTCACAAATATCGTTCTGGCAGACGAGATAAACAGGGCCACTCCAAGAACACAGTCGAGTCTGCTCGAATGCATGGAGGAGGGGCAGGTCACCGTCGACGGCGAAACAAGACGGCTCAGCAGGCCTTTCTTTGTTATAGCTACTCAAAACCCGATCGAGACGCGGGGTACCTTTCCGCTTCCGGAGGCCCAGCTCGACAGATTTTTCATGAGGCTCAAAATGGGTTATCCCACTGCCGGGGAAGGCAGGGAGATACTTGGACGCTTCAGGAACGCGGACCCTATGGCTTCAATACAAACCGTCGCGGCAGGAGAGGCAATCACAGAGGCACAGGCCTCTGTTTCGCGGGTCAGGGTATCGGAAGCGGTGGAGCAGTATATTGTTGATATTATAGAGTCTACCAGGCATGATGAAAAGATCCTGCTCGGGGTAAGCCCCAGAGGAAGCATAGCTCTGATGAGAGCGGCCCAGGTCCTTGCAGTTCTGGAAAACCGTGATTATGTATTGCCGGATGATGTCAAGCAGGTCTCAGTACCGGTATTGTCGCACCGTTTGATATTGAAAGGCCATGCCATTTCCGACAGCACCCTGAATGCTGAGAAGGTAGTACAGGAATTACTGAAAAAAGTAACTGTGCCGACGGAAGAGATCTGAGGTGTTTCAATGGATGTTATTGCGCTGGTAATCATACTGCTTTTGGCATTGTGGCTTCAAACGCTGGTGTTCAGCGGCTTTGTATTCAGACATCTCGATTACAGGTGCGAATTCAGTGTGAAAGAGGCCCATGAAGGCGACAGCATTTACCTCGTTGAAACGGTTTATAACGGCAAGCTGCTGCCTGTTCCCTGGCTTAAGGTGGATATACACTCCTCGCGCTGGCTGGACTTTGCCGGCACATGTTCTGCAATAGCGCAGGACAGCAGGCGCGTCACCAGCAGCTTCATACTTAAGAGCTATCAGAAAACTACAAGGAAATGGAAACTCAAGTGCCTTAAAAGAGGAGTGTTCAATACCGAGAATGTCACGCTGGTCAGCGGCGACCTGCTCAATTTCAACGTGGTTTCCATTCCTGTCGCTGTAAATGCAAGCCTTATGGTATATCCGGAAATAATAGATCTCGATGAGCTGTTTGTACCCGTAAGCCTGCTTCAAAGCGACAGAACCGTAGACAGGTGGATAATAGACGACCCGTTCATAATATCGGGAGCGCGGGACTATGCTCCGGGCGATCCTCTCAACCGGATACACTGGCCTTTAACGGCAAGGACAGGCAAGCTCATGGTGAAGAAGAACGAGTATACCTCGCAGCGCAGCCTGACGGTCCTGTTGAATATGCAATCACAGCTTTATGAATATACCGATACAATAAACAAAAGGATGGCAGAGCTGGGAATCAAGGCGGCTGCAACACTGTTCGACAGGGCGCTGCGCGATGGAACGCCCGTAAGGTTCGGAACCAACGGATGTATTGCGCCTGAAGCCAAACAGGCGATCTTTACCAATGAGGCGGCCGACAAGGACCATATTTCCGAGTTGTTCAAGATCCTGGCCAGACTGCTGATGAAGAATGTGAAGGATTTTGAGGGATTGCTCGACGATTCGCTCGTTTCACTTGACAATACTGAGGTCGTCATTGTAACGGCTTATCTTAGTAAAAGGATATGCGAGCAGGCAGATATGCTTTCCGACGCCGGCAATACGGTAAGCGTTCTCCTGCTGGATTCTGTGTACGAAGACAGGGTTAAACCGCAGAAAGCGGATCTCTATGTATTGGCCGACAGGGGGATATTGAACGAGGCGGAAGGGACAGGTGTAGAATGAAGCTTGTCAGACGCTCTGTAATATTGAGAATATTGGCAGTAGTCGGCGTCAACCTTTATATTTGCGCCGGTTTTTTTACGCTGCGAGCATCGCTTTTCGGTACATATGGCGGACTAATTCCGCTTTTGCTCTTTTTTGCCGCAGGGGTATCGGGGTTTGCAGCGGGCAGAATGCTGCTGGGCAGGATGCCGGCATTTCTATCGGCGGTTTCAGGTTTGCGTGCCGTTAAATTCATCACCTTTATGCTTAATGTAAAGAACCGGGAAAGGTTTATTGCGGCATTTTCTGCATGGATTATAGTACTACTTCCGCTTGCCGTATCGATAGGCCTATACGGTGGTTCAGGCCCGCTCAGAGTACTGTTCGAACTTGTGCCGGTCACAGCAGCATACATTGCCGCACTCAAGCAGTCAAGGCTCGGAGCCTCACAGATAATGAGCAACGCTTCAGTTTATTCAGGATTTTTTATACTGGTACTTTCGTTGGAACTGGCGAATATATCGCAAAATTTTTTCAGCGATATCAGCTATCTCAAGCCCTGGCTTTTCGGAGTTTCGTATTTCTTCATATTTGCCTTCCTGGTCGTAAGAAACCAGGAGGATATCGATACCAATATTTTCGAGAAAAAGCATATCGAAAAGTCAATACTGCCGAAAAACCTCAGGAGCTTCAATACTATTGCCGTCTGCGTGGTATTTGTACTGATAATCCTCTTATTCAATCTGAAGGCCGTAATAATGGCAATAATGCAGTTGATCGGTAATCTTGCCGTCCTGGTTATGAAGTTCATACTTTGGGTCGTGGGTAAGCTCTTTTCCGAATCAGGCGTGGAACAGGATAATGGAGCCCCTTCCGGCGGCGCCCTATTCGGTTTCGGGATCCAGCCGGTATCTCCCGTGGGAAATCTTATTTTCAATATCGTACGAAACTTTACATTGTATTACATCGTATACAGAGTAGTACTTGCCATTATCAGGATAGTTCCGAAAGTTTCGCGAAAGCTCGCGGAGCTTTTGAAAAAACTGTTTTCTCTGGAAAGGGGAGATAAGTCCGATACAATTTCAGATTTTGTTGACGAAACCGAGACTGTGATCCCCGAAAGGAAGCAAAAACACGCGGTCGGCTTTAACAGAAGCTTCAGTCCGGTGAGAAAGGATCTGCGCCGCATAAAGGATCCGGCAATGAAGGTCAGATATATGTTTTCAATAATCTTGAAAATGCTGCCTGCTGCGGGAGTTCAGCCGGACAGGAGCGATACGCCCGCGGAACTCGTCGGCAAGGCCGGGATGCCGCAGAGTATTGCCGAAGGACTGTCGCCTTTTGCAGCGATCTATAATCAGGTACGTTACGGAGAAAAAGTTCCAGACCGCGATATGCTCGACAATGCCGAACTGAATTTCAACAAGGCCGTCGATGCAATGGAACACAAACACTGACGCAAAAACTGAGGGGATGAACGTTAATGAGCGCAAAGAAACACGGTAAGGGCAAAAACCAGGGTGAAAACAGGCCGGCGCACGGGAAGCTGATAAAGAGATACGCAGGCGGCAGATCCATAAAGACCGGGCTTCCGCCGGGGACTCTTGTACACGTGGGAAGCCGCAAGACTGAAAATGTGTCTATTACGGTGCTCGAATATGATGAAAATGAAATAAGGCGTATAAATGTGAACGACCCGGACGATCTCGCGTATTACCGGGACAGCGCCAAAACCTCGTGGGTAAATATCGACGGTCTTCATGATACGAAACTGCTGGGTACCGTCGGAACTGTCTTCGGCCTGCACCCTCTGGTGCTCGAGGATATGCTGAATACCGAGGAAAGGCCCAAAATAGAGGATTATGGCAATTATACCTTTATTGCGGTAAAACAGCTGTATATAGATGAAAATACAGGCGAACTCGATACCGACCATCAGAACATCATCCTTGGGAAGGGCTTCGTCATTTCCGCCGGAGAGAGCAGAACGCGCATATTCGACCCGATCAGGGAGAGGCTCGAAAGCGGTGTAAGAATGAGGAAGATGGGCGCGGATTATCTGGCATATACACTGCTGGACGCTATCGTCGACAACTACTTCGACGTACTGGAGCGGCAGGGAGAAATGATAGAGAAAGTGGAGGAGATACTCGTATCAAGCCCTGTACGCAGCACCTTGAACAAGATACTGGATACCAAGAACGATATGCTGTACATACATAAAAACATATGGCCGCTCAGGGAGGTAACAAACCTGCTTGAACGCGGCGAATCCACTCTTGTAGGCCGCGAAACGCGGGTTTATCTGCGCGATCTGTACGATCATGTTATGCAGGCCCTCGATACGACGGAGATCTACAGGGATATATTGTCGGGGCTGCTGGATGTCTACCTTTCCAGCGTAAGTAACCGTATGAACGAGATAATGAAGGTTCTTACGATAATTTCCACCATTTTTATACCTCTTACATTCCTCGCAGGTATCTACGGTATGAATTTCAATTACATGCCCGAACTCGGCTGGCGTTGGGGCTATTTTGCCCTCCTGGGCGTCATGGCCGTATTGGCGCTGCTTATGTTGCTTTTCTTTAAAAGGAAGAAATGGTTTTAACGCCACATCTTCCAATGGAAGATATGGCTTGGATGCCATATAAAACAATTGAAAAAGAATATTGTACAGGATATAATTAAGACCATTGTACAGTAGGCATTATAGAGAGAAAAGCAAAGAGACAAAGATTAGTAAGGGGATGGTCAAATGCCGGAATCAAAAAAGATAATCAAAAAGCAAACTTTGCCGCTTTTGCCGCTTAGAGGCCTTACAGTATTTCCATATATGATACTTACCTTCGATGTGGGAAGGGAAAAGTCCATAAAAGCGCTTGATGAGGCAATGATAAACAATCAGATGATCTTTCTCGTAGCCCAGAAGGATGCGAAGACCGATTCACCTGATGAAGAAGATATATACAGTGTCGGTACGATTTCAAAGGTGAAGCAGCTGCTGAGGCTTCCAGGCGATACCATAAGAGTGCTTGTCGAAGGTATCAGCAGGGCTGAAGTGAGAAATTACGTTCAGACTGAGCCCTACTTTATAGCCGAGGTGGCTGAAAAAACAGTTTCTGACGATAAAAACAGCAAGGTAGAATTTGAAGCGCTCAAGAGGAAGTTACTGAGTACTTTTGACGATTATGCAAAGCTGAATGGCAAGATATCTCCGGATACTGTTTCATCCATGAATGGTATAGAGGATATAGGTCAGTTATCCGATGTGGCTGCTACAAACATGCTGCTGAAGGTAGAACAGAAGCAGGAGATCCTAAGCGAGTTCGATCCGGTAAAGCGGATGGAAAAAATACTCGAATTACTGATGAACGAGATCGAAATACTTGAGGCGGAGAAGAATATAAGCCTTCGCGTCCGTAAGCAGATCGACAAATCGCAGCGTGAATATTATCTGAGAGAACAGATAAAGGCTATACAGACGGAGCTTGGCGACAAGGAAGGCGTTGTCGGCGAAGTGGACGAATATAAGGCGAAGCTCGAAAAGGCCAATCTGCCCGAGGAAGTTCATAACAAGGTTCTCAAGGAACTCGACCGTTTGATTAAAATGGCTTCGGGCTCGGCGGAAGGCTCCGTGATAAGGACTTATCTGGATTGGATATTCGATCTTCCGTGGAATAAAAAGACCGAGGAGGTCATCGACCTGAAAAAGGCCGAGGATATTCTGGAAGAGGATCATTACGGCCTGACAAAGGTAAAGGAAAGGATCATCGAATACCTTGCGGTGCTGAAGCTTACAAAAAACCTCAAAGGGCCGATACTTTGCCTCGTGGGACCTCCCGGAGTAGGAAAGACTTCGATAGCGAAATCGATAGCCAGAGCGCTCAACAGGAACTATGTACGCATGTCTCTGGGCGGTGTAAGGGATGAAGCTGAAATAAGGGGACACAGACGCACCTATGTGGGTGCGATGCCTGGCAGGATAATAGCTGCGCTGAAGCAGGCAGGTTCTGCAAATCCTTTGATACTGCTCGATGAGATTGACAAGATGAGCAATGATTTCAGAGGCGACCCGGCGTCTGCAATGCTTGAGGTATTGGACTCGGAACAGAATTTTTCGTTCAGGGATCATTATCTGGAGCTGCCTGTAGATTTGTCCGACGTGCTTTTCCTCACGACGGCCAATAACCTCGATACGATACCCAGACCGTTGCTCGACAGGATGGAAGTAATTAGCATTTCGGGTTATACAGAAGAGGAAAAGGTCAACATCGCCGAAAAATATCTGCTCGGGAAGCAGATGAAGGCGCACGGACTGCAGAAGAAGAACCTGAAGGTAGGAGAAGATGCGCTGAGAAGCATTATCAACTACTACACCAGGGAAGCGGGCGTAAGGAACCTTGAAAGGGAGATAGCCAGGGTTTGCAGAAAAGCTGCAAGGATGCTTGTATCAAGCGGTAAGAAGTCTGTAAGCGTGACGCCGGCAAACATTGAAAAGTATCTGGGCACAAAGAGATTCCACTATGACAAGGCTAACGATAAGGACGAGGTGGGCTTGGCAACAGGTCTTGCCTGGACGCCTGTCGGGGGCGATACGCTGGTGATAGAAGTGAACCTGATGAACGGCAGCGGGAAGTTCGAACTGACCGGACAACTCGGCGACGTCATGAAGGAATCGGCCAAGGCAGCGATAAGCTTTATACGTTCAAGAACAGAGCTGCTCAATATTGATAAGGATTTCCACAATAAATACGATATACACATCCATGTGCCCGAGGGGGCAATACCAAAGGATGGTCCATCCGCGGGGATCACGCTTGCTACGGCCATGGTATCGGCTTTGACGGGATTTGCAGTAAGGCGCAACGTTGCGATGACGGGCGAGATTACGCTCAGAGGCAGGGTGCTTCCGATAGGCGGGTTGAAGGAGAAGGTGCTCGCCGCTCACAGGGCGGGGATCGATACTATAATCGTACCTGCTGAAAACAGGAAGGATATCGACGATATACCGGAAAATATCAGAAGCCAGCTCAAATTCGTACTCGCGGCCGATATGGACACTGTTCTGAAGACGGCGCTTGTGCCGGTAAAAACCCAGTCTGTCGTATCGGAACCTGAAAACCAGAAGGAAACAGTAATACTCGAAGATGAAAATGTCATGCTTCCGAAGCAGGATCAGACACATCAGATGTAAATGAAGAGAGGGACGGTTCTTTTGTTCCATTTCGCTTGTGAAATCGGAACACCTGAACCGTCTCTCTGTTTTGTACAAAAAAAATCACAAAATGAAGGATTTGTTTGAATTAATATCGAATTAATGCCTTATAAGTCGATTTTTCGACCGTTTTTCACTTGATCCGGGAGGTGTGAAATGCCGGCATATGCCATTACTGTGACTTGTGTAGTCGCAGCCAGCTCGATCATTGTTTTCTTGATTTTTTATCGTATGAAGGTATTGAATTTTAAAACACTTCTTTCTGTTACAATTGCCTCGCTTATATCGGCTATTGGTCTGCCGGTGGTATACGGTCTTGTTTCGTCAGGTATGGCCAAAGGCTTTGCTCTTTCTTCTCCTTTGGCCGTGCTTCTGGTTTCGGTCGCAGCCTACTTATTGATCGTTGCGGTATTGAGCCTTATCATCTCGTTTATTATTAACGGGGCAGGTACGAAAAATAAGGAAAAGCATCCCGCAGGCACCGGAACTGAGCCTGAAGAGGCTGCGTCGGAGGACGAGAATTACCTTGAACAGATATTCGTCAATTTTATAGCAGGACAGGAACAGGGCACGGCTGATAACAGCAATGTACAGGAACAGTCGGAAGAGGCTGGCGGTATGGCCGATACGGTATCCGAATCCGGTATAGCTGCCTTCGAAGGGAATGCCGTGTCGGATGGTCCGGCAGCAGATGCCTGGAGTAACAGGAATGGCTCGGATGTCGAAGGAGCCTTGCCGGCCGCATATGAAACTGAAGCTGTGGCCGAGGAAATTTTGTCAGCCGGTTATGAAACGGTTGCCTCTGTAAATGAAGAACCTGCGGCGTTGTCGGAAGTTGCCGCAGAGGAAGCAAATAACGGTATTGGCGGTATTTTGACGAATATTGCCGAAAATGCAGCATCTATGGAAAATAACTTAGAAATTTCTGTTGACAGCAATGAAAATATTGATAAAATGGGTATAGAAAACATTGTACATAATAGAAACAGTCTGACCATAGAGGACTGTATCAACGAAGCATTCAGACTAAAGGGAGCCGGAGATTTCGAGAGCGCCATACTGTATCACATGTATGCGCTGGATAAAAAGCCCGGGAAAGAACTTACCTTCTGGATAATACTTGATATCTGTGTGATGTATAAGTCGTTGGGTCAGCGGGAACTTGCGCTGGACATATTGAACAGTTATTATGAGACTTACGGCGATACGATGGATATATCAGTGAAGGAAGAAATCAGGAAGAACCTGACTGCAGTACAGGCATGACTTACGGTATTTGCACCAAATGAAGGAGGTTTTTTTACATGAAAAAAACTCAAAAGATACTTGGATTACCCATAATAAGCATCTCCGACGGACTTGAGGTCGGCAGGGTAAAAAGTATAATCATTAATGCAGACAGGGGAGCAATCGACTATATCGTTGTGGACAGCGGCATACAGATATTCAGCGCCAGGGTCATTCCGACGCAGGATGTGCTTGGAATAGGAGAATACGCTCTGACGATAGAGAACAACGATGTCATTACCGATATCAGCAAGATCCCGGCAGCCATCCAGCTTCTCCAGAACGATATCAGGGTCAAGGGCACCAAGGTACTTACCAAAAAGGGCAGATTGATCGGGGAGATCGGCGACATATATATTGACGATAATGACAATTGCAGGATCACGGGTCTTGAATTCATAGCCGACATCACTCAAAAACAGATAAAGCTTATACCACGTGATTCGGTAATTACTTTCGGTAAAAACCTGACTGTCGTCAAAGAGGATATAGAGGTTTCATTGCTCGATACAGCGGCACAGTTGGATTCGGAACCGGGAATCGGGGATTTCGAAAAAAAAAATAACTCATATATAGCTTATCCGGCATCGCTGCCCGACGAATATGCCGAACCGGCCGCAACAGCCGAACCTCAGCAGACTGTTTCGGAAGAGGATAATGCATCGGTTCTTTTTGAACAGCGTCAGCGCCAGTATCTGAAAGGCAGATATGCTACAAAGACGATCGTAGATAACACCGGCAGCGTAATAATCAGTGAAGGAATGCAAATAGACGACGCAATAATAGATGAAGCTAAAGCAAAGGACAAGCTTATCGAACTCGTAATGAACAACAGGGCATAAAATAAATCAAAAGTATAAAGCATTCGTGTTTTATACTTTTGTAATTTTTTTGATATGATACAACAAAAGAAAAGACTTATGGAGTTGGATATTTGTGGTTAAAAATCGCAAAACACCGCTTATTTTCTTACTCATAGCTATTCAAAGTACGCTTGCGGTTATAGCCGGGGTTGCTGTCCTGTACAGTGAATCCATGAGCAGAGTACCTGCGGGTGTAAATGTCGACGGCATTTCTGTCGGGAACAAGCCTTATTCCAAAGCAATAACTGAGATCGAATCAGCTTACACTGATAAATTGAAATCAGATTCATTAATATTGGATATAGAAGGCAGTACACCGGTCAAAGTACCATTCTCTCAGATTGGGGCGGCTATTGACGGCAATGCTACTCTTCAACCGCTGAGCTCACTTAAAAGCGCCCGGGAAATACCGGAGCTTCTCGATTTCTATTTCACCAGCAAAAATAAGGATATCCGACCTGTAATTAAATATGACGAGGGCAAGCTCAGGACTGTATTGGCGGAACTTTCCGAAAAGCTTTATATAAAGCCTGAAAATGCGGATATAAGTTTTAAAGACGGTACTGTCAGGAAGAAAGCCGATACTTCCGGGTTGAAGCTCAATGTCAACAATGCGGCCGACATCATAAGGAAGCAGCTTTCTGTAGAACCGTGGAAGCCTGTGGCACTGACAAAGCTTAACAATTATGTGCTGCAGACGGTTAATGCAGATATAACGATGAAGGATTTCGACGATATACAACAGGTACTTGGGGAATATACGACTGAGATTTCTGACGGAGAACTTGGTGACAGCATCGTAACAGCTGTAGATTCGATAAACGGAACGATAATTCCTCAAAAAAGCGAAAAAAACAGTGTGTTTTCTTTTGTTGAAAAACTAAAGGAAAAGGATTCGAATTTTAACAACGATAATGAGGGTTATGATCAGGTGGCGTCTACACTCTATGCCGCGATGCTTACAGCGGGGCTGCCGAAGGATTCGATCAAGCGCACTCCTCACACGCTTGCACCCGACTATATCGAACCGGGACTTGATTCATGGATTTCAGGAGACTCGGATGATCTTAGACTTTCAAATCCTTATCCGAACAAACTTGCCATATTTGCCAGAACGGACGGGAATTCGGTTACAGTGGTCATAGCGGGCAGTATGGGAAACAAGAAGGAAGACTGCAGCATAAGTACGGAAGTAATACAACGGTACACTCCCGCGGTATATTACGTCGAAAACAGTTCGCTCAAATCGGGCGAAAAAATTGTTCTTAACCCCGGCAGGGAAGGCATTACAATAAATGTCCTCAGAAATGGGGAACTCATCAGTACGGATCAGTATGAAGCGGAAAAGTCCATTGTTCAGATCGCACCGGGCACAGATTGGGAAAACGACAACAAATAGAAGAACATAGTATGCTTTACTCGGGAATATGATATTAGTAGATTTTCATTGGTAACAAGGTCAATGAAGAGATTCAAAGTATTTATACTGGGTAGAAAAAGCATATTTACCGCTGTGTCCGTCCTAATAATCATCATTTTCATTGCATGTACTCTTTTTATTTACAGCAACAGACCAGCCAACTCTTTTACAGACCCTCAAAGCGGGATCATCGTTATAGATCCGGGCCATGGCGGTGTTGACGGAGGGGCTAACAGGGATGGGATACTTGAAAAGGACATAAATCTCGCCATAGCTAAAAAGCTTAAATTAAGGCTCGAGCAGAAGGCCTACAAAGTCATAATGACCAGGGAAAAAGACATCTCGCTGGATGATCGGAATGAATCAAGCAGCAGCAGGCACCAAAGGGATCTGAACGCAAGACTGGATGTCATAAATAACAGCAATGCACAGATGTTCCTCAGCATCCATGTAAACTGCAATTTGAGCAAGCCCGCGACCGATGGGTCTATCGTATTTTTCGGCGAAAAATTTCCTCAAAGCCGCCAGCTGGCATACCTTGTTCAGCGTTCCTTCAACAGCATGGTCGTAGACGGCGTCAAACGTACCGTACACGATCCTCAGACCAGCAATTACTTTCTCCTGAAGCATTCCAGAATACCCGGAGTTATAGCCGAAACAGCCTTCATATCAAATGCAGAGGAACGCAGACGCCTTACCGAGGCACCTTTCCAGGAACAGCTTGCCGAAGCTTTATCCTACGCGATTGAAAGATATCTGACGGGCAATTATGAAGACGCCGGGAGCATTTCGAAAATCGATGGAGGAAAACTTGCCATTATAATCGATGATTTCGGTTCAGGCAGGGATGGCGTCAAAGAGATGATGGCCATAGACAGACATCTTACCTTTGCAGTAATGCCTTTCCTCGATTATTCCCATAGTGACGCCGAAAAAGCACATGAAAAAGGCTTCGAGGTGATTGTACATCTTCCGCTGGAAGCGTATCACGGCAGGATGAGCTGGCTTGGCCCCGAACCTATTTTATCGGGAATGAATGCGGACAGAGTAAGAGATATTGCGCAAAGGTCCTTCGACGATATTCCCTATGCGGTAGGGGCAAATATCCATATGGGTTCGAAAGCCAGCGGGAGTGAGGACATTGCCCATAGCATACTGGGGGTCGTCAAGGAAAGGGATATGTACTTCGTTGACAGCAAGACGGCTTACCATCCGGTCTGCAGCAAGGTATCCTCCGAAATGGGCGTTGTTTGTTTTGAACGCGACGTATTCCTGGATGGAAAACAACCGAAAAGCTTTGTAAAAAAGCGCCTTGCCGAGGCTGGGGAAATAGCTCTCAAAAAGGGCAGGGCAGTAGCTATAGGCCATGTCGGTATTGAAGGCGGAAAAGTGACTGCAGCGGCAATCTCTGAAATGCTTCCGGAATTCGATGAAAAAGGTATCCAACTCGTTTTCGTTTCCGAGCTGGATACCCCTCATTAAACGTCCGTACAGATTCCCTTCCTGGAAGCAACTGGATCCTCTAAATTGAACTTCTTAATAGAACTTTTTAAGTACTTCGAGCGCATTGTATTCTATTACTTTTTCGCCATATTCGTTGAGATAACCGTCGATGAAGCTAATACTGTTCACTTTCGTACCGAATTCATTCAGCATTAGTTCGAATGCCTTGGTATTCGCGGGAACAAGACCGCTTCTGGTAAGAGTCAGGTAATAGGTATCGCGGTATCTGTAAAGCGAGCTTTCGCCGCTATAAAGCCCCTCGAGCTTGCCTGCAAGACCGCAGACGTCGTCGATGCTTTTGAAGGAATAGATATAAAGCGGCGAGCAGACTTTCTTGCCTTTTTTCTTAACGCGCAGGTCGCTTTTTTTCATCCTGCTCTTTATATATTTGTGGATCGATTCAAATTCACCGTCTTCGTCTACCCTGGTGATAGTTATAACAAAGCCGTCGTTCGAATCCGGTATCGGTTCTATTATCAGCTGTGAATCGGAAAGATTGAAACCAAGCTGTTCCTCGGCCTGCTCCATCAGATCCCAGAAAAACTCCTGTGCCGCAGGTGTATTATAATTGAGCGTGTTCAGGTCGATATTACGCTCTTCCAGATCGTTATATGATATAGTAACTTTTATTATATTTTCGCTGATTCTTTCTATCTTCATATGAACCTCGTATCTTTGCACGTTTGTGCACTGTTACGAATACTCCTGCTTATATTATACTTCTTTAAAGCTGAAAAGAGAAGCCTATAATTATTGCCTAAGCAAAATGCTAACGCTATTTGCTATGTACATAGCGAATCAATCAGCCTTTACCTCCGTCCAGATCCGGCTGTATTCCTTGTTGACCTCGTCGCCCGGGTATTCGAATATCTCAGAGCTTTCGAGATCCTCTTTAAGCGGGTATGCGTTGCGATCCGCAACCAATGCGGGATCCAGCAGCTTCATCACTTCCGTGTTCGGAGTGGCATAACCTATGTAATCAGCATTATTGAATGCTATCTTGGGGTCGCACATGAAGTTGATGAAAATCTCAGCTTCCTTTTTATGCTTGCTGGTAGTCGGGATAACCATAGAATCGAACCAGTAATTGGTACCCTCCTTAGGAATGGAATAAGCCAGATTCTCGTTCTCGGACATGCAGTAATAGGCGTCTCCGGACCAGACAACTGCAAGAGCTGCGCTTTCACCTATCATTATGTCTCTTACCTCGTCAACGACATAGGCCTGTACCAGCGGCTTCTGCTGGATTAGCGCCTTCCTGGCTTCTTCAAGCTCTGCAATATTCTTTGTATTCATGGAATAACCGAGCATTTTCAGTGTTACTCCGATACTGTCGCGCTCACTGTCCGGCATGATTATCTGCTTTTTGTATTTCTCATTCCAGAGTATCTTCCAGGTGTCTGTCGGATCAGAAACCATAGTTTTATTGTATAATATTCCGACCGTACCCCACATATATGGTACCGAGTATTCGTTGCCAGGGTCGTAGGAAAGCGATTTGAAGCGTCCGTCAATATATTTGTAATTTGGTATGCCGCTCATGTCTATCTTGTTGAGCAGGCCCTCGTCAAGCATGCGCTTTATCATGTAGTCGGACGGTATGGCGACGTCGTAGGCAGAACCGCCCGTTTTGATCTTCACATACATATCTTCATTGGTGGTAAAGTTTTCATAATTGACCTTGATATTGGGGTAAGTCTTCTCAAAGTCGGCGATTGTTGTCTCGCCTATATACTCTCCCCAGTTGAATACATTGATCGTCACTTTCTCCGCCGACGATCCGGTCCCACTGCAGGCGCCGAGCATCACTGCCAGGGAAAGCGCGGCCAATACCGCTGTTGCTGCCCTTTTTATCCTTTTTGCCATTTTACATTTCCTCCCACAAAACTAATTTTTCCAAACTGAGTATAAACGTCATATCAGATTGCTGAGCTTTGCCGTTTCCTTGGCGCCGCCTGAGCCTTCTCCGGCCGACGAGCGCTTGTTGATTATCAGCAGTAGTACGAGTACTACAATGAACATGAGTGTCGAAAGAGCATTTATTTTTGGATTTACGCCGCGCCGTGCCATAGAGTAAACAGTTATCGACAGAGTCGAAACACCGGAACCCGTAGTAAAAAAGCTGATGATAAAGTCGTCGAGGGAAAGCGTAAAAGCCAGAAGGAAACCCGTTACTACACCAGGCATTATTTCGGGCAGAATGACCTTCCTGAAAGCGTGCAGAGGAACTGCACCGAGATCCAGCGCTGCCTCAAACAGGTGCTTGTTCAGCTGCTTTAGCTTTGGCAGTACGGAAAGTATGACATATGGCAGATTGAACGTTATATGTGCAAGCAGCAGCGTTGTAAAGCCCAGCTTCAGGTTTATGAAAATAAAGAGGATCATCAGAGAGATACCCGTGACGATATCCGGATTGAGTACCGGCAGGTACGTCAGGTTCATTACCAATGATTTGCCCAGCTTTTTCATATTGAAAATGCCCACCGCAGCCGCCGTGCCGACAATCGTAGCCGTCAGCGAAGCAAGCAGTGCTACTGTCAGCGTGTAGGTAAGCGAAGTCATTATCTGCTTGTCGCGGAAAAGCTCGCCGTACCATTTGAACGTGAATCCGTCCCAGTGCGCCCGTGATTTCGAATTGTTGAAGGAAAAAATGATGAGCGTAAAAACCGGCGCATAAAGAAACAGGTATATAAGGAATAGATACAGCTTTTTGACCGCTTTCTTCATAACAGCCCACCCCCCATATCTTCCTTGTCGTACCGCGACATGATTCCCATGCTGACAAGTATGAGCAGCATCATGACAATGGAGACCGCGGAGCCGAAATTCCAGTCATAGACCCTTGTGAACTGGTCTTCGATCAGATTGCCTATCAGCATATACTGGCTTCCGCCCAGCAGCTTCGAAATAATGAATGTTGTTACAGCCGGCATGAACACCATCGTTATGCCTGATACCACTCCCGGGAAGCTCAGAGGGAAAATGATCCTGCGGAAAACCGTAAAAGAATCCGACCCCAGGTCTTCAGCTGCCTCGACGACACTCCTGTCTATCTTGCTGAGGACGGAAAATATGGGCAGCACCATGAAGGGTAAAAAGTTGTAAACCATACCCAGTATGACAGCCGCATCGGTATAGAGAATATTCAGCCGGGGGAGTCCAACCATGCCAAGCAGTGAATTCAGTACGCCCTTACGGTCGAGAAGCGTCATCCACGCATAGGTCCTGAGAAGGAAATTCATCCACATGGGGATAACGAAAAGCAGGACCAAAAGATTCCTTCGGCTTAAGTCCCTGCCGGAAAGTATCATCGCCACCGGATAGCCGACCAGAAGGCAGATCAGCGTGCTTGTCAGCGCCAGTACGATCGACCTGGCCAGTACCTTTATGTAAATTGGTTCAATAAACCTCCGGAAGTTATCGGCCGTTAAGACAGAATTACCCGAAGGATCCGGCGCCGTAAGACTGTAATATAACACCAGGAGCAGAGGCACCAGAGTGAAAAGTATCATCCAAAAAATGTAGGGGTATGATACCCATCCTTTTTTCATATAGTTCGCACCTTTTTCATTATCTGAATATCGCAGGGCTGTATAGTGAGAGCTACTGCAGTATCCACGGGTTCCATGGACGTCGAATGGACTATCCACTCAAAGCCGTTTTCGTCGGAAACCTTCATCTCGTAATGCACGCCCTTGAATATGACGGATATGACACGCCCCTGCAGCAAATTGGCGTTATCATGTATCAGCCTTATATCCTCAGGGCGTACGACCACGTCCACACTTTCATTGCTGCCGAAACCCCTGTCCACACATTCCAAAACATGCCCTGCGAACTTAACCCGATAATCCTCCAGCATAACGCCGTCTATGATATTGCTTTCGCCGATGAAATCGGCAACGAAAGCATTTTTGGGTTCATTGTATATGTCCTGGGGAGTACCGATCTGTTGAATCGTTCCCTGCTGCATCACCACAATCGTATCGGACATGGTGAGGGCTTCCTCCTGATCGTGAGTAACATAGATGAAAGTTATACCCAGACGTTTCTGTATATTTTTCAGTTCAAGCTGCATTTCCTTCCTGAGTTTCAGGTCCAGTGCGCCAAGTGGCTCGTCCAGCAGCAGGACTTCAGGTTCATTTACAAGCGCGCGTGCTATGGCGATTCTCTGCTGTTGTCCTCCGCTCAGAGATTCTACGGATCTCTTCTCGAAGCCTTCAAGATTGACCATGGACAGCATTGCCGCCACCTTTTCACGTATAACGGCGTTATCGGTCTTTTTTATCCTGAGACCGAACGCTATATTTTCATAGACATTCATGTGAGGAAACAGGGCGTACTTCTGAAATACCGTATTTACCCTCCTTTTATAGGGGGGCATGTCGTTTATATTAGCACCCTCGAAAAGCACGGCGCCTGATGTAGGCTTTTCGAAGCCGCCGATAAGCCTGAGTGTAGTTGTCTTGCCACAGCCGCTTGGCCCGAGCAGAGTCACGAATTCATTCTGCCGGATATACAGGTTTATCCCCTTGAGTGCTTCGGTACCGTCGTATTCCTTTGTGAGATCCACCAGTTCTATGATATGTTTACCCACCGTCCAACCTCCTTCAATACGTTAAAAGCTGGGCGGGGTAGAGACCCAAAGCAGCTTTGCCTCAGTTTTCCCCGCATTTGATATCGAATGGGTCGCATTCGGCTTGAAATAAAAGCTTTCATCCTTTTTGACCCTGTATTTCCTGCCTCCCAGATTGACGAAAATACTGCCTGACAGTACATAACCGAATTCTTCCCCCTCATGAGGGTCATCGGCCTCGGATGTGCCTCCGGCAGCCAGCTTTAGGATAATCGGCTCCATACGGTTCTTTTGGGAATCCGGCACGATCCATCTGATTTCATGCTGAAGTTCCGGATTTTCCTTTATGAACGCATCGTCCCTGCTGAATACTATCTTTTCCTCGTCTATCTCATTGAAAAAGTCCTTAAGGCTGGTACCGAGACATTGAAGAAGGTCTACGAGCGTAGCAATGGAAGGAGAGGTAAGGTCGCGTTCGATTTGAGATATGAAGCCCTTTGAGAGTTCGCTTCTGTCGGCCAGTTCTTCCTGCGTAAGGCCGTTCTTTATCCTCAACATCTTGATCTTGTTTCCGATTTTCATAAATCTCTTCCTTCACACCTTAAGGTGTATTTATACATAAACATTTTGTTTAGAATCACTAAACTAACAAAACAATTCATTATTATCATAATATGAAATTATTGTCAATCATTATTGTGAAAAGAAGTAAAAAAGAAGTCGAAAAAGAAGGAAAAAATCAGTCGAGTGCGCCGAGAATGCTGCGGGCCCTACTGATGCTGCCGGCGTCAGGCTCGGAAACACCCTTGAGCGGATAACCGAGACCTAGTTCTTCCCATTTGAATGAGCCCATGGAATGGTATGGCAGTACTTCAACCTTCTGAACATTGTCCAGACTCTTTATGAATGAAGCGGCGGACAAAAGATCTTCCCCGGAGTCCGTGTAGCCCGGAACGAGGACATAACGTATCCATACCGGTATTTTCCTGTCCGAGAGCAGACGTGAAAAGGCAGCCGGCTTCTCACGGCCTTTGCTTGTAATCCTGCGGTGACCTTCCTCGCAGGCATGTTTAATATCGAGCAACACCAGATCGGTGAGGGAGAGGAGCTCGTCGAGACCTTCGATATCCGTATAACCGCTGGTATCAAGAGCTGTGTGTATTCCGTTTTTCCGGCAGCTTCTGAAAAGTTCCGTCACGAATTCCCGCTGAAGCAGAGGTTCTCCGCCGGAAACAGTCACGCCACCGCCTGAAAACCTGAAGTAGCCGACATATTTCATGATCTCGGCCATGACCTGTTCAACGGTGTATTCCCGGCCTCCGGACTTGTCCCAGGTATCGCGGTTATGGCAATACAGGCAGCGGAGGGGGCAGCCCTGCATGAAAACGACAAATCTTATTCCCGGCCCATCCAATGTGCCGAATGTTTCAAAAGAGTGTATACGTCCCATACAGGTATTATCCGTCTTTATATGAGGGAAAGTCAAGACTCGATGATCTCGACGATTTTTATGAACTTATCCAGGTAGACTCTCTGCCTGTTATCGAGTACAGGGACGACCAGCTTCAGCGTTTTCATTACATGCTGCATTTCCAGCTTGCTTCTGCTTATATTTCTGATGTGGCCTTTAAGCTCCCTGTATGCTCCGCTGTATCTGGTGCCCTGCCTGAGCGCCAGAGCAAGGGAACCGCCCCTGGTCTGAGGTAGGAAACCTTCGATAACCGATAGTATTTCAAGCATCAGCGATAGTCTGTCCGGGTGCACAGCGCCTTCCACGCCGGCGTTTTCACCGCGCTGGGCGGAACTGCGAAGCTGTTTGATCTTTTGGAGAACTAAAAGGCTATTTGTAATATTTTCTATATTCATTGGACTTTCCATAAATATCACCAGTTAAAATTACTTCATTTCATATTATGTAAAATCTGCTCCAATGTTTCTTATGGCATCTATTTTAGTTCCGTTGGGAATCATATTCTTATACGTCAGAGTACTTAAATCAATGAAACAGTAAGGAGGAAGTTTATATGAAGAAAATATCAATCGTATTGCTTTGCCTTAGTTTTACCTTCTCATCCATGTTTGCGGGCTGTGCCAGGAATCCTGCGAATCCGCCGGCGGCTGGCGGAAGTACGGCTGCAGGAAGCACCACTGCCGGAACTGCTCCTGCTCAAAAAATTGGCGTAAAAATCTCCTGCTGGGGTATCGAGACCGACCCCAATTCGCAGATTATCAAGGATGCGGTTACTATGTTCAATCAAAACAACAAGCTCAATGCCACCGCAGCAGTTGAGTTCACCGAGCAGGAACAGTACAAGACCAAGATTGCCGCAGCAATGGCTGCGAACCAGGTTCCAGACGTGTTCAATACCTGGGCCGCAGGCTTTCTCAAACCGTTCGTACAGGCCGGAAAGGTCTATGACCTCACAGGCAAACTCAACAGTGATACTGAATGGAAGAACAGGTACGTACCGGGTGTATATACCTCTCTTCAATTTGACGGAAAAGTATACGCTTTGCCCACGACTCAGACAGTCGCCTGCCTTTTCTACAACAAGGACATATTCAAGAAGTACAACCTGACAGAACCAAAGACCTACGACGATCTATTAAACATTGTCAAAGTACTCAAGGACAATGGCGTAACGCCGTTTGCGCTGGGCAACAAGGCGCCGTGGGTGGGAGCAATGCTCAGCGAAATAATTATCAACCGTGTAGGCGGGACAACTCCCTTCAACAACGTATATAACGGTACCGGCACGTGGGAGGATCCGGCTTTTATCGAAGGCGGCAAACGAATGGCCGAGCTTGCCAACCTGGGAGCATTTCCGACAGGTTTCAACGCGCTTGACAATGACCCTGCGCAGGCGGATTTCAGAGCGGGAAAGAGCGGTATGCTGTTCATGGGAAGCTGGGCGATACAGCAGCTGTATACCGATATGAAGGATAAGCTTGACGTGTGCAAGTTCCCTGCAATCGCCGGAGGAAAGGGAAACGCCGACAGCTGGGTCGGGCAGCCGGACCAGAGCTTTGCCATCTCGGCCAAGTCCGCTGTTGCAGATGCGGCAGCCGAATTCATCAAGACAGTATCAGACCCTGCCATCCAGACCAAGCTCAATGAAGCGGGAAATCTTATTGCGACAAATGTAACTCCTGACCAGTCCAAGGTGAATCCGATCGCACTGAAGGTAGCAAACCTGCTCAAGGATATGAAGGAGCTTTTCGTATTCTACGACGTTGGCCTGGGAGCTACTATTGGCAACGAGTACAACAATACCATCCAGGCAATAACGGCCGGTAAAAAGCCTGAAGACGCCTTCAAGACTCTTCAGCAGTTTACGGAACAGAACAAGTGATCAGGCAGGCGATCAGCTCCGGCGGCCGGTATAAAGGCCGCCGGGACTGGTTATCATGAAACACTTACTGATAAGGAGATTTGACAATGGATGCCATGCTCAGAAATAAAAAGACAATATTTCTGTTTATATTTCCCGCTTCCTTTATTTATATAGGAATCGTTGCCCTGCCGGTATTCAGTACTCTGTACAACAGCTTTTTCAGGTGGAATCTTGTAGATATCAAGAGATACGCGGGCCTCAGAAATTTCATCCAGCTTTTTACCATCGACGATATTTTTAAGGGAAGTCTCGCAAATACGATGCTGCTGCTGGTGTTTTCCGTAGTTGTTCAGGTGCCCCTGGCCATATTGCTGGCAATTGCGCTTTCGAGCAATATTAAAGGTTCAAGATACTTCAAGACTGTATATTTTATGCCGAATATCCTGGCCAGCGTAGCAATCGGCCTGATGTGGTCCTTTATATATAACCCGGATTTCGGGCTGTTGAACAAATTGCTTACCAGCTTCGGCATCATTGACAAGCCTGTATTGTTTCTGGCAGATGAAAGGATCGTGCTGCCCTCCATCCTGGTCGTTCTCAGCTGGCAATTCATCGGTTACCATATGATCCTTTATCTTGCCGCTATCGAAAACATACCCGAAAGTCTGAACGAGAGCTCAACCATAGACGGCGCAACGTTTATGCAGAGGATAATATATATCACGATACCCCTGATAAAGCCCATCATCGGGATCGATACCGTACTGATCGCCACCGGCTCGCTCCGCTACTTCGACCTTATCTATGTCATGTCCAACGGCGGTCCGAACCATGCGAGCGAAGTGGTTGCTCTTTATATGTACTATAAATCCTTCAGGGACATGCAGTATGGCTACGGAAGCGCGATCGCGGTCGTTCTGCTCGCGCTGTGCCTGATAGTCACGGCAGTTCTGAACAGGGCCTTCAAGTCTGAAGAAATACAGCTTTATTAAGGAAACGTTGAATATATAGGTTCACTTACCGGAGGAGAGATCAAAACAATGTCGGAATCGGTCACACAAGAAAAAAAGGTATCCGTATCGAGAGCAATAGTCTATATAGTATTGATTATTTTATCGCTGGCGTATCTGTATCCGCTTTTATGGCTGCTGTTCAATTCGCTGAAGACTGATAACGAGCTGTTCAGCAATCCCTGGTCCATAGTTTCGTCTATGCAGTTCGTCAACTATGCTACAGCTTGGGTCTCGGGCAAAGTAGGGACCAGCTTTTTCAACTCTGTCATAGTCTCCGCCAGTTCCATCGCTATTACGATAGTGGTGTCGGCTATGGCGGCATTTGCCATAAAGAGATTCAAATGGAGGTTTTCCGGCCTGGCCCTGGGGATATTCCTTATCGGCATCATGATACCTATACATTCCACGCTGATCCCGTTGTTCCTGGTTTTCAACAGTATAAACATACTGAATCATTATATCTCGCTTATACTGCCTTATGTAGCATTTGCGCTGCCGACCTCGATATTCATCCTGGGAGGCTTCATGGCCGTTTTCCCGAAGGAAATTGAGGAAGCAGCGATCATGGACGGATGTAAAATGCGAACTGTATTCTGGAAAATAATTTTTCCGCTGTCCAAATCGTCAATAGCCACCATTTCCATCTTCAACTTTGTAGCTGCATGGAACGAGCTGATGTTTGCCCTGATTTTCATGTCTGATCCGAACAAGATGACGCTGCCTGTCAGCCTGACGCGTTTCAGGGGGCAGTACTCAACGAGCTGGGCCATACAGCTGGCGGCCGTGGTTATAATGGTCGTGCCGAGCCTTATCGTGTACTTCTTCCTTAACGACAAGATCATAAAAAGCCTTACCATAGGAGCTGTCAAAGGCTAAATGATGCCTGTGCCTGCTGCGCCGTGTTTTATTCCGGTATCAAAGAGGGAACTTCTTGTCGAGCTTCCGGTGTGTGAAGCTTTTTCTTTTTTCAGCGTAATCGGCTACTATCTGCCCATTGCCTATCAGGTTGTATTTATAGCTGACCAGGCCTTCCAGTCCTACCGGACCCCTCGCGTGCAGCTTGCCGGTACTGATGCCCACCTCGGCTCCGAATCCGTACTTGAATCCGTCGCTGAACCGGGTCGAACAGTTCCAGAATACATTGCCCGAATCGACCAGCGCCATGAAGCGCGCCGCATGCTCCCTGTCGGAAGTCACTATGGTGTCCGTGTGGCCGGAACCGTACGTGTTTATATGTTCAATTGCTTCATCTATATCACCGACTACTTTGACAGAAAGCTTGTAGTCCAGATATTCAGTCCTCCAATCCTGCTCGCAGGCCGGCTTGACCTGTATGCAGGCTACTGTTTCGGGACAGCCCACCAGCTCCACTTTCTTTTCGTCGGCCGCTCTTTTTAGCTTCGGCAGAAATGCGCCGGCAGCGTCCTTATGGACAAGGAGCGTTTCCATTGCATTGCAGACGGCTACATACTGGGTTTTCGAATCTATTGCTATACGTACTGCCATTTCGGGGTCGGAAGGGGAATCGACATAACAATGGCATATACCTTCGGCATGTCCCATGACAGGTATGGTCGTGTTATCCATTATATATCTGACAAATTCATTCGAGCCTCTTGGGATAATCAGGTCTACGTATTTGTCCTGTTTCAGCAGTTCGTTTATATCGGCTCTTGTTTCAAGCAGGGCGCACCAGCCTTCGGGAATGCCTGCCGATTCTGTAGCGGATATTATCAGATCGGAAAGTATGCGATTGGTTTCCCTTGCTTCGGAGCCGCCCTTCAGCAATACGCCGTTACCGCTCTTCAGACACAGTGTGGAGATCTGGACGAGTGCGTCGGGTCTTGATTCGAATATTATTCCGATGACGCCAATCGGACATGTGACTCTGTAAAGCTCGAGGTCCTTGTCCAGCTCGGTGGAAAGCAAAGTCCTGCCGACAGGATTCTCAAGGCTGACAAGACTGTGTATCCCGGCTATTACATCCGAAAGCTTGGCTTCGTCGAACTTGAGTCTTTTAAGCAGCGGGGCGGGGAGGTTTTCGGCTTCGCTCCTCCGGAGGTCCTCCTTGTTTGCCTTGAATATTTCATCTCTATGCTCATTAAGGTAATCGGCTATTTTGAGAAGCGCTTTATCCTTCGCTTCACCAGTTGCCGCAGCAAGCTTTATGGAAGCCGATTTCACCTTTCCGCAAGTATTTGTGATATCCATATAAACACCTCATTTCACTGCACCCTGTTAGGATTGCGCTGCAGTAAAATTATTATTGGCAGTTTCGATTTACATTAGTATACCAGAAGCTAAATCACAAGGCAAAAAATATTTGGCTGTGCATAAGCATCAATATATTTTGCGCCCTTTTTCATCCGGGATGCCGCTCTTTCTGAAGAAATATGTGTTTATTACATCGCGCCATTCACACGCATGTGCGGCCTGTCCCCGGAGTCTTTCCAGCACTCTTTCGTAGCAGTGCGGTTCAATCTTACCGTTAAGGAGCTTCCATTTTTCTGCAAGCTGGGAGGCTTGCTCCGCTCCTTCAAAATGGGAGTCGTAAATATGCTGTATCAGGGTCTTTCCGGACTTTAGCAGGTATTTGTACGGAATGTGATGGAAGAACAAAAGCAGCTCTTCGGGGCAGGTTTCCGGTTTTTCATACATTTCCGAGTTGGGGGAGAAATACCTGCCTGCGTAGCCGGTACCGGACGCGCGGGTCCTGTCGACTCCCATGCCGCCGCAGTCGGAACGGTGATAGGTGCCCCATGCGGAGTACTCATACCCGTCGACACTGGGGCCGTAATGGTGCGCCGGGTTTATCATCCAGCCTATGCCGAGCGGCGAAGTATAGCTTTCGTATATACGGTAGGAGTCCAGAAGCATGCTGCGGACAGTCTCCTGCACTGCCGGATCGCCGCCGAAGGTACTGCTGATCCATTCCCCGGCTATTTCCGCTGAGCTAAGCTCCGGGTTCCATGAAAGCCTGCCGAAGCAATAAAGGTTCGCCTGGGCCAAATCGTGTCCAGTCCAGTTCATGTCGTTCCCGGTATTAGATACGGCGGCTATACCGGAGAGCCGGCCTTTTTCGCCGGCGCAGCAAAGCAGTGATTTCACCGTCGAACCCTTGCCTTCGCTGTACGTATCGAAATCCAGCACAGCCTTCCACATCGGAGCCAGGTAGCAAAGGTGTCTCTGCTGTCCTGTGTATTCCTGAGCTATCTGGAGCTCGAGCATTACATTGGTTTTTTTGATACCTCCGAGCAGCGGAGATACAGGTTCCCGAACCTGGAAATCCATAGGTCCGTTTTTGATTTGCAGCAGTACATTATCATCAAAGCTGCCGTCCAGGGGCATGAAATTATCATAGGCTGCATTTGCCCTGTCTGTGATTCTGTCCCTCCAATCCTGTTGGCAGTTGTAAACGAAACAGCGCCAGATTACCAGCCCCCCATAGGGCTTCAAAGCTTTAGCAAGCATATTCGCTCCCTGGGCATGGTTTCTGCCATAGGTAAAAGGCCCAGGCCTGAATTCCGAATCCGCTTTTATCAGGAAACCGCCGAAATCCGGTATTTGACTGTATATTTCATCTGCCTTTATGGCCCACCAGGACTGTACTTCGGGGTCAAGGGGATCGGCAGTGGTCAGACCGCCCAAATCTATGGAACTCGAATAATTGGCGCTGAGGTAAATTTTAATACCGTATTGTCTGAAGATCGCGGCGATTTTGGCTACCTGCGGAAGGAATCTTGCTGTTATCAGGTTGGTCTCGACCTTATGAACGTTTACATTGTTGATCACGATGCCGTTTATCCCTACGGACGCAGAAAGCCTGGCGAAGTCGCGTATCCTGGAATATTCTCCGGTAATCCTGTTGTTTTTGAAATAGAAGGAATTGCCCGAATAGCCTCTTTCGATACTGCCGTCCATATTGTCCCAATGGTCCAGCATACGCAGGTTTACTGCAGGGTTATCGATAACGACTGCATTTTCGGAAAAGCTCCCCTTTTGAATTTGCCTAATCAGCGAGAACACTCCGTAAATAACGCCCGTGCCGGTTTTTCCCGCTATGATAAGGCCTTTCCCGGAAGCGGCTCTGTAGCTTTTAATTATGTAGCCTTCCCGGCCTATCCTGGATTTCTCCTCGTCAGTTATCAAGTCCCGGCAATATGACAGGTCTGAAGCTTTAGGTTCTTCCTCGATATCATCAAGCTTGCAGAGTACTATGATATTTTCGGCCAGGGGAGTCTCCGACTGGCGCAGAACCTTGCCGAACATCGACTTGACGGCGGATTTCAACTCGGCTTTTGCAGTTGCCAGCTGAAGGTCTGAAGAGCTTAAGTATATGCCATTGAACAGTGAGACATATCTTTTTATTTTGGCACTGTCCAGAGCAGGGTACCCGAGCCAGGCGTCATAACCGGTTATTTTTTTATCGTTGTTTTTTATCATTTTATCCCTTTCTTGCAGTATATACTGCATATGTAGTAAAATAGTTACAAAGTTTCTCATAAATAAAGGTACATGGTGTTGTTATGCAGGACGCCGACTATACGGAAATCATCCCCGATATAGAATACTTTGTAAACAGAAAATGTACGCCGGGCTGGAACATCATAAGGTCGACCATCGATTTTCACGATCTGACCTATGTGTACGGCGGGCGCTCCGTTTACATTGTCAATGGTGAAGAATACAAGCTTCAACAGGGAGATTTGATTTACATCCCCAGCGGAAATGTCCGGGAAGCTTATACATTTACCGAAGATCCAATACAGTCTTTTGCCGCGAACTTCCATATCCATAACCCAGGTGACAGTAGCGATGATGCCGTACTGCCATTCGACAGAGTAATGAAGCTCGGGATATCCGCTGACCTTATCAGCCTTTACAGCGAACTGGACCACATATGGGTTGAAAAATCATATAATTACAAAATGCGGGCCAGGGCTTATTTCATGTTGATACTTGACAAGCTGCTCAACCGCGTGGCGTCCGGCCTGCCCATGCAGCAGGAGGATGAACGGTTAGCCGGTGTGAAGCAGCATATCCTCAAGAATTACATGAACAAAATCGAGCTTAACCAGTTGGCAGCAATCGCCGGTTTGAACCCTGTCTATCTCGGGGCTTATTTCAAGAAGGCTAACGGCTGCAGTATAAAACAGTACATAACGCGTATACGCGTCAACAACGCAGAAAGCCTGCTTTCAACAGGAGGTTATACCGTCGGCGAAGCCGCAATGAGAAGCGGATTCGATGACCTGTTCTATTTCAGCAAGGTCTTCAGGAACTATAAAGGCTATGCTCCGTCAGTACTTCTCAAAGGTAAGTCCCACTTTTAGTATAAACACGCTTTTCACTACAATCATAATAATTCTGCTTTTATTATTCAATAGAACTAAACGTAATCACTTTGTAAAAAATAAAGATATATTATACGGGGGTTTCGAGAATTATAGTGTTTGGAATGCGTTTTGGAAAGCCGCGGGTCGGGTCGCTGAATATAAAGAAAGGTTGTGAGTCTGTCCGGCCTTGTGATAATATGGAAGGGTTAAATCTTTAATTTGTTCTACTGAAGGAGAAAATGAGAATGGATAATGAAAGAGCCAGGCTCAGACAGGCAAGAAAAATTGTTGTCAAGGTCGGCACTTCAACGCTTACATATGAAAACGGCAAAGTCAATTTTACCCGGATAGACAAGCTGGCCCGGGTCCTTTCCGATCTGCTGAATCAGGGTAAGGAAGTGGTGCTTGTGACTTCGGGAGCTATCGGGGTAGGCTCCGGGAAGATGAAGATGAAGGGGAAACCCGGAAGCGTGCGTGAAAAGCAGGCGGCTGCAGCAGTCGGCCAGTGTGAGCTTATGCATATTTACAGCAAATTCTTTTCGGAATACGGCCATACAGTCGGGCAGATACTGCTTACCCGTGACGTTGTCGAGGAAGCGCACACAAGGCACAATGTCGTAAATACCTTTGAGACTCTTATGGGGTACGGGATTGTGCCTGTCGTAAATGAAAACGATTCCGTATCCATAGACGAAATAGAATACGGCGAAAAGCGGGTATTCGGTGATAACGATACGCTGTCAGCTATCGTCGCAGCCTTGGTAGATGCAGATCTTCTGATTATACTTTCGGATATAGACGGCTTTTATGACCGTGATCCCAAAAAAAATGCCGATTCGCACCTGATCTCGGTTGTGCACGAAATCACTCCCGAGTTGGAAAAATGTGCAGGAGGTGCAGGTTCAAGGCGGGGTACAGGCGGGATGGTCACAAAGCTGACTGCGGCAAAGCTGGCCATGAATAACAGGATAGACATGGTTATCGCCAGCGGTGCGGAGCCCGGAATAATTATCGATATAACGGAAGGGCAGGAAGCAGGTACTCTGTTTACAGCAAATTAAGACAATAAGAAATACCAAAAAGAAGAAGGACGATTCCTGGATGCGCTACCCAAGGAACCGTCCTTCGTTTTTCTTCGCTCTAGTTTTTCTGCCGCTTTGAATTCGAATCGATAGCGGAGCCTGTCGATATGCCTTCGCCGTCCTGGGTGCTGCTTTCCAGTGAATCCGGGTTTTGCCCCGTTGCCGGGAGCGGGGGATTTTCAAGCCCTATGCCCGAAGCCGTCGTTATGGTTGTTGACGGGCCATGGATCGGACAGTATTCTCCCGCCGGAAGCTCATAGGCAATATCCTTCGGCTGTTTCTCGCCGGGTTTTGTCGGAACATAGGGAGTCGGACGCTGTATAAATACCTTCGTCACTACCTTGTCGGGAGGACAATACGGACCTGCCAGCAGATTGCGCCCCAGCGCGTCCTTGCTTTCGGTGCATACCTGCGCCTCTACATGGACGGTGCAGGGATCGTCATCCCTCGGTTCGGTGCCCTTTATAAAATATTCCATTTTTGTTGCGTCTCCGCGCGGATCCTTTTCGCAGAGCGGTGTTGCTACCTTGCCGGAGTATATGCATATTTTTTTCTGTACGATCCCAGCGGGCATCGTAAAATCCTTCTTTGGGAGGCCTTCGTGAACTTTTGCCATGACGGCGGCCCAGATCTTCTGTGCCTGGTCATATTCCTTCGTAGTCAGCTTGATGGGCTCGGTTCCGTTATTATCATAACCGTACCATACCGCCGCTGTATAATACGCAGTATATCCTACGAACCACTTGTCAATATTGCTGCTCGTTGTACCGGTTTTACCTGCGACAGGCATGCCGATGATTTTTTCATTTACATTTGCCGCTGCCGTACCGGAATGAGGGTATGTGGAATCCCTGCCCTTAGTAACCTCCTTCATCATGTCCTCCATGATGAAAGCGGTCTTCTCGCTGTAAGCTACATTGAAATTAGCTGCTCTCCTGTCTATAATGACTTTGCCGTTGGCGTCCTTTACCTCGGTAAATGTCGTAGGCTCAAAATAAAGCCCCTTGTGAGCGAAAGGAACATATGCCGCAGCCATCTGCAATGGATTGACGCCAGTTTCAAGGCCGCCCATAACGAGCGAGATGTACTTTTCATTCGTTCTGTCGATACCGACCTTTTTCAAGTATTCCACTGAGTTGTCCGGACCGAGCATATCTCTCCATATCCTGGCGGCTACTACGTTTACGGAATTTTTAAGGCCGTTTCTCACGGACGTAAGTCCGTCATGAGCATTGTCGTAGTTGCTTGGATATTCGCGCTCGGAGTCCTTTCCGCCCAGCATGTAAACAGGCACGTCATCGATTATCGTTGCCGGGGTTATTTTCTTCAGATCTATCGCCGGAGCATAAACTACAATGGGTTTGATGCTGGAACCCGGCTGCCTTTTCATCAGGGAAGAAGAAGCCCTGTTCAGCGTATTGCTGGCTTCCTTCTTGCCGTAGCCTCCATAAAGAGCGCGTACCTGCCCGTTCTGCGCGTCGATAACGGCCATTGCCGCCTGGGGGTGTTCACCCTGCTGCTGGGCGCTCTTATTGAGCAGCGGGAAGT
Organism: Clostridia bacterium; assembly: GCA_036260935.1. Lineage (GTDB taxonomy): Bacteria > Bacillota > Clostridia > Acetivibrionales > DTU013 > JAEYOM01. The sequence goes on from DATALQ010000006.1 coordinate 42,706, forward strand.
ATTGGTCGTCCGTGAAAACCGAGTCCATATCGGCCTGTATGTTCTGATCGAGTGTGGTATGTATTTCCAGACCGCCGCCGTATATATAGTAATTGGCCATAGTACGCGAAATGTTGAGCTGTTCCATAAGAGCGTTTCTGACGTCGGATATTACCTGATCGACGAAATAGCTCTGTACACTTGTTACCTTCTGAGACTGTGACTTCGGAGCATAATGCAGATCCTCGTTTATAGCCTCCTCATACTGCTGCTGGTTTATCTTGCCAAGCTCAAGCATTTTAGCAAGTATGACTTCCTGTCTTGTTTTTGCGGCTTTACGGCCGGATTCCGTAAATGGATTGTATGTGCCCGGATATTTGGTTATGCCAGCCAGAAGCGCACTTTGCGCCAGGGTCAGCTCCTGCACGGGTTTTCCGAAATACTTCCTGGAAGCAGCCTGTACGCCGGTACAGCTGTTGCCGAAGTAGCTCAGATTCATATACAGCTCAAGTATCTGCCATTTTTCGAGCTTGTTATTCAACTGAATTGCAAGGTACCATTCCTGGACCTTTCGCTCAAGTGAACGTTTGGTGTTGCCCGTAATATTCTTGACCACCTGCTGAGTTATAGTACTGCCGCCTCTCGTTCCTGAGTTGCTGCCTGTAACGATGCTTTTTACAAAGCCTATACCTCCATAGATCATACCTTGTAAGTCTATTCCGGCATTTGATTCGAAGCGTTCGTCCTCAATTGAGATAATGGCGTCTTTGAGGTATTGGGGTGCATCCTTGCTGGAGATCGGCTCACTGTCCATATTGTCGCTGCCGGTCAGCTTCTGTATCACGTTGCCCTTTGAGTCATAAATAACCGTTGTGCCGCCTGAAATTTTTGTCGCGAGCTGCTCGTCCGTGATCGGCTCGGCGGTCTTGATATAGCCTAATACGGCGCCTCCTGTTATGCCTGCTGCGACACACCCCAGAGCTATTATAAAAATCAATAGAAATTTCAATGTCGTAAATATAAATTTCCATGCGGAAGAAGTTTTCTTCTTATTTTTGCCGTTATGTACGGAGCCTGTACTGGACTTCATTTATGTCCTCCTTTTTTGCTTAATGCATAGATGCTACGGTAACAATTTATTTCAATTATAAATAGACTTTTTAACACTTCCTTTTGTTCCCTATGCTAAACGTTGCTTTCATCCGGCTGCATGTAACAAGTCGTTTCGCGCCTGGGATCGACTTGTTGAAGCAAAATCATTATAACATAATTGCAAATTCACTGCAAAACCGGAGGGAATAATTGAAATGGCTGGTACAATTCTGTACAATGGAACTATGACCGGCATTAAGGGGGGATCCGTTTGCGGATAAAGGCAGGGGAGATCATCAAGGCGAAGAGGGAAGAGAAAAACATATCCCTCGTTGATTTTGCGCGGGAGATCGAAATCTCGCCGGGCTACCTCTCTCAGCTCGAAAATGGGAGGAAGGTAAATCCCAATCTTGAGGTAATGCTGAAAATCGCCAGGGCGCTCGACATAGAAGTGGATGCTCTGCTTGGACTCGAACAGGAGCAGGAGTCGCCCGCGCTTCGGATACCTTCGCTGCTGAGGCTGGTAATAGCAAAAGACAGGAACATGAAGGTGCTCGAGGATAAGGAGATCCAGAGGAAAATCTGCAGCATGCTGGACCGTGCGCTTGAAAGCAAATATCTTATAGAAGATATGGACCTGTACAGCTTGTTTCTCGAGGATGTTTACATACAAATGGAAACGTCGCTTAAGCGGTATATGGCAATGGACATACTGATACAAGCCAAGTCCGTCAAATAAAAATTTTTTTATATTGTAACCAAATGAACGCCCCCGGAATATACCGATATTGCAGGTAGTATGGGGGTGTTTCCATGTTCAGGAACAGCATTCTCTACCGAAGATGGTGGTACATAAAAAGACGGAACACAAGACTTATCCGTCTTCTGCTCCGCCTTGCGATAACTGCCTTGATAACCGGCCTGGCGGTCTTGGTTTCACAGAGCGATCTGTTTCATTTGATCACTTATTTCTTTTCTTCATAAACTTCTTCAAGTACGTTGCTCTTTTTGTAATTCTTATGAGACTTTACAGCTGATACTTCAGCTGCCGCCGTGTCCAGCATTTCGCACTTTCCCTGGAACAGCGCGCCTTCGTCTGCAACAAAGCTGTTTACGTGGATATCGCCGTACAGTTTTGCCGAAGAAAGGATCTTGAGTATTCCCCTGGCTCTAATATTGCCTTCTACCGTGCCTGATAAGTGAACGTTCGAGGCTTCGATATTTCCCTTTATATTTGCCTGGTCCCCGACATAAACATCGCCTGCTACCTTAAGATCGCCGACTACCTTGCCGTCAACCCTCACTGTACCCTCGGCCTCTATATTGCCGGTAAAAACCGACGAAGTGCCTACGATCGTATCTACTCCCTCACGGAAACCCTTACTATTCTTAAACATAATACTCCCCCTTGTTCGTTAAAACTGTGATTATTACTTTACATCAAGGTATGGCAGCGGATTGACAGGCGTACCGTACAGCATCACCTGGAAATGAAGGTGCGGTCCGGTGCTTCGCCCCGAACTTCCCACTCTGGCTATAACGTCGCCTTTTGAGACCTTTTGGCCTTCTTTAACAAGTATTTTGGATGCGTGCCCATAAACGGTGGAGATACCGCGGCCGTGGTTTATGATGACCGTTCGTCCCGTACCGCGCGTGTATTGCGCGAACGTGACAGTTCCGCCTGCGGCCGCTTTTATGCTGTTGCCGTAATCGGAACCGATGTCAATACCTTCGTGGTACTTTGTCCTCCTTGTAAAAGGATCCTTCCTGTAACCGAATTCATCAGTGATATGACCGAATGCCGGCCAAAGCGTTGGAACAGTCTCCATGAATGACGATATCTTGGCTTCGGCGGCGGACAGATCGGCCACCGGTAAGCCTGTACGGCTGTATACACTGCTGAGACTGTCGAGCGTGTCCTTCAATACGCCCATATCGTTTGTGAAGGAGGTCTCCGTCCTTTCACCGGAACGGCTGCTCTTTGTTTTCTGGTTTGATATGTAATCGTCCGTTATTTTATTATATTGTTCCGTGAACTGTTCGATCTTGTCGTTGACTATCTCGCTGAAAGAGGCGCTGTCCTTTTTGAGTTTATCTATTTCCCCTGATTTCTCCTCAATTAACTGGCGCTGCTCGGTATTCGTACTATAAAGCTCGTTTAGGTTTTGCCTGAGCGATTTGTTTTCCTGAATCATTCTGGATATGTAAAATCCGCCGCATATAAAAACAGCAGTTATCAGAAGAGACGATACAATAAGCTTTGTATAGAAAGCATTGAAGCGCAATACCTTTACATGACTGGACGAATGCGGAACCAGTACGATCGAAAGATATTTCTTTTCAGTTGTCCTTACCTTTCCCTTATCCATGTCCAACCGTCCTGTATAAATGATAACCTGGTTCTATTTATCTTTTGTACAGTGATGGCCAGAAAAAAAGGCTTATATTATATTCTACAAAAAATTTTAAAATCCTTTTTTTCCGGAAAAATTTATCACTTTATTATTTATAAAGGATACGAACCGTGTTGTCAATCAAATATTGCCCTTTTGCAAGGAGGATTTTGTATTATTATATCGAATTATATACGTAAGTATGCTTTCGTATCGAATATTCCAACTCTTCAGATAATGGCGGAGATGAATTGCATGATAAAAATTAGGGCAAAACTTATCCTTGCTTTCGCAGTTACTGTCCTGATCTGTTCTATTGCAGCGCTGGCTGTCACTTACGGGGGATATAACCTTGTTGTCGCGGGAATAGCCGCGAGCGCCGACAGTAACAACGCACGTGTCACAGGCATACGCGCGGCAAAGGATCTTTTGTCCGCCCAACAGAAGCTTGTGGCAGGAAGCGTTATAAGCCTGGATACTTCAGCTAAGGAAGAGTTTGATAAAAACAATGGAACACTGACGAATCTGATCGACGATCTCTCCAAACAGTCGGAAAACAGGGAGAAAGCCGCTCTCGAGGAATTAAGAGGACTTAACGGTAAATATGCCGATACGTTCAAAACGAAAATATCCGAAGCTGTCAAAAAGTCTGACCGCTCGGAATACGAAAGGCTCCTGGCTGATTTCTGCAAACAGTATGAAGACTTGCTTGCAAAAGAACTTGAACTCAGGAAGCTGATAAATGAACAGGTCGATGCCCTGAACGGCACCCAGCTGGGCGCAGTATCAAACCTTGATTCTTTGACGCAGGAGCAGCAAAGCGCGCTCGGTGACCTGGCGGCAGCGCTGAACGAAGTGTTGGATTCTTATCAGGAAACTATTGAAAAAAACTCTCAGTTATTTGCGGACATAAAAGCATTGAAAGCTCAGAACAGCTTGCTCACAGAACAGCTCTTCAAGGCGCAGGAAGGCATTCAGTCCGCAGCCGATTCGAAGCCTGCGGTCGGCAATACCGACGTTACGGTGCAGTCAGTTCCGGCTTTGCTGGGTCAAGGCGACACTAATGCCGGTACAGCTTCGTTGACCGATACTGTACGCTCATATATGAATGAAGCTCTTAAAAGCAATACCGATCTGCGGCAGATTACAGACCGGCTTTCGCAGGCTGCACTTACCGGAGCATTGGCAAAGCTTGCGCTGATCGACTCGGCGGTGGACCATACCCGCGATGGTTATTCCGGAGCACTTGCCGTAGCAGCCGCCGGAGGGGGAAGCGAGGCCGGATTGAGTTCGCAAATGGATACTGCGTCCGGTGAATTGAATACGCTCAGCGATATGCTCACACCTAAGAATTCACCGATGGCAAAAGACGCGTCGGCAGCCTGCGGCACGCTGGCAAAGGCGTTCGATTCCGTACTTTCGGCAAAAAATGCTTTCGAGAACGCGGGACTGGCTGCAAGCTACAGTGAAGCAAACGATTTATACGGCAGGCAAACCGAATTGCTCGATACACTGGAGACTGCATATAAAACTTATCTGGCAAACGATATCGAAAGATCGAGAGATCTTAAGAAGCAGCTAATTCTGGCACTTGGCCTGATCGCATTTGTTTCGCTGCTTATCGGAATGCTCGCCGCACTTTGGCTTTCAGGCACTATTCTCAATCCGATACGAAGTATGACCAGACTTCTTGAAAAGGCGGGAAACGGCGACCTTACCGATAGAGTCAGGAACGGTCGCAAGGATGAACTGGGTGAGCTCGGTTCAAAGGTAAACGTAGTACTTGACGGCCAGCAGAAGATGCTCGAACAGGTGAAGAACACTACTGGCGATATAGGCGTCCTGAGGAAGGCATTTGCCGATTTGTATTCACACAGCCGCGAAAATGCCGGGAAGGTTTCGAGCAGCATTAAAAATATAATGGAGAACCTCGTAAACGGAACCAAACATACTGCAGCCGGCGCTGGAAAGGCCGCTGCCGCCGCAGATACAGACAGTCTTGCGCTGACCGCGGGGAAAGCTGTCGAAGACGGCATGAAGGCTATAGAGATCGCGGCATACGGCGAAAAATCGGTGCAGGAAGCCGGGGAAGTGATACGTAACGTAACCGATACGGTAAGGCAGATAGCGGATTCCATAAACGATCTCGAAGATTCGTCCGGCAGGATCGGCATTATTACAAACACCATCACCGAGATAGCATCCAAGACGAACCTTCTGGCGCTGAACGCGGCGATAGAAGCGGCCAGAGCCGGTCAGCAGGGTAAGGGCTTTACAGTCCTGGCGGATGAGATAAGAAAGCTATCCGAAGGAAGCAACAAAGCGGCTCATGAGATTAAATCGCTGATAAGCGAGATTCAGGGCAGGATTCAATTTGCTGTGGAACGTATCGGTGACGGTGTCAGCAGTGTGGACGAGGGTGTAGGGAAGATCAACGAGGCAAGGGGCAGCATACTCGAGATTACGGGTACGATCAACAATATAGTGGGTACTCTGAAGGAGACCGCCAATGCGGTAAGGGCGAGGCAGGATAATACGGCCGAGCTTATCGGGACGATAGATACGCTTGCAATGGCTGCCAGCCGGACAGTCGCTTCGGGTGAAGAGATCGATGAGGATCTTGTGCTTCAGCAGAAGGCAATGAAAGAAATGGAAATGCTTACAGCGAAGCTGGACGAGGTAGCAGGGACGCTCAACGGTCTCTTGGACCGCTTCAAGGTTTAAGCGTTCCATATTTAATTTCCCGCAGCATGAATATAATTGGTTGAATATGGAACAATAACCATATGGCATACTGATTCTATCTGATATATTGTGCTGCCCCTCGATCATGGGGCAATTTTTTTGTTATGAATCGGCTAAAATATCAGTTCCGATTCTTTTGCGGGGAATGGAGCGGGGCTGGTCGCATACTGCGTATGCTGCTCGCCCATGCAGCCTGGTTAGTGCAGTACCCCGCAAAAGTTTATCGGAAGTTATATTTTAGCGATTCCTTATTGCCCGGAACAAAATTGTTAGAGGACGTTAGGTGGTTAATCGATGTCAGTCATAGAGAAAAACAAAAACTATATTATCGATATAACAGGGATGACGCATGAAGGCCAGGGTGTTGGCAGAGTCAACGGTCTGGCTGTTTTTACGGATGGCGTACTCGAAGGCGAAAAGGCCGAGGTAAGGATTATCAAGCTGAACAAGACCTACGCGGTTGGCAAGCTGATATCAGTTCTGGAACCCTCGCCTGCCAGGATCACGCCCTTCTGCAGCGGATACAAGCGCTGCGGCGGCTGCAGCCTGCAACACATGGATTACGGCGCACAACTGGCTTTCAAGACGAAACTGGTCAGAGATGATCTGGAGCGGCTTGGCGGACTGAAGGGTGTAACCGTGCACGACGCCATCGGTATGAGCGATCCCATGAATTACAGGAACAAGGCGCAGTATCCCGTGGCAGTCTCGGGGAGCGAAGTCATCACCGGCTTTTACGCAGCGCGTTCCCATGAGGTTATCGATTCGGAAGAGTGCGGCATACAGGATGCACTGAGCAACGATATACGCAAGATTGTCAGGCAGTTCATCGTCGACAGGGGCATTACGGTTTATAATGAAGAAACCGGCAAGGGCCTGATACGCCATATTGTTACGCGCGTAGGTTTTCATACCGGCGAGGTAATGGTCGTGCTTGTCGTCAACGGCAGGTCTCTTCCGGAGGGCGCCGCAGAGGAGCTTGTCAAAAGGCTTACCGGCAATGTATTGACGTCACAGAAGGAGACGAACCGGAATACGCCTGTTACTCCGGGTAAAGCAGATGCAACAGCCATGACAGCCACAACAGCCACAACAGCCACAACAGCCACAACAGCCAAAACAACCACAGCAGACAAAACAGACATGACAGCCACGACATCTATAACAGGCAAAACAGCCATGACAGCCACAACAGCCACAACGGTATATTTTCCCTCGCCGGTTATCAAAAGCATCTACCTGAACATCAATACGCAAAAAAACAATGTAATATTAGGTCCCAATAATATACTGCTCTATGGTATTGAAACCATCACCGATACTATCGGAGATTTCAGATTCATGATCTCGCCGCATTCCTTCTTTCAGGTGAACCCGGTGCAAACGGAGGTGCTTTACTCCAAAGCCCTTGAATATGCCGGCCTTACCGGCTCGGAAACCGTTTTTGACCTGTACTGCGGGATAGGGACCATCTCACTTTTTCTATCGGCTAAAGCTTGCAAGGTCTATGGCGTAGAAGTCGTAGAAGCCGCTATTGCAGATGCTCGTAAAAATGCCTCTGTTAATGGTGTCAAAAATGCCGAATTCATTACCGGCGAGGCTGAAAGGGTCGTACCCGAGCTATACAGCAAAGGCATCCGCGCCGATGTCGTCGTACTAGACCCGCCCCGTAAAGGCTGCGAAGAGTCCCTGCTGGCTCTTCTTGCCGAAATGCAGCCCCAAAGGATCGTTTATGTCTCCTGCAATCCCGCCACTCTCGCACGTGACTTGAAATTCCTCGACAGCCATGGCTACAGGACTGTCGAAGCCCAGCCTGTGGACATGTTCCCCTGGACAGGGCATGTGGAGTGCGTTGTATTGTTGCAGAGGGTGAAAGAGTGAGCGTGTGGGAAAGTTGTAGGTAGCAGTGAGGTTTGCGTTTCAGCTTCGGAATTACATTCACAGCTAAACCAAGGTAGAAAACCTTAAGAACACAAAGAACTGAAATTGGAGGTAACCTCGTGGAAACTTATTCTATTCCAATAAGCATACAAAGCGGGAATGATTTGATGCAGAAAGGCGCAAAAGCAATATATCCTGCTCAGGGAAACGCTTACATGTTGGGCATGTAAATAACGAGCCAAGTACAAATGAAATTAAGTAATGGACCCACTTCAGCGGTTATTGAGAAAAGCTCAACCTGTCTATGTTCATTAAGTATGTGGTATAATTTAATCAATAATGATAAGGAGAGGTGTACTTGGAACAATATAACCGGGCCGTTGAATTATGGCAGTCATACAAGATTACATCTACTGCCGATTTAGATAAATACCTTGATAGCTTCCGAATTCTGTTTGCATTTCATTCCGGGAAAATCGAGAACGAAGAAATCACCTATCACGATACTAGAGAAATCTTTGAAAATGGAAGAGTCGTGAATTATACCGGAAATCCTCGTAGTGTCTTTGAACAGCAAAATCAGAAGCTATGCTATGAAGTGTTGAAAGAAAAAATTATAAAAAAGGAACACATTAGTATAGAGTTGGTTAAGGAGATTCACAAGGTCCTCACCGGTGGAACATATGATGAACGCAGGTATATTGAAAATATGGAGCGGCCGGGTGAATTTAAGAAGCATGATTATGTAACGGGTATCCATGAAATAGGTTCTGCTGTAGAAAAAGTGGAAAATGACATGACAGAGATGATTACAGAAATAAATGAATATAGAGGAAAGGATGTTTTAAAGGCTGCCGCATATCTTCATGCAAGGTTTGAATATATACACCCCTTCGCAGATGGCAATGGTCGTGTTGGAAGGACGCTCATGAACTACTATCTGATGACACAGGATCATCCGCCCATCATTGTCTATGACGAGGATAAACGCTTATATTATGAGTGCCTGCAAAAGTATGATGAAATTGAGGAACTAAATCCTCTGTATGAGTTTTTTAAGTATGAGACAGAAAAAACATGGGAAAAGGCGTTGGCTTTTGCTAGTGGCATGAAGCAGGATCGTAAAGGTTTATCAGATTTTATTTAGTATTTATAACTACCTGCAACTGAATAATTTTAACCTTATTTGCTCATTATGCGGGCAAATACTTGTTATCAAAGTCAATAATGGCTTTGCATACGTCTTCCATTGTTTTATGTGAGGGTAAATGTTTTCCTGTGATCTTCATTTTTTCAATTTTCCCTGCAAATATCTTATCCGCTTTTGCAAACACTTTATAGTCTGGAAAAAACACGTCTTCTGAAGATGCAATAATCAACACAGGCGCTGTAAAATTTGACAATTCGTCCTTCCTAAATTCCCTTGGAGAACGCATTTCCATTTTATAACTGGTCATCATTAAATCTAAAAATTCGCACCATATATCATCTCCCTCCGTAACCATTGTATTCATTATACCTTCCAATGTTTTTCTTTTGGGATGGAGATAATATTTAACAAATGGAATAGACATATTCCAAATAATAGTTGGCAACGATCCATGCGCTATACCTGACGGCACCAACAATACTGCTTTTGATATTCTTTCAGGATGAATCTTTGCTAATGACAGCATCATAGCGGAACTATAGGATGAAACTACAAACATAATGCTATCCAAATTTAATGTATTAAGAATTTCATTAAGCCAGTTTCCGTAATCATCTTTTCTTGTGTCAAGATTTCTGAAAGGCTCACTTTTTCCAGGCATTCCTATTACATCAGGTGCAATAATGTAATATTCATCTACTAAAGGGAGAAACAAACGGATATTTAATGGACTTATTCCGTTGCCGCCATGTAATGTAAACAAAGGCTTCTTTTTTTTATCACCAATACATACGATGTGTGTTTTACCAAAGGATGTTTGTATATATGAATCACTATATTCTACATTTAAAAGCTCCAATGACTTATCATAAAATGAATGCATTCTATTCATGCACTCCTGGCTTTTATATACAAACATTTTCATTTTTAACCTCTCGTATGATGAATTCGACTACATAATAATAGTAAAGCTGATTGATCATTTTTTCAATTATATATTAACTCAAGGGGAATTCTTTGCCGGTAGCGATGAACAAATTGTTGAACTTTCGGAAGCTGTAATTTTATTGAAATGCTTGATTTTGGGTTTTTACTGCCAGATAATGGTGATGTCAGAGGTGTTATTGTGAACAATATTGAAAATACTATTTATGAAATTATGGTTTATATAAATTTAAACTTGTTTGAGCATATTACTTTAGATGTGTTGTCAAACAGATTTTCTTATTCAAAATATCATTTGCACAGAAAGTTTAAAGATATTGTTGGTATAACCTTAAACGATTATATTAAGAAAAGAAGAGATGTTTATAGAAAATACTTAAAAAAATACAAAGCAGAAATTGTTTATGGTGACATTGATAAAATGTCAGAGGTTATAAAGAACAGCCTTCAATCCAATATCCCTTTGCATTTCCAGTATCTTACCGCCAATTTAATGGGTGATGGAAAACCGGTATTGCATTACTCAGCCCTGATCGGTTATGACGATGCAGAAGAAACTTACTCTATTGCAGACCCCTTTGGCAGCATAAAAAAGCTAAAGAAGGAAGTATTTTTTGATGCCGTCTCCTTTAGAAACGAGTGCTTACCCGATATAATCAAACAAAAATATCCAAGCAATATGATGATAAAGTTTACCTTATGCTAGCTGATTTTGGCAGCCTCGTACAGCGCGTTTTTAATTCCTATTGCATATTTCTTTCTATTTTTGTTATTGATTTCATATTGTCTTTAAACAGCAATGCAATAACAAGTCCTGCCAGCACAAGAACCCCTCCGACTATATGGTAAACCGTGAACGCTTCATTCAGGACGATTACGGCAAATACAGCGGTAAGTATCGGCTGAAGCAGTGTAAGTATTGAAACTGTTGACGAATCAATATAACCGAGGGCATAATTAATTGAAAAGTATCCCCCAACCTGTGTGATCAGGCCCAGGCACAATAAAAAGGCCCAGGATGGCAGGGAAAAGCCATATAAGGCGCTACCCGTAGCAATGCAGCAAATGGATAATGTAAAGGTACACCCTAAGAAAGTGAAAAAGACGACTTGAATCGTGCTGTTTTTCTGCCGGACCTCTTTTACTGATAAAACATATAGAGCGAGAAAAACACTTGCAATAATGGAGAACGTAAAACCGGTATCGATTTTCATATGAATGATATTATTGATTCCGACGATTATAGCAACCCCGAGAATAGCGATAATATTGCCCGCCCAATGGAAACGGTTCAACTTTTCTCTGAACAGTATCATTGCCCCTATCCCGACCCATACTGAGGAAAGATTGACAATCAATGTAGGAAATGTCGTATTCGATACGATTACAGCTGTATTCCAGAATACCAGTTCAAATGCGAAAAACATGCCGCCCAGTAAAGAAAGGCAGATTCCTTTTAGATTCATATCCTTACTTTTTACCCGGATATAGAAGGGCAATATGAACAGCGTGGCAAAAAATACCCTATAAAACGAAACAGATATGCCGTTGACCTGAGCTTTCTTTACAAAAAACGCCGATATAGATATGCATGCGATTCCAAAGAAAAGTAATATCCAAGGCAGATTTCTTAGTTTTCTTTCGTTCATATTTTACCTATCATTCTTCCCACTAATTACTAATTTTGAAAATTTGCTTTATTATAATTCATTTCAGTGGTCCTGGTCAATGCAGTTGCGATATTCAGCCGACTTCCGGCATCCGAAATGGCATTTTCATACATGAAAATCCAGGCACTAGAGCGGCAAACATAAAACAGTAGTATAATAATGCTATCAATGCTACTAATTAGGCACGATTTGAATTTGCAGCCGTGTTATGTAGTAAAGAGGTGATTTGAATGGGTGAATATCAGAATGGTAATTATAACGCAATATATTTTAAAGAAAAAGGAATCACGCTTGATGATGATAGATTTGTTCTTCTGCAAAATATTTTTTTACAAAAGACAATAAAGCGTGATATGTACTTTTTGCGGGAAGGTGAAAAATCTACCGAATTGGCTATGGTTACGAAGGGTCTCTTTCGCACCTACTATATTGATGAAAAAGGGAATGATATAACAAAATATTTTTATCCGGAAGGCTCTATGCTCTTTTCCTATAAGGCTTATATTACTCATAATAATTCCATGTATAGTGTTCAGGCGCTGGAAGACAGTGAGATTCTAGCTGCAAAGATTTCTGATTTTGAGGAAGCAGTAAAAGGTGACATCCAATTACTTTCCTTTTATAAAAAAATACTCGATGAAGCTCTGATAATGAAGGATGAACACGCTTGCAGCTTTAAGTTACTAAACAGCGTAGATCGCTACAAGCAATTTCTCGCCCAATATCCCGGGTTGGAAAAACGCGTAAAACAATATCAACTCGCATCTTATCTGGGAATTACTCCAGTATCACTAAGCAGAATCAAAAATAAGCTTAATCTTAACAAATGATAATGCAACAGATCTCCATAAGTTATATATTGAAAAATAATTCGTAATGGAGGTCGTTCGCATGAAAAATAATGAGGTTGTCTTGATTACCGGATGTTCTTCAGGGATTGGCCGGGAGCTCAGCTTAATGCTGTCAGACAAAGGATATACTGTTGTAGCTACCGCAAGAAATGCGAATACATTGATTGATTTGCCAGTATCCTTTAAATTGCCGCTTGATGTAACCGATAAGGAGTCAATATCGCAAGCGGTTAACGAAATCGTCTCAAAATTTCAACGGATTGATATTTTGATAAATAATGCAGGATTTTCTGTCAGGGGTGCTATGGAAGAGATTTGTCCTGAAAGCATGAAAAGCATGTTTGATGTAAATGTTTTCGGGATAGTCAATGTAATTCAGGCTGTTGTGCCTGTAATGCGCAGAAACCAATATGGAAAAATAATAAATATCGGTTCGATATCCGGAAAATTCACACAACCGATAAACGGTGTGTATTGCGCTTCAAAGCATGCGGTAGAGGCACTTAGTGATGCGCTGCGCTATGAGTTGCATAATCAAAATATTCAGGTCACAGTTATAGAGCCGGGGCCAATACAAACCAACTTTTTTAAGACTATGGATAAGCAATCGGACAAATGGATGGAAAATCCGGCTCCCGTATACAAAAGCTTATATGCCATGGATGCTAAACGCAAAGAAAAACAGTCCTATACAGAACCGAATAAAGTAGCGGAAATGATTGGTAAAATCATCGGAAAAGAACGGCTGAAATCTCGCTATGAGGTTGCTGTCCCCAATTTATACAGCATGTTCGCACGCTTTCCTTATTCTCTGAGAGATTATCTGATGATGACTTCGAGATAGGCGGTGCAGCATGGAATATCAGTCTTTAAAAATCAAATATATGAGCGGTACCGGGAATTCCTTCCGAGTTGGGGCTTGGATGAAAGAAGCTGCCGAAAGAAAAAACATAAGCGCAGAACTGGAACAAATTTGCAGCGGTCAAGCAAAGGTCAAAGCCGAAAATCAGAAAAACAGCTTGCTGGGATTGGCTTTTCCAACCCATGGATTTACAGCCCCATGGTATATGATTCGTAACACGCTGCTTTTGCCCTTTGGAAAAGGACGGCATGCCTTTGTTGTGGCAACCAAAGGCGCGCTTATGATTGATTCGGCTCCTTTTAGCGGGTTTGAAGGATCAGCGGCGTATTTGATAGCTTTTTTACTGATGATAAAGGGATACGAGATTCGTGGCGTGATGGGGCTTGATATGCCGGCCAACATGCTTTCCGTGCACTCCGGACTAACGATTGAAGATTCAAGAATGATCATTGGTCAGGCCAGGGAAAAAGCAGATGATTTCATAAACTGTATATTGAATGGTGAAAAAGCGCTTTTTGGAGTCTTCGATCTTTTATTGGGTTTAATATTGCTTCCCTTATCCTTAATATATTTACTATTTGTCCGCTTTTTCCTGGCAAAGCTGTTTTTCGCCTCGGGTAGATGCACCGGCTGTGGCCTCTGCGCCAAAAGCTGCCCCAAAAAGGCAATCAAAATGATAGGGCGAAAAAAGCCGCGTCCCTACTGGAAATTAACCTGCGAAAGCTGCATGCGGTGTATGGGGTATTGCCCAAACAGTGCAATTGAGGCAAGCCATTTATTTGCCGGTATTCTCATCGTCCTCATTGCAGTACAACTGCCCTATCACTTCCTCAACGACCCGATGGTTATGCTGAAGCTCGATATATGTTATCCTGTTTTCAAGGCGATAATTGAATATCTATGCTATCTATTTACAGTATCATTTGCGTATTTGTTGTTTTCACATTTAATCAGAATCCCTATAATCAATAAGCTTTTTGCAAATATAACGTGTACACGTTACTACAGGCGGTATCACGAGCCAGATACCGAACTGGGAGATCTTTCAGGGAACATTAAGTAGAAATGAGTTGGGACAGGAAGCGCCGAGATCCGGCTAAAAATCCGATGGAAGTATAGCTTGAAATGCGTTGTGTCAAGTAAGGCGCGGTGATTGACTGGCATCGTTTTAGATGGTGTCAGTACAAAAGTGGTACTGTTAATAATCTTCAGATCATCTATATGCAATTATTCTTATAATATTCCATAACTACCCAATATATGATACAATAAAAATGTATTTTGCTTCTATATGTAGTACTAATATTCTTTATATCCCCAAATATCAGCATAAATATTTTGAACAGACAATTACTAATGGATTTACTACTGATAATACAATCTACGGGAAAACTAATAGGCTAAAAACTTTCAACCAAATAATAGGGGGGTCTTGTTATTGAAAAAAGTAAGTATTCTTCTGGTGATTATTTGTATCGCGAGCTTGATAGGATGTAATAACCAAGCCTCTGTATCAAATGTTGAATCGGCTCCTCCTACTACGGAGTCTACCTTTGTAAAAGAAGGGGTTCAACCTGAACCAGAGGAATCTCAAGGGAAAAATGCCGAAATTGCTGAAAAAAGCAATGACATAATTATAACATTCGATCCGTTCAGTTTTGATTTAAGAAGTCAATTCGATGCCAGGCAGCTGGAATCTTTGGATGCCAGGCAGCTGGCAATCTTGCGAAACGCCATATATGCACAATACGGATATGTTTTTTCAACAAAGGAGTATACTGATTATTTTTCCAGGTATCCATGGTATTCCCCTGTATCAAAAGATGTTAAAAGTAATCTTAATGACCTGGACAAGTCAAACATAGCACTGATTGCCAAGCTTGAGAAGGAGGTGAATCCGACTGATGGCCCATGGATGGAGAGAATAAAAGGAATATGGATTAATAAAACATATCTAGAAACAGTCAAGATGACCAGATCGGTTCTGACGGCTACAAAAATGGCTGTAGGGCTTAACCTGAGTGTTGTTAAAATTGTAAATGATGCGGACAAGTGGCAGCTATATTCGAAGAAGCCTCTTTATGGAGAAATCCTGGAGATCAAAGAATCTGAAGCTGATACTATCAGAGTGTATTTAGATCAAACCTCATGCGAAATTAAGCAAATTGACGGAAGAAATCTTAAAATCAGTTGTGACGGAATAGAGGAGGAATTCGTCCTGGCTCAATCAGTCGACTCAGCTTTCTGCAAAGCTATCTTAGCAGGAGAATATCAGACTGAGGACGGGAAAAAGTATACCATCTACGATAATGCATCCGCTGATTTCAATGGATATAAATTTAATTTCACATTTAATTCTGATCCCAGTAATACAAGGTATCCGATCGATTATTTATTAAATTTTGAAGACCTGAATAGTATGGAATATTTCGCATACAAGTTCGAAGGTGAACTGCTTTACTTATATAAAACTAGTTTTAGTGTCGTACTTGATAGAGTTGTTATTGAGGAGAAACCATTTGCAATACTTCATAAAGTAGAATCGGACAAAACAGAAAGCTCGGACAAAGCGGAGAGTCCGGACAAAACAGAGAGTTCGGACAAAACAGAGAGCTCGGAAAACAATGAAAACAAGCCGGTACAGCAACCTCCCCAGCCTGAATACGACCGTAATCTATGTTTGAAAGATGAAAAAGTAATATTCAGTTTCAAAACAACAGATTCTGGTAAGGTATTATCCATCATTAAAGGGAAAAATAACAGTTATATTGTTTACAGGTTCGGAAAGAGCACTGATATCGAGCTGGAATTCCCAAAAGATAAAAGCAAGTCATGGCAAACCTTTTTGTATACATATTATTTAAGAGGCGGCGGCGCTGAGAATGCGGGAGTGGATAATAACGACCTGTACTTCATCAACGGAGATTACAGGTATCAGGTGTATGAATACTTCGACGCAACTGAAAACAAAACTTATGTAGGGGTTAAAGTAACGAGCAGGAGTGACGGTAAAACCACGGATATAAAAGGTAATTCAAGCAGTATGACAGGCAGTCTTGTATCTTTAAGAGATAGTAAAATCAGGTATATCCCATGGACTGAATCTGTAGACGATGTTTTAAAATAGACAGATCGTTTTAAAGTATAAAATGAGCAATAATAGGGCTGAAAAAGTGAATTTTTCGGCCCGCTTTTTTGGGCATTTTTAGATGACATTCGGAATTTTTGAGTCCATGCTTGAATTTTTCAGAGATGGACAATAGAATTGTAAGAAATGAATCATTTTATTAAGTATGCAAACAAACAGGAATTTGTCGAGCAGATAATTTTGTATTTAAGGAGGCGACCGGAGAATAAGTATGAAGAACAGAACTTATATCGCAATTGATTTAAAATCCTTCTACGCTTCGGTCGAGTGTGTGGAACGAGGGCTTGATCCGCTGACTGCTAACCTTGTTGTCGCTGACGCAAGCCGCACCGAAAAAACCATCTGTCTCGCTGTCTCTCCCTCCCTCAAAGCATACGGCATTCCCGGTAGGGCGAGGCTGTTTGAAGTTGTACAGAAGGTCAAGGAAGTAAATGCAGCACGGCTGCACAAAGCACCAGGGCAAGCCTTTTCCGGCGTTTCCTGCAACGATACTGAATTGAAATCCTCACCGGGTCTCTCGTTGGACTACATTGTTGCTCCACCGAGGATGGCGTACTATATAGAGTACAGCACGCAGATTTACAATATCTATTTGAAGTACATCGTGCCCGAAGATATTCATGTTTACTCCATTGACGAGGTATTCCTTGACGTCACCGATTATCTGAACACCTACAATCTTTCAGCCCGTGAGCTTGCCGCGAAAATGATTCTGGATGTGCTCAAAACAACTGGTATTACAGCAACGGCGGGAATTGGCACAAACCTGTACCTTAGTAAGATTGCTATGGATATTCAGGCAAAGCACACACCTGCCGATAACAACGGCATGCGGATCGCCGAGCTGGACGAAATGAGCTACCGTCGCTCTCTGTGGTCGTATCGGCCTCTAACAGACTTTTGGCGCGTTGGGAAAGGATATGCCAAGAAGCTTGAGGAAAAAGGTCTCTTTACAATGGGAGATATTGCAAGATGCTCTCTCGGTAAACCTACCGATTACTACAACGAGGATTTACTGTATAAGCTGTTCGGCATCAACGCTGAGCTGCTGATCGACCATGCGTGGGGGTGGGAGCCATGCACAATTGCCGATATTAAAGCATATAAACCAAGCACAAACAGTATTGGATCGGGGCAGGTGCTGCATTGTGCCTATACTTTTGATAAAGCGAAGCTGATCGTGCGGGAAATGACTGATCTGCTGGTACTTGATCTGGTAGATAAAAGGCTTGTGACCGACCAGCTTGTTTTGACGGTCGGATATGATATCGATAATCTAGCAAATTCGGAGATAAAGAAATCATATCACGGGGCAATCACCACTGACCACTATGGACGCGCCGTTCCGAAATCCGCACATGGTTCAATAAATCTTGGTAAGCAGACCTCATCGACAAAGCTAATCTTGGATGCCGTCACAGAGCTGTTTGAACGAATCGTTGACAAAAATCTCCTGATAAGAAGAGTCAACATCACAGCGAATCATATTGTTGATGAGGCAGCTGTTCAAAAGACGGACAACTTTGAACAGCTTGATTTCTTTACGGATTATGCGGCTGTGCAGGCAAAAAAGGAGCTGAAGAAGCTGAGCTTGCACGAGAAAAAAAGATGCAGAAAGCAATGCTGGAGATAAAAAAGAAACACGGCAAGAACGCCATTCTAAAGGGTATGAATCTGGAGGAAGGCGCTACCACTGTAGACCGGAACAGGCAGATTGGAGGGCACAAGGCATGACGAGGACATATGACGACATCATCAATCTACCTCACCATGTCTCTACGACACGCCCTCATATGACTGTTATTGACCGGGCAGCTCAGTTTTCCCCCTTCGCCGCACTGACCGGCTATGATGCCGCTATCA
Source organism: Clostridia bacterium (assembly GCA_036260935.1). Taxonomy (GTDB): domain Bacteria; phylum Bacillota; class Clostridia; order Acetivibrionales; family DTU013; genus JAEYOM01. The sequence continues at coordinate 61,285 of DATALQ010000006.1, forward strand.
AAGAAACCGCAAGACTGACTGACGAGAGAGTAAAATTGGACGAATATATGAAGGACGCTTTGCGTGATAGGCTGCAAATCATAGCAGATCGGATCAAAGAGCATCCCGAAATCGCAATTACCTACTTTCAACCGGATGCTAAGAAGAATGGCGGCGCCTATGTCACTGCTACCAATACAGCTAAAAAGATAGACGAATATGAACGGGTTGTTGTTATG
>DATALQ010000048.1:0-32339 GCA_036260935.1 Clostridia bacterium
GCGATCAATATGGTCAGATGATCCTTTACAATGTCCCTAAAAGTACAAATATTTTCGGACCATATCAGGTAGAAGTGAAGATCAACCAGATAGATAAGATATCAGAGGATATGACCTTGTGGGGCCAGGGCGGCTCCGAAGTCTACAAAGGCAATCTGCTCGTCATACCTGTAGAAAACAGCGTGCTTTACGTAGAGCCCATCTATATGAGAGCGAACAGCTCTTCCGCCTCTCCCGAAGTAAAGGAGATCGTAGTCGGTTATCAGAGCGGGGATGAGTTCATGTACGGCGTTGGCGCCAATCTCGATATTGCGCTGGCGGATCTGTTTTCGACTCAGCTGCCTAAAGCGCCTGCGGGCCAGACGGATCAGGACGGATCGAACAAGGATACGAGCAACAATCCGGGTTCGAACACCACTCCCGGTGCGATAACACCGCCTGCTACAGGTCCCAGTACTGCTCCGGGAATCGATCAGCAGAAGGTAAACGACATAATAAATAAATATGACGAGCTTAAAAAGCAGTTGGATGAACTCGGCAAGCTTATAGACTCGTTGAGATAGTATTGCTCCCGCGATTAAATCTTGAACTATCTTGGCAGTCTATTTGCTACAACACTGCGTCAAAAATGCTCGAAATATCACGGATATTCCTGTGCTTTTTTCCTTGCGTGGCGGCAAATATCCTCACCAATCTGATTCAAGATCTAATCGTGGGAGCAATATAAAGGCAATTCTTTACAATCGAACGTGTGTTTGATATGATAAGTGATAGGTGACAGATTACAGGTTACATGGGCTGATTTGTAGCACCGGTTTGTTTAGTGTGAGAACGATGCTTCAAGCCAAAGTACCTGTAATTCAAGCCCTGGCTGCAAAATCAAACGTACCTCGCCTATGGATCCCACTTGCTCGAACAGGACGTGATTTTGCCTTGTTAATGCTTGAATAAACAGGTTCTATTGGCTTTACGCATATGTTCTCAACATAAAGCAAACCGGTGCAAAAACAACTTATATATTAAACGATAGAAAACACTTATTGTTGGGTGCAGGGAATTGCGATGGGGAAAATAATAAAAATAGCAGATAAAGAGCCGGATGTATTGGACAGCTTCAATCCGATCATCAGGGACTGGTTCACGGAAAACATCGGGGAACCGAGCGAGCCGCAGCGCAGAGGCTGGCCGGAAATTGCGTCGGGAAATAATGTCCTGATCTGTGCACCCACCGGCTCAGGTAAAACATTCGCCGCTTTTCTGAAGTGCCTTGACTGGATCTGTGCAGTTAAAAAAACCGGCGCACGGAATACTGGCATCAGGATAGTCTACATATCTCCTTTAAAAGCTCTGAACAATGATATATACCGGAACCTTGAATTGCCCATAGAAGGCATCGGAAAACAGGCCGAAGCCGAAGGGGTCGAGCTTCCCCATGTCGAAATCGCAGTGAGGACCGGAGACACTCCGCAGAAGGAAAGGGCCAGAATGGCCAAATACCCGCCCGACATACTCATTACAACGCCCGAGTCACTTTATATCATGCTCACATCGGAAACCTACCGTAAATTGTTTACTACCGTAGAATACCTTATAGTTGATGAGATTCACTCCATATGTGCCAACAAAAGGGGAGTGCATCTGGCAGTTACACTCGAGAGGCTTGAAATGACAGCTGGGAAGCCACTTAAGCGCATCGGTCTCACAGCGACAGTCAATCCTTTGGACGAGGCTGCAGGATTCCTTGCAGGGAACACAGCCGGCCCGAATAATGCTGTAATACCGAGAAATATAACTATCATAAACTGTGATAAAAAAAGGGCTTTCGATCTGAACGTAAGCTTGCCGGTAAAGGATCTCAAAGTCCTGCCCGGCAATACGGTCTGGCCTTCGATATATGGAGAATTACTGGCGCTGGTCCGCGCCCACAGGTCTACTTTGATATTTGTCAATAATAGAAAGATAGCCGAGCAGGTATCAGCCGGTCTTAACATGCTAAACGGCGAACCCTTCGTCAAAACGCACCACGGCAGCATTTCCAAAGAAATACGCCATGAGCTTGAACGGCAGCTGAAGGATGGAGAGCTCACCTGCCTCGTCGCCACATCTTCCTTGGAACTAGGTATAGATATCGGCTCAATCGATCTGGTTGTGCAGGTCAGTTCACCCGGTTCGGTTTCGCAGGTTCTTCAAAGGATCGGGCGCTCAGGGCACAGACTCGACGCTGTCAGCAAGGGTGTGATAATTCCCAAAACCAGGAGCGACCTGCTCGATTCGGCATTCGTTTCATATCAGGCAAAAAATTATGAGATCGAGAACATACATGTGCCGCAGAACTGTCTGGATATCCTGGCCCAGCAAATAACTTCCATCGCCTGCGAAGGCGAACAGAAGGCGGAAGACGTATACAGGATTATAAAAAGCTCATATCCATACAGAGAGCTGCCTGAGAAGCAGTTCGAGGATGTGCTGCTAATGCTTTCGGATCCTTCTCCGATGGACGATCCTGGTTCAAAGAAACCAAGGATCATATATGACAAGGGCGAAGGTACGGTCAGAAGCACTCCTCTCGGAAGAAGGATGTGTCTGATGAGGGGAGGCACAATACCTGATAAGGGCAATTACACCGTTTATCTGATGGACGGTGTCAAGGTGGGAGAGCTGCAGGAGGAGTTCGTATTCGAAAGCAGGCTCGGGGACAGGTTTTATCTGGGTAGCTCGGTTTGGCGTGTCGAGAAGATCGAAAAGGACCGCGTAATCGTGAGCCCTTCAAATGCTTCGGGTGCCAAGATCCCGTTCTGGATCGGCGATCAGATACTTAGGACTTACGAAACAGGCAAAAAGCGCAGTGAATTTCTAAAACAACTTGAAAGCAAATATAATGCTGAAGGCTTTTATGATTATATGTCCGCAGAATGCGGACTTGACAGGACCGCTGCCGAAAACCTCAGAAATTACCTGGCAGATCAGATCGAGGATACGAGGCTGCTTCCGGGCGCGGGACGTATAGTCTGCGAGCATTTCAGCGACGAGACAGGCGACAGGCGTATAATCATCCATTCGCCCTTTGGAGGAAGAGTCAATGCTCCGCTGGCAGTACTGCTGCATTCAAAACTTGCGAAGCTGCTGAACTGTAGGATGGAGTACATTTATAACAACGATGGCATGCTGTTTCATATATTCGGTTATAATGGGAAGCTTTCAAACCTTTTTTCGCTGATAGATCGTGAAGAACTTGAAAATGAAGTCCTTGATCTGCTTCCGGACGCGCCGCTGTTCAACATCAACCTGAGGTACAATCTGACACGCTCCTTGCTTGTAGATATGCAGGGCTTCGGTAAAAGGACTCCTTTATGGATACAGCGTTTAAGATGCGCCGAAACCGCTGAGGCAGCGCTTAAGGAGCCCGACCATCCCGCTGTGGTAGAGACCTATCGTGAGTGTGTAAACGATATTTTCGACATCAGGAGCCTTTATGATCTGGTGGAAAAAATAAGTCTTGGAAACATAAAGGTAATGGATGTATACACCGAAAAACCTTCTCCTTTCTCAGCCGAACTGATATTCAATTTCTGGCAGATCTATCAGTATACTTATGATTTGCCTGTCGCTGAGCGCAGGAACCAATTGCTCGTCAACGACCGCGATTTTATAAGGCTTGCAGCAGGAGAGAACGGGGAATATGAGCTGCTTGATCCGCGCGCGATAAAGGCTGTAGAAAATGAGTTAAATAACTATAAATTCGGCAGAAAGCTTACAAATGCAGACGATCTCTATTATTTCATCTATTCGTACGGTGAGCTGAAAGCCGATCCATACGGCTTCAAGTGCTTCAAGGAAGTCGATTATGACACGGTTGCAGCTTATCTTGGGCAGCTTGAGGATCAGAGAAGAGTTGTAAGGATAAGTTTGAATGACAACAAGGAGTCCTACTGGATCGCAGCTGAGGACTATCCGCATTACTGCATGGCTTCCGGCCGCGACCCTATAAATACTTCAATTAGATATGGCCTGCCCGGTCAGGAGACCGAAGCCAAGGCTGTCGAGCTTCTGAGCAGCTACATATTCGAGCTTTCGCCAAAGGCCGAGGAAGCTGCAGTAAGGATAATTCGCAGGCATATACTTTACTGCGGCACCTTTACTCCACAGGAGCTGTCGTATAAATATTCAATGGATATGGGTATGGTCAAAACAGCCCTGAAAACGCTGATGGCTTCAGGCGAGGCACTTCTGCTGAAGCAGATGGAAATCCCCGAAGAGTGCATTTACTGTCATAGAAAGGTTTATGAAAGGATCAAAAAGAAGACCATACAAATGGCGCGCAGCGACATGAAGCCCAAGCCACCCGAGGTATACTGCCAATACTGCTTCAGCAGGCATTTACTTAATGAGAACGTATTGCCTGCCGAAGACAAGCTGCTTGAGGTAATTAAGCTTCTGGAAGGCCGCTTTTTCCCGGTTTCCTGGTGGGAGGATTTCATATTCCCATCGAGGATCGCAAAATATGAACCGAGAATGCTCGACTATCTCTGCTCAACAGGTACAGTGCAATGGACCTGCAGAACTAACGGCAATACCAGGGAATCAGCCTTCCTGATAAGCAGAGACGATGCGTCATCATATGAGGCATCTTCCGGAGCTTCTACGGGAGCATCTATTGGAGCATCCTTTGAAACGTCTGCTGAAATCATACCTTTCCGGTCTGCCGAACCGGCTGCAGGTGATTTGATTTCTGTGGATTATAAGTCTCGGCTTGAGTTTACTCTGGACGATTATGAAGAGAAATTGCTGAAGCTTTTGGACGACAGGGGAGCATGTTTCCTAAAGGATCTTTCGAAGCTGCTCTCTTTGGCGCCGGCTGATCTTCTGGCCAAAATGGAGAGACTTGTTTGGTACGGGATCATTGCAAATGATTCTTTTTCGGTAATACGCTATTATGCCGACAACGAAAGGAAGAACTCCCCCTGGACCAGGTACAACACCTATCCCAACATGGGCAGATGGTACAGGATATCAGCATCGGCAGAGGATTTAGAAGGTTCGGGAAAGCCCGAATACATCGGGAGGCTTCTCGACCGCTATGGACTGCTGTCCAAGGAGATTGCCGATATTGAAAAAGGCAGGTTTAGCTGGTCCGAGCTTTATGGCTGGCTGAAAAACAACGAGTTTACAAGCAGGATAAAAAGAGGTTTTTATCTCGAAGGTCTTTCCGGCATACAATTTGCCAGGGATAACGACCTGGAGCAGATAAGGCAGTTCGATCAGCCGGGGCAGACGGAGAGTTATATCACACTTTGCAGCTGCGACCCGGCAAATGCTTACAGGGACATACTTTCTGCGGCTTTACCGGTAAGGTTGCCGAAACATCCGGGGACAGCCATCGTTTTTGAAAACGGCAGACCGGTGTTGATTGTAAGGGAATATGGCTCGACGTTCCAACCGCTGACCGATAAACAGGAGGTTATAGAAAAAGCTGCCGCTTGCTTTGTAGGTTCATTTCAGAACCGCAGTCTTTGGGTCGGCAAAAAGAATATCTTTACCGAGTACTGGAAAGAAAGCAAGGAGACCGAGCCTGTCAAAATCGAGGATTCACCGGTATATGACAAGCTGCTCGAATGCGGATACGACAGGGGATACAGCGGTGCAACGCTGTGGCGGAAGAGTGTTTGATGTACTCTGTGGTACAGTCGGGCACCTTTTGAAACTATATTCTATCCTTATATTGACTGAAATGCTATCAGCAGCCGCTTGTGAGACCATTGGAAGCAGAACCCGCGGGTGCTGAGCTACTGGTCTCAGTACTCCCTGATATTGACCCACTGGCCTCAGTACTCGCAGATACTGACCCACTGGCCCCAGCACTGCCCGATACTGAATTGGTCAGTCCAAAACCTGGACTGAAGGTGGTCGTTATTGCTACTGTAGTCGATATCTGCGGTGTAGCAGTTAAATTAACGCTGGGTGTTGCAGTTAGATCTAGGCTGGGTGTTGCAGTAAAAGTATTGGTAAGACTACTCATAAAATTCCTCATTGTATTCATTGCAGACATCATATTATTTATAGGTCCAAAAGCTGGACACATTCTCAATAAGGCTATCCTGAAATTGCTTCCTTTTCCCATATTTATTCCTCCTTGTATAACCATGACTGTGTGTTTAATTTAGCATGTATATGCTTACAAGACACAGTGATTATTAATTAACATAATGCTAATAATAAAATATTCCCGATCGGTATGTTTTGTTACACGATATAAGTAGGAAATTTGACATAATAAGTTACCACATAACTAATTTGAAAATAGATGCAGTTAGGCAAATTTCATGTGAATCCTTGACAACTGAGCCTGCTTACATTAGAATAAGGTGTAAAGTAATTTTACTTTACACCTGTTTTATTAAATAAAGCAAGGTAACGAAATATGGATGAGATATATACGATCAGTCTGCTGCTGGATTTTTACGGGCAGTTGATAACAAAGAGGCAATTTGATATTCTGGATCTGCATTACAACAGCGATTATTCGCTCGGCGAAATAGCGGCAGAATTGAATATCAGCAGGCAGGGCGTATATGATAATATAAAGAGGGGCAAGGCCGCGCTTTATGACATGGAAGAAAAGCTGGGCCTTGTGAGCAGATTCGGGAAACAGAAGGAAAGAGCCTCGGGCATAATGAAGCTGCTTGAGGAAATAGACAGTTCCCGGTTGTCAGAGAGTGACCAAAAGACGCTTGAAACGGCTAAGAATGAGATCAGAAGTATAGTGGAGGATTAATATATGGCTCTCTTCGAAGGATTGTCCGGAAAGCTTCAGGAAACTTTAAACAAGTTCCGCGGCAAGGGAAGGGTTACCGAAAAGGACGTCAGGGACATGATGCGTGAGATTAAGCTCGCGCTGCTTGCTGCAGACGTCAATGTCAAAGTAGTTAAGGATTTTATCAACAAGGTCTCCGAGAGGGCAGTGGGGCAGGATGTGCTTGAAAGCCTGACTCCCGGTCAGCAGGTCATCAAGATAGTAAATGAAGAACTAATAGAATTGATGGGCAAGGAGCCTGCAAAGCTTACTTTTGCCAATAAACCGCCAACGGTCTATATGATGGTTGGTCTTCAGGGCGCAGGTAAAACTACGACTTCCGGCAAACTTGCAAGTCTGCTCAGGAAGCAGGGGAAAAGCCCTCTACTCGTCGCATGCGACGTATACAGACCGGCAGCGGTAAAGCAACTGCAAGTAGTAGGCGGACAGCTGAATGTTCCTGTTTTTGCGATAGAAGGGAACAACGACCCCGTTTACATCGCAAAAAAGGCACTTGAACATGCCAATCAGAAGCTTTACGACCTCGTCATAATCGATACGGCCGGCAGGCTCCACATAAATGAAGAGCTGATGGATGAGCTCGATAGGATAAAGAATACTGTGCACCCCCAGGAAATATTGCTTGTCGTCGACTCGATGACGGGCCAGGATGCAGTCAACGTAGCGGAGAGCTTTAACGAGAAACTCGGCGTCAGCGGTTTGATCCTGACCAAGCTTGACGGCGATACAAGGGGCGGCGCCGCGCTTTCGGTAAAGGCAGTTACGGGGAAACCTATAAAATTTGCCGCTACAGGAGAAAAGTTAAGCGACCTCGAACCGTTTTTCCCCGACAGGATGGCTTCAAGGATACTGGGTATGGGCGACGTGCTGAGCCTGATTGAAAAGGCGCAGGAGGCTTTCGATGAAAAGAAGGCTCTTGAGATGGAAAAGAAGCTCAGAACCCAGCAGTTCACACTAGACGATTTCCTGGACCAGATGCAGCAGGTCAAGAAAATGGGACCGCTGAACCAGGTGCTGGGAATGCTTCCGGGCATGAATACCAAAGCGCTGCAGAATGTTGAAGTCGACGAAAAGAAAATGGGTCATGTTGAAGCTATAATCAAGTCCATGACCAGAAAAGAAAGAAACGATCCTTCGATTCTCAACGGAAGCCGCAGGAAAAGGATCGCAGCAGGCAGCGGAACAACGGTCCAGGAGGTCAACAGTCTACTGAAGCAATTTGAAGAAATGAAAAAAATGATGAAAATGGTTTCAGATATGGGCAGGAAAGGCGGCAAAGGCCTGGGCAGGATGAGATTGCCGTTCTGAAGCAGGTAATCGTATTTCAAAAACAGGCCGGCATAGCAGGCTTTAATACACGGTAAAACCGATACTGCGCTGATGATATTCTTTTTCACTGCAGTACCGGATATTGAGAGGAGGTGACACACATGGCAGTCAAGATCAGACTTAAAAGAATCGGAGCAAAAAAGAATCCTTTTTACAGAGTTGTAGTTGCAGATTCGAGATATCCGCGCGACGGAAGATTTATCGAAGAGCTGGGTACTTACAATCCTCTGACTGATCCCGCAACAGTCAATATCGACAACGATAAGGCGGCTGAATGGATCAAAAACGGAGCACAGCCCACCGACACGGTAAAGGCTCTGCTTAAGAAGAACGGTGTCATAAAGTAATACCAAAGAAGCATCGTTTTACCCTGCTATGCAAGGGAGGTAGTTATTATGAAAGAGCTTCTTGAAACTATCGCAAAATCTCTTGTTGATTATCCTGAGGATGTAAACATCAACGAAGTGGAAAGCGATAAGACCATAGTTCTCGAGCTGAGAGTTGCCAAAGAGGACATGGGTAAGGTAATAGGCAAACAGGGAAGAATAGCGAAAGCGATCCGAACTGTAATAAAAGCTGCAGCTATCAAGGAAAATGTGAGAGTTGTAGTGGAGATCGTACAGTAAAAGGTGTTTCAGCAACACCTTTTACTTGTTTTTTCTTTAATATCGATATTATTGGAGCAAACATATGTATGATTATCTGCAGATAGGAAAAATTGTAAATATACATGGCGTCCGCGGTGAAGTAAAGCTGATACCGCTGACGGACGACCCAAAAAGGTTTGAAGACCTTGAATGGGTTTATGTTGAAAAATCCGGTTCTATGGAAAAACACGATATTTCAGGCATAAAGTATGTGAAAAATCTGGTCGTACTGAAGTTATCCGGCATAGATTCGGCTGACGAAGCTGAAAAATACAGGGAATGCTTCCTTCTCGTAGACAGGAAAAACGCTGTAAAGCTGCCTGAAGGTTCATATTTCGTTTGCGATATCATCGGCTTAAGCGTTTTCGATGAGAACGGCACACTACTCGGTAAAGTGGAAGATATACTGGAAACTGGCAGCAACGATGTCTATCAGGTAACGAACAATGCAGGGAAGGATATCCTGATACCGGCTTTGAAAAGTGTGGTACATAGGATCTCATTAGAAGAGCAAAGGATAGATGTAACGCTTCCGAAAGGATTGTTGGACGATGAAGTTTGACATACTTACCATTTTCCCTGAAATTTTTGATGCTGTACTCGGAAGCAGCATAATCGGGCGTGCTCAGGAAAACGGCATTATTTCAGTCCGAGCTCATAACATCCGTGATTTCACAAAGGACAAGCATAAAAAGACGGACGATTATCCTTATGGCGGCGGAAACGGTCTCGTAATGTTTGCGCAGCCTATTTACGACGCATATATGTCTATCGCCGAGAACCTCGATTACAAACCGCATTTCATATATATGAGCCCGCAGGGCAAGCTCCTTGACCAGAAGCTAGTGGAGAAGCTGGCGGAACACGAACACATCGTGCTTTTATGCGGCCATTATGAAGGCGTTGATGAAAGGATCCTGGAGGAACTCGTGGACGAGGAAATATCAATAGGAGACTATGTACTGACAGGCGGGGAAATACCTGCAATGGTATTGATAGATGCAGTCAGCAGAGCTGTCCCGGGAGTTTTGTCCAATGAGGAATCCTACGGAGACGAATCGCACAAGGATGGCGTACTTGAATATCCTCAGTACACACGGCCATATGAGTTCATGGACAGAAAAGTCCCAGATATACTATTGTCAGGACATCATGCCAACATTAATGCCTGGAGAAGATTACAGGCCTTGAAACGTACAAAAGCCAAACGTCCGGATCTTTTTGAAAAGCTTGAATTGACGGCAGAGGATAAAAAACTGCTTGCAAAAGAAGCCGAGCAGGATAAATAAATGTATTCGATCCTTAACTATGTCCTATCTGATGAATTAGCCCTTCAATTGAATAGACCTAATTTACTATAAAAAAAATGATTCTTCCAACCCACTTATTTCGGGATTCATTCACTACATATCAAGCCTCATTTCCGTGCTATCATATATTTAGGAATTCTTTACTACGGCACGGTACGTGAGGTGAGATACGTTTGCCCGCATATGAAAATCGTCACTTTCAGCTTCCCGACTGGTACAGAACGGAGCGGGAGACCGAAAAGACAATCCAAAAACTGAACAGCTTAAAAGAGCTGGAGTATTATCTGCAGAATCCGGATGAATTCATACGCAGGCTTGCCATACTACGTCTTCAGAAGCTATCTCCTAAGGAAGCCGTCTACGTATTGAAGGAGATTTTCGATAGTCCTGCCGAAACGCATGGTAACAAGTATATCGCCGGCTGGATACTGAATACGCTGCTGAAGGGCAAGGACGACGTTCTCTTCATGGGCAACCGCTACTCCGGAAAGTTTACAGGGTCGGAGCGTTACGAAGAGCTTTTCCCCGTTTTTACAGAAAAAGGTTCTGGATCGGTCTATTTCAATTTTGAATCAAGTCCGTCACATTCGGTTATTACTCTCGATAAAGAGGATACAATACTTGAGCGTGACGTCTATTTCGAGTCCGAATTCGATTTCAAACAATGGTTTAAAACTTTTATGGCATCCGCCTCCTCAAATCTGAGGAAGTCTCTGCTGGCATTACCGGCGGCAATTATTAAACTCCTGAAAAATGTCTTTACCCGTTTATCAGAGTGTAAGAAAAACAAACCGGTAAAAATCAAAAAGAGACATAAAAATGAACAAGTCAGTACTTCCGCAGAAAACCGGCGGGCCAAACCGGCTGATTCCAACGCCAGACTGGCTGATTCGCGAACCGGTTCATATTCTGCCACCGATAGTTACTATAGTCTCCGAAACGAACTGTACAAAAAACAGAATTTCTTTACCTACGTAAAGAAGGGGGCATTCCAATTGTTCTACGGGTTGTTTTTTCCTGTAAGATTCGTAAGGAAGCATAAATTCGCGGCATTTGTCATGCTTCTCACAGTATGGCTGCTCCTTGCAAATACGAACTATGGAAGGGCGTTCACAACAAAGTATTTCAGCATCGATCTGAAAACAACGCAGACAGTTGTCCTTCAGAAGCTTGAAGTCTGTACCTCGTATCTTTCCAATGGATTTAACAGGATGACGGGAATGGATGAATGGAACAAAGAACGTGACAGCAGTGACACAACCTCCGCTCAGGCATCAGCAAATATTGATTTGGGCTCTGTGTCAAAGGATATTCTTTACACGGTGAATGCTAAAAAGGGCTTGAATATGAGAGTTTCACCAGACCCGGGTTCAGGCAGGGTAGGGGATGGGCCGCTCGAATTTGGCAGCACGGTCGCGTACCTTGACAAACAGAAGAAGGACAAATCGGGAATCACCTGGTACTATATCGAGGCGGCCGATGGCAGGACCGGCTGGGTTTCATCACGTTATCTGAAGGAAAAGGAAGGCTGAAGGAAATGAACAATGATATCACAAAAAGTAGAAAAGAATTCGCATTGGCGCTGCTGAATGAATTGGACCAACTCTACCGCGAGCTCGATAAAGCGGCATCGGACGCTGAAAGTACATCCGACGGGTTTTATGAGCAGGCATACAACGAAAGGCAGGACGAACTTCGTTCCGTAATAGAAAAATATCATGAAAACATAGATAGGATAAGGGAAATAAACAAGGAGATTACAGCGTCGATAAACTCATGGTATGAATTTATAAAGGATGAAAAGAAATCGGCACTGATAATCTTTCCAATATCATTCATTATAGGAAAGAAGAAACTTTATAAAAAAATATCCAATCTAAATAGTGAAATAACAGAAATAACCATCAATAACCGGTTTATAAAAGAAAAGCTGGCCGCGCTCGGGCATCAGCTCGAAATAAGGGCTGAAAGCCTTGCACGGTCAGGCGCAAATTATCTTGAGTATGAAGAACTGCTTTCGAAGCAGAATGCCATAGTGTCCGATCTAAAGTATCTTCTGCCCACAATTCCGGGAGCATGCCCGGCAGACATCAGTTTCGCGGGAATCCGAAAAACCATTGAAGTATTTGCTCAGACACAGTGACAGCAATGCTCAATTTTATTGAAACAGCAGAATTACGGCAAGAAGGATCAGCGGTTCCTGTCCGATGTTTTCAATCGAATGTGAAGCCCCGTTTCCTGTCAGTATCGCATCGCCCGAACCAGCCTCCCTCATTGCTCCGTTATCGTTTACAATGGCTTTTCCGCTAATTATGTAAAAGATCTCTTCCTCGGCATTATGCTCATGAAGACCAATTGAGCAGCCGGGATTAATAGTGATCCTGGCACACAGTCTAGCTTTGCCGGTCAGTTCCTCCTGTTTGAAAATATGCGTGATTTCTACAGTACCTTTTCCGCCGCGCATTTCGTGCTTTAGCTCGCTAACCATCTCGTTGGAATTTTTAATCATATCATCACCCCGCATTAATTATATAAAAACAGCATATTGACTACAATGGTGAAAAAATAATTTTATATTTGGCGTTTACAAGTCTGCCGAGACTATGATATAATATCACGCGTGTGTAATACGGGCGGTCCGCTGATGCAAACGATGCGATCATGAACGTCTAGGCAAGGGAGGAGGAAACATAAATGGATATAATTAAAGCACTCGAACAGGAACAATTGAGAACGGATCTGCCGTCTCTCAGCATAGGCGATTATGTAAAAGTGCATCTGAAGGTCAAGGAAGGCTCGAGAGAGAGAATTCAGATATTTGAGGGAACTGTCATTGCAAAGAAAGGTGCAGGCCTCAAGGAAACTTTTACAGTAAGAAGGGTCTCATACGGAGTAGGAGTTGAAAGGATTCTTCCGGTTCATTCTCCAAAGATCGCCCAAATCGAAGTAGTAAGAAAAGGTAAGATCAGAAGGGCCAAGCTGTACTTCCTGCGTGAAAGGGTCGGCAAGGCATCTAAAGTTAAAGAAAAACTCGAAGCTAAGGATTAATGAAAAGTATAAAGGGGACCTGATGGTCCCTTTTGTATTTTTCATAAAAGGATATGTGATATGAATATACAATGGTTTCCGGGACATATGGCGAAAACGAGGCGGCTTCTGGCTGAGAACCTGAAACTCGTGGATGTAGTCGTGGAGCTGCTTGACGCCAGGATTCCCGCCAGCAGCAAAAACCCAGAGATAGATTCAATAGTACATAACAAGCCCCGTTTGGTTGTCCTGAACAAATCCGACATGGCTGATGAGGAAGTCTCGAAAGAATGGGCGAAATGGTACAAAAGCAGGGGTATCGGCGTTATCTTTGCCGACTCTGTAAAGGGAAAGGGATTGAATCAGCTTAAGGATTCTCTCAAAGTCCTGATGAAGGACAGATTTGAGAGAGACAGGGAAAAGGGCAGGATATTCAGACCTGTCAGGACAATGATCGCAGGTATTCCGAATGTTGGCAAGTCTACGTTCATAAATAAAATAGCAGGAAAATCCGTTGCGGTGACTGGGGACAAGCCCGGTGTTACCAGAGGGAAACAGTGGATCAGGCTCAATCCCGAGATAGAAATGCTCGATACTCCCGGGATACTCTGGCCGAAATTCGACGATCAGGAAACTGCCCTCAATCTGGCATTCACAGGCGCCATAAAGGATGATATCATAGATGTGGCAGAAGTAGCATCAGCATTGGCTGAAAAGCTGTCTTCCACCTACCCGGCATTATTCGCTCAGCGTTATAAGCTTCAGGAAACTGCCGGTTTGAAAGGTTACAAGCTGCTCGAAGCTGCCGGCAGGAACAGGGGGTGCCTGCTGCCGGGAGGAGAGGTGGACCTCCGGAGGATTGCAATAATAATGCTCGATGAATTCCGGGGCGGAAAGATAGGCAGGATCACATTGGAAAAGCCGCAATGGGGCGAGGGGGAACAAAAGAGTGGAAAATCAGGCGGACAAGGAGAAAAAGGCTGAGAAAGCCGATAAGGCTGAAAACACCGGGAATATCGAGAAGTTCGAGAAGTTTGAGAGGACCGGGAAGACTGATACGGCCGATAAGGCCAATAAAGCTGAGATGTCCAGCATAACATGGAAGGTCGGCAAGGAAGAGAAGTCCGGTAAGCCGATGAAAGCCGATAAGGCTGAGAAGGCCAGGATTGCCCGGGAAAAGGAAATTGAGCGTCTCAAGGCAATGAGTACATATGAAATGGAAGCCTACGGCAGCGGCTATAGGCTTGTCGCCGGCATGGACGAAGCTGGACGCGGGCCACTCGCAGGACCTGTAGTTGCAGCCTGTGTCATACTTCCCGAAGGCTGCCTCATAGAAAACGTCAATGATTCAAAAAAACTCACTGCTGCACAGAGAGAAAAACTTTATGATATTATTATCGAAAAGTCCATTTCATTTGGAGTCGGGATCGTTGATGAAAAATGCATCGATGAGATAAATATTCTGAACGCTACAAAAATGGCCATGAAGCGTGCTGTTGAGCAACTTAAGCCAAGGCCTGACATACTGCTTATCGATGCGGTCCATCTAGATGACGTTGATGTGCCTCAAAAGTCCATTATTAAGGGAGACGCGCTCAGTATTTCCATTGCCGCGGCTTCGATCATAGCAAAGGTCACCAGGGATCGCATCATAGATGAGGCGGACGGAGTGTATCCTCTGTATGGGTTCAAAAATCACAAGGGCTATGGGACGCCGGAGCATATAAATGCTATAAAAAAATACGGGCTTTGTCCGATACATAGAATAAGCTTCACTAAAAATTTTACCGTATAATCTGGAGCCTCGTATGCGTATAGACGGAGCATCAAAAAGCAGTGCCGCTGTCAGTGCGGATGTCACAGATCTAATGAGCCGGCTCGATGCAGGTGATGTGATAAAAGCAAAAGTCATAGAGATCACATCTGACGAGGCTGTTTTGAGGCTTTTTGACGGTACTTCGCTAAAGGCAAGGCTTACGGAAAAACTGGACGCTTATGCAGGACAGGCAATAACACTGCGTGTTGCATCAAAATCAGAGGGTACTCTGGTGCTTGAAACTGTCATGGGTACGAACGGCAGGTTTCAGATAAAACCCGATATCCTTAAAAATATTCTTGAATCGTTAAATCTCAAACCTAACGGCAAAAATGCCGAAGTCGCTGCCGAATTGATGAAAGCTGGGCAACCGGTGACAAAGGATTCTATTGGCAAGGCATTGCAGCTTATGGAAAGCATTAGGGATCTGACAGCCGACAAAGCTGTTTTTCTTTCTTCAAAAAATATCAATTCCATCCTTGCAGACCCTAAAATCGCAGCAGGATTACTGAATGGCGAGCTCAAACTCGGTAATCTTCTTGGAGACCTGCAGACTGCCATTGAAAAAGCTTTAGGCGATACATCCGGTTCGGATGTCGTCTTGAAGAATACTGTGGGTGCCCTTAAAGATATGACAGGACAAACCGGCCCTGCTTCCGGATCAGAGGAAGGATCGACTGCCTCATCCGGCACCGCGCGTCCGGATTCTGTCGGAACACCTGGTGTTGTCGCATCAGGAAGGCAATCTTACGCTGCTGATGGAAACAAAACAAATACTGCGTCCGGTGCAGCTGCAGGAACGCTAGTTTCAGGACAAGAGACTACTGGAAACGACACCTCGAATAACACTTCAGGCAAGGTTTCAGGTTCATTGTCCGGGCAGAATGAAGACCCTGATAATATTATATCAGGCAATACCTCGACCGGTGTGCCGAATACGATTTCAAAAAGTAATCCTGGCAGTCGTGCGATTTCTGAAACGATTTTTAGTAATTCGGAAGACGGAGCATTAAACTCTGTCAAGGGTCAGCAAGCTTCCGGGGCAAGCTCGGCACGTTCGGAAGAATCGCGGAATAACATTTTGATAAAGCCTGCTGACGAAGAATCAGTCAATACGGGTATTCAGAAGACTTTGCTTAAAGCGCAGAAAAAAGACCGGTCTATCGGTATTGGAGATTTAACTTCCGATGAAGCAGTAAATCGGCAGGAAGCAGGTAAAGCAGCCTCTGGACGGTTGACAGAATTGAGTGAGAATTTAAAGTCCCTGTTCGTCGGCACAGATCAGGACAAGCTGGCTGACGCGCTGGATGCAGGTAAATTGTATAAAGAACTTGACAACGGACTCGATACAGTTAAAAATGCCGTACATGCTATGACTCTGCAGGGAACGCAAGCCGATGCCGTTTCAAACGCGGCAAACCTGTTGAGCGACGCTGTTAGGCTTATCGATCAGCTGAACTCGGGGGGCATGACGTACTATCAGATCCCTTTAAAAATCTCTGACAACAATACTACTGCAGAGCTTTTTATAATGAAAAGGCAGCGCGGTAAAAAGAAGATAGATCCCAATAATACGGTCATGTTCATAGCGCTTGAAACTGTCAATATGGGCCGGGTGGAAACTCTGGTCGATGTGAAGGGAAAAAACGTCGGAATACAATTAAGGACTGAGAAACAGGAAATTGGCGAATATATCAGGGAATATACCAAGGATCTTTACAAGGGTCTCTCTGAGCTTGGATACAAATTGACCGGTATAAGATTTAAAACAATGGACGAACCTGCAAATCCAATGGAACAGGAAAGATTGCTGAAAGAAATGGAAAAAGAAATAGCAGGCAGGGTCGATTTTCGCATTTAGCCAAAAAAATATTAAGTTGTGAATTGACTAAAACTGAATAAAGGTAAAAAAGGTAAGATATTCTGCTCTGATTTGACTTAATACCACAAAAAGGCGGATACTGTTTATGGATGGGAAGAAGCTGAAAGAGGCGGCTGCTCTCAGGTATGACCCCGAAAAAGGGGGAGCACCGGAAATTGTTGCGCTCGGCAAGGGTGAGATTGCCGACAGGATCATAGAAAAGGCAAAGGAAAATGACGTGCCTTTATACGAGGATGCAAAGCTGGCTCATACTCTCAATTACCTTCATGTGGGCGATGAAATACCTCGTGAGCTCTATGAGGTCATTGCTCAGATCCTTGTTTTCGTTAGCAATCTTGACGATTCGTATGGCACGCTTCCCGCAAGAGGGGATATAGATGAATAAAAGAAGCTTTGGAAGCATGGGTGAGCAGATGGCTGCCGATTATCTGGCCAGAAATGGCTTCAGGATACTGGCTAGAAACTACAGGTCGGGTAGGTTCGGCGAAGTTGATATAATCGCGACTGAAAAAGAATATATATGCTTTATCGAAGTCAAAACAAGGACCAGCGACCTTTTCGGAACCCCGGCCGAGGCAGTAGGATATTCCAAAAGAAATAAGCTCAGATCGCTGGCATGGACATATCTTAATTACAGGAACCTTGGAGAGCAAAACATGCGCTTCGACATAGTCGAAGTTACCGGAAAGATAATACAGGATAATTTCATTTTACAAAATATCAATCTTATAAGGAGTGCTTTTTAATGCTTATTACAGATGCCCATTGCGATACGGCGCTATCCGTACTCGAGTCCGGCGCCGATTTTTACGAGAACGGTCTTCAACTGGATCTGAAAAGGCTTTATGCGACCAGAGAGCGTTTGCAGTTTTTTGCCGCATTCCCCGATCCGCTGAATTTCAGATATAATGAACTTCCGCGTGTACTTTCGATAATCGATCAGGTATACGCCGCCGGGGAGAAGCATCCCGACAAGCTCAGGATATGCCTGGATTCAAGGGATATAAACACTGCGATCTCGGAAGGGAAAATAGCCGCCCTGCTTTCAATAGAAGGCGGGGAGTGTCTTTACGGTCAATTGCCCATACTTCGTCAATTGTACAAGCTCGGAGTCAGAAGCATGCTGCTGACATGGAATCACAGGAACCTATTGGCAGACGGCGCCGAAGAGACACACGGCGGCGGGCTTTCCGTATTCGGAAGGCAGGTGGTTTACGAAATGGAGCGTCTGGGAATGATTATTGACGTCTCACATCTTTGTGAAAACAGTTTCCACGATGTCATGGAAATTGTCACAAAACCGGTCATTGCCTCGCACTCAAATGCCAGGGCCGTCTGCGACCATGCCAGGAATCTGGATGACCGTCAGCTCATGGAAATTAAAGATAACGGTGGCGTTGTCGGTATTAACTTTTATACACATTTCCTGAACAATACCTCGAAAGCCACAATCGACGATATATTAAGACATATAGAGCATATCTGCTCAGTTACGGGCGAAGACCATATCGGGCTGGGTACCGACTATGACGGAATAGAAACCGCGCCCGAAGGTTTGGAAAGCACTCACCTTCTGCCGGTGTTGTTCGAACGCATGGCTCAGCTCAATTACAGTTCCGGTTTTATCGAGAAATTTGCAGGCCTCAATTTTCTGAGAGTAATAAGACAGGTATTGAAATAACCCGATTTTATTGTACCAATCAAACAATTAATAATGAATAATGCAGAGATCTTTCCTGCATTATTTTTTTATTCTTTTATGAATAATATTTTATTTTGAAATTTTTGCACCCATGACTTGCAAAATGGATATAAATATATTAAAATAACAGCAATGCAGTTAAATTGGGGGTTGCTCTGATGATAGATTTTACAAAGCTCAGCAGGGAAGAGCTGAATGAAAGGCTCGGTTCCTTAAACGAAAAATATGCAGGTTTTCTTTCTGAAAATTTAAAACTCGATATGTCGAGGGGACGACCCGGCTCGGATCAGTTGGATTTATCAATGGAGATGCTTGCATTTCCAGGGCCTAAAGATATATGCAAGCTTTCAAACGGCATGGATGCCCGCAATTACGGATTGACCGACGGTATCCCGGAGGCCAAGGAGCTTTTTGCACAGATGCTGGAGGTAAGCCCGAAGGAGATTATTATCGGCGGAAATTCGAGCCTTAGCATGATGTACGACACGATAGACCGCGCGATGAATTTCGGCGTCTGCGACAGCAAAACGCCGTGGAACAAGCTGGCCAAGGTCAGGTTTATCTGCCCGAGCCCGGGATATGACAGGCATTTTGCCATAACTGAATTATTCGGCATTGAAATGATTCCCGTTGAAATGAAGAGCGACGGACCTGATATGGATGCTGTCGAGAAGCTGGCGGCAAGCGATGAAACTGTAAAAGGTATCTGGTGTACCCCGAAATACAGCAACCCGGACGGGATAACCTACTCGGACGAAGTCGTCGACAGACTCGCTTCTATGAAAACTGCAGCTAACGATTTCAGGATTTTCTGGGATAACGCCTATACCGTGCATCATCTGACAGATCACCCCGATCACCTGAAGAACATGATGGAAGCCTGCAAAAATGCCGGTAATCCGGAAAGAGTATTCATTTTTGCATCTACCTCCAAGATAACATTCCCGGGCGCCGGTATAGCAGTGATGGCAGCGAGCGAAAAGAACCTGGCACAGATCAGAAAGCTTCTGTCCATCAAAACGATTGGCCCGGACAAACTAAATCAACTGAGACATGTTCACTTCCTGAAGGATATGGACGGAATCAATGCTCAGATGAAAAAGCAGGCTGCGATACTCAAGCCCAAGTTCGGTATGGTGCTAGATCTGCTTGAAGCTGAGCTCGGAGGCAAGAATATTGCGACGTGGAACAAGCCGAACGGGGGCTATTTCATCAGCTTCAACACCATGCCGGGCTGCGCTGCGGCAACTATTAAAATGGCTGCCGACGCAGGAGTAGTCTTGACTCCGGCAGGTTCGACCTATCCTTACGGAAAGGATCCGCAGGACAGGAATATCAGGATCGCCCCGACGCTGCCTCCGCTTACCGAACTGAAAAAAGCTATGGAATTGCTTTGTACCTGCGTACAGATAGTATCGATCAAAAAGCTGCTGCAATAAACACTTGCAACTCGTGGCTGGCAATAATATAATCATTCTGGGTGAAACATCCTTCGGGATGATACCTTGTGCAGCATTAAAAAGCTGCGCATAAACCTCATATTTATAAGTATCTGGCGGGATTGAACAAATCTCGCACTTTTTTTATGCGGCTTTTTATAAAATATTGAAGTGGATTTTTAAGGATATGAAAGATATAATAACAATGTGCAAACAGAAGCAGATACCGGAGGTGCTGTAGTTGAGAAATACTTATGAAAGCCCTTTTAACGCAAGATATGCCAGCAGCGAGATGCAGGAGCTGTTTTCTCCCGATAAGAAGTTCAAAACCTGGAGAAGGCTCTGGATAGCGCTTGCCGAGGCAGAAAGGGATCTCGGACTCAATATTACCGAGGAGCAGCTTGAAGAGCTGAGGCAGTTCAAAGATGATATCAATTATGAAACAGCCGAGCAAAAGGAAAAAGAAGTACGCCATGACGTAATGGCGCATGTACATGCATATGGCGAGCAATGTCCGAAGGCCAGGGGGATAATACACCTCGGAGCGACCTCATGTTATGTGGGCGACAATACTGACATAATAATAATGCGGGATGCACTGGAACTTATCAGGAATAAATTGGCGGCCGCAATCGAAAAGCTTTCAGATTTCGCAATGGAATACAGGAGCCTTCCCACACTTGGTTTTACGCATTTCCAGCCGGCCCAGCTCGTTACTGTAGGCAAGAGGGCATGCCTCTGGCTGCAGGATCTGTTAATAGACCTTGACGACGTTGAATATATACTTTCATCTATGAAATTGCTCGGAAGTAAAGGTACTACTGGAACTCAGGCAAGTTTCATGGAGCTTTTCGACAGTGATAGTGAAAAAGTCAAAAAACTTGAAGCACTAATCGCCGAAAAAATGGGCTTTGAAAGTGTTTACCCCGTTTCAGGCCAAACATATACTAGGAAACAGGACAGCAGGGTATTGAACGTACTCGCAGGTATCGCACAGAGCGCGAGCAAGTTCAGCTATGATATGAGGCTGCTGCAAAGCATGAAGGAACTGGAGGAGCCCTTCGAGGAAAAGCAGATAGGTTCTTCCGCGATGGCTTACAAGAGAAACCCCATGCGTGCCGAACGTATTGATTCTCTTGCCAGATATGTGATCGTGGATGCAATGAATCCGGCAATAACTGCGGCCACGCAGTGGTTCGAACGGACGCTCGATGATTCAGCAAACAAGCGTATCAGCGTACCCGAGGCCTTCCTCGCAGTTGACGCAATACTGAATATTTATATAAACATCGCAGGCGGACTGGTAGTATATCCTAAAGTTATAGAAAAGCACGTGCTTGACGAACTCCCGTTCATGGCCACTGAAAATATAATGATGGAAGCCGTAAAAAGGGGAGGGGACAGGCAGGAACTGCATGAAAGGATACGCGTCCATTCGATGGAGGCGGGTAAGCAGGTCAAAGTCTACGGACTCAAGAATGACCTCGTTGACCGTATCGCAGGCGACCCTTTGTTCGGCCTGACCAGGGAAGAGATACTTGGCGTTATGAAGCCTTCCAATTATACG
This sequence comes from Clostridia bacterium, assembly GCA_036260935.1. Classification (GTDB taxonomy): domain Bacteria; phylum Bacillota; class Clostridia; order Acetivibrionales; family DTU013; genus JAEYOM01. Next base: position 21,531 of record DATALQ010000048.1, read on the forward strand.
GGGCGCGCTGAAGAGCAGGTAACCGAATTTGTTGAGAATATTGTTCGTCCCAGGATCAAAAACGTCAAAACAAACGAGGTAAAGGTAGAACTGAAGGTTTGACAAGTTTTTCGCTTAGATATATTTTAGCAGGTCCCGCAGCGGCCGAATAAGCCTGTCGGACCTGCTTTTTATATGCAATAGCGTCTTTTCATTATTACCTTTGTAAAATTAGCTGAAAAATTTGTTACAAAATTATATATTATTATGTTGAATTGCACAATTTTATCATATAGAATTAGTAATGATGTAATTATGTGCTGCTATGTTTACTTATATATGGAGGGTTCAGAGTGATCAATAAATATAGCAATGTTCCTTTATATAGCCAGCTTAAGCATTTGATCATAGGGAAGATCGAATCGGGAGAGTTTCCCGAGGAATCGAAAATTCCGTCCGAGCAGGAGCTCTGCGATCATTATGATATAAGCCGTCCTACCGTTCGCCAGGCTATCAGCGAGCTGACGAACAACGGTTATCTTTACAAGGAGAAAGGAAAGGGAACCTTTGTAGCCAAGTCCAAGACCAAAGTAGATATTAAGAATTTCACAGGCTTTACAGACTCCATTCTGGACAGTCAGGATCCAGGTCAGCACAACATAATGTCAATACGTGCTATCAAGATAAACGATGTACCTTGCCTCGAGAATATTTTCAATTCACAAAACCGAGCTCTGGAAACTGATTTTGCAGAAGTGAAGTTTATTACAACCGAGAGGAACAGCACATTATCATATAATGTTTCCTACATACCGCTTCAGTTGTTTCCTGAGATTATTGAAGATATCAAGGCAAAAAAGCCCTCCTATGATATATTGAGGGGCAAATACCCGCTGCTGCCCGTTAAAACGAAAAGTGCCCTCGAAGTAGTATATACGGACCAGTCCGAGGCTCAATACCTCCAGGTACAGACAGGACATCCTCTTATCAGGATAGAGAATCTGCTATATTCCAAAAGCGGCCAGCCGGTGGAATATATCGTCGCAAAATACCGTGCGGACAAATGCCAGCTTGTGTTTGAAAACAGTAAATAGTTCGCAGTAGATATATTTTAGCAATATGTTATAATTAGAAACGGGACGCTCCAATAATTGGCAATACTGCGGAGCAGTCCCGTTTTGAGTGTTCGCTGAAAAAACAAAAGAACAGGATGAGGAATAATGAATTATCTCTTGGCTTTTGCCTTGGCATTCCTTTGCGTTTATATGCTGATACCACCGCTCCGGAAGCTCGCGCTTAAGATAGGTTTTGTAGACCGGCCCACCGAAAGGAAGATCCATAAGGAACCTACGCCGCATCTGGCAAGCATAGGTATTTTTATAGGCTTCATGGCAACTTACCTGATATTTTCGGGAGGCTTCAGCAGAAGAAATATAGGAATAATATTCGGCAGCGTTCTTGTAATGGCAATCGGGATAATCGACGACTGGTACAAAACTCATGGGCTGGACTTTCCGGCTTTCCCGAAATTCCTTGTGCAATCTTCAGCAGCAATAATAGCCTATTTTTCAGGCGTCGTATTTACCGGTTTTTCGAACCCGTTCGACCACACGTACATAACGCTTCCTGTACCGCTGCAGTTCATTCTCACGGTAACCTGGCTGTTTGGCGTTATTACTGTAATCAATTTCTCAGACGGCCTGGACGGTCTTGCAGGAAGCTTATCTACGATATCCGCGGTAACGCTGTTCATTGCAGCACTTGCAAAGAATCAGCCCAAATCTGCTCTGATGGCGATTATACTGGTGGGAGTAGCCTTGGGATACCTTAAATACAACAGACCTCCGGCAAAAATATTCATGGGCGATGCCGGCGCCGGCCTAATGGGATTCATCCTGGGTATAATAGCGCTTGACGGCGCCTTCAAGCAGGCCACTGTGCTTTCGTTGTTTGTCCCTATACTTGCACTGGGCGTCCCTATACTGGATAATTTGTTTGTCGTTTTAAAAAGAATATTACAGGGAAAGCCTATTTACAAGGCAGACAGGAGCCAGGCGCACTACAGGCTTATCAAAGCGGGGCTAAACCCAAAGCAAGCCGTTACGTTCCTTTGTCTGGTCAATATATGCCTGAGCCTTACATCTATTATCATTGTTTTGCTTAAAGTATAGATTAATATAAGAAATGGAGCCCGATCGGTATGGACAACGGTATTTTCACAGGATTTACGCCACAAACGCTGCAGTTTCTAATGGAGCTGCAGTTCAACAATAATAAGGCATGGTTCGAGGAGAACAAACAGAGATACCTTAACGAAGTCGCAGAGCCATTCAAAATGCTCGTAAAAGAGCTGGCTCCTTTTATGCTTGAAATAGATCAGGGTCTGGAAACGAGAGCCGAGATTGGCAAGACTATTTCCCGCATTTACAGGGATACCAGGTTTTCGAAAGAGAAAACACCGTACAAGACCTCTGTCTGGATCACGTTCAGAAGGGTGGGGAGGGATTGGCTATATGACCCGAGCTTTTTCTTCGAGATCACGCCCGATGTATATCGTTACGGCATGGGCTTCTATACCGCGTCAAAGCCGACACTCGAACGCCTCAGGGAATTGATCGACGATGAGGATCCCGGATTCATGGAACTGAAGAACACCTATGAAAACCAAAAGCTTTTCGTCATGGAGGGCGACAGGTATAAAAAACTCTATGCGGGAATGAAATCTGAAGATTTATTGGAGTGGTATCAAAGAAAGAATGTTTATTTCATGTGTACCAAAAAGCCCGATAAGCTGCTCTTCAGCCCCGATCTGACATCCGCGGTCAAGGATTGCTTCACCGGGCTCGTTCCGTTCTACAGGTTCCTCTGGAGGATCAAATCCGAGGGTGAGGCAAAGGAACAAACAAATAGATGAAATGTACGTATATATGTTTAAATAAATTTTCAGCCTGTAGAAAGAATGGAGTTGTGTTATGGGAAAGTTGAGAAATGAATTTCTGACGGACAAGGAAATCATATTTATGGGGTATTCGAGCCGCAATCCCCAATTCAGCGGTTTAGTCTACAAAGCTTTTACTAAAGCAGGTTACAAGGTATATCCAATTAACCCGAAAGCGGGCGGTAAATTCGATGTCAAGGTTTACAACAGCCTTGGTGAATTGCCTAAAATACCTTCTACAGCTTATGTCCTGATGAATAACAGTAACGCCAGAGAAGCCGTAAAGCAGCTTAAAGACGGTGGCGTTAAAAAGATATTGTTCCATATCGGAAAAACAGCGGACAAGGCCCTGCTGGATGAGTGTGCCGCAGCCGGCATTGAAACTGCGGTTGCCTGCCCGATGATGATCTTTGGTTCTGGTCTTCATAAACTGCACGCTTTCTTTGCGGGTGTAAAATAACAGGAGCTGTGCGAAATGACTAATACATATCCTTTGCTTCGAGTCCGCTGGTCAAATGAACATATAATGGCGGTATTGTTTGCCGTGCTGTTACTGTATATGCTGCCCGTCTGGGTGGGAAAGCCCGGCGATATCCTGGCATTTTTAGCGGTATTGGTATTTTCTCTGCTTCTGGATGCGATCTCCGGATTCATGAGATATAAAAAACCGGTCTGTTCCGTATCCGCTGCAGTGACAGCAGGCATACTCCAGGTGCTCACACCCGGGATCCCTCTTTGGGGCAGGCTGATAGGAGTTTTCGCTGCCATAATCATAGGCAAACAGCTATGGGGCGGAACGGGTAAAAACACAATGAACCCGGCTATACTCGGGTATCTTGTGATATGCATAATGTTCCCAACAGCAGCTGCGTCATTAGAAACGTCTGCATTATTGATTCCTGCGCTTGTGTTGTCACTGCCCTTTATACTGTTCAGGCCTTTTGCCGTGCTGGGCTATTTTGCTGGTATTATTGCAGCCTTTCTTACCGGAAGTATTACCGATCTGTTACCTATTACCGCATCCTGCGTTTTTCTTGGCAGCATAGTCCTTACCGATCCCGTTACTGTAACGCCTTTGAGATCAGTCGGGCTTGCAGGAGGATTTGCAGCAGCTTTTCTACCTCTGTACACAGCAAACCCCGCATTATTTTTTGCTCTGGCTGTTTTAGCGTTCAACCTCGTTTCATATCTGGCTGATGAATATTTCAGCAAACCTCATGAAAAACCCAATTTTTCAGGTTTAGCCTTGAAAAGTCCATATAAAGACGTAGATTACGGCAGCGAGGCAGCAGATCTTTCCATTAATGAAAAGACATGCGCCGGAGAAGCAGTCTCAAAGGGCGCTTCAGAATTCACTCGAGAATGCACTCCGGAATTCACTCCCGACATCATCCTGGAACGGATAAAGCGAAACGGAGTCTACGGCATGGGTGGAGGAGCATTCCCGACTGCCGTTAAAATCAACGATGTCATGTCCTCGGATGCTGAAAAGAGATACCTGATAGTCAACGCTGTGGAATGTGACCCTGGACTTGTTCATGACAAGTGGATACTGAACAACCGCAATAAAGACATTATTAAAGGTATCGAGCTTATTTCACGCTGTATTGGATTTCGTAAGAAGTGTATAGCTGTTAAGGATAATACGGAAATCGAGTTTTCGGATAATATTGAAGTATTCAGAGTAAAGAAGTTTTATCCCGCAGGTTACGAAAAAGCATTGATACGAAGAGTACTGGGAATCGACGTTCCTGACGGTTCAATCCCGTCAAAGCTCGGAATACTCGTTTTAAACGTACAAACCGTGCTGTCGGTTTACGAGGCAGTTTATTTGGACATGGCAGTAGACAGTAAATACATAACGGTTTCAGATATTACGAAAGGTACTGCAAGGACAGTTCGTGTAAAACTGGGCGAAAGGGTATCGGATATTATAGAAAGGATACAACCCGGCAGTCAGCTGATTTTCACGGGAGGAGGCGTTATGCAGGCGCATATGGCAGACGACGGTGAACTTATAGGGAAGAGTACCAACCTTATCACGGTTTCGCCGCTCCCAAGATTCAAGGAATCTCCTTTCTGCTCCAACTGCGGTTCCTGCAAAGCAAATTGCCCTAAAGGTCTCGCTGTCAATCGTATAGCCGAATTGACGGATCTCGGCAAATTCGATGAAATTGAAAGGTATCGGCCCGAAAAATGTATCAAATGCGGATTGTGCAGTTATGTCTGCCTTGCCGGCAGGAATCTCTCGGCTAAAGTTTCCGAGGCTAGGGAGAAAGTGCTGTATAAAGAGAAAGTATTGCTATAGTCATTTGTTAACTGGCAGCTAGCGTATTCAAAGCGTTATAATCAGACTGTACACGATATCATGTACATGCGGCTTCCGGAGCCGACTCTTTTGTAGAAAGGAGTGGTCTGAGTTGAAGATTGAAACGGAGGTGGCCATCATCTGATGGCCGCCAAAAGGGGTCGCCAGGCTTGATGGCCGGGCGGCCCTTTTTTATTATGTGGTTATAGCAACCTCTTGTATAAAATCGCACTTCATGATACGCCTGTGATTTATATGTATGGCCTGCCGGGTGAAGCTGGACCACACTTGCCGGATCGTCAGCAAGGCAGGGGTAACGTATCTCCCGAACACTGCCATGCCGAAATCCGAAAAATAAGAGTCAGTGCAAGAATATTTGCAATAACATAAAATACAAGACTGTAGTTTTATAAATAGGGCTAGTTTATTATTAGTTTGGTCTATACCGATTAATTCTGCCTTTTATTTTCGAACAGCCATTAACTATAATAAAAAAAGTACAATACCACAATTTTGAAGCAAGTGTGAAATAAAAATTACCTTATAAAAAACGAACGAAAGAGAGTGAGCAAATGGAAAAAGAAAGCGTACCTCCCCGATTGAAAGCAGGGATTGCGTATAACCTTAAGAAAGGCATAGTTTCCGATGTGGAGGACATCGAAGCCGAGTATGATTCATTCGATACGATAAAAGCCATCAAGGAAGCGTTCGAAGCAGCTGGAGCAAATGTAGTACTGCTTGAAGCCGACGCTGACTTCATATATAAATTGAAAAAGGATCCTGTCGATATAGTATTCAATATCGCAGAAGGTACCACCGGACGGGGAAGAGAAGCTCAGGTTCCTGCCATATTGAACTTTTTGGGCATACCTTATTCCGGTTCCGACGAAACGACATTATGCATTTCGCTTGATAAAGCCCTGACAAAGCGATATCTCTCGACCTACGGCATTAAAACGCCGTCTTATCAGTTGGTTAAAACCTCCGATTTTACACTTGACAGTTCACTTACTTTCCCTCTTATAGTTAAACCCAATTCAGAAGGCTCCAGCAAAGGTATTTCCGACCTTGCGATAGTTGATAATGAAGAGCAGCTGCATACGCTTATTGAAAAGAACTTCCGCATGTACGGGACGGCAATGCTAATCGAGGAATATATCAGAGGCCGGGAGTTTACCGTAGGCGTGTTGGGCAACGGGAAAAACATGAGAATCTTCGAGCCGCTGGAGATCTGCTATCTAAAAGAGGGCAGGGAAAACAGGATCTATAGTTACAATGTAAAAAGGAATTTCAAAAAGTATATCGAATACAAATGTCCGCCGCTTTTGCCCGCCGAAATCATCGGCAGGATGAAAGAGGTAAGCGCCGGGATATACGAAGCATTGGACTGTAGGGATTTTTCGAGAATAGATTTCAGATTGTCCGAAGATGGCCAGCTTTACTTTATAGAGATCAATCCTCTCCCGGGTTTGGCCCCCGGGTATAGTGATTATCCAATGATGGCCGAATTCTGTGGTATGGATTATCAGACCCTGGTATTGAGCGTATTGAACAGCGCTCTGGAAAGATACGGGCTAAATAAGGTCGCTTTGAATCGAGGCGGATTTTAGTGAATTCTTATATAAATGTAAAGCAGTGGGAAAATGTATCCGAGAAGCAGTGGAATGACTGGAAATGGCAGGTAAGGAACAGGATCACATCCTGTGAACAGCTGGCTGGAATCATACATCTGACGGATAAGGACAAGGATGAAATAAACAGGTGTCTTCAACGCTTCAGAATGGCTATCACCCCTTACTATTCGTCGCTTATCGATCCGGACGATCCTGTAAGCCCGATCAGACGGCAGGCTGTACCGACAATCGATGAACTGCAGGTTGACGACTGCGATATGGTCGACCCTTTAAGTGAAGAGAAGTTCTCTCCTGTCGAAGGAATAGTTCATCGTTATCCGGACAGAGTGCTGTTCCTGCTGACTCACAAATGCTCCATGTACTGCAGGCACTGTACCAGGAGAAGGGTAGTGGGCTGCGAGGATTATTCGATCACAAAGGATAAGCTTGATAAGGCGATAGAATATATAGAAAACACTCCAAAAGTTCGTGACGTCCTGCTTTCGGGCGGTGATCCCCTGATGCTTTCGGATGAACTGCTCGAAGAGATTATACAGCGGCTTCGCAGAATACCGCATGTCGAGATTATCCGCATAGGAACGCGGACTCCCGTTGTATTGCCGATGCGAATTACTGATGAGCTGCTCAACATGCTGAAAAAGTACCATCCCATATGGATAAATACTCATTTCAACCATCCGGACGAGATAACCCCGGAGTCGGCGGCAGCCTGCGAACGTATTGCAGACGCCGGCATACCGCTGGGCAACCAAAGTGTGCTGCTTAGGGGAGTCAACGATAATGCGGACACACTCCGTGAATTGTTCACCAAACTCGTAAAGATAAGAGTTAGGCCTTATTATCTTTATCAATGCGATGTTGCCCAGGGGCTTGGGCATTTCAGAACACCTGTGGCTCAGGGGCTCGAGATCATGAAAAATATCAGGGGATATATATCGGGTTATGCAGTACCGACCTTTGTAATAGACGCACCCGGCGGGGGAGGGAAGACGCCTTTGAATCCGGAATACCTGGTAAGCCTAGATGATAAACAAGCTGTTCTTAGAAATTACCTGGGCGATATTTATACGTACCCGAATCCTGTACGCTAAAAAATGTATCATACTTCAACTAAACAAATATGGCATAATATCGTAAAATAGAATAGAAAGTAATTAGTGATGACTCTCGCTCGAAAACATTATTAAGATATCATGTTATATTTTTTTGGGGGTGTATTATGAGTTTTATAGGAAACATATTTTGGCTGATACTAGGAGGGTTCGTGCTTTCAATTTTATGGTTGGTATCAGGATTGCTGCTTTGCGTTTCAATAATAGGCATACCGTTCGGCGTACAGTGCTTTAAAATCGCAGGCTTCGTGTTCTGGCCATTCGGCAGGGAAATAGATCCGGGCAATTTCGGCGCAGGCGGACTGATAATGAATATTATATGGCTTATTCTTTTCGGCTGGGAATTTGCCATATCACACCTCATTTTTGGTTTGGTGCTGTGTGTTACCATAATCGGTATACCATTCGGGCTTCAGCATTTCAAGCTTGCCATGCTGGGATTGATACCCTTCGGAGCCAGAATTCACCCGATCTGAGACGGGAGTTACACTAAAATATTTTGAAATTGGCATTAGTAAAGTATTAACAATCAATTATTGGATGAAATTCTAAAGAGGATATTATGGAAAAAGTAAAAACCAATGCAATGCGAGTTCTTGACAAAGCGGGTATAAAATACAATACGTATACTTACGACGTCGTTGACGGGCAGATCGATGGGGTTTCCGTTGCCGGAAAGCTTGGGCAGCCGGTCGAAAAGGTTTATAAAACACTCGTTACCCAGGGTCACAGCAAAAACTATTTTGTATTCGTTATACCCGTGGCGTGCGAATTGGATTTGAAAGCAGCAGCGAGGTCGGTGGGTGAGAAGTCGGTGGAAATGATCAAGGTAGCCGATATAAACAAGGTAACCGGCTATATTCGCGGAGGATGCTCGCCGATAGGGATGAAAAAAGACTACGCCACCGTTATAGATAATTCCTGTGAGAAGCTTGACACAATTATTTTCAGTGCTGGAAAGATCGGTCACCAGATAGAAATGTCGCCGACCGATCTTATTCATTTGATAAAATGCAAAGTTGATGGCATATCGGTGTAACAAAGCCGATCAGTACGTTAAGATACATCATGTATACATAAAATAATAATATGTAACTGTTTTTTATATAAGGCATATTATAAATCAGGAGAGTTAGTAAGGAGGCCTCATTTATGCCTGATTTTCCTGATAATAAAGCCAATAAGCCTATGGTATCGCCAGCATCAATGGCCGCTTATCCCTGTGGAATCCCAATGCCGGCTGCAACGATGCCAGCTTCTGCAGGAGATCCGCCAATTATGCCTTTCGGTGGGTTCGACGGGGGGTTCGATGGTATGATGCCGTTTGGTGAATTCGGTGAGTTTGGCGAGTTTGGTGATTTCGATCATTTTGGTCGTCGCCACATCTTCCATCACCATTTCCATCATCATCATCACTTTCACCATTTTCCAATGGGCTTCGGCGGACAGCCTTTTGGCTTCTAAGTCATCTTATATGGCTTTGTTCAGACAAAGCCATATGCTACATAATATACCGAAGTTTAAATTAGTGTTTGCATGTAAGGGATTAAAGATTTGAAAAAAAGTATCATAGCTTTTTACTTCTCAGTCCTAATAAAGCTGGATAACGGATTACTGTCTACGGCTTCTTTAAGCTGTTGCTTATCTAAATGAGTATAGATTTCTGTCGTAGCGATGCTTTCGTGACCCAGGATTTCCTGTAATGCCCGAATATCAACATTTCCATACTTGTACATAAGTGTAGCTGCCGTATGCCTTAGTTTATGAGTAGAATATCTTTGTGGATCCAATCCTGACAGCAGAATAGTCTTCTTTACTATATTATGAACAGTTTTTCTCGCCATACGTTGGCGCCTTTCACTCAAAAATAATGCATTCTTATCTTTTACTCCGTTGGCGGGTCTAACTTTCAGATAATCACTAATTGCGTTTATGCAGGCGTTATTAAGGTAAATAGTTCTTTCTTTATCACCTTTGCCGATAATAGTTAATGTGTCGTCTTTGATATTGTTCATATTAATACTTATAAGTTCTGACAGGCGCATTCCACAGTTAAGAAACAACGTAATTATGGCGAAGTCACGCTCTTTATATTCTCCATCAACAGATGAAAGTAGTTTTTTGCTTTCCTCAATATTTAAGTATTTGGGAAGTCTTTTCAATATTTTAGGAGATTCCAGCTCGCTTGCCGGATTTATTTCAAGAAGTTTTGCTTTATTGGTTAGATAATTAAAAAACGATTTTAAGCTTGCAACTTTTCTCGCACGAGAAGTGGACTTGTTATTGCGATCACGACTGATGAATGACATATACGAATATAGGTCGCTCAAAGTAACTGACTTAATTACATCAATGTTGATATCGGTAATTATTATTTCATCAAAATTAGCATTACTATGAATTAATTTATAATGTAATTTTAGAAAACGAAAAAAAACTCTAAGATCGTAAAAATAATTGTTTATCGTATTCTTTGATTTTCCTTTAATAGTTCCAAGATAGTTCAGAAAATCCTGCATAATTGGCGGCATTTCGTAATTATTGCTTGTCATGGGTAAAAATACCTCACAAATATATTATAAACTAATCTTATAGCATACAAATTCAAAATTCAATATTTTATCTCCCTCTTACTGCACATAATTTTTATTATGTGCAGTTTATTATATCTTTTTTTATAGCTTTGCATAATATATCAATTTGTTCTCTTATTAATTCAAAATTATTCTTTTCTGTTACCCCATTTTCAATCCAAATAGAATAATATCTCCACCCCTTAGTATTTAACAAGGTCATTTTTTCATAATCATCACATTTGTGAACATGAATACCGTTAAC
>DATALQ010000050.1:0-119796 GCA_036260935.1 Clostridia bacterium
GATAGTATTCGGTCAGACCGAATCTTCACCCGGCTGCACACAGACCCGCGTCGAGGACTCCGTAGAACTGCGTGTCAATACTGTCGGACGTGCGCTGCCCGGAGTCGAATGCAGGATCGTCGATCCGGAGACGAACAGGGAATTGCCGCCCAATAAGGATGGCGAGTTCGTCGCGAGGGGCTACAACATAATGAAGGGCTATTACAAAATGCCCGAAGCGACAGCAGCTGCAATAGACAAAGACGGCTGGCTGCATACGGGTGACCTTGCGAGGGTCGATGAAAACGGTTACTACAAGATCACGGGCCGCATCAAGGACATGATCATTCGCGGCGGCGAAAACATTTACCCGAAGGAAATAGAAGATTTCATCTATACGCATCCGAAGGTCAAGGATGTACAGGTAATAGGCGTGCCCGACAAGCAGTACGGCGAGGAAATAATGGCATGCGTCATACTGAAGGTCGGGATCGAGCTTACCTCGGACGAACTGAAGGATTATTGCCGGACACATATGGCAAAGCACAAGACGCCTAGATATGTGGAGTTTGTGGATGAGTTCCCGATGAACGCGGCAGGCAAGATAATGAAATACAAGATGCGTGAATGGGCCGTCGAAAAGCTGGGTCTGCAGGCTGATAGCCGCATAGTGACCGCATAGTGACTGCTTGGTTTCCGTTTGGCAATTTAATTGCGAAGAAATAATTCTTGCATAGCGCTTTGTTTGAAAAGTCCGGGAGGAGATTTATCCATCCCGGCTTTTTATTGCCGTCATCAGCTATTTGGTAACTTTACTTTACATATATTGAGAAAAATAACATTATATCGATTGACGTTTGTACATATTATGTTATAATTTAATTACCAATATAATACTGCGCTTCTATATAGTAGGTAATCGGTTCGTATCTGTTGCTGATTTTAGCGGGTGAAATGTAAAGGAGGTTTTTCTTTATGGCAAATCCGGGACAAGAACTATCTAGTCTGGACTTTAAAAACATAATCGGAGGTCCTCTCATAGCTGTCGTTGAAGCTCAGGCGCAAGCGGCATTGAGTTCGGTCAACTTTATCAAATCGGTCGGTTTCAAACCTGGAAACAGCCAGGATCCGGAAGCTCAGGATACCGGAGAACCCATATATGTTACCTTCAAGTATCCGAAGGAAGTTATGCCTTATCAACCGGCGACCCCGGCCACATTCTCCATTAATGTGACAGCCGGTGGGAGCGGCTACTCCGACAACCCGTCCGTAAGTATCACCGGAGGCGGCGGAAGCGGTGCGCAGGCAAAAGCTTTAGTCGAAGGCGGAGTCATTAAAGCTATAAATATCACAAATCCGGGAACCGGGTATAACTCGGCACCTTCCGTATCAATCACCGATGAGTCGGGATCGGATGCGGAGGCAGAGGTGTCCTTTACCGCGTCACAATCCGCGCAGCCTGCCCAGTATAGCGAGATGAAGCTGGAGGTCCCTATTCTGACGATGCTTCCCATTCCGTTTATACGCATAGACGAAACTACCCTTGATTTCAATGTCAAGATCAATTCGATGGAATACAAGCAGGTCGACACACAGTTCAAAATTGATGCCGCGCTCGAGGCTAAGGCAAGATGGGGTTGGGGATCGGCCAAGCTGAATGTATCAACCTCGTACCAGAGAAATACGACCCAGGGCGAAAAGGTGGAGCGTACATATTCCATGAACGTACATGTCAGAGCTGTGCAGGAGGAACTGCCTGCCGGTCTCGAGAAGGTGCTGGGAATTCTGGAGGATGCAATAAAGTCCCAGCCGGCTTAAGTAATCAACTTGTCAATATATAAGGAACCATGAAAACAGTCAAGCTTATGCTTGATTGTTTTCATTTCAGGGACTGGCTTACGGATAACCCCATTAGTAACATATTATGGATAACAATGTGAGGTAATCATATGGCATATCTTGGAGACTATATCGGCTATATACTGTCCGAATTGACCAATGCGAGAGCGCAGGCCGACAGCGAGGCGGTCAGACTGGCCGAGATTTACGCCGGCGACCAGTATCTCAAACACGTTCCTGTTCCGAGATTCAGGACACCCACAATCACACTCGACATACCAATCGCAATAAACAGCATCCAGGATGAAGGCAAGGCCGTGCACACCAACGACCAGATGCTGACATACATGCAGAAAAAACTCCGAGGGCTTCTTCCGGGCTATCTGCAAAGGCTGAAGAATCTGCCGCTCAGGAACCTGTCGCTAAAGAATAAGTTGATTGACGACGTGAACACCAAAGTGAACAATGTTTTCTCAGAATTCAAGCAGGCGGAAAACAGGCCGCTTCGTGTAACATACATTGCAGACAAGCTTATTCCTGCGGTTATAGGCGATCTGAAAAGCGACATAGCGGAGGAAGATGCCGGAAGCCTGGAAAAAATCGAAGCAGTCGAAAGCGACCTCAGGCAGGTACTGTATTCTGAATTCGGCAAATACGTCAAGGGTCTGCCGAGGTTGAACATATCTGCTACGGCGGGTGAATTGAAGGAAGCCGGCCCTGCAGACGTTCTGGCGTATCTTCACATAACGCTTACTGAAAATGCATTCGAATGGGATACGTCCGCAGACGGCGGCAAGGCGCAGAGGCGGCGTCTGATCCCGGAATAAGGGTGTTTTATGCTTAATATTGTAAATATGCAAGAAATAGAAAACAACCTGATGCAGGTACCCGGTATGATAAGAATGTATGAGACGGACAGCCCTGGATTTTCCTCAGGCGTGAAGTCATGGCTCATACAGCTGGAAAAGACGCTTGAAGCAAATCGTCTTTATGCATGCTCGGAAATAGCCGTTCTGCGAGGCCGTATCATTTCGGCGGAAAAAGGCGTTATACCTGAGAATATCAAGTTTTCGAAACAAAAGTCCCATAGAAAAACCGTCGAGGCAGTGGCCTTCGATATGCTCAGGCAGGCAAGTGAACTGGCTTCCGGAATTTTGAAGGGACCGGCTCTGCAAATCGATGAAGCAGAGAAATATATGAAACAGGTGGTGGCGGTTGCGGAACGCAAAGGCTTGATGTCCAGTGAGAACAGCGGTATCGACCGTTCCGGCTTTTTGGGCTCAACGTGGAAACGGCTTGTTTCCGACGCGGAGCTTGGCGCTGTATGTACCCATATCAGAGGCCTTGTGAGCTCAAGTGATGTACTGATACTTCTCGACCGTGCGCTGGCGGGATATAATCCCGCTGCATATTAAAACCGGAACCTGAATTGATGCGTATTGCATGTCAGAGATTCCATCAACAAATTTCCGTTATACAGGAAATCGGATTTTGTATCTAGCTTGCCGGCAATGCCATGATTCCCATGGCCCCGGCTTTTTTATTTGGGAATACCTATAACATTAAAGTAAATTATGCTAGAATATTTTTCATAGATAATGAAAGGGTTGTTCAATGAAATATTATTTTGAAGATGCAAATGCGGTTCTAGAGTCACAGGAAACTTCTCCGGACGGCCTGAATGCCGCGAAGTCTGCGGAAAGACTTCAGAAGTACGGCCGGAACAAACTTGCCGAGGGCAAAAAGAAGCCGGTGCTATTAAGATTCCTCGATCAGATGAAGGATCCCATGGTAATAGTCCTGATAGCTGCAGCAGTTATCTCGGGTGTTGTCGGCGAACTTGCAGATATGGTCATCATACTTGCGGTTGTAATCCTGAATTCCATACTCGGAGTCGTGCAGGAAGGAAAGGCTGAGAAGGCAATTGAGGCCCTCCAGAAAATGTCCTCTCCTTTTTCGAAGGTAAAGAGAAACGGGAGCGTTGTACATATAAAATCGGAAGAGGTTGTGCCCGGAGATATCGTACTGCTTGAGGCAGGCGATGCAGTTCCCGCCGACATGAGGCTCATAGCGGCAGCCAGCCTTAAAATAGAAGAAGCTTCTCTTACGGGTGAATCGGTGCCGGCTGAAAAATTCAGCCAGGCAATCGAAGAAAAAGAGGGTGACGTACCGCTGGGCGACCGTCATAACATGGCCTACATGGGCACCAATGTCGTGTACGGACGAGGCGAGGGCGTAGTGGTCGAAACCGGCATGTCCACAGAAATGGGCAAAATAGCCGGGATACTTTCGAGTACCAACGATGACAGGACGCCGCTGCAGAAAACTCTTGCAGGTCTGAGCCGGGTCCTCAGTGTCTGCGTTCTGGGCATATGCATATTCATATTCTTTTTCGGAGTACTGAGCAACGGGGGCTTTTCGGGCAGCAATGTCCTCGATATGTTCCTGGTAGCCATTAGCCTTGCTGTTGCGGCTATACCGGAAGGACTCGTCGCGGTAGTTACGGTGGTCCTGTCGATCGGCGTTACAAAAATGTCGAAGCGCAATGCGATAATAAGGAGACTTACGGCTGTTGAAACGCTTGGCTGTACGCAGGTGATATGCTCCGACAAGACAGGCACACTGACACAGAATAGGATGACAGTGGTCGATACGTTCGGCGACACTCAAAGATTGGCAATATCTATGGCTCTTTGCAACGACGCCTCGATTTCGCCGGATAGCGGCGAAATAGTAGGCGAACCCACAGAAAGTGCACTTGTACGGTATGCGGCAGAACAGGGTATAAACAAGACCGAACTCAAGGATATAATGCCGCGTTTAGCCGAAGCGCCTTTCGACTCTGAAAGAAAGATGATGTCTACAATACACGGCGACCCTGACGGTAAATATGTCCAGTATACAAAGGGCGCCCCGGATGAACTGCTGAGCAGGTGCACCCATATCCTGACCTCGGAAGGGACTGCGGTTCTTACGGAAGAACTCAGGACTGTGATTCTTGACGAAAACGGGAGGATGGCCGGCAAGGCGCTGCGTGTCCTCGGTTCTGCTCTCAAAATAACCGACCGGCTTCCCGAAAATACTTCTCCCGCCGACCTTGAGAAAGACCTTACATTTATTGGCCTCGTGGGTATGATAGACCCTGTAAGGCCCGAGGTCAAAGCGGCTATAGAAAAATGCCGGGCGGCGGGGATAAAGCCCGTTATGATTACAGGCGACCACAAGGTGACCGCCATAGCAATAGCGAAGGAACTTGGAATAATAAACGACGAAAGCCAGGCCATTACGGGCTTGGAACTTAATGCTCTGTCGGAAGCGGATTTTGAAAGCAATATTACCAACTACGGAGTCTATGCAAGAGTGCAGCCCGAGCACAAGGTCAGGATAGTCAAGATGTGGAAGAAGCTCGGCAGGATCACCGCGATGACGGGTGACGGAGTTAACGACGCACCGGCTTTGAAATCCGCCGATATAGGCGTCGGGATGGGCATTACCGGAACGGACGTATCGAAAAATGTATCCGACATGGTACTTGCGGATGATAATTTTGCTTCGATCGTCTATGCGGTTGAGGAAGGCCGCAGGATCTATGATAATATCCGCAAGGCTATACAATTCCTCCTCTCGTCGAACCTGAGCGAGGTAGTTGCACTGTTTACGGCTACGTTGATGAATTTCCGCCTGTTTACGCCGATCCACATTTTATGGATCAACCTCGTTACCGACACTTTGCCCGCTATAGCGCTCGGTATGGAAAATGCGGAAGAGGACGTTATGCGTAAACCGCCGCGCAGCGCAAAGGAAGGGATCTTTGCCGGAGGCCTTGCACTGAGTGTGGTTTACCAGGGTATAGTAATAGCGGCGCTGACGCTGGTTTCTTATTTCATCGGCAGCAGGCAAAACCATATCACGGGTATGACGATGGCCTTTCTGACGATGTCTTCGTGCGAAGTATTCCAGTCGCTGAATCTGCGTTCCAGAACAAGCTCGATATTCAGGCTGAAGACCCGTAATATATATCTTACCGGAGCCATGATACTGTCTTTGGTACTTGCGATATCGGTTATTTACATACCCGGCATCAATACCGTATTCAACCTGACGGCATTGCCTGCTGGAAGCTTTATTGCGGCAATGGGGCTGGCAGTTGCAATAATACCGGTGGTAGAACTGATTAAACTGATACGATCTACTACCAGGAAATAGGGGGTACACGATGAACTGGTTTAGAAAATTTATGGCGGGGAGATACGGAGCGGACCGTCTCTCACTTGCAATACTTATTTTTTCAATGCTGCTGACTTTTTTGGGAAGCGTGCTGCACCTAACGTTTTTGTCCTTGTTGTCCTATATCCCTCTTATATTGGTGTTTTACAGAATGCTGTCCAAAAACATAAAAAGAAGGAGCATGGAGAATTATAAGTTTTCCATTCTTATGAGCCCTGTCTATGCCTGGTTCACAGGTATGCGCAGGCGCTTTTCCGAGCGCGGTACCCACAGATACCTCAGATGTCCGGCGTGTAAAGCCGAACTTCGCCTGCCAAAGGGCAAAGGCACTATAGTGGTTACATGTCCCAAATGCAGGACCGAATTCAAAACGAAGACCTGAGGCGGATCTTGTGAGAGCGTTTATCCAATTCAAAAAAGCCAGCAAGCATTACAGGAAACGATACGTAAGGAGCTTTACTCTATTGCCTGCGATATGATAAGAGACAGTTTGAGTAAAGTCTATACACTGGATTCCGTGTATTGGAGTATAAGCTATAAGATATCTATTAAAAAAGAAATTTATGAAATCCTCTACCTTGATTACGGTAATTGGTATCCCGCTCCAGGCAAATATGGAGTTCTTGAAGAAGCTTTAAAACTGCTTCCTTTTACTAAAAGTAAACATCTTGAGACCTTTGATTTATCGGTAGTCAGCAATGGGATAGTATCGGTCAACAGAGCCCGTGAATTGGTACTGATCCCGCCGGGGTTTAAGCTATGAGGTAATTATTAGGTGAAGTATCGCGGTGGCGCGTTAGCGTTGACTAACTTTAAGCAAACATTATATAATGAAACAATCAATTTGCGCTGCACTCTACTACAGTACAAACTGAGCAGGCGATGAACCGGAAGCGGTTTGTGGGGCTGGGCCGCAAGGCAGCAGATAGGGAAAACGAATCTGTGGGACAGTAAAATGTTCCATGGATTTTTTTGTTTTTATGCTGTGTTATTTTTGATGCTGCGCATAATAAAAATGAGGTGTAATAATGGCTGATATACTTATCAGGCTTTTTATCAAGGATCACAAAAATTCTGATAACGTCCAGGTCAGGGAAAGTTACGGCAAATTAGCGGGGAAGGTCGGCATAGCTACGAACTTTCTTCTCTTCCTTATAAAGATTGCCGTAGGAACGCTCTTCCACAGCATTTCAATTACTGCCGACGCTGTAAACAACCTGTCGGACTCCGGCTCCTCTGTCGTTACACTTGTCGGTTTCAAAATATCGGGTAAACCGGCCGACGCCGATCATCCCTACGGACATGCCCGTATGGAGTATATTTCAGGCCTTATAGTTTCGTTTGTTATCGTAATTTTAGGCTTTCAGCTGGTCCAGACGTCGGTGGACAAGATCATACATCCGCAGACGGCGCAGTTTTCCTGGATAACTATTTTAGTACTGGTCGTGTCGATATTGATAAAGCTGTGGCAGTGCCTGTTTTACAGGAAGATCGGAAAGACGATAGACTCCTCGGCATTGGTCGCTACGTCCTTTGACAGCAGGAACGATATTCTTGCCACTTCTTCAGTACTGATTGCAACAATAATCACAGCGTTGACCGGTTTCAACCTGGACGGTTACATGGGCGTGGTTGTTGCCCTGTTTATCATGTATTCCGGGGGCAGGCTCATTATGGATACTGTCAGCCCATTGCTCGGAAATCCGCCGTCAGAAGAGCTCGTATGTAAAATATATAAAAAGATACAAAGCTATGAAGGCATTGTCGGAATGCACGACCTGAGCGTCCACAATTACGGCGTCGGAAAATGCTTTGCGTCCGTTCACTGCGAGGTCTCCGCCGATCAGGACATAATGGTCAGCCACGATATCATAGACAATATAGAGCGTGATTTTTTAAAGGATATGGATATCCATATGGTCATCCATCTTGACCCTGTCATTACTGACGACAACAAGACAAATGAATTGAAGGCCGCGGTAAAAGATGTGATCGGACAGATATCCGGTCAGATAGGAATGCACGATTTCCGCGTAGTATGGGGCGTAACGCACTCAAATCTCATTTTCGATATTGTCGTACCTTTTGGATTCAACATGAAGGATTCGGAACTTATCAGCCTTATCACGGATAAGGTACAGGAACTCGACGCTGCCTACCGGGCGGTTATAACGGTAGATCATGATTATGTTCCTGTTTTTGCCGGGGAGTAGACCGGGCTGAAACAACCAAATCACAGGCGGGATTGACAATCTCTCCGATATTGTGCTATTGTCTGCTATGTACATTTATATTACACTCGGCATATAAATAGAAATGGTGAGGCAAAAAATGAACAAAACTGAACTTTTGGGGAGATGGACCAAGGAAAAGTCCGAAGAATTATATGGAATAAAGAACTGGGGCGCCGGTTATTTTTCGATCTCCGACAAGGGAGAAGTGCTGGTCAACCCATATAAAGACAGTGATTCGGCAATCAGCCTTATGGATATAATTTCCGGCGTGCGTGAACGCGGGCTGGACATGCCGGTTCTTCTGCGTTTCGAGAATCTGCTCGACTCTCAGATTTCCTATCTGAACAATTCCTTCAGAAAAGCGATGAAGGACCTGCATTATAAAGGAGAATACCGCGGAGTTTACCCAATAAAAGTAAATCAACAGCAGCAGGTCGTCGAAGAAGTGACAAAATTCGGCCAGCGTTATCATCATGGGCTTGAAGTGGGAAGCAAGGCCGAACTTATAGCAGCGCTTTCACTTATGAAGGATAAGGAGGCCTGCCTGGTATGCAACGGGTATAAGGACGAGGAATTTATAGATCTTGGCCTGTATGCTGTAAAGATGGGTTTCAAGTGCTTTTTTGTCATAGAGATACCCGACGAACTTGACTTAATAATTGAACGTTCGCAGATAATGGGTGTCAAACCGAACATCGGCATCAGGATCAAGCTTTCGGCAAAGGCCGGAGGCCACTGGACCGAGTCCGGCGGCGACCGCAGCATTTTTGGGCTGAACGTATCGCAGCTAATCACAACGGTGGATAAGCTTAGGGACAGCGGCATGCTGGGCTCGCTCAAGCTCCTGCACTATCACCTTGGCTCGCAGATACCGAATATCAGGGATATCCGTTCTGCAGTGCTCGAAGCTGCGCGCGTTTACTCCGAACTTGTTAAGGAAGGCGCACCCATGGGTTATCTCGACCTCGGGGGCGGCCTTGCAGTCGACTACGACGGCTCCAACACGAATTATACGAACAGCCGCAACTACACTGTTGAAGAGTATTGTACGGACATAGTGGAGGCTGTTATGACCACGCTCGATTTGGACGGTGTTCCGCATCCGATTATCGTGACCGAATCCGGGCGTACTACTGTTGCATATTATTCCGTGCTGCTTTTCAACGTATTGGATGTGGAAAAATTCGAAGAATACGATATACAGGAAAAGATAGACGAATCGACTCCAGAGCAGATAAGAAACCTTTATGACGTCAGCAGGAACCTGTCTCTCAGGAACATTCAGGAATGCTACAACGACGCGCTGTACTACCGCGACGATATAAGAGATATGTTCAAGCATGGCAAGATAAACCTGCGTCAGCGTTCGCTTTCCGAAAAGATCTTCTGGAACACGATTAACCAGATCGCGAAGGAAAAGAAAAAAATAAAGAATCCTCCGCCGGATCTTGAGGATATAGAGAGTGCCATCGCAGATATATATTATTGCAATTTCTCCGTATTTCAGTCGATACCGGACAGCTGGGCGATCGATCAGCTGTTTCCGATCATGCCGGTCCACCGTTTGCTGGAGCTTCCCAAACGAAGTGCTGTCATAGCTGATATTACATGTGACTGCGACGGCAAGATCGATCATTTCATAGATCTGCACGACGTCCGTACGACTTTGCCGGTCCATGAGATGAAGAACGGGGATGACTATTATCTTGGAGTATTTCTGGTAGGCGCATATCAGGAAACGCTCGGCGACCTCCACAACCTGTTCGGGGACACCAATGTGGTCAGCGTCAGGATAGACCGCGAGGGTCATTATGACCTGGTCAAGGAGATACATGGCGACAGCGTTGCGGATGTTTTGTCTTATGTAGAATTCGATCCCAAGGATATGCTGGTTCGTTTCAGGGAAACTGCCGAAGAGGCTATACACGAAGGCCTGATCAGCGCCAGCGAAAGGCCGGAGATCATGCGGGCGTACGACAACGGACTCCGCGGTTATACGTATTATGAAAGATGATACTTTTAAAAAAATTTGATCATAGTATATAATGAAATATTCGGAGCCGGTGTGGATAATAATTCATACCGGCCTTTTTATCGAAATTTATTCCTGTTCAAAAATATTTTTTACAGCTTTCTTAATATTTAACTCAAATAATTATAGATTATGTACACAGAATATTACGGGAGGTGTTGAAAAATGATAAAGCCATTAAAAACAGCTTTGAGTACTTTTGCCGCAGTATGTCTTGTTTCAACCTCGCTGGCGGGTTGTTCGCAGACGGCGAGAGCACCGGGACAGTATGGAGGAACCGGTGTCGGACAAAATTACGGCACCAACTATTCCGGTACAAATACCGCAGGCAACCGTAATATGGCGGGTACCGGTTATGGCAGCAATGTAGGCTATAATACAGGTTACGGTTATAACGGCACCGGCAACGGTTTTATGGGAATGAACAGAACCAGTTATAACGGTACAAGCCTTGGAAATCAGTTGGGAATAGGTAATAACACCGGATACGGTACGACCGGATATGGCACAACCGGTAACAGGACCGGATATGGCACAACCGGATATGGTATGACAGGCAACAGGACCGGATATGGCACGACCCCTTACGGTACTAATGCCGGGTTCGGTTACACCGGATACGGCTCGACAGGTCACGGCACCAACACTAACATGGGTTATACCGGATTTGGCACTAATAACGGTACCACCAGCGCGGGTTACGGCTATAACGGTACTGGCACCAACGCAGGTTTCGGTTATAACGGATTCGGTGCCAACACCGGAACCAACAGGAATACCGCCGGCAACATGGGCACTAATATCGGCATGAATAACAATAATGGCATAAACATGGGAACAGTCGGAACAGGTATTGATTCGCTGAGATCCTCCGCACTCAGGAGGCATGTCCTGGCTACCAAAGGAGTACGTGCTGCTGAAGTAATAGTTGTAGGCGATACGGCTCTTGTAGGGATCAAAACGACCGGGACCGTAAGCTCGTCACGGTGCAAGGCTGCTGTCAGTAAAAAAGTCAAAGCTGCTGATACCTCTATCAGGAAGGTAAAAGTCAGCGATGCTACGGATATTCTCCATAGGATGCGCAGGCTTAGTACCAACTTGACCGGAACTACCTCCAACAACTTCAATACAGAGTTCAGCCATCTTGTCGGAGCATCGAACAGGCGGTAGTTTGACTGTATTTAAGTTATAATTGCAGGCGCAAGCCTGCAATTATTTTTTATCTGTTTTTGTGTTTTGAAGGCAGGATAAAGAATATTGTTAATAAAACTAATATATGCTAATATTGCCCCCTGGTACCAGCTTTTTGATTTACTGCAAAAGAAGCATAGGAGATTAATTGGGATGGAGCTGCTTGAATTATTTCTGATCGCGATCGGTCTTTCCATGGATGCTTTTGCTGTCGCTGTCAGTAAGGGTTTGTGCGTTAGCGATTTGAAATTGAAACATATTTTCGTTACTGGATTGTATTTCGGGGGTTTTCAGGCGCTGATGCCTCTGCTTGGCTATTTCCTGGGAACTCAGTTCAAGGACTATATCGTTTCTATTGACCACTGGATCGCATTTGTATTGCTATGTACTATCGGCGCAAATATGATTAGGGAATCCAGAAGCACTAACGATGAAAAACAGGAGAATTCCTTCTGTGTAAGAAACATGCTTGTTTTATCGGTAGCTACCAGCATAGATGCGCTGGCTATCGGCGTTACTTTTGCTTTTTTGAGCGTCAATATCGTGCCTGCAGTAATAATGATAGGTACCACGACATTCATTATTTCAGCTGCCGGGGTTAAAATAGGCAACATATTCGGAGAGAAATACAAGTCCAGGGCTGAGATCGTAGGCGGACTTATCCTTATAGGTATGGGAATAAAAATTCTTTTGGAGCATCTGAAGGGATGAAGGAATTCCTGCAAAAAGTTGTTGACAAATGATAAGGCGTATGGCAAAATAACCTAAATGAGTATGCTTGAGGACTCAAAGCCCGAGCAGCATAGGGGCGAAAGCCTTACACGCCGGTATTTAACCCTGCGGAGTCACTTGACGGTGATCTTTGCGGGGTTTTTTATATCCAAAAATTCAGAGCTGTGGAGGTGGGGCGGATGGATAAGGCAGATTCAGCCAGTGCTATAGTAGCAAAAGACTTAAGGAAAGTATTCAAAACAAAAATAAAAAAAGAGGGTTTCAGGGAGAGCGTCAAATCGATCATAGGCCCTGAGTACAAAGAGATCGAGGCAGTACGCGGCATCACCCTGGAAGTGCCACGCGGAGAATTGGTGGCGTTTCTTGGTCCGAATGGCGCGGGCAAATCTACGACGATTAAAATGCTCACAGGAATATTGCATCCTACTTCCGGCAATATGTCCGTATTGGGCTTCGATCCACAAAAACAAAGAAAAGAGCTTTCTTTCAAGATCGGCAGCGTATTCGGGCAAAAATCGCAGCTCTGGTTCCATCTTCCCCCGATAGACAGCTTCAGGCTGCTGGGTGCGATTTACGAGATAGACGGAAGAACACTGGATTCGAGGATAAAGGAAATTGTCGAGCTTTTCGAGATAGGGGAGCTTATGGATACGCCTGTCAGGAAGCTTTCATTGGGACAGCGTATGAGATGTGAATTCGCTGCCTCGATACTTCACAGGCCCCGGATCGTTTTCCTCGATGAACCTACCATAGGCCTTGATGTGCTTGTAAAGCAGAAAATCCGGGAACTGATCGTGCGCCTCAACAGGGAGGAGAATACGACGATATTTCTCACAAGCCATGATATAGGCGATGTCGAACAATTATGCAACAGGGCTGTGATAATAAACCACGGCAGGATTGTGCTCGACAGTTCGATTAAAGCTTTGAAATACGGCTACCTCAACCGTAAGATAATAGATGTGAAATTCAACGAATTTTCTGACCGCAGCAGCCTGGAAGGACTCAATATTATTAAGGGCAACGGCCTTGCTATGAAGCTGGAGGCAGATGAAAGCGGCGGCATACAGGAGGTCATGTCCCGCCTTATGCGGGCGGGAAGCATCCTAGACGTAACGATCTCGGATATCCCGATGGAGAAAATTATAGGAGATATTTACAGAGACAAGGATACGGAAGATAACGATATCGAGGCAACCTCCGCCGGGGAAGTCCGCGGCTGTGACTGCTCTGAAACGGAAGATGGAGGCGGCGGCTCATGAGGACCCTTCGCAAGTACCTGCTGGTAGCTGAGACCAGTATCAGCAGCAATATGATGTATGCGGCCAATTTCCTGGCAGGAACCTTCTTCTTCGCCTTGATCATATTCGTGTTTCTGCAGCTGTGGAATGCCATATCGCTGAACAGCGGCTCAATGGAAGGCTATACGGTCAACAGGATGGTCTGGTATTATATAGCTGCTGAATTGGTTGTATTGTCTAAAAGCGATGTATTCAGGAGCATGAATGAAGAAATTCGCGGAGGAGGTATAGCGTATAAGCTGAATAAGCCGTACAGCTTTATAGCATACCAATTCTCGGACGGTATGGGTCAGACCGCCGTAAGATTGTGTGCAAACCTGCCCGTCGGTATTCTGGTAGGCTTCCTGTACGTCGGCAGGCTTGAAGGCTTCGTATGGGAATCGCTGCCTGCAGTTATACTTTCAGTTCTGTTTGGTATACTGCTAAACTTCTTTATGGATGCCTTCATAGGTATGACCGCGTTCTGGACTGAAGACAATTCCGCTTTTTACTGGATCGCACAGAAGCTTTCTTTTGTATTGGGCCTGTTACTGCCGCTGGAATTCCTGCCGGGCGTAATTCGGCAAATTGCCGTATATCTGCCTTTTTCGTATATTGCCTACGCTCCGGCCAGACTTCTGACATCGTTTTCAAAAGAAACGCTTACAAGCATACTGCCCGTGCAGGTATTATACACCGCGCTGTTTGCGGCACTTACCGCCTGGATGTATATGAAAGGAGTGAAAAAGCTCAATGTCAACGGAGGCTGAAGGAAGAAGGAATATAATATGTACACATCTCAAATTAATCGCACTGTACTTCAAATACAACCTGCAGGCTGCCATGGAATACAGGGCCAGCTTTATCGCGCAATCGATCGGTATGTTCCTCAATGACACTTTTTTCATATTTTTCTGGTGGGTCATTTTCAGCAAGGTTTCATCGTTGGGCGGATACGGCTTCAAGGATGTCATGCTGATATGGGCGCTCGCCGCATCGACCTTTGGGTTCCTGCATATTGTGTTCGGCAATGTCCGGCAGCTTTCAAGGATAATCATGAACGGCGAGCTTGACACTTATCTGCTGCAGCCTAAAAACGTATTCATAAACGTTCATTGCTCAAGGATGGATTTTTCTGCATGGGGCGATTTCATCTACGGATATGTGCTGTTTTTCATCGTATGCGGATTAAATCCCCTTAAGCTGCTGCTGTTTACGCTTTTCGTCATAGCGGGCGGTTTGCTGACAGGCGCTGTCATGGCGTCGGCGGATACCCTGACCTTCTATATCGGGAACTCATCGGCCATTACCAGAATCGTTACCGAATTCCTCCTTAATTTTTCACTTTATCCTGATAGTATTTTCGGCAGGGAAGTAAAATGGATCATGTATTCTCTGCTTCCTGCAGGGTTTATAGTATTCATTCCGTTCAAGCTCTTGTCCGCCTTCAGTTGGTATGGCCTTTTAGGCCTGATGGCTGTCGATACGGCCTACATCTGCCTGGCATGGTTGTTTTTCAAGAAGGGATTGAAAAGGTACGAATCCGGAAATCTTATCACGACGAAATTGTAATACTGCAATATCCATGCAACGAAGTGTTTTGCAACCCCGGACACACATGCATTGCGTTATACCAATTGTAAAAGTATAAATATACTGGTAAGATATTTATGGAAATATTTAAATACAAACTTTACCGAGGTACGCATATGAGTAAAAGAATTGCCTCTATTTTGATTTTATTGGTATTGCTGACCAGCTTATTCCCGGGTATTGCATCCGCAGCGGCGAGCGATTACCTTATCGACAACGGAATTCTGATCAAGTATACGG
Organism: Clostridia bacterium; assembly: GCA_036260935.1. Classification (GTDB taxonomy): domain Bacteria; phylum Bacillota; class Clostridia; order Acetivibrionales; family DTU013; genus JAEYOM01. The sequence continues at coordinate 15,348 of DATALQ010000050.1, forward strand.
GAAAGGCAACCAATATCGTCATACCAAAGGGAGTGACAACGATCGCGGAAGAGGCCTTCTTTTGGGCAAATAACAGCAAGATCACCAGTATCACAATGCCGGACAGTGTTACTACAATTGAAAGACGCGCGCTTCAATTCTGCACATCACTTACAAAGCTGACATTGTCAAAAAATCTGAAAAGCATCGGTGAAGATGCTTTTGCAGGCTGCAAGAAGCTAAAAACCGTCAGCCTGCCGTACGGCCTTGAAAGAATAGACGTCGGAGCCTTCGGCGGCTGTGATTTGCTCGTGAATATGACAATACCGGCTACAGTAAAGTATATCGGATATGATGCGGTGAATAGCCTGGCAAAAGGGAAGGAATTTGTCGTCTTGGGGGATGGAATCCTTTATAAATATAATGGCAGGGGCGGAAATGTTGTTATTCCGAAAAATGTCAAGATTATCGGTGAGCAGGCGTTTGCTTATATGGTCGGCGGAAGTATAAAAAGTGTCACGATACCGGGAAACGTTCGGGAAATCTTGGATAACGCCTTTTTACAATCCGATGAGCTCACTAAGGTCACTCTCTCGGAAGGAATCAGGAAGATAAGCCCTTCCGCATTTTATTTATGCTCAAAGCTGACTAAAATCAATATTCCCAAAAGTCTTGATGATACCAGCCTGCTTCAATTCAGAAGCAAGGTGAAGCTCGAGGGCCAGTCAGAGAATTTTGACATCCGCGGAGACAATATTCTTTACAAGTATAACGGAAAAGCAGCCGATGTCGTTATTCCTCAGGGGGTTAAAAAAATCTATGGCGGCGCTTTTTATGGAAATAAATCAGTGAATTCGGTCATTATTCCGGATGGAGTAGTAAGCATTGAAGAAGCCGCATTCGGCAGCTGCCTCTATCTTAATCGTGTCGAAATACCGGATAGTGTAAAGAGTATTGGAGCGAGTGCTTTCGATGGCTGTTTTCAGCTGAGCGACGTCAAGCTCCCTGAAGGTTTGACAGCTATCGAGGAAAGGGCGTTTTCCGGAACCAACCTTACAGGCATTAACATTCCCAACACTGTCACAAGTATTGGTGACAGCGCTTTCGGCGCTTCCTATAAACTGAGGGATATCATTATTCCCGAAGGAGTGGTCAGTATCGGGAAATATGCTTTTGATCTGACTTCTGTCAACGGGCTGATTATTCCGAAAAGCGTCACATCTGTTGGAAAGTCAGCATTCGGAAATAAATACACAACCGACCTGACCTTTTTGAATGGAAATACACGTATCGATGAGCTTGCTTTTTACGGCTCTGAATACAGGACAAACGTTGCAATAACAGCCCCGGCAGGTGGCTCCGTCCAGCGCATGGCTGCCCGCCACAAGCTGAAGTTCATAGCGCTTGAATAACCAGTTGAAGTAATTACTGTGCCCTGCTGTGTCACCTGATAGTGATATCTGCGGGGTCTTTTATTATGGGCTTTCGTTATCATTCCGTATCGATTCACATAATATATATCATATTAGGATGTAAAGGTGTGGGTCAAATGCCAACAGCATATTTTGGTACGCTGGAATATACCGTAACCCCGGGCGATACGCTTAACAGGGTAGCTCATGACTACAATACGACCGTCGCCAATATTCTGAAATTCAATAATATACCCAACCCGGACTTGATATTCCCGGGACAAAGGGTCATAATACCGCTTTCACCGCCGGAAGCGATCATTTACACGGTAAAGCGGGGGGATTCACTGTATGCGATTGCGAGAAGATACGGGACGTATGTGGATAACCTCATAAAATACAACTATCTTGCGAGACCTTATATCATATACCCGGGGCAGCAGTTGGTAGTGACCGCGTCACTCCGATGATGCGGTCACTTGAGTTTGACCTCCGATGATGCGGACACAGATGCTGATCCCCAGATGATGCGGCCACTTGTGCTGATCCTTCGTTGCCTTGTCTGAAGCCTGTGCCCAGGCATGTCGCAGCTTTTTCATCCTTATCGTCAGGACAAGCCTGTCGTCCGAGACTCCTATGATAACAGCCTTCCATATATTGATTAACCCTCTGTAATCGAAGATATTGATTAATTGGATTATTTTCTGTATAATCAACCTGATTGTAGACGAGTCTCACACACAAGGAGCCTCCTGAGATAGGAACCTTTGGTATGGGGAGTCTCCGATACAAGGAGCTCATGTGGAAGTAAAATTTTGCCGACCCTGGTGGAATACCGCTGAGGAAAGTGCTGCAAGCGCTGCCGGGTGAGCGTCGACCTCGAGGCAGCTTTCCGATGCTATCAAAATTTTACTGGAATATGACTCCTTGGGGAGGAGACAGCATAGTTTCGTTATACAAGTTCGAATGATTACAGGATGGGGGGGTTGATATGGGTAAGGCATTGATCATCGGAGCAGGCGGCGTTGCAAGTGTCGTAGCTCACAAGTGCGCACAGAATTCGGATGTATTCGAGGAGATCTGCATCGCAAGCAGGACCTTGAGCAAGTGCGACGCAATAAAGGAATCTATAGGGAACAGGGTAAAAAACAGCCGGACAAAAATATATACGGCTAAAGTAGACGCGGATAAAACAGATATGGTAGTAGACCTGATAAGAAGCTTCAGACCGGATGTAGTCATAAATGTAGCGCTTCCATATCAGGATCTTACCATTATGGACGCCTGCCTCGAAACTGGCGTACATTATGTCGATACGGCCAATTACGAACCGCCGGAGGTTGCGAAGTTTGAATACAAGTGGCAGTGGGCGTATAGGGAGAAGTTCGAAAAAGCCCACATAACCGCACTGCTCGGAAGCGGCTTTGATCCGGGAGTTTCAGGCGTTTTCTGCGCCTATGCCCAGAAGCATTATTTCGACGAGATCCATACGATAGATATACTTGATGCAAATGCGGGAGACCATGGGTATCCTTTTGCCACCAATTTCAACCCGGAGATCAACATTCGCGAGATAACGGCAAAGGGAAGCTACTTCGAAAACGGAAAGGAAATAGAGACGGAGCCTCTGGCTTTAAAACAGGTTTATGATTTTCCTGAAATCGGTCCGAAGAATATCTACCTGCTCCACCATGAAGAAATAGAATCACTGGCCATAAATATCAAGGGTGTAGAGAGGATCCGTTTCTGGATGACCTTCTCGGACAATTACCTCAATCACCTCAAAGTGCTGCAGAATGTAGGAATGACTTCGATCGAGCCCATAGAGTTCGAAGGCAGGCAGATAATCCCGCTGCAATTTTTGAAGGCATTGCTGCCCGATCCGGCGTCACTGGGGCCCAGGACCAAAGGAAAGACGAACATCGGCTGCATTTTCAGGGGCGTCAAGGACGGCAAGCCGAAGACTTATTACGTGTATAACGTTTGCGATCACCAGGAATGCTATGCTGAAGTGGGCTCGCAGGCAATATCATATACTACGGGCGTCCCTGCAATGATAGGTGCGATGATGATACTGAACGGAAGCTGGAAGAAGCATGGCGTCCACAACATCGAAGAGTTCGACCCGGATCCGTTCATGGCTGCACTGAACAAGTGGGGTTTGCCGTGGAAGGAAGATTTTTCGCCGGTCATACCGGAATAAAAGGAATATGCCGCTGTTTGCCGCGATATACGGTAACAGTATAAACAGAACCCGAGGTTAATAAATGGATTTTGATATAAAATCGCTGCCGACTCCATGTTATATTGTGGATGAACGGCTTCTTCAAAAGAATCTTGAAATACTGCAGTCTGTCGAGGAAAGGACGGGCTGCAGTATTCTTCTTGCTCAAAAAGGATTTTCGATGTTTTCGGTGTACCCGCTGATTGCGAAGTATCTCAAAGGGGTTACATCGAGCTCGCTTTTCGAGGCAAGGCTGGGCTATGAAGAAATGGGAAAGGAAGTCCACATATATGCCCCCGCGTATGTCGAGGATGAGTTCGACGATGTATTGAAATATTGCGATCATATAGTGTTCAATTCGTTCGAACAGTGGGACAAGTACAAAAACAGGGTAAATGCCCACAATTCGTCGTCTTCAGGCAAGGTAGGCTGCGGACTCCGCATCAATCCGGAGTATTCGGAAGTCGAAGTGCCTATATACAACCCCTGTTATGCCAACTCGCGCCTCGGCATAACTCTGGCCAATTTCAGGCCTGACGATATCGAAGGTATCGAAGGTCTTCATTTCCATACGTTGTGCGAACAGGGCTCCGATACGCTGGAACGCACTGTGAAGGTGATAGACGAGAAATTCGGCAAATATATCAAAGGTATGAAGTGGCTCAATATGGGCGGCGGACATCATATTACAAAACCAGGCTATGATATTGAGACCCTTATCCGCTCGATAATGTTCTTCAAGGGAAAATATGGCGTTAAGGTATATCTTGAACCGGGCGAAGCCATCGCTCTCAATACCGGCTATCTTGTCGCGGGCGTGCTCGACATCGTCGATAACGGCATGAAGATATGCATTCTCGACGCGTCTGCTGCCTGCCATATGCCCGATGTACTCGAAATGCCCTACAGACCTGAGATAATCGGCGCAGGTAAGCCTGGAGAATATCCGTACACGTACCGCCTGGGCGGCAATACCTGCCTGTCGGGCGACATCATCGGGGACTATTCCTTCAAGGAACCCCTTAAGCCTGGTGACAGGCTGGTTTTCTGCGATATGGCCCATTACACGATGGTAAAGAACAATACCTTCAACGGAGTGAATCTGCCGTCGATAGCGCTATATAATGAAAAAGACGGTATCAGGATCGTTAGAAAGTTCGGTTATGAGGATTTCCGCAACAGGCTGTCCTGAACTCTTACCCTATCATGAAAAATAGTAAATATGGCTCATGCCAATTTTCACTGTAATTTTATATAATATTAGTATGTATAAATGTTTGTAATTGTACGGAGGTGAAGGTGTGAGCATACAAGGCATAGGCCGGAGCTATGCAGGCGCTTACGGCGGCTATTTTGAATATGGCTATGCTGATTTTGCACCTTCAGCCGGAGCCGGTTCTGTTTCAGGGCCTGGGGCGGGGCAAGCTGCGGCTAAAGCATCCGGTACAGCAGACCTCAAGGCAATGAAGCGTTCCGGAGCAATAGAATGCCAGACCTGTAAAAGCCGTACCTATCAGGATGTTTCCAACGACCCGGGCGTCTCGTTCAAGGCTCCGGGACATATCGATCCTGCCAGTGCCGGTGCAGTAGTGATGGGCCATGAGCAGGAGCATGTTTCAAATGCAAAAGCATCTGCGGCGTCAAACGGCAGCAGGGTCGTATCGCAAAGCGTGCGGCTGTTCACCGCGGTTTGCCCGGAATGCGGCCGTTCATATGTCTCGGGCGGAGAGACCAGGACCGTCACTAGAACCGACAAAAACGCGGGACAACCAGCCTTGCGGAATAAGGGCAATTCTTCATATTCCTCCCGAAAACACATAAATATCACTGTTTAAATAGCTTTCCGACGGATCCGAAGTTGATAAACCCGAGTGAATAATCGCGCACCGGATGTCAATAATTATCAGGTAGCCGTTACCATCGTCTATTGCTGTTGCCATACAGGCTTTAAGATGGTATGCTGTTAAAATCGGTAGTTTTGGTTAAATATGAAAAGGAGACAATAGATGAAATTCAGGGAATTCAACATATCGGAAGAAATACTCGGAGCTATAGACGACCTCGGCTTTGAAGAGGCGACGCCCATACAGGCTCAAACTATACCTCATATAATGGAAGGACGGGATGTTATCGGACAGGCACAGACCGGAACCGGGAAAACCTGCGCGTTTGGGATACCTGCTATCGAAATGCTCGATCCCGCGGAAGAAAGCGTCCAGGTACTGATCCTTTGTCCTACCCGCGAACTGGCCATCCAATCGTCTGAAGAACTCAAAAGCCTTACAAAATATAAAAGCGGAATCCGTATACTGCCCATATACGGCGGTCAGCCGATCGACAGGCAGATCAGAGCTTTGAAAAACCATCCGCAGATAATAATAGGGACGCCGGGAAGGGTCATGGACCACATGAGGCGCCATACATTAAAGCTTGCCAACCTTAAGATAATGGTGCTCGATGAGGCTGATGAAATGCTGAACATGGGCTTCCGTGACGATATAGACACAATCCTCGGAGAAATTCCGGAGGAACGGCAGACGGTCCTGTTTTCCGCCACAATGCCGAAGGAAATAATGGATTTGACCAATAAATACCAAAAGGCCCCCATACATATAAAAATCTCGCATAAAGAGCTTACAGTGCCAGGTATTGAACAATATTACCTCATAGTCGGCAATTCGGCAAAACCTGAAATACTTTCAAGGCTGATTGATGCTAATGATATCAAGCTTGCCCTTGTTTTCTGCAATACAAAGAAAAGGGTCGACGATCTTGCGGGCGAACTGCAGTCGCGCGGTTATTCGGCGGAGGCGCTGCACGGCGATATGAGGCAGGAGCAGAGGGATAAGGTCATGTCGAGGTTCAGGAACGGCCAGTTCGATATTCTGATCGCTACCGATGTTGCGGCCAGGGGGATTGACGTAGATGACGTCGAGGCTGTGTTCAATTATGACCTGCCCGGAGACGACGAATATTACGTGCACAGGATAGGCAGGACCGGTAGGGCCGGTAAAACCGGAAAGGCATATTCTTTCGTGTCCGGCCGCGAAGTCAACCAGCTGAAGGATATACAGCGCTTCACTAAATCGAAGATCCTCCCGATCAAGCCGCCTACGCTGATGGATGTCGAAGAGAATAAGATCAATAAGCTTTTGTCCGGCATTAAAAATATTATTGCCGAGGGTAAGCTGTCCAAATATTCGGACTACGTCGAAAGAACGATCGATGAGATGAATTCGCCTGACGGCGGAATTCTGCGTGACGGTTCCGAAGAGGGGGAGGATCAGAGCGAAGAAAGCTTTATAAGCCCGCTTGACTTTGCGGCCGCAATGCTGAAGATGATAGCTGAGCCTGCCGGCGGCAATGCTTCCGGAAAATCGGAAATTACCCCTGAAACGAGTGTGGAAGATAACGAAAATTATGATACGGGAGCAGAAACTGGATATGTCAGGCTTTTTATCAATGTTGGACGTAAAGACAGGATACAACCCGGCAATATAGTTCAGAGCATAGCGTCCACCTCGGGTCTTCCAGGGAAATTGATCGGTGCTATCGATATCTACGACAGCTACACTTTTGTAGAAGTGCCAAGGGAATATGCCCATAAGGTTCTCGATTCCATGAAGGACTATGTTATAAAAGGCAGAAAGGTGAATATTGAGCGTTCGAATCAAAGACCGGCGGTAAGAAGACGTACCGGTGCAAAACGTAAATAACGCGTGGTGCCGAGTGCCTTAAAACCAGTATTTGCAGGGATTGCCAGGCTGATTTGCGATTTTGATTCAAAATATGGTAAAATGTATAGGCATTCTGAATATGATCTGATGTATGGACTTGCATATTACGAACCATAGGAGGAATAAAGTGCGTTTCATATCAAAGGGAGCAATTTTCACACCAGTCACCGCGATTTTAACGTCAATCCTTTTGTTTGTATCTCCTGTCGCAATATCGCTCGCAGAGGATACGGCAGGGGCAGCAGGGAACGCCGTTAGTGCGGGAGGAACTTCCCAGGTAACCGGCGGTGCCGGAAGCGGAACGGAAGGGACGACAGGAGCTTCGATCGGTATCCCCGGATCCGCTGTAACTACGGGTACGGCAATCACAACAGGCTCGGCGCTCACAACAGGTTCAGCGATTACAACCGGCTCAGCACTCACTACCGGAACTGCGATCATTTCCGGCTCAGCAATCACCACACGCTCGGCCATTACTTCCGGATCAGCCATTACCACTACCGGTGCGGCTGTCAAGGTGAATGACGAAAGCCTGTGGTACAATCCCAAGATACCTATGAAAAAAGCATACCAGGAGCTTCTCTGGGAAAATTGCCAGGAGAAAGAACTTGATTATATCGATATGCTGGCTTTAATTTCAGTCGAAAGCAATTTCAATGAAAAGTGCACTACCGGTAAGTGCAAGGGCTATTTTCAAATCAGTTCCATACACTTCACGGATCTTTCCAAGCTGCTAAAGACCCCGAATAAGCCACTTGACGGCACTGTGAACATCAAATGGGGTACGACCATGTACAACTGGGCTCTTCATGATAAAAGAACAAAGGGTCTGACGGGAAAAAAGCTCAGAGATGTCGCTCTGGCGATTTATCAACGAGGCACAGGCGGGTACGACCATTACGGTATAAACAGGAAGTATCTGGCTCGTTTCTACGAGGAGAGGGAAATGGTCCTGTCCTGGTTCAAAAAATGACCTTTTGAAATGCGATCTAAAAATCTCAACGGTAAAACAGGACACTTTTTTCAGAGCCCTGTTTTGTTTTTTAATGGAACATAGCGGAGTCTTGTTCAAAAATGGCGGGCGCTCGATGCGCCCACCATTTTTAATTATTGTGTCATTTCGCTTTTAGCGAAATCCGACAAAAGGCGAGGGGGCTCGATGTCCCCGAGACTTTTATTATTGCACGCAAATTTCCTCAAAGCCATATTATCGGGTAGCTTTATCTTAATAGAAATAAGGATAGGTGCCGTAAAATGCGCCTGGGAAAGCCGGGTAAAAGGAATACGGGTAACCGTAAAATCCGGGATTGAAGAACGGCCTTCTGCGAATCAGGTCGGCTAATATGAGCGCGACTACAAAATCACTCAGTATGCGTCTTCCACCGAAGGAAAATTGTCTTTCTTCTGAAGAGTGGCTCTTCTTTACTGCAGCTTCAACAGCAGGTTCAACCTTTTTGGATATTTCATTGGCCGTCGATTCGACCTCTTCTTTTGTCGGACATTTACCTCCCTTTTTCTTCATTAGATTATCACATGCTTTTTCCACCTCAGGCTTGATGATATTGTATGTCTCAGGGTACATGTTCTCGAGCTGTTCGGCGGGAGATACTTCTGTCGGGGCTGTCTGAGCAGGCATTGTGGCAGCCGGGTTGTATATGTTCTGCATGGGCATTGCTGCAGCCGGGTTGTACATGTTCTGCATGGGCATGGCGGCGGCCGGGTTGTACATATTCTGCATGGGCATGGCGGCAGCCGGGTTGTACATATTCTGCATTGGCATGGCGGCGGCCGGGTTGTACATATTCTGCATAGGCATGGCGGCGGCCGGGTTGTACATGTTCTGTGTTGGCATTGCTTCAGTCGGGTTGAATGTATTCTGCGCAGGCATCACCTGAGTATTTTCCCTGTTGAATCCATACATATTATAATCCTCCTTATATGAATTGTTATTTCAGGATATGTTATAATTTATGATTTTTGTTCAGGAAGAGTTACGTTTTATTTGGTTATGTAAATATATACCCGCATATAAATCTGATTTCCGCCAATGTTAAGGAGCGGAATGAATTTCATGCGCGTCTAATCAGTGAAAGAAATAAATCGGGGAGGAGGCGGCGGATGTATTCCCTTTCGGTACCAAAGGAGAATAGAAACGATAAAGCTACTGATGCCGGAGAACAAACACGGCGGCTTATGGACAGCTACGGCAACGACGTGCTGAGGACCGCCTACATGATCCTGAAGGACAGGCACAGGGCAGAGGATGCCTTTCAGGAAGTTTTTATCAAGGTATTCAAAAAATATGGCAGCTTTAAAGGCGACAGCAGCGAAAAGACCTGGCTGATCAGCATAACGATAAATGTTTGCCGGGACATGCTGCGCAGTTCGTGGCTCAAACGGGTTTTCCCGACGGACAGGATAGCGTCGCAAAGAGGCGGCTCCGACGTCGAGGACCGTTTTATCAGGAAGGATGAAGGCAAAAAGCTTTTCGAATCGGTAATGTCGCTGCCGGAGGCATTCAGAGAGACTGTTGTGCTTTATTATTACAATGGCTGCGACACCGCAGAAATCGGAAGGCTGCTGGGTACCAGGGAGGGGACTGTAAGAAGCCGGCTCCATAGAGCAAGAGAATTGCTCAAGGTAAAACTGGAAGGAGGGATGGAATCGGATGAGTGATATGAAGGATTTTAGGAGGCTGGCCGATGAAGCTATGTCTGATATATTTGCTACTGAGGAAATGAAGAACAAGGTCATCAGCAGGAGCAAGGGAAGGAGCCGTCTTCCGGCAGGCAGGCTTGTTGGGCTGGCTGCATGCGGGGTGCTCATACTGGGGGTACTTGATCTGTCGGGAGCACTGAGGCTTCAAAATCAGCAGGGAGACCAACGCTCTCAAATGAACATATTCTCGGCAGCAAATACTGCCGCACCGAATGTCGAGTCCCATTCAGGCCCGTCCGATACCGTTCGTGCCGAACATTCCGGATCCGGCGTTGAAAATCAGCCGGGTACGGCTGCCGAATGGAGACCGGCCGATTTTGCAGAAGCAGGCGCCAGTTTCGGCCCGGAATTCCTGATACCGGCATATATGCCTAAGGGTTACAAGCTCGGGCAGATAACCGCATTCGGTACGGATACTAAGGCTGCCGAAAAAATAATCATGACTTACAATGCAGGTAAACAGACCTTTATCATAACTGAGCAAAAAGAAGACGGGAATAAGGATGTTCAGGGCCTTTTTAAAGATTACCAAAAGGTAAAAATCGGCGGCAGCGACGGATATGTAAAGACTGCGGCTGATGAAAATACGGGATCGGATTCGGCAGTTATGGAGGTTCATTGGTTCAAAAGCAATGTCCATTATTCGATAACAGGCGATCTGACGCGGGAGGATGCACTGATGACGGCGCAGTTGATGCTGCCGCCGGGTCAATAGTACAAGGGGGAATAATTATGACAAGGTCAAAATTCATGAAGGTATTCATTGTCGGTCTGGGTCTTACAACCATTTTGTCAACGGGAGCTTTTGCCGAAGAGATGCTGGTACCGCCCGATAAGCCTGTTTCTTCGGCTGTAATTGCAAGTACTGCCCGGACAGCTCCGGACAAGAGCGATGCAGCTTCGGGCATTGCCCGGACAGGCTCGGGAACCGCTCCGGCAGCTGTAGTCTCGGAGCCCGCCGGCGAACCTGATCAGATAAGCAAAGCAATGTACGTGAAACAGAGCGAAATCGACAAGTATTTGTTTGATGAGCACAAGGCTGAAATCGCTGCCAAGGGTATAACCGTTACATATACGGTTGCTTCAAGCGATTTTGTGGAAATAGGCATAATGCCTTTTAACAAGGAAAATGAGGAATTCATATACCAGGCTCTGGGCAGGGATCAGGTAAAAGTAGTTGAAGGCGCGCAGGCGATAGCCTATTCGACCGGTTCGGCTAATGACAGCGGCGGTCTTATGTATGCTACGGGTGTAGCGACCGGCGAAGCAGGCTCGGTAGGGACACCGGCAGAGGCTCAGGTGGTATCTGCTCCAATGGGAGCGAAGGAGGCCGCGCCTTCGGATGCTAAAGCAGATGCTCAGGCACCGGCGCCTTCGGATGCTCATATATACACCGCAGCAGCTGTCAAGGCACCTGCTCAAAACGGGAAACCCATTTCCACGGCAACGTTGTCCGCTATTGCAGCGGTCGTACTGGCCCTTCTCGGAGGAATTCTTTACAAGACCCGCAGAGTCAGAACTGCAAAACGTTGACCGCAATAACGCTAAAAAACTCTAGAGATGCAATAGAAACTGAAATAAAAATTGAGATAAAAATAGAGATACAGGCAGAGATAGAGATAAGCCTGACGATAAGAAACTGTGATCCGTAAGTGAAACGAGCCGCGTGGTATTTGCGGCTCGTTTCATATCTCCTCCATCAAATGTGCGCATATATTCAGAACAATATTCCACGGATGGGAAAAGGTAAAAATGTCGGCAATGTGGGCAGCTACACGAGCGTACATAATACAATGATCCTGGTAGGCACAGTTTGTGCAGGGATACTCATTGTAGCCGTTCCATAGATCACAACTAAATTCTTGTTTGCCGGATTTCCGGTAAAAGCCTGCCCATTCTCCTGAATTATTTGAGTAAAGGGACCGATATTCAGCCTTAGCGTGCCATCGCTGCTGACCAACTGACTGTTGAAAAAGTCCACCTTTACGTTGTGGTTTCGCCTGATCTTTGCAATTACAACAGCCCGGTATTGCGGAGGGTAGATCAGTGGAACAGGAGCGTTTGCATCGTAAAATCCGGTTACGGCATCTCCCGGATTAACCATAACTTGATCTACAAAATATGTGTTCGGCGTTATTACGAAGTTTACCACGTTTCCATCCGTACTCTGTACCGACATAAGCTTATAACACCCGGTAGGCGCTCCGGCAGTCGTCGAGAAATCACTTATCGCTGTAACAACTCCTGAAAAAGATCCAAAGTTTGCCATACTCATTACCCCAAGACCGATTTTTAGTAATACAATATATGCAGAACAGAAGGGTTATGTTAACCTTATTTATGAATCAGCATCGGTCCCGGGAATTTTTTTTATATCCGTGGACATATTAATTTTGAAGTAAATCAGGTTATTGCCTGTATCCGAAACGGTGAAAGGAAGGGAAAGCAACAAATGGGAAAGAATAAAACCAAGGGCATAAAATCGGATCCTATGAAAGAAAAAACGCAGGAACTCGAGCAAACGACCAGAATATCCAAGGGATATCATAAGAATAATCCGACAAAATCAAAATAAGCCTGAATAAGGCTAATTTTTTGAAAAATTATAAACCATGGAAATTTTTCTAAAGATGAAGAAAAGTACGCATGCGATACGTATATATTAGTAACGAGCACAGCCTCGTTGAAACGCACAGAGGTAAGATAATTTTTCTACAACCGAAAAATTTTCTATTAAACCTATGCGTTATAAAAAAAGTCGGAGGTTTATGATATGATAGTTACAACAACACCCTCAATCGAAGGCAGAAGGATAAAGGAATACAGGGGTATCGTTTTCGGCGAAGTAGTGTCAGGCGTTGACTTTATCAAGGATTTTGCCGCAGGGCTCACCAATTTCTTCGGAGGCAGGTCCGGTTCTTATGAAGGCGAACTGGTTGAGGCCAGAGACAACGCGGTAATGGAAATGGTCAGAAGGGCCGAACAGCTGGGGGCGAACGCAGTAGTCGGCGTGGACATGGATTACGAGGTCCTTGGACAGGGCGGAAACATGCTGATGGTAACTGCTTCAGGTACGGCGGTAGTGTTGGAATAAACTTATAATACGAAGGAACAGCATGCACCTTTTGTTTTTAATGGGTACAACCATATGGGATTCGTTTAAGGCTTTTGATTACGCCGTCTACAAATTTGTTTCAGGCTTTATGTCCGATGGTATGACGGGCTTTATGAAGCTTATGACTTTTATAGGTTCGGGATGGTCGATAACAGCGCTTGCTGCGGCTATCCCGTTTCTTGTTTTCGTTCTGAAGAAAAGGAAATACTATGCAACTGCTCTTTTGATCCCGCTGAATATAGCAGCAGGCTCATTGCTGAACGAAATACTCAAACAGATATTTCAAAGGGCGCGTCCGGATATTCTCAGACTGGTCACAGTCACCGATTACAGCTTCCCAAGCGGTCATTCCATGAATTCGATGATATTCTACGGTTTTCTTGCCTGGCTGATACTGAAATATGTCCAACCCCGGTTCAAATACCCGGCTGCTTTTATCCTAAGCATGATGATACTACTGATAGGAACAAGCAGGGTCTACCTCGGCGTACATTACGCCAGCGACGTTATTGCCGGTTTTATTATCGGACTCGCATGGCTGGCTTTCTTTATAAGAATCACCCGGAAGTATACAATGGAATCGGATAAAGAGTTTGAAAAACTAAAATGATCTTTGGTCAAGGAGTGGTCATGATGGTCAACCTCGAGTATTACCGTGTTTTTTATTACGTTGCGAAGCTCGGCAGTATAACCATGGCCGCAGAAGAACTTTTCATCTCGCAGCCTGCTGTGAGCCAGGCTGTCAGGCATCTCGAGGATGCGCTCGGCGGCAGTTTGTTCCTGAGAACTCCAAAGGGCGTCAGACTCACACCGGAGGGAGAGGTGCTCTATTCGTACGTTTCGCGCGGGTATGAGTACATCGTGCAGGCAGAGAGCAAATACAGGGAACTGCTGAACCTCGAGGACGGCGAAGTCAGGATAGGCGCGAGCGACATGACTCTTCAGTTTTACCTGCTGCCGCATCTGGAACAATTCCATAAAAAATACCCGAAAATAAGAATACAGGTTACAAACGCCCCAACACCCGATACGCTTGAGCATTTAAGAAGCGGACGAATCGATTTCGGGGCCGTCAGCTCTCCCGTCAATGCTGAAAAAGGACTCAAATTGATTCCAGTGTGCCGTATCAAGGATATATTCGTGGCGAATGACAGGTTTGCCGCCCTCAAGGGCAGGACGGCCGAGCCGTCGGAGCTGGGTGAGCATCCTTTGATATGTCTGGAGCGCAATACGAGCACACGAAGGCATGTGGACGAACATTTCAAAAGTCTCGGGATAGCCCTCGAGGCAGAGTTCGAGCTTGCTACGAGCGAGCTCATAGTGCAGTTTGCATTGAGGGGGTTGGGCATTGGCTGTGTAGTAGGGAATTTTGCTGAAAAACATATAGCGTCGGGTGAGCTGTTTGAAATACAGTTGACCAGGCCTGTTCCCGGAAGAGATATTTGTGTGGCGTATTTCGACGAAGCGCCCATGTCGCCCGCGGGCAGGAAACTATTGGCTTCGATGATCGGCGGGAAAACCTGATAAAGGTTGAAAATGCCTTCTGAATGCAGCTCGTGCGCAACGTGAAGCGCCCGCGGGCATTGTACAGACATAAGTGGCACTTATGCTTGTGATAACTAATATCAATTATACTTATATAGACTCCTGTGATACTATTAAAATGTGATCCGGGCCGGAAAGCCTACCCGATCAAAATAAGCGTCACAGGAGGTTTTTGTATGGTAAGGGCAATTGTAGGAGGTAACTGGGGAGACGAAGGCAAAGGCAAGATGACCGATATGCTGGCGGGTCGTTCGGATATCGTCGTGCGTTTTCAGGGCGGCGCCAATGCCGGGCATACCATAATAAACGAGTATGGCAGGTTCGCGCTTCACCTTCTGCCGTCGGGAGTGTTTACGAAGGGCGTTACGAATATTATTGGGCAGGGAGTAGCGCTTGATTTGAAGAAGTTTTTCGATGAACTTGACCAACTGCTTCAGAGAGGAGTTCCGGCGCCCGACATCAAAATATCCGACCGGGCCCAGCTTGTCATGCCCTATCATATATTATTCGACAAACTGGAGGAAGAACGCCTGGGTGAACACGGCTTCGGGTCCACAAAGACGGGCATAGCTCCGTTTTACTCGGACAAGTATCTGAAAATCGGCATACAGGTCGCCGATTTGTTCGATGAAACAATGCTTGCGGAGAAAATCAGAACATACTGTGCCATCAAGAATACGCTTCTGGCTTCGCTGTACAAAGTACCCCCGATAGACGACAAATCGGTAATGGAAGAGCTCCTGAGCTACAGGGAGCGTATCAGGCCTATGGTCTGCGATGTTGCACCGCTGCTTGACAAAGCGGTCCGGGAAGGCAGGAAAATTCTTCTGGAGGGCCAACTCGGGGCACTTAAGGATCCGGATAACGGTATATACCCGTTTACCACATCATCGTCGCCCCTGGCAGGTTTCGCCTCAGTCGGCGCCGGTATCCCGCCCCGCAGCATCAAGGATGTTATTACAGTGGTAAAGGCATATTCATCCTGTGTCGGAGCAGGCGCTTTTGTGACTGAGATATTCGGGAAGGAGGCGGAGACGCTGAGAAACCTGGGCGGCGACTGCGGCGAGTATGGAGCTACGACCGGCAGACCGCGCAGGATGGGGTGGTTCGACGCGGTTGCATCGAAATACGGATGCATGCTGCAGGGCACTACCGAGGTTGCACTGACTCTGATCGACGTATTGGGTTATCTGGACAAAATTCCGGTTTGTACAGCCTATATGATCGATGGTACTGAAACAGGGAGTTTTCCTGCGACACCGCTTTTGAACAGAGCAAAGCCTGTTTATACGGTGCTGGAAGGCTGGAAGAGCGATATAAGGGGAGTCAGGCGGTATGAGGAGCTTCCTGTGAATACCTGCAAATATATAAGCTTTATTGAGGAATACCTTGGATATCCGATCAGATACGTCTCGACCGGACCCGGAAGGAACGATATCATCGAAAGATGTTATGTACACTCATCAACCAATATATAAGTTTTTTTATAAAACGGTATCCACGTATTCCATAATGCTTCAAATTCCTTAATTAAAATTTTTCTGTTATAATTATCCATATCACAATTTATTAAAAATTTTAGTGAATCCGCCAAATACAGATATTCATCATCATAACCGACTACTGGAACATAGTGTAGATACCTTTTATTACGAAACACCTTTATAAAAACTATAACGGGCACTCCACGACTTATTTGCTTTTTCAGGGTACTTATGTCCCCCCTGACAAATGACACCTTGTACCCGTTCTTTGTAAAAAAATTAATAATACCTTTTGGACTTATGTTACCATCTATTAGTTTTTTTGGATAATCCTTATATAGTTCATTTCCATTAGCTTCTTTACCAAAATGTCGTAAAATGTAAGCACTCGAAAATGCCGCACATTCCATATTGTTTTGAATGTCTATCCTATTTGATACATTAATGTTATACGACTTTGGAATTTCCCTCGTATGAACTTGATCCATTATCGGTAATATATAATAAGCTTTGACTAAGATAATCAATATTAAGATAATGATTAAAGTAATAAAAAATACCATAGATTCTTCCTTTATCAACATCGCCTGATATTTTGGACAGTTCACATTTTCTTTGCTTCTCCAGTTCCAACTATCTCACTGATATGCAACATGGTATCAACAATTTTCCATATAGTCAAACGATAATTATTTATTAATATGACACGCAGTTGTCCTATTCTTCCTATTACAATAAAAGTATAATTCAGAAAAGGAGCTGACCATATGGAAAACTTGGAAATGAAATTCTGTCAGAGCTGCGCCATGCCAATCGAAAATGAAGCCGCCTGCGGCACTAATTCGGATGGAAGCAAAAACGGCGATTACTGCCAATACTGCCTTGAAAACGGCAAATTCACTTTTGAGGGCAGTATGCAGGATATGATCGAGGCTTGCGTTCCATACGTATCGAAGGGGGAGCCATACGCGGACGAGGAATCTGCCAGGAAGGCCATGAATGAAATCTTCCCGAAATTAAAGAGATGGAAGCAGGATTGAATTAAAAGGAATAATCTTCTTGACCGTATCATGCCCTGATTGTATAATTGATCCATAAGCTTACAGAAATTAGCTGCCTGTACCGTATCTTCCGGTTACATGCGGCTTTTTATTTTGACAGGGCACCGCAGAGAGGTGAGGTTTATGAACGAAAATATGCAATTGGATAATAAAGAGGGCGATCTTCCTGATTTCGTTGGGAAAATGGCCGGCGAATTCGGCTTTTCCGGGGTAATCCGCTTATCACGGCCCGGAGGCATGCTTTATGAGGAAGCCTTCGGCAGCGCCAACCGTGATTGGAATATACCGAACAGGATAGATACCAGGTTCAACACCGCTTCAATATCAAAGGTTTTTACAGCATGCGGTATACTGAAGCTGGCTGAGAAAGGGCTGCTCAAGCTGGACGACAGGCTGGCGGAGCATCTGAAATTCGAGGGTGAGCCTTTTTCGCGGGATATAACGCTGTATCACCTGCTCACCCATTCGTCCGGCATTGCCGATGATGCAGATGAAGAAGCCGGGGAGAATTACGAGGATATTTTTATCGATAAGCCTAATTACAGCTTCAGAAGGGCAACCGACCTTGTCCGGAATTTCATCGGCAAAAAGCCGGTGTTCAGTCCGGGCGGTGGCTGCCGATACAACAATGCGGCTTATGTGCTGCTTGGACTGGTGATTGAGAAGATAACCGGTATTGAGTATAAACAATGGCTGGCAGAGAATATTCTTGCTCCCTGGGGGCTTGAGAATACGTTTTTTTCGGAAATGGACAGGGTGAATTCCAATACTGCAGAAGGCTATATTGAGGCTGGAGAAGGCAGCTGTAAGGTTTGGAAAAAGAATATTTATTCCATACCGCCTGTCGGAACTCCGGAGGGAGGCATTTATTCAACGGCGGGCGACCTTCATCTGCTGTTGTCGGGCTTGACGGAAGGACGTTTCTTACGCCCGGACATCACGAAGCTGATACTCACCCCAAAGGTACTGCATAGCGACTACGGCAGCTTTCAGCACCGGATGGGCTTCGGCTTTGAATTTTATATGGATGGCAATCGAGTGCTATGGATACAGAAGGATGGTTCGAATCCCGGCGTTTCCGCCGTAATGGCATATTACCCGGACATGGGAGCCTCTCTTGTCATACTGTCGAATATGAACTGCGACGTTTGGACTATGAAGCACAGGCTTGAAAAGGGCGCAGGGCTTGTTGCCGGAATCGGCTGATGATTATGGCCGCAGCAAGGGCAATCTGCTCAGCCGGACTGCCTGGCTTCATTATGAGGTTCCATAAAGCGCCATAAAGCTCTATATGCTTCAAGGGGAGGGCTATTTTGGAATACAGGATAATAAAAGACTATAAGGGAAACGAGTCATATAGAAAAAGCTTCAACGAACTGGCTAAGCTGGTTTTCGGGATCGATTTCGAACGGTGGTACAGCCTGGGCTTCTGGAATGAGCGTTATGTATGCTTTTCGATACTTGACGGAGAAAGGGTTGTTTCCAATGTCTCGGCAAATATTATGGACCTGATAATAGACGGCGCCGTGGTTCCTGTGATCCAGATCGGTACGGTCATGACGCATCCCGACTACCGTAAAAAGGGACTGGCAGCGAGGCTTATGGACACAGTACTGAAAGAGTATAAACATAAATGCGACATTGTTTTTCTTTTTGCAAATCCGGATGCAGCGGGCTTTTACCGGAAGTTTGGCTTCGATACGGTATACGAGACCGGCTTCTACGCTGAAGCACCGGATAAGCCGGGATATACCAAAAAGGGAGGCAAACCGGAGAACGCCGATGAGAGCTTGTCCCTGCTAACGAAAATGCCAGCCGGTTCAAGAAAGCTGAATCTGTCCAACTCGGCGGACGTTGAGCTCATCAGAAGGCTTTCAGCGGCCAGAGCACCGCTTTCGTTGGCCTTCGGCACGGCCGGGACGGAAGGTATACTGGCATGGCACTGCCTGAATAGCTTACCTGAAGCTATCTACTATTTAGAGGCTCTGGACACAATTGTCATTTGCAGGAAAGAGAATGGCGTACTGCACCTATATGATGTTATCAGCAGAAATACGCCCGATTATCGTGAACTCATCGGAGAATTGTGGCTGGAAGGCGAACCGGAGGAAATAGCGTTCCACTTTACACCCAATATGGAAAGCATCCCGGTAAAATGCCGCCCGTACGATACAAATGAATATATATTCTTTACAATGTCCCAAAAGATACATTTGGAAGGCGCATTTTTCTATCCGTATACAGCTCATGCATAAAGAGCTTCAGCGTCAGACCTGACCGTATATATTCAGAAGCTGTGACAGCCTGCCTTTTACAGCTTCCCTCAACTCAGGGGGCGAGATGACTTCGGCTCCGCCTGATATCAGGTTCCAGAAATCTCTCATTGCGCATTTAAGGGAATACATGTTGACGGTAGCCTCAATGGTGCCCCCTTCTTCCCTGGACGAGTATACTTCGAAATTTTTCATAAGATAGGCATTTTTCTGCGGCAGCTTTATGGTAACCGGGTATTGCTCTTGTTCATTACGTTCCGATCTGAATTTTGAAACGTTTTCAATAAAATAATCCTTAAGTGAAAACGTTTCGGGGGTAATGAACAACTCCGGCATAATCCGGCATTCAGAAATTCGCTCGCATTTGAAAGTCCTGATAGAACTGCTTTTCTCACAGTATGCCACGAGGTACCAGTCGTTATTTTTTACTGCGATCCCGTAAGGCCGGATGATTCTTTCGGATACGGTCCCATCGACTTTACGGTAGCTTATTGAGAGCTTGCTGGATTGCCAAAGCGCTTTTATGAGCGTATCGACATTATTTAGTGAGTACTGAGTTCCCCACCAGGGAGAATCGTCCACGTAAAACTTGTCAACTATAGTGTTGAAAGATGAAGCGTCTTCTCTGGACAGCAACTTCCGCAGCTTCAGCAGCGACGAATCGGAGCGCAGAGTAATGTCGCTTTTCCGGTCGGCTTTGACTCCCATACCATTAAGATAAAGGTAGATTATGTCTTCCTTTTGCAATTGGCGGATACCAACCTGGTAGCCCTTTGCCAAAGAAATGCCTCCGTTTACGCCAGGCTCCGATACTATGGGAATCCCTGCCTCACATAGAGAGTCAATATCGCGGTATATGGTCCTGACCGAGGTCTCAAGCTGCAGGGAAAGCTCTTTTGCCGTTATCCTGCCTTTGTTTTCTATTGTCAGAAGCATTGAAATCAACCTGTGCAGACGCATATGAGTTACTCCGTTTAAAATCCAGATTTATCCGATTGAGTATTTTCATTATAAAATGTTGACATACTTCTGTCAACATTTGTGTGTTAGTGTATACCTGTAACTAATGTGAGGAGGTATAATCATGAAGGTAGGTATTTTAGGAACGGGATTCGGGGCATATCATGCGGAGCTATACTGCGGAATGGAAGATGTTGAGGAGCTGTATATTTATGGCAGAAACGAAGAAAAGCTGAAGCAACTGAAACAAGGGCTCGAGGCGAAGATAGCGGCGCAGCACGGCGGTGAAGGCTCGACATTATGCTGTGGTTCGGATGCCGATCGAACGGGATATCCCAGGATTTATATTACATGCAGCGCAGACGACATAATCGAAAATAGAGCGATAGATCTCGTCGATATCTGTCTGCCAAGCTCAATGCACAGTGAGTTCTCCGTCAGGGCAATGCAGGCGGGAAAGCATGTTTACTGTGAAACGCCCGTAGCATTGGATATGAAGGCTGCGGAAGCAATAGGGGAGGCACAGGTGAAGTACGACAGGATGGTATTTGTAGATCTTTTTCTGCGTTTCCAGGGACCATATCTCTATCTGAAGGAAATGCTCGACAAGCAAGCCTTCGGCAGGCTGAAAACTTTGAGCATACATAGAAAGACGCCGCCGATCTGGGGCGATCTGGGGCCGCAGTCAATAGTGACAAATTTGATGATACATGATATTGACTTCGTCAGCTGGCTTCTTGGAAATCCGGGACACATAACGTCCGCATGCACCCCCGGAAAGGACGGGCAATGCTCCGTTACGGGGCTTATGCAATACGACGGTGCTTCAGTGGAACTCTCCGGTTCTTCAATGATGCCTTATTCGTATCCGTTCTCAGTTTCATATGAAGCGGTATTCGATGATGCGGCGGTCCGGTTTTCGAATGATGGGTATAAAGATTCTGAGGAGTTTTCCTTCAAGCTTTTTACCCAGGGCGTAAAAGAGGATATAATACCGGAGCGCAGGAATTGTTATGAGGAAGCGATCAGGCACGTGCTTTCGTGCATACGGTCCGGCGGGCAGCCTGTCAACGGAATAGCGGATGCTATAGCATCTCTTGAACTTGCGTTGAAAATAGAAGAACAGATACTCGGTTGATTCCAGACATCGCAGCTGAGTTTACGTATTTTACCATGGAGATAAATTTTATGCATAAAAATGGAGGGGTACTTAAATGAAGCTGTTTCTAAAAATCTTTCTGGTGGTAGTGATAGTCCTGGCACTCGTGATAGGCGGTTTTGGGTTTTATATGACGAGGGGCCTTGAAACGGGGGCGGACCTTGCAATTGGAAATGTCGATCTCAACAAGCTGGACGATGGAGTATATAACGGGACATATAATTCCGGCCGTTTCTCGAATACGGTCGCCGTTACAGTAAAAGATCATAAAATAACAGGCATCGAACTCGTGAAGAATGTAACCTTTAATAAACCCGAAGTTACCAAAGAGCTCTTCGACAACGTTATTGAAAAACAGGATGTCGCTGTGGACACGGTTTCCAGTGCAACTACCACCAGTAAGGCATACCTAAAGGCGATTGAAAATGCCCTCAATGGGACTAAGCAGTAATAATCGGAGAATAAGCCCGAAGGCTGTGGTATAATTGACAACAGAGGTGTAGAGCAATGGAAGACAAAAGAAGTATTACAAGTGTTACCATGCCCAGACTTGGTGATGAAAGCAGCCTTCGAAGTATGGAATTGAGCGTGGCTGATGCCGAAGACGAGGCCATATTTTCCTCCTGTTGTTTCAAAGATTGCAGGATTGCAGGATATACTGCCGAAGGGCTGACCTTCAAACAGGCATTATTCAGAAATGTCAGCTTCTCCGATATTAAATTCAAACGTGTAGAACTGACGGATGTCAGATTTCAGGACTGTGACCTTTCCAATGCCGATTTTGGGGAGGCTTCATTACATCGAGTCGAGTTTGACAACTGCAAGCTGGTCGGCATCAATCTGAATGAATCTTTTTTGAGAGACACTGCATTCATTAACTGTAATTGCCGTTATTCCTATTTCAGTTATACGGATATAAAGCAGACTGCTTTTCAGAAATGCCTGCTAAGCAGTTCCGATTTCAGGAATTCGTCGTTCTCGGCGGTATCCTTTCTGGAAACCGACCTGACCCAGGCGCAGTTGTTTTATACGGGCCTTAACGGAATCGACTTTTCCAGCTGTGACATACAGGGAATCGGAGTAAACATATCTGACCTCAAGGGCGCTGTCGTAACTCCTTTGCAGGCATTGTCACTATCCTCGCTGCTCGGTTTGAAAATCAGGGAAAATATTTAATAAACAGGACAAAGCCGTCAAAGACTTTGTCCTGTTTTATTTTCATTGAACATAGCGCAGTCCTGTTCAAAAATCGCAGCCTTTTATCATACTTTAGGGGTCAGGGTACGGACAACTACGGAGTTTTTGCCTTTCTCTCTTGCTTCGTTGATACTTTCGATAGACTGTTCTATCATGCTCCTGATACTAGAGACATCCTTATTCAGACCGACCACTCCGCCGATATAGCAGCCCATTTGCTTTTCGCAGCCGATGGAACTGAAATCGTACCGATCCATATCGTGAATGATCGACAATGCAGTATTCTCTACAGATTCCTTACCTGCCTTTGCAAATACGACGAACTCATCGCCGTGCGCGCGGCCCAGAGAGCTATCCACAAGATATTTTTCAATATTCGATTTGATTATGTTGTAACATGCTACAATCACCTTATCGCCGACTTCGAACCCGTAATCGTCGTTGACCTGCTTGAAATGACAGATATCGAATCTCAGTGCCGCTATGCTGCCGTCGTCCTGGCACAGGTCGGCTATTGCCAGTGCGGATTCGAGGAACATTTCCATATTGGGTATGTTCTTTTTGACTTCGTGTACGCTATCCTGCGTGATACTTAGCAAGTCTATCTTCCTATCCATTTTGAACCCTTCCTTCTCCAAAATTTTGATCAGGTTGTCGATCTCGATTTTCATTTGAATCCTTTCGTTCAACGTAGAGGATATCTCGATGCGTTTGAGTATCAGCTCTCGGATCATTTTTTGCCCGTCTACCGGGCCGCTAAGCATATCCTTGATCTGAGACAAAGGAAAATCAAGATTTTTCAGGATGATCACCCAATTTAAATAGTGCGACTGATCTGTGTCATATGAGCGGTAGCCCGTGACCTCATCGATGCAGGCTGGCTTCAGCAAACCGATCTCATCGTAATGGCGCAGCATTTTTGTCGTAACGTTGTTCAATTCCGCAAATTCGCCTATCTTCAAGTGTAATCCCCCTTATCGAAAATTCCGGCCGGAATCTCTCTATAAAAACTATAAACCTTGCCACAATGGGAAAGTCAATAGTTATTGTAAAAATTTATTAATAAAGTATGAACTTTGTTGTTCCATATTGGAAAAACAAATGAGGGTATGATAAAATCAAAGCATCAATTTGTGATACAGGAGAAGTAATATGAAATACGCGAGACCTCCCTGTTAACTCTTAATTTCATATAGCGCACGAGCTCCTCCGTTTCGGGGTTTCTCAACTATCGAAACGAAAGGAGTTCAGTTATGAATTATATATCGAACGTCTGGAAGCTTTATGCACTCAGGTTTTTTCATGGGCTTATACCGGCCTATGTCATCGAGAGGCTGTTCTGGGAACAGAGAGGCATGACTGTCCAGATGGTAGTTTATACAGAGATCATTTACGCATTGACGGTAGTCGTACTTGAGATCCCGACGGGCGTCATGGCCGACAGATGGGGCCGAAAGGGCATGCTGAGGATAACTGCCTTTTTATCGTGCTGCGAATTTTTTATTCTTGCCAATGCAACGTCATTCGTGCATTTCGCTGCCGCCGTTTTTCTTTCCGGTATAGGTCATTCCGCCGGAAGCGGTTCAGAAAGCGCGCTGCTGTACGATTCACTTTTAACCGCCAAAAAAGAAAAGGATTTCGAAAAACATTTGGGACGCATGAATGTGTTCGATTATACGGCAATAATAATCGCTTCGTTGTCCGGCAGCCTATTGGCAGCACACTTCGGTTTTGACCTGAACTATCAGTTGTCCGTCATAAGCTCTGTCATTGCACTGCTGATATCGTTTACACTGAAGGAACCGGTTGTAAGAAGTGAAGCGGACCGCCCGAAAAAGATGAAGGATTATATAAGTATATCGTTCGGTTTCTTCAAAAACAATCCTTCTGTTTGTCTGGTGCTTCTGGCAGGAATGGTAACAGGCGCTGTTATGAATTTTCCCGACGAGTTCTGGCAGCTCTATTTGGAAAGACTGAACATACCCGTAAACTGTTTCGGGTTGTTCCTGACTCTGTACCTGATAGCCAGGCTGCCGGGCAATATATTGGTAACGACTTTGAAAAGCCGGTTCGGATACAGGGCGCTGCTGACAGCCGTTATCTTTATACTTGCAGCAGGTTTTTTATGTCTGTCGGCTGCAAATGATTACATGAGCCTTGTCATACTTGTTTTGATCGCTTTGGTATCCGGAGTGATCGAACCTCTGGTTTCGGGATACCTTCACCACAGGATCGACTCGTCTGTTAGAGCAACGCTCGATTCGTTCCAGTCGCTGGGTATGAAGGGAGCCGTAATCCTGACCGGACTCGGCTTTGGATTCGTTTCTTCCCGCTTTGACGTATTCGGGGGCTCTGCCTTTTTAGCTCTGATCTGCATATGCTTTTTGATTTTTTTCAGAATCTATTCTAAAAGGATAGAGGAAACCGGCAATATGACATACAGTAGTCAAAACGATAAGGTAGGATAATATTGGCAGGCGCAGCGTGATCTGTGAAGACGGATCTCCGATACAGGAAGGCAAGGGGATATTCTTGAAACGTTACGAGTTTTTCAGCGAAGTATATAAAATAGCGGCCCGCATACCGAAGGGTAAGGTAATGACCTACGGGCAGATCGCAGTGCTGATGAATGCGCCCAATTGCGCAAGGCAGGTGGGGCAGGCAATGTACAATACCCCGGAACATCTGAAAATTCCGGCTCACAGAGTCGTAAACAGCAAGGGCGGGCTGGCTCCGCCCTCCGCTTTCGGCGGCGAGGGGATACAGCGCAGAAGGCTTGAGGCTGAGGGCGTGCTATTTAAGGAAAATGGATGCGTTGATCTTAAGCGGTCCATATTACGGGACGCAGGCAACCGGGAACAGTCGGGTGATTGATGCCCCCGACCGGCCATTGGGTAGAAGGTGGTGTTTCTGTTGTATATTGATGCTGATCGCATAAGAGAGATAAAAAGGAAATTACGCGAGCTAAAGAAGCTTGAGGTACGGATCCGCTTCGGGGGTTCGTCTCATGCCGCCAACCTGAAGGATGCTACGCTTGAGAGGCCTGTGGGCATACCTCTGATATGGGACGAATTCTTTCATCTTGAAGAAAGGCCGAAACACGGGAAACCCGATGACCGGCGTGAAAAACCTTTGCGTACAAAACCCGTCTGTACCGGTGCTGCCGACGTTAAAGCAAGATATACCCTGGCCGATGTGGCTGCGATGAGTCATGAAGAATATAGGAACGTTATCGATGAGTTCTTCTTCAATGTCTACTACAAGTATTATACGGAGAACGGTATTACGGGCACGCAGCTCTACGACCCCGAATTACTGAGCCGGATGGGCCTGCCGGCGGACGCGGGGGCGGAGGATATAAAGAGGAGATTCCGCGAATTGGCAAAGAAATACCATCCGGATGTCGGAGGGAATGAGGCGGAGTTTATCGAGCTCATGGAGAATTACAGAAAATTGACGGAATAAATTCATTGACGATACTTTCGGAAAGAGGGCTTAAAATTGAGAAGACTAGGAGTTTTTTCTTGGTTCGGTTTCATTATTCCCATGGAGGAAAGGTTCAGACTCATAAAGCAGGCAGGATTCGATTCCGTTTTTCTGTGGTGGGGGGATGAATACAAGGAGGTTGATGGCCCAAAGGAGCAACACCCGGATCTGGCCAGGGGGCAGGGGCTTATACTTGAAAATGTACACCTGCCTTACTGGGAGGCAAACGAATTATGGACGGACAGTCTTAAAAGCGATGAGCTTGTAGAGGTTTACGCCAAAGGTATAAATGGCTGCGCCGAACATGGCATCCCAACGGCAGTCATGCATATAACGAGGGGCAGCGAACCGCCTCCCATGAATCCAAAGGGGATGGAAAGGATCAAAATGCTCGTAGAGCTGGCAGAAAAGGGCAACGTCAATATTGCGCTTGAGAATCTGAGGAAGCCTGAATATCTGGAATATCTGCTATCCGGTATCGATTCCGACAGACTTGGGTTCTGCTACGATTCGGGTCATGAAAACTGTTATACGAAGGGCGAGGATTTTCTGCCTAAATACGGCTCAAGACTGATGACTATGCATCTTCATGACAATGACGGGACCGAAGACCAGCATCTTATCCCGGGAGAAGGAGATATAGACTGGCAGGCAATGGTCCAAAAACTTGATGCGGCCCAAAATACCGGCGCTCTGACCTTTGAGGTGACAAATGAGTTTTCGGGCCTGCGTGAAGGGGAAACCCCCGAAGAATTCTTAAGGCGAGCCTATTCTACAGCTGTGTGGATCAGGGATATGATTGAAAAATAATAGGGGAGTGACAAAATGAAATTCAATGTTATTTTGTTTAACGGATTTGAGACGCTTGACGCATTTGGACCTGTCGAAGTCATCGGGCTTCTAGGAAAATTCTATCAGTTAGGCTATTATTCCGAAAAAGGCGGTATTGTCAGGAGCATCCAGGGAATCGGGGTTGAGACGCTGCCAATGTCCGACATAGAGAAGGACGGGATTATCATGATACCCGGCGGATTCGGCGCAAGAACCGAAGTTAACAATGCAGAATTTATCGAAGGAATAAAAGAGCTGGCTGAGAATTCGCGCTTTGTACTGACTGTTTGCACCGGTTCCGCTTTGCTGGCGAAAACGGGACTATTAAAGAATCGTAGGGCAACATCAAACAAGATGTCCTTCGAATGGGCAGCATCACAGGATCCGGAGGTAAAATGGGTCAGGAGGGCAAGATGGACACAGGACGGCAAATACTATACTTCCTCGGGGATCTCTGCCGGTATCGATATGGCGCTCGGCTTCGTCAGCGATATGATAAGTCCAGAGGCTGCAGAAAAAGTCGCGTGCGGTATCGAGTATATCTGGAACAGGGACAGGGACAGCGATCCGTTTTGTAAGGCATGAATAAAATAGGAACAGAGGATTATCCTCAGCAGAAGAAATCCTCGTAGGAGCTGAAATCCTCACCGAAGGTTTTCAGCTTGACCGACACACTGCGCAATGCCGGAATCCCGGCTATTTTGTCCATTAATTCCACTGGTTTTTCATTCGAAATAATGTAAACGGTATTGTGCGAGACCGGGTATATCTTCGGGAAGTATATCTTCAGCGCCTCCGCCATATCCGGCGCGGCTTCCGGCATGTTCCGCCCGTCGTCGGACACGGTAAGGCTGCTGAATTGGAACTCCTCCGTATTGAAAACCTTCAAAACGCAAAGCCCCAAATCGAACAGCTCGGCCTGACCGATCTCCTTTTTCAGGTCATTCCTGAAAATCTCCGGGTAATTCGGTATGAGCAGCCTGTTTTGTTCCTCTATGATCCCAAGATTGTATATTATGGGAGCTATATGGCCTGCAACCGTTTCCATCGTGAGGACATTTTCTTCGTCGCTTATTATGCTCCCTGAAAATTCGAATACGATAATGGCTCCCAATATATCGATCTCGGACTTGTCCAGATAAACAGGCACTATCAGCGCTGAAGAAACGTCTTCGAAAATTTCAGCCATATTTTCTCCGAAATAGCTTCTGAGCTCTTCCTCTTTAAACGCCGAAGCTGTCCTGCCTTTCATAACCCTGCTCCAGGCCGTCCCTGGCCTCAGTATATTTGACTTGGGGTTTATACCGAAGCTTTTTGTTATGCGGAAATTGTTTTTGACTTTGTCATACAGGGCTATAAGGCATTTGTGGGCGTTAAAGGATATGCGTAGGGTATTTATCGTTACTTCGGCCAGAGTGTCAATATTGTTCGAGCTATTGATATTCTTCGTAAGGTTGTTGAGAGAGATCAGCCTGTCCAGCTTTTCCTGCAGAAGAGCCTTATGCTCGTTTACCAGCTTGAAGTGCTTCGCATTGGAAATCGAAATGTAAGTCGAAGATGCCAGGCTTTCTATTAGTTCAAAGATACTCTGCTTGTAATCCGACCCGGTCACAGTTACGCCAAGAGTAACCAGACCGAGTATGGAGCCTTCCTTCTCGAGCAGCACGAGATACCTGGCCTCAAGTTCATTAAGCATTCTGACGCCATCTATAAAAATACTGTTGAAATAATTCCTGTCTCCTTCATCCGACATGTCGATAATTGTACGGTTAGGTTCGATAACCACCGGCTTTTTCATTTCAAGCTCTACGTCGACCGCTTTCAGACTGTCAAAAATAAACCGGCTGGACCTGAGCACATATCTTTCACTTTTTTCATCATAGAGTATAAATCCGGTAGCCGAGCTTTGGGTAAGCTCTGAAAAGATATCCGTTGAAAGGCGGTAAAGCACGTCGAGGTTCAATTCGCTCAAAAGCACCTTGGAGGATTGATTTATGGCAAAGAGGTTGAATATTTTCTCATCCAGGCTTACATTTGTGGACTGGAGTTCGTTAAAAGCCCGGTAATTCATGAGTGAGCTGTTGAAAAGCTTCATGAGAACTTCACATATTATATAATCGTTGTCATCGAAAGGCCCTGTTTCCTTTTGCGGAATAAGAATGAAACCCTCAAGCTCCTTGTCGGAAAAAACAGGCAGTACTATTTCAGGACGATACGATTCGACCAGCTCACTGCTGAAATAACGAAGTATGTTTTCAGTCCCCACGATTATACTTCCGTGGAAAACTGCAAGGGTATCCAGCGCCTCATTACCTTCTATGTTTTTTATCCCCGAGGGCCTCCCTTTTTCTCTTTCAAGCTCATAACGGCCGCTTTTCTTACAATACATCGCCGATCTTTCAAGGGTTAGCAGTTCGTTTACGAAATCAAAGGCGGATTCCATTATCTGCTGGGAGTTAAGTTTTTGTGAGAAAAAATCAACAGCCAGTATCAACCCTGAATACCTGAACATTTTTCCGGCAATCGATTTTTCTTTTTTCTGCTCTTCGACCTGCTTTAAGATCGCATTATATTCCATCCTGTACCCCCTGATACCAATCTTTGTTGTTTAGTTCTTCATATCTTCCTGATTTCGTTGTCCAGTATCACGAAGCAGTTTCCAAACGATTCCTGTCTTATTTCTTCGATTATTCCCTTTATCTCTACCATTGTATTAGGATAGACTTTTTTTGTAATGTTGACTTCTCCTTCACCCCTGACCTTGAAGCATTTCATGAGGGACTTTATTTCATGCTCCAGGCGCTTTACTCTGTCCTTGACTTCAAAATACCTCTCTTTAGCGGCTTCAGATTCCTTGAACTGCCTGGAACTCGCGTCAAGTCTTTCGGAAAATATGGCAAACAGCTGCTTGGCCTTTGCAAGTTCGCTTTTGGTCTCTTCAAGCTTTATTTGCAGCTTTTCAAGTTCAGCCTTGACATCGTTTCTGTTAAAACCGCTTACGATTATCTGCGTTCGTTTTTCACCGGCATTTCCTACGTATGCAGCCTCTACTTTTTGTTCCGCCTCGATCACCCCGCCGAGGATCTTGCCCTTGTTCGACTCGATTATTACCTGTTTGGCCTTTATATTGCTGTTCATGCAGTAATATCCGATATAGACGTTGCCGCTGCATTCGATGGTAGCGTCGGATACAAATTTCGTATAAATATCTTTGGTTGATTTGACAACAGCCTTGTTTTTTCCGGCGATGCCGCCCTTGATGCAGACATTGCCATTCCGGCTCAGCACCTCTTTTACGCTGCCTATGCCGAATTCACCGAGGATTTCGACGTCGTTCTTTGCAGAAACCGAGAAATTATCGGCAATTGCTCCCTTTACGGTCAGGAACCCGTCAAAATCTATGTTGCCGGTGTTGAACCCCACGTCCTGTGTTATTTCAAGATAGTTCGAAACGTTTATCTTATCACCTTTATAATGAACAGCGCCATTAATCTTTGAATAAAGGGTAGTGACATTATTCTCGAAAACCTCTCTTACCGTTTCGGGGTCGTAAAACAACGGGAAACGTTTTCCCGATATCGGTTTGACCGTCTCCCCCTTAACATTCTTGCCGGGAACGCCCTCCGTCGGTTCCGTGCGGTCTCCGAGCCACGCTCCTTCAAAGACCTTATTTATGAGATTGAGCTCGTAGAAATCCGCTTTACCGTCATCTTTTATTTCAGGCTTTGGTTCCTTGAGCTCGTACATCCTGATCACAGAATCCGTGCCGTTGACGGGAGGAATACCTTCCGCGATAAGTATCGGCTCTCCGGATATGAGCTTGTTGAATATGGCGTCGGTTTTTATACCGAATATTACTCCGCTTTTCCTCAATTTCAACAGGATCTCTCTTACAAGTTCACTCTGGCTGCCTTCCTTCAGCTCGTTTTCGCTTAAATGGAGCGTTATGTAAGCTTTCATATCATTATCTGCAGTGCTGACGGCTATCTTGCTTTTCATTTCGGCAAACTTCATAACAGGCTGCGGAGCATTTACCAGGGAATTTCTTATGGCTGTGAAGCTTAATATTTTTATTTCAGGGTTATCGGAGACGAATTTTATAAAATCCTGTATGGGATAACCTTTCTTAAAGGTCTCGAGATACAGGCCGTCATCCTGTTCCGTAACTTTGAGATATTGGTTCGATATTATGTCCATGAATATCTCCGTACCCTTTACCAGTATTTGTATCGCCGGTAGTTTTTTAATAACATAATTCGACATAATAAATAACTATCCTGCAAATAAGAGGAAGGCAATGAAAATAATTTGAAATATGCTAGAATATAAAGAATAATATAAATCAGGAGAAGCACATGTCTGAAAAAAACGTAATTCTGTTCGACCTTGACGGAACCCTGACCGATCCCGCGATTGGGATCACGAAATCTGTGGCCTATGCACTCGAAGCGTTCGGAATCCATACCGATGACCTCAATAAACTGTGCAAGTTTATCGGGCCGCCGCTCAGGGATTCCTTAATGGAATACTATGGCTTCAGCGAGGAGCAGGCCTTAGCCGGAATTGAGAAATACAGGGAATATTTCGCGAAAACAGGGATTTATGAAAACAGGCTTTACCCGGGTATAAAGGATATGCTCGAAAAGCTTAAGGCCAAAGGTATGAAGGTGATCCTGGCAACATCCAAGCAAAAAGTGTTTGCCGACATCATACTCGAACATTTTGGCATAATGCAGTATTTTGATCTGGTTTGCGGATGTGAGCTGGACGGCACCAGAGGCAGGAAGGGCGAAGTAATCCGTTATGCTTTGGAAACTGCCGATGTGAAGGAACCGGACAACGCGGTGATGGTGGGTGACAGGAAGCATGACGTCCTTGGGGCGAAAGAGGCTGGAATCGCCTGCGTTGGAGTACTGTTCGGCTATGGCGGCCGTGAGGAGCTGCATGAGGCGGGAGCGGACACAATCGTTGAAACGGTTGAGGAGCTGAGTGAAGTACTGCTAGGCGGCTTCAAGGGGTAATCTGCACCTGAATTGCAGGAAAGCTTGCAAAATTATCTTAAGGGTATTGACAAAATGGTAAAGATATGTAAAAATGTTTCAAAATAAAGCAAAAAACAATAATCTTATATGTGAGTTTGCTTAGGATCGGGTACGTCGTTTGCCCGTTCCAAGCGGCAAAGGGGCGTTGCCTTACACGCGGATATACCCCGCGGAGTCACATGAGCGGATCAATACCGGCGGTTTTTACTGTCAGGTCCGAATATGTGCATCCGCGGGGTTTTTAAGTTTAACTGCTGATTTTCAAGGGGGAATGAGCATGAGCACCATAAAAGAGTACTATAATTACTCGTATGACGAGTGGGGCAGGCTCGAAAGACACAGGATCGAGTTTGAAATTACGAAAAAGGCTATGGATCAATACATCGGTAAAAAATCCGAAGTGTTGGATGTCGGCGGGGGCCCGGGAAGATACAGCATTTACCTCGCACAGCAGGGACATTCCGTAACCTTGTTCGATCTGGCAGAGAATCTTGTCAGACAGGCGGAGGAAAACGCCCGCAAGGCAGGAGCCGATATCAGGCAGTTCATCACCGGGAATGTGCTTGAACTCGGAAGCGTCTTGCCGGATAAATACTACGACGCCGTTTTGTGTATGGGGCCAATGTACCATCTCCTTGAAGAAAACGAACGAACTGCGGCTATTCGCCAATGCATGGATCGGCTGAGACCGGGAGGAATAATTATAGCATCGTTTATCTCGGCCTATGCGCCAATATTGGATTGGATGAAAAAATGGCCTCGCGAAATATGTAACGTCAAGGAATCTCTCCTGGGTTTTCTGAACGATGGCAGAGCTTATGAAAACAAGGGATTTACGGATGCGTATTTTGAGCATCCGGCAAAAATAAGACCGTTTTTTGATAACCTCGGCATTGAAACCATAAAATTAATGGCTGCAGAGGGTATTGGCATACATTGCGAGGAATCCTTGCAGAGCTTGCCGGAAGAGGACTTTATGGAGTGGATCGACCTGTTTTACAGAATTGCGGATCGCGAAGAAATTTTAGGCTCAAGCATGCATCTGCTGTACATCGGACGGAAGCATTGATGAAAACGCCCAGGATGAACAGCAAATATGGTTGGGCGGTTAGTCTGGCCAGGCCGTTAATATTGTCAGGCGGTTTGTATTGAAAGATAGCTAATCTGGATAACAAGATTATATGGAGGTGGATATATGAAAATTTATCAGGTCGACTCGTTTTCCGACAGGGCTTTCGGAGGTAATCCCGCAGGCGTCTGCGTGCTTCTGGGCCCTGCAGATGAAAATTGGATGCAGAATGTAGCGATGGAGATGAATCTGGCAGAGACCGCGTTCCTTTACAGACAGGGTGAAATATTCAAACTCAGGTGGTTTACGCCGGAGGATGAGGAGAACCTTTGCGGACACGCAACGCTTGCAAGCGCTCACATACTTTGGGAGACGGGTGTGCTTGAGCCGGATTGCAAGGCCGTTTTCAAAACAAGGAGCGGAATACTTTCCGCTGTAAAGAAAAATGGGCTCATAGAAATGGATTTTCCCTCTGAAGCGTCTTGGGCAGCAGATGCCCCGGAAGATCTAAAACAGGCGCTTGGCGTACCTTTTCTGTATGTGGGCCGGAATCGCCTCGATTATATAGTGGAGGTTGATAATGAAGAGACGGTCAGAAAACTCGAGCCGGAATATTCGCTGCTGAAGAAGCTGGACGCCCGCGGAGTAATCGTAACCAGCTGTTCTGACAGCCCGGAATTCGATTTTGTATCACGTTTTTTCGCGCCGGTGGCTGGTATAAACGAAGACCCCGTTACGG
Organism: Clostridia bacterium; assembly: GCA_036260935.1. GTDB lineage: Bacteria > Bacillota > Clostridia > Acetivibrionales > DTU013 > JAEYOM01. The sequence goes on from DATALQ010000050.1 coordinate 49,379, forward strand.
GTTCCGCGCACTGCTGCCTTGCCCCATACTGGGGAAAGAAGCTTGGTATACCCGAAATGAATGCTTATCAGGCATCCAAAAGGGGAGGAGCCCTGAAAGTGACTGTAAATGGAGACAGGGTATTGATCGCGGGAAAGGCGGTAACAGTATTCTCTATAGAGGCAAATTGCTGAGAGTGCTGTATTTCCAGAAAGAGTTTGGCTTGCAGAATTTAAAATATTAGTAGCAGGAGAAGGTATTTGACATGCAATTCGAATTGGTAAAATGCAATATGCTTTATGGTCCTGAGATACCGGAAATGATCCGTGAAATAGGTCCCGGTGAAAATGGCTTCCAAAATAATGGCTATGGCCTGAAGGATGAAGAATTCAGGCAATATATCATGCATAACATCGATATGTCAAGGGGCGTCGGCCTTGCTCCGGGTCATGTGCCGCAGACACTGTACTGGCTGTATGCAGACGGTAGACCGGTAGGGTATGCGAAGCTCCGGGAGTACTTGAATGAAAGACTTCGATTTATAGGCGGCCATATCGGCTACTGCATACGTCCGACGGAAAGACGGAAGGGTTACGGCAAGCAGCTTCTGGGTGAAATGCTAAAGGAGGCTGGAAAGCTGAATATCCCGAATGCTCTTGTTACCTGCCTGGAAGAAAACAAGGGATCCAGGGGCGTTATCGAAAGTAACGGCGGCAGGCTAGCGGATATTACAGACGGAGAATGCCACTATTGGATAGGCCTGGACATTGCCGAGGGAGTACGGGAGGCTCATCCTGATGATTTTCAGGAGATGCTCGAACTATGGGAAAGGACGCCCGGCGTGGGTATCACTAAAGAGGATACCGAGGAGAACATAATTAAATTTTTATCGCGAAATAAGGGTCTGAGCTTCGTCTATAAGGCGGACAGCAGGATCGTGGGGACCTCCCTCTGCGGACATGACGGCAGAAGGGGATATATCTATCATACAGCCGTAGCTCAGGACTATAGGGGAAAAGGCATAGGCGGTATGCTCGTTGAAAAGAATCTGGAAAAACTAAGGACGGAGGGTATCGCCAAGTGCCGTATCTTTGTGTTCAAAAGTAATGAAGAGGGAAACGCTTTCTGGAAAAGGTCGGGCTGGGAAACACGGGACGATCTCACCACATACTCGAAGGATATATACTCAAAGGATGTATAAGAGGGGCATGGGGAGTGGGACTCATTTCAGTTTTTTTATGAACATCCCGTACAATATAGCGAACCAGACCGAGGTACAGGCCATGCCCAATACAAAGTCCAGCATATATCCGGCGACATGTCCCTCGCTGGCCTTGATCAGCATATCCATGATCCAGTAGGTCGGTAGCAGGCAGCCTATGATTCTCAGGTATTGGTTGGCAAACCACGCCAATGGTATGCCGAAGAGAATTATGCCGAGCAGCTTGGAAACGGCGAGTCCCTCGACCTTGTTGGATGCTATCGACACCAACATCATCGCCATAAGTATTCCAAAGAATGATGATAATAGGACCGGCGCAGGCAGCCATCCGTAGGGCAGGCCACCCAACATGCAGAAAGAAGCGATCAAAAGGACAGTTACCAGAGAGTAGGTAAAAGGCAGTATCAGCCTTGAGGCAAGATAGGCTTTGCCGCCTACGGGGGTAACCGTCAGGTAGATACAGATACCGTCATCGCGTTCGTCCAGCATCAGCAGGCCTACCATAGCCCCGATCATGGACGGACCCAGAGTCAGTACCAGCGCATCGGCCATCAGAAAGTACGGTTCCATATTAAATTCCAGGTACTTGAACAGGAGTCGGCTGATAAGAGGAATAATCAATTTGATGCCTATACCGGCAAGAAAGGGAGTAAAACAGAGCAGAAGCAGCATCTGATCGCGATAAATCTGCAGAGCGCTTCCTTTAAGCAGTTTAGCGGCCTGTTTCATATGCTTCGCCTCCTATCCTCGATAAAAACCATTTCATACGGTTTACAGCCAGAAAAAGCGCCGGGACCATCCAGAGCAACACGCCTCCAAGCATTACCAACGGGCTTGCTGCCGAATATTCTCCCATGCTCCACTGGAGCAGCCTTAAAATGAGCGAGCCCGGCATTATTTCAAGAAGGACGGATTTTATTCCAAAAAGCAGCAGGATCGGGGGAAAGCCCAGAATCAACTCGGCGGGAACTGTTATAATCATGTACTGATTTACTGTTCTGGCCTTTATGCCGGCTGCCAGTCCAAAAAAGGTGTACAGTACCGATCCGGTCAGCAGGGACAGAATGAGTGCGGGAATATTCACGGCTGCGCCAAGTCCCGTCACAGATATGACAACGCCTGTAAGTACCGAAATAAAGCCCAGTGACAATGCTTTCGCCAGAATGTACTCCCAGACCCTGAGCGGAGAAACAAACAGGGCGTCCAGCACCCTTTCGCCTTTTTCAAGCAGCAGGAGGCCGCCTATGAAAAAGAACCCCAGCCCTGCCGGATCGATGAAGAGCACAATTACCGTCGCGGCGCTTTTCCATGCTGGCGGAAAGATGCCGATCAGTAATATATAGAAAAGCACCATTACAGCGTATATAAAGTAAAATCCGTATTTCAGCTGAAATCTCATATCGTGCAATGTCGTATTAAGGATCCTCATGCCAAACACCGCCCCGTCACTTCTATAAATATGTCTTCAAGAGTCTGCTCTTCCGAATGGATCGATATGACCTGCCTGTTGGCAAGTCTATCCATGAATTCCCGGTTTTCATGCAGCCCGTCCAGCGCTGCTCTGCCTGAATGACGGCTGCCGCCCTCGTTAAATGTATAGGTAACTGCGTTGCTGCCTTTTTTCAGGCGCAGGTTGTCGGGGGTATCGACGACCTTGATGCTGCCGTCAACTATGAATGCAACCCTGTCGCACAGCTCTTCGGCGTCGTGCATGTTGTGGGTGGTCAACAGTATGCTCCTGCCTTCACGTTTCTGCTCGAGGATCATATCCTTTACCGTTCTGGCGTTGGCCGGATCGAGCCCCGACGTCGGTTCATCGAGAAAAATCAGCATTGGCTTGTGCTGGATCGCTCTTATAAAGCTGAGCCGCATCTTCATACCCTTTGAAAATTCGGAGACCCTTTTGAAGGCATCGTTTTTCAGACCCACCCGCTCAAGCAGTTCCATCGGGTCGTATCCCTTGCGGTTATAAAGTGAACTGAAAAAATTCAGATTTTCGAGTGCTGTAAATTTGCCGTATAGGTTCGGGAATTCAAAATCGACGCCGATCTGCTGGTAAAAGTCGCGTTTGCTGCCTTTAACCTCGGAGCCTAAAACCCTTACGCTTCCTTCATAGTCCTTCAAAATGCCCGTAAGTATCTTCTGAACCGTGCTCTTGCCCGCGCCTGACGGTCCTAAAAAACCGAATATCTCGCCCTTGTCGACATTGAAATTCATATCGTTGATAAAGCTATTCCGCTTCGAATATGAAAAACACATTTTTTCAACCCTGATCATAGCATACCTCCATTATCCTTTACTGCCTTCATTGCTGAACATCTTTCCGATTACTGCGTCGATCATGTAATCGATGACGTCGTCCATAATGTCCTCACCGATCTCATCACTGTGCAGGAGCATCAGGAATATTGCGCGGAATACTCCTGAAACAAGTTTAGGATCTGCATCCGGGCGGATGTCCAGGTATTTCATCAACTCGACGGCAGCGTCGTCGTCACTGTTCAGATGCTTTGCGACCCTTTCGGGGGGGAGTTTCCTGATCAGCAGTTCCAGGTCGCCTTTACTCATGTTGAGCATCCATGGCGTTTTCTTGACCTCTTTGATAAGGAACCTTATTACGCCGGTCAAAATCTCTTTCTTGTCACTCCCTGAATTTGCAAGCATGGCGAAGAGTCTTTCCTTCGTTCTTGTATCTATGCGATCGAAGGTATCCATGAATAAGTGTTCCTTGCTGGGATAAAACAGGTAGAATGACCCCTTCGATATATTTGCCATGGCGACGAGTTCGTCGACGCTGGTCTTTCTGAGCCCATACCGACCCCAGCATACCTCGGCCGCGTCCATCAGTTTTTGCCGGATGGCTTCTTTTTCTCTTTCGTTGAAGCCTTTTGCCATTCTGATCACCTCAATACGAACCATATGACTAAAATAATAAATTTAGTCATATATTATTCCGGATTGAATGAATTGTCAATATTTATCACAAAATTTCATAACAATTTCATATAAAAACGGCTATGAGCGGCTTCATATTTTTTGCAGCAGCCGGCTCATGCCGTAATATCAGCGACTTTCCTTCAGGAATGTATCAGGCTTGATATCTGCCCGCCTGATAGTATTCGATCTGCGCAGCATATGTATCAGTCGAATGCTCAAATCGTTTTTATAAGGATCTCATCGATGGGAAGTCTGGGCTTGGCTGCCGGGTGCTGATCCGGAAAACCCACGGCTATCAATGCCGGTATGATATATCTTTCATCGATGCCTGAAAGCCTTTTTACGGAATCGGCATCGAACATACCGATCCAGCAGGCTCCAAGCCCCAAATCTGTAGCCTTTAGCAGAATATGCTCGAAAGAAATACCTGCGTTTAGATGGAGCAATGCATTGTAATAAGCTTCGTCCTTATTGTCCTGTTTAAATGCTTCATATTCGACTGGAAACAAGGTTTCGCCGCTCTTCATCATTTCCGCCAATACTTGCGGAATAGCATCGAATGCTTTCGGATCGAGGCAGCATAAAATCAATGCGGGCGAATTGGCTACAAATGAATTGGGGGTAAGCTCCGCAATTCTTTTGATTACTGCGCTGTCTTTTACAATCACATAACGCCAGGGTTGCAGATTAAGAGCAGAAGGCGCCAGACCGGCGGCCTCTATCAACTGAAACAGGTATTGTTCCGGTACGGGTTCGGGCTTATATTTTCTAATACTTCTTCTTGTTTTTATTACTTCATCAAATTCCATTTTGCACCTCGAATTAATTATTTAGTTTTGGCTTTACATGTAAAGAAAATAGCTATATTCTAATTATAGGTTAAATGACGATTTTTGGAAGTATGCACTAATTTGTGAGATACTATATAAAAGGAGAGTAATAAGGCATATGGGGGCTGTAAAAGCTGAATCAAAACATATCTGTCCTATAGAATATACGCTCGATTCAATAGGAGGCAAGTGGAAGCTGTTAATCCTTTACTACCTGATGATCGGCGGGGTGAAAAGGTATGGCGAACTCAAAAGGTCAATTACCGGGATCACACATAAAATGCTTAGTCAGCAGCTGAAAGATCTCGAAGCGGACAGTATAATACTTCGAAAGGAGTATCACCAGATACCTCCGAAGGTTGAATATACGCTTAGCGAGAAGGGCGTAACATTGCTTCCGATATTGAAGTTGATGTACGATTGGGGTTCGGAGAATCTTAAAAAGTGCGGCATACCGTTCGAAGATAAGCTGGCATGCCTGACATCCGGGGATAGACGGGAAAGCTTATCTGTTAAAGCTTAGCTACCCGGATAGATATTAACCAGGCAGAATGTGGTACAATGCGGCATACTGGAGGTTCAAATGCAGATACTTGTAGATGCGGACGCGTGTCCGGTAAAGGATATCATTGTTAAGGTCGCAAGGCAGAACAATCTGCCTGTTACCATGCTTATAGATACCAGTCATGAACTCAGCGACGGTTACGGCAGGATCATAACGGTCGACAAGGCAAGGGACAGCGTTGATATTGCCCTGATCAACCTGGTCAAGGCAGGCGATATAGTAGTGACCCAGGATTACGGGGTGGCTGCCATGGCTCTTGGAAAAAAGGCAAGGGCTCTGAATCAGAACGGAATGATATTTTCCGATGACAATATTGACAGGCTGCTTTTTGAGAGACACCTCGGCAGCAAGGTGCGCCGGGCGGGAGGCAGGACGTCAAATCCTCCGAAGCGCAAAAGGGAGGATGATGAAAGCTTCGAAAGATCTTTGAGGAGATTGGTGGAAAGTTACATAATGTGATATAATATAACATAAAATATATACTTTGGAAGAGGTGGATTATGAAACGGTTTATTAGCGTTATTCTTTGTGGTATTATGCTACTTTCTCTTTCGTACACTTGTTCAGCAGCTCCCATTGTTTCAGAGAAACCCGATCTGATAATTTATAATGATTGCAGCCAGTTTGAATTGAAGGATACACCCATTACTATAAATAACGTAGTTTTATTGACGGATAACGACATATTCAGGATATTGGGAATCAAGGTTGATAATAAAAACATAACATGGGATGCAAAGAAGAAGACATTAGCTTTTTCCAGTGGAAAAGTAAAGGCAATTGTTACAATAGGATCTGTCAAAGCAATAATTAACAATAAAAATGTAACTCTCGGTTTATCTCCTTTGATGTACAAAAACAAGCGATACTTGCCTGTGGCATCGATAATTGACGCATTTGGCAAGGTAGCCGTGCAGGACGATATTTTACCGCGCTATTACATCAGAGATAAATCCGAATTCAACAATATAAAAACCATCCTGGAGAAATCGATTTCCGTAATGAATTCTCTCGAGAGTTTTAAAATATCGACCAAGTCATCTTATACCAGCCTTGATTTGGTAAATAATGTAACCAGAGAGGGTAAGGATAGTTCAACTGCAGATGTAAGCAGGAAAAACCAGATATATTTTTACTACAGTGAAGATGATCTTGGCGGTAAATATTTTAAATTTTATTATTACAATGTCAATAAAACTAACTATTCGTATTCGGAATATGATAATGATCCGGGAGATTGGGGAAAAAAGCCTATCAAAAGCTTTGAAAAAGAGTTGGCAGGCTCAGATTATCGAAATTATATTAATGCACGAGATTCTCTTTACGCCATCCTCAAATTATCCTACACTCCAGATAATAAATCACTGATAATGAATGCTAATTTATTTCCGCTAAATAATTTCCAGCAGAATGATAAAAGTTGGATGAAAAGCTATAAGAAGCAGGCTAAGGACGGTTCTATAGAAATTGTGGTAGATACCGCAACTAACTATATATCAAAAGTTACCGTTCGCTCTGTATATATGGATGCGACCAGGCGTTCCGACAGCACATATGGATGTGAATATGGCAATTTCAATAACATAAGTGAAATAAAGCTACCTGATTATATCGTTGAAGATCAAAAGAATAATTCCGAAAATAATGTTGCAGTGGCGGATGAACCTGCTTTGAGTGATTCGGAAAGAGATGCTGTGGATACTCTTGAAGACAATTCTGCCTTGGTAGCTGTCGATGGTGGATATTCTGAGCCATATGGTTTAAAAGTTACGGAAGCGATGCTTTTCATCATTCTTAAAAATAAAGGTAACTATGATTCCTTCAATGGACTGTCGGAATATGCTAAAAAGACCTTTATCAACGAATGTGTACAGGATAGTTATGGCCAGTATCTGGGTTGTGAGGTTGTACATGCATTGGTGGTTTATGATGGGAAAAAATATGTATCATCTGATGCAGGTTACGATAGTAAACCGTCAGAACTTGTAATTAGTATCTGTAATGGAGAGGCTGTAAATCCAGTTATACAGGATAAGTCAAAAAACACATATCAGAATTATTATAAATAGCCGGATACATGTTTTAAGTTTAACTGCTATAAAGGGCTGTCTCCTTGGGGAGAAGCCCTTTGTTGTTCCTGATGAAAGTACTTATTATAACTACGCAAATCACGCCACCTGCGGCTGCCTTCTTGCTGCGGCATATGACGCTGCGTACAGTATCAGTGCAGTGACCATGAAATTTATCGGGGCCAGCAGTATTCCGTTCGGCATACCGTAGCAGAAAAATGCCTTGACCAGACCGATTGTTCCGGGCAACGAAAGCGACATGAACGACAAACCGAAAACTACCCAGAACGGGACAGAAAATGCTTTTCCGAATTTGTATGCCAGCGCTCCGTAAATTGTGGATACGGACGAAATGAGTATCAGGAGCCCGAGTATATACAGCATTTCGGTTGCAAAGTTACTCTCAGGATATATTCCTTTAAACACACCGCCGTTTTCTAAATAATGTCTGGTAAATTTCGGTAAGGCGCCTTCAATAATTGAAGCAACTGCCGAAATAGCGGTAAGAAAAATCGATATAGCTATATTTGATAATACCGCAGCTGCGAATATATTTTTCCTGGTGTTGCCGTACATCAACAGATAGTTGGTTTTAGACCTGTAATCTACAATAACATATACGAATATAAATATCCCGGCCACGAAAGAAAAGGTCGAATTGTAGTTTCCTCCGGAGATAGACATCAATGCAAGCAGCGCCAGGCTAATCGCAAAATAATAACCTAAGAAAATGAGTGTTCCCATGATCTTTGTTTTTATCTGATAAATAAGGCATTTTGTAAACCTGCTCATATCATAACCTCCTTATCCTGCTCGGTTAAGTAGATGAAAAGCTTTTGAACGGGCACAGGAGAGACATCCGTACCTGCTGCCTCGAACTTTTTCAGTTTTTCATCCGTCAGCTTCTCAAAAATTGTGCATATTTTTATATTGCCGACCATTTCAGTGTGGACTATGTTCATGCCTGAGACCGCCTCGTCCACTGCCGACGCCTTTCCCGAGACGTATCTGGCCCTTTCCTTAAGTTCCTCCACAGTAAGCTTTTCGACCAGCATACCATCCTTGATGATAAGGGCTTCCTCGAAAACATCCGCGGATTCTTCGATCAGATGCGTCGAGATTATATAGGTGCGCGGGTTGTTTTCATAATCCTCTATCAACTCCCTGTAAAACAGGTCCCTTACTGCCGCGTCCAGCCCGAGGACAGGTTCGTCGAATATGGTCAGCGGAGCCCTTGATGCAAGTCCTACAACTATACGTATTATCGATTCGTAACCTCTGGACAGGTTCTTATATTTTTTATTAACTGAAAGCTCGAACTTTTTGCATAGCCTTAGCGCGTATTCCATGTCGAAATTATCGTAAAACAGAGCTGCAGTCTTCAGTATCCGGGATACCCGGTCAATATCGATGAAGAGGTCCTTCTCGGGCATGTAGCAGATCTTTTCCAATACTTCCTGGTTCTCAATGGCATTCTGTCCGAAAAAACTGACTTCGCCGCTGTCTGCAAATATTCTTGATGCGATTATGTTGAGGAATGTTGTCTTGCCTGCGCCGTTGCGACCCAGAAGGCCGTATATCTTGTTGCTTTCCAGCCCGACTGAAAAGTCTCTCACAGCCTTTACATCACCATAGCTTTTATTAAGCATTTTGGTCTCGAGAATGAATTCACTCACCTGTCCGGCCCCCTTTTCTTATCATTTCAATGAGTTCTTCCGTCTTGATCCCCAGGTTGTTGGCTTCTTCCAGCAGGGTTTTTACAAATCGTTCATAGAAACTGTTTTTTCTGTCATCCTGTATTATTTTTTTGGCGCCTGTCGTGACAAACATTCCGATCCCTCTCTTTTTATAAAGAATTCCGCGGTCTACGAGCAAATTGATGCCTTTGCCTGCAGTAGCCGGATTGATCCTGTATATGACAGCCATTTGGTTGGTAGAAGGTATCTGGGTTTCTTCGCCGATGTTCCCCTTTATGATATCATCCTCTATGCTTTCAGCGATCTGAAGGTATATTGATTTTTCATTGTCAAAATCCAGCTTCAATATAACACCTCCTGTTCGTATGTTAATTGGTTAGTTACTTATGTAATTAACTATACAACAGACTAAGCAATGTGTCAATAACCAATTGGAGATTTATAGAAAAAACCGGATATCCGGCTCGAAAGCCGAATACCCGGTATGTTGGCACCGGTAAACAATAATGCTTTAGAAGATATACATACGAAGAGCTTATTTCCTTGGCCCGAACGTATAATGGAGGACCTTTTTCGGGCATATTCCCGTACATTCGCCGCAAAGTATGCATTCTGCGTTTTCCATACAGCCCTCCGAAACCATTTTCTCAACGTCAAGACTCATCGGGCAGTTTTTGCTGCACTGTTTGCAATGTGTGCATTTGCCGCTGTCAGCCTTCAAATGCAGAGAGGGCAGCCTCAGCAGGCTGCCGAGTTTCCGGCCTAAGACCATGAAAGGCGCCATCCAGCAGAAATAATGGCAAAAGGAGCGTTTCCCGGCTATCAATGACGGGATTGTTATCAGTATGATTACTGCGTAATAGATAATATATGCAGCAGGCTCTGAAATCGAAATACCATGGAAGGTCATGTAGAGGAAATCTACCTTGCTGTATCCGCCCGCATGCAGGGCGGAGAACGTGATCAGAACAATCCACGGGACCCAAATGCCGTACTTGATAAGGTTCCTCCAGCCGCCTTTGGCCTTCTTGTCGTTGGCCAGCATCAGGCAGTCCTGCAGCCCTCCGACAGGGCAGACCCATCCACAGTATGCCCTGCTGAAAAACAACGCAAACAAGAACATGCAGGCGAATACAATGAAACTGCCCGTTATGATACCTTCAAGCGCACCCATTATTATCAGGTAAGGCGAAAGGTAATAGATTGTTATGGGAAATAATAAAAACGAAATAATAACCAACGCTCTTCTGATTTTTTGTCTTTTCATTATGTGACCCCCTAATGTGATGAGTTAGTGTTATAAGTCTTGCTGCGGTTTTTATTATGTTGTGTCCTGTCGGGCGTTTCAGTTTCTTTTGTTATTTCCGGCTTCCGAGTATTTCGATTGCCTCGTCAGCCCATTCGAGATAAGCCTTCATGACCTTCTGCCCGAACAGGACTGTAAGGTAGTAATAGACATGATCGTCCGACCCGTCAAGGATCTTTCCGAGCTCTGAACCGTATGCTTCAAAAAGTCCGAGGGTTTCAGCGTTCCTCTGCTTGAATTCTGATATGATCCCGATATTGTCTTCTTTATTGGCAGCGCTTCCAAAGAAAAGTTTCAGCAGTATCTCATATTTTGTCTGCTCTTTTTCGACCGGTTTTGAAAGCCAATCCGCAAGTTCCTTTCTGCCTTTATCCGTTATAGAGTAGGTGATCCTTTCCGGCCCCGTGCTGCTGGCCATACTGCGGCACTGTACCAGCCCGTTCTGCTCCAGCGTCTTAAGACTCGGGTAGATTTGCCCGAAACCGGCATCCCAGAAGTATTTGAGAGAAGTGTCGATCCTTTTTTTGATGTCATACCCGGTCATTTCCTCGTGATTTAAAAATCCCAGTATCGCATAGATGGTTTTGTTTTCTTTGGCCATTTTTCATCTCCCTGGATCAAAAATAAAGCTATATCAAAAAGATATACTGTGTTCTTAGTATATCTTTTTGATATAGCCATGTCAATATTTTTGTTTGTTAATCTATCCTGCAAACCATGGGGACTATCTCGAAAAATACTGAACGATCCCGTTTGCCAGGCTTTTTGCAAGCCGTATTTGTTCGGCTTCATTCGTTATAATCTCAAAGTCGGAGGGGTTAGGTACAAAACAGTTCTCTATCAGCATTGAAGGCGTCCAGGTTCCTCTGACAACGTAGAAATTGTCCCAGCGGACGCCCTTGTTAATGCGTCCCGTTTCTGCAGCCCTGGCCAGCAGTACCTCAGAAAGCGGCTTGGCAAGGGTTTCCTTGTAATGGACTGAGAAGCCGGTTATCTTTGAAATGTCTACATTTACCTCCATACTGTTTGCATGGATGGACAGGAACATGTCGGGCTTTGTTCTTCTCGAGGCGTCCAGCCTGTCGGTCAGAGACATCGTGATGTCGGTTGTTCTTGTCATAGGGACATTTGCCCCCAGAGCCTGAAGTTCATCCCGGAGCTTCAGCGCAGTATTGAGGTTGATCATTTTTTCGGGGTATTTTGTCCCGAGCGGGCCGATCGCCCCATTTTCCTCTCCGCCGTGGCCCGGATCGAGCATTATTGTAAGACCGGTCAGCGGGCGTACGCTGCCTGACGCTCTGGCTGGATTTTTGATATGCAGCATGATCCCTGTCATGGTTTTTTCAATATAATAGCCTTCTATAGTCCGGCCGGGTTTCAGCGTAAGAATGTACCTGCCAAGGTTGCCATCCTGCAGGAATGTAACCGATGAAAACGGCGAGTTGTCGGGAAGGGCGGGCAAGACGCCGGACTGTGCCGACGATATGCTGAGGACGAGTTTCTCGCCGTTGAATTTGGCCACTGCAGCCATGGAATACGGATATTCGAGTATCAGAGTATCCCACTTGACGCCCGTCTCGTAACGGGCAGAGCCTACTGTGGGTTTTAGCTGAGCTGCCGAAGTATATGTGGCGATACTTGTCTTCCTGACCCATAATCCCGACGAAAGCCTTGCGTAGCTTCCGGTCATGGCAGTTACATAATCGACCATTCCCCTACGAAGCTCGTAAGAAGCTCCGTTCCCCGATACCGGTTCTGCGAAGGTGTCGATGTCTTCCTTGGATATCTCGGCATAGAACGGCGAGCCTTTCATTATTACGCCGATTTTGGCCGGTGCTTTCTTTGTTTTGACTGTGCCCTTGTAATTCATCGTGTAAACCGGAGCGCCAAGGTCGATATTCCTTGGAGCGCCTGTATATGAAGGAACCGTATAGGTGCAGGTAAATCTGGCAGGGTACAGTCCGCCGCTTTTTGAAGCGGTTTTCATGGCATACGTTTTGCCGGTGATCCTGACAGTGACCTTCGAACCCGCAGGCGCTGTGCAGGACAGCGTTATTTTCTCGCCGGGCTGCCTGTATTCCTGTGTCTGGGGGAATACCGACGACGATGTTATATCAGCCTTGCTCATTTTGCTTACCGAGCTTCCGCCGGACGATCTGTATATGACGCGTGTCACATATGATCCGTCCTGGGTAAAGGTAAAGACGTTGCTGCCGTACCGCAGATCTGCCAGTATGCCGAAATATCCCGTCAAAGAGCGGTTGGTAACCGGTTCGCCGTTAAGGTACAGTGGTCTGCCGGGATCCGATGCGCCATTCAGATAGTAATGGCTGTAGCTGGTGGTGATGTTGCCCGACGGTATCGAGACAGTTACCGGAGTGGACGGGATATTGCCGTCCAAACGGTCGTATACCGCTTTGATCATGGATACCAGCGCGGGGGAGTCCTCGAGTGCGGAATAATTGTAGAAAAGGCTGCCCTTTACCTCCGGGTATTCACTGTTCAGCAACAGCTGCCTCTCGAGTTCTGAAACGCCGTACCACGAGCTGGACTGGCTCGGGTTGTTTTCCCTGTAAGCGGCCTGCCCTATGTAGAGATCGACTGGAGTGTCGCTCACCACATCCTTCCACCAGGTCAGCAGTTTACTGTAATCTGCCACAGTGTATCCTATATTCCAGTAAAGCTGGGGAGCAATATAATCTATGATGCCGTTTTTTACCCATGAACGGGTGTCGGCATAGTGGTCATAATAGGATTCGGCCCCGTTGGTATCGCTCCCGAGCGGATTGGACTTCCTGTTGGACCAGATGCCGAAGGGGCTTATGCCGAAACGGACTGCTTTTCCGGAAGCTTTGATCTCATTCGAGACGTCGGATACCAGTGCCGTTATGTTGGCTCTGCGCCAATTGCCTACGGAATCGTATCCCTGCCCGTATTTTTTGAATGTGGCGGAATCATTGAAATCCCTGCCGGGATAAAAGTAGTCGTCGAAATGTATACCGTCGATATCATAACGGTCAACTATTTCCATTACGCCGTTTGTTATCAACTGGCGAACCTCCGGGATTCCCGGATCGAAATACAGGTTGCCGTCGGAATATTTTATCACCCAGTCAGGGTGGAGCCTTGCGGGATGGTTTGCAGGCAGGGACGAGACGGAGGGCTTTGAGTCGTATCCCGACTTCTTGGTTATCCTGTATGGGTTTATCCATGCATGCAACTCGATACCTCTCTTATGGGCTTCTTCTATCCAGAATTCCAATGGGTCGAAACCGTCTGCTGGTGCCATGCCCTGTGTTCCGGTCAGGTATTTCGACCATGGAAAGTAATTCGAACGGTAAAACGCGTCTGCTGTCGGTCTGACCTGGAGAAACACGGCATTGAGTCCTGCACCTTTTGCAGTATCGAGTATTTTGATCGCTTCATCCTTAAGAATATCGGTATCGGTAGTAGGTTTGGAGGGGTAATCGACGTTAACGACAGTTGCGACCCACAGTCCGCGCATTTCTTTTCCATCGAGGTTATCTGCACTGACGGGCAGCATTATAAAAGGTATTGCAGCCAGAATGACCAGCACTATCGCTAATTTGAAAAGATATTTCATTTCCTTCTCCTTTTTTTCGGATTTTATAGTTATACGTATATGTCTGCCTATTATATTTCGACAATATATTTCTATAAAGGTTCCTTAATTACCTGTCAATTAACCTATTTTTAATTTTTGTAACGAAACGGTAATATCGAACAAACTTGACACCGTTACGTAACGGTATTATAATTTTGATAAGCGGCAATATTTGCCGTCTGGACCAATTCTCTGATTAAACCGGCGGAACCGGCAATATATTTTAAGGGTGGATATATGGAAGAAAACCGCTATCGCATAAGTGAGCTCGCAGAAAAGGCCGGTGTGTCGAAACGCACCATACACTATTACATGGGCAGGGGGCTGCTGCCTCCTTCGGAAGGCGCGGGTCTGGGAACGACATATTCCGATGAGCACCTCTATAGGATTATTCTTGTAAAAAAGCTGCAGGATGCCTATCTGCCGCTGGATGAGATCAGAAAAAGAATATCCGGCATGACACTTGAGGAGGTACTGGACAGCCTTAAAGCAAACGGGCAGGCAATGGCGCTTTCCGACCCGCCGGCAGAGTATGGCGTTTTCAGGGAAAGGGCCGCGGAGGATATGCATGAAGGAGACCGTCCGGGTAAACGGATAGAAGATAAAAGTATAGCCTATACAAGGATATATATCGGTTCCGGGCTGGAACTGCACTTTCAGTCGGACAATGAAAAAGCCAGGGAAATGGCTGAAGTTTTATATAAATATGCCCAAAAAATGATGAAGGAAGGTTAAACCTTATGAAAAACGACAGAGCTGCAGAAAACTACCCACTGAACTGCATCCTCGATGTAAGGAACGGCGGGCCTGCCTGTCCGCTCCGGAATGTGGAGATATCCGCAGTGCTGGACAGCTCCATGGCTGAAGTTACTCTGACACAAAACTATATGAACACTTCAGATCATCCCATAGAGGCTCTCTATACGTTTCCGCTACCCCATGGCGCCCAGGTGACGGGCTTCAGCTGCAAAACAGGAACCGACGAGGTTAAAGGTGAATTCAGGGAAAAGGAAGAGGCCTTCAGAGAATATGACAAGGCTATACGAAAGGGAGACAGCGCCTTTCTGCTCGAAAGCCACAGACCGGATATTTTCCAGGTTTCGCTCGGTAACATTGCTGCCGGTGAAGCGGTTTCCATAGTCATATCTTATCTCGAAGACGTCAAAACAACCGACCGTGAGCTGCGCTGGTCCATCCCCACGGTGGTGGCGCCGCGGTATATCCCTGGGAATAAAACGGGACTTAAGACCGGCACCGGGACAGCGGACCCGACGGATTTGGTGCCCGACGCCGATTACATTACGCCTCCCGTAGGAGATGCGCCTTATACACTTAAAATAAAAGCAGTCCTTAAAGGAATAAAAGGCTTGAAAAAGGTCTCTTCGCCCAGTCATCCCGTTGAAATAGGTTTCAGTGAGGGAGACGTGATGGTTTCGCTTTCCAGGGAAAATGAACCGTTGGACACTGATTTCGTTATTTTGGCACAACTGGGTGAGGACAGTGGGGACAGTTTTATTACTGCATCGGGCTCCAAAGGAATATTCGGTTCGGTGAGCTTTTGCCCCGACCTTTCGGAGCACCTTGAAAGCTCCGGCCCATGTGAATACATATTCCTCATAGATGTCTCCGGTTCTATGGGCGGGGAAAAACTCGAGCAGGCCAAACGGGCTCTTTCGATATCTCTGAGGAACCTGTTCGAGGGTGACTATTTCAATATAATTGCATTCGAAAGCAAGTACAGCTGCTTTTCCGGGAAGTCACTGCCATATTCTCAAAATACGCTCGACGAGGCGGATAAATGGATATCGGCACTTACTGAATTGGGCGGCACTGAAATATACGAGCCTCTCAGATTCGTACTCGAGGCTTTACCAAGGCTTAAAGGGCTTGAGAAGATCGTTTTTCTGTTCACTGACGGCCAGGTCGGCAATGAAAAGCAGATAACAGACCTCGTGAGGAATAAGGGCGTAACGGTGCAGCTCTATCCCTTCGGCATAGATACCGCAGTCAATAAATATTTCATAGACAGCCTCGCTCAGGCCGGAAACGGAATACCCGAATACATATATCCGGGTGAAAGGATAGAAGACAAGGTGATCCGTCAATTTTCGAGGGTGCATATGCCATACCTTTCCAATCTGTCTGTAACCGGGAGGGATGGCAGAGTTGTCGAGGCGGTGCCGGCTCTTCCGGCCAGGCTTTATGACTCGGAAACCCTGAGCTTCACTTTCCGTTCCGGCGAAGCGGGTATGCAGAACACTGTAAGGATCCACGGTAATATAGGGGACAAACAGCTGGAATTTGAGCTTAAGGGCGAAAATACGGGCGATGAAAGACTGCTCGGTCTCAAGTGGGCCAAAGCCAGGATCACGGAACTCGAAAGGCAGGTTAACGGCAGTTACGAGAGAAGGAATGCACTTGTAAGGAGAGAGATAGCAGACCTGTCCATTGAGTATTCGGTACTTTCGACCCAGACATCGCTGGTAGCGGTATATAACAGAAAAATCAAGGCAGCAGGCATGCCCCAGACGATTGTGGTGCCGGTGGCCGGCCCCAGAGGCTGGACAATGCCGCTCGCACCGGATAAAGCATACTCTTCTGCACCTTTTTGCGTGACAGAAGCCTGCATGCGGTCATATCCGGACGAAAGCAAGGAAGTTGAAAGCATGTCGGAGGTGCTGGCTGAATCCGACATGCTCATGATACCCTCCTTCCTCAGAAAGGGAAGTTCCAACTCCGGAAGATCAGGTAGGGGCGGACCATTTGGCAGCCGGTCGAATAAGCCGGCCTATGCAAGAATGGTGCAGGCTCCAGGCAGCCCGATGGAAGCGGGGGTATCGGAAAACAAAGCTGCAGATACCGCTTCAGACTTGCACGAAATGATCATTACTGCTGCGCGGCTCCAAAATGCCGCAGGTTCTTTCGGCACCGGAAGAGATGCGACTTTACGGACTTCTTGCTTCATAGTGGGTATGCTTCTGCTGGATGAGGAATGGAAGCCCTACAGGCTGCAGCTTATAAAGGCGGGAGAAGCCCTTCTGAAAGTGCTGGTGGAAAAGGGAAACGGTATTCAGCAGGCCAATAAGGCTTCTTCAGCCCAACCTGCCGAAGCCTCTTCAAATCAATACAACGTATATGCATCGGAACTTGCAGCTGCGGCACTTGCCATGCTTACCGATTCCGGCCTGTTGAGGCGCAACACAAAAATAAGTTCATTGGAAGGGGTAATAAACGGATTGCCGGGTAGTGCATCAGATCTATTCAAAGCCGTACTTTCCGGCAGCACGGATCAGATCCCTGATCCGGATGGAAGCATTCCTGCGGGAGTTACCGATAAAAAGATACGTGCCGCTCACTATCTGCAAGCCGTTATAAATACGAGGCAGGCATTGGCATAGCTGCTCTAAAATAGTGCGTTTCGAAGGCCGAATCATGAACAAAAGCACCACGCAGAAAAGCCGGGCCTTGAGCTGTCGGTAGTCGTGTGGAGGAGCAGTCACAGCAGCCAGCGAAGCTGCAGCTTTCTCAAGGATAAAAAGCCATGGATGGTTTTTTAAGTGAATATGGTCACGACCGGAAGAATAGCCAGGTCATTAGTAAGCACCACTAAGAAAAGCCGGGCCATGAGCTGTCGGTAGTCGTGCGGAGGAGCAGTCACAGCAGCCAGCGAAGCTGCAGTTTTTTCAAGGATAAAAAGCCATGGATGGCTTTTTAAGCGAATATGAGACACGATGTCGAATATGAGCGGCCTTGAAAAAGCAAAGTGAGATGATGCTGCTGTCTGCGACGGAACCCGACGGATGACAGCTCATGGCCCGGCTTAAGCTAAGGCTAGGCACTTATGGCTGATATAAATACTTATTGCCCATAGCCCTGCTCGTAGCCAGCCGGTATGAGCAGTATATCGCTCATAGCCCGGCTCATAGCCAGCTGGACAAGCAATGCCTCGGGAAGTTGGTATAATACTATTTATAGAAAATTTTTCTGCAAGCAAAATGTCAAAAATTTCTTGACTATTGAGGATTTATGTTTTACCATAGTTGTGTGAGTTTTCACAAATCTTAAAAAAGGAGGGCAGGAACATGTTACGTAATGCAAGCATTAGCAGTATCGTATCGACAGTTAAAGCAAGTAGTACAGGCGTAGTATGCGCATTTGGCTTTAGATCTGCTGCAGGTGTATTCGGCACTGCCATCGCGTTTGGCGGTAACAACAGATTCGATATTGATAAACTCGTAACATTGGATAACCCTGCCTACTCACTGGTATCATCTGAAAGATTCCGTTGATCACCAAAAGAGCAGGCCGCGGTTATCACCGCGGCCTTAATTTTTTGTAAGGGCGCGGCACAAATACCGCGGCCTCTTTTTTACTTCTGTCGCCTTCAACGGGTACCGATGGGTCAGGCAAGGAGGTTCAAACTAAAGAAAGCTCGGTTATAGGGGTATATGAGCTAGGAGGGATTTATTTGAAAAGGCTTTTAAAATTGATGAAAAAGCAGTGGTGGTCGTACTCGATTGGAATAGCGGCGCTGCTGACGGCTATTGCGCTTGATATGTACAATCCGTATATCGTCGGAAATATCATAGACAAAGTCGTTATGAACGGGGAAATGGACTACCTGAGAACGGCTTTGCCTGCGCTTGCTGCTATTATGATCGCTCGTGCGATATTGGGTTATACCAAGGAAATAGGTTTTGACATTTCCAGCTCGAAGGTCATACTTAATCTGAGGAAGAATCTGTTTGACCACATACAGAAGCTATCTTTCTCGTTCTTTGATGAAAACAATACGGGCGAATTGATGTCCCGCATCAAGGAAGACACAGAAAACATAATGAATGCGATCTGCTTCGGCTTTATGCTGTTCATGGAACAGAGCGTTTATTTTGTAGTTGCTTCGGTAGTTCTGTTCAGCATAAACTGGAAGCTCGCTCTGATAAGCCTTATCACAATGCCGGTGATAGAATTCGTAGTATTCAAGCTTGAAAGATCTGTCGGCGCTACTTACGAGAAAATAAGCGACCAAAGAGCCGTGTTGAATACGACCGCCCAGCAGAACATCGCCGGAGTCAGGGTAGTAAAGGCCTTTGGACGTGAGAAGCATGAGATACAGAAATTCCTTCACCAGAACGAGGAGAATTACAAGATCAATTATGAACAGGCAAGAGCTTTTGCAAGGTTCTTTCCGCCGATAGAGTTTCTTTCAAATCTGGTCTTTGTCCTCGTTATTACAGTTGGCGGTTATTTTGTTATCGGGAAGGAAATTACTCTCGGTACACTCGTTGCCTTCAGCAACTATATATTCATGCTGATATGGCCCATGAGGATGATGGGCTGGCTTACAAGCGTGCTGGCACAGTGCCTTGCTTCCGTTAAAAAAATAAACAAGCTCTTCGATGAGGAACCGACCATTAAAAACTGCGATGCACCGAAGACTCCTGATGAACTGCATGGAAGCATAGAATTATGGAATGTCTGCTTCGATTTTGCCGGCACTCCGGTATTGAAGGATATCAACATCAAGGCGGAACCCGGCAGCACGATCGCGATAATGGGTATCACCGGAGCGGGAAAGAGCTCGCTCGTGAACCTGATAGGCAGGTATTACGACTGCACGTCCGGGCAGGTTTTGTTTGACGGGATCGATGTCAGGGAAATGGACCTTTCCGTCCTCAGAAGCAACGTATCTGCGGTAATGCAGGAGACGTTCCTTTTCTCGGACACGATAGAGGAAAACATCCGGTTCGGCGCGGGCAATATCTCCGATGAAGTTTTCTACTCGGCCTGCAGGGACGCAATGGTGGATGAATTCGTATCACAGATGCCCGAGGGTTACAAGACGGTAATAGGCGAGCGCGGCATAGGGCTCTCCGGAGGGCAGAAGCAGAGAATATCCATTGCCAGGGCGCTTGTGAGGGATGCAAAGGTACTGATAATGGACGATTCCACGTCGGCTCTCGACATGGAAACCGAATATGCGATCCAAAAGGCGATGGAACGCCGGAAGGGGATCACCCGGTTTATCATAGCCCACCGTATCTCGGCAGTGAAGAACGCGGACGAGATACTGTACTTTGAAAACGGAAGAATCGTAGAACGCGGTAATCACCAGGAATTGATGGATCTGCGCGGACGTTATTACGACACATACTGTGAACAGTACCGTGATTACGTGGATGCGCTCGAAAAAGAGGTGGTATAATGCCAATTAATAATTTCAGGGAAGACGAGGATCTCAAGGAGAGCCTCAACCTAACATTGATAAAAAGGCTTTTATCCTATTTGAAACCATACGGAGGACCGGTCGTAAAGACTTTGCTGCTCATGGCCGTGGCTATAGCCGTAGAACTTGCCAATCCTTACCTTTTAAAGATCGGTATAGACAAGTTCATTAAGGTAGGCGATTCGAGGAGCTTGCTCCTACTGGGCTGTGTGATGATATTTATGAACGCTGTCGCTATGCTCTGCTCACGTTTCAGGATCACGATAATGGGAAAGGTTTCGAACAGAATATTGCTGACGATTCGCCAGCAGTTGTATACGCACATACAGAAGCTGTCGTTCTCCTTCTTCGATAACCGGCCTGCGGGCAAGATCCTGGCGAGGATTATCGGCGATGTAAACTCGCTGAACGATCTGTTTACGAACAGCGTAACAAGCCTTGTACCGGAGCTTGTAAAGATTACACTGGTTGCAATCATCATGCTTACGATGAATTTCAGGCTGGGATTGGTTGCATTGGCTGCGCTGCCTTTCCTGATCATCGTGATGTTCTTCATATCGTCGGTATCGAGGAAGCGCTGGCAGATTCACAGGAAAAAGAATTCGAACATGAACGCTTTCACGCATGAGGATTTTTCCGGTATTCGCGTTGTACAAAGCTTCGCTGCAGAGAAAGAAACCTCGGGCACTTTCCTCAAGCTGCTGAACGAATGGCGCAGAGCTTTTGTCAGGGCGGTCATGATGAACGATATGTTCTGGCCTACAGTGGATTTGTCCTGGGGCCTGGGAACGATACTCGTATTCTGGACCGGAGCTTCACTTATACAGACCGGCTCGATAACCCCGGGCCTGCTCGTAGCTTTTTCAGGCTATGTTTCGATGTTCTGGCAGCCGATAATGAACATCAGCAACTTCTACAACCAGCTGGTCACCAATATGTCGGGGGCGGAACGTATCTTCGAGATACTCGATATCGAACCCGATATAAAGGACAGGGCGGAAGCCAGGACGATGCCCAAAATCAAGGGCGACGTTTCCTTCCGCAACGTAACCTTCGGATATGACGAAGGCCAGAAGGTCCTGAACAACGTGAGCTTCGATGTAAAAGCAGGCCAGACGATAGCCCTTGTCGGTTCGACCGGAGCAGGCAAGACCACTATCGTAAACCTGATCAGCCGGTTCTATGAAGTCACTTTGGGCAATGTACTGATTGATGGCACAAATGTCGGCAATGTGACCCTTGAGAGCCTCAGAGGGCAGGTGGGGCTTATGCCGCAGGACACCTTCCTGTTCTCGACGACCATAAAGGAAAACATCCGTTACGGCAAGCTCGACGCTACAGATGAAGAGATCATTGCTGCCGCAAAAGCAGTATCGGCACATGATTTCATAATGAAGTTCGAAAAGGGCTACGACACCGATGTAAATGAACGCGGAACCAGGCTGTCGGCAGGGCAGAGGCAATTGATCGCCTTCGCCAGGACGCTTCTGGCAAACCCGCGCATACTGATACTGGACGAGGCGACGGCAAGTATCGACACCCATACCGAGAAACTTGTCCAGCAGGGTATCAGGAAGCTGCTTGCGGGCAGGACGTCGTTTGTTATAGCTCACAGGCTCTCTACCATACGGAACGCCGACAGGATAATGGTGGTAGAGGATGGCGACATTGTAGAGTCCGGCACGCATGAGGAGCTCATCAGGCTGCAGGGCCAGTATTACAACCTCTACACTTCGCAGTTCAAGTTCCTGAACGGCGAAGAAGAGGAAGAAGCGGGATGACAGTCGTATAGTTAACAAGCAGCATTCGAAAATGAACTAAAAGGGGCTGCCTCAAATTTGAGACAGCCCCTCCTTATATCGTGACCACTGTTCAAACTGAGCGGTGGTCATTTTTTCTTTTCATATAGCGTGCGTAGTGCTCTCCATAAGCCTGGTTGTATGCAAGCCAGGCTGCGGTAAAGGCGGTTGGCTGAATTTGAAAGTTATGCAATTATAAATGCTATAGGTTGAACATGGAATTTTTGATAACTATTGCAAGGTGGTTATTTGTTTGATATATATGTATGTATAGGAAGTAATTACAAGAATAGTCTCGAAAAATAACTGTAATTAACCTCAGAACATAGATCTCGAAAGCGTTGAAGTATTCGAGAGGATTATTCAAGTAAATGGGGGTATCGGTGTGAGCGCAGATAATATCAGCCTGGCAATGATTTCTCATGGAACTGATGGCTCGGATGGTTTGGAGCGGGGAATACATCTTAGAGTTGGTGTTGATAGAAGAAAAGGAATCCCTGCTTCCGGTTTCAGAATTTATAGAAGGTATTCCTATGGTAACGATAAAGGAGAGGCAGTGATAAATTTTGCTTCTTCAAGCCCATCGGTAGCTTTGCCATGTGGGGTGAAATTTTCTGTAGGGTCGGAAAGCTATTCTGCAACTTTGTCCTCTGAATCCATAAAATCAATAAACACCCTTATGATTACAATTGATGGTATTCAAAAGCAATATGTAAAGCTTGAAGGAAAATATAGAATCAAATTTTCCACTCCGGTAAACAAGCTCAAACTGGATTGCTTTTTCAATGATGGCGGGGATGCAGAGATATCTGTATTATATAATGGAAAAATTGTAGAAGAGCAGCAATATAAAGATTTAAACCACCAGGTTTATTTAACACTGAAGGCTAATAAGGCCGACGAGCTATTTATTAATGGAATACAGCGGTTTTATCTTGGCGAAATAGGTTTTTATACTTTGGAAGATGATAAAAAAGGCTGGACAGGCCCTATCAATGATAAGTATGGATTGGGCCTGCCTTTAAATACTACGCCGGAAGCCTTGTTTGAAATTGCAAAAAAATCCGGAGAACTTCCTGCAGGTATAGCTCCAACACTTAGGGAATTTCTTAGGTTCATTGCCGGAAAGGATCCTGACTGGCTGCTTTCTCTATTAAGGCTTCCTAAGAAACAGAGGGCCGGCTTTGATGAAAAAGAATTTAAAGAACTAAAGGAATTAATGACAGATGTTATGAGCGATAAACAAGGCCTTCCGGCTGATGATTTCAAATATAAGGACTGTGAAGACAATGTTGATGGAAGCGGAATAAGTTCAAGCATGAGTATCAGCCCGTTGAGCATATTATTGATGTCGTCCCTTGACCCTTACATAGCCAGAGTCCTTGGCTTCTACTGGAATGATGCAACAGCCCTGCCGGGCAAATTTTATGACTATAAGGTTGAAGCCGATTATCCGGACGGGATGCTGTTTAATCTGGGGAAATATACTGATTTCTCCGGATTTGATGGAGCTGATAGCTCTATATTCAACATTGGCGATTACATTTTTTGAAACGGGCAGTAATCCATACATATCCGCAGATAATGCTCAAAGTATCCTGTGTAAAGGCGGTATTGGCGCCAGACTGGGAGATGGAGTGATTATCAGATTCACTAAAACAGTGAAAGAGCTTCAGCTTTATGTCAAGCACGGTGTGAAAGCCTTGAAGGTTGAAGGTTTTAGCTATGGAAAGCTTGTGGTTTCAAGTGTTTTGAATAAAACTGAAGGAATTGTATGTTTGCATTCGAAGGTATCATTGGATTACATAAAAATATCTGAAGGCGTTTTAATTAAGCCCCCGCCAGGAAAATTTACCAGACCCGGAGATATATTAAGGCCGGAAATTGATATTAAAAATATTGATATTAATGGACAAAAAAGGCCAGTTACTGAAATAGAAAGGCTGTTAAGGAGCCGGATTACCATATTCAAAATAGCCACATCACCTGATTACCTAGGCTTTGACACATCAAGTTTCCTTGTAAAAGGAGTATCCATAGGAACGAAAGCACTTCCTGAGGTACCGGTAGGGCTTTCGGCAAGTGTGTTGAAGGGTTTGGCGGGTAAAGGTCCTTCCGGAAAAAATATGGACAGGCATTATTATATCAATCTTAACTGGAATATGCCAAAGCAAGATGAAAATGTTGTTGCTTATTCAGTCAGACGGCAGACACCATCCGGCGCTGTTGAGGATGCAACTTCAAACGGGCTGCATTTTGCAGTCGCTGATAAGGATGACAGTAGTTTGACATATTTCCAGGATATACGCATACAAGGCGGAAAATATGTATATTTCGTTCAGGCTGTAGATATATGGGGGAGACGGAGTACCTATTCGCCCGGGGTAGAGGCTTTATGTGAAAGATTTTTACCTCCATCGCCGTATTTACTTGAAGCAAGGCTTCTTGAACCGGGAGATGGAAGTCTCAATGACATGGAGCTTAATGAAATCAAAACCCAAAATAATTTAAATGGAATAACGAATGAAGCGCTCTATAAATCCGTTTTAAAGGTTACTTATAACTGGGATGAGGCTTTGGATTCACAGGGTATTGACGTACACAGCTTCAACTTCTATTTTCAGCCGGGCTGGCAGAATGTTCTTATGGGAAGGGTTACAGGAACGGTATTAAGCAGCAGTAATCTTGGCAGCAGAGTTACCATGTATACTGACCTGGTAATGGATGATGCCGGTGACAGCGGCTTTTTAAACGGAGAAAGCCTCAGAACCGAGGACGGAGACTATACCATCATTAATTCTATGAAAAACTCAAGAAATGAAATTGTAATCGAGGTAGAGCTTTCCGGACCTTATGGAAAGGGCTATGTTACTGCAGCCTCCGGTACCTTTGCCATAATCAGTTCTGAGGACAGGAATGACAGATATGAGGTTGTTTTTGCCATTCCGCAGGATGTTCTGGAGGTTGAGGTAGGTGAAAAGGTGACTATTGGAGGCTTGGAGTACCCGGTTATAAGCAAAAGCTATACCGAGGACGCCTTAGGTGGCAGTGTTGTATTGGAACTCCAGAAGCTATACCCGTACCGGGATAGCTACTTTACAATTCCTATGAAGCCCGGACTGCCTGTCGCAAGGGATTACAGCATATCTTCAAACTGGGATATGATGCTTGCATCAAAACAAAATACAGGATGGGGTATAAAGACTGTATATTTCTTCAATCCACCTTTTAAAGCGGGATTGGAAGAGAAAATCATTTACGCTCAGATAGGGGCCTCATCTGTTAATAGTAACGGGGAAGGCATTGTATCGAAAGCACTTCCAATTTTATCAGTTTACAGGGACAAGCCGGCTCCTGCTGAAATTATGGATGCAGCAAACCAGTATGCAACCTTGCCGGACTTTTATGGGAAATGCAGCTTTGGGCTTAGATGGATGCGTGACAACAGCTCCAAATATATCATTTATAGGGCGCTTGACGACGCGGTTTTTTTGGAGGATAAAAAAAATAGAAGGCTCAAACTTCCGTTTACAGATGGCACAGGAATATTCAATGAAACTGAAATAGATAGTTTTATCGAGGGGATAGGGGTTGTGAATGATCTTGGTTTAAGCCCTTCAGATGCCCGTATTGTAATCGACGCCATCAAAACGAAGGTGATAAAAGCTCCGGTTATTGATTATTACGTACTTTTTGAGGAAACCTGGGCTAATGTCCTGCTAAAGGCTCTTGCCAACCTACCGGGAAATGAAACGGCTTTTACCAGGCTTAATGAGAAAGAAATAAGCCCCTCGGACGAAAAGTATGCCAATAGAAAGGCCTTTTGGGAGCTTGACAGCCTTCAGCTTAACATGGGCTGCATGCTGTATATTGATTCCTCCATTGATGGCGGCGCTGATAACAACTATTTCTATAGAATAAGGACTGTAAACGAATCCGGGGTAATGGGAGATTTCTCTACGGCATCATATCCTATAAGGCTTTTCAAGCCTGTCGTTACAGGTACACCGGATATTACGTCGGTAAAATCAGGAGACAGGGAGGCTGTCATAACATTCAGAACACTTTCAGATAAGACTGTAAAAGGTTATGTTGTTTACCGGACTGATGATGTTGAGGCGGCAAAAGATATACGTCTTATGACACCTATCCTGCAAACCGGGAAAGTAATTACAGTGTCTCATCCTGGTGAAAGCTACACGGATACGGGACTTTTGCCTGACAAGCTATATTATTACAGGATTGTGGCATTGGGAGAAGCAGAATTCAACAACAATTATGTAAAGATTTATTCAAAGCCTTCGGCTGCTGTGGCAGTAAAGGTATTCGAGGATCAAAGGCCTGATGCGCCTGTATGGAACCCTCCGGCGAAAATTAACGGCGGAACGGAACTGGAGCTCTCATGGATCCATGGAGATAACACATTAAAATGCCTTGTTCAGCGCAGAGAGTGTGTACAGGGGATGGCTGACAGTGAGGGCTTTTTAACACTGGGCAGCTGGCTTGCTCCTGGTGTATACAATTTATGTGACAGGAATAGAGAAGCAGGAAAGATATATGATTACAGAATTAGGGTAATTGATGCAAGCGGACGGCAGAACAAATACTTTAATTTGTTGAGGGGGGTATAGCGTATGGCGGATGTAAAATTCAAGCTTTTTATTAAACCTCCTTACTACGAGGCTGCAGCAGGTCAGGACACAGGGTGGGAAAAGGTTTATAAATACGGAGTTGACAATTCCCCCGGGTCAGGCCTGGCCTTTAATAGTTATACAAAGGTAAAAACCTTGGGCAATGCATATGTTTTTGCAGTATGTAAAGGAAGACTTTCTGTAAAAGCGCCGGAAGGCTATGCCCTGACCGGTGATGAGAATTTTGAGTTGGATGCGGATAGCGTAACGGAGGAGTCGCTGCCGGATAAAGTAAATTTATTCTTATACCTTACACCATCGGCTGCAAGGCTTCAGTGCCTCGAAAGCATAAAGCAACAGTCAGGAGAGGTCCTGGGCTTTGCATATCTTAATCTGGAGGTATCAAGCCTTGCCGAAAGCCTGGGTATTGCTTTAGATAATGCTATAATACCTGCGGGAAGCCTCTCGCGTGAAACCATACTAAAGCTTTTTCTTAAGGGACAAATGGATATTATGGCAGATGCAGGGGCAGTGGTTGGGAAGGCCGCAGTATCAGAAGAAGGGTCAAATGAAAGACATTTTAAATTTGCTGTTTTGTCAAGGCTGGGTATGTTTGACCCGTCCTATTTGCTTGGAGTTCTGAAAAGCGAGGGTTATTTGGATGAAGATGAAGCAACCTGGAGCCAATTCATAAATGTATTCCCATATGCTGTTCCATTTTTTAATACTATAGATGAAGCAGAGGCTTTAAGCCTTTCACAAAGCCATATATATAACATGCTCATGCTTAATGAGATAAAGGATAAAGCTGGGCTTTCATATCAAAAATGGCGTGAGGTGGGGGATAATCAAAAGAAGCTCTGGAAGGACAGGCTAAAGAAGAAATATGGGGCCATCCTTGACACCGGTATTGAAGCTTTTGAATATGGCGATTTGAATGACGACATGAATATATTCAAGCTGGAGGCCATAGTAGAGCATTACCTTGATGTAAAAGAGCCCTGGGATCCTAATATTCCTGTTATATTACTGACTGACAGCGCACAGGTGAATTTTTTAAATCCGGAAGGACTTGATGCGCAAACTGTCAGCGGCAGTCCAAAAACCGTAAAGATAAACGACTTTCAACTAACTGACAGGGATGTTTCCACAGACTACGATTACATAAAGTTTGATGATGATATAAAGGACAACGGTATCTACCTGATTAAGAGCTTTAATAAAGCGGATAGCACACTCGTCCTTGATAATCAGCCGGACTTTGGGGCTATTGGCAAATCCGGGTGGAAGATTGTAAAAAGTCCTAATTTAGTTCTAATCGATCCCTTTGGAGGAAACTACAAGGGGGACAACGCATCTGTTAAAAATCCGGCCGCTCCTCAAATCATCGCGCTTCCTGAGCTTCCGGCCAAAGCCTTGATAAATACTGAATTTGACACCATTTATTTCAGAGATGATACGAGAAGGACATCCAAAACCTACTTTATAAAAGAATATGACAGTAATGCCAGAACAGTTACACTGGACTGGCCGCCGGAGTTTCCCAACGGAAGGTCTTCCTGGTCTATATCCGGAGGAGTGGGCGGAACTACTTCTGAAAGCCCATATAAACTGGGCCCCGGCGGAAATAAAGGTTATGATAATTATTTTGGAGTCTTGTTTGTTATTTATAACAGCAAAATCATTGATACTTATTTATGGTCAAGTTATACCTCTAGGAATTATGCTAATTTTCCATCAGGAAATATGCTTCTTTCATCGATACAAGGGAACATGTCTTACAGTTTTAAATCTATCACATCAGATAATGCGTATAAGAATTATTCATATAAAATAATGGACTACCATACGGATACGGATAAATGCAGCCATGCCAAATATTATTTCACTGATTCTCCAAATGCTGTCCTCGATAATGACGGCAAGACAATGATAAGGTTTCATTATGGAGAGCAAGGGAATCAACAAGGGGTTCAGCAGGGGTCAGGCACCGGTTCGGCCGGATGCCTCGTATCTCCGAATTTTAATGTAATGAGGGATCGATTGATAGAATTTTACCAGGAAATATACAGATTAAAAAATAAAGGAAATGAAGACGCCAAGGTTAATAAAATTTACCAGAAAGACCACAAACTTAGCAAGCAGATATGGACAAACTCAGGGCTGCAGGCAGCAGATTGGAATAATAAAATCTTCGGCACGTTATGGCTGGTAAGGCCTGACGAGAAACCGCTTTAGGAGGTGTATCCATGGCACTTAAAGTATTAGGGACACTTAACAGTATATTGGAAGAACTGCCCTGGCCGGAGGATTTCTTTTCTGTTGACGGCCTTTTGGGAGATTTTCTAGATAAGATCTATGTTCTTGATTATCATTACTCAATGGCCGACGGAACCTTTACGTTGGACTTTACCCTTGCCTTTGAACAGGAGCTGTCGGTAAGTATTCCGGGAGTTGACGCTATTAAATTTGTATTTATGGGAAGCCAGACGGGATATACTGTCGTCAAGGCAGTGATCAACCTTGGTAAAAGCAATAGTCTGACTATTCAGGATGCTTCCTTCGCACTTCGTTTCGGCAGGGAGTATTTGAAGCCAGTTGATGCGAATTTGGATGTGAAGGAGTCCGGTTATGCTGAAATAAGTGTATCAGGCAGTATAACGGTGGATGCAGCCATGGGAATATCCATAGATGGATTTGATTCCATAAGCCTTTCGCCGTGCATGATAGCCGATACGGGTTTTATTATTGCTGCTGAGGAGGTCATGTTTGATTTCTCCAGGGATTCTACCCAGCCTGAGATAATGGCTATTGTTGATGATCCGGCATTTATGGGAATATACATGCGGAACTTTACATTAAAGCTTCCGAAGGATTTATGCGATCTGACGCTGGAGCTTTCTGACTGTGCCATAGGTAACAAGGGCTTTTATGGGACAATAAGTGCCGAAACCAATGACCTAGAGGTTAACATATATGATTTTGACATAAAACTGAAAAGCCTTTCCTTAAGCTTCAAGCACAATACCTTGATAGAAAGCAGCCTGGCCGGAAGCCTTAAGATGCCATTTTATGAAAACGAGGTGGATGTAAATATTGGCATAGCTCCCGATAACTCCTATATACTCGGTCTTTCCGTACAAAACGGTGTAGAGCTTACAAAGCCTGATGTTATGACAGCCATTGTAAGGAGCCTCACATTGGGATATAAGGATGAAGCGGGTTTTGTGGAGCTTTCAGGAAGTATCAAGCCCCTGTTGTGGCAGCAGGTAATTGAATGGCCGGAATTTGTTCTTGAGGGACTGTCCATTGATACCAAAGGCCGTGTCAAAATACAGGGTGGGTGGATAAATTTCCCCAAACAGCTGTCTCTTGACTTCCATGGTTTTTCCGCCTATATATCAAAGATTGGTTTTGGCTCCATACAAGGGCCCAAGGATGAAAAATGGGTTGGTTTCTCCGGTGGTATGAAAATTGTAGAGGGAATACCCCTTGGCGGCAGTGTTGAGGGCATGAAAATCATATGGAGCAAGGATGGAGACGTGCGGTTCAGTCTCGATGGAATCGGTATAAACTTTGAAATAAGCAATGTACTTAAGTTTGACGGAGCGGTAGCTTTTTACGACAGGGTTGACGGCAAGGAATTCAGGGGAAGCGTGGCGCTTGTCATTTATCCGATAAAAACCTCAATAGATGTGAACTTTGTTGCGGGTAACCATACAGCAGCGCCTTCATACAACTATTTTTATGTTGCAGTCGATGCTCAGCTTCCCGTAGGAATACCTCTGCTGCAGTCAGGGCTTGCCATATTCGGAGCGGGTCTTTTGTTCGGCTACAACATGGCGCCTACGAAGGGGAGAAATGGGAATCCTGATGAGACCTGGTACGAGTGGTACTCCTCGGAGCCAAAGGGAATAACAAAGGTGGGAGGAACGGCCGGAACCCGTGAAAAGTGGAGCAAGAAGCTGGATGATCTGGCTTTTGGAGCGGGACTGATAATCGGAACCTACCCGGACAATGGTTACAATTTCTCTGCCAAATGTCTGCTGGCTATTCTTATACCCGGGCCTGTAATTATTTTTAACGGAAAAGTAAACATATCAAAGGAGAGGGCGCTTTTAAACGATGACTCCAAAAAGCCTCTGTTCAACCTGCTTGCCATATATGACAACAGGGTCTGCCAGCTCATGATGAATCTCGAGGGCTTTTATATGTATCCTGAGGATAGTGGAAGCGTGGTTAATGTTACAGGTATGGCAGAAGCCTTCTTTGATTTTCTGGATACCGACAGATGGTATTTTAATGTGGGTCGGGAGGAGAAGGAAAAACGGGTAAGAGCCAACATATTGGATTTATTTGAAGCTAATGCTTATTTGATGCTGGACAGCAAGAGGTTTAAAACAGGCTGCTGGATAGGCTATGACAAGAACTGGAAGTTCGGGCCTGTTTCTGTGGTTCTTTCAGCCTGGATGGACGGATATCTTTTTATTAACTGGAAGCCTATTCAGGCAGAAGGCGGGCTTACACTTTGTGGAGAAATTGCCATATCGGTTGCAAGCTTCAAGGCCAGACTTTATGCAAAGGCCCTTGTAGAAGCTAAGACTCCCAAGCCCTTCCTTGTTTTTGCAGGTATTGACATTGTTATTGAGCTTCCCTGGCCGCTTCCTGATGTGGAAGAGCATGCGGAGCTTAAATGGGAGAAGGTTGACGAGCCGCCCGTTCCTGTTCCGCTTGCAAAAATCGGTCTTGAACATCTGAAGGTTACAGAAAAATGGGAGCTTTTAAAGTTTCCAACATACGACCAGGATAATGACGGATTCTTTGATGGAAATACTCCGGGTTTCATAGAAAGTGAAAGCTACTTAAATTCCCTTGAACCTGTACCTGTTGATGTAAATCCTGTTATAACCTTCTCAAAGGCTGTCAGGGACGATACCGGGCTTTTGAAAAATGTCAGCCCCTATAGTGGACCGGAGTCAGCAGGCAAATTTATGTTTGACTACAGTCTTAAAGCTATAAAGCTATATAAGAAGAAAGCTTCGCAGGATAATTGGGAGCAGGTTGAATGGGGTGAAAGGTCCTGCTTTGGCACCTGGCAGCTGGCAACAGGAGCTTCCGGACCAATCAATACAAAGCTTATGCTTGGCAATGTCACTCCCTTTGAAGGTTACAGGGAAAACAAGGCTGGTCCCAAGCTTCAGGAATCATATTTCAATGCCTGGGAAACAGTTGTTACAGATCTAAAGCCCAAGGAATGCAATATAGGCTTTGAAAAATACATGCCTGACCAAACAATCGGAGCAAGCTTCGTAACACCCGATGGTACTATATTTATATCTCCGTACTGTATACTTGTAAAGCAGTGCAGAGATTCAAAGGATAATTTGACAAACGCGCTATATTTTGATTCAACTTCAGTTTATGTACCTGAACGTATAAAAACAGTGGATTATAGTACTATGAACAAGCAAATCATTAAAAATCCTTATAAAATCGAGGATGTTAGTTTTCTGTTTGCGAGAACCGGCAGTATACCCAAGGAGGTTGAGGTGGAGGATAGAAACGGAGGCTCTGTAATGCTTTGCAGCTCCTCTTGTATTTTTGTTAACCAGGCAGACCGTTTACATATTAATATCTATCACTCCCTTGAGTTCACAGCAAATGCTTACTCGAAGAATTCCCTTTTAACCTCCTTCACAGGAAATGCAGGCCAACACGGGGTTTGGCAGCTTACAGAATTTACTCTTTATGGTGATAAAATAGACCGTGTGGAGTTTACCGTAAAAGAATCTTATACAGTTTATCTTTGCAAGGCGGAGGTGCGCTTCCCTGAAAAGGTTCCTGAAACCACTGGTTCGGTCAGGATAATATTTCCTGAGGAGATACACATGCTTAAGGTATATACATTTGGCAGGACAGTATTAAAAGCAGGAGCTAAAGGGATTGACGGCAAGGATGTTTTTGCGGGTGCAATTGATGCGGACACGTCCCTGGTGGAAGAAACCCTTGCTATAACAGCGGATGTGCAGACTCTTGAGCTTTCCGGAGACGGCTTTTTATGTGGTATTTCATATATTACCAAGAGTCGGTATGAAGCTTATACTGAAGCGATGAGCCTTCAGGATGAGATCACCAATGAATTTGACATGGCCTGGGGAAAAGGCGAAATGGAAATATTCGAGCCTGAGACCTTTTATAAAATTGAAGTTGAAACTCGGACCGAGAGAAGCGGAAAAATATTTGACTTTAAGGAGGCAGCCTTCTTCAGGACAGGCAATCCTCCCGGACTTGCCGATCAAAACACTGCGCCATCCGATATTGATGAGAAACCCCGGTTTCCATGGGCAGGTATGCTTTGCGGACTAAAGCCTTATATCAGGGATACCGTACCTGTTGACGGGACAAAAACCCATTATTGCTTCTATGATGTCGGGATAACCTACAACAGCACATATGTTGACATGATGTATGTCAAGCAGCAAGCGCCTTTGTTCATAAAGCTATATGACAATAACGGAGAGCCTGTAAGCAGTATATTTGGAGAACAGGCAGGCTTTCTCAATCTTTGGGGTGACAGTCCCGAGGTTTATCTGACCAGGGAAGAGGAGCTTACAATGACGTTTGTGAACAAATACGGGGACGGGGAGCCAAGACCCATATTCAAACGTATGGATAAAACCCTTGCGGCAAACGGAGTATGTCTTAAATCTCAAACAATGTATTTTGCGCGACTCTGTGCGATTAAAGAAGGGAAGGAATACGATGTATTCGGCTTTAGCTTTATTACATCGAGGTTTTCGACCTTTGTACATCATATTCAGTCTTTTAAAAACCTGGTATGGGGCAGAGGCTCATATATGCAGTCAGGGCTATTGCTTGATGCTTCAAAAAAGCCGGTAATTGAGGGGGTTCTTGCTTCATCGGTAAATAATACGGGTGCTGAAGCCGAGGCTGCCGTATTCTCATCCATATGCTCGGCGCTTGGCATTGTTAACAGAGGCGTTATAGAGTCAGTGGAGCTTACTTCCATTAACAATGAGATAGGGGAGCCTGTAGGGCTTCTGCTGGAAAGCCCTGAACCGTTGGACAACGACAGGGTTACAATGGAAGCTTTCCGTGTTTCCCAAAATGTCGGACATTTGGGGCCTATTGATATATTTGAAGTCAGGTCGGATATAAAAATCACCGGTTTTTCAAATGCCTATACAGAAAACGGTGAGCTGGATGTAAACCAGGAATGGATTGAAATTATTGCACTGGCAGACGTTGACCTGAAGGGCTTGAATATAGGATATAAAGACTATAAGCTGCAAGGCGGCATGATTTGGGTGATTGAGGACGGGGATTATAAGGAGTATTGCACTATAACCGAGTCATTTGCTGTACCAAAGGGTACAGTGGTGCGTATCCATACAGGCAGTAAGGTATCGGATGCCAATGCTTCAAATGAGCAGGTACATTATTATCTTGGTAAGAGCCAGTATGTCTTTGGAGCAAAGTCTGCTTTCGTTTGTATCAGGAATGCAGAAGGCAGAGAGCTTCACAAAAGGCATTGTACCGGAAGCCAGGTAAGCAGCAGGCTTGACACTGTTATTATAAGAAGCATGGATCAGACAGGTATGTTCATATTCTTCCCTCAGGGGAGTGAAAAGGCTGCGGTCATGGATACCGGTAAATACAGGCTGGAGTTCGAATTCAAGCGTAATATCGGTCTTGGGAAGCCAAGGCTTATGAGAATGGGTAGTGACGAAAAGGAAAAAACAGATATTGAGTTTAATGTTTAAAGATCCGGGTTTCCCGGCTGTCCTTTACACCTGTGAGTATTGACAATACTATGTGTAAAACATTGCTCCCGAAGGATGAAATTAAACCTGCAAATATCTCCTGCTCTATCACTGTTTCGTTTACCAGCGGAATATCGATGCCGATTCCGACTGCTATCGATATAAGTACGCCGAAAATCATGGACATGAATACTTTTTCCGGCTTGGTACATTCAACGGCATTTGTTTTAAAAAGCTTGTTCTTAAATCTCAGATATATAGGCTTGAAAACTTCGGTAGCCCGTTCTGCGGCGACCGAAACGGCAGTGACTGCATACAGGGAATCAATGAAGCTCATATTGCACCTCCGTATCCAGGTCAATTGTAACCTTATACATTTTTCGTATCCTTTCAATGGTATATATTTCATAGTATGCAGCTAATATACGGAGTGCCATTTGGACAGTTTGATTATTGACGAGCATTGCCGGAAGTGCTACTATACGAAGTGGTCTTTCTCTAGCCTGGATATATTACTTATTTTATCAATTTGAGCCTTCAGGGGGATTTTTTGATGGTCATTCCGGCAGTCGGTACTCTGCTCGGTGTATCGATAATACTGTTCGTTTCTGCAGCAGCGGCTGCGTTGGTTTTCTCACATTGGCAAAAACTCTGCAATACGGCGTCGAACATCCTTTGCATGGCTGCCTCGGTTTCGGGGATATGGGCGGCGATACGTCACCTGCTGGCCGGAGGCGAAAAAGTCGTAATATTGTCGGTTGGCATAACAGTTCCCATAATTTCGTTCGATCTAGCGTTTGACCGGCTTTCTGCGTTTTTTGTACTTGGCCTTTGTATACTGGTGTTTTGCGTTTCGATCTATTCCATTGGTTACGTTTCACACTTTTACGGCAAGAGGAATGTAGGGCTGTTTCAATTGCTATTTTCAACCTTCATCTTGTCGATGTTCTTCGTCCTTACTTCTTCAAATGCGGTATTTTTCTATATTGCGTGGGAAGTAATGGCACTCCTATCCTATTTCTTGGTGGTTTTTGAATCAGAGCATTCCGAAAAGCAAAAGGCCGGAATGGTTTACATAATTATGACGCACATAGGCACTGCATTCTTAATGATTGCCTTTATGATGATGTATTCCTATACGAAATCCTTCGATCTCTACGGCGACTCATCCGCGATACCTCAGCCCGCAAGGAATGTTATGTTTATTCTGTTCCTTATAGGCTTCGGAGTAAAAGCGGGCGTCATACCTCTCCATATCTGGCTGCCTTATGCTCATCCTGCCGCGCCTGGAAATGTGTCGGCGCTCATGTCGGGAATTATGATCAAGACCGCCGTATATGGATTGCTGAGGTTCGTGCTTGTTTACCTGGGAGTTGAAAATACCTGGTGGGGCATGACACTGCTTGTACTTGGCATGATCTCCGCTGTGCTTGGCGTTGCGTATGCCTTCGTAGAAGTGAACATAAAAAAGCTGCTGGCGTACAGCAGTATAGAAAATATCGGGATAATATTCATCGGTCTGGGGATAGCCTTCATCGCTTTTTCGAAGGGAAACCGGACAATAGGGGCTCTGGCGCTTTGTGCTTCGCTGTTCCATACGTTCAACCACACGCTGTTCAAAGGCGGTCTCTTCCTCGGCGCGGGTTCGATCCAACATGCAACTCATACGCTCGACATGGAGAAGTTGGGCGGCCTGATCAAAAAAATGCCTGTAACTGCCGTATTTATGCTCGGAGGCTCCCTTGCCATTTCCTCCGTTGTGCCGTTCAACGGCTTTGCCAGCGAATGGCTGACGCTGCAGTCTCTGTTTGGAATGATAGGTAAAGGGCAGGCTGTGCTCAATATCGCGGCAATAGTCGCAGTTGCGGCTCTGGCGATCGCAGGTGCACTTGCGGCTGCCAGCTTTGTGAAATTGTTCGGCATATCCTTCCTTGGCCTTGGCAGATCCGAGCATTCGGAGCACGCAAAGGAAGTAAGCCCTGTCATGTATACAGGTATGGGCATACTGATCATACCTTGCCTGGTGCTTGGTATTTTCCCGTCCCTGTTTTTGAAGCTGACAGACGGATTGGTCACCGAACTTGCCGGACAATCGGTTACTGGCAATCTTGGCGGACCATTGCTGCTTGCGCGGTATGAGGCAGCACCGGGAGGCAATTCCATTTCACCTCTTCAGGTAGCTGCGGTACTTTTGATACTGTTCCTGTTGGCCCTAACAGTGATCAGGCTTGTCGGGGGCAGGTACCTCGAAAGAAGGTACGGTACCTGGGATTGCGGGTTCGAAGCGCTGAATTCCAGAATGCAGTACACTGCAACGGGCTTTTCAAAGCCGATACAGATAGTTTTCCGTATATTGTTCAGGCCTTCCAGGGAACTGAAGGTCGGAGGGGATCATCAGTATCATCCGAAAAGCATGGAGTATACCGTATCGACTGAACCCATATTCGAAAAATATATCTACGCACCTGTCGTAAAAATGGTGACAGACCTTTCAAGAAGGATGAAATTTGCCGTTCAGACGGGCAGCGTTCACAGATATCTGATATATATATTCGTTGCAGTCCTGGCTCTTATGCTGTATAACAGGATCGCATGAGGAGAATTTGAAATGAACAGCCTTACATATAATATCCTACAACTGACCGTAATGATACTTGTTGCGCCGCTGATCAACGGTATAATCAGGAAGGTAAAGGCGTTTACCCAAAAAAGGAAAGGCGCTCCGCTGCTCCAGATGTACTTCGACCTGTTCAAGCTGATTAAAAAGAACACGGTCGTGTCGGAGACTTCCTCATGGATATTCAAAGCTGCGCCCTATGTTGTGATCACAACCGCACTCGGTGCTGGATTGATGGTGCCGTCCGTTACGCTTGTTGCACCGTCGGGTTTCATGGGCGATATCATACTTTTGGTTTATCTCCTGGCTCTCGGCAGATTTTTCATGATG
The DNA here is from genome assembly GCA_036260935.1 of Clostridia bacterium. Taxonomy (GTDB): domain Bacteria; phylum Bacillota; class Clostridia; order Acetivibrionales; family DTU013; genus JAEYOM01. Next base: position 86,996 of record DATALQ010000050.1, read on the forward strand.
CTTGCAGGGCTTGACACAGGCAGTACCTTCGGCGGCATGGGCAGCAGCAGGGAAGCCATGATATCGGCGTTGATGGAGCCTTCCATATTGATAACGCTTTTTACGGCAGGGCTTGCTGCGGGTACTACATCCATCGGAGGCATCATGACTAAAGTAAAGGAGATGCCCGCACCGCTGACCCAGCCGGTTTTCATAATGTTTTTCCTTGCAACGCTCATTATCATAATTGCCGAGACCTCGAGGATACCTGTGGATGATCCGTCGACGCACCTCGAATTGACCATGGTTCATGAGGCGATGATCCTCGAGTATTCCGGGAGGCATCTCGCCATGATGGAACTTGGAGCATCGGTCAAACAGCTGGTCTTTATAACGCTGCTGGTCAATATCTGTCTGCCGCTCGATCAGTTGATAACCATATCCGGCATAGGCGCCATTGTATTATCGTTACTGCTTTATCTGGTTAAGGTTTCGGCGGCTGCCGTGCTTATAGCCATCATTGAGGTAAACACTGTAAAGTTCAGGTTTTTCAGCGTCCCCAACCTTGCGGCGCTGTCATTTATCCTTGCCTTTATCGGATTTTTGGAATACTTCGTACTCTGGAGGTAATTGTGGATAATTATAATCAGGTTCTGTCAGTACTGATATTGCTAACTTCATTCATGCTGATGGCGAACAAAAGGATAAAATCGTATATAGGGACGTTCAGGCTCCAATCCGCTCTGATAGCGCTGACAGCGGGCATCATGGGCATCCGCGCAGCAATGGCCGAAGGCAGCATTGACGTATTGGTGGTATCGATAATTATCATCGCATTGAAGGTTATATATATCCCGAACCTGCTGCACAAAACCTTTTCCGGGGTAGAATACAAGGTGGAAAAAGACTTCTTTCTTAACATCCCGCTGCTGATACTTATCTGCTGCGGACTTGTAGTTTTTTCATATTTCTCGGTTTCGAGGGTCGCCGGCGGCTCGGATGGCATTATGAACGCCGAGGTGGTCAACTCGATTTCACTTGTACTGATAGGGCTGTTCTTTATGATCAGCAGAAGAAAGGCTATAGGGCAGATAGTGGGTTTTCTCGTTATTGAAAACGGCATATTCATAACGGCGATGTTCTCGACGAACGGGATGCCTTTTATAGTCGATATAGGCGTGTTCATAGATATTATTACCGCAGTTTTGATAATGGGAATAATCGTATTCAAGATAAATGAAAAGTTTGACTCTATAGATATCAATAAATTGAAGAATTTACGGGGTTAAGAAGATGGGGTTCCTGCTTTGGTTAATACCGGTCATATCGGTGCCGGTTTTTGGGATCGTAAAAAACAGAAAAGTACTGCATGCGGTCAGTTTGATAGTCTCCGCCGCAATGCTGCCAATAGTCGGCTTCGCCACATTGGACGTATTGAATGGAGGAGTGCTGGAATACGACGGATTGGGCGGTATGTTCTATCTGGATCCGCTCAGCGTGATAATACTGGATATAGTATTGATTATAGGCTTTTTCGCAGCGATTTTTTCCGTCAGCTATATAGAAGAGGAGTTAAAACACGGAAAAATAGCGGAAGGCAAAGTAAACCTGTATTACATGCTTATGTATATATTCATGTTCACAATGGTCCTGGCTTTGAGCGTCAGGAACATGGGAGTCATGTGGATCGCGATAGAAGCCACGACGCTGGCCTCTGCCTTCCTGGTCGGTTTTTACAACGACAAGCAGGCGATAGAAGCAACATGGAAGTACGTAATAATTTGTTCGGTCGGTATAGCGATTGCGATGCTTGGAATCATTTTTCTCCACATGTCGTCTTCCGGTTCGATCTCGGGCTCGCAGCTCCTTAACTGGACTGCGCTTTACGGAAATGCGGATAAGTTGAACGGCCCGGTGCTCCGCCTCGCGTTCATTTTCATACTGATAGGCTTCGGCACCAAGGCAGGCCTTGCGCCTATGCATACCTGGCTGCCGGACGCGCACAGTCAGGCTCCGTCGCCGATAAGCGCTCTTTTGTCGGGCGTGCTGCTGAACAGCGCCATGTATGCGATCATCAGGACGGTCTCGATAGTTAACAGGAATCAGGGCGGCAGCCTGTTTACCGGAAGGATACTGATAGCTGCCGGTATGCTATCCATAATAACGGCCGCCATATTTATACTCACTCAGAAGGACTACAAGAGGCTTCTTGCGTACTCGAGCATCGAGCATATGGGGATCATTGCCGTCGCAATAGGCCTGTTCACTCCGGCTGCAGTTTTTGGGGCGCTGTTCCATATGATCAACCATTCCTTTACCAAATCGATGCTTTTCCTGTCTTCCGGCAGCGTACTGCAAAAATACGGCACCCGCGAAATATCAAGGATAAAGGGCCTGCTGAAAGCTCTGCCCGTAACCGGAACGGTTTTTTTCCTGGGCTTGTTTGCAATAGCAGGGACTCCGCCGTTCAGCGTATTTGCAAGTGAATTCAACATACTTGCGGCAATATTCGAGGGCAGGAACTACCTGCTCGGCTCGGTTCTTGCCGTTTTGCTCGCCGTCATATTCGCGGGCATAGCGTCCGTGCTGTTCAGGATATTCTGGAGAACATCGGGAGAGTCCGGCGTTCATGGAGCGTCCGGGGTGCATGGAGTGCCCGAAGTGGCGGGAGTTCCCGGGGTGCATGGAGTATCCGATGTTCGTGGAGAGTCCGGAGTGTCCGCCGATTTGCCCGATGCCGGCGAAGGGTCCGTAAAACCGGGTGAGGTCAATATCCCCGGAGCCGTAATCATCGTCGTGCTGCTGGCTGTGACGCTGGTCACAGGATTCTTCATGCCCGCAGGGCTGAGGGAGCTTTTGGAAAACGCCCGGCAAATCATTATCGGAGGATGATCAGATGTTTGAAAATGATTTGAAAAAATTGAACGATACATTTACAGCATATATTTACAGCAGTGAACGGACTATCGGTAACGAAACGTATATAAGCGCCGATCCTGAGCATATCCGTGAGATATGCACCTACATAAACCGCGAAATGGGCTATGGGCTGGTGTCGATGTTCGCGGCGGACGAAAGAGGGCTTGCCGCGGGCAAATTCGCCATTTACTATACATTTGCCGACAGGACGGAGGGAAAGCTCCTGACGGTAAAAACGCTGCATGGTGAAGAAAACCTGTCGTTCCACTCAATATGTTCGACCGTTCACGCGGCGGCACTGTATGAAAGAGAGATACAGGACATGTTCGGACTTACGCCTGTTGACCATCCGGACCCGAGGAGACTTGTCTTCCACAGCAACTGGCCCGAAGGCCGGTTCCCGCTGAGAAAGGATTTCGACGGCGGCAGCAGACCCGAAAGGGCTAAAGTGGCAATGCAGTTCAAAAGGGTCGAAGGCGACGGAGTATACGAGATTCCCGTAGGGCCTGTCCATGCAGGTATAATAGAGCCCGGACACTTCCGTTTCAGCGTGGCGGGCGAACCGATAATAAACCTGGAAGCACAGCTTTACTTCGTACATAAGGGAATTGAAAAAATGTCCGAAGGCACGACGGTAGAAAAATGCCTTTTCATATCGGAACGTATCTCAGGCGATGAGACCATTGCAAATTCTCTGGCTTTTTGTCAGGCAGTTGAAAAAATGGCCGGTATCGAGGTGCCGGCGCGAGCAAGATACACAAGAGTAATTTTTGCGGAACTCGAAAGGCTTACGAGCCATTTGGGTGATCTGACCGGCATCTGCCAGGATACCGCCTACGGTTTCGCAGCCTACCAGTTCAATATGCTGCGGGGATGGAGCTATAATGTCGCAGACCAGCTCTGCGGGATGAGGTTCCTGCGTAATATCAACAAACCTGGCGGAGTGCGAAGAGATTTCATTGACGGCAGCGAAGCCGCAGTGCTGGAACTGTTGGGCAGGATAAGGACTGAGCTTAAGGATACGGTAGATATCATCAATGCCAACAGCCTGTTCATAGACAGGGTCGAAAATACAGGGGTGCTTTCAACAGAGGCGGCGCAGGATCTTAATGTAGTAGGCCCTGCAGGCAGAGCTTCAGGAGTGCGCCACGACGTTAGAAGGACTTTTCCCTACGCCGCATACGGTGAACTGGATTTTAGCGTTCCGGAGCACAACAATGGCGACGTGAATTGCAGAATGAACGTGAAGATAGAGGAATGCCTGGAATCCATAGACCTCATTGTAAAAGCGATAAACAGCATGCCGGAAGGCAGAATATCCGAGGCTTTGCCCGATATAAAGCCATATAGCAGCGGCTACGGTATAACTGAAGCACCAAGGGGCGAAAACGTCCATTGGGTGATGATGGGCGAAGCAAGCAGGATATTCAGATACAAGATCAGGACGCCGTCGTTCTGCAATTGGCCTGCAGTGTGCCTTGCGGTCAGAGGCAACATCGTTCCGGATTTCCCGCTGATCAATAAAAGCTTCAACCTGTCATATGCGGGCAATGATCTGTAAAAAACGGAGGCAGTAATGTTCAAGACGCTTGAAAAAATTATCAAATATCCAAGGCTTACGCAGGAGTATCCCAAAAAAGCGCCGGATGCAACGCTGTTCGTGGGCAGACCGGAGATAAGTTCCGAGAAATGCAGCGGCTGCGGAGAATGTGCCGTCCGCTGTCCTTCAGGAGCGATTGAGGGCGGAACAGGAACGGGCAAAGCTGCGATCAGTTATGACAGGTGTGTTTTCTGCGCTCTGTGCGAAGAGATCTGTCCCAAGGGCGCGGTTAGAATGACACATGATTTCGAACTCGCTCGAAAGGACAGGAAACTTCTTAAAAGTACCGCGTTTACCGTCAGCGAGGACAATATGCCGGAGCTTGGGAAGGAAGAACTGGAAAACCGGCTCGAAAAACGCATCAGCAAGCTTTTCGGCCGCAGCCTTCACATCAGGGAAGTCGATGCCGGCTCCTGCAATGGTTGCGATTATGAGATAAACGCTCTCAACAATCCTTTCAATGATATCGAAAGGTTGGGCATACATTTTGTCGCATCACCGAGACATGCCGACATGCTTCTTGTTACAGGCCCGGTCTCACGCAACATGGAGGAGGCTCTGATCAAAACCTATAACGCGGCGCCCGATCCGAAGCTGGTCGTAGCAGCCGGCGCATGTGCATGCAGCGGCGGCATATTCAGAGATTGTTATGCTGTGGGCGGAGGGATCGATACTGTCATCCCTGTGGACGTATATGTTCCGGGATGCCCGCCGAGGCCTCAGGCAATACTGTATGGCATACTGAAGGCGCTTGACAGGGTAAAATAAATTAAGTCGTCCGATAGGATGCTCAGTTTGAAGCTTCCGGGTGGTATTCGGCAGGAGAGGCTTTTGAGCGCATATTCAACAGCAGCAGTTCTTGAGCGCCCATCGTTAAGCAACGGCGGGACTCGAGTGCCCTTCGTTAAGCAACAGCGGGCCGAGTGCTTCATTCAGCAGCAGCAGTTCTCGAGCGCTTCATTCAACAGTTCCAGACTTTCGAGCACCTGGGATTTTTTGTCTTCAGGTATGCGGTCCAGTATCATTGCAAACTTATTGTCCATACCTGACTCTATTTCATCGAAAACCGCTTTGCCGCTGTCTGTCAAAGCTATAGTCACGTATCTCCTGTCCCCGGGATCGAGTTCACGCATCACATGGCCGCTGTTGACAAGGTTGTTCACTGTACGGCTCATGGTGCTGTTGTCCAGATTGAGCAAACCGGCCAGCTCTGCCAGAGAAATACTGCCGGCGCGGCCTATCTCCACAATTGCATGGCATTGTGCCATTGTTACCTTGCAACAGCACATTTCGCTGTCGTTCAGAAGGCCCAGCTTTCTTTCAAGCATCCTTATACTTTCGCGAAGTTGTTTTTGGTTGTTTTCATTCGTCAATGTCCATTCCCCCGTATATAACCAGTAATTTTATACTTGCTTTTACTCTCTTTACCGCCGATCCAGCCAGGCGCTCGTATATAGCCGCCATCACTAACGTTAAAAGAAGCCGGGCATTCAGGAGCAGCAGCCGCTGCCGGACGAACCGGAACAGCCGCACTCGGGCTCGGTACCGGTCAACATGCCCTTAATTATCGCGGCCGCGCAGCCTACGCCGGGCTTCACGCTCAAGGCCGAGAACGGGCAATTAAGCGAACAGGCGCCGCATTCCATACACGCGTCCTTATTTCCTATTACCGCTTTATGCTCGACAATGGAAAAGACGCCGTGGGGGCAGACTTCGGAACATTTTCCGCAGCCTGTGCATTTTTCAAAGTCAAGCTCGAGTGTAGCAACATTTCTAAGGTATTTATGTTTCATATCATCAACTCCTGTTTATGAAAATCATTATTTCAGTAGCATACCTGTAAACAGCAAAACCACGCCTATAGCTGCAGATATGAGTATCGGCGGCAGCGAAAGCTCCATTTCGCGTTTTACTCCCGAGAAGGAAGTATAGGTGGAACAACCGGTAAAATTCAGTGCCAGATAGGCAGAAACAGCTGGGAGGACAAGCATGTAGGCTGCCGCAGTAAGCCAGCCGAAGGCCGGTGCCTGAGGAAAGCCGTTCATGAGCAATACTCCCGCTGACCAAAGCATGCCCATAAGCCAGCCTTTAAAGGAGAAAGCCCTTCCTGGTATAAAAGGCAGCAGGACAGGCGTGAGAACCGTGCCGATAAATATGGTTCCGGCAAGCGCATAAAGGTCTACAGTGCCGAAATGGCCGATACCTGTCATATTCAGTAAGAAAAGTATGCCAAGAATTATAAGGAACGGTTTGACACTGCTGACCAATTCGTTGGGTGTAAGAACCAGACGGTCCAAAATGTTGAATCGCACTTCCCTCATGCCGGCATCGGCTTTCATGCCATTGCGTATATACTCCTTTAGATCGGCAGCTCTTACGGGACCGTAATTTACCCTGAAGCCTGTCTGCCTGGTTACCGTGTAAGCCGACACTCCGGACGCTCCGAGCTGCGGGAGAATGATATCGCGATGTGTCACTATAGTAGCCAGTTTCACCTTGCTTATCCTGTCGATAAGCTCATTCGTGCCGAAAGTTCCTTTTCCGGCGGCGCACCAAACATTTATGCCCTTTGTGTCAAGCACCAGTATCCATGCGTTGAGCCCGTCCAGCTCCATCCTGAGGCTGTCGAACGTCATCTTGTAATTGGCTGTAACCAGTACGGGGGAGGATGAATCGGGTTCGCCCACACAGTAAATACCGGGTTCGATCCTGTAGTTGTCGCGGTCGAAACCGAAGCGCATCCTGACAGAACCCCAGATATCGGACGGCTGTAATTTGACCGACACCTTCTGTACGGGTCCCGCAGCCGTAGAGAGGCTTCCCGTCACCCAGGAGGCTCCAGGGGAATATTTCATCAGTATCTTATCCGATTGGCAGCAGCAGGACCCCGAAGATTCCGGAGCTTTAAGGCGTACCTTTAACGGTATTGAATCGGTTTTCTTAAAACTATCTTCTGTCATTAAAACACCCCGTTTCCTTTAGCTATAATGTATTATATATCCAATCCTCAATAATTGCAATATAAAATAATTGCATTATACAACTGATATACGGAATAATGACTGCTTGCCGTACTTGAAGTGTGATTCAGGAATGTGTAATATGGTAATAGTAAAATACAGCAATAGACAATCTATCGGAAAAGGATGTATTTCTTTCGTATGAATAATTTTCTTGCTATTATGTCAGCTATAAGCATTGTTTTTGTAATAGTGACGGTACTGCTGGGCAGACTCAGAAAGCGCTGGCCGAAATACATACCCGCGGTTTTGACGGCTGCTGCGGCGATTGCCGCGTTCGTAAAGGCAAAATGGTTCTCCGAAGGGTTTGAGGGACTGGCGTATATCATTTTGTTTCTCATGGCGCTGATAATATTCGTTGTATCATTGATAACCGCCGTGATATTGGAAATAATCCGGGCACGCAAACGCCGCGCATCACAGAGGGCTGACGGCCTGTCAGATGAAAGCGACAGTTCGTCAAATAAAGGCGGCGGACCGGCAAATGAAGGCGGCAGTCCATCAAATGACGACGGCGGTCAGGCGGATGAAAGCGACAGTTCGTCAAATGACGACGGGAAGGGCATATAGGTTTTGGGAGGTGCCATATGGAATATCCGAAAAGAAAAGATTTCCTTGATAAAAGTTCAAAAACCCTGGAAGGTATGCTGGATATGCTCGAGAACCTTCCAGTGCTGGAGTTGAGCGAGTTGGAGCCTGAAAAGACAGCGTTGGTGGTAATCGATATGATAAACGGTTTTGCAAGGGAGGGCGCATTAAAAAGCCCGAGGGTGGAGGCTCTGATCCCTGTAATTGCAAAGCTTTCGGAGGAATGTTGCAAAAGAGGCATAGCGAGACTTATGTTCGCCGATAACCATACCGGTGCTTCACCTGAGTTCAAAGCATATCCGGTACATTGCATGAAAGGTACTTCAGAGAGCGAGCTCGTCGATGAACTTAAAACACCGGGGGGATACGGCCTGATACCCAAGAACTCCACAAACGGCTTCATTGAAGAGAATTTCATGAAATGGCTGAAGGAGAACAGTAGTATCAAAAATTACATCATTACCGGCGACTGTACCGACATATGCATACAGCAGTTCGCCGTCACGCTGAAGACCTGGTTCAACAGGCTCGACGAAGCATCCCACGTCATAGTCCCGGTAAATGCTGTAGACACTTTCGATCTCGGGCTGCATGACGGAGACCTGCTTAATGTGGTAACTTTGTTCAGCATGGCGGGCAACGGCGTCGAACTGGTCTCACGCATCAGGCAATGACGCCGGATCACAGTAACCGGGGCGGAGAATGATGACCGGGATGGAGAATAAGGAACTTTGGCGAAGAATAAGTAACCCAGACGGAAGTATTTGGCTTCATTCCTTTCTTCAGATTTGATAACAACAAAAACAGTTCAGCAATTGAAAAAGAGGAACCGGGGCGGAGAAATACGGAACCGGGGAAACAATGAGCGAAAAGAGGCGTTTGGCTTGGATAAGCAAAATATGACGATGCTTACTGATTTTTATGAAATAACGATGGCTAACGGTTATCTCCAAAACGGTTTAAAAGACAGAATCGCATACTTCGATATGTTTTTCAGGAAAGTCCCCGACGGAGGCGGGTTTGCTATAATGGCCGGAGTAGAGCAATTGATGGAATATCTGAAGAATCTTAGCTTTACAAAGACCGATATAGATTATCTCAGAAACAGAGGGCAGTTTTCTGAAGAATTTCTCGACTATCTGAAGAAGTTCAAATTTTCCTGCGATGTTTGGGCTATACCCGAGGGTACCCCGATATTTCCGGGCGAACCGGTTGTAACCGTCAGAGGCCCGGTCATAGAGGCGCAGTATATCGAGACAATGCTTCTGCTTTCGATAAACCACCAGAGTCTCATAGCGACGAAGGCAAACAGAATAGTACGCGCTGCCGAGGGCAGAGCCGTCATGGAATTTGGCTCCAGGCGGGCTCAGGGATGCGACGGTGCGATAAACGGCGCGCGCGCCGCATATATAGGCGGTTGTGTCGGTACGGCATGTACATTGGCCGATCGCGATTATGGCGTAAAAGCCTTGGGCACCATGGCGCACAGCTGGATTCAGATATTCCCCACCGAACTTGACGCCTTCAGGGCATATGCGAGGACCTACCCGACCGACTGCACATTGCTGGTAGACACGTACAATGTCCTCAAATCAGGAATACCGAACGCCATAAGGGTGTTCAATGAGGAAATAGTGCCCAGGGGCTTCAGGCCGAAGGGTGTGAGGATCGACAGCGGAGATATAACGTACCTTTCGAAAAAGGCGAGAAAAATGCTCGATGAGGCCGGTTATGAGGACTGCGCCATAGTTGCGTCCAATTCGCTGGATGAATTCATAATTCGGGACCTTTTGACCCAGGGGGCGAAGGTGGATTCGTTCGGGGTCGGCGAAAGGCTGATAACCTCCAAATCGGAACCTGTATTCGGCGGTGTCTACAAACTGAGTGCAATAGAGGATAATGGCCGGATCACCCCGAAGATCAAACTTAGCGAAAATGTTGGGAAGATAACGAACCCGGGCTACAAACTGCTCTGGCGCTTGTTCGACAAAGAGACGGGCAAGGCGATAGCCGACGTGATAACATTGAATGACGAGGTCATAGATGAATCCAAACCGTATGAATTGTTCGACCCGGAATTTACATGGAAGAGGAAGGTAGTTTCGAATTTTACGGCAAGGAAACTGATGGTACAGCTATTTTCCGGAGGGCAATGCGTCTATCGAAGCCCGAAGCTTGCGGACATTAAAAAATACTGCGGTGAGCAGGTAGATACTCTTTGGGATGAGGTAAAGCGTTTCGAAAATCCGCACAATTATTACGTGGATCTGTCCCAGAAGCTTTGGGATACCAAGGAGAGGCTGCTACATGAATATTCGATGAAATAGACATTACAGGAATTTCAGAAGCACAGAAAACATGTGTTTGTCAAGATAATTGGGGAATAGGATTATTATAGGGTTATTTTTAATCCGGGGGTGTTTTATGAAGGATAACAACGCATGCTCCGACCCGACGAATGCAAAGGTAAGGATAGTCCGTGCCGACGAACTGGGAAAACTTCTTGAACTCTACAGGCATCTTAATCCCGACGATCCCGACATATCGAGGGAGAAGGAAACGCAAAAGCTTTGGAAGGAAATACTGCAGGATCAGGGTCAGTTCCTTTTTGTAATTGAAAAGGATGGCCTTTTGATCGCGTCCTGTACGCTGATTATTGTAAATAACCTCACGCGGGGCGGAAAACCGTATGCGCTGATTGAAAACGTCGTAACCCGCAGCGGCTACAGAAAGATGGGCTATGGCAGGGCGGTGCTTGATAAGGCCATTACGACTGCGCGTGAGAACGGCTGCTACAAGGTTATGCTTATGACGGGCAGGAAGGATGAAGGAACTCTTTCGTTTTATGAGAAGGTAGGTTTCGAGCGAGGTATGAAAACCGGCTACTGCATCAAATTCAAGGATTGAAAGCCGCAGTCATCAGAGAGTGATTTTGATCCTTTGCCCGCTGCTGGTTTCGATATCGACAAGCAAAAGCCTGCCAAAGGTCTTTTTAGCCCTTTTTAATTCATTAAACAGGACAGATAAATCTTTTGCCTTAACAGGAATACTCTTTTCATTATTAAGAATTCCCGCTACCAGATGATTGGTAACAGTATAAGCTATGATACCGATTGGGACCGGAAAAGTAAAATGATACCGGCCATTGTCGACCATTATCTTCATATGACCCCCGATTACTCTATCACGATTTCTACAATATCGCCGTCGGCGCTCCTGACCTCAAGCAACTTACCGATAACCCCGCTTTCCGCTGCAAGCAGGATTGACTTATAGTCCATATTTTTCAAAGTGTCATTTCCGGTCAGCTGGATAAACTGAGAGCCTATTTCCAGCGAGGCCTTTAACAGGCATAACGGCACGTTCATTTTTACAATATCTCCATTGGAGCTGCTGACCAGCACTTTAAGAATGAGTTTGTCAAAATCCTTGCGATTTTCATCTGATATGACTTTAACTGCTTTGCTGTTTTCGCCGCGGAGAAGCTCGTCTATAGTAATGTTGAAATACTCGGCAAGCTGAGGCAGTAAACCGATATCAGGGCACGACATATCGTTTTCCCACTTGCTTACCGCCTGGGAAGACACACCCATGATTTCGGCAAGCTTATCCTGCGTAATCCCCTTGCCCCTTCTGTATTCACAGATACGTGAACCTAATGTATCAGCCATTGATTAACACCCGCCTTTCACACGATTAATCATATTATCACATAAAGGATACTGCAATAAAATATATAGTGGGTTGTTTTCAACACCCGTCGGTAGATTTATTTACTACCTTTGGTTGAGTTACCTGTGCCTGACAGGAAGAAAATGTATCAACGCTATTGACTTTTTTATAAAAAAGCGGATATAATAACTGAAATATTATTCATGAATACGCAAGATGTTATGATCGGGAAGAAGTAAAAATGTACGATCCCTACAGAGAGCTGCCGGTTGGTGAGAGGAGCGGGGAGAGGCATTTCGAATACATCCCGTGAACTTGAACGCTGAAAAGCGTTTCCGGGAACCTGCACCCGTTACAGTGCTAGCGAATAACGTACAGCTTTTGATAAGGTGTATCCGTTCGCAATAAGGTTGATGCCGCGAGGTATCGATAAATTGAGGTGGTAACACGAAGCGCAGCTCTCGTCCTCTGGATTTCCGGAGGATGGGGGTTTTTTGTTTTGTACGGGTATTTGAGCGGAATTTCGTATGATGTCGGTCGAGCTGCAACACGTATTTAACAAAGTTTTATGAATGTATGAATGTTATGAATGAAGAAGGAGTGATATTTGTGGTCAGTGTGGAAGAACAACTGAAGATCATTGCAAAAGGAGCCGACGAGGTAATCGACTTGGGCGAGCTTGAGAATAAGCTCAGAAGCTCGAATGAGTCAGGCAGGCCACTAACAATCAAGCTAGGTCTGGACCCTACCGCGCCGGACATTCATCTCGGGCATACCGTTGTGTTGAGGAAGATCCGGCAATTTCAGGAGCTTGGGCACAGGGCCGTCATCATCATCGGTGATTTCACCGGAATGATAGGCGACCCCACGGGAAAGTCGAAAACGAGGAGGCAGCTTTCAAGCAGTGAGGTTGCTCAAAATGCAAAAACCTATGAGGAGCAGATATTCAAGATACTTCTCAGAGACAGAACCGAACTCAGGTTCAACAGCGAATGGCTTTCAAGGCTCAGATTCGAGGATGTGATCAAGCTTGCGGCCAAAAGCACAGTAGCAAGGATGCTTGAGCGTGAGGAGTTTAAAAAGCGGTTTGAGGCTAATGAGAGCATAGGCATACATGAATTTTTTTATCCGCTCATGCAGGGCTACGATTCTGTGGAATTGCAGGCTGACGTCGAACTCGGAGGTACTGAGCAGAGGTTCAACATACTGATGGGCCGCAAGCTGCAGAAGGATTACGGGCAGGAAAGCCAGGTGGCGCTGTTCATGCCCATACTGGAGGGTGTAGACGGAGTCGAGAAAATGAGTAAAAGCCTCGGCAACTACATCGGGGTAAACGAGGATCCCGACAGTATGTACGGAAAACTCATGTCCATTCCCGACAAGCTGATACTCAGGTATTTCAGGCTTGTAACGGATATACATCCGGATGAACTCGACGAGATGGAAAGAATGCTGGGCTCGGACGCCATAAACCCGCGTGATCTGAAGATGAGGCTTTCCAGGGAAGTAACCGCGCTGTATCATGGGCAGGAAAAGGCTTTGCTTGCGGAGGAACGTTTCAAGTCGCTGTTCCAGAAGCATGAATTGCCGGGTGACCTTGCGGAATTTAAACTGGACAAATCGCTTGTCGTGGAAGACAAGGTTGATGTCGTCAGCCTGTTGGTGCAGCTGAGTTTTTCGGGGAGTAAAAGCGAGGCGCGAAGGCTGATCGACCAGGGCGCCGTCAGGATCAACGGGGTAAAGGTCGGAGAATATCTCGTTCGGGGACTGAAGACGGGCGATATACTGCAGGCCGGCAAATTGAAATTTACCAGGCTGATTAATTAATCAAGGCGTGAAACGGAGGGACGGTTCTTTTGTTACTCTATTGGATTTAATGTTATAATTTGCTATTCTATAGGTAAAGAGAAGTGCATATCCTTTCGCTTTATTGAGGCCGGTACCGGCGCAAGCAAAGCCGGGTCTGGCGGGGAAGGGGCATAAGATGAAAATAAACAGGCTTCTTGAAATCACCATACTTCTGCTGAACAGAGGCTCGATAACGGCAGGCGAGCTTGCGGAACGTTTTCAGGTTTCCACGCGCACAGTCTACAGAGATATCGACGTGCTTTCAAGCGCCGGCGTTCCGGTATACACAAGCAAGGGCAGCAACGGCGGCATCCGCCTGCTTGAGAATTATGCCCTGAATAAAGCTTTGATAAATGACCAGGAGATCGAAAGCCTGGTCTTCGCGCTCAAAACATTGCAATCCACCCAACTTCCGCAGCTCGATACGATACTCGAGAAAATTGGAGCCATATTCAAGCAGGATACCCGAGCGGACTGGGTTCATATTGAATTTTCGCCATGGGGTAGCGGGCCGAATGAGGACAACAAATTTCTCAATATCAAGGCGTCCATACTTAATCGAAGCGTAATCTCATTCGACTACGTCAACTCACAGGGTGGAAGAAGCACAAGGTCTGTTGAGCCAATGCAGCTGATATACAAAGGCCACGCCTGGTATTTGTGCGGTTATTGCCTCACAAGGGGTGAATTCAGGACTTTCAGGATTTCGAGGATAAAAAAGCTCACCATCACCGATAAAAAATTCGAAAGACGTAATTCCGGGAATGCACATATAAATTGGGGTAATTCACCCTCTGTGCAGGATATGGACATCAAGCTGCGTTTCAGGCCTGAAGTAATATATAGGGTCTATGACGACTATGAAGAGGAAACGATCTCGAGGAATCCGGATGGAACCTGCGATGTTGGATTTTCAATGCCGGCCGACGAATGGTTAATCTGTTACATATTGTCGTTCGGAAGCCATGTGGAGGTTCTGGAACCCGCAGAGCTGCGTGAAGCTATCACGGGAAGGCTAAAGGCTGCCCTGAAATATTATGAATAATACCAATATGACATATAGGTGTCCGATTATTTGTTATAAAATCATGAATGATTATTAAGGGAGAATGTTTAGTGCCAATGGCGCGGATTTCCTTTAAAACATTCAAAGGAGGATGTTTAGCGCCAATGGCGCGGATTTCCTTTAAAACATTCAAGGGAGAATGTTTAGCGCCAATGGCGCGGATTTCCTTTAAAACATTCAAAGGAGTGATTTGATTGATCGAGATCCCGGAAGCATTGACATTGGCTGAGCAGATCAATACCACAGTCGCGGGCAAAAGGATAACCAACGTAACTGCGGCAGGTACGCCCCACAAATTTGCCTGGTATTACGGGGACCCTCAAAAGTATCATGAACTCTTGTCGGGGAAGAGGCTGACCCATGCCAACGGTGTGGGCTCCATGGTCGAAATATTCGCGGAGGACATCACGGTTCTATTAGGAGAGGGGGTAGCTCTCCGGTATCATCAGGAGCAGGACGCGCGTCCATCCAAACATCAGCTTCTGATAGAATTCGAGGATTCCACAGCACTGTCCGGGGGCGTGCAGATGTACGGCGGACTGATGTGCGCGCGAACGGGCGAGCTGGACAATCAGTATTACAGGATTGCCTTGGAGAAGCCCTCGCCTCTGACGGACGCTTTCGACAGCAATTACTTTTCAGGCCTCATATCTGCCGAGGGGGTACAAAAGCTGAGCATTAAAGCATTTCTTGCAACCGAGCAGAGAATACCGGGCCTGGGAAACGGCGTTTTGCAGGATATACTTTTTAGAGCCGGGCTTCACCCGAAGGCAAAGGTGGGTTCATTAACCGATAAGGACAGGGAAAAGCTATACGGATCGATCAGGGAGACCCTTGCCGAAATGACGTTCAAGGGCGGAAGAGACACGGAGAAGGATCTGTTCGGGTGTTCGGGAGGATATGTGACAAGCTTAAGCAAAAATACGGCGGACAAACCCTGCACGGTGTGCGGCACCACAATTAAAAAGGAAAACTATTTGGGCGGCAGTATTTATTACTGCGCGGGGTGTCAGAGACTGCCGGGCAAATAGAAGGCAGGCTCACGTGTGCCTGCCAGGCGGCATGCAGATAACGGTCCCATAAACGACTGCCGGGCAAATGGAAAGCGTGTCCAAAGGCGCCTTGTGAGCAAGTAGACAACAGGTGCATAAGAAGCTTCAATGGCTGAAGAAAATGTGGTAATATATATTGTAACAAGGGGGTAGAATTTATGTCTTCATTTTTTAAGGAGTTCAGGGAATTTGCCGTCAAGGGCAATGTGATGGATCTGGCGATAGGCGTTATAATCGGCGGCGCTTTCGGCAAAATAGTAACTTCTATTGTAGGTGATCTTGTAATGCCTGTAATTACGCTGATTACGGGGAATATCAATTTTAACAGCCTTTTTATTGCATTGGACGGAAAACAATATGCCGGTGCGAAAGAAGCCATAGCCGCCGATGCACCGATCATAAATTTCGGCAGTTTCATCACTAATGTCGTTGATTTTCTCATCATCGCTCTTGTTATATTCATATTCATCAGGCAGATAAACAGGTTCAAGAAGAAACCCGAGCCTGCGCCCGTCACAACAAAGGAATGCCCTTACTGCAAGACGTCGATACACCTGGAAGCTTCCAAATGCCCGAATTGTACTGCCGACTTGAAATGATCCCTATATCCGCGGCGAGGTATCGACCGGTTGCTTGATACCTGCGTGTGAATTGCATGATACCGCCCCGAGTGTTATAAAAACGAGCCGATGGGTAAAATAACACTGAAAGGGGTATGATCATGAGCTTTTATGAACGGATTGCGCCGTATTACGACGAAATTTTTCCCGTTGGAGAAGAACAGCTGGGATTTATTAGGCAAACCGCCGGAAAACCTCCCAAAAGGCTGCTGGATGTAGCCTGTGGTTCAGGCACATATACCGTCAGGCTGGCCCGGGAGGGCTATGAGATGTGGGCCTGCGACATCGATCACAAGATGACCGAGCTGGCGGAAAGCAGGGCAACGGAGCATGGATATCGTGTAAACGTTTTTATATCCGATATGCTGGAACTCAACCGAAATGTCAGCTCTGTATTCGACTGCGTATTCTGCATCGGCAATTCCATAGTACATCTCGGCAGTGCCGACAAGATCGGGGAAGCGGTAATCCAGATGAAGAACCTGCTTGGCCCCGGCGGCAAGCTAATATTGCAGATAATCAATTTTGACCGCGTCATCGAAAAGGGTGTTACAAATCTGCCGACAATCACGAATGCTGAAAAGAAGCTTGAATTCAAGAGGAATTATACTCTCGACCAGAGTACAGGACTTATTCATTTTGATACGGTCCTGACGGTCGAAGAAAACGACCGGACTACACAACTGGAAAACAGAGTGGATCTTTACCCGCTAAAAGCCCTGACACTGCAGGAATTACTGGAAAAGGCGGGTTTGCGCGACATCAGCTTTTACGGCGGCTTTAACGGCGAAACTTATGTACGGGATGAATCATTCCTTTTGGTCGCATTGGCGGCGGTTTAATACGCCGCCTTCCAATCTTGTTTACCTGATAAGCCGGACGCTTTCATCGAAGGTGCTCGTGAACAGTGTATCGGAATCCGAACTGAGAACATCCAGACCTCCGTTGAATATCAGCCTTTTGGCTATTATCCTTCCGTTGACCGTGTGCGCTCCGTTGTTGAATATGACTGTGCCGTTAGGCGCGTAGAATGTCCCGTTTACTACTGCGCTTGTATTGTTTATTGTTATATCGCCATATTGAGAATAAATGCAGATCGACGATTCTTCTGCTGCGTCGTAGACTACCGAATTGTTGAATATTATATTGTCAGTAGCCATTATCGTTCCGATACCTGAAAATTGGTTGCAGTTGAAATTGATATGTCCGTTCACGTAGATGGCTGTATTCAGGAATATATCGCTGTTGAAGTTCTGGCTGGTATTGTAGTAGGTCCCGGCAGTCTGCGCCAGCTGCCTTATTTCCTCTGAAAAATCGGGCATTTGAACCGCTTCGCCAAAGGGCAGCTGCTCGCCGATCGAAACCTGATCGCCATTGAGCGTGATCCTTCCTACAGTATCCACAGCGCCTGTAATTTCAATAGGATCATGGTTGCCGTTATACCGGAAGCCGTTGTTTGAATGCACGCTTCCAACTATATGGGTAGCCTGTCCGTTAGAATTGATGCAAAGCTCATCGTTCCTGCTGCCGGAGAATACGGCATAGTCGAAGGCTCCCCTTAGATACCTGCCGCCCTTTTCCGCAGAAGCTTTTGTTTTGACAGCGGTACTGTTTATGCCGAGTATCCTGGCAAACGTATAATTCATATTTTCTATCGCTTCTACTGTGATCTGCCTGTTGCTGTCGGCAAATACAATGTTTTTATCCGCACTGCCGAATCCGTTCAGGTTCAGATAATTTTCGGCTGTATTGACTGCGGCGGCTGTGTCCGGCAAATCCTGCGCCGCTGCCAGAGCTGCGGAATCGACTGCGTTCTGCATTGTATTCTTATAGAGGCTTACTCTGCCTATATCTATAACAAGAGCGCAGAAACCCAGGATCGCGGACATCATCACGGCTATCATGATTGCGGTACTGCCCTTTTTACTCCTGAAACTCAAATGCATTTGGGACACCTCCCTTGAATGTTTTAGAGGAAATCCGCGCCATTGGCGCTAAACATCCTCCTATACTACAATTCTATGGATTTCCCTCTATGAATAAAAGGTACACAGGTCACTTCGGAAATAGGGATTTAGCACTATTTTTGATTTTGATATTCAGGTATAATTACTTGGTAAACATTTTGAAGGAGACCGGATATGATTGAGATTATCAAAGTGAAAAATGACAGGGAAATGGAACTTGTTCACGATATAAGGCGGGAAGTATTCATCATGGAACAGGGTGTGCCGGAAGAGCTGGAAATGGATGAATTTGATAAGGACGCCATACATGTTCTGGCATATGTAAGCGGGGAACCTGCGGGCTGCGGCAGGCTTCTGCTCCATGGAAAGGATGCGAAGATGGGCAGAGTCGCCGTGAAGAAAAGCATGCGCAGGACGGGGATCGGTAATGGCATATGCAGACTTCTCATGACGCTTGCAGCCGAAAGAGGAGTGCAAAAAATCCACATCAACGCGCAATTGACGGCAGTGGATTTTTACACTCAGCTCGGCTTTGAAAAAATAGGGGACAACTTTATGGAAGCCGGCATCGAACACGTAAGGATGGAAAAAGCGCTCTAGTCTTCGAGTATATTTCCATCAGTTCCTATTGTAACTATATTCCAGGGGATCATTTTACCGCTGTTCATGAATGCGTTCCTGACCGCATTGGCAATACCACCGCAGCAGGGGACTTCCATGCGCAGTACAGTTACGCTTTTTATATTGTGATTCGCAAGAATCGCGGCAAGCTTTTCAGTATAGTCGATTTCATCAAGCTTTGGGCACCCGATCAATGTTATTTTATTTCTCATGAAATCCCGGTGTATATTTGCATAGGCATATGCGGTACAATCTGCAGCAATCAGCAGATGAGCATTATCGAAATAAGGCGCTCCCACAGGCACGAGCTTTATCTGGCAGGGCCACTGGCCAAGCTGGGATTCCGCTCTTGCATATGCGGTGCCGGCTTCGTTTTTATCCGACTCAGCTTTCGGGCTATTAACCATGCTCCTGCTGATGACGCGTGCACGCGAGCCTGGGCAGCCTGGGCTCGTCGATGACTGCGTCATCTGCTCGCCCATGCATCCGGAAGGCATCGGAATATCCGGGTGCGCTGTATTCTGAATGAGCTTATCCAGCATTTCCGGATCTACACCAGCCTCATCCTGCAAATGTTTCAGTACGGCTTCCTCATCATATGAGTCAGCCTCCCGGTCTTCTATCGTTATCGCGCCCGTGGGGCATTCCGGCAGGCAGTTGCCAAGCCCGTCGCAATAGCTGTCCGATATCAGTCTGGCCTTACCATCCACCAATTTCAGGGCACCCTCATGGCAGGCATTTATGCAAAGTCCGCACCCCGTGCATTTTTCTTCGTCTATGGTTATTATTTTCCTCAACATTTTATTTCCCCCTTAACATTTCTTATTGTTCTTAAAAACATCTCTTATCCTTGATTTAATCTTATTGTAGTATAAAACTGCCGGATTTTCGGTAACCACGGTTACGAATAAATATAATCAGCTGACACGGAAGGTTGGTGTATTATGAGTCAAAATAGCAGGTTAGTGTATCATATCATTGCGTACGCAGTTTCTAATGTTTTGATTTGTTCTTACATGGGCGCAGGACATTCAGCATCCGTATATTGCAATAAATTCAAAAAAATTTTCGCTTGTTTCTTTACCATATTTTGTGTTTGCTTCATACTGCTTCTTATGCTTATTTTCAGTAATCTCTATAATAATTGAGAATAATACTAAATATAAAAAATCTCTAGTGAAAATAATTAATTATGATGCTAAATCAATAAAAGATAGCGATATAAAGTTACTTTTTATTTTTGTTTCTATTATTTTGATTATTATTTGTTCTTTATTTTACATTATGCAAATATCTAACTTTATTAATACTAATTCCTTTTTAAATAATATAAAAATTTTCAAAATTTCTTTGCAAGTAATCGGAGTAATGCTATTTTTTTTAATACTAGTTTATAAGTATATAAGAACTACTATAAATGATTGGCTTACAACTTTTGAAAGAAGAATTATTTTAGAGCAACTTCCATCTCAAGAAATAAGAGAGGCCTTTATTAAAGAATTTATTGGACAAACCACTCTGGCTTGGTTAGCTAATATTGAAGGTGAAATAGTTGAGAAATCAACAATTCTAGATAAATCTTTAGATGAATATAAGATTATGTTTATTGATATAAATAATTCGGAATTAAGTAATGAAGATAGAATTCAACTTATTGAAATGAATATAGAATACACTGATGCTGCTATACAGAAATGTGAAGATTATTCCAAGTTTGTTAGTAAATCAATCCTTATGATAAAAGACTTTATTAATCACGGTGGAATTACAAGAGAAGAAAAAAATTGGATTTTAGATTTTATAAATAAATGGGAGGATATTAATAAATCAAAATCATTATTTAATACTGAACTAAAGAATAATTTAGTGAAGATGAAAGACGAATTAAAGAAAGACTGCAAGAATTGTACTAATAAATGTGAATATGGCTTGAGTATTACTTAATTTGCTTGAAAGGTTTCTAAATGCTGGTTAAGTACAAATAAACGTCAGAGTATTAGTGAAACGGTAATGGCTTTTCTCTATATTATAAAGGCTTGTAAACAAAATTCGGTTTACAAGCCTTTATATCTATGGAACCTGTTATCAGAAAGTATGCGCTATCCTTTTTCGAATAGTGTTTCTCATTCTACACTATAAAGTCCGTTCCGCTTTTCCCGGCGTCGTTCTGTGCCTCGGTGGGCTTGATGAATTCCTTCGCGGGCCCTTCGATTATGTCGCCCTTGTAGGTGAACCTCGAGCCATGGCACGGACAGTCCCATGAGAGTTCGGCTGAATTCCACTTCAGTTCGCAGCCTATATGTGTGCAGGTTGTGCTGACGAAATGCAGCTCACCGTCCATATCCCGGTACATGCCGACTTTGTATCCGCCTACCTCGGAAATAAAGGCATTGCCTTTTTCGATGTCTTTTGTTCCTTCAGGAATATTCAGCTTGCCCTGTATATAGTTTTTAGCGACGTCCACATTTTCCGTAACGAAGTTCTTCGCTGACGCGGCCGGAGTGAACCTCGACGGGCTGTAAACATCCTCCCACGGGCTTTTGCCTTTCAAAATAAGGTCCGAAATGATCATGGCGGAGGCTGTTCCGTTACTCATGCCCCATTTTTGGAACCCTGTGGCGACATATATCCTGTTTCTTGACGCTGTCATATGCCCCACCATGGGTATCTCATCCATTGCCGTATAGTCCTGGGCCGACCATCTGTAAGGTATATCGGACACATTGTAGTTTGACTGCGCAAAATCCCTGCAGATATCATAATACTGCTTCGTATCTCCGCCGTGTCCGGTCTTGTGGGATTCGCCGCCGATCAGAAGCAGGTCCCCCTCCTTGCTGAAGTGTGCCCGCAACGTACGATTTGGGCTTTCGGCATTTATATACATGCCCTCCGGAAGTTTATCGGTGATATGAGCTCCAAGCAGGTAGGAACGTTCCGGGTAAAGCCTTGTGAAATACAATCCGGGTGTATCGTAAAATGGATAACGAGTCGCCTGAACTATGCTTTTCGCGCGGATCTTCCTGCCGCTGTCGGTAACGGCGGTGTGGAACGAATCGCCTTCCTCTATGTCGACGACCCTTGTATTTTCGTATATCTGACAAGCTTCCCCTTCAATGATCGAAGCAAGCGCGAGCAGATATTTGCGGGGATGGAAGCAGGCCTGGTTTGAAAATTTCTCAAGGCATTTCACCTTGAACGGCAGCTCGTGTTCTTCTGTATATTCTGCGGGAAGACCCAGCTTCATTGCTGTTTCCACTTCGTCTTCGATCTTCTGCACGTATTTTTCATCCTCGGTAAAAACGTAGGCCGGCGCTCTTCGAAAGTCGCATTCGATACTGTTCTCCTGCACTATTTTTTCCACAAGGTCTATGGCTTCCTGGTTTGCGTCCGCATACTGGAGCGCTTTTTCTTCTCCGACGGCATTGACCATTTTGTAATATTTGAGAGAGTGCTGGGATGTTATTTTGGCAGTCGTGTGGCCCGAACCGCCCTTTATTATTTTGTTGGAGTCAATGATCGCCACCCTTGTGCCGGCTTTTACAAGCAGATATGCCGTTGTAATCCCGGTAATGCCTCCGCCGATTATGGCAACGTCCACCTCTATGTCATTTTCAAGCTTCGGGTAGTCGGTTTCCTTTGTCGACGCGATCCACAGCGAAACCGGCACATCAGTGAGTTCTGTATCAGAATTGGTGCTTTTATCCATGTGTTACCTCCAATATATGAGCATTTAGAAAACTACTTGTTTATGCTAATATGGTTTGTCAAAAACAACGTTTCATACAAAATAAATAATGAAAAAGAGCCCTTGTGCCGGCCTGAACCGGTAAAAGAGCTCTATCTCTATAATGTATCCGTTTGTTTGAATTTTTGAATTTAGGAAATTTCACTTAAGGGATAATTTATTTAAAGAACGTCGCCGTTATTGCCCATGTTATCCAAATCGGCTCTGTCAATCTCCTTCTTTATGTTATTTAAAGCGCCGAATATATAAACAAAAGTAATAGCATAGAACAGGAGCCATTTATAGGGAAATGCAGGCAATACCAGATCGATGACCGTACCTAATATGACAGGCAGAGTCATCGAATAAACGCTTATCTTGAATATACTGCGGTATGTCAGCCGGGTATTTCTGGCGGAATTGACGATAAGCCCAAGCAGGCTCACTATCAAAGCGGTTATGAACTTGCCGCAGATAATGATTATACCTACGAATACGACGCCTACGTATATAAGACTTTTCATAAGGGGGAGCGCTTTTTGAAAGCTTTCGCGGTTAAGCGCCATTCCCTGGAAGGCGCTTAGATCCGTTACCCTTTTATCGACGAAATTCTTTTGAAATATTTTATCGCTTGTGATAAGCATTGCGGTATCATATTTGTCGAGAATACTTTCATCTGCGTCCGGCCTGGTATCGATAATGATCGGGTATGCCCCGTCTTCAAGAACTATGGGCATCTGACCCTTCACAGCCAGCTTTCCGTTTGCCAGCTCAAAATCGGGGATCTTTACTGATACATACGTTATTACTTCATCGATGAATTTGTTGCTTTCTATTCCTGCCTTAATAGATATGCCCACGGCTGCGAACAACGATAATATCAACAGATAAACAACCGCCTTACCTGTGCTTTGCCTGAGGAAATTCCTGTATTTATCGAAGCTTGTAATACTATAATATAAACGACTGAAAAACCCCATTTTTGATTCGTCCATAAAGTCCTCCCGAAATAATTATCCTCAATCATTATACTATCTTGATACGTACGTATCAATTGCAGTGTCTGTCCGGTATGGTCGGACATAAGGAACAAATTGCTGCAGCCATATTTGAAACTTTATCTATAATGATATACTATATAGTAGTTTATTGCTACATAAAAGGAAATAATGGGAGGAACAAATGTCCAAGCTTCATTTGATAGCCACTTCAGCTTTCGGCATCGAAGCGGTGGTGGGCAGGGAACTTAACTGGCTGGGCTACGGCGATCAGCAGGTCGAAAACGGCAGGGTTACTTTCGCAGGCGATGAAGAAGCCATATGCAGAACGAATCTCTGGCTGCGCTGCGCTGACCGCGTACTGCTGAAAATGGGTGAATTCAAGGCGCTTACATTCGATGAGCTTTTTGAGGGGACAAAGGCACTGCCCTGGGATGAATGGCTTCCGGAGAATGCGGAATTTCCCGTGGAAGGAAAGTCGGTCGATTCCAAACTGACGAGCGTACCGGACTGCCAAGCCATCGTAAAGAAGGCAATAGTGGAGAAGATGAAGCAAAAATACAAGAAACAATGGTTCGAGGAAACCGGACCGTTGTATAAGATAGAAGTTAGCCTGCTGAAGGACATTGCGACGCTGACTGTCGATACGACAGGTCCTGGGCTGCACAAGCGCGGTTACAGGAAGCTTGTTACCGGAGCGCCCCTTAAGGAAACGCTTGCAGCAGCCATGCTTATGATAAGCAGATGGAAGCCCGACAGGGCGCTTATAGATCCGTTCTGCGGTTCGGGCACCATACCTGTCGAGGCTGCGTTGATTGCGCGCAACATTGCCCCCGGAGCAAAGCGCAGCTTTACCTCCGAAGGCTGGAGTCAGACACCTGCGGGACTATGGTCAAGGGCAAGGGAGGAAGCCGCCGGCAAGGTAATCAAATCAGCCGAGCTTAGGATACACGGATCCGATATAGACGAAGAGGTCATAAGCCTTGCGCGCCATCATGCCGCCCAGGCCGGGGTTTCAGACGATATACATCTGCAGAGGCTGCCGGTTTCAGATATAAGCTCCAAATACAAATACGGGTTCATTGTCTGCAACCCGCCGTATGGAGAAAGAATCGGGGAAATGCCCGAGGTCGAGCGGCTATACAAAGAGCTCGGAACTGTCTTCAAACGTTTCGATACCTGGTCCTTTTATGTCATAACCTCACATCAGCGGTTCGAACAACTGGTAGGACGAAAGGCCGACAAGAAGCGCAAGCTTTACAACGGACGGATAATGTGTAATTATTATCAGTTCTACGGCCCACCTCCCCGGATGCATGGGCGAGCAGATGACGGAGTCATCGACCAGCCCCGGATGCATGGGCGAGCAGATGACGGAGTCATCGACCAGCCCCGGATGCATGGGCGAGCAGATGACGGAGTCATCGACCAGCCCTCTGGGTATATGACCGACGAGCCTTAGGGAGTAAGGCGCGGGGTAAAAAAGTTTGACGAAAATACTGCCATATATTAATATTAATATATTGAACTATGGCAGTATTTTGAAGAATGGCAGGAAGGATAGTTCTTATGCTTTTGAAGGTCAGAAAATCAAATACACACGGTAGTGTCATCATACCGGGTTCCAAATCCCATACCATCAGGGCACTGTTCATCGCAAGCCTGGCAGGCGGCCGTTCCATAATTAAAGATCCATTGGTCTCGAAGGATGCGTATTCCGCGGTATCCGTATGCCATGCCTTCGGCGCGAAATTCGAAAATGCGTGCAGCCGTTATATAGTCGACGGTTTTAACGGTTCGCCATCCGTACCCGAGGACATAGTGGATGTGGGCAATTCCGGAACGACGCTGCGCTTTGCCATGATGACCGCCGGACTTGCCGACGGCTGTACGGTTTTTACGGGAGATTATCAAATAAGAAGAAGACCTTTGGGGTCGTTGATACAGGCGATGAACAAGCTGGGTGCCGAAGTGTTTTCCACACGCGGAAACGACATGGCTCCCGTCGTAGTAAAGGGAAGGCTTAAGGGAGGGCGGACGGAGCTGGATGCCGTAACCTCGCAATACCTGTCTTCTGTTTTGATAAATGCTCCATTGATAGGGCGGGATACGGAAATAACGATAACCAGGCTCAACGAGGTGCCCTATGCCGAAATGACGTTGTGGTGGCTTAACAATCAGGGTATCAGGTACGATAACGACAACTTCAAAAAGATACTGATAAAGGGCGGGCAAAAGTACAGGCCGTTCGACATGCAGATCCCCGGAGATTTTTCCTCCGCAACCTTCTTTATGGTGCTGGCGGCTGTGTCCGGCGGGGAGTTTTTACTCAGGAACCTTGACATGACCGACCCGCAGGGCGATAAAAAGGTACTCGACTACCTTCAGGATATGGGAGCCTCCGTCAAACATACGGAAGATGGCATCATAGTAAAAGGCAGCAAATTAAAGGGTATTGAAATAGATCTCAATTCCACTCCTGATGCATTGCCGGCAATGGCGGTGGCAGGCTGTTTTGCGGAAGGCGAGACGAGGCTTGTAAATGTTCCGCAGGCAAGGATGAAGGAAACTGACAGGATATCGGTCATGTGCACCGAGCTCAGGAAAATGGGAGCAGATATCGAAGAGCTCGAGGACGGCCTGGTAATCAGGCATAGTAAGCTGAAGGGCTGCAGGGTTAGCGGGCATGATGATCACAGGGTCGTTATGGCTTTGGCGGTGGCCGGGCTTAATATAAGGGGAGAGACCGTAATCGAAACAGCCGAGGCGGTCAACGTAACCTTCCCGCAATTTCCCGAGATCATAAGGGATTGTGGCGGAGACATCGAACTGGTAACGGAAGTTACCGATAAGAAACAGGATAAAAGAGAACCGGAGTCTGAACTCTAAAAAGGAAAATCAGCCCGATATCCGGGCAATGGAGGATAGAATGCAAGGAAACACATTCGGAAGAATGTTTCGTATAACCACCTGTGGGGAGTCCTATTCGGGCGGATTCAGGAAGAACGCAGATTTTCCCGAGGAACTGTACGGCGGTCAGATGGTGATAGTAGACGGGGTCCCGCCGGGATTGAAAATAACGGCGGAGGCTATTGAAGCCGAGCTGGACAAGCGCAGACCAGGGTTATCGAAACTGAGCACCCCAAGGAAGGAAAAGGATCGCGTTTTCATTTATTCGGGCGTAATGGAAGATGACCTTTCGACCGGTGCGCCAGTTGGTATGATTATACCAAGCAGCGATATAAATGATGTACATATCATGCAGCATAAACAGAACAGGGAGCTTGTAAGACCCGGCCAGGCATCCTGGACCTATTATGCCAAATACGGCCGGTATTACGACTGGGCGGGCGCGGGAAGGGCATCCGCGAGAGAAACCGTTGCACGAGTCGCCGGAGGTGCAGTAGCAAAGCTCATACTCGACAAAATGAATATCGATATAATTGCATATACAGTAGAATCCCATGGTATCAAGGCTTCGCCGGTCACCTATGAAACCGCGAAGGCCAATTATCGAAAGAATGAAATAAATTGTCCGGACTTGAAGATGGCACAGGAAATGATAGACGACATGGCAAAAGTCAAGGCGTCGGGCGATTCCTGCGGAGGAGTCGTAGAGGTGGTGGCGGCGGGAGTGCCGGCCGGACTCGGGGAACCCGTTTTTGACAAGCTCAGCGCGACAATAGCACATGCGCTGGTATCAATAGGCGGTGTCAAGGGGATCGAATTCGGCGAGGGCTTCGAACATGCCAGGATGACAGGCTCCGAATCAAATGACACCCCATATGTCGAGGAAGAGACCGGGAGGATACGTTTCCGTACAAACCGGGCGGGCGGATTGCTGGGGGGCATTTCTAACGGCGAGGAGATCAGGCTGAGAGTTGCGGTCAAGCCTACCCCAACCATTTTGAAGGAGCAGTTGACTGTTGATATAAAAAAGAGGGAAAATACAAGTCACGTATTTGCCTCAAGAAGCGATCCGACGATTTTAACAAGAATTTATCCGGTCTGCGAAGCAATGATGAGGATAGCTCTCCTTGATGCGATCTTCATGGCTTATGGCTATAACGGGATAAAAGAGATCATAGATCCGGAGTGGAAAGGCCTATGAACGAAGTGCCGGGAGTTTTCTGCGGGAAGAGTATAGTACTGATCGGCATGCCGGGAGCCGGGAAAAGTACCGTTGGACCGCTCCTGGCTGATATGACCGGGCTGGAGTTCATCGACACCGACGAACTCGTCAGAAACGTAGCTGGCAGGGAATTGAAGGATATAGTTGCACAGGCCGGCTACGAAAAATTTTTGGAACTCCAGAGAGAAGTCATTATTTCCCGTGGGATCGACAATAATGTTATTTCCACCGGCGGCGGAGTTGTAAAGGATGACGAGCTTATGCGGTATCTAAAAGCTGCCGGAAAGGTATTCTACCTCAGCCAGCGATTCGATACGCTCGAACAGCGGCTCGCACCCGGCAGGAAGCTTGTCAGGTCTCAGGGACAGACCTTCAGGGAACTTTTTGAAGAACGGGCTCCATTATATATAAAATACTCGGATAAAATTATTGACTGCGGTGACAGGAAACCGGGAGAAATAGCCGGTGAGATATACTCGCAGCTGTAGAGGGGAACGTAAGCTAATGTCGGAACTTATATCTGTATTGATCGCCGATGATAATCCGGAGTTTTGTCGTATGCTTCAAGAGTATCTCGACAAGTCCGGGGATATGGCGGTGAAGGGCGTTGCAAAGGACGGTATCGAAACTCTCAGGCTTGTTGGCGAACTTGAACCTGATGTACTCATTCTGGATGTAATAATGCCGAATCTTGACGGGATAGGCGTGCTTGAGAGGCTTTCGTCAATGAAGCCCGATAAAAAGCCTATTGTAATAGCGCTTACTGCGATAGGGAAGGATGTCATTGTTCAGAATGCACTGGAGCTTGGCGCGGACTACTATATTATAAAGCCGTTCGAAGTAGATATGCTTGCTTCGCGAATAAGGCAGCTTTACGCTGAAAAGGCGGCCATATACGGTCAGGCAGCCGGTACTGTGAAAGACGTTGCAGGCGTTATGCAAAGCAGTGGTGAATCGGATCTGGAACAGGTTATTTCAACAATGATAAAAAGATTGGGGATAACACCCAACATAGCAGGATACAGATATCTGAGGGAAGCTGTGATGATGTCGGTTGAAGAGCCGGCAGCGGCCAGATCGGCGTCAAAAAGCATTTATCCCGTCCTGGCGGAAAAGTACAATACGACGAGCAGAAATATCGACAGGGCGATTCGTTGTGCTATCGACAGCGCCAACAAAAAGTCGAAATTCGCAGAAAATCCTGAAGCAGCGATATTGACAACGATTGGAAGAAATAAGCCCAGTAATACGCAAATAATAGCATTTCTCGCGGAAAAGGCCATAAGGAAGCAATTTGAGAACCGGTACGAATAATGATACAACGTAAAAGAAGCTGCCATATGGCAGCTTCTTCTATGTACTTTAGATTGATTATTTCTTGTTGACTTTATCCTTTAAAACCTTACCAGCTTTGAATACCGGAGCTTTGGAAGCAGGAATAGTGATTTCCTTCTTGGTCTGCGGGTTTCTACCCTTCCTTGCAGCCCTCTTCCTAACTTCGAAGGTACCAAAACCAACCAGGACTACTTTGTCTCCACCCTTAAGAGCTTCTTCGACTGAACCTATGAATGCGTTGAGAGCAGCTTCGCTGTTCTTCTTGTTGAGACCGGATTTCGAGGCGATAGAGTTGATTAAATCTGTCTTATTCATGAATACAACCTCCTAAATTTGGAATTCGACATTATTTTATAATGAAAGTAGCCTAAAGTCAAGCCTTTCAGAATAATTTAGTCTATTGTAACTACATAAAATGTGACATTTAGACTATGTTTCACTTTTTACGACAAAATTCTAATTTCTATGTCACCTTTTAACAACGATCTCAGCTTTTTGACGAATAAATCCCCGTTGTCTTCCGATGGCGATTTTCCAAGAATTATACAGCCGATATCATTTTCATCGGCATATTGCGCAATTGTTAATGGAATATCGTCGGACTTAAGCACTGAAAGGTTAGCTCCCACGCTTTTTGAAATGCCGAACAGATATTCCAGAGCCTCGGACTCTTTAGCGCTGTCAAGAAAATGAAGTTCGCTTTTGACCACATTTATGACATAAAGCTTTCCACTATATTCGTCGACCAACTCATGCGCTGCATTGATAAGACGTTCGCAGGTCTTTTGCTGTGTGACGCAAACAAGTATGTTCTTCTCGATTTTTTTATTCCTGGTATTCACGGTGATCCTCTTTTCCAAGATTCTTTTCATTTGATTCAAGCCCCCATAATCATTATACCAATAGCCCCGAAAAAAGTCTTATTGCCAATTGTGAATTTTGTGTAAACTTGCTTTTTACATTTTTATCGTATATTATGGGTACTGGTATAGAAGCATTTGACCTCCAGGAGGCAATAATGAAGGAAATAAAAACGGCCAGAATCATTGAGATTGTAGAACGGCTTTGCATGACTGCCAATTACGATCTTAACAGCGATATTATGTGTGCTCTCGAGAAGGGGGCCAGGGATGAAGAATCGGAAACGGGACGACTTATACTCTCACAGCTCGTTGAAAATGCCAAAACGGCGGCTAGGGAACGAATGGCTATCTGCCAGGATACCGGCATGGCTGTGGTCTTTGTTGAGATAGGACAGGAAGTCCATATAACCGGAGGCAGTATCACGGAGGCGATCAATGAAGGCGTCAGAAGAGGGTACGAAAAAGGCTTTTTGAGGAAATCGGTGGTTTCAGATCCTCTTGAACGCAAAAATACGGGCGATAACACCCCAGCGGTGATACATTTTGAGTTGACGGAAGGCGATAGCCTTAAAATAACCCTGGCGCCTAAGGGCTTCGGAAGCGAGAACATGAGCGGCGTCAGGATGCTGAAGCCCTCCGACGGAATAGACGGAGTCAGGGCTTTTATCGAGGAAATGGTGGAAAAGGCGGGCCCGAATCCATGCCCTCCCGTAGTTGTGGGAGTTGGAATAGGTGGGACTATGGAAAAGGCGGCTATATTGGCTAAAAAAGCGTTGCTCCGGCCTGTTGACAAGCACAATCCAAAGGAAAGCGTACGTAAGCTCGAGGAGGAAATGCTTGAAAGGGTGAACCGCCTGGGAATAGGCCCCGCTGGGCTGGGAGGCCGGCTGACGGCGTTGGCTGTGAATATAGAAGTTTTCCCGACTCATATAGCGGGGCTGCCTGTGGCTCTCAATATGAGCTGCCACGTAACAAGGCACGCCGAAGCGATATTGTGACCAGGACCGATTTAGATAGGCGGTTTAAACTGAAACCCAAATCATGCTTAAGGTGGGAAATAGAAAATTATAACTGGGGAGGTAGAGCCTTTGGCTGATATCATAAAAATAAGTACGCCTCTGACAAGGGATGCCGTTGTGCGGCTGAAAGCAGGCGATGCGGTCGAAATTAGCGGGACCATCTATGCCGCCAGGGACGCGGCTCATAAAAAGCTGATAGACCTGCTGAAGACCAACGGGCAGCTTCCAATAGATATCAGGGATCAGGTAATATATTATGTAGGGCCATGTCCGGCCGGCCCGGGCTGCGTTATCGGTTCGGCGGGTCCTACGACCAGCGGCAGGATGGATGCGTATGCCCCTGAACTCATAAGGCTGGGCCTGACCGGTATGATCGGAAAAGGGCTTCGAAGCAGCCAGGTTACGGAGGCCATGGTCAGATACGGCGCGGTCTATTTCGGCGCTACAGGCGG
The DNA here is from genome assembly GCA_036260935.1 of Clostridia bacterium. Taxonomy (GTDB): domain Bacteria; phylum Bacillota; class Clostridia; order Acetivibrionales; family DTU013; genus JAEYOM01. The sequence continues at coordinate 118,471 of DATALQ010000050.1, forward strand.
TGCGGGCGCACTGCTTTCAAAGTGTATCATTGCCGAAGAAATAATAGCATTTCCGGAGCTTGGAACTGAGGCACTGAGAAAGCTTACAGTGAAAAATTTCCCAGCGACTGTAGTCATAGACAGCAGCGGCAGCGATCTGTACCGAATAGGTCGGGAAAAATTCCAAAAGTAACAGGAAAACGTAATAAAATCCTTGATAATGAAATAAAAAGCAGGGTATTATTTAAATGAATAATAGTGTATAATAGTCTAGAATTTTATGGCATCAGAAAGGGGAGGTATTTAACATGGCAGCACAAGTAACGAAGGATATGATTATTTCAGATATTTTGAAACTGGACAGAGGCACTGTACCGATACTGCTCAGCATAGGGATGCATTGCCTCGGCTGTCCGTCGTCATCGGGAGAGAGCCTTGAGGATGCGTGCGCTATCCACGGAATAGATGTTGATCAGATAGTAAAGGAACTGAACGATTATCTCGCATCGAAGGATGCAAAATAAACTCGACGGGGGATTTGTAAATGGCGGTTAGAGTTGTCGTAGGCACCCAATGGGGTGACGAAGGCAAAGGCAAGTATATAGACATGCTTGCAAAGGATTCCGATCTGGTAGTGCGTTTCTCAGGCGGAAACAATGCAGGCCATACGATAGTGGCTGACGGGATCAAATATGCGATGCACCTGATACCCTCGGGTATTCTTCACAGGGATAAAACCTGCATAATAGGTAATGGCGTCGTAGTAGACCCCGCTGTGCTGCTGAAGGAAATGGAAGAACTCGAGCAAAAGGGCGTAAGTACCGACAAGCTGCTCATAAGTGACAGAGCGCATGTCATTATGCCGTATCATAAGCTTTTGGACGAACTGCAGGAAAGCCAGCGCGGTTCTGCAAGCCTCGGTACGACCAAACGGGGCATCGGACCTGCATATACCGATAAAACGGAAAGATGTGGTATCCGTATCTGCGATCTTGTCGATGAAGAGGAATTTGCCCGCAAGGTAAGAGAAAACCTGGCAGTAAAGAATCAGATCATCGAGAAGGTATACGGCGGTAAAGGTCTTGACGCTGAGGAGATCATCGCGGAGTATGGCCTGTACGCAAAACAGCTGAAAAAGCATGTGGCGGATGTCAACGCTATAATCGGCGACGCGGCTGAACAGGGCAGGGATATCCTTTTTGAAGGAGCTCAGGCTACTTTCCTCGACCTCGATTTCGGAACATACCCCTACGTCACTTCCTCAAATCCCGTAGCGGGAGGCGTATGTACCGGCGCAGGCATAGGCCCGAAGTACATCGACGAAGTATACGGCGTTTTAAAGGCATA
>DATALQ010000002.1:0-124158 GCA_036260935.1 Clostridia bacterium
TAAATATCATGTCAATTTGTTTAATCAAAAGAATAATGTAACAAATAGTTTTGCTACTCTTTTAGCTATGAAAAGTCTTGAATTAATTATCCCTAAATTTAAAGCAGTTAACGCTGAAACTATTCTTGAAGCAAGGTATAAATTAAGAGATTTATTACCACCGTTTTGGTCTTCAATGATAAAATTAACCACCGATTTAAAAGCAAGAATTAAGGAGAATATACCTTCAAATGATCTTATCATGGAAGGTAAAGAAATTATTGAATCTACCGTAAAGCCAGCGCTTATAGATTTAAAACAGAAAATGGCACTTGAGCGAAAACACTGGTTCTATAAAATAATTGGACCAGTGAATAATGGAATAAAATTATTGGCTGGTAATTCTAGCTTATCACAATCAAATCTCATGTTAACAGGGTTATCGTTAGGTACAAATATGGCGTTTGATGTGGCAGATCAGATTAGAAAGGTTGATTTGCTAAGTAAGGAAACAGGATTAATGTTTTTATTAAAACTTGATAAAATAATTAATTCTGACTAACATGTAATTGCTTAATATATTTTACATTTTTTCACTTTGTATTTACTTGATTTATATATTGGCGGAATATAGCATAATAGGTGTAAAATTATACAATTACGGGAATGTGTCCGATTAATACAGTAGTTCGTATAAATTGCTAGTTAATTTTAGTTTATGTTAGTTTCAATTAATAAAAGATCAGGAAGTGGGGATAATAAATGGACAACAATAAGAATGGGTTGAGTTTATTTAACGCCATTGGAAGTGCAGCAAGTATTGTTGCGTTAGCAGTAGTTTTTGTTGATAAGGCAACCGCTAACATATCTATTGAACCTCAGCGATTAATTTGGCAAATAGCACTTACTTTTATATCGATAATGGCTACTGGCGCAACAATTATAATTACTTTTTATAAACTAAAAGCCATTATTGTTAATGATAAATTTAGTGAACAAAAAAAGACATTATTGTTTACATTGACACTAATAATAGGAATTTCGTTTATTGCGATATTTGTGGACGGTATTTATTGTGCAATTAAATGGTACCCATGGCCACTTGATTTATTGGATTTTTTATGGATGTTCTAAATCTTACGAAAAAGGATGCTGTGCAAAAGTTAAAAGGGGTATTTAAGATAGAAAAAATTCCGGTAAAAGTAAAGTATGGGTAGCAATCGATAGACTCCCGAGGTTAAAGACCTTGGAAACCTTGATTTTAGTGACATGCCTGAAGGGATTCGACGCGCCGCTACGCTGCGCTCTCCGCTCGGATGTAGGCTCCCCAGTATCCTCGCGCACTCGCCTGACGACGTGCATTTAGCACGTCGAAACACGGCTCGTGCCGCAAGGTTCGAATCCCTTCATTGAACAATTTCACATAAACAAAAACGCCATCTGACGATGACGTTTTCATTTATGTGGCGTGCCTGAAGGGATTCGACGTGCCGCTACGCTGCGCTCCCCGCTCGGATGTAGGCTCCCCAGTATCCTCGCGCACTCGCCCCGAAACGTGCATTTAGCACGTTTCTTCCGGCTCGTGCCGCAAGGTTCGAATCCCTTCAACGAAACAAGCAAAGAAAAAAGAAACACCATTACAATTATTGGTGTTCCTTTTTTCTTTGGCGTGCCTGAAGGGATCGACGCGCCGCTTCGCTGCGCTCTCCGCTCGGATGTAGGCTCCCCAGTATCCTCGCGCACTCGCCTGACGATGTGCATTTAGCACGTCGAAACACGGCTCGTGCCGCAAGGTTCGAATCCCTTCAACGAAACAAGCAAAGAAAAAGAAACACCATTACAATTTTCGGTGTTTCTTTTTCTTTGGCGTGCCTGAAGGGATTCGAACCCCCGGCCAACGGATTAGAAGTCCGTTGCTCTATCCAGCTGAGCTACAGGCACATATTCAGTTTTGCCGCTGTACGGATGCGTCGGACGCTTCCGGCCAAATTCCTGTTGTCGGCGCGGTCATTACGACCATTGATTTATTGGAGCGGGTGATGGGAATCGGACCCACGCAATCAGCTTGGAAGGCTGATGTTCTACCATTGAACTACACCCGCACAGGTATCGTGATTACCGACTTTCATATTATACAGTCGGTATGCCCGTTTGTCAATGCCGTAAAATGCTACTTTAACGCTGGTTAAATGTTTATCTTGATACTTTTCAGACGGTATTCTCCGGATAGATCAATTTTCCCTGCAATGCCTGCACTGCAGCATCATCCGGCTTCTTGTCCGTGATGATCAAATCGATTGCCTTTGTATCTACAGCTTTGCAAAAAAAGTCGTGACCGAATTTGGTGGAATCGCATAATAGGATTCTTATCCGTGCGTTTTCGCTCATGGCTCGCTTTACTGCTGCATTTTCCTCCTCAGCCTCGGTGGTCCCGTTTATTGCGGAAAAGCCGCAGCAACTGAAAAACACTATATCTGCGCAATAGGACTTGACCGCCTCTATCGCGCGGTTCCCGACAAAACTGGATTGGTTCAGCAGTCTGCCGCCCGTGCAGTAAACAGCAGCCGATGTCTGTTCGTTGAGATAGTTGATCGTTGCTGCTCCGCTGGAAATTATGCTCTTGCCGGTGAAGTCACCGGCCTGGCGGACAAGATAAAATACGGTGGAGCTCGAATCAAAAAATATTGTTGAAGCGCTCTTTAAATATTGTATTGCAAGCGATGCTATGATCTCTTTTTTCTCTTTGTCCTTTTGACGGCGCAAAAGAAGAGGCATATCGCTGTTGCTTCCTTCCGACAGCTCGGCTCCCCCGCGTAACCGTTTCAATACGCCCTGCGCTGCCATTTCGGACAGATCGCGCCTTATTGTGGCGGGGCTCGCATAAAGCAATTCGCATAAATGTCCGACGGTTACAAATTTCTTCTGATGGAGAATTGATAGTATCTTTTCCCGGCGTTCAATTATAAGCATAATTTTACTCCGAAATGATTATTATTGATTGATATTGATCAACATTATAGCGCGATTTTAATACTTTATCAACGTCTGCACCAATTATTGACATTGGCCTGCCCAAAGCTTATATTTAGGCTGAAGTCAATAAGCTCTACGCCGGATCAAGCCCTGCCGGAAACTGCTGACGAGGCGAAAGGTTCATGATTTGCATCGACATTACAGAAAATAATTATATAGGGGATTTCTAAGATGACAGAAATGGAATTAAAGGAACAGATATGTGATATATGCCACAAGATGTGGCAATTGGGCTGGGTCGCGGCAAACGACGGCAATGTGTCCGTACGTCTTGAAGACGGCAATTTCCTCGCCACGCCGACAGGTATCAGCAAAAGCTTTATTACGCCTGAAAAGCTCGTTAAAATAAACGACAAGGGTGAAATACTGGAGGGCGCCGCCGGATACAAGCCGTCGTCAGAGATTAAAATGCACCTGAGATGCTACAGCGAGCGCCCGGACGTAAACGGCGTAGTACATGCTCATCCGCCTACGGCAACAGGTTACGCTGTGGCAGGGCTGAGTCTTGACGAATATTCGATGATCGAGACTGTCTTAACGATCGGGTCCATACCCTTAACGCCGTATGGAACGCCCTCTACTATGGAGGTGCCGGATGCCATCACGCCGTACCTGCAGGAACATGATGTCCTTCTGCTGCAGAATCATGGCGCGCTGGCTGTCGGCAGCGACGTGCTGACTGCATATTACCGTATGGAAACGCTCGAGCTTTACGCCAAGATCAGCCTTACGGCGCATCTGCTCGGAGGGGCCAAAGAAATTCCGGAAAAACAGATAGATAAACTGATGGATCTACGAAAAAATTACTATCATGTTACCGGACGCCATCCCGGGTACAAAAAGTACAACAAGGTTTGAAGCACATGGATGGAGGTCGTCATATGGGAAAGGTATCCACTGTTCTTGTCTTTGATCTTGGAGCATCGAACGGAAGGGCAATGCTCTGCCGCTTCGACGCAATGAAAATGGAACTTGAGGAGATTTTCCGCTTTACCAATGAACCCGTCTTGCGCGGTGATACACTTTACTGGGATTGGGACCTCCTGTTCCGGAATATTCTCGAGGGAATAAAACAAGCCCGTGATAAAGGCGGCTTTGACAGTATAGGTATCGATACGTGGGGTGTCGATTTCGGCCTCCTGAATGAACTGGGAGAGCTTTTGGAAGCACCGGTACATTACCGCGACAGCCGTACGGACGGCCTTTCGGACAAGGTAGCAGCCATGCTTGGAGAGCATGAACTGTATCAAATGTCAGGGAGCCAGAGAATAGATATCAATACTCTCTATCAAATGTATTCACTTCAAATAAAACGCCCTGGTTTTTTAAAGGATGCCAAATGTCTTTTAATGATGCCCGATCTGATTAATTATTTTCTGACGGGCGAGCGGCATGCCGAACTGACTATTGCCTCAACCACTCAGATGCTGGAGCCTTATGGCAGGGCCTGGAATCTGCCGCTGCTTGAAAAGCTCGATCTTCCGCACGAAATTCTTCCTGGACTCGTAGCACCCGGCACTCATGCAGGGGTGCTTAAAGAGGAAATCTGTGTAAAGCTTGGGATTGAGCCCGTACCTGTTATAGCGGTGGCATCGCACGACACTGCCTGCGCGGTCATGGCTGTTCCTGAAAGTGACCGGGATTTCGTGTTCATATCAAGCGGGACATGGTCGCTTCTGGGGACCGAACTTAAGGAACCTGTTATTGACGATAATTCGCAGGAGTGTAACCTGACTAATGAATTGGGATTCGACAATACAGTTACATTTTTAAAAAATATAACAGGGCTTTGGCTGATACAGGAGACACGCCGACAATTTCAACGCGACGGCCGGCAGTACTCCTATGCGGATCTGGAAAATATGGCACGGCAAAGTCGCCCATTTTCCTGCTTTATTGACCCGGACGCCAGGGAATTCATGCAGGCCGGCGATATACCGGACAGAATCCGGACGTTTTGCAGAGAAACAGGACAATATATTCCGAAGGATGACGGAGAGGTCGTCCGCTGTATCTATGAGAGCCTGGCGATGAAGTACCGTGTAGCTTTTGAACAGGTAAAACGCTGCACAAAAAAGGACTATAATGTAATCCATATTGTTGGAGGCGGTACGCGTGACTGTTTCCTTTGCCAGCTGACCGCCGACGCAGTAAATATTCCCGTCCTGGCAGGTCCTGTCGAGGCTACGGCACTGGGAAATGCAGCAGCGCAGCTGATAGCGCTGGGACTTTTGGATGATTTGAGGCAGGCGCGGGCAGTGATACGCAAGACTTTTTCTCCAAAGGAATTTCTGCCTTCAAATCCAGACCTATGGTCAGAGTATTACAGGCAATTTACACAAGTAATCCAGTATCAAAACCAAGCTTAATTATAAATAAATGTATTTTATATTTGGAGGTAGCATCATGATGTATCCAAAGATCGGTATAAGGCCAATAATTGACGGCCGTTGGGGCGGAGTACGCGAAAGCCTGGAAAAGCAAACTATGGATATGGCATCGGCAGCAGCAAAGCTGATACGGGAGAACCTTCGCTATCCGGACGGAACTCCCGTACAGTGTGTCATAGCCGGCACAACTATAGGAGGCAGCGCCGAAGCAAATCTCTGCGCTGAGAAGTTTTCAAGAGAAAATGTGTGCGGTACTCTAAGTGTAACGCCATGCTGGTGTTACGGCAGCGAAACTATTGACATGGATCCGCTCACCGTCAAGGCAATCTGGGGCTTTAACGGCACCGAACGTCCCGGTGCAGTATATCTGGCGGCAGCACTGGCCGCACATGCGCAAAAGGGACTTCCGGCATTCTCCATTTACGGGCACGATGTTCAGGACAAGGGTGATGCCGAAGTAACGGAAGACGTGCAGGAAAAGCTTCTTCGTTTTGCCCGCTGCGCAGTTGCCGTGGGCTGGATGCGGGGTAAATCCTATGTAAATATCGGAAGTGTTTCCATGGGCATAATGGGATCCTACTGTGATGCGGACTTCCTGCAGAAATATCTGGGTATCCGCGCCGAATGGGTCGATATGACCGAGATTTTACGCCGCATCAAGCTTGAAATCTATGACCACGGGGAATACACGAAAGCCCTTGAATGGACAAGGAACAACTGCAAAGAGGGATTTGATAAAAATGCCGGAAAAGAACTTGCGGATATTGTTAAAAAGTCTAAAGTAATTCCGCCCGAAAAGGATTGGGAGTTTATAGTTAAGATGACGCTTGTCTGCCGGGACATTATGCTGGGAAATCCCAAACTGAACGGGATGGGATGGCATGAAGAGGCATTGGGGCGCAATGCGGTTGCAGCTGGTTTCCAGGGACAGCGTATGTGGACCGATTGGCTTCCGAACGGAGACTTTACGGAAGCTATTATTAATTCGTCCTTCGACTGGAATGGCAAACGCCAACCGATTCCGTTAGCAACCGAGAATGATACCATGAACGGCATAACTATGCTGCTGCTAAATATGCTTACCGGAAGAGCTCCTCTGTTTTCGGACGTGCGAACGTACTGGAGCCCGGACGCAGTAGAACGTGTAACCGGTAAAAAACTTAAAGGCATGGCACAGAACGGCCTTATGCACCTTATCAATTCAGGCGCTACCGCACTTGACGCGACAGGTGCATCCAAGGCTGCGGATGGCAGCGGCTGCATGAAAGAATGGTGGAACATGACCGATGCCGATATATCCGCCTGCCTTGAAGCTACCGACTGGTGCCGCGCGGATTATGAATATTTTCGTGGAGGCGGATTCTCGTCTCATTTTAAAACGGATGCAGAGATGCCTGTAACAATGGCAAGATTGAATATAGTAGAAGGCCTTGGCCCTGTTATGCAGATTGCCGAGGGCTGGACGACCGTGCTTGACGAATCCGTCCATAAGCTCCTCGATCAGCGTACGGACCCGACCTGGCCCACTACCTGGTTTGCTCCGCGTCTGACGGGGAATGGCGCTTTTACCGATGTTTACAGTGTAATGGCAAACTGGGGCGCAAACCACGGCGCATGGGTGTATGGTCACGTAGGGCAGGATCTGATCACTCTTTGCAGCATGCTGCGCATACCCGTTTCAATGCATAATGTTGATAATAATAAACTCTACCGCCCGCACGAATGGAGCGCTTTCGGAACACAGGAGCCAGAAACCGCGGATTTCAGGGCATGCAGGGAATATGGCCCGATGAATGGATGATGTACCCAATCCAGGAAACGGAGCGACATTTTGGGGCCAAGTAATTTGCAATAATATACAATTTATGGATTATTTTGTTGCACTTACCAGCATCTTAACATATAATTAATGTGTTACCATAAATAGCCTTTATGAACAAGTTAGCATTCATGCTGTTTTATAATATCATTTCAAGGCAGGAATCTGAACATCAAGGAGATTTTAGGATGCTGGTAAGTTTAGGTCTGAAACCCTTTAGCGAATATTGGATAACCTGTTATTACAATAAGATTCTCAGCATATTCACCTCGATTGATCCAAGTTATAGGTATGCTGCGTATATGAATGACTATCATTACGATATACATGATTGGAATTATAACCATCTTCAGCTGAGGCCGATGATTGAGTTTGTGGAAAAATATATTCAGGGTGTATTTACTTATCTGCCCATATACTTCAGAGAAGAAGGAACTGGCCTGGACGTAATAAAAGACCATATACGCCAAAAAGAGATTGTTCAGGTGGGTGTCGATCTGTTTTATTGGCTGCCAAGCAGTATTAATTTCGGTGTGAATCATTGGTACCATACTTCAATGATAAATGGCTTTGATGACGAGAAAAAAGTATTTTATGTATTCGATGATGATAATTTCGGATATGCCGAACAGGAAATACCGGAAGAAAGATTTTTATTGGCAACGAACAATTGTACACTGAAGTCCCATGGCGATATTCTGAAAATAACAGGTGATCTTCGGCCTTATGTATTTTCATCAAATGATGTCGTTAGGAATGCCAAAAGGCTGATTGATGAGATCGGCGCAATGAAAATGGAACCTTTCTGGTTATTAAGCGAAGAGCAGTTTAATACTGGCGAAATGCGTGATACCATTGCCGTGCATATATTTCAGATTTCGAAAAGACATTATGCAAATGGGTTCTTATTCCAAAACTTATTAAATGAATACTGCGACAGTGATATTATCTGCAGTCTCGTTGACAGGAGCAAAAAGCTGCAGAAAAATTGGCTTATAGTAAGATCCAAGGTTCTATTGGTGCACAATACAAAGACAGACAGGAGCAAAAAGCTCTCTGCTGTCAATGAAATATGCAAGCGCCTGTTTTATGAAGAAATGGAAATGTGGAATTTTTTAATAGACAACATAAAGTCTTTGCAGAAACCGGGATGACGGCTATCGCAGAGAAAAGCCGTCTCTCTTCATTGGGGCGCTTTACCAATCCATTTATCGAGCTGCGTCTGTGTCCTGGCTACTAAATTATCGATACCCAGCGCCTTCATATCGTCTATGAACTTTGTTACTTCGCCGAAGTCCTTGATCTCCCCCTTCAATAAGCTTGTATCGAATTCTATAATCGCATTGATCCTTTTTTCTGCTGCGTCCTTCAATTTGGAGTAATCCGGATAGAATGCTCCATGAGGTGGGAGTTCAGTATATCTGTCAATGAAGTCCGAATGGGAGTTTATCCCGGGACCATACGCATCTTTGCGAGGTGAAGGCTCATATTCGACGTTTCTGAACGCCCGGCTTCCGTCCCAGTTCATATATGTACTGTCAAAATCCACCCCTTGCGGTAATTTCAGATGATTATCCTTCAGTACATAATCCTCGTTCTCGATACCGTACATCATCAGATAATAATTGTCGCGGTCCTGCTGCACCCAGTCGAGGAAGCGGAGCGCTCTTGCGGTATTTGACGATGAGGACGGAAATACTAAAGCTCCGGTCTCGTATGATGAGCCCATTGGATTATCTCGCTGCGCTTTTTGTCCGGAATACAGGTTGAAGACCCTTAATGGGTTCGATTGTATGAATTCACCGGATTCTGACGGGAGTGACATCCTTTGCGGCTCTTCAGGCAGAGGTTCAAGCTCGCCGAAAAGAACGAACGACGTTACTTTTGCCGGATCGGCATCAAACTTGAGATATCCTTTTCTATACCATTCGATAAGCTTATTGGCTAATTCAAGGAATTCAGGCGTCTGTTCCCACGCCTTGATCTTCATCTTTGGGTCGTCCCGTTTATAAACAAGGTTCTGGTATTCGTCCAGAATGGTATAGCCCATAATGCCTGCAAAGAGTTTCATGGAATTAACGCCGATTGTTATGATACCTGGGATGAGTTGCGGCTCGTTGTCCTTCACTGCTTTCAGATATGCTTCATATTGGTCGAGATTCGTTATTTTACTGATATTGTATTTTGTACAAAGCGTATCATCTGCCTTCAAGCAGGAGCAGTATGCGTCAGGGTACAGGGCTGGAATGGCATAAAGTTTACCGTCGACTTTGGCGTACTCGAGTTCATCGTGTTTATATCTCGAATAAAGCGCCTGGGCGTTCTCGGGGAAGAGAGCGGTTATGTCCGTAAGCATTCCTTCCTTGGCGAGCGTGGTGAAATTGGGGAATATTGACTCCGGCTTTGACACGCAGAATGCGTCAAAAGCCAATCCTGAGGCATCGAGCGTCCTCATCACACTAATATACCGCCCATAGTCGAACCATTTGAAGTCAAGCGAGGCGTTCACTGAGTCTAAAGAACGCTTTTCTATCTCGGCTTTTACCTCAGGCCACCTTTTCGGCTCTTCTCCGGGAAAATAGAACTTCAGCGATATGTGTTCCAGCTTCTTGGCGGGCGCCTCATACTTTTGCATGAAGGCTTCGTCCTCATGCTTATCTCCGCCCTGCTCGGAGCTACAGCCCGCAGGAAGCAGGAGCAACGTAAATACCATGGAGAAAATAAGCGCGGAGTGTAAAACTATTCGCTTCATAATGCGTGGCGTTAATCTCCCGGAGTACAATAACTCGGATTTCATACTCCCGTCCTTCCTGTTCATACCGGAAACTCCTTGTAAATATCGATAGCTATCTACATATATCAAAATGCTTCATCAACATGCCCGGTCAACGAAACAACGCCCTCCTGTCCGGAAGGCGTCTATAAAACTGAATTCTATTTCTCGTCCAGTTGCTTCTGTATTTCAGCTACCATATTGTCGGTGCCGAGTTCCTTCATATCGCTTATGTACTTATCGACCTGCCCTGAGTCCTTGATCTTGCCCTGCGCCAATTCGAACTCGAACTTCTGGAGGGCCTGACTCCTTTTTGCCGCAATATCCTTCAGTGTTCCGCCGTAATCGGGGTAGAAGGCGCCGTGCGGTGCGTAACCGCTGTATTTGTCAAGGAAATCTATCAGTGTGTTTATTCCCGGGCCAAAGGCATCTTTGGGAAGCGTCAGGTTATATTCTGCATTTCTGAATGCCCAGTTGCCGTCCCAGTACAGATACGAGCGGTTGTTGAAATCCTGCCCTGTCGGCAGGCTCGGGTAACCCTCGGCCAGTACGTAATCCTTGTTTTCGATGCCGTAATTCATCAGATAATAGTTGTCGCGGTTCTGCTGCGCCCAGTCAATGAAGCGGAGCGCCCTTGCTGTATTTGTCGATGAAGCCGGGAACACGAATGATCCGTTCATATAGAAGCTACCCATGGAATTATCGCGCTGTACCTTTTTTTCGGGATACAGGTAGAATACCTTTAAAGGATTGGACTCCTTTATTTCTCCTGATGCAGTGTTGAAAGTCATTTTCTGAGGTTCTTCGGACGGCGGGCTCAATTCGCCGTAGAAAACGAACGACGTTACTTTGGATTGATCGACGCTTGCGGCGTCCTGCAGATACCCCTTGCTATACCAGCCTCCTAGCCTGTTCGAGGCTTCTTTAAATTCCGGAGTCTGCTCCCAGGCTTTTATCGTCATTTTTGGATCGTTCCACTTGTAAACGAGGTTCTGGGATTCATCGAGAATGACATAGTCGAAAGCCCTGGCGAAGAGCTTCATCGAATTGACCATGTTGGCTATGATCCCGGGTACCAGATCTGGATTGTTATTCTTAACAGCTTTGAGATATGCTTCGTACTGGTCGAGATTTGTTATATCGGGAATATTGTATTTTTTATGTAGAGCATCGTCGACCATAAGATATGTACAATAAGCAACCGGATAAAGCGAAGGCACGGCATAGAGCTTTCCGTCGACCTTTGCAAATTCAAGCTCTTCCTTTGAATATTTCGAATACAGTGATGACGCATTTTCAGGGAAGAGGGCTGTTATGTCGGCAAGCTTGGATTCTCTGGCAATAGCCGTGAAGTCGGGATAGAAGGAATCCGGCTTTGCGAGGCAGAAGGCGTCGTAGACGTCGCCTGAAGCTTCGAGCGTTTTCAGCTTGCTCATGTACTGCCCGAATTCGATCCATTTGAAATCAAGAGAGGCGTTTACCGTATCCGTGGTACGCTTTTCGAGCTCGGCCTTTACATCAGGCCAGCCCTTTGGTTCTGTTCCTGGAAAACAAAACTTCAGTGATGTGTGTTCCAATTTCTCGACGGTTGCTTCATACTTCTGCATGAAGGCTTCGTCCTCGCCCTTACCGCTGTTAGAACCGGACGCACAGCCTGCGGGAATCAGAACCAGCGGCAATATCATAACAATTGCCAGCGCTGAGCGTATATGCTTTCGTAAGCAGATGCGCCGATGTCCTGTTTTCAGGAACGATTTTAACATATTCATTTTTTGCTCCTTGTACTTTTGTTCTTTTGTTTTCATAATGCTTGATTAACATAACCTTACAGTGTATCATTTGCTATATATGACACATTTTACATTATAATATTACCGGTTAAATTTGAATTTTTTGTTAACAAATAATAAATATTTGGTAAAAGAGGTACTCGTATGTCAGATTCGAATCGGAAATACTGGAACGAGCAATTCAAGATACTTCAGGATACATGGCCCAAACCCGACAACTTCAGCGGCTGCATAAGCATTTGCCTGGAGCTTCACGGCATGGTACATTCCAGGACTCCGGAGCAGGCTGTGCCCGTTTCGTTCGAGGATGAGCTGTGGACTGTCTTGACAGAAGAGGCTTTCAGAAAGCTACACCATGGAGACCAGTCGATTGCATGGAAACTCTGGCATTCCGGCAGGATAGAGGATATGACCATGAATGTGTTGATCGCAGGCGCAGGTCAGGTCATAGATGAAGATGACCGGTATCGGAAGCTTAACGTAAAAGCCCGGGATACGGGCAATGCAATGAACGAGGATGAAATAGCTGAAATGAGCGGTTCGATCGATATCGAGGCGCTAAAGTCATATCGCAATGAGGTTGCCGGACGTACAAGAAAAATTATCCGATCCCTGAAGCCTCAGGATCTTAAGCTGAAGGTAGATGCAGCAAGGCTTGACAGCCTTATGGCAGACGGTTCGCTTGTACCCGGCGCCCGGGGAATATACGATTACTGGAAAAAGAAAACTTATGCAGGTTTGCTTCTGATGCCTGCGACGCGTCATCTGCTCGTTCATTTGAATGAATCGATGCGGCTTGTACCGGCTTCGCCGAGGTGAATCGCAAGCCAATCACGGACGTTCGATGCATCTGTGGATTTTTCAATTAGGTTGTATAAACCATGGATAAGTTATATAATAATAAAGAAATAACTTAATACTAGGTCATAATTATCCGACTATGGCTTTATTACAATTTATTTTTGGGGGAATAACTCATGTTGCTTTTGTATATATCCCTTTCAGTCGGAGCTCTGTTCATCCTGTTCTGGTGTGCTCAGCTCTTGTTTCTGAATCTTCACTTAAGATGGACGAATCATATTATACAATCGGACAATGAGGATGCCAAAACTGGCGTCAGTATCATACACCCAATCAAAGACGTCGATTTCGAGCTGGAACGTAATCTGGAATCCTGGTTCAGACAGAATTATAGCGGTCCGATACAGCATATTTTCAGCTTCCAGTCCATGGACGACCCGGCGATACCGATAGTGAAATCAATAATTGAAGAACACCCGAACATTGACTGCGAAATTACGATAAACCCTGTTATTCCGGGACTTAACGGCAAAAGCTCCAACATGGTAAACGGGATGAAGCTGGCAAAATACGATATAGTCATGTTCGGCGACAGCGATATAAGGATAAGGCAGGATTTCATAATAAAGATGGTCCGCCCACTTAAAAACGAAAAAGTCGGGATTACGACCTGCGGACAGATCAATATCGGGGGCAGGGATTTCTGGACGCGTTTCTTCACGTTCACTCAGAATACCGAGACCGATTTCACTTGGGCATTCCTGACGAAGCTCGGAGTGGATGTCGGCGCTACTGGCGCGGCCTTTGCGATGAGAAAAAAATTGCTGCTCGAGGTAGGCGGTCTTGAGGCCTTCGGAGGCTCGCTGCTGGAGGATCTGCACCTTGGCAATACTCTCTACAAGATGGGATATAAACTCATACTCGGGCCTTTCCTCGAATGCCACGTAAACAGGCTTGCCAAGGAGAAATCCTTCAATTACGCGCGGCGTATAGGTATCGGCATCAAGGCTCACATCGCAACTGAGCTTCCGATGTTTATAGCGATGTTTTTCTGGTACTGGCTGATACTTCTGCTGGGCCTTGCGTTCAGGGATACCTTCGTGATTTATCTGTCGCTTATTTTCATGGGATTGAGGGTCATTCACGGAGTTTTTATGAGAGTCATAACCAGGAACGGCATTGTACTTACCGATTTTGTCACACCGCTGTTTTTCGACCTGTTTGCGACCTTCTATCTGATATTCTCGATAAGCAATCCTTACGTCACATGGAGAGGTATAAGGTATGAGGTGAAGAAGGGCGGCTATATAGAGGAAGTGGATTATGAAAGCGACAACCTCGGTGAAGAGGAAGTAAAGGTTTAGGTGAAACAGGCCTTGACCGGCAGATTGAAGACTAATATGACTGGAATAGCTTGAATGGCTGTAATGAAAAAGGAACTCTGTACTCAGAGTTCCTTTCTGTATATTCTGTAGGTTTTATAATGCTGAGCGCCGGTACCTTCTATATCAGCTCGCATCCGCAGATTGGTTTCGCCTATGGTTGAGGCCTCGCCGGACGTAAACCCCTTTTTGACCGCATTGTTGAAGGCGGTATAATAGAGTGCATACGACACTCCCTTGCTTCTGAATTCCGGTACGACGAACATCACGAACATGCGTGCTGTCGAGATCTTGTGCTTGTACCACAGGTATTTCAGAGCTCCAAGGGGTGTTATCCTTCCGTTTAAATGAATGAGCACCTGATTGTAATCCGGAAGTGCTATGCCGAAACCGATGGCCTCGTCCCCGTGACGCGCAATAGGTATTATCTCGGGTTCCGCTAGAGGGACTAACCTTTTGGCCATATCCCTGACCTCTTCGAGGGTCGGGGGAACCAGGTCCGGCCATTCATCCGGCATCGCCTTGTCCATGACCTGTTTTATGGCCCTGACCTCGCCTTCGATGTCTTTGAGATTCAGCGTGTCCACCCGGAAATCATAGCGCTTCTGGGCGTATTCTATTACCTTTCCGGGATCCTTCTGGAAGGTGTTTGCTTTATCCATATAATAGGCAAAAACGTCATAATCCTTGACGAAACCGTAGTTCTCGATAAGCTCCGTATAATAGGATGGGTTGTAGGAGTTCATCAGCACCGGAGGCCTGTCGAAGCAGTCCACCAGTAATCCCTTGTTTTCATCTCCGTCCGTACCCGTAACTGCGCAGGGGCCGCATATGAAATCCGCACCGCTGCGTTTTGCCCATTCTGTGGCAGCCTCGAACAGGGAATGTGCTGTTTCATCATCGTTTATTGTTTCGAACATGGAAAAGAAGGCCATGTTCATATGCTTCTTCTGATTGAGGTTGGTATCGATACCGGCATATATCCTTCCGACGGGTTCACCGTCAACACATGCCAGGAAAAGCTGATGTATTATTTTCTGGAGTGCGGGATTCTTAACCGGATCCAGCGATTTTTTGATATCGCTTAAAAGCGGCGGTACCCAGTTCTTATCGTTTTTGTATATTTTCCAGGGGAGTATCAGGAACTGCTTCATTTCTGCCTTGGTTACGACGGGTTTTATGTCGGGCTTCATCTGTCATCCTCCTAGATTTCCCAATATTCTTTATCATTATATCATCAAGACTTTTTACCCGCAATCGAGGTATATTGACTGTGATAAAAAAAGCTGATAATGTAGACTTAGTGTATTTTAATATTTTACAGTATTAAAGCGTGAATGTACAAACGGGCAAATGAGCCTGCCTGTATGTTTTCACAGTACACCGGGGAGTGGAGCATATGAATTCGAAAATCAAGGACCAATTGACTGACGGTTTGTTTGAGGCAATATTACTTTTAGAAAACTCCGAAGAGTGTTATAATTTCTTCGAAGATATCTGTACCGTATCAGAAATAAAGGCAATGGCCCAGAGACTTGAAGTGGCAAAAATGCTGAAAGCAGGGTATACTTATATGGATATCAGCGAAAAAACCGGCGCCAGCACAGCCACCATCAGCAGAGTCAACCGCTGTCTGAATTACGGCGAGGACGGCTACAAAACTGTGCTCGAAAGGCTTGAAAAGAAAGGGAGATAGGTTTGTTCAGGAGTCTTCTGATAGGCTTTCTGATATTGTCGGCGCTTACGTCAAAGGGCGCTGGAGCTCAGATCGTCAATGCAAACTTGAATATATCGGCAGACATGCTGCTGGAATTCTTCAACAGCGTATCGGCCCAGACGGCTAAAAACGCGGAAATTTCTCCCGCGAAGGCTGAAAGGGGCCTGCTTTCCTATGCTCTTTCGGATAACAAGGCCGTAATTCCTTTCCGGGCGATGTCCCCTAGAAACAATGCTTTTACCTGGTATGATCCAATAGATAAGTCTATCTTCAGGGCAGTTTCCTGGGAAATATACCCCGGTCAGATCTTGTATTACCGAAGCGGAGTGTTTTCACACGTTTCGGGTCTGTCACCTCCATACGCCGGAGATGCTATACTCTAGGCTTTATCCGTATTCCGGGGATTCCTGCTCCGACCAATTAACAATTTATGGAGGACGTTTAGCGCCAATGGCGCGAATTTCCTTAAAACGTCCAAATGGAGGCAATTATGTTTAAAACAGTTATCGAAAAAATAATCGGTTCCTACAGCAACAGGGAACTTAAGAGAATAATACCCATCGTAGATGAAATAGAAAGTCTTGAGACCGGAATGAAAGCCTTGAGCGATGAACAACTGAAGGCCAAGACTGCCGAATTCAAGAAGAGGCTCGAAGAAGGCGAAACACTCGATGATATACTGCCCGAAGCTTTCGCAGTCGTGCGGGAAGCGTCGGTGAGGGTGCTCGGACAGAGGCATTTCCGCGTCCAGCTTATAGGCGGAATGGTGCTCCATCAGGGCCGTATATCAGAAATGAAGACCGGCGAAGGAAAAACGCTCGCTGCAACGCTTCCGGTCTACCTGAATGCCCTCAGTGGCAAGGGTGTACATGTCGTAACGGTCAACGACTACCTGGCACGCCGCGACAGCGAATGGATGGGCAAGATATACAACTTCCTGGGCCTCACTGTCGGTCTGATAGTCCACGACCTCGACAACGATGAGAGAAGAAAAGCCTACAATTGCGATATCACCTATGGCACGAACAACGAGCTCGGTTTCGACTACCTGAGGGACAACATGGTCATATACAAGAACGATATGGTGCAGCGCGACCTGCATTACGCCATCGTTGATGAAGTTGACAGCATCCTCATAGACGAGGCCAGGACGCCGCTCATTATATCGGGCGCGGGTGAGAAGTCCACCGATCTGTACAAGAAAGCCGACGCATTTGCAAAACGCCTCAAGGTAAAGGTCTATGCCGAGACCGACGACAAAAAGGAAGACGAGGATGTCGACGCAGACTATATTGTAGATGAGAAGGCGCATTCGGCGGCACTGACAGCAAGAGGCGTAACAAGGGCCGAACAGTTTTTCGGAGTCGAAAACCTTTCCGATCCTGACAATATGACGCTTTCACACCATATAAACCAGGCGCTGAAGGCGCATGGCCTGATGAAGAAGGACAGGGAATACGTTATAAAAGACGGCGAGATCATCATAGTCGATGAATTCACAGGCCGACTGATGTATGGCAGACGGTACAGCGAAGGCCTGCACCAGGCTATAGAGGCAAAGGAAAACGTCAAGGTTGAAAGGGAAAGCAAAACGCTCGCTACGATAACCTTCCAGAATTACTTCAGGATGTATGAGAAGCTTGCGGGCATGACCGGTACGGCGCTGACCGAGGAACAGGAATTCCAGACGATATACAAGCTCGACGTTATAGAGATTCCGACTAACATGCCTATGATCAGGGTCGATCATCCCGATTGTGTTTACAAGAATGAAGTGGGCAAATTCAACGCGGTTATAAACGAAGTAGCGGAACGCCATAAAACAGGCCAGCCGATACTGATAGGTACTATCTCGATCGAAAAGTCGGAACTGCTCAGCAGCATGCTTAAAAAGCGGGGTATAAACCATCAGGTGCTGAATGCCAAATTCCATGAGAAGGAAGCCGAGATTATAGCGCAGGCAGGTAAACTGGGCGCCGTCACGATAGCGACCAACATGGCCGGCCGCGGTACCGACATAGCGCTCGGCGGCAACGCTGAATTCATGGCAAAGCAGGAACTCAGAAGGCAAGGTATGCCGGAGGAACTGATCAATGAATCGACGAGCTTCAACGATACCGACAACGAAGAGATATTGAATGCCAGGGCCGCCTACAAGCAGCTTTACAGCCAGTTCAAGGAACACATAAGCTCCGAGAGGGAAAAGGTCACCGCCGCCGGCGGGCTCCACATCATCGGTACCGAGCGGCATGAATCCAGACGAATAGACAATCAGCTGCGCGGACGTTCAGGCCGTCAGGGCGACCCGGGATCTTCACGCTTCTATATATCGCTGGAAGACGACCTTATGCGCCTGTTCGGCTCAGATAGGCTCACAGCCGTGGTCAATACGCTCGGCCTCGAGGATGACCAGCCGATCGAGCATAGGATGCTTTCCAACGCCATAGAGAACGCACAGCGCAGGGTGGAGGGCAAGAACTTCGGCATCAGAAAGCAGGTTCTGCAGTACGACGACGTAATGAACAAGCAGAGAGAGATCATATACGGCCAGCGCAAGCAGGTCCTGAACGGCGAGAACTTGAAGGACTCCTTCGTAAAGATGCTGGAAGGGACCGCAGACGGCCTTGTTGCGACTTATTGCTCCGACAGCCCGCACCCGGATCTCTGGGATTGGGAGAGCATCAACGCTCAGGCAGAAGGGCTGTTTATGCAAAAGATTGACCTAAAGCCTTCAAGAGAGGAAATGGACAGCTATATTAAGGATGATCTCCGCGATACGCTGCTTGAAACGGCAACGAAGCTCTATGAGGCCAAAGAGGCGGAGTATGGCTCCGAACTGATGAGAGAGCTCGAAAGGATAGTCCTTCTCAGGGTCGTCGATGAGAAATGGATGGATCATATAGATGCGATGGATCAGCTGCGCTCCGGCGTCAGCATGAGAGCATACGGACAGCGCGATCCTGCCGTTGAATATAAATTCGAAGGCTTTGCGATGTTCGAGGAAATGATAAAGAACATCCAGGAGGATTCGGTCAAAATGCTGCTCCATGTGCGCATAAACCGCGAACAGGGCGCTCCGAAGCGTGAAAGGGTGGCGGAGCCGACTACAGCCAGCCACGGCGGCGAAGAGGAACAGCCCAGAAAGCCCGTGCAGCGCAGCAGCGTAAAGGTGGGCAGGAATGACGCATGCCCGTGCGGCAGCGGCAAGAAGTACAAGAAGTGCTGCGGCGCTGGCCTCGGTGATGCGGAAGGGTAAGACGACGGCTTGTAGTTTGAATAGAAATATTTAGTTGACTGAATTTATACAGAGCGGTTGTGCTGCAGTTGTGCGGTTGTTTGATATTGCATGAGTTTTGCGAACTAGAGCATATTGATGAGGCATAGTTAAGGGCAAATCACTGTTTGAGCGACGCCAAGCGGCGAAATATACAATGCTACGCATTTTGTTTCGCCTGTAAGTATTTGCGAAGCAAATACTATTGTTTGATTTGCCACCCAAGGCCGAATCTATATGCTCTGTGAACAAAACTCCGCAATAGAAATCAATCACACAACTAGCAGCAATGTAGCAGGATAACCGCAGATATGCTGATATATTGAATGCGTGAAACTAAGAGACGATTGGCAAATGACCAATTTCACGACCGGCAAACAACGACTTAACAATAAACACAACCGGAGCTAACATAATTACGCAAGAAGGAATGGACATGACCTACGACGAGGCAATCGCATATATACACGGCACATTGAAGTTCGGAAGCAAGCTTGGCCTTCATAATATCGGTACGCTCCTCAAGCTTATGGGAGATCCCCAGAAAAAGCTCCGGTTCGTACATGTTGCGGGGACCAACGGTAAGGGCTCGACAACGGCATTCATCGCCAATATCCTGATGGAGGCCGGTTATAGGACGGGTCTTTATACATCTCCCTTCATACAGCGTTTTACTGAGAGAATCCGTATAGGTAACGACGAAATCACCAGGGACGAGCTTGCCGAGATCACGGCCTTTGTGAAGACGAATGTCGACAGGATGCTCGCGATGGGGGAGAATCATCCTACGGAGTTTGAAATCGTTACGGCAGCAGCCTTTGAATATTACTACCGCAGGGAATGCGATATCGTAGTACTGGAAGTGGGATTGGGCGGCAGGTTCGATTCAACAAACATCATCGACACCCCCGAGCTTGCCGTTATTACGACGATCAGCTACGACCATACGGAACGTCTGGGTAAGACACTCCCGGAAATAGCGTTCGAAAAGGCCGGGATCATAAAACCTGGCGGAGATGTTGTAATATACGGTCAAAGCAGGGAAGCCGAGCAGGTTTTTGAAAAAGCGTGCGCCGAGAGGGGCGCAAGGCTGCACAGGGCGGATTTTTCAGGCGTCATTCGTCATGAATTTGGAATAGACGGTCAGGTGTTCAGCTTTGGCGGTTATGAAAGGCTGAAGATCGGGCTTTTGGGAGCACACCAGATCAACAATGCCTCTGTGGCTGTCAGAGCCGCGGGGATATTGAGGCGCAAGGGGTTCGATATTACAGAGGCTGCCTTGAGGCGCGGACTTGAGAATACCAAGTGGCCCGGGCGGCTGGAAGTTCTGAGGAGAGATCCGGTTTTCCTCATAGACGGCGCGCACAATCCTGAAGGTGCGGCGGTATTGCGAAGAGCTTTGGATGAATATTTTCCCGGCAGGCCGATAACGTTGATAATGGGCGTGCTTAGCGACAAGGATTACCTTTCGATGATGGAAACCGTACTGCCGGTCTGCAGGAAACTTTTCGCCGTGACGTCGAGCAGCCCGAGGGCCTTGCCGGCATCGGATCTTGCCAGGGCGGCGGGCGGCTATTGTAATAACATACAAATAAGTGATACAATTGAAACTGCCATAAGGACGAGTCTTGAAACTGCCGAACCGGATGAGGTTATCTGCGCATTCGGGTCGTTGTACTATATCGGTGCTGTCAGGGACTATTTCGGGTTATAACGAGGTGTGACTTCATGGAAATGCAGCCAAGACTAATGGAAACGCAGCAAGGATAAGAAATGCCGATGCGTTATTTAATTGGGGGTGAGGTAATCAATGGATCTCAAGGCTGAACTCGAGAATTTTAAGCCTGTCAATCTGGACGAACTGGTTCAGGATGAGGAGAAAATACCGGATAACATCCGAAATTCTATTTTCCTTTACAACAAGGCCATTGAGAGCCTAAGGTCGGGCAGCGAGGATATTGCTGTCATCGGGCTCAAAAAAGCCACATCGATGAACCCCAATTTCAACGAAGCGTTCAATCTGCTGGGGATCTGCTACAGCTATATAGGTGAGACGGAAAAGGCCGCTGAAGCCTTCAACAGGGTCATCAAAGCAGAATCGAACAGTATTCTGGCCATGAACATAATGCAGCGTCTGGGAATGGGTGGCATGAGTCAGACAGCCCAACCGCAGCAAAAGGCCAGGCCCGTCAGAAAATCTCCCGAACAGCCGGAGCAGCCTCTGAAAAGAATAAGGGAAGCAAAATCGCAGGAAATAAATCTGAAAAAAACAGCCATTCCAAATATAGTTAAGATAGGAGCCGGTTTTATTGCCGGTCTGATTGTGTGCGGTGCCGTATACCTGGCTCTGCCCAAACCTGCAAATATCGAACCGGGAACGGACAATCCCGGGACGAATGTAACCGCCGACGATGGCAAACAGCAGTACGAGGCTCAGTTAAGCGAGCTTCAGCAAAAGAACGACCTTCTTGAAAAGGATAAGGAAACTGCCATAAAACAGGCGGATTATTACAAGGCGGCAGTGAAGCTGTATGAGGTCGAAGGTCTGGTAAGGGATAGAAAGTACGAGAATGCGGCTGATATGTTGCTGCTGATGAAAACTATCGAGTTCAAGGACACTGAGAAGGAAAAGTTCGATTCGCTTTTTGCGGCAGTTATGCCCCTGGCGGCGAAATCGGTTTATGATCAGGGCTACAGGTTCTACAACCAGAGGAAATATGAGGATGCCTTGAAAAACCTGGAAAAGGTACAGATTTATGACCCACGGTACAGGAGGATGGACGCGGCGCTTTATTATATGGGCAGGAGCTGTCAGTTCCTACAGGATTCCAGGGGCGCGCTGGCTATGTTCCAGAAGCTCGTGGCGGGTTATCCCGACAGTACTTACACCAGAAATGCGAAGATCAGGATAGACGAACTGACGAAAATCCCATAAAATATAAAACAATGCCCCAAAGGCGGGTCTTTCTTTTTAGTTTTTTTTATATTATTATTAGTAAAACGAATTTGCGCGTAGGATATTAAATTGCCAGGGGGATTAAAAATGTTTTATGAAAGCACTCGCGGCGGAATGCGAAATTTAACTTCGGCAGAAGCTATAAAAAGAGGTCTGGCACCCGATGGAGGGCTGTTTGTACCGCAGACTGCCGTAAAGCTGACGCCGGATGAAATATACGGACTTGCTGCCATGAATTACAGGGAAAGGGCTGTTTTCATACTTGGCCGCTTTCTTGACGACTATACTCCGGAAGAGCTTAGGGAATGCGTTGATGGCGCGTATGGAAGCGGCAGGTTCGAAAAGGACCTCGTAGCGCCCATAAGGAAACTCAGTAACAATGCCTATGTGCTTGAACTCTGGCACGGTCCAACGTGTGCTTTCAAGGATGTGGCGCTGCAGATACTGCCTCGCCTTTTGGTCAAGGCCAATCTTAAAACCGATGAAAAAACCGAAACCGTAATACTTGTGGCAACCTCGGGCGATACCGGCAAAGCCGCGCTCGAAGGCTTCAGGGATGTTAACGGCACCAGGATAATAGTATTTTTCCCGGAGGGCGGCGTGAGCCAGATACAGAAGATGCAGATGGTCACGCAGGAAGGCTCCAACGTATGCTCTGTTGCCGTAAAAGGCAACTTTGACGATACCCAGAACGGTGTCAAGCAGATCTTTTCCGACGTTGAAATGGGCGAGAGGATGCTTGGCAGCGGCTACAAATTTTCATCAGCAAATTCCATCAACTGGGGAAGGCTGGTACCCCAGATCGTTTACTATTTTTCGGCTTACGCGGATCTTGTTGCTTCAGGAGAAATCAAGGCCGGCGAAAAGATAAACTTTACGGTGCCTACAGGCAATTTCGGAAATATACTCGCCGCCTGGTATGCCAGAAGCATGGGGCTGCCGGTGAACAAACTGATATGCGCTTCGAATGACAATAACGTTTTGACGGAATTCATAAACACCGGCCTGTACAACAGGGAAAGAGAATTCAGGAGAACGATTTCGCCATCCATGGATATTCTCATTTCAAGCAATCTTGAAAGACTGCTTTATGAATTGAGCGGACATGACAGCCAGCAGATCAGGGACTGGATGGGTAAGCTATCCCGCGAAGGCAGGTATTATGTAAATGGCGATGTAAGGCGCAGAATATCCGAGCTGTTCTGGGCATCTTTCACCACGGAACAGGAAACTATGGATACCATAAAAGCAGTATACGAGGATTACGGATATGTCGTCGATACGCACACCGCGGTAGGCATCGACGCTTACGATAAATATGTCATCTCAACGGGCGACCTTACAAAAACCGTGATTGCTTCGACAGCCAGTCCGTTCAAGTTCAATGAAAGCGTAGTCAGGGCCATATTCGGCGATAAGGCCGCAGAAGGCAAAAATGAATTCGAGCTGCTCGGATATCTTTCGGAACAGTGTGGGATCGGCATCCCGGCAGGTCTGTCAGGTCTCGACCGCAAGGATGTGCTGCATACGCGTGTCTGCGGCAGGCAGAGCATGAAAGACGAGGTAGTGGACATTCTTGGGCTGAAATAGAGGAATACGTCATTCATAGCTGTAATGATAGAATATCAGAAACAGCAAAAATATAAGAGGGATCATTATAGCGATCATTATGATCGCTTTTTTTCTTTTTGAATAATAAAAGGCTACAATTCTCATCATACTCCAGATATATTCGCTCAAATTCCATATTATTCGGCTTTCCGGATTTCGTTTACATAAATTGTTCGTTGCTTTGAACCTTCAGTTACTGTATGTTAAAAAGAGATACTTACAAACGCCGGCAACAGGCCGTGCTGATATGGTTCTACGTCTTTTAATATTACCTGCTGGGGGGCTGTGTATATTGAAGTTAAGACTTGCAAGAGTACTGGCTTTTCTGTTCGTACTTCTTATGCTGATCCTGCCTGCGGGCATTTCTGCGGCGGATACTTATATTCGGGGAAATACAGGGCGTTTCAATATGAGTTATGTCTATTTCGGCAACTCGGGAGCTTATACCGGCCTTGTAGATAAAACCCAAAACTCTCTCGATGATATAGCCCCGAGCTATTTTGACTTGAATGCCGACGGTTCTCTCAAGCTGACAATGGCTGTCGATCCTGCTTTCGTAAAAGATATGCATGCAAGGAATATCAAGGTAACTCCTTTCCTAAGCAACCATTGGAATCAGGACATCGGGGTTGCCGCTCTGCAAAACGGCGATCAGCTTTCTTCGCAGATTGCCGATGCCATTTCAACGTATGACCTCGATGGAGTTAACATTGATATCGAAAATGTCACGCCGGCTGAAAAGGACCTGTATACTGACTTTGCCAGAATGCTTCGCGAAAAATTGCCCGAAGGCAGGAGTATTTCCATTGCGATTGCTCCGAATCCCTATCACCTTGTCACGGGCTGGTATGGCTCGTATGATCCGGCAGGACTGTCCCAATACTGTGATTATCTTATGCTCATGGCATACGATGAATCCTTCCAGGGTGGAGCAGAAGGCCCTGTTGCCGGGTACCCCTTCGTTGAAAGCTCTATTAAGGCCGCACTCGAAACAGTGCCTGCCGGCAAGCTCGTCCTCGGGATACCATTCTACGGCAGATTCTGGAAGCAGGGTGCTGCCTACGGGGGATACGGCATCAGTAACAATACCGTGGAAAGCCTTGTTAAGGAATACAACGGTACGGTAACCTATGACTATGTAAGGAAATCCCCGAAGGCTGTAATAACTATAAGGCCGGGAGACCCGAAACCGAAAATTTTCGGAAAAACTCTCGACGCTGGAAAATATGACTTTTGGTATGAAAATGAGCCATCCATAAAAAAGAAACTCGAGCTGGTAGGAAAATACAATCTTAAAGGGACCGGCAGTTGGAGCCTCGGGCAGGAAAGCGTGAGCACCTGGAACTATTATTCCATGTGGCTGGACGGAAAATATTACGGTGATATTGAGACAAGCTGGGCAAAGCCTGAGATACTCACAGCCATTAATAACGGCTGGATGGAAGGAATGTCACCGACTGTATTCATGCCGGACGGGCCGGTCACAAGAGCACAGGCTGCCACGCTGCTGGTAAGGATGCTCAACATAGACAAGGCATCGATCGGGACGCGTGATGCAATGTATTCGGATATTAAAAACCACTGGGCTTATGATGACATACAGGCGACTACCGCATACGGCCTTTTTGAAGGCGTTGGCGGCAGCAGGTTCGCACCTGACCAGGTTCTTACCAGAGAGCAGATGGCTGTGTTGCTGGATCGCATTATTAAACCCGCGACCTTAGTCCAACCCAGGTTTTCAGATGTAACACCCGAGTCCTCGCCCTGGTCTTACGAAGCCATTGACCGGATGGCGGCTGCCGATATATTCGAAGGCTACGATGACGGCAGCTTCCACCCGAGGGAGATTATCACCCGGGCTCAGATCGCAGTACTTTTGGGCAGGATATCGCCCGCTCTGGATAATGTTGTCCTGACAATGAATAATTGACGGAGATGAGCTATAAAAATAGTAGTAATGGACTTGATATGGAAGTCCGCTCTGAAAAGTGATATGATAAAAGGGAATAATCAGCTGAACGTTGTAGCCGCTATAATTAGAAAAAGATGATCTCAAGTATTTTTTGTGAGGTGTTTTCAGTGGTAAAGGCGTTAAAGGCATTTAGGGGCGGTATAAGACCCGGCCATCATAAAAGCACGTCTGGTATGGAGACAGTCGAAATGTCTCTTCCATCAAAGGTAATAATACCGATGCTGCAGCATGTAGGAACTCCCTGCATACCAATCGTTAAAAAAGGCGAC
This sequence comes from Clostridia bacterium, assembly GCA_036260935.1. Taxonomy (GTDB): domain Bacteria; phylum Bacillota; class Clostridia; order Acetivibrionales; family DTU013; genus JAEYOM01. The sequence goes on from DATALQ010000002.1 coordinate 25,767, forward strand.
AGAGTTCTGGTTGGCCAGAAAATAGGCGATTCCGATAAACCAATCTCTTCCCCGGTCCACTCGAGCGTTTCAGGTACTGTGACCGATGTCAGGCCGTTACTTTTGTCCACAGGCACCGAGGTAATGGCGGTAGAGATAAAGCCCGACGGGCTTCAGGAGGCTCACGGGAGTGTCAGGCCGCCGGAATGCAGAGATCGTGAAAGCCTGGTCAAATGCATCAGAGATGCCGGACTAGTAGGGCTCGGAGGCGCGGGCTTTCCCACAGCTGTCAAGCTAACCCCGCCGCCCGGGAAAAATATTGACATACTTCTGATTAACGGAGCCGAGTGTGAACCGTATATAACTTCAGACTTCAGGGAAATGATGGAGAATCCCGGGGAGATTATCGAAGGTACAAAAAGGATATTGGAAATATCGGGAGCTAAGAAGGCTTTTATCTGCATCGAGTCGAACAAGCCGGAGGCAATATTGAAGCTTAACGAATTGCTCAGGGGTTCGAACGGGATCAGCGTCGTGCCGCTCCGCACCCGTTATCCTCAGGGCGGGGAGAAGCAGCTGATCTATGCCGTTACCGGCAGACAGGTACCTTCCGGGAAGCTGCCCTCCGATGTCGGGGTGCTTGTTCAGAATGTAGGCACCGCGTCGTTTATTGCTGAATTTCTAAAGACAGGTATGCCGCTTGTTAAAAAGAAAATAACAGTGGACGGCGGAGCGGTTACGAAACCGATGAATCTGGAGGTGCTTGTGGGCACTCCCCTCCGGGAAGTATTCGACTTTTGCGGAGGCTTCAAAAAAGAGCCGTGCAAGATCATAATGGGCGGACCGATGATGGGAGTAGCCCAATTTTCGTTGGACACCCCTGTTTTGAAGCAGAACAATGCTTTGCTTGCATTGACTGAAGAAGAGGCGGCCGAAGCGCCCGAGTCGGTCTGCATACACTGTGGGAAATGCGTGGCTGCATGCCCGATGTCGCTGCTGCCGCTCTATATTAATTCATTCGTAAACCTTGGCCGGTTCGATGAAGTCGGAAAATATCACGTTAACGACTGTATCGAATGCGGCTGCTGCTCGTATGTATGCCCTGCTTCGAGGCATCTTGTGCAGTCCGTGCGTTATGCCAAGGCGGAGCTCAGGAAGCTTGAAGCACATAAGAAAGCCGAGGCTCAGAAGCAGGAGGCTCAAAAGCTGGAAGGAGCAGGGCAGAACGATGCTCAAAAGGCTGGAGCCATACGAGCCGTTGATCAGGCCGAGGCTCAGAAGCCGGAAGGAGCAGGGCAGGCTGAAAAACCCAGGCAGCACGATACCAACAGGCAGGAGGATAACCGCAATGGAAAATAACCTTTTAGCGGGCTCGTCACCCCATTTGAAAAGCGGCGTGAACACAAGCAACCTTATGCTGGATGTTGTAATCGCACTTATGCCGGCGGCTGCGGCATCCGTGTATTTCTTCGGGTTCAGGGCGGCCCTGCTGATAATAGTAACTGTGCTTTCCTGTGTTCTTTCAGAATATGTTTATTGCCGACTGGCTAGGAGGCCTGACCCGATTTCGGATTACAGTGCCGTTGTTACGGGTATGCTGCTCGCCTACAACCTTTCACCGGCTGTACCGCTCTGGATAGCCGTAATAGGCGGCGCTTTTGCGATTATAATTGTGAAGCAGCTGTTCGGAGGCCTCGGGCACAACTTCATAAACCCGGCGCTCGCTGCAAGAGCGTTTCTGATGGCGTCCTGGCCTGTTCAGATGACGACCTGGATAATACCGGGGCAAAGCGCCGACGCAATCAGTTCGGCGACTCCGCTTGCACTTATCAAGGCAGGTAGCGAGGCGACAGGCACATTGCCGGGATACTGGGATCTTTTTATTGGAAATATTGGAGGCACTATTGGCGAGACTTCAGCTCTGGCGCTGCTGCTCGGCGCCGCCTACCTTGTAATCAAACGCGTTATATCGCTTGAAATACCGCTTACCTTTATCGGCACGGTCGCATTGATGACCTGGATATTCGGCGGGAAGCATCCTTTTACAGGCGACTTTGTATACAATATCCTTTCCGGCGGTCTCATACTGGGGGCGTTCTTCATGGCAACCGATTACACCACCTCGCCGGTTACTTCGAAAGGCAGGCTGATCCTCGGTTTCGGCTGCGGTTTCATCACGTCCGTTATAAGACTGTTCGGGGGTTATCCCGAAGGTGTCTCCTACGCAATACTGCTGATGAACCTAACGGTCCCGCTGATAGACAGGTACATCATTCCGAGGAGTTTTGGAGGTGCTGTGAAAAATGCGTGATATGATAAAACCGGCAGTATCCCTATTTATCATTTGCCTTATTACAGCCTTTTGCCTTGCATTTGTCAACAATACGACGAAGGATACGATAGCTCAGAGGATCCAAAAGGATGCGGAGGAGCAGAGAAAGCAGGTCTTAAGCAGCGCCGACAGCTTCAAAAGGCTGGGAGCACAGGAGGGCGAGGAGTACAGTACCCTGATAAGAGAAGCTTACGCTGCCTACAGCGGAAATAAGTTGGTAGGGTACGTCTTCAATGCTTACCCGTCGGGATACGGCGGAAAGATTGCAGTTACTGTCGGAGTCGGCAGCGACGGCAAAATATCCGGTGTTAAAATCGGTGCAAATCAGGAGACCCCGGGGCTTGGCAGCAAGACTGCCGAAGACGGGTTCACCGGCCAATATATTGACAAGAGCATCGACAGCAGCATAAAGGTAGTAAAAGTACCGCCAAAGGTTGATGATGAGATACAGGCCGTCAGTGGTGCCACAATCAGCTCGAGGGCCGTAACGAATGCTGTGCAAGCTTCGGCCGATATGGCAAAAAAACTGCTGCAGGAGCAGGGTGGAGGCGAATCCAAATGAAACTGTTCAACATATTCAAAAACGGGATCATAGACGAAAATCCTACCTTCCGCCTTGTGCTAGGAACGTGCCCGACACTCGCAATAACAACCTCGGCGATAAACGGGATAGGCATGGGACTTTCGACAACAGCGGTATTAATCGGTTCAAATGCTGTGATCTCGCTGCTGAGAAAATTCATTCCGGCAAAGGTAAGGATGCCGGCATTCGTCACGGTCATAGCGGGCTTTGTAACTATCGTCCAAATGCTGTTGAAGGCTTATGTGCCTTCACTTGACAAGGCACTTGGCATATACATCCCGCTGATCGTCGTAAACTGCATCATAATGGCCAGGGCTGAATCGTACGCTTCAAAGAACCCTGTGCTCGACTCTGCCGTAGATGGCCTAGGCATGGGGATAGGTTTTACCATAGCGATAACGGCGATCGGAAGCGTCAGAGAAATCCTGGGCAACGGAAGCATATTCGGACTGCAGCTTCTCGGAGCAAATGCGAGTCCTGCGCTCGCAATGATCCTTCCTCCCGGGGGATTTCTCATCTTCGGACTTGCGATAGGCCTTGTAAATCTGATAACAAACAGACAGACTCTTAAGTCCGGCTGCGGGTCTCATTCTGCCGGTTGTGAAGGCTGCGGCGCCGAATGCAGTCTGGCGGGGACGGGGAAGGAGGCTGATTCCTAATGCTTCAAAGTATTCTGATCACTTTTATATCAGCCGTATTCATAAATAACTTCGTAGTTGTCAAGTTTTTGGGAATATGTCCTTTCCTGGGCGTCTCAAAGAAAATCAAGACTGCTGCCGGCATGGGCGCCGCGGTAATATTCGTCATGACGCTGGCGTCAGCCGCTGCATGGCTCGTACAGGAATTTATACTGAAGCCGCTCGATTTGGAGTACATGCAGACGATCGCTTTTATCCTTGTGATCGCCGCGCTTGTGCAGTTCGTTGAGATGGTGCTGCAGAAGACCAGTCAGGGGCTCTACAAGGCATTGGGCATATACCTTCCGCTGATCACGACCAACTGCGCCGTGCTCGGCGTTACATTGCTGAATGTCGAAAGCGGCAACAATTTTTTGATTTCCGTTTTCAACGGCGCATTTTCGGGAGTCGGCTTCACTTTGGCCATAGTGCTCTTTGCGGGTATAAGGGAACGCCTTGAAACGGCTGTTGTGCCGAAATGCCTGCAGGGATTTCCTATATCGCTTATTTCGGCATCGTTGGTTTCACTTGCGTTTTTGGGTTTTCAGGGACTGCTCAAATGATTTGTATACCTGTTTGACCGGAGGATTGAAATATGGGTGACATAATTGCTGCAGTATTGGTAATAAGCGGTCTTGGATTGATATTCGGCATCGGCCTGTCCTATGCGTCGAAGGTATTTGCAGTTAAGGTCGACGAAAGGACCGTCAGGATCAGGGAGGTGCTTCCCGGAGCAAATTGCGGAGGCTGCGGTTTTGCTGGCTGCGATTCCTACGCTGACGCCGTTGTAACAAACGGAGCCGAAACGAACTGCTGCCCCGTGGGCGGAAGCGAAGTAGCCGGGAAAGTAGCAGCCATTATGGGGGTAGAGGCCGAAGGAGTCAAAAGAGCAGCTGCAAGAGTGCTGTGCAATGGGCGATGCAGCGTTAGCAGGGAAAAATACGAATACCATGGAATAGATAGCTGTACGGCTGCAGCACAGCTTTACGGCGGGCACAAGGCCTGTGCTTACGGCTGCCTCGGACACGGAGACTGTGTGAAAGCCTGTCCTTTCGAAGCAATAGATATCACTGGCGGAATCGCCAGGGTCATAGAGGACCGGTGCAAGGCATGCGGCAAATGTTTGGCGGCCTGTCCCAAAAAGCTCATCGAGATAATACCAAAAGATAAGAAGTATTCGGTAATGTGCCGTTCAAGGGATAAGGGACCTGTTACAAAGAGCAACTGCGAAGTGGGCTGCATAGGATGTACGAAGTGCGTCAAGGCATGCGGCTATTCAGCCATCAGCATGGAAGGGGCGCTTGCCAGGATAGATTACGACCTGTGTACGAACTGCGGAGAATGTACGAAAGTATGCCCGACTATGGCGATCAGGGTCATGGATTTTGGAGAGTGAAAACACAGGCTTTTATATCTATTAAGCCAGGGGAGTAACAGCTCGATCGAGACAACACAATCGAATGGACAGCGCTTTACCGGAGTATTGCGTTTTTAGGTTTATGTTGATATAATAAAGAAAAATAAATAAGACAGTTCGAAACCATCCTGTCTGTAAACAAAACTACGGGCTATGATCATCGGATACTATCAGATTATGTGCCAAACATAAATCGGTTATGCTGATCCGCAGATCGTATTTTACTAGTAGACATACAGGAGCGAGAAGCTCCTTTTTTGTTGGGTGGCGTGTCCGGCAATGTGGTGTGCCAGTAAGGTGGCGCGTCAAGCAATGTAGCGTGTCCGGCAAAGCTCGACCGCGATTACAAGGCTTTTTGCCTGCAAACGTGGGCTCCTTTGGGATAACACAACTTTTGTCTGCAATCGGAGGCTTTCACAGGGTTAGCACAAGGCTTTTGCCTGCAAACGTGGGCTTTCTCCGGGATAGCACAACTTTTGTCCGCAATCGGAGGCTTTCTCAGGGGTAGCACAACTTTCAACGGACGGACTTGGCGGTTTTTCGAACATGGAAAGGAAATTGTTATGGACCGTAAAACAAATAGCAGCAAGGAAGTAAAGATAAGCAAAACCCCTGTGAGGTTTATTAGCGAGGCGGCAATAATCGGGGCAATGTATGCGGCGCTTACGATATTGATACCGGGAGGCTCGCAGGAGATCCAGGTTCGGGTCTCGGAAGCTCTCACAGTACTGGCGTTTTTAACCCCGGCGGCCATACCCGGCCTGTTTGCAGGCTGTATACTGGCTAATTTTGTCGTCGGAGCGGGGCCGTACGACATTGTTTTTGGGAGCTTGGCAACGCTCGCCGCAGCCTTTCTGACCTATAAAATGCCCCGCAAATACCTGGCTCCGCTGCCTCCCGTCATAGTCAACGCTGTTGTGGTGGCCTTTGTGCTTCATATTTCAATTCAGGCTCCGCTGCTAGCCACCATGGGGTTTGTCGCACTGGGTGAGCTCATAGCGTGTTATGGAGTTGGTTATCCGCTGCTACTTCTGCTTGAAAAGCAGAAATCAAGACTGTTCGGGAGCAGATGATACTGAGCGGATTTTGAGAACTGATTAGAGAAATCGGTTGATTGAAAAAGTAAAGGCCGAGGAAGTAAATCTCGAGAAAGTGAATTTCTATTTGAAAAACCGGCGAAATGAAAAAGTAAATCTCGAGAAAGTGAATTCCCAGGAAGTAAATCTCGAGGAAGTAAATTCCGACTTGGGAAATCGGTGAAATACTCTTGACATACTGTGGTCAATACTCTATTATATGACACATAAACTAATAAATCTGGGGAGCTGGATAAATCCGGCTGAGAGGGAACTGCATCGTTCCGACCCATCTAACCTGAGACGGATAATGCCGGCGGAGGGAGTACAGCAGCGAAGTAACATGCCAACCCTCTTATCTGTTTTAGATCGGAGGGTTTTTTATGTGGCCTTAATACTCAAGGATGAGCAGCAGGCCAGGTTCGGACGCGAAGCATGCGGGACGGCATGTCCCTGGTAGACCCGGAAACAGGAGGGTTAAATCTTATGAAAAAACAAAATACTCGCATGCTTGTCGAAGCCGGTATGATGATAGCTTTGGCAATTATTCTCGGAGAGTACGTATGGCTTTTTAAAATGCCGTTGGGTGGGACTGTTACGTTGGGAGGAATGGTGCCACTGTTCATTTTTTCTTTCAGGTGGGGCTGGAAAAAGGGTATCCTGGTTGGAGCCATTTATGGAATACTGGATCTTATTCTTGGCGGTTTCTATTCGATGCACCCCATATCGATCTTATTGGATTATCCGCTTGCATACAGTATGATAGGGCTTGCTGGTTTGTTCAGAAAAACGGCAGTCGGCTATATAGGCGGTATCTTTGCTGGAATAACCGGGCGTTTCCTGTGCCATGTAGTATCGGGAGTCGTATTTTATGCAAGCTACGCGCCCAAAGGTCAATCGCCGTGGGTATATTCCATATTGTATAACGGTACATTCCTGCTTCCGGAGCTTGCTATCACGTTGGTCATGACGCTTGTTATCCTAAAGTTTGTAAGACTTCCCGATGCCGAACAAGCCCGTGCATAAGAAGGCAAAGGTGATTCTGTGAAATCGCGGAATAGCAATAAAGCATCAGTGAAATCGTAAAATAAAGCTTTTGCGAACTAGAGGAGTAAAGCTTCTGCGTAATTGCAGAATAAAGCTTCAGTGAAATCGCAAATTAAAGCTATTGCGAACTAGAGGAGCAAAGCTTCTGTAAAATTGCGACTAAAACTTAAAATCCTGTGAACTATAAACAAATAAAAATCGCAGGTATATAATGTACCCGCGATTCGTGAACAATACTTCAACAGTTCTACTTTATCAAAAGTCAGGTGTGGATATTTAAAGTGCACCCCCAATATTAGTCTTGAGTCTAGTATTTGGGGTGCATTCATTCTCGCCTGACTTTTGTGATTTAGCGAAGCTCATTTTCAACCCTGCTTCTGATGACCCTGGCTACGTGTACTCCGCTTGCGCTTGCTTGGGAGAGCCCACGTGTTATTCCTGCGCCGTCGCCTATGGCGAACATGTTGGGCAGCTTCGTTTCAAGCTCGTCGTTAAGCTCGAGACGCGAGCTGTAGAATTTTACCTCTACCCCATAAAGCAGTGTGTCGTAGTTTGCAGTTCCGGGTGCAATCTTATCAAGAGCGTAGATCATTTCAATAATATTATCGAGATGCCTCTTCGTCAGCACAAGGCTCAGATCTCCGGGAGTGGCGTTGAGGGTTGGCGTAGTAAAGCTTTGGGCGAGTCTGTGGTCGTTGGTCCTTACGCCCTTGACCAGATCGCCGAATCTTTGTACGAGCACTCCACCGCCAAGCATATTTGAAAGCGAAGCGATCCTCTTGCCGTATTGGTAGGGCTCATTGAAAGGCTGAGTAAACCTGTTGCTTACGAGGAGTGCGAAGTTCGTATTCTCACTTCTGAGCGCCGGATCAGTATAGCTGTGTCCGTTGACGGTAATGATACCGTCGACATTCTCGGAAACGACATGTCCATACGGGTTCATGCAGAAAGTGCGTACTATGTCGCCGTACTGCTTTGTCCTGTATTTCAGCTTCGACTCGTATACAGCATCGGTAATGTGTTCGAAAACCCTCGCCGGCAGCTCGACGCGCACACCTATATCGACCTGATTGTTAATCAGGTTCAGTTTGAGTTCCCTGCACTGCTGCGAAAACCACTCCGCGCCTGAGCGCCCGGGTCCGTTTATAAGGTATCTGCATCTGATGGAGTCACCGGATGCCAGCTGCAGCGTGTAAAGACCGTTCTCAGGTACTATCCTTTTTACTTGCGTTTTGCACCTTATTTCCAGCCTTTCATTCAGGTGCTCGTAAATCCTGATAAGAATCTTCAGATTGTTTTCCGTACCCAGATGCTTCACGGTCGCATGCAGCAGGTGCAGATCATTCTCGAGAGCCAGTTTTTCTATTCTGGAAGCTTCCTCGCTTTTGGTGCTGAAACGCTCTGTGGTGGCTCCAAACCTAACGTTGACACTGTCGACATACTCGAACAGCTCCATGCATGCAGCATCCGGGATATATTCACTGAGCCAGCCGCCGAACTCTGTGGTGAAGTTGAACTTGCCGTCGGAATAAGCGCCTGCGCCGCCGAATCCGTTCATAATGCCACAGCTGGTACAGTTGATACAGCTTGGCGTCTTTTTCTCAACTATAGGACATTTCCTTTTATAGATTTCGCCGCCCTGTTCTATCATGACCACACTCAGCGACGGCATCGTTTCCACCAGCTCATACCCTGCAAATATTCCTGCCGTACCGCAGCCGACAATGGCTACATCATAAATGTTTTCAGTCACGCTCATTATACTCTCCTCTTTTGACAGCTGCCTGCCTTGCTGCGGGCAGCATTCCAAAAAGATTATAGACTATGCCGACCCAAAGTTCAAGGAGGCTTGCAGACTATCATTGTACGGCAGCCTGCTATAGCCTACGGACTACCGCCGGACGGCAGCTTGTGGACTACCGCCGGACAACAGTTTGCGGCAACTTGTGGACTATTGACGGACAACGGCTTGCGGACTACCACCGGACAATGGCTTGCGGACTACCACCGGACAATGGCTTGCGGACTTTCGACGGGCAACAGTTTGCGGACTACCGCCGGACAACTTTATCGCACGTTGGTTCCCTCAAAATATAAAAAGTTACTGTAGGCTTATCACGGTGTTACAAAGTTAAATAAAATTCTTAAGTACTGATTGGGGATATCTACTCAAGTGGGCGCGTAGGGAAGTTTTTACATTTCTAATTGTGTCACATAAGCTGCGTTAAATACACTTTTCCAATACCCTGATTGCAGCCTTAATCTTTGCCGGTAATTTTATTCGTGTTGTTTGGTTTTGCAAGTATGGGGCAATTTAGTTAACGAAATACTGGACTTTAGACATTTATGACGCCTAAAACTCATTTTATAGTATGAATTTGCCTGGATTTGTGCCCCAAACTTGAAAAATCAAACATTAGTCGTAGAAAATAAAAATTTTAAAGTTGTCTTCGGGTTTGTGCGGGCTAAAACGGTAGGTAATACATCAATTGTTATCCTGCAATTCAGGCGCAATTTTCAGGCCGCAATTCTCTTTAAAATATTAATATTACTTCGTTGCATTTTGGATTTTCTTGCGTTAAAATTATTCTAGCCTGAAGTCCATAGTTTGGAATAACTGAGGGAGGGAATCACATGAAATGTGCCGTATGCGGTTACAGGTACAATGAGCCCGATGAAAATTCGAAAGATAATAAACTTGTCAGCGACGGGAAAGAGCCGTTTGTCAAGCTGATCAACACGTTTCACCGCACCGATGAGGAGGGGAACCTCGACGAGGCTTATCTGTTCGGATGCCCGAGGTGCAAGACAGTAAGGATGGAACTCTGGTAAAAGGTAAGGCTAGGTAAAGACTGGAGTAAAGCTAAGGTAGCTAAGGTAAAGGCTGGGGGAAAGCTAAGGTAAGGCGAGATAGTTGCCTTGAAATTCTGGTCGGCATCCCGGCTGCCATATCGTTCTGGCCAGGGCATTTCTATTTCAGGCGTTAAACCTGATGGCCGGACGTAGGTGGGTCAGTATATTCGAACCGCATTTCAAGAACTGCAATAAATGCAAAAAGTTAAATGCAAAAGGTAAATGCAAAACGGAAAATGCAAAAAGTAGGCCGAATGGCAGTATGTCACTCTTGACAATACGCCTTTGAGGCTTTAAAATATAATTACTCTTTGAAACACGCGCAATTAACTCAGCTGGTAGAGTGTCATCTTGACGTGGTGAAAGTCACAGGTTCGAGTCCTGTATTGCGCACCAGACCGTAATGGTTCAATGAATGATGAAAGCCCTTGATTTCAAGGGCTTTCGTTGTTTATAGAAAATGATCGAAGCCTCATTGCAGGGGCTGCGTAAAAAGTCATTGCCGCACATTACAAGGGTTTTAAATTACTGCCAGAGGTGTGAGAAGAAATGGCTGATACATCCGGAGAATTGCTTGACGCCCGACAAAATACAATACAATTTTTGAAATTCACATTATTCTCGATATCAGCCGGGATTGTCCAGGCAGTGAGTTTTACTCTGCTTAACGAATTTACTGCTTTCCCATACTGGCCAAGCTACCTGATAGCCCTTGTTTTATCAGTCGTATATAACTTTACGCTCAATAGAAGATACACATTTAAATCCGTAGCAAACATCCCTGTCGCCATGTTGAAGATCACATGCTACTATTGCGTGTTTACCCCTCTGTCGACCTGGTGGGGCGATTACCTTACCAACCATGGCTGGAATGATTACGTGGTGCTTGGAGGCACGATGCTAATCAACTTCGTAACAGAATTTTTGTTTTGCCGCTTTGTTGTTTACCGTAATTCCATCAATACGAATAAAATCGCGCAGAAAGACAGGGGAAACGCAGCCTGACAGGATAGTGATTGAGTAGCCCTCGGTCATATAATCGACAGGGAGCTTTTGAAGATGTTGGCTTATTAGGCTTTTTGCTTTCCGTAAGAGGACAGGCTCATGAGGCTTTGACAATAGCCTTGTCAAGGAATTTTAAAGCAATCATGCCTATTTCAGTCCATAGCCAGCTGTACAGATACGAAAAGGTATATATTGCAGCTGATGCTATGAAACTGAATCCGGACGGAGATATTGGACCGAGTACGGGGAATCTCAGTATATAAAGCAGAAACGATATTCCCATTGTCAGGCATAATGCTGCAAAAGCAATGACAGCGGCTCTAGTTTTAAAAAGCTTGAGTCCAAGACCGATGCCAAGCCCCAATAGTCCCGTTGTAAAGGGAAATACGATTATTTCGGATGGCTGCAGTATCACCAGTAAAAACAAGGTGACTGAATACGCCGCTGCGCCCGTGGGTATCGAAAGAATTGCAGCCAGGGCTACAGGCAGAGTGACAAGTGAACTTATTATGAACCCCGGACCTCCTAAAGCTCCAGCTGATTGCATTATCGCAGCAAATGCTGAAAGCATGGAGGCAATGATTATTCTTTTAATCCTTGTTCCGGAAACACAAATATTCGTACTGATCAATCGGACTCCCGCCGAAATCGGTTTTCTCCAGTATGCGGCAAACCTCTTCAGTAAAGAAATCAATATTTTGCGGGTGCTATCTAATATGCCTTTGGCTGTATTCCTCAAAAAAACCACCACTTTAGTGACTGCTATTATGAATTCAATGAACCTGCTCATACCTGCAACCTCCGGCAGACATAGTAATAGATATGAACCAATATGGATCTGTATAACTATGGCTAAGGCTATAGCATCAAAAGGCTGAAAACAAATAACTTTGTCCGCAAAATCATTGAAAAAGCGCTATACTGTGTTATAATTTCTAATAGCATATTTTACATAAAAGACTAATGTTCGTTTCTTGACGAAAGCAATTACATAGGAGGATTTTATGGACAAGAAGTCGTTTATATTAACGAATGATAAAGAGGTAAACAAGCTCGCCTCCATGTTGTTGCTTGCCATTTGTCTTGTCGTTTTCCCGGCTTTGTACATACTGACGATGGTTAATATTTTTAAAATAGATACCAGACAGCTACTCGTTTTTGCGGCGATCAGCCTTGTACTGGTAATAGCAGACTTTATACTTGCCAGGAGAAATGTAAATCCACTTTTTTTGAAGTATTTTAATATTGTTTTATGCACTCTGATAGTAGGTATGCTGGCGACGAATCAGCATATTGGAGTCAACCTGACTTATCTTTTCCCATCCATCCTGAGCTGCCTTTATTACGATAAAAAGCTTACGCTGACCTCGTTCGTCCTTGGAATGCTGAATCTGGCCATTTCTCTGCACTTCAAGCTGCAGGCGATGGGCACGTCCGATACATATACTTCGATGCTTGCCGGATATATGGTTGAGTTTATCGCCATGTTCCTGTTGTTCAACCTGCTGATACGCCGCCTGAACAGGATGTTCGGCTCGCTGGCGGATTCGGAGCAGCAGAGGCAGCTTTTGGATACGCTGTCTTCAGTGTCCGAGAGATCGAAGGAATCTTCACAGGTCCTGTTCGATTCAGTCAATCAGTTTGCGGCAGCGATCGACCAGACGACGAAGGCTAATACGGAAATCGCAGAAAATGCGCTTTCTGCGGTCAATAGTTGCAAGGACAACCTGCAATATGTACAGACCTCTTCTGATTCAATAATGAATATTTCCAACGATCTGGCTACGGTGTCCGAAAAGACCACAGAAATGTCAGAGGTGTTCAAATCGAGCTATTCGGCGACACAACAGAGCAAGGAATCCATGGACATCACAATGCAGGATATGAACGTGATAGAAAAATCGACGGTTGTTACCGGAAAGGTAATGACCTCCCTTATGGAAACCACACGCGAGATTAGCAGTATACTGGATATGATAAAATCCATATCGGACCAGACCAACCTGCTGGCCCTTAACGCCTCCATAGAATCCGCAAGGGCAGGTGAAGCGGGAAGAGGCTTTGCTGTTGTCGCCGATGAGATAAGAAAGCTTGCGGAACAGTCGGGGAAAGCGACAGCGGACATAAGCAAGCTTGTTGCCGAACTGCAGAATAAGACAAATTCTGTGTACGAAACTATAGGCAACGGCACCAACGCGATCAAATCTTCCATACAGAGGGTAACCCAGACAGCGGAGAAGTTCGATGAGTTGAAAAAGCATCAGGATATTCTTAAATCGAAGGTGGATGAGATAGAATCCGCTTCCGTGAATTCCTCATCACACAGCAGGCAGCTTACAGAGGTCATTTCCAAGATCAGCACGCTCATTGAAAGCTCCCTTGGCGAGATTCAGTCGATTGCGAGCGCGACCCAGCAGCAGGCGGCAACGATGGAGGAACTGACTGCTTCATACTCTTCCATCGGAGATATAGCGTCAAACCTGAAAAACGTGAATGTTGAACTGGCAAGCTTTAAAATACAGTAAGCGGGGGGAAAGTATCATGGATAACTTCAGAATCGAATCCAACGAAGGCAATTCTACCAGTAAACTGTCGTTCGAACAGCTGCAGTATATTTATATACATCAAATGGATGCCTTTAATTCCGAAGTAAATTCGAAAATCGCATATTCTGATTCGGGATACGGCGATTCGGGTTATTATGATTCTACGTACTACGACGCGGCATACTATGATGCGACCTATTATGAAAGCGGGTACGGCGACAGCAAGGATGACAGGGGCGGAAGCCATTACTCAGATTATGGTTATTCGGACGATTATGAAGACTCCTGCGACTACGATGATGAAGAAGACGATGACTCCGACGATTCGGACGATTATGACGATCAGGATGATGACGATTCGAGTGATTATGACGATCAGGATGACGACGATTCGGATGGTTCAGACAATTAGGTGACATAATGCCCAGACAGATTTGTATTATTATCAAACCGACTCCCGAATGTAATTTGAGATGCAGGCACTGCTACCATGAGGAGTGGGGCTATTCCGGCGATACAATGACTTTTTCCATCCTCGAAAGGACCATGTCAATAATTCTGCCCTATTTCGACAGGGTACGCTTTATCTGGCATGGCGGGGAGCCGTTGCTGATGCCTCTGGATTTTTTCAAAAAAGCTTTTGAAATTCAGAATAAATATACAACAGTATATAACGTAAAAGTATCCAACAATATTCAGACCAACGGGACACTGATCAACGATGATATAGCGAACTTTTTCAAGGAAATGGGAATGGGCGTCGGAATATCTTTTGACGGGCCCTGTAACGATTTTCTAAGGCAGAATACGTTGGATGTGCTGCAAGGCACTGAGCTTCTGAATAAAAAAGGAGTAAAATACGGTTTCATTTCTGTCATTTCTTCAGGCAATCTGGATCATCTTATAGAAACTTATGACTACTTTAAAAAGGCAGGAAACAACGTCAAGCTCAACCCGGTTTTCCAATGCGGTGAGGCAGTATACAACAAGGATATTTTCTTCGACTACGGCTATTATGTGGAGAAAATGAAGGAGCTGTTCAGTTATTGGATCTATGACAAGGATTGCAATATTGTCGTAGAGCCTTTTATGGAATATTTTCTGATGCTCCTGAAAAATAAAAAGAACAGCTGTGCCCATTCATCATGTATGTTCAAATGGCTCGGCATCCAGAACGACGGTTCCATTTATCCTTGCGGCAGAAGTTTTCCCCAAAAATACAGTCTTGGCAATGTATACGATTATGAAAACATAAATGTTGCCTTCCGCTCGGATGGATATGCCGAAATGCTTCAATACGGCATAAGGCGCAGAAATGAGTGCCGCAGCAGCTGCAATTACTTTAATTATTGCGAAGGCGGCTGCAACAGCGACTCATTGAACGAAGACAGACAGCCCGGATTGTCCTGCCTGAGCTTTACTTCCCTGCTGGAGTTCGCGCGGCAGGAATTGCACAAATTTATGGGTAACTACGAAAACCTGAATCCCTACATAAGAAAAATGCTTATTGGTACAGCTTTTTAGGCTAAAACAGCAGCAGCCTTTTATGCCCGTTCCCGGGACGGAATGTGACGCGACGTCCGCCTGAACTGCCGCCGCTGCAACTTTTGGAAGCTGCCATCCGAGCTGGCGCTGAAGCTGCTTCAGCCTTTACTTTTACTGCAACTGCCGTTCGAGCTGGCGCTGCCACCACTTCAGCCTTTACTTTTGCCGCAGCTGCCATATGAACTGCAACCTGTGCAGCCTTGGCATGAACTGCCGCATCCGGAGCTGTGTCCTTCGGAACCGCAGCCCATACAGCCTCCGTTTTTCCTGCGTCGTATAGTAAACGCCAGCGCGGCGGCCAAACAAGCCGCAATTACCGCTAACAAAATATAGTCTGCCAATTTCATACGATTACCTCACCTTCTAGATGAACAGTCTGCCGGCCTGGTAAACGGCAAACGCCGCAATCCAGGCGATCATACATTGTAGAACTATTATCCCGACAGTCATCAGTCTGGAACCAAGTTCTTTCCTTATTGTCGTAACTGCGGCTACGCATGGTGTATACAGCAGTGTGAACACAAGGAAACTGAGTGCGGTCAGCGGTGTGAACAGAGTTCCAAGCGCATTTTTCAAATCGGAAACGCTTGTGCCCATCAGTACGCCCATTGTACTGACAACAGCCTCTTTTGCTGTAAACCCGGTGACAAGAGAAGTGGCAGCTCTCCAGTCGCCAAAGCCCAGAGGGGTGAAAACCGGAGCTATAGCCTGACCGATCATTGCAAGCAAGCTTTTGGAGCTGTCTGTAACCACATTCAATCTGATATCGAATGTCCGCAAAAACCAGATGATCAGCGTTGCCACAAATATCACGGTAAAGGCTCTTTGCAGGAAGTCCCTCGCCTTTTCCCATATCAGCAGCGCAACGCTTTTCAGCGACGGCAGCCTGTAATTCGGCAACTCCATAACAAACGGGACCGGATTCCCCCTGAATATGGTATTTTTCATCAGAAGCGACATGGCTACTGCCAGCACAATGCCTGAGATATACAGCCCTGCCATGACAAGAGCCTGATTCCTGCTGAAGAATGCCGCGGTAAATACGGCATAAATCGGTATCTTTGCAGAACAACTCATGAATGGGATCAGAAATATAGTCATTTTGCGGTCACGCTCCGAAGAGAGTGTCCTGGCCGACATGACAGCGGGGACAGAACACCCGAAACCCACAAGCATGGGGACGAAACTTCGTCCCGACAGCCCGAGCTTTCGCAGTAGCTTATCCATAACGAACGCTACTCTTGCCATATAACCCGTGTCTTCCAGAATAGACAGGAAGAAAAACAGGGTCACGATGATCGGAATGAAGCTGAGTACACTGCCGACGCCCGAAAAAATACCGTCAATTATCAAGCTATGAATGACAGTGTTTATGTCGTAAGCGGTAAGCCCCGAATCGACTGTACCGGTTAACCAGTCAATGCCCGCTGATAACAGGTTGCTCAGAAAGCTTCCGATGACTCCGAAGGTCAACCAGAATACAAGGAGCATAATCCCCAGGAACATAGGCAGTGCCAGGTATTTATGCGTCAATAAATTGTCGATCCTGACGCTCCGTATATGCTCCTTGCTTTCGCTGCATTTGATCACTGTTTTAGCACATACCCCTTCTATAAAGGAATAACGCATATCCGCAAGCGCGGCGTTCCTGTCGAGCCCGCTTTCGCGTTCCATTTCAATGACGCTGTGCTCGATCATTTCAAGCTCGTTCTGATTCAGCCCCATTTTTTCTGCAAAGGTATCGTCTCCCTCTATCAGTTTGGTTGCCGCAAAACGGGCCGGTATCCCAAGCTTTTGGGCGTGGTCTTCTATGAGATGAGATACTGCGTGTATGCACCTGTGAACAGCGCTGCTCGGGCAAAAATCGATCACTGCGGGGTAGGTTCTGTGTTTGGCAGCCGAAACGGCTGTGTCTGTCAACTCTGTTATGCCTTCGTTTTTTGCGGCACTGATCGGAACCACCGGGATCCCCAATTGCTTTGATAAGCCTTTAATGTCGATCGTTCCACCATTACCACGGACTTCGTCCATCATATTCAGAGCAAGCACCATCGGCACATGCAGCTCAAGCAGCTGCAGCGTAAGATACAGGTTTCTCTCTATATTGGTGGCGTCTACAATGTTGATTATCCCATCGGGCTTTTCATTGAGTATGAAATCGCGTGTAACAATTTCCTCGCCAGAGTATGGCCGTATGGAGTAGATCCCGGGCAGATCGACCACGTAGCAGTCCCTGGTGCCGCGTATCCTGCCGGTCTTCTGGTCGACCGTGACTCCAGGAAAGTTGCCCACATGCTGGTTCGACCCGGTGAGCGAGTTGAAAAGGGTGGTTTTTCCGCTATTCTGATTTCCTACGAGTGCAAAAGTCATGCTCCGTCACCACAGCTTTCCACTTCTATCTTTCTTGCATCGTCCATACGTATCGTCAATTCGTAGCCCCTGAGACGTATTTCCATAGGATCTCCCATAGGCGCTACTTTTCTGATGCATACCTTCGTCCTCGGTATGATCCCCATATCCAACAGTCTGAGGCGAAGAGCTCCCGCTCCTCCAACGTTAATTATTGTAGCTGTTTTGCCGATCGGAAGTCTGTCCAGTGTCATGTCTATGTCCTCCCTGTTCAGGTAAATCTCAACGTTATAAGTATTTAATCAACAAGGGTTAGGTTTGCCTAACCAATTATAGGTTAGCACAGCCTAACTACAATTGTCAATAGCATTCTTCCGAGTCTGCAACCGGACGCCATCCTCCATCGCTAAGCTATGATCAGCAGGCCCGCATCTCTTGAAAACAATGGAAGTATGTGCTATCATGCAATTATTCGGACACCGTAAATTCATGCACCTTAGTAATATGTACACTATAAACAAGAGGAAGGCGCTGCTCATTATGGAGATCCACGAATCGGCGGAGAATTATCTTGAGACGATACTCATGGAAAAGAACAAGAAGGGGCAGGTTCGCTCCATCGACATCTGCAATGCGCTGGGCTTTTCCAAACCGACCGTAAGCGTAGTAATGAAGCAATTCAGGGAAAACGGCTACATCGAGATGGATGAAAACGGTTATATATCTCTTACGGAAAAAGGCAGTAAGATTGCGGAGCGCATGTACGAACGACACGTCATAATCGCCGATTTCCTGATGGCGATAGGTGTGGATGAGACAACCGCTTATCAGGATTCCTGCAAAATTGAGCACGATATCAGCGAGATCACCTTTGAGTGTATGAAAAGGCATTATTTAAAAAGTAATGGATAATGCTTGTTAATTAATTGACAATAATCACAAACGTGATAAAATCAATGTAGAACCGAAAAGCAATCTGTCTGCCTGCGTCGTTGAAATAGCGTGCCTGCTGACCGAGGGCTTCGAAATATTCAAATGTTTGACCGACCGTAAGGCTTTTCCGAGCGGGAAGCAGCATAACAGGCTTATTTAGGATAAATGCGGCGATGTGTTTTGGTTGTGCCGTTATTCAGCCGATAATGCTCCCTTCCTGCGTTAATTGCGGGCAAGGGAGCTTTTATTTGCTCCGGAATTATTTTTGGGTTTTGTCCGAGGTGCGGAGGTTTTTCCTCAGACCGTTAATTTTAAATGATATTTATATGCAAAAGTTGATACAGGGAGGAGAACAGGAATGGATAAAAGGATCGGGATTGTAGGGATAGTGATCGAGGAACTATCCTGCGTGGAGCAGGTAAATGCGATACTCCACGAATATGGATGGCTGATAGTCGGAAGAATGGGGATCCCATACAGGGAGAGGGGAGTATCGGTGATATCGCTCATCGTCGATGGTGTCAACGATGATATCAGCGCGATGACAGGCAAGCTCGGGAGGATTTCGGGAGCCTCCGTAAAGTCAATGATAACAAAAAGTGTGCAGCAATAGGAGTAGTAAAAACGAAAGTACGGCTGTAGAGCGGTCACGATATTAAATAAACTATGCGGAGGTATCTGAATGGTGAATATGAATGAGACTCCGACAGCCAACAGGTTTGTCATAGGTCTGTTCGGAAGGAGAAATACTGGAAAGTCGTCCCTCATTAATGCAATAACCGGACAGCCGATAGCAGTTACATCCGAGGTTGCGGGCACGACGACAGATCCCGTCCGTAAAGCGATGGAACTCCTGCCCATAGGTCCTGTCCTTCTGGTAGACACTGCAGGGCTCGACGATGTCGGCGCTCTCGGAAAGCTTCGGATAGACAAAACCTATGAAGTTCTGCGGAAATGCAATCTTGCATTGGTAGTTACGGATGCGGAGCATGGAATTACAAGCTTTGAATCGAATTTCATCAAGGAACTTAAAAGACGCGACATTAAAAGCATTTGCGTTATCAATCAATGCGATAAACACATGCCGGATGCCAAAGAAGCGGAGGCGTTGGAGAAGCTTGCCGGAATCCCGCTCGTATGCGCCAGCGCGCTTAACGGAACAGGAATAGATGCCGTAAAGAGGCTTATCATTGAAAACTCGAACAGTGATGATGTGGAGCCTGAACTTGTCAGGGATATTATCCATCCGGGAGATGTCGCCGTGCTGGTAACACCCATTGATAAAGCCGCGCCGAAGGGAAGGCTGATACTCCCCCAGCAGCAGACGATCCGAGACATAATTGAAACAGGTGCTACAGCAGTCATAACAAAGGAATATGAACTGAAGCAGTCGCTTGAAAGTCTCAAGAACCCGCCTGCCATAGTAATAACTGATTCGCAGGCGTTTCAAAGAGTTGCTGCGGATACGCCGGAGAATGTTCCGCTGACTTCGTTTTCCATATTGTTCGCTCGCCAGAAAGCCGATCTGGTGGAAATGGTAAGGGGTGTCAGGCGTATAAAAAGCCTTGCGTCCGGAGACCGGGTACTGATAGTGGAAGGCTGTACTCACCACAGGCAGGACGGCGATATAGGCACTGTCAAGATACCGAGGTGGATCAGGCAGTTGGCGGGCGACGGCATTGAATTCGAGTGGTCGTCCGGAGCGGGTTATCCGGCGGATATTAGTGGTTACAGCGTTATTATTCATTGCGGTGCCTGTATGCTGAACAGGAAAGAGATGCAGTACCGGGTTGACGTTGCCCGGGAGCAGGGAGTATGCATCACAAATTACGGAGTATTGATAGCGTATGTGCTGGGTATCCTGCCAAGAGCGCTCGGGCCTTTCCCGGAGGCGCTGCGGGTTCTTGAGGAGAGTTCTCCTGAGGGGAGAGCCCTTGAGGAGGGGGCTCCTGAGGAGAAGGATCTTGATGAGAGTTCTCTTTAGGAGGGTTCCACTAAGTAGTAATAATTATAGCTTTATTATAAACCGGAGATGTCGGTAGCCGGTAAACCAACAGGTAAACCGGCTGCTCCGACTTGTCTCATGTAGAAAAATTGAAAGGGGCAGCAAAATGTATAACGTAAAATCTCTGGATTCAAATCAATACATAGACGATACTGAAGTACTGGAGTCGATGGAAGCGGCGAAAAAATTCGCAGGGGATAAAGACGAGATAGAAAGGATACTGGCCAAGGCGGGAGACTGCAGGGGCCTTACGCACAGGGAGGTTGCAGTCCTCCTTGAGATAGATGACGATGCGACCCTGGAAAAGATGTACCGGACAGCAAAGGCCGTAAAGGAGAAAATATACGGCAAAAGGATAGTCCTGTTTGCGCCGCTGTACCTGTCGAGCTATTGCGTCAACAACTGCAAATACTGCGGTTACAGGTGCGCGAATAAGATAGGCAGGCATCAGTTGAATCAGGAGGAAGTGCGCGCCGAGATCAGGGCGCTTGAAGCCATGGGGCACAAAAGGCTTTTGCTGGAGGCCGGAGAAGATGATGAAAAGTGCCCGATAGATTATATACTCGAATGTATTGGGACCATCTACTCTGAAAAATTCAAAAATGGCTCCATACGCAGGGTTAACGTTGATATAGCGGCAACTACCGAAGAAAACTATAGAAAGCTCAAGGCTGCGAAGATAGGGACTTACATACTGTTTCAGGAAACATACCACAAACCGACATACCTTGATATGCACCTGGGACCGAAGAAAAATTATGAATGGCATACCGAAGCGATGGACAGGGCAATGCTTGGCGGAAGGATAGACGATGTGGGGATAGGGCCGCTGTACGGCCTGTATGACTACCATTATGAAACCGTTGCGCTGCTGATGCATGTTGAGCATCTGGAGGCCGTAACAGGAGTCGGGCCGCATACGATTTCATTTCCGAGGCTTTTGCCTGCAGAGGGTATGGATTATAGCAGCTTCCCGCATCTTGTAAACGACAGAGACTTTAAAAAGGTAGTGGCGGCAATACGCCTGGCTGTACCTTATACGGGAATGATTCTTTCAACCAGGGAAAGCGTTGAGTTCAGGAAAGAACTGCTGGATATCGGCATATCGCAAATGAGCGCAGGCTCCTGTGTAGGCGTCGGCGGCTATGCGAAAAGAGAGACTAGGGATGAGTATGGCGTCGAAGAAAAACCCCAGTTCAACCTCGCAGATCACCGGAAACCGATAGATGTAATAAAAGGGCTTGTAAAAGACGGCTATATCCCGAGCTACTGTACCGCCTGCTACCGTGAGGGCAGGACCGGAGACCGTTTCATGCCGTTTGCGAAGTCGGGACAGATACATAATTTCTGCCTGCCGAATGCTCTACTAACGTTTGAGGAATATCTTCAGGACTATGCCGACGATGAATTGACTGAAATGGGCAGGAATATGATCGACCGCGAGATACTTACAATACCCGACGCAAACCGGAGGACCAAGGCTGCAGCGTATCTTGAACGCATCCGGGGCGGAGAAAGGGATCTCAGGTTTTAGTAACGATCCTGAAAATTTTTTGACTGAGATACAGCTCCCTGTCAGAAAGGCGTAAGGTAAAACACTGGCATAAGGGCAATGGGCAAGTATCATGTAAAACAACCACATAAATGAATCAAAAAGGCTGTGGCAGAATTTCTAATCCTGCCGCAGCCTTTCCTGTAAATCCGGTATGAATCGTCAGCAAGCCTCTATCAAGTCAGTCTATGAATATGCTGCCGCGATCGGTTTCGAGATCCATAATACTCTTGCTGCCTGCCGAGGGAACGTTTTCATATACCGTTTTATTGGCAGTCTTCTTTCCTGCGTCTTTCTCCGACACCTGTATAGTTCCGGTGGACGTCACCGCCTTCACGGAGGGCGTGGGCTCTCCGACGCCGGGCTTGAGGTAGATCGAGCCAGTGTAGGTCCTGACTTCCGCAGGATAATTGGCGCTATCGACCCAGATAAAGCCACCCCGGCTCTCGAGACTTATAACTTCCGCATTGTAACCTGCAGGAAGTCTGATTGTAAGTTCCGCATTGTTTTCGTGCATGGAGATAAGCGGGAAAAACGGTATCCTGCCGTTGAATTTCTCTTTAAAGGACAACTTTCCGTCTTTATCCGATATTTCGGGATCCATCCAGTCCGATTGTTCATAACTGACTTCTATTTTGTCCGACTTACCCTCCTCCAGCCTTATGTGGGAATGGGCCGTATTCATGCTTATATCGCGAATATCGGCGGCGTTGTAGCTCCATTCACGCATCGTTACATTGGCAGGCTTCATACTGTTGAATATCATGAATAGTTTAATGGGCAGACCCGTAGAGAGAGAAATGATCAGCCCTGCCGTTATTATGAACAGTCCTGCTTTTAAAGCCCTGCTTTTATTGGCTTTTTTCTCATAGGCGTCTTCATTGAACTCCGGAAATGACCTTCCGGGCTTCCTCAGCATACGGGCTATGAGCCCAGTAGACATTCTTATGAAAAGCCTGCACAGTATGAAGAACAGGTACGCTGTCAATATCAGCACTCCCGACAGGAATATGCCGATGCCTATGGTGCTTATTATGCCTGTAATATAAGTGAAAGGCATCCTCAGCGCTTCGTAGGTGCAGGCAGCAAACACCAGGCATGCACCTGCTGCGGCGGCGATCGTCACCAGAAACAGTGAAAAAGCAATACTGTAAGTGCAGAATATGATTATTGAAAACAAAAATATGGATATAGGCCTTGTTATGCTGAAACGGGCATATTTGACGACGCTTGAGTAGTTTTTCAGCCCGGGGTTTGATTGAGCCTTCCTGATACTTGTCTCGGCCTTGATCATCGCCGCTATCTTTTCCGGAGAATCCAGGCGCGAGAGTATCTCGTCGGGACTTACCCCCTCATCCACAGCATCGCTGACATACTCGGTATAATAATCGAGCGCCTCCATTTTCTCCAATTCCGGCAGCCCTGCAAGCTGAACTTTTAATTCCTCCAGAAAAGTCTTCAACCTTTCATCCATTTTTTTCATCACCGCCTGTAATAAAGTCTATTATATTTTTCAATTCCGTTAACTCTTCCTTATATTCGTTCAGGCGAACCACACCTTCCGTCGTGATCCGGTAATACCGCCTGAGGCGCCCGGAGTGTTCAGCCGAATACGTCTCTAGGCAGCCCTGCGATTCAAGCCTGCGCAAAACGGGATAGAGGGCGGATTCCGATGCATCCATGATGCCCGACATCTCCTGTGTCAGTTTGTAACCATAGGTATCGCCCTTAAGCAAAATATGGAGGACGCAAGCGTCCAGCAGCCCTTTTTTCATCTGGGCATCCAATAAAAACCACCTCCGCTCATACTAACATTCTTATCCATCCCGGGGTACCATGTCAACACTTAATATGGGACAAGGTCTCCGTCCGCATGTACCATCTCAGCCATGGGCGCGGTCGGGCACGGTTCCGGCCTGCAGCTGCATTATGTCGTCGTATCTTATACGGCACATCCTTTCCGACATCTCCCAAAGCCTTTCGGCAATATCCGGACGCTGTGAGTAACGACTCGGCTTTAGCGGCGAGCAGTCCTTCCAGTACACTTCTCCGGTTTTTCTTGCGCATGGTTCTGCAACGATATAAGCAATAGAACGCGCAGGCTGTTCTGCGGGGGTTCCGCCTTTGCTCCTGATTTTCCATACCTTCTTAACGATACCATCGGTTCCCTTTAATCCTATATCTGTATTTACCAGGCCGGGATCTACCGCAAAAGCCCTTACAGTGCT
Organism: Clostridia bacterium; assembly: GCA_036260935.1. Classification (GTDB taxonomy): domain Bacteria; phylum Bacillota; class Clostridia; order Acetivibrionales; family DTU013; genus JAEYOM01. The sequence goes on from DATALQ010000002.1 coordinate 49,894, forward strand.
GCCGACGGCTGAGAGCCTGCGGTTGAGCTCGGTTGCAAAAAGTACGTTCGCAAGTTTGGTTTGCTTATATGCGAGCAGACAGTTGTAATGTTTGCGGAGCATGATATCATTCCAGCGGAGCCTCGTTCTGTAATGGGAACCCGAACTAAGGCCTATCACGGTGCCTTCCGCCGATCCTGCCAGAAGCGGCAGCAGTTCGAAAGTCAGGCGGAAGGGTGCCAGATGATTTACTGCAAACTGCAGTTCAAAGCCATCTGCTGTGGATACATACCAGCTTGATACCGTACCTGCGTTGTTGATGAGCACGTCGAGGCGATCGTAGCCTGCTGACGCCAGAAGTTCCCGGATCCTTGCACCAAGTAAAGCAACATCGTCGAGAGATGAAAGGTCGGCTGTCAAATAGATGACTTTTGCCTCGGGATAAAGCTTTCTGATCTCCGCCTCTGCTTTATCGCATCTTTCTCTCGAACGTCCGGTACATATCAGGAAGGCGCCCCTCCCGGAAAGTTCCTTAGCTGTGGCAAGCCCGATACCTGAGGTTGCACCCGTCACGACGATGACTTTGTCGGTTACGGAATTGTCCGTGTGCTTTAGCTCCATTATGGAAGAGGCTGAAGAAGCTTCGAGGCTGTCTTCTTCCTTTATACTGCCTTTTTCTTTGGGGCTGCCTTCCTCTGTGAGGCTGACTTTTTCTGCCGGCGCAATACCTTGCTTATTGGCAACATCGTGTTTCATATTATACCTCCTGCATTGACAATGTTTTGGGACATTTCCCATGTGCTGCTTACACTATCTTGATGGTTTACATAAGCCGCTTAATACTGCTGTCACGCCTCATGACGCATTTGTCCCTATAACGGGCTGCATTTCCTTGCGTTTGTTCTGCGCCGCCTTCCATCGCGAACCGACGACTTTAGCCACTATTGACTGCGGAACAAGAGCTCCCAGCGCTTTGAGGCATCTGTTCAGAAGACCGGGAATATACAGCGGTTTCCCGGCAAGCGCCTTGTCTATAGTATGAGAGGCTACGTAGCCGACATTTTGTGTTGTGATCCTGCCGGCAAAGCCCTGGGCTTCGATAGCCTTGATACATTCAGGCGTCGTTGGCATACCGGCGGGGCAGAGGGCTGTAACGGTTACGTCCAGTGATCGCAGTTCTTCGCCGAGAGCTCTTGAAAAATCGAGAATAAAGCGTTTGGACGAAGCATACATGGCTTTTACCGGCATGGGGTAATAAGCTGCAAGGCTTGCGACGTTGATTACCCTGAAGGTTCTTGCCGGATCACGCTGCTTCAATATTTCATGGGTCATTTCAAGGTTGGCCTCGATATTGAGGCGCAGTATTGTCCGTATCTGTGTGCGCGTCCTTTCCGAGAACGGTCCTTCAAAATCGAGGCCGGCTATATTGACAAGCAAATTGAAACGGTACCCGTTGCTTCTTATGTGCTCGAAAAGCTCGGTCCTCGCCTCAAAATCCGTAAGGTCGCAGCAGTGGTAATGTACGTCTATGTTATAGGTGCTGGAAAGACTTGATGAAAGCCGCTGAAGCGCCTGCTCGGAAAGATCGGTCAGAAACAGGTCCCAGCCGCGGTTGGCACACTCTACCGCGAATGCCTTCCCAAGGCCGCCAGCCGCTCCTGTGATCAACACCATCGATTTCATATTCTTCACGCTCCTGTTTGAATCAGTTTTGTTCAGTATTTATCCTATGTATAATACTATACAATGTATAATATTATATGTCAATAAGCATGAAGAAAAAATTTCCCTGAAATGGAGGTGAAACAGAGGGGCAGAGGGATAAAATAGCGGAGGCTCCTTACAAACGCAGCTTTTGGCAGCCTAGAGGCTCCGCCGGCGATATTCGCGGGGAGAGATGCCTTTGACTTTTTTAAAGGCCTTGGAGAACATGAAGGGGTCGTCGTAGCCTACGGAACGCGCAATATCGCCGATCGCAAGCAAAGGCGAACGCATAAGGTCGCATGCCTTGTCCATCCTGTAGCTTATCAGGTATTCCTGCGGAGATACATTCAATGAACCGCTGAAAAGCGAATAGAGATAGCTCCTGTCAAGACCTACATTGTGGGCGATTTCCGAGACGCTTATTTTTCTAGAATAGTTCATTTTGATGTATTCAAGAGCTCTTTTTACGTATTCTTCCTTGACAATGCTTTTATCGGAAGAACTTTTTTCGGATGCCTCAACAAGCTGTGAAAGGAATTCGTATAACAGCCCGAGAAGCCTGATTTCCCTGCCTTTTGCCAGATGTTTGGTGTCTATCATACGCATCAGACAGTTCTTAAGGAAATCGTCATTTTCATACCTGAATACCGGGTTATGCAGGTCGAGACCGGCCTGCTGCAGGTACGCGCCGGCTTTCAAACCGTGGAATCCTACCCAGCCATAGCTCCAGGGCTCTTCGGAATCCGCACGGTAATGGACTACAGTATCTGGGCATATTAAAAAGCCGTCGTTTTTACCCAGTTCGTAGGTATTGCCGTTAACCGTAAAGGTACCTTTACCGGCTAATATATAGTGTATTATGTAATGATCCCTTACCGCGGGTCCCCAGAAATGGCCTCCGTCGCAATCCTCTATACCACACCGGTACATGTTCATATCAGTGTGTTTCGGCTCATCAATATATATTTTCTCAAGCATTAAGGCACCTCTTCCGATTTATTCTTCCGATTTCATACAACATTATACCATGTTTTATTAACATGATGACATATGCTTTGCTGCTGTCAGGTGTAAAATAGAATTAAGAACGGAAAAAATCGACAACATAATGATTATGTTAGTTTGCAATGGAGGTATTCATATGGCTGAACTGCGCTGGCATCCGTTGATTAAGGACTGGGTCATGATAGCGTCACACAGGCAGAACCGTCCGCAGATGCCCAAGGATTGGTGCCCTTTTTGCCCGGGCTCCGGAAAGGTACCCGACAATTATGAAGTATACAAATATGACAATGATTTTCCTGCTCTGATGCAGGACCCGCCGGAACCCGACGATGTAAGGACGGATTTCTACAAAATGGCCGAGGCCTATGGTAAATGCGAAGTGATCCTGTATTCTCCTGAGCATACCTCTTCGCTCCACCAGTTTTCCGAAGAACATATCATAAAGATAATAGATTTATGGATTGAACGTTTTACAGAACTGAAAAAGGATGAGAAAATAAAGTATATATTCATATTTGAAAACCGGGGAGAGACGGTCGGCGTTACAATGCCGCACCCTCACGGGCAGATATACGGTTACCCCTTCATCCCCAAAAAGCTTCAGCTGGAGCTCGATTCCTGCCGGGAGTATCATGATGAGAAAGGCTCATGCCTCATATGTGATATGCTGAAGGATGAGAAAAAATACGGGGAAAGGGTGATCTTTGAAAATGAGGATTTTCTGGTGTTCCTGCCCTATTTCACCGAATACCCGTACGGTATGTACATCGCGAGCAAGCACCACAAGCAAAACCTGACCCAGTTCTCGGACAGAGAGAAACTGAACCTTGCAAAAGCGCTCAAGGAGACGACAGGCACACTCGATTCGCTGTTCGGCTTCATGTTCCCATATATGATGTGCATGCATCAGGATCCTGTCAACAGCGGCGATGTGAGCGATTATTACCATTTCCACATAGAATTCTTCCCGCCTATGCGTGCGTCTAACAAACAGAAATTCAATGCCTCGAGCGAAACAGGGGCCTGGGCGCACGCCAATCCGACCAAGCCGGAGGAAAAGGCCGAAGAGCTGCGTGAGGCACACAAGAGGTTTATGAAGAAAGTTGAAGGCGCTAAGTGACAAGTACAGGCAAGAGAGCAAAGAAAAGTGAAGAATAAGAACCGTCTGTGCGTTTCAAAAAGTGAAACAAAAGAACCGTCCCTGCGTTTCATTATTAAAGAAGAGAGGTAAAGTTATGAGTATTGCTGAACTGAAAAAGAGATTCCTCGAAGTCTACAAGGGTTCTGAAACAGGTATACGTGTATTTTTCTCGCCCGGCAGAGTCAACCTTATTGGTGAGCATACGGATTATAACGGAGGCTTTGTATTTCCCGCGGCTTTGACACTGCGGTCGACCGTTATTGCAAGGCCGCGCACGGACAGACTCGTGAGGCTTATTGCAACAGATCTCGGGATCCAGGTGGAGGCCTCGCTTGACAGGCTCGATGAATATAAAGGGCTGAAATGGGGCAATTATCAGCTTGGTGTTGCGGACGAACTCCAGAAGGCCGGATACAAGCTTACGGGCTGCGACCTTTTATACCATGACACCGTCCCGCTGGGCGCAGGTTTGTCATCATCCGCCGCCATAGAGGTTGCTACAGCAATAACTCTGGTCTCTCTCGGGAATTCTGCTCAGGGGATGGACCAGCCGGTCGACATGATACAGATGGCGCTTATCTGCCAGAAGGCCGAGAACAATTATGCAGGAGTCAATTGCGGTATTATGGACCAGTTCGCGTCTGCCATGGGCAAGGCAGACAATGCCATATTCCTGAATTGCAGGGATCTGAGCTACAAGCATGTGCCCCTGAATCTGAAGGGTTACAGGATCGTCATCGTAAATACCAACAAAAAACGAGGACTGGCGGATTCGAAATATAATGAAAGAAGGAGCCAGTGCGAGCAGGCATACGATATACTTAAGAATTATGTACCCGGCGCGTCCTGCCTTGGAGAAATATCGCTGGAGCAGTTCGAACAGTACAAGAACGAGATAAAGGACGACACCATAAGGAAGAGGGCACAGCATGTCATTGCGGAAGACGACAGGGTACTGAAATCGATTGAAGCTCTGAAGAACGACGATATTGCGCTTTTTGGTAAGTACATGATCGAATCGCATAATTCCTTGAGGGACTTGTACGAAGTTACGGGCGTCGAACTCGATACGCTTGTGGAAGAAGCGCTGAAGATCGAAGGCACCGCAGGTTCGAGAATGACGGGCGCCGGTTTCGGAGGTTGTACGGTCAGCATTGTCCGTGAAAACAAGGTCGACGATTTCATGGTAAAGGTCGGCAGGGGATATGCGGCAAGGACGGGCCTGACGCCATCTTTCTACATATCGGAGGTAGGAGACGGAGGCAGGGAAATCATATAAGCGCCGGGCCGAAAAGTATATTTGAGCCGGCATTTTGCAGAGTTTGGGCTTTAATAAAATAGTGGAGGTAAATGTATGTCTATACTGGTCACAGGCGGCGCAGGTTATATCGGAAGCCACACCGCAGCGGAACTGCTGGCTGCAGGCGAGGATGTCATCATACTCGACAGTCTGGAGAAAGGCCACAGAGGCGCCGTTAAAGGCGGAAAACTGTGCGTTGGAGATCTAAGGGATGCAGAATTTCTCGATAGCGTATTCAGAGACAACAAAATCGAAGAGGTCATACATTTTGCGGCATACTCGCTCGTGGGCGAGAGTGTCGATGAGCCATTGAAGTATTACAACAACAATATGGTCTCAACTTTGAGGCTGCTTGACAAGATGAAGGAATACGGCGTAAAACGGCTGGTGTTTTCATCGACGGCAGCAACCTACGGAGAGCCTGAAAACATACCTATCCTTGAAACCGACAGGACATTCCCGACCAATCCCTACGGTGAGACGAAGCTTTCGGTCGAGAAGGTGCTGAAATGGGCTGACAATGCATATGGCGTCAAGTATGTATCGTTAAGGTACTTCAACGCGGCAGGTGCTCATATAAGCGGAACGATAGGAGAGGATCACAAGCCCGAAAGCCATCTGATACCGATCGTACTGCAGGCCGCACTTGGGAAGAGGGACGCCATACGGATATTCGGAGATGATTACGATACTCCCGATGGCAGCTGTATCAGGGATTATATACACGTAACAGACCTCGCAATGGCGCATATACTGGCGCTGAAGAGCCTGAGGAACGGCGGGGACAGCAAAATCTACAATCTTGGAAATGGAAAGGGCTTCTCGGTCAAGGAGGTAGTGAACCTGGCCAGGAAGGTCACCGGAGTGAACATTAAAGAGATTATTGATCCGAGAAGGGCAGGAGACCCGGCGGTACTAGTAGCGTCTTCGGACAGGATAAAGGAAGAGCTGAAATGGAAGCCGAGGTATGATGACCTTTCTACTATAATTGAAACTGCATGGAAATGGCATAAGGATCACCCCGACGGATATGAAGACTAAGCCCCGAAAATGTGATAAAATATGGTAAATAACAGTTGTACGGGGTGTCGGAATGAAGTTGGAAAACGTTCTTGATGAAATGCTGGAAAAGGCCAACCCATCCATTAAGTACAGGATCCACAGGGACATTTTGAAAGAACCATTTTCATCGGAAACAGGGAGGCTCTATAACCAGATACTTGACGATCCTCAGGTAAAATATGCGTTTTCACTGCAGAAGGAAAACGGATACTTCGGAGACGAGTTTCATGCCGGTTTTATCCCGAAAGTGAAAAGCAGGACCAATTTTGGCGCAGAGGGTATTATGCGCTTTCTTTTCGAGAAAGGGATAGAACCATCCGACGCCAGGATCAATGCCGGAGTGGAGATACTGAAAAAAGACGGCTGGCTGATAAAGGAAAAGGGCTTGTGGTGCATCCATTACAAAAATATCGGGCTATACGGGCCGGAATTCATACGGGCCGCATTGCTGCAGATGTTCGGGGCTGTGTCTCAGGCCGACATGCTGCCCCATGTAAAATATGCAGTCAAAACTCTTGACGATTTAAAAGATGTGGATTCATACGAATCTATAACGGAGGATTTCAAATACGGTGGCAAAATATACAAGGTATTTAAGAAAGGCGTCATTTTTCCGGAGTATTATCACCTTAAGATACTGGCGTTCTCGGACTTGTGGAAGGAAGAGAAAGACAGGCTCAAGGTGATAAACGGCGTTAAAAAGCTGATCGAACTGTCGCCGCTCCGGGAGGTAAGGGTAAAGTACAAATCGCACTGGATAGCTCCCGGGGGAATACGGCCTTATGATTTGAAAATAGATATTGACAAACTGGCTGCTGAAGGATGGAATTGTGACAACTGGGAGCACTGGTTTGTTACGTTTGAAAATTTCGCACGGATGGGCATAGTGAATGAGATCCCGGAGCTAAAGAAGCAGGCCGGGCAACTTGCCGATATGCTTGACAGCGGAAATGGATTCTTCCCGATCGATTTAAAGGAGGAATACTTCAACCGGTGGGGGTCATACATGGGCCTGATGCTGGAGAACAGCTGGAAACAGGGCAGAGGCAGGTACGACCTCACTTTCAGGGCGTTGTTCATACTCACTTTGGTTGAGGGACAGGAGTAGTATTATGAGAAGTTTTTTTGTCCACAATGGCGATGTGAAGATACATGTGTTGGAGAATGGAGTACCATCGGCAGACACTCCCTCGCTGCTTGTAATAGGAGGGCTATGGGAGCCTGCAGAAAGAGCGGTTCCTATACTTTCCGGGCTTACAAGCCATGTTGTCGCATTCAGCTTCCGCGGCCGCGGTCTGAGTTCGACTCCTCAAACCGGCTACAATTTATCACATCACCTTTCTGACATCGATGCCGTCGTTGCGAACTGCAAGCTTGAAAACTATATTGTTCTTGGCTTTTCGCGCGGTGCATCCTATGGGCTCGGCTGGAGCATGAAAAACCAAAAAAACATGAGCGGACTTATACTTGTCGACCAGCCGCCCGTACACATCAAGCCCGGCGAAGGGTATGTGGAATATTGGTCCGGGCTTGTATACCTTGGCATCCCCATCCTTAATTTCATGCGGAGGGAAGCGCTTGAAGGCCTCAGTCGGGAAGCGGAGAACGTGGATTTCTCAGACCGGCTGGAGGGCCTCAAAATACCGGTTTCGCTGTTTGTCGGCAGAAGCGCGAATTCCAACATACCCTCAAGTCTGACGGAAGAAGAGATCCAGCTATATAATAGATCTGTTGAGGATTTTGAGACAGTTGATTTTTATGACTCCGGACATATGATACCGGACGAGGAACAGCAAAAGTATATCGATGAAATTGCCCGGTTTATCAATAAGAGATGATTCGAGGTCGGCAGATGAACATCAAAGAAAGAGCGAGGCAGCTTAAAAAAGACATTCCTGCGGTTTTTCTGGCGCTTGGCAAAAAGGGAACTCCCTGGTATGCGAAAGCACTGGCTTTGTTAACTGTGGGGTACGCGCTGTCTCCGATAGATCTGATACCCGATTTTATTCCTGTCCTTGGATATCTTGACGATGTGATTATCTTGCCGGCGCTTGTAGCCGCCACTATAAAGCTTATCCCCAAAGAGGTAATCGACCAATGCCGTACGGAATCAGAGCAGCTATGGAAAAACGGCAAGCCGAAAAAGTGGTATTACGCTATACCCATAGTACTGATTTGGGTGATTCTAGTTGTCTTGATATTAAAAGCAGTCTTATTCTAACTTTCCAAAATAATCAAAATATCTATTGACAAATATATCGGCAGACGATATATTATATCTGTAGCCGATATATCGGCATGCGCTATATTCGGAGGTGTTTAGATGCCGGAAAGTACGGAAAGAGGTGCGCTGACTGAAGCGGTATATTACATATTGCTGTCGCTATACAGCCCGATGCATGGTTACGGCATAATGCAAAACGTAAAAGAGATGAGCAAGGGACGTGTATCCCTCGGGGCAGGAACAATGTACGGCGCGATCGGCACGTTGCTGGAAAAGGGCTTGGTACGGCCTGAATCCGGTGAGAATGACTCGCGAAAAAAAGAGTATGTAATAACGGAAGCGGGCAGGGAGGTTGTGTCCGGCGAGATATCAAGACTGGAAGAACTCCTTGATAACGGCAGACGCATTGTTGGCGGGGTGATGAAATGAAACATGTCGTACGGAAATTATTCATGGATTATCAGAAGGAAGAGGACTATCTTAATGAAATGGCGGCTAAGGGCTTGGCTTTGGTCGATTATACCTTCGCCAGATACGTTTTCGAAGAAACGCCGAAGGGCGAATACATTTACAGGATCGAGCTGCTTGAAAACCCGGTAAAACATGTGGAGAGCCAGAATTACATCAGATTTATGGAGGAGTCAGGAATAGAATTTGTCTCTTCCGTTTATCGCTGGGTCTATTTCAGAAGAAAGGCTGCCGACGGAGCGTTCGATATATATACGGATATGGATTCCAGGATAAGGCATTTCAGAAGGATTCGGTCATTGTCCCTGTTTGGAGCGTTAATCAATCTCTTTATAGGAATCTTTAATTTTTATTACGGCTTCTTTGAGGTTTCCTTCGGAATACCGCCTTTTAATTCGTATATTTCGATTGTGTCTTTTACGGTGTTTACGCTGATCCTGATAATAGTGATCCTGCCGATGACTAAAAAGATAACCTCTCTTGAAAAGGAGAAAAGCATCCGGGAATAGGTGCGATTTACCAGGGTAACTTTTTGAACAATACCACATACAATTATGGAAAAGCGAAAAGAGAGGCAATGCATAAAAGCAAAGACTCTCTTTTTTAGCTCTAATCTTGAAAATTGAAGTGTTCTCATTTTGTAATTACTTCATACTCCTGATTGGACGCATCTCGATATACCCGCGCCAACCCATCGGCGCAAGCTGCATTTTCGGTGCCAACTCATCCGCATACTGATAACCGTATACTTCGGGATTAAATTTGCCGATGCGCTCTATACACAGATCAACCGCTTCCTGATAATGCGCATCATCATATGGCTCTCCTTGAAACACTAACAGCTTGCATGGCGCAAGGTCGATGATGTCGAATTGTTCCGGGACTTTCCCTGTGTAATCCGCAGGTACCTCGACACCGTGTGCGTAAATACCGGATCCTGCAGGGCGCATATTATCCGGCAGCCATACGCCGACCGGCTCGTAAAGAGCTTCTTTTATGCCACAGAGAATCTCCCATGGAGACGGCATTTCGGGTGTACCACAGCCAAACTCTTCGCAATAAGCATAATATTCGGCGGCTTCTTTACTCCGCCGCAAAATAAGCTTGCGTGCAGGCCGTTCAATGATTTGCGTAAAAATGATTGCTGTTTGTTCTTGCATAACAAATCCCTCCGATTTTGATTTTTGGCGGTCGAGATAACGATAAGGAATTAGCCAGCCATTAGGGGTAGGGTGATTTGCGTATTTCTTTGGGGTTATGCCAAATGCATTTGAAAATGCCCGAGTGAAGCCTTCATGACTGTCGAAAACAAAATCCAGTGCAATATCAAGCACTTTCGGCTTACTGCTTCGCAATACGTGTGCAGACTGAACCAACCGCTCCCGGCGGATATACTCGAAAGGAGATAAATCCATTTCCGATTTGAACAGCCGTGCAGCGTGGTATTGCGAATATCCTGCCGCTTTGGCGACGTCGCTTGCGGTGATTTCATCCTGCAGATGTGCATGAATGAACTCCCGTATCCGCTCTACTGCGACATCACCGTCGGTGTTTGCTTTCCTCATCGTCTCTCAACCCCTTATAACCAATTATCAGGGAAAACTATTTATTTTTCTTGACCTTAAATGCTGTGTATACTGAAGTTTACCATAGAACGCCCTTAGACTCAAACTTCCCAACCACAGCAGTGGACGATACGGCATGGAGAATTGGAGTTCTACGTGGAACCTACAGGCTTCAAGAATACCGGCTTATTTCCGGAACAGGCGTCAATTGGAACAGGATGGAGCAAAAAATAAAAAGTGCCGGCAGGAAAGGAAGTGTCCTGAATCTATTTGCCTACACGGGCGGTGCAACGATAGCGACGGCTCGCAAGCCGATAATCTTATACATCGTCTACAAGCAAAAAAATGTCGAAAACTGTAAAAAGACTGTCGTATTTCGCTATATAAAAGAAGGAAATCCTGTTATAATGTTGAATTCTATAAAATATTCATCAGGTGCCTATATAATATTATAAATACTGGATTCTGCTCAGTATCATTATACGAATGGGGGAAATAGCAAATGAAAATGGATTTAAGCGGATTTGATTTACGAAAGGCTGATATCGTAAGTATTTGCATTATTCTGGCTGTAGCTGTGCTTTCAATAGCAGGCAGTTTTTTGACTGCCGGATTGAAACAGGCAGTTTCAGACATGATACCCATACTCGTAATTTGCGTTATTGTTGTAGCTATATATTTTATTCCAATTGACAGCAGGATCAAAGGCGCTGTTTACAGTATTATAATCCTGGCTTACAGTTTGTTAGCTTTATACCAGGATCCTACGGATCAGACTTCAAGTTATACAATTGTTGCCTCCATAATAATTTTGGGTTTGTATTATTCGAAGAGGCTGTTGGGTTTATTCGCCGTCATAGTAAATGTCGTCCTGATAGTTTTGTTTTTCACAAATAATGTGATGTTATTTGGCCTTGAACGAGGTGGAAGATACCTTGTTATGATACTGGTTACAATTGATGGGATATTTTTAGCTCTTTATTTTATCAACAAGTGGGGACTCGAGATGATTGCAAATGCCAACAGTAAGGAAAAAGAGGCAAAAAGGCTGCTTGATAAGCTTATGGCGACCATGGGGCAGTTAGAAAGCTCTTCTGAATTATTGAATAATAATGTTGCAGACCTTGACCATAATATGGGTGTAATAGTTCAATCCAGTTATGATACGACGGATGCGATGAATGAAATGGCAAAAGCGACACAAAAACAGGCTGAAAGCATTAATAATGTTAATGTTAATATGTCGGATGCCCTCAATGAAGTAAAAGCAACAAAGAAAATATCAGAGACAATCACTGTAAATTCAGAGTCAATATCTGCAAATGTAACTAAAAGTTCTGAAAAAATTAATACCATGTCTGTTCAGATGCAGGCAATCAATCAGGCTATCAGTACTGCATTGACTACAGTGAATGAGCTTGAGAACAATATCAGTGATATAAACAGGTTGCTTACTGATATAACCAACATAGCTGAACAGACGAATATGCTTGCACTCAATGCTGCCATAGAAGCAGCAAGAGCCGGAGAACAAGGGAAGGGCTTCTCCGTGGTTGCGGAAGAAGTAAGGAAACTGGCTGATCAAAGCTCGGTGATTGTAAATAATATAAATGCGATAATCAAACAGATATCAGGGAAAGCGGTAATTGCGGTAAATACGGTAGGACAAGGAGAAAATGCGGTCGAGCATGGAAATATACTTATAGGAGAGCTGGCAAACTCTTTTACGGAAGTGCAATCGGTAATTGAATCGACTTTCGAGTCATTAAATACGGAAAACAAAATGATTGCCAATGTTTTGAATATCTTTACAAACGTGCAAAGTCAGGTAGGTGAAATTGCCTGCATTTCACAGGAAAATGCGGCTTCAAACGAGGAAGTGCTTGCTACTCTTGAGAATGAAAATAACGATATAGTTTCAATTAACAAGGCAATCAAGGAAATAAGGCAGCTTTCCGATACATTAAAAGTCACAGCGGTGAATCAATAAGAATTTATCCTGCCGTTATGATAAAATTCATTTTAGTGGTAACAATATAAGACCCGGAGGATATGCGATGCTGCTTGCAGATGACTGGAAAGATTATGAACTGATAGATACGGGCGGAGGAGAAAAACTCGAACGCTGGGGGCAGTACACGCTCAGGAGGCCCGACCCTCAGGCCATATGGCCGATCACCGGCAATGAAAAAGCCTGGGCAAGGGCGGATGCCCATTATCACAGGAGCAGCGGCGGCGGCGGAAACTGGGAATACCTGAAGAAGTTGCCCCAGCAGTGGACGATACGGCATGGAGAGCTGGAGTTCTACGTGGAGCCCACAGGCTTCAAGCACACAGGCTTATTTCCGGAGCAAGCCGTCAATTGGAACTGGATGGAGCAGAAAATAGAAGGCGCCGGCAGGAAAGTAAGCGTTCTGAACCTGTTTGCCTATACGGGCGGCGCAACGGTCGCAACGGCTCATGCAGGAGCTGAGGTTTGCCACGTGGATGCCGCAAAGGGTATGGTGGCGAGGGCAAAGGAGAACCTGACGCTTTCAAAGCTAGCGGACAAGCCCGTCCGTTTCATCGTGGACGATGTGGTCAAATTCGTGAACCGCGAAATCAGAAGAGATCGGAAATATGACGCCGTCATAATGGATCCGCCTTCTTATGGCAGAGGCCCGAACGGCGAGCTTTGGAAAATAGAAGATGAATTGTTCGGCCTGATCGGCCTTTGCATGGATGTTTTGACTCCGGAGCCCCTGTTTTTCCTGGTAAACTCCTATACTACAGGCCTTTCGCCTACAGTGATAGGCAATATGCTCAGACTCTCCGTACAGAAAAAATACGGCGGTTCGGTAAATGCAGATGAAGTAGGCCTTCGTGCGACTGCGACGGGGCTTGTCCTGCCATGCGGCGCAGCCGGCAGGTGGGAGGCCTGAGCCGTCAGATGAGGTATGGGTCAAACTTGAGCCGTCAGAGGAAGCAGGAATGTCAAAATAAAGGCAATTCCCCGGTAGATTGTGAGTGAAATCATGTCAGATAGAATTGAAATCTTATACGAGGATAACCACGTGCTTGTCGTGGTAAAGCCCCAGAATATGCTGACGCAGGGCGATCAGACAGGGGATGAGAATCTTCTCGACATATTGAAGGAAGACCTGAAGGTAAGGTACAACAAACCCGGAAACGTCTGGCTTGGACTGGTACACAGGCTTGACCGCCCTGTCGGGGGGGCCATGGTATTTGCAAAGACGTCAAAAGCCGCATCAAGGCTTTCTGATCAGATACGCAGAAGAGAATTCGGCAAAACCTACCTGGCTGTGGTATACGGCGATCCCGAACCGATATCCGGTACGCTTGTGCATTATCTCGACAAGGATGAAAAAACGAATACGGTCCATATAGTAAAGTCTTCCGATGAAGGTAAGAAGGCAGTCCTCGATTATGTGGTAAAGGACTCACGGGAAGGTTTTTCGCTTGTAGCCGTAAAACTGCATACGGGCAGGCCACACCAGATCCGAGTGCAGCTTTCAGCCATCGGACATCCTCTGTATGGCGACCAGAAGTACGGTGCTTCGCTTAACAAGCCGGGAATGCAGCTCGCGCTGTGGTCTGCAGAGGTGGGCTTCGAGCACCCGACGCTGAAACAATACCTTTCATTCGATTCACAACCCCCTCATACATACCCATGGAATCTTTTCATGTAAGCTCAAAAGGCGGGTTTCAATATGACATACTCTTGTCGGGTTACTTGGATTATACTGATTTCATAAGCACAACAGGCTCTTATTAAAACAGTATTGCGTTTCCAGATCGGAAAGGTATCGGAATTATGAGATTCATCCCCGCAAAGACGATCATATCGGGCTATGCGGCCAATAACAGCTGGTTTGGCTGCAACTACAACATGAATATTTACAAGGGCTGCCATCACGGCTGCATTTACTGTGACAGCCGCAGCGAATGCTACCGTGTCGAGAATTTCGACGAGGTGAGGGCAAAGGAAAATGCCCTGGTACTGATCGAAAGCGAGCTTAAGTCCAAGCGGAGAACCGGAGTAATTGGCACGGGCGCAATGAGTGACCCTTACAACAGGTTTGAAGAGAGCTACCGCCTGACGCGCGGCGCGCTGGAATTGATCGATGCCTACAGGTTCGGCGTTGCGATTGCCACAAAAAGCGATCTTATCGCCCGAGATGCAGATGTCCTGGAAAGTATAGGATCACATTCTCCCGTACTGGCAAAAATAACTGTTACCACCTGCGACGATTCTCTCTGCAAGAAGGTGGAACCTAATGCGCCGCTTTCATCCGCCAGATTTGCGGCAATAAAGGAACTGTCGGCGCGCGGCATATTCGCCGGCATACTCATGATGCCAGTGCTGCCTTTTATAGAAGACGCCCCGGAAAATGTCGCAGGCATTGTCGAACGTGCCGCAGAATGCGACGCCAGATTCATATATCCGGCGTTCGGCGTAACTCTGAGACAGAACCAGAGGGATTATTTCTTCGAAAAGCTTGATGCAGCATTTCCCGGGATAAAGCTAAAGTATATCAAACAATTCGGGAACTCTTATCGCTGCAGCTCACCCAGAGCTGCGGAACTAATGCGGCTGTTCCGGAGTGAATGTGACAAATACGGTCTGCTCTATGAAATGGAGGATATTATCAGCGCCTACAGAAACGGCTATGAAGGTTTACAAATGTCGTTTTTGTAAAGGTGCAAAAGAAGTGCCAGGACATAATCTTGGTATCTCTAATATTTTCCTGATCTCATTAATATGTTTCAATATAAAAGATTCTTATGTATAATAAAACGTGCAGGACAAATATATAACAAAAGTGAATATTGGACCTGGGGGTGACGAATGGGGATAAATGCTGACAAGGCCGGCACCGTCCGTTTATTGGGCCTGATAGGTATTATAGGTGTAATTTTGACGATAGCGAGCGATCTGGTCCTGCTGGGCAGACCTGATACAGGTTATTCGTTTTTTGAACTCGGTACTTCAAGTATGGCCGGGATAGAGAAGTGGAGGATAACGACAGGCACGTTCGCAGGGGTTTTTATGCTCCCGTTCCAGATGGCAGGTTTGATATCACTGTACCATGGCCTGAGACCTTCGGGAAAAGTCCTGCCGACGGCAATGCTGCTGATATCGGCGCATGCGTTGATGATGGGTGTGGCCTTCCATGGATCGTATGCTTTCATAGCAAGCGGCTGGAAACTGTTTGATGCTGCCGGTCCGGGAAATAAAGCCGTATCCGGACTGATATCGGATTTCGATTTTTACTGGAAGCTTATTATCGGGATAATGGTTTCTGAACTGATCATAAGCTCTGCTTTATTTATATTGCTTGTACTTAAGGGGAAAACGCTGTATCCTAAATGGATGGCGGTTTTTAACCCGCTTTGTGTAACAGCGCTGATGAGCCTTGTGATCCTTGTGATACCTTCGCCCGTCGGCGGTTTCGTCGGTCCGACCGTACTGAACTTGTCAACGCTGATCTTCTTTGTGTTGTCTACGGCTTTGATTTATAAAAAACTGAAACTACAGGAAAAACGGCATGAATATAAACTTGGGAACGAAGCTCAACAACGTACTATTTGAAGCCAGACCATCAACTGAACAGGATTTTGAACACAGCAGGAGAATGTCGATATACGAGGGCTGTGCCGCACGTGCGATATTCAATTTTACCAGCGGCGCCTTTCTTGCGGGCTATGCGAACTATCTGGGCGCGGATGATTCATTCAACGGTATCATAGGCGCTATACCGGTACTTGCCGGCATAATGTCGCTGCTTTCACCGCTGTATTTTGAAAAAAGGGACAGAAGAAAGCCGCTGGTCACCCTTCTGAACTTCCTGCACAGGTTTATTCTCGGTCTTATGGTACTTATACCGCTCATAGCATCCGGCAAAAGCGCTAGACTCGCTTTGGTAGCCGTCTTTTATCTTGTCGCCTATATGGCCATATCCTTCGCCAACCCGGCGGGAAGCGCAATACTGATAGATCTGACTCCGGAAAACATACGGGGCAGGTATTTCAGCAAAAAAGAATCATATTTTCTAGCTGTCGGCACATTGCTGACACTTGCGCTGGGACCGGTAATGGATGCGTACAAGGCCGGCGGCAATGAATACGGCGGTTTCGTCGTAATGTTTTCCGTAGTCCTGCTGCTTTCCTTCGCCAACGGATATTTCTGGCTGAAGATAAAGGAGCCTGACAGGGTTAAAAGCAAAACTGTTTTCAAACTCAGGCAGATAGTCACTATGCCTTTGAAAAACACAGGTTTCAGAAAAATCATAGTATTTTTTATTCTTTATAACATCGGACTTCAGGTAGGCGGCCCATTCTTTTCGATATATATGGTAACAGGGCTGAAACTGAACTACACCTATATAATGGTCATGGGGATGCTGTTTACGATAGTCGATGTGATACTTGTAAGGGTGTGGGGCAGGATCGCCGACAAAAAGTCATGGAACTTCGTGCTGACATATTCAATCCTGACTTTAGGCATCGCACACTTCAGCTGGTTTTTTGTGAACAGCTCGACGGCGTACATAATGGTGCCGCTGCTGCATATCGCAAGTGGTGTGGGCTGGGCAGGGCTTGGTATTTCGACCTTCAACATTCAGTTCATCTACTCGCCTGCCGACGGAAATACCGTATACATCGGCTTTAACGCGGCTCTCGGCGGCCTGATGGGGTTCCTGGGTACGGTGGCCGGTTCTGTGCTGCTTGTAGCACTGCAAAGCATGGGAATGAACATATCCGGCTTCAGTATCGGCGGAATGCAGGTGCTGTTCCTTATTTCAGGTTCCATACTGATGTTGAGCAGCGCATACTCACACTTCTTCATCAAGCCGCTCGCTCAGGAATAAACCATAATAAAAACTCCCAGCCTTTGAATGGCACAGGAGTTTAGGTACGGGTCAAAGATGGGCATCCCGGCTTGGATATGGTGTTGGGCTGTCTACTGGCCGGCTTCAACTTCCTTGATCTTCGCTTCGATTTCCTCGCGGCTGATCGTACTTAAGAATGTAAATTTATAATCGAGAGCCTTTTTCATGTAATCGAGAGCTTCGTCCCTGTGTCCCGTTGCAAGCAGCAGCAGGCTGTAGCTGTAATAGGGCTCGGGAAAGCGCGGCGCTTTCTCTATCAGCGGTTTATAGATCTCGTTCGCCTTGTCGTACATCCCGAGCAGGTAGTAATTCTGTCCGAGATTGTCCTGTATGATCTTATCCGAGGAGTTGTAGCTGTACGCTTCCAGGTTGAACTGAAGGGCTTTTTCGAGATCTCCCTTCAATATGAGCAGGTAGCCCAGACTTCCATATACGGAGGTTGTTTTATAGACCTGAATGACTTCCTCCAGCATTTCGACAGCTTTATCGACCTTGCCCTTTTTCCATAATACAAGTGCCATTATGGACTTGATGTAGGGCAGATCCGGACTGTTCTGATTGTTTTTCAGGATCTGCTTCATTGTATCGTCGGCCTTTTCCAATTCGCCGCTTTTCAAAAGTATGTATGCGTAAGATACCGATGTCCGGACGCTGGCCTTTTTGGTTGCGAAAGCCTTTCCAAACCATTTGACGGCTTCGTCGGTCATGCCCTGGGAGTATGCTTTGCTGCCCTTCATACTGTATATTATCGGCCTTGACAGCCAGGCTAACGCCGCAACATATACGGCGCCGGCCAAAACTCCAAGCCACGTATTAGTTAACCAGGCTACGAATATCAGTATTACAGGCAATATAAATCCTATCAGGAATTTTTTCAATGTGTTGTTCATTCTTGACCTCCGTCATTGAAGGAATAGGTTTGACGTCTCAATTATAAACCAATGCAGGATATAAATGCAAACGGACCTTGGTACTGTCAGTCTGGATAACGGAGCTCTGGATAACGGATCAGGCAGGATATAAAAAGTATTTACCTGGCTTGTGTTTCCATATATAATGTTGTTGATTCGGTTCGATGGAAATACCGCAGCGGGAGGATGTCATGGATGAACTATTTATAACAATTTGTGTCATAGGCTTTACGTTAACAGTCTTGAGTCCATATTTTTTCAATAAGTATACCAAATTCAAGCTTGAATTAGAAAAGATGAGACTGGATTCAGAGCTTAAAAAGGAAGCAATCCGCGCAAAAAACCAGTTTGAGATTGAAAAGTATTTTGCGGAAGAACAATTGAAGGCAGGTAAATCGCAGGAGAAACAGGAAAATTACAATTCCGCTGCCGTTGTCGAAAGGTCTGCGGCAACCGGAACAGGTGCTGTTGAAGGTACAGCAGCGGCTGCCGTACCGCAAGCTCGGACGTATGAGAACATACAGGATACGGAGCTTTCGGCTGATCGGGGCAGGGAGAAACTCAGGTATTAAAATTTATATTGTATAGACAATAAAACGTGTGGTATAATATTATGCAATTAAACCAAGCGACATTTACCATTTAAATGTGCGCGAACAAAGCCATGAAAGAGGAAAGTAACCGGAACGGACTTTAAAGAGAGGAGCTGCCACGGCTGAAAGCATCTCCAATGTACATACCGGCGAAGTTCCCTCCGGAGCTGCATCCTGAAATTGTAGCCTGATGGCCGGAACGAAGCATGAATAAGGCTTCGCAGCGGTCGGCGGTATGATAGTAGGAGATGCCGGTGCCTGACCGTTAATGTACAGGACGCAATAAACCGAAATTCGTATATAACTGCGATATGAGGTCGTTGCGATCAAGAGTCCGCTTTTACATAGCGGAAATTTGGGTGGTACCGCGGAGTTTACAAGCCTTCGTCCCTGATATGGGGATGGAGGCTTTTTTGCGTTTATGAATCCGTGGCGATCGATAAAAAGCGGCCGGTTCCAGTGGCTGTGGGACGAAGCTAAGAAAAGCGATAAAACTGAAAAATAGCGATAAAAGTGAAGCATTATAGAGGGAGGATGCATTATGAGAGACCAGTTGAACAACATAAAACTGGAAGCGGAGAAAAAACTCAACGATGTTAAGACACTGCCCGAACTGGATAATCTGCGTGTGCAGTATTTAGGTAAAAAGGGCGAACTGACAGCGGTTCTCAGGGGAATGGGCGCACTTTCGGCCGAGGAGAGGCCGATAATCGGACAATTGGCCAATGATGTACGAAGCTTTATAGAAGGCAAGCTGGAGGAAACGCAGAGGAAACTCCAGGAAAAGGAACAGGAGCAGAAGCTCCTGACGGAAACCATCGACGTGACGATTCCGGGTAAGAGGCGCTATATCGGTAAGAAGCATCCGCTCACCATCGTTCTCGATGAGATTAAGGACGTGTTTATCTCACTCGGATACGAAATTGCGGAAGGGCCTGAGGTAGAGTTCGACTATTATAATTTCGAGGCGCTTAACATTCCCAAAGGCCACCCAGCGAGGGACACGCAGGACACCTTCTACATCAACGACAAAATACTTTTGAGGAGCCAGACCTCGCCCGTGCAGATAAGGGTCATGGAGCAGAAAAAGCCGCCAATAAAGATAATCTGCCCCGGCAGGGTCTACCGTTCCGACGCCGTGGATGCCACTCATTCTCCCATATTCCAACAGGTGGAAGTCCTCGTGGTCGATCATGGCGTTACAATGGGCGACCTGGTCGGGACGCTTCAATTATTTGCGCGCAGTCTGTTCGGAGAAGAGACGAAGATAAGGCTCCGGCCTCACCATTTCCAGTTCACCGAACCCAGCGCCGAGGTCGATGTTTCCTGCTGGGCATGCGGCGGCAAGGGCTGCAGAGTCTGTAAGAACGAAGGCTGGATCGAGATCCTCGGAGCCGGCATGGTGCATCCGCACGTACTGGAGAACTGCAATATAGACCCCAGGGAATACAGCGGCTTCGCTTTCGGTCTCGGAGTCGAGAGGACTGCAATGGGCCGCTTCAGCATAGACGACCTGCGGCACCTTTATGAAAACGACATGCGTTTCCTGAAGCAATTCTGATGTGGGACACAGGGACAGAGATTCTGTCCCATTCCGGTGTTCAACCGGTACACGGAGAAAGCGATCTGGCCCCGTCCAAAGACCGGGTAGGAAGCGACTAAATTCGGAAGTATAGGAAGGGAGAATGGAATATGAAATTACCGTTAAAATGGTTGAAGGATTATACAGATATAAATGCGAGCCCGAAGGAATACTCGGACGCCCTTACGATGTCGGGCTCGAAGGTGGAGGGTTATGAGGAGCTCGGCGCGGAAATAGACAGGGTGGTCGTAGGCCTGATAACAAAGGTCGAGAAGCACCCCGACGCCGACCGCCTGCAGGTAACGGAAGTCGATATCGGTACCGAAAGGATCCAGATAGTCACTGGTGCCACAAATATCAAGGTGAACGATCTCATACCTGTAGCATTGGATGGCTCGAGCCTTCCCGGAGGTAAGAAGATCAAGAAGGGAAAGCTTCGCGGAGTTGATTCCAATGGAATGATGTGTTCCATAGCCGAACTCGGAGTTACGAAAGAGGAATTTCCCTATGCTGCCGAAGACGGGATATTCATACTCCAGGGCAATCCGGCTCTGGGCTCTGACATCAAGGAATATCTCGGCCTTAACGACACTGTAGTCGAATTTGAAATCACCTCGAACAGGCCTGACTGTTTCAGTATTATCGGACTTGCAAGGGAATCCGCCGCAACGTTCGGGAAACCGTTCAGGATCCCCGAAGTCACGGTAAAGGGGCTCGGCGACCCGATAGACGGGCAGGCTTCCGTCGAGATACAGGCGCCGGAGTTGTGTTCACGCTATTGTGCCAGGATCGTAAAGGACGTAAAAATCGAAGCCTCGCCGCGATGGTTGCAGGAACGCCTTAAAGCTGCCGGTGTCAGGCCCATTAACAATATAGTCGATATAACCAATTATGTAATGCTCGAATACGGGCAGCCAATGCACGCGTTCGACCTTAAAAACCTGAAGGGCAATAAAATCATAGTTAGAAGAGCCGAAGACGGCGAAAAGATGAAAACACTCGATGATCAGGACAGAGTGTTGGATTCCTCGATGCTCGTAATTGCCGACGCTGAAAGAGCTGTCGCAGTAGCGGGCGTAATGGGCGGCGCAAACAGCGAGATAGAGCCGGATACAAAAACCATACTGTTCGAATCGGCCACCTTCGATGGGATTTCGGTACGTCTTACAGCCAAGAAGCTTGGTATGAGAACGGAGGCTTCGGGCCGTTTCGAAAAGGGTCTGGACCCCGAAAACACGATAGACGCCATCAACCGCGCGGTACAACTTGTTGAAGAGCTTGGCGCGGGTACGGTGTGCAAGGGAATAATCGACAACTACCCCGTTAAGGCCGTAAAAAGGGTAATACCGTTCAACCCCGGAAGGATCAACACTTTGCTTGGAACGGATATCGGTGTTGACGTAATGAAAGCAATATTCAAAAAACTTGAGATAGAGGTCAATGAAGCGGCAGGTACTGTAACAGCGCCGACCTTCAGACCGGATCTCGAATGTGAAGCGGATTTGGCCGAAGAAGTTGCAAGATTCTATGACTATAACAATATCAGGGCTACGCTTCTCGAAGGCAAGGCTGCGACGGTAGGCGGAAAGACGTGGAAGCAGAAAATCGAGGATCTCGTACGCAAAACCATGCAGGCCTGCGGCCTTTCGGAAATTTATACGTATTCCTTCACGAGTCCGAAGGTATTCGACCTGATAAATGTACCAGCTGACAGCGAACTGAGGAAAGCGATTGTGATAAAAAACCCGCTTGGAGAGGATTACAGTATAATGCGTACGACCACGCTTCCCGACATGCTGGAGGTGTTGGCAACGAATTACAACAGGAGGGTGGACGAAGCAAAGCTGTTCGAGCTTTCGCACGTATATCTGCCCGAGAGCCTGCCTCTGACGGAACTGCCATATGAGAAGCCCGTGCTGACTTTGGGCATGTATGGAAATGTGGATTTCTACGACCTTTCCGGTGCGGTGGAGGAACTTATGGCGGCGCTCGGCATCAAGAGATACAGCCTTGAGCCTGTTACCGGCGATCCCTCATTCCATCCGGGAAGAACCGCCAAACTTATTATCAAGGGCAAGACCTGCGGAATACTCGGCGAGGTACACCCGGGCGTATCAGAGAAATTCGGTGCGGCTGAGAGAAATTACGTCGGTATCATAGATGTGGAGCCGCTGGTAGCCGAGGCGTCCCTGAAACCCGATTACAAGCCGCTTCCCAGATTCCCGGCAGTCTCCAGGGATATCGCGATGCTTGTGGATGATGCGGTCCTGGTAAAACAGATCGAGAAACAGATAAGCTCGAAGGCTGGTAAATTCCTCGAGGAAGTCAAGCTGTTCGACGTGTACAAGGGCAAGCAGGTACCGGAGGGGAAGAAGAGCGTAGCCTATTCGATCACCTTCAGAGCACCCGACAGGACGCTGACAGACGAAGAGGTGGCAAAAGCGATGTCGGACATCGTCAGTGCCTTGAAAGAGAACCTCGGCGCACAGCTCAGAGAATAATCACGAGCCTGGAAAACAAAAACGATGGCAGAGTCAAACCTGTCATCGTTTTTTTCATCTAAGCCATGCGATACTTTTTTCTATATTCCCTCGGCGGCAGCCCTTTATTCCTGCTGAACAGCTTGGAGAACAGCAGTGGGTCGTCATAGCCCACCGAGCGCGAAATGTTGCCGATCGACAGAGCTTCATTCTTCATCAGCTCGCATGCTCTGTCGATTCTGTATTGTATCAGGAAATCCTGAGGCGAAGTGTTCAGTTGTTCTTTGAAAACGCTGCCCAGATAGCTTCTGTCAAGGCCGATATGGTGTGCCAGTTCCGAGATGCTCATTTTCCGCGAGTAATTCATTTCAATGTATTCAACAGCCTTATGAACGTACATTTCCTTTCTGCTTTCGGCCTGATCATTGAACCGTTCATTGCTGTTCTGCTCGATCAAATAGGACAAAAACAGATAAAGACAGCCCAGCAGCCGAATCTCCCGCCCTCTTTGCAGGCTTTTGGCTTCCACCATCTGCGAGAAGCAACTGTCAACGTAATCGTCGTCACATGTAAAAATGGGGTTTTCCGCCGTCAAACCGCAGCTTTTGAGGTAGCTTTCCGCCTTGAGTCCGTGAAAGCCGACCCATGAATAATTCCAGGGTGCCGCAAGGTCTGCCTCGTAATAGGTCACGACATCAGGGCATATAAGGAAGCCCTGGCCTCTCTGAAGGCGGTATTCCCTGTTCCCCACACAGTATTTGCCGAAACCTTCGTGAATATAGTGGATCAGAAAATGGTCTCTTACTGCAGGACCGTAATAATGGCCCGGCTCGCATTTCTGTGTACCGCATTGATACATATTTAGATCGGTATGGTTTAAACGGTTTATAAGCAAAGATTGTTCCGTAAACAAACACCTGCCTTATCTGGGTTTGTGCCGTACAATCGTACGGCCTGATACTATATCCAGCATTATACCATATAAACATAGCATGTTTCCATTCAGCTATGCGTGAAAACGGGATAGAATTATACCTAAAAGGAGTGATAATTTTGAAAAAAATAGCGTTTATAGGCGCAGGCAGTTTTGGCTTCACAAGAAGTCTGGTCAGGGATATTTTGTCCTTCCCGGCGCTTTCAGACAGTACGATAGCGCTGATGGACATAGATACCAAGCGTTTGGCTTCCATAAAGAAAGCAGTCGAAAAAATAATTGCAGCAGGTAATTATCCCGCAAAAATTATCGCCACCACGGACAGGACGGAAGCTTTGAAAGATGCGGACGGCGTTGTTTGCACGATACTCGCGGGCGGGGTTAATGTTTGGCGTTATGACGTGGAAATACCGAAGAAATACGGCGTCGATATAAACGTAGGTGATACAAGGGGCCCGTCCGGCATTTTCAGGGCGCTTCGCACCATACCCGTGATGCTCGATATCTGCAAGGATATAGAACAGTACTGCCCCAATGCGATCTTCCTCAATTACACCAATCCTATGGCAATGCTCTGCAGAGCCATGCAGGGAACAAGCAAGATTCAGGTTACAGGCCTTTGTCACAGTGTCCAGGGCACGGCGCAGATGCTCGCAAACTGGATAGGCGCTCCGATGGATGAAATTACTTACCTGTGCGCGGGCATCAACCATCAGGCCTTTTATCTCAAGTACGAATGGAACGGTAAAGATGCGTATCCGCTTATTCATAAGGCTGTGACCGAGAGAACGGAGATATATAATGAAGAGCAGGTAAGGAATGAAATGTTCCTGAATCTCGATTATTACGTCACAGAGTCGAGCGGACACAATTCCGAATATAACGCCTGGTTCAGGAAGAGGCCCGACCTCATAGAGAAATACTGCACGACGGGAACAGGCTGGAACCCGGGTCATTACGGCTACATCCTCGACGAGTATCTCAAGCGTGAGGATAGCTGGAAAAAGGAAATAGAGGACTGGCTTGCTGAAGAAAAAGTCGATCTGGCCAGAGGTAAGGAATACGCGGCATATATTTTCAACGCGACGATCGGCGACGGGACTATGTTCGAATTCAACGGGAATGTCCGCAATTTCGGCCTTATCGACAATCTGCCGGAGGGCTGCTGCGTAGAAGTTCCCGTGCTGGCGTCGAAGAGGGGAATGGATCCTGTTCATGTAGGTCCTTTGCCCGAGCATCTTGCAATACTTGTCAACACGAGCGCACGCTGTGAGGAGCTTGCTGTCGAAGCAGCCATTACGGGCGATCCGCGAAAGGTTTTCCATGCCATCTGTTTTGATCCGCTTACTTCTTCGGTGCTAAGTCTTGAAGAAATCAAAAAGATGACAGATGAGATGTTCGAAGCGAACCGCCGTTGGCTGCCTCAATTCAAGCATTTTAACTGATAGGGAAACTGGATTTTCTTAAACAGGCAGGTTTCTGGAGATATGGTTTGCAGCTATACAATATTGGCCATATCTCCGGGACCATCCTTTTTATTAAAGCATCTTCTTTTCAGCGTACTCGATCATTTTCTTTACCATCTGCCCGCCTATAGGACCGCCTTCATGTCCGTTCTGTGCGGCGCTTACGTCTCCCTTGTAGTGGTCGTTGTTTTCCTTGACAAAGCTCTCATGCCCTATTTCCTTGGCACATTCCATCTTGAAGTTCGTCAGCTCCTGGCGTTTATCTGCAACCAGCGGAGTCTTTGGTCTTGACATAATATCACCTCTTTTGTTTTTGATTCCCGGGCATCTGCCGGGTTCACAATAATATTTTGAACGTTTTCATAAATATTACGCTGTAAGATTATGCATAAGATTATTATGTATGTCAGTGACGGCATTTCTTTTACTGTGCGAGCCGGGATAAAAGGCTGGATATGGAAAAAACGCGCTTGATAGGAAGGATTTTATATAGTACTATTTCAATAGAAGACATGTGCAATTTATTGAACTGTTTAGATGTGAGATGCAGTAATTCTGAAATGAATTTGTACAGCAATGATTTAAGGAGGTACTATTGTGAACCGGAAAATTGAAAATGCATTATCTCTCATAATATCATTTTCCATTATAATGATATACAGTGTTGTTTTGCAAACTACAAGTGCTGCAGCAACCTCGCCCCGGTCATCCACTTCGCCTTCTGCACTATCTCCTACAGAAAAACCCATATCCGATCCGGAGCTGGCCCGAGTTGTTAAATTGGGGGTCGGTTCGAAATTTGATAATGGAACGATCACCTTTGCGCAATTTCTAAAAATTCTGGATAAGACCGTAAAGCTTGCCGACCCATCAAAAAGCACAAAATGGCAGAAGATGCTTCCGGAAGCAAGAAAGTCGAGTCTCCCTATGACCCGCTCTGACGGAATTGTCGCCGTTTATTACGCCGCGGAAGTCCTGGGCCCAAAATATTACTCGTTCAATGTTTTTCCCTGGGGAGCTCTCTGGGAGAAGATGGACCACCAACGAGGGGCTTCTTTCCGCGCTTACAAGCCGAATGAAAAATTGTTCCCGGGGCTTCGTGAAAAGGCTCTGCTTACCTGGGAAAGCGAAGATTGGGACCGCTTTTCATCCTCTTATTTGTATTCGACTGCAAGGCGTTCTCAATTCAACGGCAAGTTGATTTTCGATTACGATGAAGCAAATAATTCCATGCATCCGGATTTACCACTGACAAATAAAGCTGCATTGCTTGCGGCGCTTCGCTTATATGATTCAGCTCAGGAACAGCCTGAACGCGTCCAGACAGAACAGGACAAGGCACTCATTGCCAAAGCGGACGCAAGACGGAAAGCTGTTTTAAACAGCAAAAGTACAGTAACTGTAAAGGGAACGAAATATTACGTTTCAAACAAGGGCAGTGACAATAACAGCGGTACATCTCCCCAGACAGCGTGGGCGACGCTTGATAAAGTGAACAATGCATCATTGAAATCCGGTGACGGAGTGTTTTTTGAACGCGGTGGCATATGGCGCGGCGTCCTTGCCGGCAAAAACGAAGTTACCTATTCCGCCTACGGGACGGGAGATAAGCCGAAATTCTACGGTTCTCCCGAAAACGGAGCGGGTGCGGAGAAATGGTCGCTTGTGCCGGGTACGAAAAATATCTGGGTATTTTACAAGGATATGCTAGAGTGCGGAGTCATTGTGTTTAACGGAGGTAAGAGCTGGGCGGACAAAACATGGGCGTATTGGGATGGGAACCGCTATATGGCGCGGCCGGCATTTACCTCCGCTTTTGACACGAAAAAACTGGAGAACAATCACTTCTTCAACGAGGTCGATTTGAAGGGCTGGTCGCAATATGTCAACGGAGACCTCATGATGTATGACTGTGACAGGACCGGGCCGCTATACCTGCGCTGCGATAAAGGCAACCCCGGAAAGGTCTATGATTCCATAGAGTTTGCGGCAAATACCGGAAGAACTTCAATTGTCAGTCTTGGAACAGGCGGTGTCGCCGATAATCTTTGTATAATGTATAACGGCAATTGTGGTATCAGAATGGAGGAGGGCGCAGTTCTGCAAAACTGTGAAATCGGCTGGGTCGGAGGGGCTGTCTGGGCATACAGGAGTTTATCCGGCCGGTTGGAAGCGCCTGGACAGGACAATTACTGGAAGTATATTGCGGGCGCGGGCGACGGGATCATGCTTAGCGCGCCAAACAGCAAAGTAACCGGCAATTCGGTTCACGACTGCTATCAAAGCCCGTATACTATCGAATCCGGATGGGATAAGGGAGCCTTGGAGATCGGACAGGATGGCAGGATTTATTTCGAGAACATCAAAGTAGGGGGCAATCTGTTTGAACGTAACGATTTCGGCGGGCTACTTGCCAATTACGACCCGAATGACAATAGACATGTGATGCGTAATATCTCGTTTGACGACAATTATTACCTGTATTCCGGATATGGCTGGAGCTATATACATTTTCCGCCCAAATCAGCGTCAGCTCTGAGATTCAGTTGGTTTAACAAAGAGCTGGTCGATTCCGTCGGGTTTACAAACAACGTGTTTTATCTGTCTCGCGGTAGCATGATAGATTTTATTGACAGGTCGAGCGCCGCCTCTGTTAAATTCTCAGGCAATACATACGCACAAAACAATGGAGGTGTAGTCCTGACCGGAGAGACTGACGGATTATCTTACTATTTCAACTCCGACATCCGGAGGATCATCGCAGACAAGCTGGGTGACAAGACGGCCGTTGTTTTACCATAAGATCAGGTTGAAGCGCACCGAAAATTAAGTACATTCAATTGATAAAAAATAAACGATTTGTTATAATACCTAAATGATGGATTCCGAATGACGCTTTACCGATGACGCTTGTACATGAGTCCTGCCGCCAATCGATAATGCGTCGGTGTAAAAGGTGCAGATGTACATAAAAAAATAATACAGCGGGGCATTTATCCCTCATCCGGTCCACTTTATAGGAGGTACATATATGAGCAAACTGAACTTCGATTATTCAAACGCGTTATCCTTTGTCAAGGAAAGCGAGATATCCAATTTGGCGCCGATGATAAAGGCGGCGCATGAGATGCTGCACAATAAAAGCGGCGCAGGCAGTGACTATACAGGCTGGGTCGATCTGCCGAAGGATTATGACAGAGAGGAATTTGCCAGGATAAAGGCTTCGGCTGAAAAAATAAAGTCTGATTCAGACGCACTTGTGGTCATAGGCATCGGAGGTTCCTACCTGGGAGCGAGAGCAGCGATAGAAGCGCTTTCCCATTCGTTCTACAACCTTCTGCCCAAGGACGGGAGAAAGACTCCTGCGATATATTTCGTAGGAAACAGCATCAGCTCCACTTATATTACCGAACTATTTGATCTTCTAAAGGACAAGGACATTTCAGTAAATATCATCTCCAAATCCGGCACGACGACTGAGCCGGCGCTTGCCTTCAGGGTATTCAGGGAATATATGGAGAACAGGTACGGCAAGGCCGAAGCTTCAAAGAGGATTTATGCCACTACCGACAAGTCGAGGGGAGCGCTCAAGAAGCTTGCGACTGAAGAGAAATATGAAAGCTTCGTAGTGCCGGACGATATCGGCGGAAGATACTCCGTGCTGACGGCTGTAGGTCTGCTGCCTATTGCTGTCGCAGGCATCGATATAGATGAGATGATGAAGGGCGCATCCGAAGCCCGTGAGTTATACAGCAATCCTGATTTGGCTTCGAACCAGTGCTATCGGTACGCAGCCGTAAGAAACGCACTTTACAGGAAAGGCAAGACGACCGAGATTATGGTGAACTACGAGCCCTCGATGCATTTTTTCACCGAATGGTGGAAGCAGCTGTACGGCGAGAGCGAAGGCAAGGATCAAAAGGGCATCTTCCCGGCGGGAGTCGATTTCACTACTGACCTGCATTCCATGGGGCAGTATGTTCAGGACGGCCTGCGCGTGATCTTTGAGACTGTCATAAATATTGAGAAACCGAGAAAAAATATGTCCATAAAGGAAGACAAGGACAACATCGACGGATTGAACTTCCTTACGGGAAAGGATATAGATCTCGTAAACAAGAAGGCTATGCAGGGCACCATCCTTGCTCATACGGACGGCGGCGTGCCGAATCTCGCACTCAATATTCCGGAGATGAACAGCTACTGGTTCGGCCATGTTGCTTATTTCTTCGAGAAAGCCTGCGGCATAAGCGGCTACCTGCTGGGCGTCAACCCGTTCGACCAGCCCGGCGTCGAGGCATACAAAAAGAATATGTTCGCACTCCTCGGCAAACCCGGTTACGAAGTGGAAAAGGAAAAGCTCGAAAAGAGGCTTGCCAAGTAGGAACCGATTAGCCGGAACATATCGCAGGAGCAGTTAAAAGGAACATTCCAAAGGTACATTTCACGGGAACATTTCAAAGGAACAAGCCTAAGGAACAAGCCTAAGGAACAAGCCCAAGGAATATAAGGCGTACATTTAAAGTTTTGATAAAAGCAGCAGATCGGCCAGATAACCGGTTTGTTGCTTTTTTTTCATAAATGTCACCGGGGATCTGCTTTGCCTGTTGCGGGATCAATGAAATAAGCCTTGCTCTCCGCCATATTATATTGACATTTCAGAACGTCACCCGTTGATTCATCCGTATAATAGATAATACCGTTCTCTATCCTGGCCAACGCCAGTATGTGTTCGTTGTGCGGCCCCACCTCTACCGAATGCTCCGAATACAGTTTTTTCAGACCCTGCGCATTTGTCATGGCGGTGTAAATGGAAGAATCCAGCGCAAAATAGTAATTGCCGCCATAAAGTATTATCGCGCTATCATGCTTCTCACCGGCTTCGTTTATGGAGTACACCTTGCTGTAATCGGAGCTTATGTAATAAACATGGAAGTCCACAGAGCCGAGAAATATGTCTCTTGGAGGAATTGCGCAGGCTTTTCTCGCCTCCGAATATTCGCTGAAAATGTATAAATCCGAGTTAAATGTGAAGTAGGCAGCCCAGCCGCTATAATCTGACAGCATGGTGCAGTCCGTCCTTTTTCCGGCTGAATCTACGGCATATACCGATTTTTCTGCTTCCAGGTAGAAATTATAATCCGAGTCACTGCCTATCGGTCTACCACGGAGTTTTTGGGTCGGCTCCGTCGTTGTGGCCTCGACAGTTGTGTCCCGGACGGAAGTCGTGTTAGTCTCCGCATTCTCTGCAGTATCATGATTCGCTGAGGGGGCATCACCCTTGGCAGATGCAGTACTTGAAGGGGGGACAGAGGCTGGTGAATTCGCAATCGTCGACTGTGTTACGGTTTCAGCAGGCGAGGCGTTCACTGTAGTCTTTGCTGCATCCTCAACCGACGCCTGCACAACAGTGCCTCCTGCCATAGCGTTTTCAGCCGACTCCGTTGCATCCTTTGATGTCTCCTGCTTAATGCCTAAAGCCGTAGCATCCGCAGCCGTCTCCGCCTGTACAACCGCGCTCGCTTGACTTTTGGCTGTGCTGCTCTTGATCGCCCGAGCCTGGGTTGCCCCGGTATCTTTTCCTGACGAACACGCTGCCAGAAAGCAGACTAAAACTATCGTCAACAGTAATGAATTTGAACAGACCTTTTTATTTGCCGGAATCATTTTATTGCCTCCTGCCTGAATCTCAAACAGAGCTTTCAAAAACAATGATCAGAACTTTCAAAAAACAACGATACTTAATGATACTATTAGTGTAAAAAATTATCATTAACATTTTTCCTTAAACAGAGCTCCTGTTTTTTATGATATAATAATGAAATTGTCTCACCTGACAGGTCGTTAAGAATGAAAGCGGGTCAAATCACAGATGAAAAAAGACAAAGCATTGCTCGGTATCATAAGTATAATTATCTGCGAAGTGTTGTTCGGCTTCAGTTTTCTATTCACAAAAAGAATCACGGACTCCGTTTCGCCGTTCACATTGCTGAGCTGGCGTTTCATAACGGCGTTTGCGGCTATGAACCTTCTCGTGCTCGCGCGCTTGATCAAAGTCGACTTCAGGAACAAACGCATCCTATCGCTTTTCTCAATAGCGATTTTTCAGCCCGTTATTTACTTCATAGGTGAAACATTCGGGGTTAAGCTGACAACTGCTTCCGAAAGCGGCGTCATCATTGCCTGCTACCCGATAGTAGCTTTGCTGGTTTCCACCGTGGTTTTGAAGGAAGCGCCCACGAAGCAGCAGGTTACCGGGATAGGCACGGCAGCTGCAGGAATCATTCTGATCGTACTGATGAAAGGCCTCGAGGCTTCTTTCAACCCGCTCGGCTACATTCTGCTGCTGCTTGCGTTACTTTCGTACAGTATGTACTCGGTTAATTCTCAAAAAGCAGCCGAGTTTACAAACACCGAGAAAACCTACGCAATGATAGCTTTGGGCGCAGGTGTCTTCACTGCTGTTGCCGTCGTGGAAAATGCCGGATCGGGCAAGCTTAAGGAGTTCCTTTTGCTGCCGTTTTCAAATATGGAATATCTCGTTGCCTTTCTCTACCTGGGAGTCGGCTGCTCCGCAGCTGCATTTTTTCTCTACAACGTCGCTATTTCGAGCATCGGAACCAATAGGTCGGCTTCCTTTGCCGGCCTTTCGACGATCGTAACGGTTATTGCGGGGATAATCCTGCTCAAAGAGAATTTTTCGCTTATTCAGGGCGTAGGCACGTTGTTGGTGCTGGGCGGCGTTTACCTCGCAAATATAGTATCCGACAGCAGAAAGCCTGGAAAAGAGGCAGAGTAAAACAGGCAGAGTAAAACAAACAGAATAAAACAGTATTCGCAAGTCTGGTCAGAAAATGCATGGAGAACATGTGGGAACATATGCTGCTATAGGGAATCGTCCAAAATAAACACGTAACCTACGGTACTATACAGATAAGTATTTCAGGGCGCGACATGAATCGCAGTGGCACTACGCCGTTACCGAGGCCCCTGTTGAGATAGACCTTTATATCGTTGATCTTTTTGAGGCCGCGTTTGATTCCCATCTTGCAGAGTTGATCATCCCGAAGCAGGAGAAATTCCAGGTTGCAGGGCATCCATATCTGCCCTCCGTGAAAATGGCCTGCGAACATGTAATCGACTATTTTACCGGGGATCTTTAAAACAATATCGGGGTTATGCGTGATGGATATCTTCGGAGCCCCCGGAACGCAGCCAATCATGGCCTTTTCAATATCCGGGCTGCCTCTTCTCAAGTCGTCGATGCCTATGATATTGTACATTTTTCCCTGCTTCTCAACGACAACTGTCCTGTTTCTGAGGACATCCACGTCCAACGCTTCGATTTCGCGGATGAAATTTTCAAGGCCTGCCTTATTCGAACCGAATGCCCTGTAATCGTGGTTTCCCAGGCAGATTATGGTCCTGTAACCCTTGCAGAAGGTATGCAGGTATTGAAGGAAGCCCGCCGCGTGCACGGGCCTGTTTATGTAGTCGCCCGTTATCAGTATCACGTCGGGCTTTTCAGCTTTTACCACTTCACGTATCTTTGCGGCGGAGATGCGCGTCATGTATACGTGCAGGTCCGACAGGTGCATGATCTTTAGCCCGTTGCCGTTGCCCTTTCGTGAAAAATCAAGCCTCTCTATCTTGAGCCAGGTAGTCTCAAAGGTCATATATAGATATATCGCTAAAAAAGCTATCGGGATAATTAACAATATCGGCATTATGTATTCTCCTGCAAAATCATATACTTAATATACCAATTAATGCACTGCTCGGCAACCGGTATTTAAGGCAATGTTTGACTATTGTCTTTTTAAAAAATATAATTAAAGTATCGGACAAATATTGGTGTTTTAATCAATATTCAACTATAAACATAATAAGCAGACTTTAGAAATTACGGAGTTGCGTATGAATGACGAGATTTGTGACAGCTGTCTGGAAACAAAAATAAATCCCGAAAATGTAAGCAGGGTCAAGGCATGCATGATCGGGGACAATGATTCGGTCAGACTGTCGGAGGTTTTCAAGGTGCTTGGAGACCCGACGCGGATCAAGATCATATTTGCATTGTCCAAATGTGATCTGTGTGTCTGCGATATAGCGGAGACAATTGCCATGACTCAGTCGGCCGTATCGCATCAACTCAGGCTGATGAGGAACATGAAGCTTGTCAAGTACC
Source organism: Clostridia bacterium (assembly GCA_036260935.1). Lineage (GTDB taxonomy): Bacteria > Bacillota > Clostridia > Acetivibrionales > DTU013 > JAEYOM01. Next base: position 83,389 of record DATALQ010000002.1, read on the forward strand.
GCAAGGAAGGCAAATCGGTATATTATTCGCTTGACGACGACCATATACTGCAGCTTTTCAACCAGGGAATGGAGCATGTAAGGCATGGCTGACAGAAGGTTCAGATACGAAACCCACCTGCACACGAAAGAGGCGAGCGCCTGCGCCCGGAGCACCGGCGCAGAAATGGTCAGGGCGCATTACTTCGCGGGATATTCGGGCATTATCATAACGGATCATTTTCTTAACGGAAATACTGCAGTCCCTTCCGATTTACCCTGGGATGAGCAAATATACGCTTTTTGCCTCGGCTATGAGAATGCATTGAAAGAGGCGGAGAAGTATAATTTCCGTGTCTTTTTCGGATGGGAATACAACGACAGGGGAGCTGAGTTCCTTACTTACGGTCTGGGCAGGGATTTTCTGCTCGACAACCCGGATATGCTGTCCTGGCCCATTGAGAAATACCTGACAGTAGTCCGTCAGAGCGGAGGGTTCGTTTCACAGGCCCATCCCTTCAGGGAGAAAAGCTATATCAGCAGCATCAGGGTTTTTCCCGAGTATGTGGACGCCGTTGAAGTGTGCAATGCAAGCCACGACGACCCCAAGTTCGACAGGCTGGCCCGGGAACTGGCCCATAAGTATTCACTTTACGGGACGAGCGGCTCGGATACGCATTATACGGGGCATATGTGCGGGGGCGGTATGGAATTCGATCACGAGCTTCTTTCGATCGGGGAGTTTATTGAAGCTGTAAAGAAAAACGGGACAGAATAAACGATTGGTAAAGTTTGTTTAAATATATTGCATTTTTCAGGCAATACATATTATAATAAACGGGTAATAAAACTTAAAGCCAGTGCAGGAGGGGCAAACCATGGAATGGTGTTTTCCCAATGTACCGGCAAAAGGCCGCGGCCTGAGCTCCGAGCAATGACCATAAGGTCATGGGACCAAAGTGCATATCACATTCGGTGATGCATTGTCCGGAGCCTAAACGCTGCAAGTAGCCGATGCCGGGATGATTTAAATAAGTTTATCAAAGCAGAAATCAGCTTATAACGCTTATTAGTGCTGACTAAAGCAGGTAAAAGCTTGTAAAGCCGACTAAAGCAGGTGTTTTATATACTGCTTCTGGTTTGCCGTAAACATTCGGCTGAATGGTGAAAATGGCGGATATGGTTTTATTACAGTATATTGTACGAAAAACGTGCCGGGTATTTTAGTATTTACGTTCCTATAAATCCTTAACGAGTTCAGGAGGGTTCGGGGATAAATACGCGAAATGAAGGCCGTAATAGCTATCGTATATTAATGCTGCGGAATGTACACCGATTCCGCGGCTTTTTCATTTTATCGAGGAAATTCGAACACTGCCTTTTTGTGGAGGACCGCGGATAGAACTGCGGTCCTTTATTCTTGTGCGTGCGGTGAGCGCGCGACCTTGACGGTGAACACACGGGAACATACACGCAGGCACACATACGGGATCATACACGCATGAACAAACACGCAGGAACATACACACGGGAACATACACACAGGAACACATACAGGAACAAACAGGGAGTGATATGAAATGAGTTTATTGTTATTTAACAACGTTGTAAAGGAATATCGCAACAGGCTGGTGTTGAACGGAGCCAGCCTTAGGATCGAAAGAGGGGAAAGGGTCGCGCTTGTCGGGCCTAACGGAGCGGGAAAGACGACTCTTCTGAGGATAGCGGCGGGGTTGGAAACCTGTGATACCGGAAACGCGTCCGTCGCAAGGAGCACCAGGATGGGTTATCTTACGCAGGACCTGAATGAAATGGATCCGGAGGGCAGGATATTCAGGGAAACTGCGCTTTACCATGAAGAGGTGAGCCGGCTGGAGCAGAAGCTCAGAAATCTCGAAAACAGGATGACAGAGCCCGAACTTCCCGGCAATCCTGAAGAATATGACAGGGTCATGAAGGAATATTCCAGGCTTCTTAACAGGTTTGAGGGCATGGACGGTTATACGATAGAATCAAAGATCAAATCGATGCTGCTTGGGCTCGGACTCAAGGAGGAAGCGCTTACACTTCCGGTGGAATTGTTGAGCGGCGGTGAAAAAATGAGGGTCGCACTTGCCAGAATTCTGCTGGAAGAGCCGGAACTGCTCGTACTCGATGAACCTACGAACCATCTCGATATAGAAGGAGTAGTATGGCTGGAAGGCTTTCTGAAGAGATTCGACGGAGGAGTACTCCTGGTATCACATGACAGATATTTCCTGGATCAGGTCGCTACCAGGGTTGCCGAGCTTGAAAACGGGACTATCACCGAGAGAAGCGGCAATTACTCGACTTTCATGGAACAGAAGGAGAAACTCAGGGAATTTGCCCAAAGAGAGCAATTCAGGCTCAGGCAGGAGATAAAAAGGGAGAATGCGATCGCGGATCAACTGAAGGGATCGAGGAAGATCAGTGCGTGGAAAAGCAGGCTGAAGACCGTGGAAAGGCTTGAAAACGAACTGAATGTTACACTGAAGGTATCGAAGGAGCGGCAGCATCTTTATAGAACCGCTGCTCCTGGCATCTCTTTCGATAAGATCGGGCACATGAGCGCCGATATAGCCATGGCGGATAAACTGGAGAAATGCTATAACGGTTTTCCGCTGTTTTCCGGCGTAACCTTTGAAATAAAGGGCGGAGAAAGGGTCGGGATCATAGGGCCGAATGGCTGCGGAAAATCGACTCTGATCAATATATTGCTGGGAAAGGACAAGGATTTCAATGGCAGGGCCAGACTCGGAGAGTGGGTCAGATACGGGTATCTCGGTCAGGAGGTCGATTTCCCGGATATGGATCGTACGATACTGGAGGAACTGCTTGCCGCAAAGGAAATGGATATCGGCACTGCCAGGAACTATCTGGCCCGGTTCCAGTTTTACAGCGATGAGGTTGACAAGAAGATAGAAGTACTCAGCGGCGGGGAGAAGGTCAGGCTCTATCTGGCCTGCATGATGCTCGAAGGTCCGGACTGCCTGATCATGGACGAACCTACGAACCATCTTGACGTACCTGCCAGGAACGCCCTGGAGTCAGCCATACTGGAATTCGGCGGGACAATAATCGCTGTTTCACATGACAGGTACTTCCTGAACCGCTGTATAAACAGAATATTGGAGTTCTCCGACGGTGCTCTGCACGCATATGAGGGGAACTATGACGCCTACAGGCTGAAGAAGCAGGAGACAGGTTTCGCGGCAGCGGCAGCGGGGATGGATGCACGGACAGGTGCCGGGGCGCCTGCAGGGACAGGAACCGGGGCGGCGTCCGGAAAAGGTTCCGCGACGGCGGCGGAGACAGGTGCCGGGGCATCGGCTGGAGAAGAGACTTTGGCATCGACAGGGGCTGGAGACGGAAAGGATATGAGAGCACGGACAGGAAAGCGCGACAAGAAAAATAGTAAAGGCACACAGACGGACGATGAGCGGGAGGCTGAAAAGCTGGAAGCCAGGATCGCAGAGCTTGAAAAGAAACAGCAGGAGCTTGAAAGCTCATTCGGTCCTGAGACTCTTCCTGATACCTACTTCGAATATGACAGGTTGCTTAAGGAACTGGAAGAACTGTATGGACAAATTTCATAATAATATAGAATAAAATGAAGGAGATTAGCTAAAATTTAACGAATATAATCTTAGTGCTTGAAAATTTTCAATACGAACAGGGGGACATTTTGATGAAGCAGGTTGATAAATATAACACGCACAGAGCAAATAACATCAGTTTGATAGTTATTGCCATTGTAGTATTATTGCTGACGTTCCAGTCTTACTTTACGGGAGGGATCACGGAAGCTTTGGATACCGGCATAAAAGGCGGTATCGTATTTGTGCTGGCTCTGGTCGTTTATTTCGTACCTATGAATCCGTATATTAAAGGCCTGCTTTTCGGAGTAATACCGGGTACAGTCTCAATGGCGCTATTCTATTTGATAAAGTTTACTCTGGACAAACATTACCTTATATTTGCCTCGGCTGCTATAGTTGCGCTTTACTTTAAAAAAGAACTGCTTATCTGGTATGGAATTATAATGGATGTGCTTTTTATATTCGTTTATACTCTGAAAGCTGAAAATTTTGTTGGCGCGGGAGCGCAACTATCCGATTTTGCCAGTCTATTCATACTGTACAACAGCATTATAATAATGCTATATCTCCTGACCCGCTGGGGAAGAGCGCTTGTGGATGATGCGGGAGAAAACGAGGCTAGGTCCAGGGATCTCCTTTCAAAGCTCGAAGCGACCTTCGCCGGACTCGATGAAAGCTCGAAGGTGCTGGACAGTAATATCGAAAGCTTTACAGGCAATGTGCATACTACAAAGGATGCCAGCAGTGAGATCTCAGTCGCAATGAACGAGATGTCGAAGGTAATACAGACGGAAGCCGTGAGTATCCAGCAGATAAGCTCCAATATGGTGGATTCGCTTTCGGGCGTCGACGATGCAAAGAAGATATCGAAGGGGATCGTAGATAAAACTGAAGATATGGGTAAGAAGATTGTCCAAGGCCTCGACCAGATAGAGCGGGTAAATGGCAGCATGCAGATAGTCAGTACCGCGATCGGCAGTGCGGCGTCGACTGTTAACAGTCTGCAAAACAGCGTACAGACCATCAATACCTCGCTTGAGGGAATAAAGCAGATCGCCGAACAGACCAATATGCTTGCGTTGAACGCCTCCATAGAATCGGCGCGCGCAGGCGAGCAGGGCAGAGGGTTTGCCGTCGTGGCCGAAGAGATAAGGAAACTGGCCGATCAAAGCTCAAGAATTGTAAGCGAAATAAATAAAGTGATCGCAAGCATACTGGAAAAGACTCAGGAAGCAACCGAGCATGTAAACAAGGGGGATCTGGCCGTAAATGAAGAAAAGGACGTGATAAACAATATTTCGCTTTATTTCGGATCCCTTGAAAGGTCCTTTTCCCAGACTAATGACGAGATAGTAAGGGAAATGAAATTGTTCGACAGTATAGCAGAAAGCTATCTGAGTACCCAGGCCCAGCTGGAAAACATATCTTCCATTTCTGAAGAAAATGTAGCTTCGGTTCAGGAAATACTTGCTACCGTAGAAAATGAAAACGAACAGATAGTACATATAGGCAAAGCAATAGAAGAGATACGCAAATTGAGCGGGAAATTAAAGGAAATGATCAATTCGGGAAGATCATGAACTGATTTCTGAAAGGGCTGGTATCACATCAGATACCGGCCTTTTTTATTTTACACTGCCTCTCTTATTACCAGAGTTTGACATAAATAAATACATTTGGTAATTTATATGATGGAGGTGGTTAAATTGAGTAGTATTAAGCTCAAGAATTGGAGAAAGGTTATAGCAGTGCTGTCCGTTCTGGCGCTGGTTTTCATGTATGCGCCAATGCTCGGCAGCGCGGCGGCAGTGACGGTCTATCACGAGACCTTTGAGACCGGTAGGGGGGCAGCTGTGCAGTCGGGCGGCGCAAGCCTTACGCCTGTCACCGGCAAGGTCTTTGAAGGGAATAGCGACGGGGCCGCTTTGTATGTAAGCAACAGGTCAAACAACTGGGATGCTGCCGATTTCGGGTTTACAGACATAGGCCTGGAAAACGGCAAAACTTATACGATAACGGTAAAAGGCTATGTAGACGCGGAAGCGGCTGTACCTGACGGAGCACAGGCATTTCTTCAGTGTGTCGACAGCTATGCATGGCTGGCAGGCGCCAATTTTACGACCGGTGCTGCGTTCACACTGACAGGGACGTATACGGTCGATACCAGCAAGGATTCCAGACTGCGTGTTCAATCGAATGATGCCGGTGCTGCGGTTCCGTTTTATATCGGGGATGTCCTCATTACAGGCGATGATACACCAATAGTTCCGACAGACACCGTCTATCATGAAACCTTTGCCGACGGTACGGGCATTGCGGTACAATCGGGCGGCGCCAATCTGACACAGGTCACCGGCAAGGTATTTGATGGCAATGACGACGGTGCTGCCTTGTATGTAAGCGGCAGAGCAAACAACTGGGATGCCGCCGATTTCAGATTTGCAGACATCGGCCTGGAAAATGGCGAAACCTATACCATAAAAGTTACAGGTTATGTCGATGCGGACGTCCCAGCAACAACCGGTGCCGGGGCGGCCCTTCAAACAGACAAGACCTATTCATGGATTGGAAGTGCTGATTTTGTACCCGGGCAGGCATTCGCCCTGACTGCGGACTATACTGTCGACACAACTACGGACACGGCTATCCGCATTCAATCGACCGAGGCCGGAAAAACCATTCCATTCTACATAGGAGATATCCTGATTACGGGGAAGGCTTCCGGGGGCGGAGAAGAGAGGCCTCCTGCGCTGCCCTTCACGACAGTCACGTTCGAAGATCAGACAGCGGGCGGATTTGTTCCTAGGGGCGGCAACGAGATACTAACAGTGACTAGTGAAGACAACCATACCGACGGAGGAGGCTATTGCCTTAAAGTCGAAGGCAGAACCCAAGCCTGGAACGGTCCTGCTCTGCGTGTTGAAAAATACGTCGACCAGGGCAGCGAATATAAAGTTACGGCCTGGGTCAAGACAATAACCCCGTCAAGTGTACAGCTGCAGCTTTCGACGCAGGTAGGCAACGGAAGCGGCGCAAGTTATATCAATCTGCAGGGCAGGAACATCACTGCCGACGACGGCTGGGTTATGTACGAAGGTACATACCGTTATAATAGTGTTGGCGGTGAATTCATAACGATATATGTGGAAAGCTCGAATAACGCAACAGCATCCTACTATATCGATGATATCAGCTTTGTACCGACCGGCTCGGCTCCCATTGATATACAGAAGGACCTGGTCCCGATGAAGAACGCGTATCAAAACGATTTTCTAATAGGCGACGCCATTTCTGCCGAGGATTTGTCGGGCGTAAGACTGGAACTGCTGAAAATGCATTGCAACGTAGCGACGGCAGGCAATGCAATGAAACCCGATGCACTTCAGCCTACGAAGGGGAACTTTACCTTCACTGCAGCTGATGAGATGCTTGACAAAGTCCTGGCGTCAGGACTGCAAATGCACGGTCATGTGCTTGCCTGGCACTCGCAGTCCCCCAACTGGCTGAACAGGCAGGTTGACACAAGCGGTAATGTATTGTTGGATGCCGACGGCAATGAAATACCGCTGGGCCGCGATGAAGCGCTCACGAACCTGAGAACTCATATCCGGACTGTAATGGAGCACTTCGGGAACAAGGTAATCTCCTGGGATGTCGTAAACGAGGCAATGAACGACAACCCGTCGAATCCTGAGGATTGGAAGGCGTCCCTGCGCAGAAGCCCCTGGTTCAACGCAATCGGAGACGATTATCTTGAGCAGGCGTTCCTGGCTGCAAGGGAGGTTCTCGATGCACATCCCGACTGGAACATAACGCTATATTACAATGATTACAACGACGACAACCAGAAAAAGGCAACAGCGATCTACAACATGGTAAAGGATCTTAACGGCAAATATGCCCAGACGCATCCCGGCAAGCTTCTTATCGACGGCGTCGGAATGCAGGGACACTACAACATGAGCACGAACCCGGCAAATGTACTGCTTTCTCTTGAAAGGTTCATTTCACTGGGAGTAAAGGTTAGCATAAGCGAGCTCGATATCCAGGCCGGCAACAACTTCTCACTCCCCGAAAACCTTGCAATATCCCAGGGTTATAAGTATGCACAGCTTATGAAGATATTCAGGGACCATGCTGCAAGTATCGAACGCGTCACCTTCTGGGGGTTGGATGACGGCACCAGCTGGAGATCCTCTACAAATCCCACCCCGTTCGATAGGAACCTGCAGGCGAAACTGGCTTATTACGGCGTAATCGATCCTGATAAGTACATGGCAGAGCATGAACCGGAAACTCCGCCCGGAGCGAACCAGTCTACTGCCGGCTATGCCACACCCGTGATTGACGGTACGGCAGACGCAGTTTGGGATAACACGCCGGCTATGCCGATAAACAGGTACCAAATGGCATTCCAGGGAGCGAACGGCACGGCAAAGGCTCTTTGGGACGAAAAAAACCTGTATGTCCTGGTACAGGTGAGCAATGCCGAGCTTGACAAAGCCAGCGCCAACGCATGGGAGCAGGACTCGGCCGAGGTCTTCGTCGATGAGGACAATGAAAAGACTTCGTACTATGAGGAGGATGACGGACAATACAGGATCAATTTCGATAATGAAACATCCTTCAATCCGGCAACAATAGCGGAAGGTTTTGAGTCAAAGACCAGTATTTCCGGAACCGATTACACTGTCGAAATGAAGATACCGTTCAGGTCAATCACTCCTGCGAACGATGTCAAGATCGGCTTCGACGCCCAGATAAACGACGGCAAGAACGGCGCGCGTCAAAGCGTGGCTGCATGGAATGATTTGACCGGAAACGATTTTCAGGATACATCGGTATTCGGCGTTCTTACCCTTACAGGCAAATCATCCGGCGGCGGTGGCGGTAATACTTCAGGCGGATCACAGACAACCGGAGCATCCGGCGGCGAAATAAGCAGCAGGACAGTCGGCGATTATATTATCTTTACGGCGGCAATCATTTCAAATAAGGGGTCGAACGGAGAATTATCCGCCAGTGTAAACACCGATACTTTGAATTCTCTGGCAAGCAAGGCAAAGGATGCGGAATCGAAGGGCCAGAAAGCAATCGTCGAGCTTAAGGTCGGCAGTTCTCCCGAAGCCGGCAGGGCAACCATGGATTTGCCCAAGGATGCCCTGACCAAACTGTCACAGGATACAAAGGCTGATTTAAGGATAGATATGGGCATGGCTACAATAACGTTTGATGCAAAATCCGTGGATTCCTTGAGCAGCCAGCTTACGGATGCAAAAGTAAGCTTAAGCTTATCCAAGGTGGACAGTGCTTCTCTGCCTCAGGATATAAAGGCCAAGGTCGGCAACAGACCTGTGTTCGACATATCCCTGATGTCGGGGAACAAGGCGATAACCGATTTCGGCGGCGGAAAACTGCAGATAGGTATACCATATACTCCGCAATCCGGCGAAAATACCGACGCCATAATAGTATATCAAGTCGCAGACAATGGCAGGCTGAATCCCGTCAGAGGCAGATATGACGAGGCTGCCGGCGCAGTGATCTGTGTTGTGGGGCATCTGTCAAAGTATGCAGTTGGTTACAATAATTTGACGTTCAGCGATATAAGCGCTAAAAACTGGTATGGAAAAGCTGTTTCCTTTATTGCGGCAAGAGGGATAACAGACGGTATAGGCGACGGTAAGTTCGGCCCTGATGATAAACTCACAAGAGCGGATTTTCTCGTCATGCTGATGAGAGCTTATCAGATCGAACCCGATGCCAATCCCTCAGCTAACTTCACCGACGCAGGCAGTGCGTATTATACGGGATATCTTGCGGCCGCGAAGAAGCTGGGCATAACTGAAGGCATAGGGGGTAACCTTTATGCACCGAACCGCATTATTACACGTCAGGAAGTGTTTACACTGGTGTATAATACGTTGAAATCGGTCAATGAACTGCCCTCGGCTAAATCGGGCAAGTCCTTTGCAGCTTTTACCGATTCCGGCAAGGTTGCACTATGGGCTGGCGAGGCTATGAAGAGCCTTACGGAAGCCGGAGTTATAACCGGCGACAACGGCAGGCTGAATCCTTCGGGAAATGCCAGCAGGGCTGAAATGGCACAGGTTTTGTATAATTTGCTTAAAGGTTGACTTCAGCTTGTAGTATTGCTTATAAACCGGATATCTCTAATGGTATCCGGTTTTTTGCATGGAAAACAAAGTTCTGGCGCGGGGGCTAGTTAAAAATGTCCGATAATCATCATTAATTCTGTAATTTACTATGCAAATTGGGAATTGTATAATATTGTATGGGTATTATTGCATTTTTAATATTATTAAAATGATTATCGGAGGTGTTTCAGTTTGAGTAGCATTAAACTGAGGAATTTGAAAAGGATTCTTGCCTTTCTAATGGCGATGGCGCTGGTGTTTGCTTATTCGCCCGTTATAGGAGCAGAGTCTGTCGAGATCTACCATGAAACCTTCGCAAACGGAACAGGTATCGCAGCCCAATCGGGCGGAGCAAGCCTGACGCAGGTTTCCGGCAAGACTTTCGACGGCAACAGCGACGGTAAAGCGTTGTATGTGAGCAAGAGAACGAACAACTGGGATGCGGCGGATTTCAAATTCACGGACTTAAAGCTGGAAAATGGCAAAACCTATTCCATAACCGTAAAAGGTTACGTTGATTCAGGCGTGAATATACCTTCCGGAGCACAGGCGGCTCTTCAGACCGCAGACGGTTATGCCTGGATTTCAGGCGTTAATATGGAAGCCGGAAAAGCTTTCACACTGACCGGTACATACAAAGTGGGCTCCAACGAGAAAGACACAAGATTTCGCGTTCAGTCGGATGAGAAAGGCAAAACAGTTCCGTTCTATATAGGCGATATAGTTATTACTACCGATAAAGCGGCAGCAGCTTCAACAGGCGCTTCATCAGGCGCAGCCGCATCGGCTGGGACGGGCGCTTCTGTTTCCGCGCCGGCTGCCAAAGAGATTTATCATGAGACCTTTGCCAGCGGTGTCGGAGCTGCAAAGCAGTCGGGCGGAGCAAGCCTGGCACAGGTTACCGGCAAAACCTTCGATGGCAACAGCGACGGTAAAGCTCTGTATGTAAGCAAGAGAACGAACAATTGGGATGCAGCTGACTTCAATTTCACCGATGTGGGAATGAAGGACGGCAAGACCTACAACATAACTGTAAAGGGTTATATCGATTCCGATGCAACCATACCCACGGGAGCACAGGCAGCCCTTCAGACTGCTGATGGGTATGCGTGGATTTCGGGAGTCAATATGGAAGCCGGCAAGGCATTCACACTGACCGGCAAGTACACCGTGGGCTCCAACAAGAGTGACACGAGGCTGCGTATTCAGTCGAACGACGCAGGTAAGGCCGTTTCGTTCTATGTTGGCGACATAGCCATAACAGAAGACGCTTCATCAACCGGAACAAGCACAACTGGCAGCGGGAATGCGGCAAGCACAGCTGAAAAGTTCACGACAATCACCTTCGAGGATCAGAAGGCAGACGGCTTTGTCGGCAGGGCAGGCACTGAAAAACTGACCGTGACCAAGGAAGCCAACCATACCGACGGAGGCGCTTACGCACTGAAGGTGGAGGGAAGGAAAGAAACATGGCACGGACCTGCTATGCGTGTTGAAAAATATGTGGATCAGGGCAGTGAATACAAAATCACGGCCTGGGTCAAGCTGATAGATCCCGCAAGCTCGCAGCTGCAGCTTTCGACACAGGTTGGCGATGGAAGCGGTGCTTCCTACAACAATCTCAATGCGAAGGCTGTAAGCTCAAGTGACGGTTGGGTTGAGTTAACAGGAACATTCAGATACAACAACACAAGCAGCAACTTTATAACCATATACGTGGAAAGCCCGAGCAGCGCTACAGCCTCTTATTATATCGACGATATAAGCTTCGAGAATACCGGCTCCGCTCCGATATCGATCCAAAAGGATCTGAAAGCCATCAAGGACGCCTACAAGAACAGCTTCCTGATAGGCAACGCGATTTCGGCGGAAGATCTGGAGGGAATCAGGCTCGAGATGCTTAAAAAGCATTTCAATGTAGTAACTGCAGGAAATGCCATGAAGCCGGACGCACTGCAGAATGTAAAGGGCAAATTCACCTTCGATGCGGCAGACAAGATGATCAAACAGGCTGCGGACGCCGGACTCAAGGTACACGGCCATGTACTGGCATGGCACCAGCAGTCTCCTGCATGGCTTAATACCAAGACGGACGCCAAAGGCAATACAGTAAAGCTTTCGCGTACCGAAGCCCTAGCAAACCTGAGAACTCATATCAAGACCGTAATGGAGCATTTCGGCAACAAGGTAATATCCTGGGACGTTGTAAACGAGGCTATGAACGACAACCCGTCCAACCCGGCGGATTACAAGGCGTCTCTACGCAAGACTCCGTGGTATGACGCAATCGGACCCGACTACGTGGAACAGGCATTCCTGGCGGCAAGGGAAGTGCTGGATAAGCATCCTAGCTGGAAGATCAGGCTGTATTACAACGATTACAATGAAGACAACCAGAATAAGGCTACTGCTATCTACAATATGGTGAAGGATATCAATGCAAGATATGCCAGGACGCATCACGGCAAGCTGCTCATCGACGGTATCGGTATGCAGGCTCATTATTCTATAAGCACCAATCCGACCAATGTCGAGCTTTCACTTAAGAAATTCATTTCACTGGGAGTGAAGGTAAGCATCACTGAGCTCGATATAATGACGGGCAACAACTATGAGCTTTCCGACCAGCTTGCAACCGCACAGGGTTATTTGTATGCAGAGCTGCTCAAGCTGTTCAAGGCAAACGCCAAGTATATAGAGCGCGTCACCTTCTGGGGAGCGGATGACGGCACGAGCTGGAGATCCTCTCAGAATCCGACTCCGTTCGATAAGAACCTGCAGGCGAAACCGGCCTATTACGGTGTGATAGACCCTGATAAATTCATGGCTGAGAACAAGCCGGCGGCTGCCGAAGGTGCAAAACAGTCTACGGCCAAGTTCGGCACACCTGTTATCGACGGCAAGATAGACGTAGTCTGGAAGAATGCGCCGGAACTGCCGATAAACCGTTATCAGATGGCATGGCAGGGTGCGTCGGGAACTGCAAAGGTACTCTGGGATAATAAATACCTGTATGTTCTGTACCAGGTAAATGATGCGCAGCTTGACAAGAAGAGCGCTAATCCCTGGGAACAGGATTCCGTAGAAGCCTTCCTCGATGAAAACAATGGCAAGACCACGTTCTATCAGGGTGATGACGGACAGTACAGGGTAAATTACTCCAATACGACATCTTTCAACCCTGCAAGCATCTCGAAGAACTTCAAATCGGCGACTAAGGTTTCAGGAACGAATTATGTGGTAGAAATGAGGATACCGTTCAAGACTGTCAAGCCGAAAGCCAACATGAAGATCGGCTTCGATGCACAGATCAACGATGGTAAGGACGGCGCCCGCCAAAGCGTGGCGACCTGGAACGATACCACCGGAAATGCATACCAGGATACCTCCGTATATGGCGTCATTACACTGAAAAAGTAACAGACGTCAATAGGCAGGCTCATCTTGAAACCGGATATCTCAAACGATATCCGGTTTTTTAATGGAACATAGCGAAGTCTTGTTCAAAAAACGTGGACACTCGACGTGTCCACGTTTTTTATTGAGGGCTCCGATTCTTTTTCTTTGGAGTCCGGCATGAGCTGCTACATATGTTTTCCGGGCTGACACTAAAAAAATTTCATATAACAAACCCAAATTTGATAATTTACTTACCATAACATATTTCATATAATCCCTGTATAAAGGCGGGTATTGCCGTAATCTAAAATATTGCCCAATTCTGTTAACACGTACGAAAGACAATCGTGTATATCGACCATTCAAAAGCAGGCATCGAATAAGCTTGTTCTTAATTGTTTTACCTGTTGCCCATATTACGTAAAAAGGTGTAACCAATGGATATCTCGTATAAAAAATTCTGTGGAGGTGTTTTGGTTTGAGCAGTAAAACTAGAGACTGGAAGAAAGCTGTGGCGCTTTTGTCGGCATTTGCACTGCTGTTTGTGTATTTGCCCGCGGGCAGCGTCAGTAAGGCGGTTATGGTAACTGAAGTTTACCATGAAGATTTCGCAAGCGGAGTCGGGAAGGCTACACAGTCGGGCGGTGCAAGCCTGACGCAGGTTACCGGCAAGGTTTTCACAGGTAATGATGACGGAAAGGCACTATATGTAAGCAACAGAAACGCCGATTATGATGCGGCGGATTTCTATTTCAGCGATATAGGCCTGGAAGACGGAAAGACCTATACCATAACGGTCAGCGGCTACATTGACTCCGATGCGACCATACCTTCCGGAGCGCAGGCAGCCCTTCAAACCGCAGACGGTTATTCCTGGATTTCAGGAGTAAACATGGAAGCGGGAAAAGCTTTCACGCTGACAGGGCAGTATATTGCAGGTTCCAATGAGAGCGACACAAGATTTCGCCTCCAGTCGAACAGCACGGGTGCGACCGTTCCGTTCTATATAGGCGATATACTGATAACCACGGAAGCAGCAGCGCCGACTGTAACGGAAGTTTACCATGAAGACTTCGCAAGCGGAGTCGGGAAGGCTACACAGTCGGGCGGTGCAAGCCTGACGCAGGTTACCGGTAAGGTTTTCACAGGCAATGATGACGGAAAGGCCCTATATGTAAGCAACAGAAACGCCGATTATGATGCGGCGGATTTCTATTTCAGCGATATAGGCCTGGAAGACGGAAAGACCTACACCATAACGGTCAGCGGCTACATTGACTCCGATGTGACCATACCTTCAGGAGCGCAGGCAGCCCTTCAAACTGCAGACGGTTATTCCTGGATTTCAGGAGTAAACATGGAAGCGGGAAAAGCTTTCACGCTGACAGGGCAGTATACTGCAGGCTCCAATGAGAGCGATACAAGATTTCGCCTCCAGTCGAACAGCACGGGTGCGACCGTTCCGTTCTATATAGGTGATGTACTGATTACCACTGAAGCAACGACGCCGACAGATCCTGCCGCATTATATCATGAGACTTTTGAAAATGATATGGGTAAGGCAGTCAAGGCGGGCAATCCTACATTGACGACAGCCTCCGGCGTGGTTTTCGAAGGCAACGACGATGGAAAGGCTGCTTATATCAGTGACAGAAGCAATGATTACGACGGAATAGACTTCATGTTCCTGGATGTCGGCATGGAAAATGGTAAAACCTATACCATAACAGTTAATGGTTATGTTGACACAGGTGTGTCTGTGCCTTCAGATGCACAGGCGACTGTTCAGAATATCGGCGCCAGTAATTACGGATGGGTACAAGGTACGGCTATATCCTCGGGAACTGCCTTTACCATATCGGGAGACTATACCGTAGATACAAGTAAGGATGATAGAATTCGCATTCAAACTTTGAATGGTCCAAGTGTTCCCTTCTATATCGGAGACATCCTGATAGTCGAGAAGGAATCCGAGGGCGGCGACGACGGCCCGACTACCCCGGCAGCCATATTTGCGACTATTGACTTTGAGGATAATACAACGGGAGGTTTTGTTGCCAGAGGCGGCGTAGAGTCTGTCACAGTATCGAACGAGGCCAACCACACCAGCGGCGGCGCATTCTCGCTGAAAACGACCGGCAGGCAGCAGAACTGGCAGGGACCGTCACTCAATGTTGCCCAGTATATCGACAAAGGTTCCAAATACAAAATTACCGTATGGGCGAAGGTTATAACTCCTTCAAGTATAACGCTGGATCTTTCCACCCAGCTTGGCAGCAGCAGCCCATCGTATCCCAATATTACCAAGAAACTGGTTTCTTCCGGCGACGGCTGGGTCGAATTGTCCGGTGAATATACTTACAACACTGTCCCTGACAATTTCGCATCGATATATATTCAAAGCGATACGGTATCGGCAGAATACTATATTGACGATATCAGCTTTGAAAAAGTCGGCTCGGCGCCAACTACAATAGAAACTGATCTTGCCTCAATCAAGGATGTATATAAGGATGATTTCCTTATAGGAACAGCTATATCGTCAACTGATCTCAGCGGCTTAAGATTCGACCTTATGAAAAAGCACTTCAATGTTGCTACTGCCGGTAACGACATGAAGCCCGAAAATCTGCAAAGGGTAAAGGGGCAATGGACCTGGACTGCAGGAGATAATATGGTGCAAACAGTCCTCGATGCAGGCCTCCAGATGCACGGCCATGTGCTTGCATGGCACTCGCAGTCGCCCGCGTGGTTGAATACGCAGGTTGATGGAAGCGGCAACGCAGTGAAGGATGAGAGCGGCAAAGAAATATACCTTGGCCGTGAAGAGGCGCTTGCCAACATGAGGGACTATATTACCAATGTAATCAATCATTTCGGCAACAAGGTAATTTCATGGGATGTAGTGAACGAAGCCATGAGCGATAATCCATCGACGCCGTCGGATTGGAAGGCTTCTCTGCGCAAGACCCCGTGGTATTACGCGATCGGAGACGATTATGTAGAGCAGGCATTCCTAATAGCCAGAGAGGCTATAGATGCCGATCCCGATTTACAGGGTGTTAAGCTCTATTACAACGATTACAACGAGGACAACCAGAAAAAGGCTGAAGCTATCTACAACATGGTAAAAGACCTGAATGACAAGTATGCTGCAGCTCACGGCGGAAAGAAGCTCATCGACGGTATCGGCATGCAGGCTCACTACAACATGAGCACTAATCCGGATAATGTCAAGCTTTCACTTGAGAAGTTCATTTCACTGGGAGTGGAAATCAGCATAACGGAGCTCGATATCATGTGCGGAAGCAACAGCACTATTACCGCCGATCAGGCAAAAGCACAGGGTTATTTGTATGCACAGCTGTTCAAGATCTTCAAGGAGCACGCTGCAAACATCTCACGTGTTACGATTTGGGGAATGGACGACGGTGAAAGCTGGAGGAGGGAAAACAGTCCTCTGCCGTTTAACGCCGACCTGCAGCATAAACCTGCTTACGACGGTATTATCGATCCGGATAAATATATAGCTGAAAACCCGCCGCCGGAGCTCCCGGATGCAAAGCAGGGAACAGCCCTGTATGGCACTCCCGTAATTGACGGCACAGTCGATGCTGCCTGGAGCAATGCAACCGCAATGCAGATAAATCAGTATTTGCAGGCATGGCAGGGTGCTACGGGAACTGTGAAAGCAATGTGGGATGACAGCAACCTGTATCTTTTATATCAGGTAAGCAACAGCGTACTTGACAAATCCAGTACGAATCCCTGGGAACAGGATTCCGTCGAGACCTTCATCGATGAAAACAATATGAAGACTACATTCTTCCAGGATGATGACGGACAGTACAGGGTCAATTACGCAAATGAGGCTTCTTTCAATCCTGCAAGCTTCTCGGCTGGATTTGAATCGGCAGCGACAACTTCTGCAGGAGCAGATTATACGATAGAAATGAAGATACCGTTCAAAACCATAACACCGAGCGATAATGTAAAAATAGGTTTCGATTCTCAGGTCAATGATGGTGAAGCCGGCTCGCGTCTAAGCACCGCAACCTGGAACGATGCCAAAGGCGTGGGTTATCAGGATACGTCCGTTTACGGCGTTCTTACCCTCACAGGTAAAAACACTTCGGGCGGCGATGATGGGGATGACAGCAGCACTGGCACAACAACCGGAGGATCCCAGGGTACCAAACCAACGGTAGAAACTTCGAAGGATGGCAATACTGTTGCGACGGCAGCGATAACTCCCACAGCCCCTGATTCAAATGGGGAGGTTAAGGCTAATGTCGACGCAAATACACTGAACAGTCTTACTGATTTGGCAAAGGCTGCAGAATCGAAAGGGCAGAATGCCGTGGTCGAGATAAAGGTCGGCAGTTCTGCAGCAGCAAAGGAAGTAAGTATCGATATGCCGAAGGACGCGCTGATTAAGCTGGTGCAGGATACGAAGGCATCTTTAAAGATCAATGTGGGCGTTGCTTCCTTGACTTTCGATGCGAAATCATTGGATTCACTTGGCAGTCAGCTTACCGGAGCTAATGTTGATATAAGCATTGCAAAAGTAGACAGTACTGCGCTGCCGCAGGATATAAAGGCTAAAGTTGGCGACAGACCGGTATTCGACATATCAGTGACCTCCGGCAATAAGGCGATAACCAACTTTGGCGGCGGAAAACTGCAGATAGCTATTCCGTACACGCTCCGCTCCGGTGAAAATAAAAATGCAATTATCGTGAACTATATTGGAAGCGATGGCAAACTAAACACCGTCAGAGGAAGATACGATGAGGCAACCGGTACGGTTATCTGTGTAACCACACACCTTTCTAAATATGCTGTCTCGTACAACAACGTGGCATTCAAGGATGTCAGCGCTGGCGCATGGTACGGAAATGCCGTTTCGTTCGTTGGAGCAAGAGGCATTACCGACGGCATAGGCAGCGGTAATTTCGGCCCTGACAGAAATGTGACAAGAGCGGAATTTCTCGTCATGCTGATGAGAGCATATCAGATCGCACCTGATGCAAATCCGTCGGCAAACTTTACGGATGCAGGCAGCACGTACTATACAGGATACCTTGCTGCAGCAAAGAGACTTGGAATATCCGAAGGTATCGGCGGCAATAAATTTGCACCTGACCGTATCATAACACGGCAGGAAATGTTCACACTTCTGTACAATGCTTTGAAGTCGATAAATGAACTGCCTGCAGCTAAAACAGGTAAATCTTTTACCTCCTTCAGCGATAACGGAAAGGTAGCTCAGTGGGCAACCGAAGCTATGAAGAGCCTTACCGAAGCAGGGATCATCAATGGCGATAACGGCAGGTTGAACCCCTTGGGCACTGCTAAGAGATCAGATTCTGCGCAGACCCTTTACAACCTGCTGAATGGCTGAACATAAACAAACCTTCTATTCATATTAAGTTGACCGGATACCTTTAAGGTATCCGGTATTTTTTTGAACACTTGCCTTATCCGGTAGGACAAATAGAGGAGTTTGTTCGGAAGGAGAGCAGAAGATATGCCTCTCAGATCAGGATGGAAAGCTGCAGTCACACCACTGGATCAGGCCGGCTAGTTGCTGTCACGTCCCTAAATCAGGCCGGCCAGTAGTCCGCTATGCCCCTGGATCAGAACGGCCAGTTACTACTTTACTCCTGGACCGGGTCGGCCAGTTACCGCTACGCCCCTGGATCAGGCCGGCCAGTTACTACTTTACTCCTGGACCGGGTCGGCCAGTTACCGCTACGCCCCTCAGATAAACCCGGCGAGTTGCTACTACACCCTTAGAACAGGCCGAAAAGCTGCCACGGCCAGTTGCTCTATAGCTCGAAGGAGCCTGAACAGCACATTGTTGACAGGAGTCGGAACTCCGTATTTATTGCCTAGTTCGATTACCGTCCCCGAGAATATTTCGACCTCGGTTTTCCTGCCTGCTTCCACATCCTGGCACATGGAGGTTTTGCCTTCAGGCGAAAGCGTAGCAATTACCTTCAAATAATCCTGTATATCGTTTTCCGTCAGATTGACGCCGGCCTTTCCGGCGATGGCTATGACCTCGCGCGAGGCTGAGATCATTAGCTCCCTGGCCTCTCCTTCGCGCGTGAACGCCCCATACGGTGCCTTAAGCACGGCTGAGACCTGATTTATCCCTACATTCAGCATGAATTTCCACCAAAGCTCGCGCATTATGTCTTCGGGCACGCTGTAAGGGACGCCGGAAATATCGAAGAATTCCTTTACGGCTGCTAATTTGGCGGATCCTGGGTCATCCTTGTCACCCATTACAATTTTACCCATGTTCGTATAATGGATATCGGTACCCTTCCTTACTGCATCGGTGCCCACGCAGAAGGAATAAAGCATTTTTTCAGGACCGAACTCGCGGCCAAGGACCTCTTCGCTCACTATGCCGTTAAGAAGCGAGAGTATGATTGTGTCCGGCCCTACAAAACTTCGTATTTCCTCTATAGCCAGCGCAAGGTGATGCTGTTTTACCGCTATTATGATAAGGTCAGATTTTACATCATGCTCTCCGGGAACTGCATAGGTAAAATCAACTTTTTCCCCGTTTATTGTTACGCCGTCTCTGCCGTACCTCTCACGTCGCTGACTGTCTACAATGACCTGCAGACTTTCCGGGTATTTTTCCACTATCCTGCCCGCATAAGCCCCGCCTATTGCGCCGAGCCCAATCAGATGGACGTTCCTGACCTTTTTTTCCATATGGCTTCCGCCATTTTCATTAACCAAATTCATGATCCGGTACCTCCTGTTTAATCCATTATGCCATTTGAACAAGCCCCATTCAAGTATCGAAGCAGCTGCGGATAGTCTTTATATGGACCTAGTAAAATCCCTCGCTGTAAAGTCTCCGAAAAGTCTCTGTAAAATCCCCATACAGCCCTTGTAAACTCCTCGTAAAATCCTCGTAAGTCCTCGTAAGTCCCCGTAAGTCCCCGTAAAGCCCTTGTAAATTCCTCGTAAGTCCTTTTAAAGTTCTCGTAAGTCTTATAAAGTCCTCTCAATGTCCCAGTATAGTCCGCGTAAAATCCTCATAAAGTTCCTCCCCGTAAAGTCTCTCCCCGTAAAACCCTTATAAAATCCCCGTAAAGCCCTTGTAAATTCCTCGTAAGTCCTTTTAAAGTTCTCGTAAGTCTTATAAAGTCCTCTCAATGTCCCAGTATAGTCCGCGTAAAATCCTCATAAAGTTCCTCCCCGTAAAGTCCCAAAGCTCTCAGGAAAGCACAGCCTTGAATATTTCGCAGGATGTGTTATAATAAAACAGCTTGCGGATGTGGCGGAATTGGCAGACGCGCTGGATTTAGGTTCCAGTGGGCGACCGTGCAGGTTCAAGTCCTGTCATCCGCACCAAACCCTTGGGATTTTGTGATCTCAAGGGTTTTTTCTCTATTTTCCGGGGAATATTAATGCCAAATGAAAATCCCGGAGGCGAAACCAATGATAAACGACGATACGATAGAAATGCTTAAGGAATGCAATCAAGGAATAAAGATGGCGGTTAACTCCATAGATGAAGTGCTGCCGAAGGTAAACAGCGAGAGCCTCAGAAAACGTTTGGAAGCCAGCAGGCAGGAACATGAGGAACTTGGCAACGAAACGCACCGTTTACTTGATCAATACGGCGAAAGTGGAAAAGACCCCAGTCTAATGGCAAAGGGAATGTCGTGGATAAAGACAAATGCTACGATGTTGGCCAATCCGACGGATAACTCCGCTGCCGATATTATAGTAGATGGCTGCGACATGGGTATCAAATCGCTC
This sequence comes from Clostridia bacterium, assembly GCA_036260935.1. Lineage (GTDB taxonomy): Bacteria > Bacillota > Clostridia > Acetivibrionales > DTU013 > JAEYOM01. Next base: position 104,338 of record DATALQ010000002.1, read on the forward strand.
AATAAGTACAAGAACCAATACAAAGCTGCGGATGAACAGGCCAAGGATATTACAGACCGGCTCATCCGTACGGAGGAACATTTGTCGGACGACCTGAGATCATTCCTGTAATGAGCCTTTTTATGTTTGTTTTGAACAAATTTTCAGGCCATGAGCCGTTCTTACACTTGTTTTTCAACGAATTACTCGGCCGTGAGCCATTTTTGAGCCTGGGTTTCATAAATTATCCGGCCGGTTGTTTGGTTTTGCAAGTTTGGGGCAGAAATATGTGGTACACAGACGTTATAATGCTATAAAAACCCGAATTTTGTGCCAAAATAGCATGAAAAATTCAAAAAACATCAATTTTATGCCCCTTAATTGAAAAATCAAACAGCTGGTTGTATAATAATTCCATGAATGAGTATTTAAGTCATTTTTCTGCCGCCATAACGTGGAATATTCCGTATATTAATGATGTCCTCGACCGTAAAATTATTGAGGCCGACTCGACCCATATTACGGTTTCCGAGCATAATGCGCGGTTTCGCAATGATGGTAAAAAGGTCCATTCGTGTGAACTTGCTCTACCAGCCAACGCATTAATAACTCGAAATGGCAGAACGGTCGCGTCACCGGAATTGTTGTTTCTTGAGCTTGCATGCAAATTGAGCATCCACCGGCTTATCCTGCTGGGCCTGCAGTTGTGTTCGTACCCGCCGGGACTCCCCTCCGTGGCAATCACGACAAAGCAAAAGCTCACCATGTTTCTTGCAAAGACCGCGGGGCACCGGGGACATCGTAAAGCCATGCGGGCTATAAAGTACGTGGAAAACGGTTCAGCATCAATTATGGAATCGATTGCCTATATGATTCTGGCACTGCCTTATGCTCTGGGTGGGTACGGGCTTAACGGCGCAGGTTTCAATCATGAGATAAGACTAAAAATTGAAGCGAGGATACGTCTCGGTCAAAGCCGGTGCTTTACGGATCTCTACTATAAACGGGAGAAACTGGCAGTCGAATATGAGAGCTTCGCCTATCACAACAAGCCGTCGGAACAGGGCAAAGATGTTTTGAGATCAGCTATTCTTGAAAGACAGGGCGTGAGGGTAATGCATTTGAGCACCATCCAGTTATACGACAGGGATGCTTGCAGGGATTTTGCCTATAATCTCGCAGCTCGTCTTGGAAAACGTATTCATATATATTCAAAGAGGTTCGATGAGATGCATGCTCTCTTGAGAGAATTGCTGCCGGATGGAAAACCTGTTGCTGAACCCGAAGTGGGCGTTAATATCGTATAAAACACAAATAGAGCAAATAGATCAAAAAGAGCAACACCGGCTGCAGTTCGGCAGGCAGACTAATTACAGGTGCAGTCAGATATTATTTGTAGTCAGGTGCTATTTACTGGATCCATTTCGGCAATTACTGTTTATTGAAGCAGGCAGGCTATTTACTGGCGCAGTCAGACTAATTACAGGCATAGTCACGTGCTATTTACTTGCGCAGGCCAGGTATTAATTACTGGGGTGTTGTCGCAGAAAGGCTGGCGTTGTATAATTGAGCTAATATTTCACCTTGGGAAAGGGCTTATAACAATTATATGATTCCGGTATTGAGAAATCCGCTGCGCTCGTTCCATCGCAGGTATGCCGATATGGCGGCCGACCCGATCGGCAGAACCATGCTTCTGTTTACACTCGAAGGAATATTGTTCACATTGGTAAACAATATTATCAACAACAATAATAGTCTTTTTGCATTAAGACTTGGGGCCAGCGATATCCAGATAAGCCTACTGACAACCTTCTCCCAGATAGCGGGCCTTATATTTCTGATTCCGGGAGCTATTCTGACGGATCGCCTGCCGGATAAACGGCGGATGGTCGTAGTATCGCTTTTGCTGCTATCTGTATCGTATTTATTTATTGGCTTCGTCCCGTCATTTGGAAAACACAGCTTTATAGCTTTTCTTATTCTGCTGAGTATTTCCGTAATTCCTCTGACAGTTTACAATACATCTTGGCAGGCTTATTTTTCCGATATTATAGATGAAGAAAACAGGAACCGCGTACTTTCAAAAAGAACAGCCGGTACACTCCTTGCCGGCATAGCAGTATCGATAGTCACCGGCGGGCTTCTGGCTTCGGCTTCGAACACGGCAGACAAGATTATTCTGCACCAGGTTTTTTTCTGGGTGGCAAGCGTTTTTCTGGTGCTGCAGACATTCGTTCTGACAAGGATAAAAAGCGGCCGCACCGGCGCAAAGTCTTCTATCGGCCTGAAAGACCTTATAAATTCCGTCACAGGACTTTTGACAAACAAAGGCTTCCTCGGGTTCTTCGGCGTTGCGTTGTTTTTTTATATAACCTGGCAGCTTGACTGGACGATGTACTTTATCGGGCAGGTAAGATATCTGGGAATGAACGAGGCCTGGCTCAGCTACGCCGGAATATGCAGCACCGTGGTACAGTTCCTTTCGATCGGTCTATGGAGCAGGCTCAATGAAAAAATGGGAGTAAGGTTCGGGATTATTCCAGGAGCTATCGGGCTTGCATTATGTCCATTTTCGATGATAATTGCCACAAGCGTGCAGGCTTCAGCGGGGCCGACAGTGTTCCTTGTTCTGAATACCCTGTTTACCGTCACCTTTGCAACGGTCCCCCTAAACATGCTGCAGTGCCTGCTGCAGGTTATACCTGAAAAGAACAAGACGCTAAGCATTTCGATATATACTGTTTTTATATCACTTTCAAATGCGTTTATGCCCATGCTCGGAGTAAAAATCTATACTGTGCTTGGGGGAGATCTGAACGCATTTCGTATGACCTTCCTTATAATCTTTTGCGCCAGGGTAATATCGGCCGGATTGTGGATACTGCGCTGGTATCTCATGCGCGGCAAGACCGGAGAAGCTAAGTGATATTGACTTCTTTCAGCATGTATAGTAAAAAGTATATATGCCTGACCTGCATTTCGGCCGGATCAGGCCCAAGTTCGCATTTATTTGAAGGGGTGTATTTTGTTGGGGCATCAGCCTTTTAAGGGATGGCTTCTTGTAAGTGATATGGATGGCACGCTGCTGAACAGCAAAAGTGAACTCAGCGCGGGGAACAAAGCTGCGCTTGATCGGTTCACAGCGGGCGGCGGCCTTTTTACAGTGGCTACGGGCAGGGCGGAGAAGCCGGTCCTACTGCATATAGACATGCTTCCTCTAAATGTCCCGGCCATTATATATAACGGCGCCTGCATATACGATTTCAAAGCCGGCAGGATGCTATGGCAGAGTCCTCTGCCGGTAGGCATGAGCGAGCCGGTAAAACGGGTTATAGAGAGGTTCCCGGGAATAGGAGTACAGGTATATCACGGAGGCAGCGCATACTTTGTTACCGAAAACCAATATACCCGCGCTCATGCTATAAGAGAGAAATTCAAGCCGATCATCATGGAACCGGAAAATATACCGCAGCCGTGGTTCAAGATAATTTTGGCATGGGATCCGCCAAAGCTTGGGGAGGTTGAACAATTTCTCAAGGGGTTTGACATACCTTTCAGGCAGGTCTATTCGGAACCGCAGTTTTTGGAACTGCTCGACAAGGAAACATCTAAAGGCAGCGCTCTGAAAATACTGAAAAGGATGCTGGAGCCTGAGAAGTACCATATAGTAGCGATGGGTGACAATATGAACGATATGGAACTCCTGAGTGAGGCGGATATTGGAATTGCCGTGGGCAATGCTGCCGAACCTCTGAAAGCGGCAGCGGACTTGTGCTGCAGGTGTCATGACCTCGATGCGGCAGCCGAGGTTATCGGTTGGATAGAAGAGGGCAGGATCGCGGGGCGTACTTGAATTATTTTATTCATTAAGGTAACATTTGTATAGATGGAAGGAGATTTTGCATGGATAGAAAATGGGTCAAATGGACAGCAATAATTACTGTACTGGTGTTTTTTCTGTCATCCGTAGGAGTGTTGGGATACTCGCTTTTCTTTGGTAAATAACCGGCTTTGAGATCCCTGACGGCACCGGTAAATATTAAAGGGTGGTTGAAAAACCGCAGAAAGGTTGTGGGCTATGGGTTCTATCATAGGCGCATTTATTTCCCCACACCCGCCGGTATTGGTACCTGAGGTCGGGAAGGGCGATGAGAAAAAAGCTGGCGCGACGCTTGAGGCATTGCGCAAGGCAGCACAGAAGATCAGTCTCCTCAAGCCTTCCACAATAATTCTAACATCTCCACATGCACCGTTATTTCAGGATTTTATTCACATTAACATAAAGCCTGCGCTGGCAGGAACATTCAAGCGTTTCGGGGCCGCCGGCGTGAAACTGCAATTCAATAACAATACCAAGCTGACAAGCGATATCATTTCGATAGCCAATACTGAAGGCATTCCTTGCGGCGGTCTGGATGATTCGCTTATGACGAGGTATAACATTTCCGGTGAACTCGATCACGGCGCTATGGTGCCGCTATATTTCATAAATCAGGAATATTCGGATTTCAAGCTTGTGCATGTATCCATAGCAGGGCTGTCGTTCAAGGAGCTTTACAAATTCGGGGGCTACATAACCCAGGCGGTCGAACAGTCGGACGAGTCGGTAGTTTTTATTGCAAGCGGTGATCTGTCGCATAAACTTGCACCGGACGGGCCTTACGGCTTTGACGAAAGTGGTCCCGAGTTTGACAGGCAGCTTGTCGACTATCTAAAAACACCTGATCCGGAAGGTCTGATGCAGTTTGACGAGGGCTTTCTCGAGGAAGCCGGCGAGTGCGGGCTGCGTTCTTTCATCATAATGTTCGGCGCACTTGACGGGCGCGAGATAAGTTCAAAGGTCTATTCATACGAAGGTCCCTTCGGTGTCGGTTATTCAGTGGCGGAATTCAAACCCGGTGAGCAAATGGCGGGCGAAAGTCTGCTTGAAAAAATGAACAGGACCGAGCTTGAGCAGCTAAATGAGATTAGAAACCAGGAAGACCCTTATGTGGCGCTTGCCAGAAAATCGCTCGAGATGTTTGTTTCTGATGGAACCGTCATTGAAATGCCTGATGTTTTGCCGGCAGAGATGGCAAATAAAAGAGCAGGCGTTTTTGTTTCGATAAAGAAATTTGGCCAACTGCGGGGATGCATAGGCACTATAATCCCAACCAGAAAGAATATAGCTGAAGAAATAATTCATAACGCTGTAAGCTCCGGAACGGAGGATCCCAGGTTCAACCAGGTTGAGGAGGATGAACTGGATAGTCTTGTTTATTCCGTCGATGTTCTCGGTGAAGCGGAGCCTATCGATTCCATGGCTCAGCTGGACATAAAGCGATACGGTGTAATAGTAAAGTCCGGCAGACGTTCGGGCTTGCTCCTGCCAGACCTCGAGGGCGTGGATACGCCGCAGAAGCAGGTATCGATAGCATTGCAGAAAGCAGGGATAAACCCGACGGAGAAGTATTCGATGGAAAGATTCGAAGTAATCCGCCACAAGTAGGCCGGGCGGAGTAATTGCCGCATGCACGACGGAGCGGACGAATCGCCGCACCGCAAAGCTAAGGCATCAGAGGTATCGGAGGTATCAGGTATAGCCGGGATGGATGCTCTATGGAACAGAATTTGAAAGACGCTCTATACTATGAAACACTTGACGACGGCAGGGTCCGCTGCAACCTGTGCCCGCATGGCTGCGTACTCAAGGAGGACGGCACCGGTGTTTGCCGCGCCAGGAAAAACGTGGGCGGCCGACTGTACACCATGAATTATGCCTGCGTAACCTCACTGGCCCTGGATCCTGTCGAGAAGAAGCCCTTGTACCACTTCCACCCGGGAAAGCTCATACTTTCAGCCGGTACGTACGGCTGCAACTTCAAATGCAGCTACTGCCAGAATTGGACCATTGCCCAACGGGACGCCCAATATATCGAGGTCACTCCCGAAAAGCTTTCCGAACTGGCGCAGGAGTACACGGACAGAGGCAATATAGGAGTAGCGTATACCTATAACGAGCCATCGATCTGGTACGAATTCGTATATGATTCTGCTCGAATGGTAAGGGATAAAGGCCTTGTAAACGTACTTGTCACAAATGGCTTTATTAACCGCAAACCGCTCGAACAGCTGCTTCCTTATATAGACGCCATGAACATAGACGTAAAGGCCTTTACGGAGGAATTTTACAGCCAGTTCTGCAAGGGCGGTCTGGAAGCTGTAAAGAATACCGTGGAACTATCAGCCTCAAAATGCCATGTCGAGATTACTACGCTTGTAATTCCGGGTCTCAACGATTCTCCCGAGGAAATCGGGAAACTGGCTCAATGGCTTTCAACAATCAGTCCTGATATCGTACTCCATCTTTCACGATTTTTCCCGAATTATAAAATGAAGGACGTACCGCCAACCCCGCTGCCCGTATTGGAAAAGGCCAGAGACAGCGCTCTTGCTCATCTCAGACATGTCTATCTTGGAAACGTATAATTGCAATGTGTTGATATGCAATGAGTTTGTTATATTTGCACAAAATGACCTTCATTAAGTTTTGATTAAAAGTGAAAAAACCGCTATCAAATGTAAAAAAAAGAAGGTATAATTTTATTGAGCATTTTACTCAAGATACCCAATCTGTGTATATGCAAGGGTGTGAATTTTATTGGATTTTTTCAACAACATAAACCTGCGCGACCTGTACAACAATTTCGCCGGATATATGGGCATGAACGACCCTGTCTACATAATCAAGGCAATCATCGATATCAGCATTGTGGCCTGGGTCATTTACAAGCTCACTGATATTGTCCGTGAAACACGTGCATGGCAGTTGATCAAAGGTATACTGTTAATACTGGTTGCAACCGAACTCAGTAAAATGCTCGGCCTTAAAACAATAAATTTCATACTGCAGAATATGATTCAGTTTTTGGCCTTGGGTACTATAATACTGTTCCAGCCCGAACTCAGAAGGGCGCTTGAAAAGATTGGCCGGAGCCGTTTCAAAAGCTTCCTGAATTTCGACGAGGACGCTAATATAAAGGTCCAGACCACGGCTATTATCGAGGAGATTGTAAAAGCCTGTGTAGATATGTCATCCAAATACACAGGCGCCCTGATAGTCATAGAAAGAGATACAAAAATCGGAGACATAATAAATACGGGGACACAGCTGGATTCGCACGTTTCCAGCGAACTGCTTATAAATCTTTTCGTACCGGATACGCCTTTGCACGACGGGGCCGTCGTAATAAGGGACAACAAGATAAAGGCAGCTGCCTGCTTCCTTCCATTGACTGACAATCCGAACCTCAGCAAGGAACTGGGTACCAGGCACAGGGCTGCGCTGGGCATTACGGAGGTTTCCGATTGCATCGCCGTTGTAGTATCGGAAGAGTCGGGTAAAATATCATTCGCCCTCAATGGCGGCCTTACGAGGAACCTTACGCCTGACACATTGAGAAAGGCTCTCAACAAGAACCTTCTGGAAAGTGAAAACAATACCAAGAAACTGGTTTTATGGAGGGGAAAAGCCAAGTGAGCAACTGGTTCAGGAAAGATCTTAAAATAAAAATAATATCAGTTCTGCTTGCGATCTTTTTCTGGGTCTATGTTTCAAACCTGAACAATCCATTTGTCTCGCAGACCTTCTACAATATACCCATAACCATTGAAAACCCGAATTATCCCGAGCAGAACGGATTCACGATCAAAAACTCGCTGCGTACTTATGTCGATATAACCATAAGAGGCAGGCAGGACGCAGTCAGTAAGGTGAGAGCGACAGATTTTCAGGTGACGCTCGACTTTTCGCAGATCAAGTCGGTCAGCGACAAGAAGCTAAAGCTTTCGGAACCTATATGCACCCAGAAGGATGTCGTCATTGAATCCTACAACCCGCAATATATAGATATCCAGCTTGACAGAAACAAATCCAGCGTGTTCCCGGTCGATCTCAAGCCCAATATAACTATGAAGGAAGGCTATGTGCTGGTCGGCACGACTGTGACGCCGGATCCGATGCCTATCAATGGAGAAGAATCGCTCATAGACACTATAGGCACGGTTAAAGCAAGCTTCGATATAAAGGATCTTGACAGGGATGCCACGAAACAGGCCCAGTGCATCGTCTATGACAAGAACGGCAAGGAAATAAAGAGTCTCAGTAATGTATTCAAGGTAACGGTCAAACTCGAGGTCGCAAAGCAGATTCCGGTTTCGCTGGTAACAAGGGGGAGACTTGCCTCGGATTATGTTGAAACGCTTAGGGTTATCGATCCTGTGAACGTGCTTGTCACAGGCCCGGTAGACACCCTTGCCAATATGAAGGACATCAAGACTGAGCAGGTCGATATCGACAAACTCAGCAGTAACTTGACAACCAAGGCCTCGCTGGTTTTGCCGGAGGGCGTCAAACTTGTGAGTCCTACAAAGGATATTACGGTCAACATAAGTGTGGAAAAGCTCATTACAAAAGATATAACGCTTACAAATAGTGAAATATCGATACTAAACGCAAATAACGACGGAACGCTTGTATATAAGATAAGTCCGGAAAGTGTTCTGCTGCAGTTCAAGGGCAGGCAGTCGGACCTCCAGGCGATCGGAACGGATATGCTGCGTCCTGCGGTCGATGTTTCCAGCCTGATGGAGGGCACCCACAGGCTGCCGCTGAATATTTCACTGCCGTCTCAGGCAAAACTAGTAAAGCCGGTCGAGATAGAAGTGAGGATCGAGAAGGTATCACAGACCAATCCGGCTGAAAATCCACCCATACCATAAAAGGGGTAGGCTGGTTAGGCCAGGGAAAGTGGAAGTATATTCGGATATGCAGGTATGGGTCTGAAGAAATTGCAGGCTTGTTTAACGAAGGTGTACATATGAAACTGATGTTGACCGAACTGAGGCTGCCTTTCGAGCTTGATTATACAGAATTGAAAAGCATGGCGGCACGGAAGCTGGGCGTTAGTGTAAATGATTTTACAGCATTCAAAATCATAAAAGAAGCGATAGATGCAAGAAGAAAACCCGACATAAGCCGGGTTTATTCCATTTTGGCGGAAATTCCGGAGGGCCGTCGCTTTAAAAAAAGCGACAATGTCCGAATAGTTCAGGACGAACCGGAGGAACCGGTCATTCCCGGCAGTGTAAGGCTGGACGGAAGGCCTGTCGTAGTCGGCAGCGGACCTGCTGGAATATTTGCGGCGCTTACACTTGCCGGCGCCGGGTACAGGCCGATAGTACTCGAACGCGGCATGGCAGTTGAAGACAGGGCTACCTTGGTCGACATTTACTGGAAGGGAGGCGTGCTGGATCCGGAATGTAACGTTCAGTTCGGTGAAGGCGGCGCGGGCACGTTTTCAGACGGCAAGCTTACCACCAGGATAAACGACAGGCGCTGCGAAAATGTTTTGAGAATGTACCATGAAGCCGGTGCGCCTGAAGAGATATTGTACAGGGCAAAACCGCACATAGGCTCGGACAGGCTCAGACAGGTCGTAGCCAATATGCGGCGAAAGGTCATAGAGCTCGGAGGAGAGGTGCGATTCGGCGCGAAGGTCACTTCTCTCTCAATCCATAACGGACGTGTGATCGGGGTCGCCATAAATGGGACAGAGGAGATAAAAGCAGGCGCAGTAGTGCTTGCGGTTGGTCACAGTGCCAGGGACACCTTTGCTTCGCTTTTGCAGAACGGTGTGACGATGGTGCGAAAGCCATTTTCGATAGGTGTGCGGATAGAACATCCGCAGGAAATAATAAACCAGACTCAGTATGGCAGGCCAGACGCAGCCGCAATACTGGGGGCTGCGGATTACCAGCTTTTTTACAAGACCGGGGGAAGAACGGCTTATACTTTCTGTATGTGTCCGGGCGGAGTCGTTGTAGCCTCGGCTTCCGAACCTGAAACCATAGTTACCAATGGAATGAGCTATTTTGCACGGGACAGGGAGAATGCAAACAGCGCATTTGTAGTGTCCGTAGGGCCGGAGGATTTCGAGGGCAGCCATGTTTTGGCCGGCGTAGAATTCCAGCGCTTATGGGAAAAGAAGGCCTATCTTGCGGGAGGCGGCATGGGTGCCGCGCCTGTTCAGAGGCTTGGCGATTTTTTGAATGACCGGGCGTCAACCGCGCTGGTGAGCATTAAGCCCAGCTATACGGGAGATACTGCATTGTCCGATCTCAATTCATGCCTTCCGGTATCAGTTACTGCGGCCATGAAAGAGGCAGTGCCCTATTTTGACCGTCGGCTGAAGGGCTTTTCAAATGCTGACGCAATACTGACCGGAGTCGAAACAAGAACCTCTTCGCCGGTAAGAATGGTCAGGGGCGATTCGCTGGAGGCAGTCGGTATAGGAGGCCTGTATCCGGCAGGCGAAGGCGCAGGCTATGCGGGAGGCATCGTAAGCGCCGCGGTCGACGGGATGCGGGTTGCCGAGCAGATCATCCGCACCTATGCCCAGCCATAGGTAATATTTGATTTAAAAGAATTCAGGCAGTTCAAAAAGTATAAAACAACTTAGAACCGCTTAGAACAGTTCATTAAATTTTAGTCAGTTTTGTCAGTTTAAATCAGTTTAAATCAGCTTAGGACAGCTTAGAGCAGCTTAGAACAGTTAAAATTAGTTTTAATCAGTCGAACAGTTCAAAAGACTGGAGAAGGTTATGAAAAAGATCAGATTTCTGATTCCGCTCATAATAATAGCAGCCCTGGCGATAACGGTTTTCGCGCTGGAACAGCCACGTCTGCTGACTACGGCCCAAACCGTGGCGCCAGCCGCGACTCAGTCCGCAGAACAAACCACAGTTCAAATTACTTCTCAAACCGTAGCATATCCTGTAACTCAGCCCGCATCCGCAAAGTCCACAGTACAGCCCACGGGTCAAGAAACTACACAGCCTACAGCCCAAACCACAACCCAAACCACAGCTCAAACCACAACACAGCCCGCAGCACAGCCCACAGCCGCGCAAAATACGACAACCGATATTGTCGCCATAAACGGCATCTCCGTCGATCGCAAAAGGCTTATCGACAACCTCGATAAGACTACTGATGAAACAATTAATTATGCATATGGGCAGTCAACTGACAACATAACGATAGGAAATGTATATGAAGGCAATTTTTCCGACAGCGGAAAGCCCGAACTGCTAGTCATATTCAAACTCCTCGGAATGCCTCATGCGGGCGGTCTGGATTGCTCGGTCACGGCTCTGTATGACAGGAACACGTTGGAACTAATCTCACAAAAAACCTTCCCCTATGACGAGTGCAAGTTCGCTGTTCATAGCGATAATAAACAGAGGGGCTACCTACTTTTTGTAGGCTCGACTACCTATCAGGGGCGCAGCCAGTACATACTGCTGTTGTACAGGCCCGGCGGGAACTGGGAAGAAGTCTTTTCCGCCAAGCCTCGGGTCATCAGCGAGCTCCTCGACGACGAAAACAACATCAAGTATGAGCTGAAGGATGACGGCAGCGTTTGGGTTTACCGGCCGGCTTCCTTCGACGAAGAGTCGCATCAGTTCAAATGGCGGCACGTATACAGCCTTGTATGGAACATGGATACATGCACGCTCGATGAAACAGTACCGAAAACGTACACGGATGCAGATGGTAACAAGGTCGTCGACGCCGTGTCTGTTTCTCCGGACGGCAAATATGCCATTTCTGTAATACATGAAAGCGGCAGGGTGTTTCTTTATGACATAGAAAAAAACATGCTGGCAGGCGAATTTTACATGCCTGCGCAGGATTTTGGGTTCTTGTGGTCGCCGAACAGTAAAAGGGTCTGTGTAACCAGGACGGCAAGGGTCTGGATCGAAAGCAGCGTTATTGACGCCGTATCGCTGAAATCGGCCCATATAACCGCCAAAGAAGTGCTCGATGCATTTAGCAGCGCTCATATTAAGCTCGATTACAACCTAAATGATAATCGCCCCGATCCGTATATCACCCCTATAGAATGGTCGCCGGACGGAAAGAAGATACTCATGTTCTACCAGTGGACAGATACCGAATACAACAGGCAAAGCGGCATTTTCATATATAATACGGTGTCGGGAGGCATTTCCCGGATGACCCGAAATGAGGCAGAGGCGGAGGGTGGTAATTTGCCTTACGTCAAACCATATAAATTCAAATGGTAGAAAGCCCGTGGCAAAGGCTATCGGTAAAAGCTAACGGCAAGAGCAAACGGTAAAAGCAAACAGCAAAAGCAAAAAGCAAACAGCAAAAGCAAACGGTAAAAGCTAACGGCAAAAGCAAACAGTAAAAGCTCAGAGGGGAATGGCCAGCATACTGGTAATTCTTTACCAAAAACAGTTGAGTAAGGCTGTGTGAAAAGGTATAATTGTAACTGGTGTGCTCAGATAGGAATATTTCATATGTTGATGATAGAGTACATAAATACGGCAAGAACTTAAATTCAGGGGGATACCAAATGGCAAGACTATTCGGAACGGATGGGGTCAGGGGCGTAGCAAATTCAGAACTTACGGCGCAATTGGCGTATAAACTCGGGCAGGCCGGCGCGTACGTGCTAGCGGGCGAAACAAAGCATACACCCAAAATACTGGTCGGCATGGATACTAGGATTTCGGGCCACCTGCTGGAAGCGGCTCTGGTTGCAGGAATATGTTCCGTCGGAGCTGAGGCGGTGTGTCTCGACGTGATACCGACGCCCGCAGTGGCTTATCTGACTAGGCTCTATAAAGCGGATGCCGGCGTTGTGATTTCTGCATCTCATAATCCATATGAATTCAACGGCATCAAATTTTTCGATTCCAGAGGCTATAAGCTGCCTGACAGCATCGAGGACAGGATAGAAGATCTGATAAAAAACGGACAGGATTCGATCCCTCTGCCTACCGGAGATGGCGTCGGCAGAAAAAGCAACGGAGAGAATGCTTTAAGGGATTATGTCAATTTTCTTAAGGGGACGATAGACTGCGGCCTGAAGGGGTTGAAAATCGCTGTCGACTGTGCAAACGGCGCTTCATACAAGGCTGCTCCCGCCGTATTCACCGAGCTTGGAGCAGAGGTTTCAGTCATACACAATAATCCGGACGGAATAAATATTAATCATAATTGCGGCTCCACGCACATGTCTTCGCTAAAGGAACATGTCAGGGCTTACGGCGCCGATCTCGGCTTTGCCTTCGACGGCGACGCGGATAGAATGCTTGCGGTGGATGAAAACGGCCAGTTGGTGGACGGCGATCAGGTCATGGCGATAATAGGCCTGGCACTCAAGAATGACGGACGTCTCCCCAAGGATACCATAGTTGCCACGGTTATGAGCAACCTCGGTTTCGACATAATGGCGCATAACAACGCTCTGAAACTTGTCAAGACAAAGGTTGGAGACCGGTATGTACTTGAAGAGATGCTGGATAAGGGCTATATACTCGGCGGGGAACAATCGGGGCACGTCATATTTCTTGAACACAACACTACCGGAGACGGCCTTTTGACGGCGCTGCAGCTGTTAGCCGTGCTGAAAACCTCGGGAAGAAAGCTTTCTGAGCTTGCATCGGTGATGAAGGTACTGCCCCAGGTGTTGAAAAACGCAAGAGTTAAAAATGAAAACAAGCACAGCTATATGGAAGACGAAGTGGTGGCAAAGCTGTGCCGCGAGCTCGAGGAGGAATTCCACGGCGAGGGCAGGGTGCTTATACGGCCTTCCGGAACGGAGCCTCTCGTACGCGTCATGATAGAAGGCAACGATAAGGATTACATCACGCGGCGGGCTGCCGAATTGGCGGAGATAATAGAGAAGCGGCTGGGTTAGAGCCATTTACCGAAAAGCAGCAACAGATATCAAAAGTAGCCGAGCTTATTAAAAGTAGCCGAGCTTATTAAAGTAGCAGAGCTTATTAAAAGTAGCAGCACATATAACAAGAGGCAGGTCACCCCGCCTCTTTAATATTACCTTCTTGCGACCAGCTCGCCGTTATTCTTAAGGATATGGTTTTCCGGCACATAGCCTCTTACCGGTGTGAGCGGGTATACTATGCTGTTCTTTCCGATCACTGTTCCCGGATTGAGCACCGAATTACAGCCGACCTCCGAATTGTCGCCCACCATGGCCCCGAACTTTCGCAGGCCGGTATCTATGCAAGCCTCGCCGACCTTAACGCTGACATTGCCGCCGTTGGACTTAAGGTTGGAACAGATCACACCTGCTCCCAAATGCGACTTGTATCCCAGTATCGAATCGCCGACATAGTTGAAATGCGGCACCTGAACCCTGTTGAAAAGTAGTGAATTCTTCAACTCTGTCGAATTTCCTATGGTAACTTCGTTTCCGATAATGACGTTTTCACGGATAAAGGCGCACTGCCTGAGCTCACAGTTATAACCGATGATTGCCGGACCCTTTATCAATACAGTCTTAGCTATCGTCGTACCCTTGCCGACCCAGACGGCTTCCTCGATTCTTTCAAAGTTTGAAGGCAGCGTTTTAGCAAACTCCAGCAGGAAGGCCTTTATTTTTGGCAGTGCCTCCCACGGGTACTTAAGACCGTCGAATATGGACCTTTCATAGCATTCATCAAGGTTGTACAGGCTTTCTATAGTCAGGTTCATTTTTTCTATCCTTTCAGTTCTTATTAATAAAAATATAATATAATATTTTTTATTATTCTGACAGCATTAATTCCCTAAGCATTTTATCCCTGTTGTTGATAAAGGCTTTCATGATCTGAAAATGCCCGGTTTCTTCATATGTAACCCTGCTGATACCGTCGCCTATTTCATAGATGAAGGAGTCGGGATAACCCATTATAATCGGAGAATGCGTCGCTATAATGAACTGTGAATCCATATTTATCAGATCATGCATACGGGCGACCAGCGACATCTGTCTCGACGGCGACAGCGCGGCTTCCGGTTCATCCAGGATATACAGGCCTTTTCCCCTTAACCTGTTTTGGAACAATGCGAAAAAGGATTCGCCGTGGGACTGCTCATGCAGTGAAATCCCGCCGTACGCGGCTAAGATGGGCGAACCCAAACCCGGCTCAGCATCCAGCTCTTCTATATTAGAAGCCACGTTATAAAAGCTTTCAGCCCGCAGAAAATAACCGTCGCGCGGGCGTTTGCAGCCCTTTATTATTTTTATTGAGCGGTACAGGTCAGAATGTGACTCCTTCGTTGAAAATGAGAAATTCCTCGATCCGCCTTCCGGGTTAAAGCCATAAGCTGTAGCAACCGCTTCGAGTATGGTCGATTTTCCAGTGCCGTTCTCTCCTACGAAGTAAGTGACTTTGGGGTGCAGCTCGATATCGTCCAGTGCGCTGACCGCAGGCAGGCAGAACGGATATTTGCTCATATCCGGTATCAACTCTTTTTTCAATCCAATGCTTTTGATATATTGATCCGTCATAAACGATCCCTCTTCCGACACCAGTATTTTATCATAACGCTGCACTAATTCACACCTTCTTAAATATTTGGAAAATGTTAAACATTTTTGATTTGACAATTCACTTTGTTTTTGAATATACTAAAAGTGAAGAATTTGAATCAGGATTTTTTACCCGGAAAGTGAGGGTTGCTTAAAGGGTATAAGAAAAGCGCCAGGACGCGACTGAATCGTGAAGCGCAGTAAAATATCTGCCGTTACCGGAAAGCCCGGTAAAATCATGAAACAGTTCGTCGACGAGGGGAAGGAGGTCACGGTTCCGGTTTCACAGGGATCGTGAGTTATCGAAAGATTCGGCGGAAACCTTCCGGTTGGCTACGATCGCAGAGCTCTATCAAAAATTGCGGGAAACTGCAAAACAAAGTGAGTTCGAGTGGCAATCCTGCAAGTATCTTATCAAATTCTCATTTAAATAAATAGAATAATGGAAATGAACGACGCTGGACGAATTGGTTTGCCTAAGGCTTGTTGAGCCGTGTCCGGGCATTATAGGCATAGGGCAATAACGGGCTTTACAGTTGCAGCAGGCCTATAGTTGTAACATGCCTTGCTGCGAAAGTAAGCTATATTGCTGTAACAGGCCTTACCACTATAACAAGGCTTACAGCCTTAATGGCCTATAGCCGGCAGGCCTTACCGCCATAACATGCCGTAAAGTCTTGGCAGCGCCCCACTTAAGCCTTGTCGGGCGTATTGAGGCATACTCGGGTTTGTGTCTGGCACAACCGCTATGCTTGCATATTGGTGCTGTAGTTCTCCATATGTGGGCAATATCGGGCATATTATCGAAGACTGATATAGCGTTTTGTCCAGGTCGTCCAGGTCGGTTCCTTGGAAAGGTCGATCATGAAAAAGAGAAAAACGGTTATTTTCGATAATGACGGCGTTCTTTTCAGGACGGAAACCGTCGATATAACAGCAATAAACAAAGCATTGGTATTGCATGGCTTTGAGGAAAAAAGCCCGGCGGATATACTGGACTGCTTCGGGGTCACACTGGAAGAAATGTGCGAGGGAAGATTCGGCATCACGGATCCTGTTGAAAGGAAAAGCTTCATGGAGGACGTGATGCGTTTCGAACAGGGTGAGATAGCGCATAACGGCCTGATGTACGAGGGAGCTCCGGAGTTTATCAAGCGGCTTAAGCTAAAAGGCTACACCATCTGCTTGTGTTCTAACGGTTCGTACAGCTATGTAAGCGCTATCATGGGCAAATTTGGGCTGCTGAAGATGTTCGACGAGATATGGGCGGCGAAGGATGGGTTCAGCAAATCGCAGGCCGTAGCGTGCCTTGCGGAAAAATATTCGGACGGGCGCTTTTTAATGGTAGGCGACAGAAGTATCGACATCGACGCAGGCAGGGACAGTGGTGCAATAACGATCGGCACGTTGTACGGTTTCGGTGGAAACGAGCCGTATGCGGCGGATTACACAGCTGGTAGCATTGCCGAGCTGGAACAGGTTATTTATTCGATATTCGAAGATGAATTTAATGTGAAGGAGAGTCAGTTATGTGTGGAATAGTTGGTTATATCGGTGAAAAAAAGGCAGCCCCGATACTTATAAACGGATTGAAAAAGCTTGAATACAGAGGTTACGATTCGGCAGGCGTAGCGCTTTACGACGACGGAAAGCTGTCGGTCATCAAATGCAAGGGCAGACTGGCGGCACTCGAGGACAAGCTCGGCGATACCAATGTCGGGGGATGCATCGGCATCGGTCATACCAGATGGGCGACCCACGGCGAACCCAATGATGTGAATTCGCACCCGCACCTCAGCAATTCCGGCAAGATCGCACTGGTACACAATGGTATTATCGAGAACTATATGAAGCTCAAGGAGTTCCTTATCTCCCAGGGCTGCAAGTTCATTTCGGAAACGGATACCGAGGTGGTGGCACACCTGATCGAATACTACTACAATCTGCGCGGAGACATTGTAAAGGCTGTAATGGAAGCAATAGACCAGCTCGAAGGCTCCTATGCGCTCGGCGTTATCTGCAGCGAGTGCAGCGATAAGTTCGTGGCGGCCAGGAAGGACAGCCCGCTGATCGTAGGCCTCGGTAAGGGAGAGAACTACATCGCCTCAGACATTCCGGCTATACTCGAGCACACACGCGATATCTATATCCTCGAGGACAAGGACGTTGCAGTGCTGAGCAGGGACGGTGTGGTTGTATACGACAATTATGGGGCAGTGTCCGACAAAAAGATCTATCATGTCGACTGGGATGTTACTGCAGCAGAGAAATCGGGCTACGAGCATTTTATGATGAAGGAAATGTTCGAGGAGCCTAAGGTCGTAAAGGATACGTTCAGCCCAAGGGTAAAGGACGGCAGGATCAAGCTCGATAACATAGATATTTCACCTGAATACTTAAGAGGAATCGAGAAGATAAACATTGTGGCCTGCGGAACCGCTTATCATGCGGGTATGGTCGCAAAATACCTCATAGAGAAGCTTGCGCGTATCCCGGTCGAGGCGGATGTAGCTTCGGAATTCCGCTACAGGGATCCGATCATCAGTGACAAGAACCTTGTGATAATCATAAGCCAGTCCGGCGAGACGCTCGATACGCTGTTTGCCTTGAGAGAAGCGAAGAAGAAGGGCGCAAAGGTATTGTCCATCGTCAATGTTGTAGGCAGCTCGATTGCAAGGGAATCGGACAATGTGATGTATACGTGGGCCGGCCCGGAAATCGCCGTGGCTTCCACAAAGGCTTACAACACCCAGTTGACGGCGCTCACACTGATCGCACTGGACTTTGCTCATAAAAAAGGCCTGCTCGACGACGAACAGTTGGCAAAAATGCTGGATGAGCTGAAGGACATCCCGTCAGCCCTGGAGAAGATCCTGAACGACAAGGATGACATACAAAAGTTCGCGTCCGAACATTACAACGCGAAGAGCATCTTCTTCATCGGCAGGAGCCTCGATTACGCGCTTTCAATGGAAGGCTCGCTGAAGCTCAAGGAAATCTCCTATATCCATTCGGAAGCCTACGCGGGCGGCGAGCTGAAGCACGGCACCATCGCGCTGATCGAAAAAGGCACGCTCGTGGTCTGCCCGATGACGCAGGACAGCCTGCTCGACAAGATGATCAGCAACATCCGCGAAGTCAAGGCCAGAGGCGCGATAGTCCTGGCGATCACGCAGGAGAAGAACACCGAGGTGGAGAAGGTCGCCGACATGGTCATCACCATCCCCAATATCGACCCGTTGCTCGCCCCGATCGCCGCAGTCACTCCGATGCAGCTCTTCGCTTACTACATGGCCGTGCTGAAGGGCTGCGACGTCGATAAGCCGAGGAATTTGGCGAAGAGTGTGACGGTGGAGTAAGGGGAGATGAACTGAGAGTGTTGTTGTCGGTTCGCATAAAGTTTGAAAAATCTCTAAAAAGTTTGATAAAGGGGGTTAACACTAAGGTGTTAACTCCCTAATTAGGTTTACAGAGGGATCATAATGCCAACACATTTCTTATGTCATCCTAGCCTTTACGAAAATGAATGTCTAACCAGTTTTATTTCAAGAATAGCGTCAGAAAACTTATGTAAGATATGATAGCTTCTAAATGAATTTAGATTTCGTAAATTATCGCATGTAATAAAGTTTATGGTCTGGATCGCATTCAAAATTCCATCAACCCCTTACTCTAATTATTTGCTAGAAGAGGAATTTAATACGCTTTGAATTTTGGTGAAAACTTTTATATTGATTGGGAGGAAGTTGGAACATTATGTAGAAATTAGTTTTATACTAATTTATTTCTTGTACGTGGAGTTTAGCTAGAAGGTGAACAATTATGAAATATGATTATCGTGGAGCACGGGGTTCAAAGGTAGGAGATAATTCCATGAGTTATGGGCCCTTCGACAAGCCTTAGCCCTTCTTGATTAAGGCACAGGACTTTCTTCAGTTACATTGGAAAGTTTAAAGGCAGAAGATGAAAATGGTTTACACCTTGATACATGGGACGGAGTGGACTGTACTTTTTATTATGGCGATGATCAAATTGCATCAGCAAAACGAGTAGTGGTTGACCAAAAATACTCATCTTTAATTTTGTACATGCAATAATTTTAGTATAGATCCGGTTTGAAAAAATCTAATAAATACAAATATTTTCGATGGGTGAACTATGAATATTGATTATGTTGAACGAAGGAAATCAGCTTTGAATTATAATAAGAAAATTTATGCTGATATATATCAGCATTTTAGGGTTGCTTATCCGTACAAAGAAGAGTTTATAGAATTCATATTTGAAGCGTATAATTGTTTTATTTATGGATTAGCTCGTGCCTCAATGATAATGGTAGGTGAAACATTATTAAGAGTTATTTCAGAAAAGACAATTCAATTTATTTATGATACTAATGGTTATCCAATTTTATTAAGTATTTCAATAACAATATTAAATTCTATCGCCG
>DATALQ010000015.1:0-23879 GCA_036260935.1 Clostridia bacterium
ATAGAATTGATTGAAAAAATTAACAAAAAGGTGAAATTGAAATGAAAAAAATAATAAATATAGCCATAGTGATTATCTTTACATCTATAATTACTTTACCTATGGTTTTTTCAGATAAGTCTGGAGGAAAGCAGGCAAACTGGGAAAATCGTATACTGGCAACATTCCCTAAAATTTACACAAATGGCGGTAGGATAAATCCCAAATTGCTATTGGATTTTGAAGCTTGGGCTAATGATAATATAGCAATGCGTGCGCAAGCCTTAAAGGCCAGTATGTATATCAAATTCGGCTTGTTTGATGTAAGTCCACAAACGGATGTTTACGTCGGAAACGATGGTTGGATGTACAATACAAGCCAAAATGGTATTCAAAATTATCAAAGGATCAATACACCGAGCAATACAACGCTTAATGATTTTGCTCAAAAATGTCAGTCAATGTCTGATGCTTTAGCTAAAGGTGGGATACCATCATTTTTTATAGTTTATCCAAGTAAGGAAACAATTTATCCGGAATACTTTCCTAAGAGTATTATTCAGGCAAATAATTGTTTGTCAAATACGGATAAAATTTACAATTATATTAAACAAAATACTTCCGTAGATATCACATACATTAAGGATACCATGCTCGCCCAAAAGAAAGGCCATGTTTTGTATTCCAAAGCAGCGGATATTGCACATTGGAACAGCTATGGCGCATACATCGGCTATCTAGAACTAATGAAAAAGGTATCTGAATTTATTCCTGATACAAAAATATTGTCGCCTGATAGTATGGATATAAAAGAAAAAGTAACAGAGACTAATATATATGGGCTAAAAAAGACTTCTGAAACCGATTATTCAGTTACACCCAAATCCGGGTACCATGCCCAATCAGCTAAAGACTCGCTTAATATATTTGAAACCAACGATATTTGGAATAGTCATAACCGATATATAAATTCAGATACATCACTACCTAAGGCTCTTATAGTAGGAGACAGCTTTACATGGATGTTTATGCTGCCTAATATTGCTGAAAGCTTTTCTGATTTAACTTTTATTCACTTTTTAGATATAAGTCATATCGAAGATTATGTCAATAATTTAAAACCCGATATTGTTATATTTTCAGTCAGGGATACGGATTTGGCGTGGATAGAGAATTTCGGTTCTTATACTTTCAGCGATAATAAGATTTTTTCATTGCCTGAAAAAGACGATGTTCAGGAAATGTATAACGGCATGATTGTAGATGCCGTGAACGGACGGAATCTAAAGGAGCAGGGCAAAATCGAACTGTCAAAAACCGATGCTGGAATTTCCATGTATGGTTGGGCTGCCGATTTCAATGCAAAGCTGCCGGCAAGCGCTTTATATGTAAAAGCCGGTGACAAAATATATAAAGCTGATTACGGCATCAGTCGTACCAGCGTATCAGATTATTATAAAGATCCGGCTTTAGAGAACACCGGGTTTGAGATAACATTGCCTAAAGAGGTGCTAAATGGGAAGGAAATAAGTTTTATAATCGTCTCGAACGACGGATCATACAGGTTTAAAGAAATTCCGTATACCTTGGAAATGGGAAACTGATAAATATAAAAAAGATACCCGATTCAACAATAATAAGGACTATTTTGAATGAGATACAATCACTCAAAGTAGTCCTTTATCTATGAATTAATATCTGTTTTGAACATTAAGTTTATATTCCAGACCTAATTTTCATTTGACAAGAAAATAGTGCAAATATAGAATATAATTACATTTATGTATTATGTAACGTTCATATTACATAAAATTCATTTTATGGAGGGACAAAATGCTTACAAGGAAGTTTTTTACTTTAGCCTTACTCTTTATTTTTATGGTAAACATATTACAGTTAAGTCCAACTTTTGCGGAACAGAGTATTCCAGATCCAAATATTCAAACTGGAAATGTATTAAGGAGTAATGGCATAGAAGCAAAAGGGGACATTTCAAGCTATAGTGAAAAATCTGATCGGACCTCAATAAATGCACAGACAAATGATAAAGGTAGAATTATTGTAAAATATAAAAATAATAATAAACCGCAAATGGCTAGTAGTGTTATCCTTAACAAATTTCCTGGTGCAAAGTTGAAAACGGTTAAGAAGTTAAGATTGTCCAAATTAGATGTTATGGAAGTGGATCCTGCTTATTCCGATAAAGTAATAGCAGAATACAAAAAGGATCCAAACGTCGAATATGTCCAAACAGATTATAAATATTTCTCTACAAGCACTCCAAGCGAACCTTTTTTTTATGAACAGTGGGGACTCGATAACACTAACAATATAGATATCAATGCCTTAAAGGCATGGGATATTACAAAGGGCGACAGCAACCTGTTGGTAGGTGTTTTGGATACGGGCATCGATATTAACCACACTGACCTGAATAGCAATATTTATAACAATAATGGGGAGATTAGCGGTAACAATATAGATGACGACGGTAACGGTTTCAAGGACGATGTTAACGGATGGGATTTTGTAAACAATGATAATTCCGTTTTTGACTCAAGCACGGAAGATGAGCACGCTACGCACGTAGCCGGAATAATTGCCGCTAAAGAGGATTCGCTTGGAGTTATAGGTGTTGCACCAAATGTAAAAGTAATTCCATTGAAATTCATTAAGGGTGAAGAAGGAGGCTACACTAGCGACGCCATTGAAGCCATTGAATATGCAAAGGCAATGGGAATAAAAGTTATAAACTGTAGTTGGGGCAGTGAGGTACCTGATCAATTGTTAATGGAAGAAATGAGAGATTCGGGTATTCTATTTATCTGTGCAGCCGGTAATAATGGATTTTGGCAAAGCTCTCCCTTTTATCCCGCCTGCTTTGATATACCTAATATAATTTCAGTTGCAGCCGTTGACTCCGATGGGAACCGGGCTTACTTCTCCAATTATGGTCCTGACGTCGATGTAGCTGCACCTGGTATGCAAATATTCAGTACTTTACCCGGTAATTCATATGCCTCTATGAGCGGAACCTCAATGGCTGCCCCTTTTGTGACGGGCATTGCAGCACTGATAAAAAGCGCTGATCCCACTATTACCAATGATGAAATCAAAAATCGTATAATTAGCAGTGTAATGGTTTCTGATAATTTGAAAGAAAATATAGTAAATAGCTCTGGTATAGTAGATGCTTATGCTTCATTAGTTCCGCTTGCAGCTATAAACCTGAACGCGGTCTCTTACGAGAACTCAATAACTTTGAACTGGGGTACTGATGCAAGTGCTACTGGTTATGAGATAGATGATAATAATCAAATTATTGATAACCAAATGTCGACGTCTTATACAAAGAGTGGCTTGACGGCAGGTACCCCTTATATATTCAGGGTGAGGGCAAAATATGGCGTTAATCGCGGGAATTGGAGCAGCCGGATCTTAAAAACGACTATAGAAAAAGGTATTGGCTCAGGTATAAGGGGAGAGTATTTTGACGGGACAGAACTAAAAAACAGCAAACTTGTTAGGACAGATGAGGTAATTGACTTTGATCAGCCCGCAGATCTATCAAATACTGAAGGCAGTTTATCAGTAAGATGGAGCGGACGCATACAACCCGGTTACACCGAAGATTACGCTTTCTATACTAGCGTTACCGGCGGAGTTAGGTTATGGGTGAATGATGACCTTATTATAGACGAGTGGGATAATGAAGTTCAGAATGAATTTTCAGGAACCATTAAGCTTGATAGTGATTGGAAATATTTTATCAGAATGGAGTATAAGACTGTTACCGGTAATGTTAAGGCAAAATTGTATTGGTCAAGCTCAAGTCAACTGAAGGAAATAATCCCCAAAAACAGGCTTATTAGTACGCCTGTGATTGGTGGAAACATAGGAACTTGGTCGGACGAAGGGATGATGCCAATTAATAAATTTTCACCAGGGGCAGCTTCTCTGGATAACAAAATATATGTTATGGGTGGGTTCGATGGAATACAGAATTCCAATGACCATCAATCTTCACTAATGGATAGTGTTGAGGAATATGATATAGAAACGAAGCAGTGGGTTCAGAAAGCGAGCATGCCATTGCCGTCGGCAGATTTTGCTGCAGTTGCAGTAAACGGGAAGATATATGCGATTGGCGGATGGCAGGCAGATGGTACGTTTTTCTCGAATAGAGTCTATGAATTCGATCAGGCTTTGAATAAATGGTCAACTAAAGCAACTATGCCGACTGAAAGGTCAGAATTGTCTGCGGTTAATGAAAACAACAAAATATATGCAATTGGTGGCACTAAAAAAAATCTTGACGGTTCAATCGGCATAACAGGTGCTGTTGAGGAATACGATGCCATATCGGATAAGTGGTCTCAAAAAGAAAGCATGATAACTCCAAGAAAAGATATGGCAATAGCTGAAGTAGGCGGTAAAATATATACTTTCGGCGGAATTAATAGTAATTATGCTATTCTTGATACTGTGGAAATGTATGATCCCATACTAAATAAGTGGTTTTCCGTAAGTAGTATGCCCACTGTTAAAAGCGATGCGGCTGCAGTTGTTCTTGACGGGAAAATTTATGTGATGGGTGGGTTTAAGTGTATTTTTAATAGTAATACTGGTTTTTATGAGGGTGAAATACAGTATGACGTTGAAGAATATGACCCCATCCTCGATAAATGGACCAGAATGGAAAATATGCCAACTCCCAGGGCTGAATTTGGTGCTGTTGGTATAAATGGAAGAATATATGCAATGGGTGGAAGTATATTTAATGATGTAAACACAAATGATTATGCTTTAAATACTTTTGAAAGCTTTGACTCGAACCGTCAAAAACTTATACTTGATTTTACTGTGGATGGACAGGTAGGAACTTCAGTAATAGATCAAGATAATCATACTGTAGAGTTCACTATGCCATACGGAACAAATATTAAGTCTTTGTCGCCTGTTATTACAGTTTCATCCAATGCATCCATTACCCCAGGTTCTGGTGAAATGCTTGATTTTGCCGTACCGGTCAAGTATGTAGTTACAGGTGGAGATGGAACCACGCAGGAATGGAGTGTCAAATGTACCGTTGATAAGCTAAAGATAGTTATAGATTCTTTGACGGCAGATAAAGCAAGTCCGCAGCCGGTCAACACACCTGTTACATGGAGCTGCTCTGCGACGGGCAGTACTTCACTGCAATATGCGTTCCATGTGTATACGGCGTCAAAAGGATGGGAGATGAAACAGGATTACTCTAGCAGTAATCAATTTACATGGACACCTGAAACACCCGGAGAATATACGATATGCACATGGGTAAAGGATGGAGCGTCGCAAAACGTTTTTGATACGAACATCTCGGCAAACTTTACGGTAAATGGCACCGAGCCGGTACAAGCAACCGGCCTGACGACGGACATAGCAAGTCCGCAGCCGGCCAACACGCCTGTTACATGGACCTGTACAGCTAAAGGCGGTACTTCGCTGCATTATGCTTTCCACGTATATTCGGCGTCAAAGGGATGGGAGATGAAACAGGATTACTCCAGCAGTAATCAATTTACATGGACACCTGAAACACCCGGAGAATATACGATATGCACATGGGTAAAGGATGGAGCGTCGCAAAACGTTTTCGATACGAACATCTCGGCAAACTTTACTGTAAATGGCACTTAAGTAAAGAATAAAGGAACAAATTTAGACTTGTTAGCAGAATGTTAGGCTATCAAGTCTTTTTTTATGAAAGGTGGTGCTAAAACAACCTAAAACCCCACTTCCTGAAATAGTACATCGATGATTGTATATCTATCCAGGCAAGTTTCAGCTGCTTGTGCGATCCACGCTGCCATTCGTGAATGACGTAATTATACGGGTAAAAAACACTTTTGGATATTTTGTTTACGCGTCTTGTTATATCGGCATCTTCAAGATACAGAAAGAATTTTTCGTCAAATCCCCGTAATTCATTAAAGACTTTCGTCCTAAAAAACATGAAGCAGCCGGTTGCATACTCTATTTCAAACTCCTTGTCATATCCCGTATTCCGCATCTCGAAATAGCTGTGCCGCTTAATAAAACTATGAGGGAAGAATAATCGTATGAAAAGGTCGGTAAACGTGGGGTTCCTCTTACACAGGTATTGTATTCTGCCGTCCGGGTGCTTTGTCAACGGCGACAGTAATCCTATATCGGAACGCTTGTCCATAAATTCTACCATTTCCAATATACAATTATTATCAACAACTATGTCGGGATTTACCACGATGTGATAACGGGAGTCCAACGAATCCATGATCTGGTTGTGGGCTGTTCCGAAACCTTTGTTATCAGTGTTTTTTAGCAGAATTATGTCGCTGGATACTTTTTTTACAATATCAACCGTTTGGTCATAAGAACTATTATCAATAACAAATATTTTATAAGAAAGTTTTCCAGTTAAATGGTGAATTATACTTGTTAAGCATTTTTCTATAACTCGTTCATTATTATACGTTACAATAGCAATCGAAAGATCGTACATAATACCTCTCTTAATATTTATATAATATTAATAATAACATATAAAAGTCAGACCTTCAAAACGATAGAAGCAAATTAACTAAACTTTTAATAAAAGATATTATTTTCGTTATTTTAAGCAAAACAACTTAATTTGCGTTATAATATTGACATAATTATTTGTTGCTGGGGCTATAATGTTAGATTTTGTTAAGAAAGCAGAAAAATTCTATAAAATTGCCATAATACTCGGGGATCTGGCATTGATTAATATATCTTATGTTCTAGCTTTCCTTATTCGATATAACTGGACGCTGCCTACATTCAATTTCGATCCTTATTTGGCTGCTTCCCCGTTTATAACAATAATGGCATTGATTTATTTTGATATGTTCGGGCTATTGAAGTTTTATCGAAAGTCGATCCAGGAAGTATCAGTAGCCTTGCTTAAATCGATATTCCTGCTTGCTGTAACGACTGTTACAATAACCTATTATTTGCAGGGGTTCTCTTTTCCGAGGTTGATTCTAGCTATGGCGCCGGCATTTCAATTTGTACTGCTTCTGTTGTGGAAAGGATTTGTTTTATATATTAGGAAACTCCTTCTGAATGATATTAATTTAATGGTTATAGGTGAGCGTAGTGAACTTGGCATAATTATTGACAAAGTCGATCATACTCTTAGAAAATCCAAGCTGCACATAAAGTGTATCATTCCCTCGGATGAGATGGGGAAGGCTTTCAAGCGTCTGAAGGATGTCGACGAGGTCTTCATAAGCGATAACGTATCGGACGACGATAAAATGAAGATCATAACGGTTTGCCTGGCACAGAAAAAGGTGGTTTACATTGTACCCCGATTATTCGAGATATCACTGTCAAGCGCCAGGATGGTTCAATTTGAGGACATGCCTGCGTTTATGGTCGACAGGCTCGGGCTGACTGTGGAACAAAGATTCTTTAAAAGAACATTCGATATAGCCTTTTCCTTCCTTGGTATAATCATAACTTTACCCTTGATGCTATTTGCGGCCTGTCTCGTAAAATTCACTTCAAAAGGCCCGGTACTATACCGCCAAACTCGCTTGACTGCCGGGAACAAACAATTCAAAGTTATCAAGTTCAGGACAATGTATGACGGAGCAGAAACTGAAACCGGTCCGGTATTATCCAACGGCGACGACCCAAGGATAACCCGGGTGGGCAGAGTGTTGCGCAACCTCAGGATCGACGAACTTCCGCAGCTTTTCAACGTTCTGAAGGGAGATATGAGCTTTGTAGGTCCAAGACCTGAGAGGCCGTTTTTTGTAGAGCAATATACCAAAGAGATTCCTGAATATGTTCATCGTTACCTTGTAAAGGCAGGGATCACCGGTTATGCTCAGATATATGGGAAGTATGATACCACGCCTGTTGACAAGCTCAGGTATGATCTGCTGTATATAAAGGATTACAGCTTATTGCTGGATGTTAAGCTGATTCTGCAGACAGTAAAGGTTTTAACCGGTAAAAAGGCTGTCTATCAGGGTGGGAAGAATGGAAATGAAGTAGTTAAGTCCGGAAAGAACGCAGCTGCAATTTAATTATTGAAATGCCTTTACCCAAATAAATCTATGTTAGGGGTTAACATGTACAGCTATATTTTCGATATCGGGGGAGTACTTGTAAAGTATGAGCATGAGGCGGTAATCAAGCTTCTGACAGACTTTGGCGGGTGCGACGAAGCAGCAATAAGATCCCTCTTTACCGAGGAACTCGTCTATAAGGTGCAAACCGGACGAATCGGGGATGTTGACTTTTTCGAAAAGTACGTCAAATGCGTTATGCCGGACATTACATACGATAGATGGATCGAGCTCCACGTCGGGTATTTTGAAGTGAATCCCGAAGGTTTAGAGCTCATGCTGGAGCTTAAAAAAAAGGGACGGAAAATATACATACTGAGCAACCTTGCCGAGTTTCACAAGGTTGCCATTGAACGGAAAATCGCGGGCTTATTCGACTACAGCATGTACAATTTCCTATCCTATGAAATGGGCTATTACAAGCCCGAGGCCGAAATCTACCGGGGGGTTGTACAAAAGACCGGCGAACCTCCGGAAAATCTGGTTTTCTTCGACGATCTGCCCCAGAATATCGAGGGGGCAAAGAAGGCTGGAATTAAAGGCATATTGTTCTCTAACGACAGAATCGCCGAGATCCGTGAAATGGTCGAAAAGCTCGAGGCCGAAGGGTAGGCCCGGTAAGGCTTAAGGCGAAAGGATAAGCATGGTAAGGCTTAATACCATAGGGTAAGCTAAAAAGGCTCAAGGCTTAGTGGTAAGCTTGATATAGTGCATACAAACTACTCGAGCAAGTCTGGTCATGGTTTCTCCACATTGATTGGACAAATTGCCATAAGGAATAGCAGTGGTGAGTATAAAAATGCCTGCATAATTTGTTTTATGCAGGCCGTTTTATGCAAGCATTTTTTGATCTTCTGCAAGCCGCCAAGTAAGCTTTTTCTACAGGATAAGTCTGATTATTCCACCGTAATCAATGTGACGGACATAGGCGCCAGCTTTACCTCGAGTTTGCCGTTGATGACCGTCATCTCTTTCAAAGCTGCGGGTTTCACAGTCTCAGGTGCATCAAAGGAATTGTGGGAATTCATGGCTGCTCCCGTCAAAACCGACCCGGAAGCTTTGTGATAGCCGGAGTTCATTCCGTCTGCAGCAGACTCTGCGATTTCAAGACTGATGTCCATATTGCTGTCCGGACGTAAATTACACAATGTCACATGAATTTTTCCGTCCGAATCCACCGAGGAACTGATGCTGAGGGAAGGTATGCTTTGGCTGCCGGAAGCTTCCGCAGTGGTATTTTGTGCTGCGGAGCCGGCTGGTGCTGCAGCTGCATTTACAGGCATCGAATACTCAGGTGCTACATATTCTGTATCCAGCAATTCACCTTCCATATGGACCTTATACATGTCAAATACGTGATATGTCGGCGTCAGCACCATTTTCTCACCATCGGTAAGGATGATTGCCTGCAGTACGTTGACCATCTGCGCTATATTCGTCATGCGTACCCGGTCGCAATGCGAGTTGAAGATGTTCAGGTTGATACCTGCAACAAGAGCATCGCGGACGGTGTTCTGCTGATAAAGGAAGCCCGGATTGCTGCCGGGTTCGACGTTGTACCAGGTGCCCCATTCGTCGACGATCATACCAACTTTCTTTTCGGGGTCATATTTGTCCATGACTTCGGAATGTATATTAATCAGTTCTTCCATGCGCAGTGTGTTTTTAAGTGTATTGAACCAGCCGGATTCGTCGAATTCGGTCGATGAACCTTTGTCGCTCCAGTTTCCGGTCGGAAGTGTATAGTAGTGTAAGCTTAGTCCATTCATAAATTTGGTTGCTTCGCTCATCATTACTTCGGTCCAGTGTGTTTTGAAATCACCGGCGCCACAGGCAATCTTATATATGGTGTTGCCGCCGAAATTTCTGATGTATGTAGCATAACGTCTGTATTCGTCGGCATAGTATTCCGGTCTCATATTGCCGCCGCAGCCCCAGTTTTCGTTGCCAACTCCGAAATATTTCAGTTTCCACGGTTCGGCATGGCCATTTTGCTTCCTTAACTCAGACATGGGTGAAACTCCGTCAAAGGTTATGTATTCGACCCACTGCTGCATCTCCTGAACTGTTCCGCTGCCGACATTTCCGTTGATATATGGCTCTGCCCCTGTCAATTCACAGAAACGCAGGAACTCATGTGTTCCGAAACTGTTATCCTCTACTACTCCGCCCCAATGGGTATTTACCATTCTTGGGCGGTTCTCCCGTGGTCCTATTCCGTCTCTCCAGTGGTATTCATCTGCAAAGCAGCCGCCCGGCCACCTGAGTACAGGTATTTTCAACTTGCGCAGCGCTTCGATTACATCGTTTCTCATACCTTCCGTATTGGGTATGCGGGAGTCCTTACCAACCCAAATGCCCCCGTAGATACAGCGCCCCAGGTGCTCGGAAAAATGTCCATAAATATTTTTGCTTATCCTGCCCTTCTTTTTTTCCGTAGAGACCTTTACCTTTACCATGTATTCTGCTCCTTTTCTATTTAGATACGGTATATTCCGGACTGCTTTGCGTACTAAGCCCGGTTCGATTCTGGTCAATAAGTATTAATTTCCCAAGGTTAAGTTTATCATATACTTTGTACAAATTAAAGTGTGACTATACGCCGGAAGCAGGATGACAACACTGCTAAAGGCCCGAGTAGAATGGAATATTATGTGGTATAATTATTGAGTCCAATGGTTTTTTGAACAAGAGCAGATTTTTCGATTCCCGGGACCTTCAGGAACCGGTGGTCCAAGGCCACTCGGCGGTACAGGGACGGCTGACAGTGTAGGATCGTTCGGCGGTACAGGGACGGTAATGATCCAGGATCCTCTGGCGTTCGATTGTACAATAGCCTCCGGCGATACAGGTGCAACCGGAAATTTGCCGGGAATACAGGAGGAAAAAAGAGTGAAGCTTCCAGAGGCATTTAAGGATAAAATGCTTGGTTTACTAGGTGAAAAAGAATATGGCGAATTCATAGAGGCTCTGAGCGGGGAGAGGCAGTATGGGCTGCGGGTGAACAGGCTGAAGGTCGGGGTGGAGGATTTCAGGAAGCTTTCACCTTTTGAACTCGAGCCGGTGCCATGGACGGATGACGGCTTCTACATTTCGGGGGAGGACGCTCCCGGGAGGCATCCATATTACCATGCCGGGCTTTACTATATCCAGGAACCAAGTGCTATGCTGCCGGGGCAGATCCTTGGCGCAAAGCCGGGGGAGAGGATTCTCGACCTGTGTGCGGCGCCGGGAGGTAAAACCGTCCAGATTGCCGCTTCAATGCAAGGAAAAGGTCTGCTTTTCTCTAACGATATTAATACCGAACGCGTTAAGGCACTTGTAAAAAATATAGAATTGTGCGGGATCAAAAATGCTATTGTACTGAACGAATCACCGGAGAAGCTGATAAATAATTTCGAGGGCTATTTTGACCGTATACTGATCGACGCTCCGTGCTCTGGGGAAGGCATGTTCAGAAAGGACGAGGCGGCGGCCAGAAGCTGGGAAAGCTTCAAGTGCGAACGCTGCACAAAGCTGCAGGAACCCATTCTCCGCAGTGCGGACAGGCTGCTGAAGCCGGGCGGAACGCTAGTCTATTCAACCTGTACATTTTCACCTGAAGAAGACGAGAGGATGATCGCAGGTTTTCTCAAGGAGCATTCCGGCTACGTGTTTGCCGAAATACCCAAAATTGCGGGGATTGAAGGCGGAAGGCCGGAATGGCTGGACGGCGGCGGTATTGATGAAGAATTGCTGCACAGTAGTCTGACCAATTCCTGCAGCGGTGTCAGTTATCATGACAGTTCGCCGCTGGAAACCAACGTCGATGAATTTAGAAAGGCAGCAAGGCTCTGGCCTCATAGGGTAAGAGGAGAGGGGCATTTCGTCGTAAAACTGTTTAAAACTGAAGGCGCTGCAAGCACAAAGGCTGGTATGATTAACACGGGCTATACGGAAAATTCAGGCCGTATCGGCAATAATGCACATACCGAAGATAATATAGGCCGTACCGGCCATACTGACGATGATCCAGGCCGTACCGGCCATAACGTACATAATAACCAACCGACGGAGAAGGTACTGGCCTATAAGGATTTGCCCGAGAGCTTCGGTGAATTTGTAAAAGAAAATATGAACGAAATGCCCGAAGGCGTTTATCTGATCAAAGGCCACAATCTATATCAATTACCGGAACAGCCGCCGTCGCTTGACAGCTTGAAGGTCGCAAAATTCGGGTGGTTCCTCGGTACATTCGAAGGCAATAGGTTCGAACCTTCACATTCAATCGTAACAGCGCTGGGAGCCTCCGCTTTCAAGCGTGTAGTCGATCTGGCTGCAGGCTCGCGGGAAATCAGGAGCTATCTTAAGGGTGAAACTTTGATTGTTGACGGTGAGAAGGGCCTCACAGCTGTATGCGTGGACGGTTATACCGTCGGCTGGGCGAAGCAAGCGGGCGATATGCTGAAAAACCTATATCCGAAAGGCTGGAGGAGGCTCAGTTAAGGATTGTGAACCTGAGCCGGCTGATAGTCTTAATGATGTGGAGGTAAAGGATGCGGAAAACACAACGGTTGGATAAGGTTCTGTCCAATTTCGGTTTCGGTACCA
This sequence comes from Clostridia bacterium, assembly GCA_036260935.1. Taxonomy (GTDB): domain Bacteria; phylum Bacillota; class Clostridia; order Acetivibrionales; family DTU013; genus JAEYOM01. The sequence continues at coordinate 12,699 of DATALQ010000015.1, forward strand.
GAAGTGAACTTCGGAGGGTGATCAAAGACGGTCTTGTAAAGGTGGACGGCGTTGTCGTTAACGATGCTTCGATGCATGTGGACCCTGAAAACAGCAGGATAGAGGTGGAAGGCAAATTACTGAATTATAGGCAGTTTGTTTATGTGATGATGAACAAGCCTGCCGGGGTGATTTCCGCCACATACGATCCAAAACTGAAGACAGCCATTGAGCTTTTGCCACAGGAACTGGCCTGCTTTGACTTATTCCCTGCAGGCAGGCTGGATATAGACACCGAGGGCATGCTATTGCTGACCAATGACGGACAGCTTGCACACAATCTGCTTTCGCCTGTAAAACACGTTGATAAAAGGTATTATGCGCTTATCGACGGTGTGGTGACTCGGGCAGACGTCGATAGCTTCAAAGCGGGCGTAATACTTGACGACGGCTACAAAACCATGCCGGCGGAACTGGAAATCATAGATGCTTTTGACAAGAGCGGGACTGAGGCGCGGCACGGTGGCCTGACACTGACTGCTGAGGCTGAACCGGCGGGCGATAACAACCGTTCGGGTCGTTCTGAAATAGAAGTGGTGCTGCATGAAGGTAAGTTTCACCAGGTCAAAAGGATGTTCGAGGCTGTAGACAAAAAGGTGATTTATCTTAAAAGGATACAGATGGGCGGGCTGAAGCTGGACGAGTCGCTGAAACCCGGCGAGTGCAGGGAATTATTACCGGAAGAGGTGCAATTACTGAAGGGATGAAGTGAAATTGGAGCGTCAGAGAGGTGTCGGTTCTTTTGCTGCACTTTCGTGAGACTGGAACAAAAGAACCGTCATCATGTTAAAAATGGGACAGGGTCCCTATGTCCCACATTTGCTTCATTTCGCCGATATTCTGTCCAGCGCAAACTGAATAATATCGCTGTCTGTGTACTCCACATCCGGACCGATGCCGTTTCCCTGTATGTTTGTGCCTTTGGGAGTAAACCATTTCAGTATGGTCGCTTTGACCGCATAGCCGCGCCTTAGAGGCAGCGTAAATTGCCCGATGCCTTTTCCGAAGGTTTTGGTACCTACCAGTTCGACATTGCTCAGGTTATCCCTTAATGCTGCCACCATGTTTTCAGATGCGCTGGCCGTATTTTTGTTCTGTAGTATGATTATTTTGTCGTACTTGAGCGGCTGATCCTTGTTGGATTTATAAACGCGATCCATCCAACGGAAATGGTCGGTCGCTATCACGGCATTTCTGGGAAGAAAATAGCCCGAAATGTCCACCATGGCGTCTATATCACCGCCGCGGTCATCCATAAGGTCGATGATCAGATTCGGCCTGCTTTTGAGCTTTTCAATATTGTCCTTTATAAAATCCTGTGAATAGGTCGAGAAGTTCGTGATCCTCAGATAGAGGGTTTTATTATTCAAGACTTTTATCTCGTTATAGGCGGCTTCTTCCTTCTCGATCTGATACGTCTTCTGAAGGCCTTCGGGAGTATAAAGATATGTATAACGATCTCCTCTTTCCGCGCGTATTCTGTTCGTGACCACTGCGATCACCATGTTGTCGAAGTTCGCATAATACTTTCCTGACAAGTCCTTCCCCAATTCCTTCTCGTAAACGGCGTCAAGAGTATCGGTGTATATGTAGCTGCTGGTCAGGAAATGTTTGAATGCCAGATAATCGTAGTTCAAGTATAGATAAAATGCCGTAAGGGCAAAGAAAGCTATAAATATGCCCAATACGACATGATATCTCTTCTTGTATCTCTTTACCAATTCTTCAGCAGTCAGCGGTTTTTTCTCTGAATTTCTTTTCATCCTAACCTAAAATCTCACAGTCCGATAGATAATGCGGCGCTACCTATTTATTTTCCACGTATCTCTTGATTTTCCTTGTGGTAGTCTTGGCAAATTCCTGATCCCTCAGAGTAAAGTCTTTGACATATTTATAGATAACAAGGCTCTTGTTCACTTCCTTGACTTCCCTGCGGATAAGCTCATAAACCTCTTCAGAGGTCGGCTCGCGGCCTTCGAACTGCGTCTGGATCGCTTCCATTTCCGGCACTATCGTTGCTGAAACGACTATATCGCCGTACACCGGGTCATCCTTGCCGTAAACGATGCATTCCTTAATGAACTGGCTCTTGCCAAGCAAAGTCTCTATTTCTTCCGGGTAAATATTCTTCCCGTTTTTTGTAACAATAACATTCTTTTTTCTGCCTGTGATATGGACGAACCCGGCGCTGTCTATAAATCCAAGATCGCCGGTATAAAACCAGCCGTTTTTCATAACTTTTGCGGTATTTTCAGGGTCTTCATAATAGCCAAGCATGACGCTTGGCCCCTTGACCATTATCTCGCCCACGCCGTCGGCGCTCGGAGCGTCTACTTTGACCTCGAGGTTGGGGAGAGGCAGACCCGCAGCTTCGTCCTTCAAATCGACATCACGGTTCAAGGCAACGATAGGGCTGCATTCTGTCAGGCCGTAACCCTGTATGAACAGTATCCCCAAGCTCCTGAAACCCCTGGATACCTCCGGATCGATCCCTGCAGCGCCGCTTATCAGCAGCCTCAGATGTCCACCGAAATTGTTGTGTATCGGAGCAAAGAGCTTCCTTGTCATATCTATTCCGACTTTTTTCAAAGTATTGCTGAGCTTGATCCCGAATTTAAGCTTTTTCAAAAGCTTTGGATCCTTTGCGGCCTGATCCCAGATTCGCTTGTAGATAGCTTCGTGAATGAGGGGAACTGCAAGCATGACAGTCGCTTTTGCCTCCTGCAGATTTTTCTGTATATGCCTGAGACCTTCGCAAAATGCGACTGCCGCGCCTCTGTAAAATGGGCACATGAAGCCGCAGGTGTTTTCGTATGTATGATGAAGAGGCAGCACCGAAAGGAATATATCGGATGGATCTATGTAAGTCATTGAACTCATGGCCATCAGGTTTTCCACTATATTTCTGTGGCACAGCATAACTGCCTTGGACTTATCGGTAGTGGCCGATGTGAAAAGCAGAATATTCATTACTTCAGGGTCGATCTCGGCTTTTGTGAAATCCGTGCGGCCTTCGTTAACCAGCTTAAGACCTTTGTCCACTAAAGACTTTAACGGAATGAAACCGTCCTCGTCCTCGGATTCGGCATCCATATCTATAAAATATTTCACGAAGTTGATTCTTTTTGAGATATTTTTGATATGCTCGCGCAGATTGCCGGAAAAAATTACTGCATCTGCACTTGATCTGACCAACAGGTTTTCGATTTCATTTTCGGGGAGTTCCTTATCAAGCGGAACCACGATACCTGTACCGTTTACCACGGCCATGTAGGATACTACCCAATCGTACCGGTTCTCACTGATAATGGCTATCCTGCTGCCCTTTAAGCCCATGTCGATCAATTCTGTCCCCAACGCGTCGACTTCGGTTTTGAACTGCTTGTATGTAACGGGCTCATATTTGTCATTTCCCTTGCGCTTGTAATAAAAAGCGGTCCTCTCACTGTACAGTGCCGCGCTGGTTTCAAGTACATCCTTTATGGATTTCACTTTTCGTACTTCGTATAATGGTATGTTCTTCATGACAGCCTCCCCGAAAGTATTGAATTACTGTGAAAACCGACTATCTTATTATATATCATTTTTTGTACAAGTTGCAAAATAAATGATATCGGGTAAACTTCGGGGAATAAAATGGGTAATTTCGGGCATATAATTCGGGCATATAAAAAGAGAGTCTTTCGACTCTCTTTTTTTTACCATCTGTTGCCGCCGCCGTAATTGTTCCTGGGCTGATTGCTGAAACCGCCGTTGTTTCTTCTCTGCGCCTTTTTTGCTTTTCTGCATTCAGGGCATCTCTGCGGTTCGTTTTCGAATCCTTTCTCCTTGTAGAAAGCCTGTTCGCCTTCTGAAAAGATGAATTCGTTGTTACAATCCTTGCACGTCAATGTTTTGTCTGGCATATTAAATACCCTCCTTGATCATTTGGATTTAACTGGTTTAGACTTATTTCTCCAAAAATCCAGATCAGAAAAAGGAGGGTTCGGTCTACAAACAAATTAAATCTTGTTCTTGTATCACCTTTGATACAGAAAATATTATAGCACGGAATTTTCAGCATTACAAGCAAAATATTGGTAATATACCGCGCGATAGGCTAAAACAGGCTTCTTTTCAGTTGATGACCTGTAAGTATTTCCCACGAGTCAACCTTTTCATCCTACCAGTTTATTCTTCTTACTACGATTTCGGACGAGATGCGGGGCCACAGTGCAGGGTCCTCCATGCCGAGCCTCCAAAGTGCTACCCCTGAGATACCCATTTGCCATGCCAGCCGTGTTTTTGCAATAATACTATCAGCATTCTCGAACCAGACCTCGTGCTTGTTGCCCTGCTCGTCGGTATAGTCGAACATGGGTGTAAGAGTGTCCTGATCGAAAATTATACTCCTGTTGTAACGTCTTGCAAGATCTGTGGCTGCGGCATAGCTTGCGTAGGTATTCCTGCCGGTCGTCAGATTAAAGTCGAAGCCGAATACAGATATTGCAGCAACTACTTTACTGGCGGGCATTTTAGTGATCGTATAGGATATCACCTTTGTCATCCAGCCGCTCGATACTACAGGCCCGGGTCCGCTGCCGGGCCAGCCGTGCTCATTATACAGCATGACAATGAACTGGTCGACTACGGCGCCGATAGTTGCATAATCGAAGGGATCCGAGAACGGGTTGAACGGGGGGTAATCCCTTATGCGTGACGGTACTGAAGCAGACAGAAAATAACCTCTGCTTTTCAAAGCCCTGCTCAGCTCGACATAAAATAGGGAAAGCCTGCTGCTGTCTTCCATATAAACGTCTTCTATATCGATGTTGACTCCGTCGAAGCCGAACCTGTCTAAAAGAGCAACTATATTAGAAATGGCAGTCGCGCGGCTTTCAGGTGTAGCGACCATTGCCTTGACGACCTGCCTGCTGGTATCCTGGCCACCGGATTCATATAACAGGTTGTGTACTATTGGCAATATCATTATATTGTTTCTATGTGCAATAGAAACCAGCATTTCGACGTCGGTATCGGGAAATTCCCCGAATTTCGCAATAGTTGTCGGATTGTTACGGTCAAATCGGTACATGAACAATGGCAGTTCCGTCAGTCTTGTCGTATTGTCGGCAAAGGAGCGGAAGGAACCCGGAAGGGCAGGCCCCTCCGACAATGTATAAAATCCGACTATATTCTGGATCGGCTTTGAACCGTCGTAGGTCCTGAAGTTTGTCACGTTTCGCGATATCCATCCCGTCCGTCCGTTGTGCAATCCTACTCTGAGCCAGTCACGGGTAGTCTCCGTAACGGGAAGCTTCGAGCCTGAAGAAAGGGTTGTGATAACTGCATTGTTGGTACCCGGGCCGCTTCGAACATTTGCTCTTCCAACATTAACCACGGCTTCCGTGTACTGCGGTATCACCAACTGCTGGCCGACTGCCAGATTTGTTCCGGTCAGTCTGTTTAATACGATAATGCTTTCGACAAGGGTATTGAACTGCCTTGCTATTTTATACAGCGTATCCCCCGGCTTTACTGTATACGTTATTACCTTTGATACCTGTATCGGTATGAACAGCAGCTGCCCTGGAGTTATTTCGGTGCCAAGTATCTGATTTGCCGTTATCAGTTGTCTGGAAGATATCCCGAATTTCTGGGCAATCGAAAATATAGAATCACCGGGTTGAACGGTATACCACATCATTCTCACCTTATTCATAAATAGATACACCATTATATTCCGGCGCCGCAAAAAAGGTGCGGGGAGGAGAAGCAAAGAAAAAGGGTTATCCCCGGCTGTAATCCGGGTGATAGCCCTTTGGTAGCGAAATTGCATTTTAGCGAAATTGCCCTCTGACAGAATTGCTATTTGGACGAGCAGCCATTTGGCCGAGTAGCTATTTTGCAATATTTATATTGCCGGAGGTTGAAGACAGTGCTATGTTACACCTGCCGTTTCCGACAGTACCATTTAGACTGTTGTGTTTTTTGTCCCCGCTGACTGTCACAGGGAATGCGCAGTTAATCTCACCCGACTGGGATTTAGCCCCCAGTGTGAACCCGGCGTCCGAAGGCAGCTTTACAATGATCTCGCCTGATGTTGTCGAGATAGCCATATCTTTTGTCAATTTGTCTGTGTCGATTACTACGGTTCCGCTGGTGGCGCCTGCTGTAACACCGTCAATTGAGCCCTTCAGCTTGATCTCTCCGGAGGTGCTGTTTATTTTTGTCTCAACTGCAGTTAGATTTTCCGATACGATTGCTCCCGAAGTCGAATCGATTTCCAGATCGCCGAAGCTGCCATCTATTTCTATTTTACCCGAAGTGGATCCCACTGCCGCACCAGCCGTATCTATCGCTTTTGCTGCGATCATGCCGGAGGTGGTCCTGATCGCCAGACTTTCTGCCTTTATGTTTTCTGCTGTAATTTCACCTGAAGTGCTTGTTATGTTGAACTTTTTATTGAAGGTTTCCGGTACATAAACATCCAGCTTGAGATCGCTCAGGTATGTGAGCGTCAGCTTTTTGTTCCCGTTATCGATGCTGATTATCAGATTGCTGCCTTCCTTCTCCATGACCAGCTTTGGCTTGAAAGTCTTGTCGCTTGAAGCATAGCTTCCGTAGAAATGCGCTCTTATTTCGGAAGAGTCGTCCGGGATGATGTTTATATTCTCACTTGTACTCCTTACGGTCAGTGTTTGGATACCGTCCGCAGCAGAGTTTTTTTCCTCGTCTACATTATTTTTGTAGGAAGAATCACTGCTGAAAATACTGAAGCCCGATGGCCCGAATTGTACGACGAAAATGATCCCGGCCAGTAGCGCCGAAGCCACCATAACTATCAGTAATACCTGAACTGCCTTTTTCCTGTTTATACTATCAAACATTGCTTTCACTCTCTCTTTCTTTTTTGGAAACTATATTGATATTGGTCTTGATATACCCTGCAGTGAGTTTGAGACACCATTTCGTGAACTGCACCGTGCCCAGCGTAAACAACAGCCCGAGCGACATGATGCTTATCGACGAAAATATTATTACTGCCGGGCTAACCGGAAGCGTGGGTATCCAGGGAAGCAACGGCGAAAGGATTGCGGCCATAAAGCAGGCCGCTCCTGATACAGTAAGCACCAAAGAAATGCTGTAAAACGCCGCCAGAATGGCTAAAACTACCGCATAAACCGGTAGCATAAATATCAGATTGAAGAAACCGAGGCTGATACCTGCAAAAACCGCCTTAAACACGTTTGCACCTGAACTGTGTTTATCAGCCTGATGTACGATATATTCGGCCCTGTATTGCCTTGCTATAAGCTTCGGATCGCCAAGCGACTGTGATATCTCGTCTTCCGTTTTACCCTGCTCCAGACCGATTTCGAAGTGTTCCCGGTAATCGTACAGTATTTCCTCAACTGAAGCGGAAGAGATATTGCCCAACCCGTTTCTGAGCGTTGATACAAATTCATTCCTGTTCATGCAATCATCTCCTTGCCGATGATATTATTGACCCCTTCGACCAGGGTGACCCACTCCTTTACGAGTTCGATCTTCGTTCTGATACCAAGCGGGGTAAGTTTGTAATACTTTCTTGATGGACCTTCCTGAGATTCTTCGAGGTAGGTCGTGAGATAACCTTCATCCTTCAGGCGTTTAAGCAGGGGGTATATAGTGCCTTCAGCGATCATTATGTTTTTTGAGATTTCATTGACCAGTTCATAGCCATAACAATCCTTATTTGTAAGCATGCTGAGTACGCACAATTCCAGAACGCCTTTTTTCAGCTGAATGTTCATATTTGTATTCCTTTCCTAAAGGTGGTTCATTTTTCTTGACTACATAATATCACACGCTATATTACATTGCAAGGTACCAAACAAAAATATTTACCAAGCAATATTTTATAGAAAAATGGCAGACAATTATTTCAAGTATCCGTAATATTGAATAGAAAATTCGAAATGAGGTATATATATGAAAAAGTTGATTTTGGCTATATTGTTGGTTGTCTCAATAAGCTCATTATTTGCAGGCTGCAGTATCGACCTGGACATACCTTCGGATCATGTAGATGGGGCAAGCTCCGGCAAACAGGACACAGGCAATGCTGCCGATAAGCTTTCGGCAGATGGTAAAGGCCTGAACAAAATTATCATTACCAACGGAGTCGGCACTATAAACCTGTCGAAGGGCTCGGGAGACAAAGTGGAAATAGGCTATAATAAGGAAGTAAAGGGATTCGGAGAAATTGATAAAATAATGGATCAGATCCTGGTCAGAACGGAGACAAACGGCGATGAACTTACCGTCAGCGTAAAGGTAAAGGATGAAGAATCCGAAGATTTCTGGCACTGGCTTTCAGCTCATTATAAGGCTATGAACGTTTCCGTGGATTTTGATATAAAGGTGCCGGAAAACATCAAGGAATTCGATATCGCGGACGGTGTCGGCGATATCACGCTTGATTATATAAAGGGTAAAGTTGATATCAAGGACGGAGTTGGCGATATCAATCTGACAAACGTTTCGCTGGCAGACGAATGCGACTTCACCAGTGGAACAGGAGATATATCGGTAGATGGAGAAATAAATGAGCTTTCACACCTTTCGATAAAGAGCGGAGTAGGGAAGACGAGTCTAAAACTGCCGGGAGATTCGAAGTTCAGTTTGGATGCGTCGACCGGAGTCGGCAGTATAGATGGGAACCTTATCAAGAACGGCGAAGGATTCGTGGGCGATTCGCTGGTGCAGGATGTAAACGGCGGCGGACCGGACATCGAGATCAAATCAGGAACGGGCGATATATTGATTGATAAGAATTAGTACCTGATAGGTATGGGTAAATTAAACGTTCATAAAGTAAAATGAAATAAACAAAAGGGATGGTTCCATCCCTTTTTCAGTTTGTCTTGTACAATAAATTAGATATTCACTTTACTGCAGTAATTCTCTAAGCTCCGCGGCATCGGTCGCGGGCCTGTTACAGGTAAAGTTCCTGCATACGTAGGCGGCAGCCTTGCCTTCGACAGTAGTGTAATCTGCAATGTAAGGAGCAAGCTTTGACAAATCCTCTGCGAATTTATCGTAATGCATGGTAACTGTAAACGGCCTGAAGCCTTGTCTGAGTACATCGATAAGCTCTGCCGCCCCTTCTTCAGGCTTGCCCGTTACGATCACCTCATGACCTCCGGCTTCAAGCATTATCAATGCGCCCAGCATATGGCTGAAGCCTGCCGGATACGCATCCATGCTGCCGGAGAAGGCCTTAAATATGTCGAGAGCTTTATCCTCCAGTTCGGACTTGCCTGTCAACCTTGCCAACCTGATAAAATTATTTGCTGCAACTGAATTTGCCGAGGGTGTGGCGCCATCGTAGCCTTCCTTGGGACGTGCGATTAACTGTTCGCTGTCGCTTCCGTATATGAAAAGGCCGCCATTGCTGCTGTCCCAGAACAGCTCGAGAAGGGAGGCATTCAGCTTCATCGCGCTCTGCAGGTACTCCGGTTTATAGGTAGTTTCATAAAGCTCCAGCAGCCCCCAGATCATAAATGTGTAATCGTCGGCATAAGCCTTGAGCTGAGAGGCATCGCCGCGGTAGACGGCAAATAGCCTGCCGTTTTCATCAACAAGCTTGGATAGGATGAACTGGGCAGCCTTTTCAGACGCCGTAGTATATGACGGATCGCCAAGGATTCTGCCGCCCATAGCCAGTGCGGCTATCATTAAGCCGTTCCAGGAAGCCAGTATTTTATCGTCCTTGAACGGGTGTTTTCTTTTTTCGCGGCTTTCAAAAAGCATCCTGCGGCAGCGTTCGACAAATTCCAGATCGCTTCCGGGTACGCTGCCCTTTATGGCATTGGGTATGCTACGTCCATCAAAGTTACCTCGCCTCGTGATGTCGTACAATACCATGAACCTTTCGGCTTCATTACCTTCACCAAGCATGCTTCTTACTTCTTCGGGGGTCCAGGTATAGAATCTGCCCTCTTCCATATGACCTTCCTCATCTTCGGAGTCTGCATCCTCCGCAGAATAGAAGCCGCCCTCAGGAGACGTCATATCCCTGAGTATATAGGTAAAGATCTCGCCTGCTATTTTTGCATAAATGCCGTTGCCGGCAGCCTGATAAGTCTCCAGGCTCGCTATTGCAATAAGAGCATTGTCGTACAGCATCTTTTCGAAGTGAGGTATGAGCCAGGTCCTGTCTGTCGAATACCTGCAGAAGCCATAGCCGATGTGATCGAATATTCCGCCGCGTCTCATTGCATCCAGAGTTTTCTCAGCCATTTTCAGCGCTGCTTCGTTACCGGTCATTTTCCAGTACCTCAGCAGGAAACTCAGTATATGCGGGGAAGGAAATTTTGGAGCAGTCCCGAAGCCCCCGTGCATGCTGTCGAAGGAGTTTTTGTACTGCTCATATGCTGCATTTATTAAACGTTTATGATCGACCGTATCCGTCTCGGCATGCTGTTCGGATAATGAATCGGTGATCTGTGAACTGACTTCCAGTAAGCTTTCGCGGCTTTCCTTCCAGGCTTCGGAGGACCTTTCAAGAATGGAGATAAGTCCCGGCATGCCCATGCGGTTATATTTGGGGAAGTATGTGCCGGCGAAAAAAGGCTTTTTGTCCGGCGTCATTATGATTGTCATGGGCCAGCCGCCCTGCCCGGTGAGTGCCTGGCATACCGACATGTAGATACTGTCGATATCCGGGCGCTCCTCGCGGTCTACCTTGATGGCAACGTATTCTCTATTCAGCAGGTCTGCCACCTCGGCATCCTCGAAGCTCTCATGTGCCATTACATGGCACCAATGGCAGGTGGAATAGCCGATGGAGAGCAGTATTGGCAGGTCTTTCGCTGCAGCAACACTAAATGCTTCCTCACCCCAGGGATACCAATCAACAGGATTATATGCATGCTGGAGTAAGTAGGGAGACTTTTGATGTATTAGTCTGTTTGGTTTTTTGTTTTCAGCCATGATACTTTTCCTTAATTTATATTTTATTTTATCTCTGCAATTAAATAATTTAACCAGAGTCAGTTTGTTTTATTTATGAAACGGGAGGCATGTAGGGTTCTTGCAACTAATGAATATTTTGCCTATTTGTTACGTATGGTTGACTTATGGTTTTACATAATATACCATATATTTGTAAGGTAG
>DATALQ010000028.1:0-11356 GCA_036260935.1 Clostridia bacterium
CATACGCCTAAAGGGAAAGAGATACTGAACAACTTCCTGTACAAAATATGCGGCTGTAAGGGCGACTGGGTAATGTCCTCATTTGTTCGCCAATCGGTCGATGCGATAAGGGCAAAGGTAGGGAACGGCAAGGTACTGTGCGCTCTTTCGGGCGGAGTGGATTCGTCGGTAGCTGCAGTCCTTATGAACAAAGCCATAGGAAAACAGCTGACCTGTATATTCGTGGACCACGGCCTTCTCAGAAAATATGAGGGCGATCAGGTGGAACAGGTTTTCAGGAAACAGTATGACATAAATCTGATCCGAGTCAATGTGGAAGACAGATTTTTGGGGAGGCTCGCAGGCGTTGAGGATCCCGAAAGAAAGAGAAAGATAATCGGAGAGGAATTCATCCGCGTATTCGAAGAAGAGGCAAAAAAGATCGGGAAAGTAGATTTCCTGGTGCAGGGAACCATATACCCCGATGTTATCGAGAGCGGCCTCGGAGATGCGGCGGTTATAAAGAGCCATCACAACGTAGGCGGCCTGCCCGATTACGTGGATTTCAAGGAAATAATAGAACCGCTCAGGAATCTATTCAAGGATGAGGTACGAAAGGTAGGAGAGGAACTCGATATCCCTGCCGAAATCGTATGGCGGCAGCCTTTCCCGGGTCCGGGCCTGGCAATCCGCATTATTGGCGATATAACGAAGGATAAGCTTGAAATACTCAGGGATTCGGATCATATATTCCGCGGCGAGATCGCAGCAGCCGGCCTTGACAGGTCCATCAACCAGTACTTTACAGTACTTACCGGCATGAGGAGTGTCGGCGTCATGGGTGATGAACGCACCTATGATTACACGCTGGCGCTTAGAGCCGTTACGACTACCGATTTCATGACCGCCGACTGGGCCAGGATTCCTTACGACATACTCGAAAAGGTTTCGAACAGGATAGTCAACGAAGTGAAGCATATAAACCGTGTGGTATACGATATAACCAGCAAGCCGCCGGCGACCATAGAGTGGGAATAGAATTCGACCGCTGCCTGTGGCAGATGAAGGGAGAATTCTATTCTGTGAGCATGAGGTGAGCAAGGGTAGATGCCCGCAGCGAGCCTATAGCGAACAGAGGGCAGCTAAAGCCCCGGAAAACTCGGTAAATCGAGATTTTCCGGGGCCTTTTAATTCCTGTTGATAGCATATTGATAATCAAACCCATTCAAATAGCAACAAGTCTGATTTCCGTTAAAAACAGGTCGGTTTATGAATATCAATGATGTTTATTTTGCAATATCATATGCTCATAGCATGTATAGTCAAATTATATAAAAACATTACATGCTTATTGGTATATAAATCAAAAATAAAGGAGTGCAAGGCAGATGAAAGCGTCCACGCAATCTAGTACACACACATATTATCTGCAGTGGGAAGTACAGAAGGCGGCAAGAAAGCTGATCCGTGAGATCATGCTTGTCAAACCGGATGAGACGGTGCTTATAACTTGCGATACCACAAGCGACGAACGCGTGGTGCAAGCCACGGCGGGAGCTGCTATGGAAGCAGGTGCATATCCGATTGTTATGCAATTTCCTGCCAGTCTGGAACAGGCCATTATGATTGAACCCAAGCCTCCTGTTCTGGAGGCGATCAAAGCCGCAGATGTATGGATTGAGTTTGACTATCAGCTGTTCTATACAAGGGGCTGGAAGAAAGCGATGGATGCGGGCACGCGTCAGCTTACGGCGGCGGCAATGGATGTGGATATGCTTATCAACGTCATCGGCCGCTATGACCACTCCAAGATTGTCGCGCTCGGCAATCGGATTTGCGAACTTACAAACGCATCCAAGAAAATGCGCATTACCAGCCCGGGAGGCACAAACCTTACGTGCCTGTGCGAGGGGCGCAAGTGCTTGCAGAGCGGTACGGTTGCGGACAAGAATGGCATCTCCGTCATGCTGGGCGGTCAGACCAGCATGTGCCCGATTGAGGATACGATCGAGGGAACGCTGGTGTTCGACGGCGGTTTGTTCCCGCCGCAAGAAATAGGCGTGATGAAAAACAAAGTGGTGCTGACGATTGAGAAAGGCGTTGTAACGAAGATCGAGGGCGAAGGCCGTGAAGCCTATATGTTCCGCAAGTGGATGAAAAAGTGGAATGATGAGAAGATGTATTGGGTCGCCCACATTTCCTGCGGCTTTAATCCGGGCGTGCCCGAACCCACCGGCCGCATTGAAGAGGACGAGAGGATTTTTGGCTGTGTGGAAGTTGGCATCGGTACGCAGGGCGAAGGCCTTGGTGGTAAGAGCTGGGTTGCCGCAAACCATACGGACGGTATTGTCCTTAATCCTTCCATTTACTTGGATGATGTAGCCATAGAAGAAAACGGGTTCTATGTGGAGCCTACTTTAGTAAAAATCTGCGAAGAAATGCATGTGGCCGGGTACTGAGATATGTATAATACAGCGCTGGAAGAAATATCAAGGGTAATCGATGCGAAACACGACGAACTACTTGCGAATCTGAGCCGGCTTGTGGCAATTGAAAGCGTGCAGGGGCCGCCTGAGCAAGGCATGCCTTTCGGCAGCTCGGTACACGCAGCTTTGGAACAGGTTCTGGCATTGGGCAGTGATATGGGTTTCGCCGTACATGATTACGACGGGTATGTAGGTACAATCGATTGGGGCGAGGGCGACGAGCTGATCGGTGTTCTGACCCATGTGGATGTTGTTCCCGCCGGGGACCCCTCCGCATGGGAGTCGCCCGCTTTTTCCATGACCGAAAAGGACGGGTATGTAGCCGGACGGGGAGTGGTAGACGACAAGGGCCCCCTTCTTTCAGCGCTGTATGGCATGTATGCCTTGAAGGAAATGGGGGTATCCCCGCGGAAGCGCGTGAGGCTGATCGTAGGTACGAATGAAGAAACCGGATGGGGGTGCATGGACTACTATCGCGCCCATTGCGAACCTCCTACGGCGGGTTTTTCCCCGGATGGAATGTTTACGGCGGTGAATCGCGAGAAGGGAATCCTGTCAGCCGTATTCTCCAAGAGCGTTAAAGGAGTCGATGGGTTGGCCCTCCATTGCGGAGAGGCGGCCAATGTTGTGCCTGCTCATGCGTCTGCAGTGTTGCCCATCGGCGGCGCAAACCAGATTGCGTGGCTTGAAAAAGCGATCCGGGAGCGCCCCCTGACCAACGGTAGTACGGGTACGATTGAGCCGTACGGCAAGGACGCAGTGAAAATTGAATTCCACGGGAAAAGCGCCCATGCCATGTCACCGGAAAAAGGCGTCAGCGCAATCTTGGGATTGTTGGAGTTCATGTGTGGAATCGAGTTCCTGGACGAATCGCTCAAAGGTGATATTGGTGAATTGTTGGGGATCATCGGCACAACGCCGGACGGGGCGGCTATGCATATCGCGTGCAGCGACGTCGTATCCGGCGCATTGACGGTGAACCTGGGGAAGTTGGACACGGAAAACGGCAGATTGGTCTTACAGCTTGATGTCCGAACTCCCGTTACCATCTCAATTGACCATATTACGGATAGCATTCGGGGGCGGTTCCTGAAAGCCGGTTATGCAGTAGATAAGCTGTCTATTAAACATCCGCTGTATGTGCCGGAGGATACTCCGTTAATTAAAACACTCTGTGAAGTTTACGAATTCGTTACAAAGGAAAAGCCAGTCCTCTTTTCGATTGGGGGAGGAACATATGCGCGGGCGTTCCCAAACTGTGTATGTTTCGGCTCGGTTTATCCGAATGAGCAATTGACGGTTCATATGCCAAACGAACGCGTTCTTATCTCCAACATCATTCAAAACGCAAGGATTTACGGCTTGGCAATCCATGAACTTGTTCGTTGAAAAACGGGAGCGGAATCTGCCGGGATTATATTCCATGGTGAAGGGTCAATACGTACGATAAGATATGCTTATTAATATATTATAACGCCGGGATATATGAGTTTACATATCGATCCCAGCGAAAGAGGAGTGCTTCAAAGTGAAGCGGAATCTGATATTTAACTCAATCTGGTTCAAGATGGTTATTTTTCTAGTCGTCTTTGGGCTCCTCTTGGTTTCCATTCTAATCGTCAATAATACGTATGCCATCCGGGTTGTGCGCAATCAGGTTGCTCAATCCAATAAGAATTTTCTTGCTCTGTACATGAATCAAATTGATCGAAGCCTGGGCGATGTGGACAGTTATTTATATACACAGGTGGCATTCAACTCTGATTTATTGGGTATGGAGCGTTCCGAAAAGGAAAACAGCGAAGAATACAATTTATCAAAAATAGGTTTGATGAACCAATTATCCAATGATGCGGACAACTTCAAATCGATCGATTTTATTTTCGCTTATTCCGTACGTAACGATGACTTGTTGATGACCCAGAACTTTGGCGGCTCGTACGCGGAGCGTGAAGCTGTACGAAATGATATCCTCAGCATTCTTCGGGATGGGAGCGTTTTTAAAAACTATAATTATGACAGCTGGTTGCCGATTGAAATTAACGGGAAATACTTTTTCTGCCATGCGATACAGGAGAACGGCGTGTACATAGGCGCGTGGGTCAATGCCGACAAACTGATGATTCCCATGAACTATGTCGATTTCGGCAAAAACGGAAAGGCATTGCTGGTTACCGGAAGCAATCCGATCAGCGATGCCGAATTCATACGTGAAAATCATATCGACATATCGGGTATCAACAGCGACTATGAACTGACCGGTACCCGTGCAAAATACCTGGTTGTCGGAGAAAAATCCACAAAGGGGAATTTCAGCCTGATTGCCGTATTGCCTGATAACATTATTCTTCAGAAGCTTCCATACTTTCAAACCATAATATCATTCCTGCCCTATGCCGTTCTTGGTATTTTGGTGGTCTATTCATTGCTTCTCAGAAAGATCATTCTGCAGCCGATCTATAACATCGTTGCGGTGATGAAGGAAATCCGGAACGGAAACTTGGAGAGGAGAATTCACCAAAAATCCTCTACGAATGAGTTTAATCTCATGAACGAAACGTTCAATAATATGATTTCCCAAATTCATGACCTCAAAATTGATGTGTATGAAGACCGGCTAAAACTTCAAAAGACTGAATTGAAGCATTTGCAGCTTCAAATCAACCCCCATTTCTTTTTGAATTCGCTCAATGTCATCTATCAATTGGCCCAGGTGGGAAACTTCGAGCTGATACAGGAAATGTCGTTGTGCCTGGTCCGGTACTTCCGGTTTATGTTTCAAAGCAATTCCACGTTTATCCGACTGGAAGATGAACTCATGCATATTCAGAACTATTTGAGAATTCAGCAACTCAGGTTTCCGGGCTTTCTGACCTATGATGTTTCTGTTCCGGATTCCATGCTGAAGTGCCAAATACCGCCGCTTATGATCCAAACCTTTGTAGAGAATACAATCAAACATGGCGTCACCATGGATGAGCCGATCCATATTTCCATATGTATAGGCTACCAGGACGATGACCAAATAAAAATACTGATTCAAGATACAGGCAAGGGGTATTCCCAGGAAGTCCTTGAAGCTCTTCAGGCTGGAGAAAACACTTTGAATGAGCAGGGAGAGCATGTCGGCATATGGAACGTGCAGCGCAGGCTGCACATGCTTTATCAAGACCATGCCTATGTCATTTTTTATAATCGCCCCGAGGGAGGCGCTTGTACTGAGATCACGTTGCCATTTTCAGTTTACAATCGGGAGGAGGCATCATAATGTACCGACTGCTGATCGTTGACGACGAAATCCCGGCTGTAGAGGGCATCAAAGCCGGCGTCGAGTGGGGTAAATTTGAAATCAGCGAAGTCTGGACCGCATATAACAGCCGCCAGGCAAAGGAGATCTTTGAAGCCCATTCCATCGACCTGATGATCTGCGACATCGAGATGCCGCAGGGAAACGGGCTGGAGCTGTTGGCTTGGGTGAAGGAATATTATGAAGTGACAAAGTGCATTTTTCTGACGTGCCACGCCGATTTTAAATACGCTAAGGAAGCGATTCGGCTGGGAAGCTTTGAATATTTGCTTAAACCCGTCATCTTTTCCGAACTGGAGGAAGCGATAGCCAAGGCACTGTGCGTTACCAGAAAGGAAAGGGAGGCATCCCTGATAAACGAGAGGTCCAGCTATTATTACAATTTGTGGATACTGCACCAGCCGCTTCTCATCGAGCGGTTTTGGGTGGATCTGCTGCAGGGGCATATTCCGGCGGAGCCGGAACCAATCCGTCAGTACATCGCAAAGGCGGATATCGCCTACACAAGCGACATGCGATTTATTCCCGTTTTGATCAAAGTGCAGCGTTGGCATAATAAAATGCTGCTTCATGACGAGAGGATTAAGGAGCATGAACTCAGAAACAGCGCCATAAAGTTACTGATAAAGGAAGATAAACTCAGCCAGGTCATACAGGTAAAACGCGGCCTTTTTCTGGTCATACATGTGCTCAGTAACGGAAGACCCTTGGATAATAACCAAATAAAAGAGGGGTATAGAACGTTCATTGACAAATGCATCACTGAATTTGGATGCGATATATCATGTTATATCGGTATGGAGGCTGCCATCAACCGGATTCCGGAGGCCTATGAAGCCCTGTTGGGATATGACAAGAGCTTTGTTATGCTCAATAAAATCATCCATGTGGACGAGCATGTGACATTGCAGAAACCATCCGGTACCATATCGTTTGCCGGATGGCAGGAACTGTTCCAGCAGGGTAAAAAGGAAAAATGGAAGGGGGAGGTTGACAAGACTTTTGCCTCCCTGTCTGGCCTGTCCAGCTTTAATGTAAACTATCTGCACGAATTCTTCCATGATTTCATGCAGATGATCTATGCGGTTCTGAAACAAAAGGATTTACCGGCGCATTTAATGCTTTCCCATGGGGAGCGGCTGAACGAAGACGAATTGGCGCTGACATCCATTGACTCGCTTGAGGAAATGGTGTTGCGAATCGGGAACACCGTGTTCGATTCCATTCAGGAAGCGGACAAAAGCTGTTCCATTATAGACAAGATCAAGTTGTATATCAGCCAGAACATGGGGTATGACCTTACCCGGGACAGCATTGCCAAGCAATTTTATTTAAACCCGGACTATCTGACCCGAATTTTCAAAAAGGAAACCGGTCTATCCATTTCAGACTATCTGATTCGGGAGCGCGTAAACATCGCAAAGCAGCTGCTGGTCAATACAGACATGCCGGTGAAAGATATCGTGAGCCGGGTGGGGTATACAAATTTCTCTTATTTTTCTCAGATTTTTAGGGAAAACACCGGGTTGAATCCTTTGACGTATCGGAAAACCAACGCGAACTGATATGTTTATTTTTAACGTCAAAACGTTAATTAAAAGTCGGATTATTGGTGTAGCGTATTACGGATTTGCAATATTATATAAACATAGCTTGAGCGCTCGGAAAGGAACAAACTAACGCTATGACTTCTTTTCTGAAAAAAATGAGAAAAACGAAAAAATACAGTATGTTGTACCTGATGATGATACCAGGACTGGCATACCTGTTGATTAACAACTATCTGCCCATGATGGGCATCGTCATTGCATTTAAAAACATAAATTTTACAAAGGGAATACTCAATAGCGACTGGGCGGGCTTGAAGAATTTTGAATACTTGTTTAAGACAACGGATGCCCGGGATATTACCAAGAATACACTCCTGTACAATTTTTCTTTTATTGTCATAAACCTTGTCGTTGCGATAGGCTTGGCCATAATAATCAATGAGATCAGAAGAAAACATATTTTAAAGTTCTTTCAGAGCGTCGTTCTTTTACCTTATTTGATGTCAACGGTCATTGTGGGCTATTTACTCTTCTCCTTCTTAAGCATGGACACGGGATTCATGAATAAAACGGTCCTGCCGCTTTTTGGAGCCAAGGAGATCTTGTGGTATAGCGAGCCCAAGTATTGGCCATTCATACTTACGCTGGTCAATACATGGAAGAACGCGGGGTATCTATGCGTTGTGTATTACGCCGCGATTATCGGCATTGACAAGGAGTATTACGAAGCGGCGCTGGTCGATGGAGCATCGAGATGGCAACAGATCAGGCTGATTACGCTTCCGCTCATATCCAATGTCATCATCATTATGACGCTGCTGCAAATCGGCAGGATTTTCTATGCGGACTTCGGTTTGTTCTACCAGGTTCCGATGGACGCGGGTGCGCTCCAATCCGTAACCAACGTGATCGATACCTATGTGTATCGGGGACTCATGAAAATTGGCGATATCGGTATGTCATCAGCCGCGGGGTTCTATCAATCCATCGTCGGATTCCTGTTGGTCTTCGTCTCGAACATGATTGTTCGGAAAATAGATAACGAAAACGCTTTGTTTTAAGAGAAGGAGGGAGACACAAGATGAAAAATGGTAAACTGTTCAATATATTCATTGGCGTTGTAGTGCTCTTTGTTTCCAGCGCGTGCATTCTGCCGTTTGTGTTGCTGTTCATTTCATCCATTACGGATGAAAATACCATCATCCAATACGGTTATTCCTTCTTTCCGCATAAGCTAAGCTTAGCCGCCTACGGGTATATCATGACACACGCCAGCAACATATTCCGCGCGTATGGAATCACCGTTTTTATAACAGCCGTAGGCACAGCCGTCAGCCTTATAATCACGTCCATGTTGGCGTATCCGCTATCTAGAAAAGACTTGCCCGGCAATAAGGTGTTTACGTTCCTGGTGTTTTTCACGGTGCTGTTCAGCGGTGGGTTGGTTCCTGCCTATCTGGTTTACACGCATTTGATCAATGTGAAGAACTCACTGCTGGGTTTAATAGTTCCAATGCTTTTAATGAACGGCTTCTACGTATTGATCATGAGAACATTCTTTTCATCCATACCTAAGTCGTTGATAGAATCTGCGAATCTGGACGGTGCGGGAGAGCTTCGCATATTCGCAAGCATTATTATCCCATTGTCTCTTCCCGTTATGGCGACGGTGGGCTTGTTTGTTTGCATCAACTATTGGAATGACTGGTTCAACGGCATGATTTTCCTGACCGACAGCAAGCTCTACAGCATCCAGAACTATTTAAACAGGATTCTGTTGGACATTGACTTCCTCAATAAGAACAATGTTAGCAGCAGCCAGGCGGAGATTCTTGCGAGGATCCCCAAAGAAACCGTGCGTATGGCGCTGGCCGTCATCGGTGTTGTGCCAATTTTGATTGCATACCCCTTCTTCCAGAAATATTTTGCAAAAGGGCTTACGGTAGGAGCGATTAAGGGCTGAGGTTATTCCCGGCATAAAGCTGGTTCACAATTACAAATACTAAAGGAGGAAGAAGAACATGAAAAAGACCACCAAGAAATTAGGACTTGCACTCGCTTTCCTGTTTGCGTTATCGACCCTCATCGTGGGGTGCGGGTCGCAGGGAAGCACAAGCGCCCCGGCCACTACTCAAACCGCGGCGCCTGCCACGAATGCATCCGTGGCGTCCGCATCTACCGCTCAAACGCTGAAGCCGTATGAGATCATTTTCGCATATCCCGGTGATGAAACCAAGGATATGAAAGCGGTTCAAGACGCCATGAGCAAAATCACACAGGAAAAGATCAGTGCCACGATCAAGCTGATGCCCATCAGCTGGTCCGCGTGGGCGCAGCAGACAACGCTGATGATCGCCGGCGGCGAGAAAATCGACGCCATTTTCACCAGCAACTACTTCAACTACGATTCAGTCGTGGCTAAAGGCGAGCTTCTGCCCATCGAGGACCTCCTCAAGAAATACGGGCAGGATATCACGAAGACCGTAGAGCCCGATTTGCTGAACTGCAGCGGTATCGGCGGCCATCTGTATGCCGTTCCCAGCATGAGGGATTTCGCCGCTGACTTCGGAGTAGCTCTTCGTAAAGACATTGTGGACAAGTATGGCATTGACACAAGCAAAATCAAGACGTATGCGGACCTAACCGACGTCTTCAAACTGGTGAAGGAAAAGGAACCCGGCATGATGCCGCTTGTCAAAGGCGATGACACCACGACGTTTGTCGAGCAGACTATCAGCGGCACGTTCGACAGACTGGACAACTGGTTCGGCGTTCTGCCGATGGCGTCCGGCGATATGAAAGTCGTCGACATGTACGAAACGAAGGAGTATTCCGACGCGCTCAATCTCGTCAGGGGTTGGTTTACAGCCGGATATATCTCCAAGGATGTCGCCACGAGCAAAGAACAGGGCGTTGATATCGTGAAATCCGGGAAGGGTTTCGCTATGCTGGTTCCCATGAAGCCCGGCGCCGAATTACGCTGGTCGAACCCCTGCGCCACTGAAATGCTCTGCTTGCGTTTCACTCCGCCTATAACCAATACGAGTAACATCGCCAACGTGATGACATCCATTTCTAAAACGACCGGCGATGCGGATCGTACGATGATGTTCCTGAACCTGATGTACAGTGACAAGGACCTTGTCAATCTGTATGACAATGGCGTTGAAAACCTTGACTATGTCAAGACGAGCGATACGGCAATTGATTATCCGACGGGCCTTTCCGCCGCAAATACGGGATATCCCTCCAACAACTGGATGGTGGGCAACAACTTCCTGTCCTATATTTGGAAGGGAGACGACCCGAATCTTTGGACAAAAATGTCGGACTTCAACAAGTCTTCCGTTCGTTCGAAAGCGCTCGGCTTCTCGTTCAATGTGGATCCTGTGAAGACGGAGGTCGCCGCGGTGGCGAACGTGCAGAGCCAGTACAAGATGGGCTTGGAAACCGGGACGCTTGACCCCGCGAAAGTGCTGCCGGAGTTTGTTTCCAAACTGAAGGCCGCCGGCCTTGAAAAGATCATAACCGAGAAGCAGACTCAGCTGGATGCCTGGGCTGCCGCAAAGTAAGAGGCTTAAGGTAATTAAGAACATTATAGTAATGGCAAGTCTACTGCCGCCCCGGTGCAGCTTTTGCGCCGGGGCGGGCGGAAGACGGCTCGGAAGAGGGGTATTTTCATGAGTCTATCATTTGGCGTTTGCCTTTATTCTGTTCACGCTGAATTACAGAAAGACTATATCCATGCCCTGGAGAAGATTTCGGAAATCGGCTACAGGAACGTGGAACTGCTTGCTGGTTTTGATATGAGCAAGAGATTTGGGGCTTCAATACCGGTTAAAGTATTAAAAAATAAGTTTAGAGAATTGAATTTGAATATTATCTCTGCGCATGAAACCATTCCGATGGGGTTGGATTTGCTGGCGCAGGATTGGGACTGGATTATAAACTACAATGCGGAACTCGGGTGTCCGAGAATCGTGCTGCCCGCCGTGATGGCACAGACTGAAGAGGAGATGCTCAGGACTGCCGAG
>DATALQ010000032.1:0-44258 GCA_036260935.1 Clostridia bacterium
CACCAGAGTGAGGCTGATTATTTTTTTCATTTTTTTCATTCCCTTCAGTAATTCCTTTAGAGATTTTCTTAATTTTATGAGATTTTCCGTTAAGATTCATAAGTGGGAATATTTTCTCTTATAGAATTCTTTCATTATACCATATTTCTACAAATTTTGGTTCCATAGCTCCAAATTTTTGGAACTATTTCGTGAATTCCCGGGCAAATTCCCTGGTATACTTTTCTTTTATAAAAATTTTCGGCATATACACAGTCATCTTATTTTCCTATAATAATTGTAAAATGTTAGACAGAAACATTGTGAGAAAATAATGCTAAATCGAAAGCGGGTGAAAACATGGCTATCGAGTCATTACACCGGCTGCAGATATTTTCAATTCCAGGACAATCCGGGCTTCTATGGGCTCTCTGTTTAGGATCAGGCACCAGCATTTTCAAACCTTTGAAATGTATCTGAGCAAAAATAAGCAGCATCGGATTTTTCCATTCATGCTTCATACCGAAACCGCACTAAGCCTTGAAAACTGCCCATAAGAGAAATTGTTCTGCCTTGTTTTCGGAAATGAGGCAGCAGGCCTGGATGAAAAAAATATAGAAAATCTGTATATACCCATGGGTATCGTGTTGTGAATACCTGCCGCCGCCATTGTCATTTAAGAAAGGTGGCAGGTAGGAAACCTCTTTTGGCAAAAAGAAAGATAGTCATCATATCGACAACCGCTCTTTAAAACTTAATCGAGAAATAATATCAACCTTTTACATTTATACCCTTCTTCGTAAATAATAAAAAAAGAAGATAAATATTATATATAGGAACAAAAATTAATAAAATATTTTTCCCAATATCACGAGTTCTTCTAACAATTACAGATAAATAGCATATAGCAGAAGTAATCATAATAATAAGCCTTAGTAAGACTGATACCAAGTCTTTAGAAGGAAATATATAAAATGCAGCTGTATATACAGTTATAGTGGCTAAAAATAAATATATGAACTTTGACCTGTTTAGTGTTCCTTTAAATGAGAATAATTGTATCATAAATGCCTCCTCGTCAGTTTTTTAAATATCATTATTTTTTACCAGTAATAGCATAACCTACTGTTCTTATCGCTTGACTTAAATTTATATCTACTTCGAGTTCTAATGCTAAGAATAGACTGCTTAACAACACTCCATTCTGGTTTACAAGAAACTTGAGGTCTTTTTGCCTCTTCCTTTTTCCCTGAGCTACTTGCATACTTGGCAAGCGATATGCCGAGTTTATCGCTTGTGTTCTTGCCTACGATTCCATCATAGGTCAGTCCCCGATCTATCTGGTACCTTATAGTATATTCTATTTACCACTATATTTCTTCCATATACTTTTTAGCCTCTTGATTTGGCTGCTTCTTTTTTTCCCTCATCAAATTCAATTATCCATTCGGCTATTAGCTCCTTAAACTGAATTAGCAAATTTTGTTTTTCATCATAAGTGATATTACTATCGCACTGCTCAAGTTCTTCAATTTTTCTACTAAATAGTTCGCTAGTAAGTTTATCTAGCATTTGATTCCGTTGATGCTTATTAGGAACCATTGTAACACTCTTAATGTATAACTTCATAAAAGAATTTTTGAGATTACTCAGCTCTTCACTATTTAAATCCATATACTCGTCTCCTACCTCTTCTGATAAAAATTATTTTTTTCGAACGTAAAATATATAACCGAATAACCATATTAAATCGTATACTATCACAAATAACACTTCTCTTAATGCAGGCTTGTCTACATCAAAGAAGAGTGCCTTTATTAATGCAATTGTAAGGATTAATGATACAGATGTCATAGCAATTATTACTGTTAATTTATGAAACTTGCTATCACCGAAAAACATGCATTATTCACCCCCTTGTTTGTGGTGCTACCTTACCGATTTGGAACCATAATCCTCCGCCAAGACCTGCGGCCACTTTAGCACGTGCCCCTAATTTACCATCAACATAACCTAACTCCGCTTTAGCACCTGCACCTACAAAAGTACCTTCAACACCGACTATAATACCATAGCCTTTGGTATGGAAACCTACTCCCAGTTCTCCAGTAGCTACGGCAGCCTCAGCTCCCGCCCTTAAACCGACGCTTGATTCTCCATCAATTCTTGCAGTAGCAGCTCCGTAAGCTTGGGCAGTTCCTAAATTTCCTTCACTTTGTCCTATCAGTCCAAAATTCTCATTACCCAGTTGTCCGCCACCATATGTTGAAACTGCAGAGGCTTGGGCAGTTCCTCTTATATCAACTCCAAATATTTGTTTTCCCTTTCCCCCTTTTGCCTTCGTACCATTCCATTTTTTCCACTCCAATAATACCCTTACCTTCAACCTTACCTGTTCCATAATAGACTGGTATCCCAGCTATTTCCCCCTTATCTAGATAAGCGCGATTACCTTCAACAGTAAATATCCCTAGCAATTTATCTGAATCATCACTGCCTGTACCAGGTTTGGCAATCCCTTTTGGTAGCTTTATCCTAATTGCCGATCCTTTAACAATATCCGAATTAGTTTGCATTGTTTGGTTTCCAAATGTAACAGTTATACCTGTTTTAGCATTTACATCAGGCTTTGCATAGCCCGAACTTCCCGATCCCTGCACAGGATTCCTCGGTGTTATCCTAACTTGATAACCTGTTTTGGGAATGCCGCTTAACAACACTCCATACTGGTTTACAAGAAGCCGTGGTAATGCCCAAAGCGTCTGTGACTTTGGTCAGGTTGCCCTTGTTATCATATTCGTAGGTGGTTGTATTACCCAATGCATCGGTGACCATGGACTTCTCGCCATAAACATCATACGTGTAGGTTTCTGTCTTTTTACTATATGAATAAAGACAGCTATCCTATATTAGAATAACCGCCTTCTAAATTTAGTATATTGTTCCTATACCTACATCAAAAACTGATATGAGGGTTATTCCGCCGCAGACATCTGCCTACCCCATCTGGCACCTTCATGAATCAGATACAATTATCTATATAAAGCTCTGCAATAATTAATAGAGGAATTGGATTACTAATTGACATAGTATAACAAAAGTGCCAATTATACAAAAGGCTTGAATAAAAAATCCAAAAATAAACTTACTGCAAAGACTTTTGCTTATAAAAACCTTTGTATCTTTATCCATTGAATGCTTGAACCAAACCTCAAGTTTTATATCACTTGGATTACTTATCCAAAAACTTCTTATAGAGTATGCGCTGAATATTCTATAATATCTTGCTGAATAATCTCCTGTGCAATCGTCTAGTTCAATATTTTTATTACTAGATAACTCTCTAATTTCGCAGTTTATTCTCGACGCTATCTTGAAGTTACACTTGTTTTTTGCAAATGCCGTCGGCAATATAGCATTGGGATGGTCAACGAAAATGTAATATTTACCTTTATTCAAATTTTTCAAAACTATCGTATTGGGAATCGAAATTTTGTTGAGTCTCTCATAAAATCTTTTTATTTGTTTCCAAGTCCGATTAAATAGTAATGTTATTAGTGATATTGCTAAAACTAGTAATAAAAGAATTAAGTATAATTTTTCATCCATAAAATTTTCCTACTATCATGTTTTCAACTTTTTTAGTTTTTGGATATTCATATAACAAAATATCCCCAACACTATAATACAAACTAAAATAAATAACAATAAATTTTTTCCCCATTAAAGATAATATACAACCCGGGTAAGTAGACAGCAGTCGGCATGTGGAGGAGCATTATAGGCTGTTATCATTTGCTTACCCTACCTGCATGAGAATAGGAACAAAAAGAGTCTGAATGTATTAAGCATAAAAAAATCTCCTGATTTTCATCAGGAGATTTTTATCAAGGAATAAAATTCATTCAGTTACGAAAACTTACCTTATGCTTCCGCTTTTACAGGCTTCTTTACAGGTTCGCCGTTCGGCCCTTCATAATCTCTTCCCCAGCCCGTCAATACTGAGTAGAGGAGCACGCAGAACAGCGCGACGCAGTAAATCATACCGCTGGCTACCTGAACTACGGAAAGCGGTTTTACGAAGTCATAGCCTTGTGAAAGCAGCGCTCCGATAAATGCAAAGCAGCTTAGAAATGGGACTACGACCGGAATTGAATTGGCAAAACCGTCAAGCAGGTTGGAACGGCGATATGGATGGAGTCCCGCCCGTTTTCCCAGTTCATTCTGAACCTTTCCGAAGGTAGCCATTGAAGCACTGGTCACTCCGCCGAATACCAGTGTAGTTATGCAGATTCCCAGCATCATGGAGATTTCAGTACCGACAACTGTGTTGCCCAGCTTGCTGCTGACGATTTTATTCGTAATTCTCTCCAGCGCTCCCGATGCATTGAGGATGCCCATTATGCCATAAACCGACATAACCAGCGTGACAGTAGCCATCATACTGCTGATGCCGCCTGTCAGGAAGCCCTTCGGCGCTCCATCCTGTACAGAAATGATATCTTTGAACGAAATCAGTTTGAATGCAAGTCCGGTGATGGCTCCAAGCACGATTCCTACTGTTGACGCTATATAAATATCTCTTGTCTTAACTGAAACAACCAGCATAATGGCTACCGGAATCAGCATGATAAGGCTCGAGGGATTCATATTCTTTGCAAGGATTTCCTCTGCGCCTGTACCGACAGTGCCTCCGCCGCCGATGAGCCAGAAAATGAAGAATGTAATGATGCCGCCGACGAGCGAGTATTTGAGACGTGTTGACACACAGCCGCCTACGTCCGCGAAGCCTTGACGTTTCGTATATTCCTGCGTACCTGCGGAAATAATGGTCGTATCCGAAATTGGAGCCAGATTATCTCCGAATACGGAACCGCATACGATAGCTCCGGCAAGCATGGCCGGATTGCAGCCCATCAGCACACCTGCGGGGTAGAAAATAGGGAAGCAGGTAAACATGCTGCCTATGGAAGAACCGGTCGCAGTAGAGATTATACAGCAGGCAAGGAAGGTAAATGCAGTAAACAAGCCTCCGCCGACATTGAGGAGATCAGCCAGCCATACAAAACCTGCCGATACATTGCAGGCTTTAATAAGCGTGGAAAACATACCGATTACAAATAACAGCACAAGTATTGGTACCGATTCCTTAACGCCTGCGTAGACTGCATCCCAAAAGCTGCCGTACTGGCCTTTTTTGGTAAACAGCGCGCCTACAAGGAGTCCGACAAATGCACCCATTGCCAGGGCATACATCTCAAAAGCTTTGAATACTACAAAGTAAAGTACGCAGAAAACAAGGAAAATTACCGTGGGTATAAATGCCATTGCCCAACCGCCTTTGAATTCCAACTTCTTTTGCATAATATCCGCTCTCCTTTTCATGTATTTTTATCGTTGCCCGTATAAATGACGTGCCTTGTATAACGGCGTGGTACCATAACCGATATAGCCTAAATGATGCCTTTTTCAGAAGCCAGCTTTGTCAGTGCGCTCTTTATGCGCAGATATGCCTGGAGAGCCCTGTCCTCATCCCTGAAGCACCCGTGCACTATGCGCAGATAACCTTCCCCGCATTGTCCGTAAGGGGTACCTTCATTCACCGATACCTTGGCTTCCTTCAGTATAAATGCGGCAACCTCGGCGCTTGTCCCAAGTTTTGCAATGTTGATCCATGTGAGGAAACCGCTTTCGGGCAGAAAAGCCTTTACGCCGGGTATGGTTTTGAAAACGTCATAGGCGAGTCTGCGGCGTCTTTCAAATATTTTGTAGTTTTCAGCAAGTATTGATTTGTCTTCCATGGCAGTGATGGCGCCAAGCTGGGCTGCCGTATTGGTAGCGCCGAGTACGTTGACTGCGCCTCCGTAAAACACATCCATTATATGATCCTCAGCGACAATGTACCCTACGCGGAAGCCCGAAAGTCCAATCCCCTTCGATATGGAAAATACAGTGACCGTACGTTCCCACATTCCCGGCAGTGTAGCCGGCGTTACAAATTCTACGCCGTCATATACATGATCTTCGAATGCCTGATCACAAACGAGGATCAGATCATGTTCAATAATGAAACGGCATAATTTTTCGAGATTTTCACGGCGAAATACAGTCGTTGTAGGATTGTTCGGATGAGTTATCAGCACCATTCTAGTCCTGTCGGTCAGACGTTTTTCAAATTCTTCTATCTCGAGCTGCCAGTTGTTTTGTTCCCTCAGAGGGACAGGTACGGCTGTTCCGCCGCATAATCTGCAATTGAGAAAATTGGAGGGATAGCTTGGATCCGGGACTAGTACTTCATCTCCCTCTGAAATAAAGGGAAGCATTGCATACAGCAACCCCGAATCGGAACCTGGAGTGATAAGGATGTTCCGGCTTGGATCAGCCTTGATGCCGTTCCTATCCAACAGTTTTTTTGCAACTGCCCGGCGAAGGTCGGCATTCCCCATCGGCATAGTATAGTGAGACGGGAAACCATTTTCAAAGGCTTCTATCATTGTCTTTGTAACGGAAGCTGGAATGGATGGATCCGGGAAGAAGGGATCAGCCCAGGCCATGATATCATAGCCTTGTGCCATAAGGTTGCCGGCGCCCTCGCCGACATCCGCCTTTGTTACTGTAGCAAAAAGCCCGCCCTGCAAATCACGAAAACGATCGTTCATTTTCCCCTTGATATTCATTTTGATCGCCACCTTTTTTGTTTAGAGCTCGATAATTGCTTCAACCTCTGCCAGTACGCCTTTGGGTAGTGTTTTTACCGCTACGCAGCTGCGGGCGGGTTTTCCTGTAAAATACTTTTCATAGATCCCGTTAAAGCAAGCGAAGTCAGCCATATCAGCTAGAAAACAGGTGGTTTTGACAGCCTTCTCCAGACTGGTGCCAGCCTCCTCCGCAATAGCCTTCAGATTTTCCATTACCTGAATAACCTGAGCTTCGATACCATCCGGGATTGTGCCGGCAGCGGGGTTTACCGGTATCTGCCCTGAAGTGAACAGCAGGTTTCCGGTGCAAATGCCCTGTGAATAGGGGCCAATAGCAGGTGCTGCTTTTGTTGTGTTGATTTTCTTTGTCATGTATATTGCTCCTTTCATTTTTTATCTTCATTGAGGTAGCGGTAAACAGTTTTTTCAGATACTTTAATAAGTGCCGCTACCGTTGAGATAGTTCCCTTGATTTTGAAAACGTTCAATGACGAAAGCTCTAGCACGATTTTCCTTTTATCGGCTACGTCCAGCTTTTTTCTGCCCTTGTGCGCAACCGCCTTTGCATATATCTTGTTTATTAATTCATCGGTGGTGAGGCTGAAAGTCTCCGATGCCTGGGTCTGATTCAGATGATCAAAATCCACCAATAATGCTTCTTTTGCAAGTTCGATGGCTTTGATCTGATCTGTTATATCAATGTTTGTACAGAGAAGTCCGATGAGTTTCCCATTATCCTTTATGAAATATGTGGACGAACGTAAAATCAGGTTGTTTAAGCTCGAATTTCCGATATAGTTTACTACGTAATCGTCCTGCTCGTAAGTCTTGCTTTCAAGCAGCTTTATTGCATAATCCGTAAGAGATCCGCCTATTTTCCTTCCCGTAATATTTCTGGGGGTTATATAGATAATGGAATGGTTGTAATCGGAGATGTCATGAATAAGTGTTTCAGCATGCTGGCCGTTCATTTCCGCGATATAATCGGCCATTGTTACATATTTAAGGAGTTTTTCCCGGTTACTATTCATATCGCCGCCTCCTCATGAGAATTTTTTCTTATATTATTATAATACAGTATGAATTTGAATTTTGTCAATAGTTCAAATGCCTTTATTGATGGGTTTTAGAGTATTATATTTTGAGAATTTTTTAACATCTAAAAGCTCATTATTCCTGACATGACAAATTAAATAAACAGGATAAGGATCAGAATCTGCAATAATAAAGGATCTTACAGAAAGCCAAATGGACAAAAAATAAGAAAAAATGCCCCTGGTTGACCCAGAGGCACTTCGTTTCTGTAATTCGGTTGTTTGAAATCGATTATTTGATTTCGACAGTTGCGCCGACTTCTTTGAACTTTGCTTCGATGGAAGCAGCTTCTTCCTTCGGAACGTTTTCCTTGACAGTCTTCGGAGCCCCGTCAACGAGATCCTTTGCTTCCTTGAGGCCAAGGCCGGTGAGTTCCCTGACAACCTTGATAACCTTGATCTTGTCAGCGCCGACTTCCTTGAGGATTACGTTGAATTCGGTCTTTTCTTCAGCTGCCGGAGCTGCTGCTGCGCCTGCTGCAGGAGCTGCTGCTACTGCTACGGGAGCTGCTGCGGATACGCCGAATTCTTCTTCAAGAGCCTTTACGAGTTCGGACAGTTCGAGAACTGTCAATGCCTTTACATCTTCAATCAACTTTGTAACTTTATCGCTAGCCATGTTAAAAAACCTCCATAATTTTTAATTTAATAGTTTTAATGATAAATTTTATTGATACACTAAGCATTTGCTTTCTGTTCCGCGATCGCATTGAGTGCGACTACCAGGCCTCTGATATTTCCGTTGAGTACATTGACCAGGCCGGATATCGGGGCATTCAAGCCACCAAGTACCCTGGCGATGAGCACTTCTCTCGGCGGCAGTTCGGCCAGAGCCTTTACGCCGTTTACATCGATGACCTTTCCTTCAACAACGCCGACTTTGATCTCGAGCTTATCATACTTCTTCGCGAACTCGTTCAAAACCTTTGCAGGCGCTACAGCATCAGCGCTTGAAGCCATTGCTGTGGGACCGTTCAGATAGGTATCCAGACCTTCGAGTCCGTTTTCCTTGGCTGCGAATCGGGTCAGCGTATTCTTTACAACCTTGTATTCAACGCCGGCCTTCCTCAGAGCACTTCTGAGTTCGGTATCCTGTTCCACTGTCAAGCCTCTGTAATCAGCAAAAACCATACCCTTTGCTGCCTTCATCTTGCTGCTGATATTATCGATTACTTCACGCTTTTGGTTTAGGGTGTTTTCCTTAGGCAAATCTTACACCTCCTTCGAATATTCTAGAGGAAACTAAAAACCCTTGTATATCTACACACAGCAGACACACAAGGGTTAAGCACCTATATTATAAACGCTTTACCTAGGCAGGCCGGCTTTCGCCAGTTACGCTCAGCACCTGCTGTCTGCGGTATGTGACATATTCAGTTGTTTACTGACCTAAATTATAATACAGTATTATTCCCGGTTTGTAAAGCATTATTTATGATCAAAGCCGGAAAGGTCTTGTTATTACTCGGTTACCTTAACGGGGTTGACCTTGATGCCGGGGCCCATTGTCGAAGTAACGACAACGCTCTTCAGGTACTGGCCTTTTGCAGCGACCGGTTTTGCCTTCAGGATCGCATCCATAAGAGTATGGAAGTTATCCGTCAGTTTTTCGAGATCGAAGGAAGCCTTTCCAATCGGGCAGTGGATGATATTTGTCTTATCAAGCCTGTACTCGATCTTACCTGCTTTGATCTCAGAAATGGCTCTTGTCACATCCATAGTAACCGTACCGGCCTTCGGGTTCGGCATGAGGCCTTTAGGACCGAGCACTTTACCGAGTCTTCCGACAACGCCCATCATGTCCGGTGTTGCTACTACTACGTCAAAATCGAACCAGTTTTCGTTCTGGATCTTTGCTACCATATCTTCAGCGCCTACAAAATCAGCGCCGCCCTGCTCAGCTTCCTTGGCCTTGTCACCCTTTGCGAATACGAGCACTCTTACTACCTTGCCGGTACCGTGCGGAAGAACGACTGCGCCTCTGACCTGCTGATCTGCATGTCTGGAGTCAACGCCGAGCTTGATGTGAGCTTCAACGGTTTCGTCGAATTTGGCTTTGGCTGTTTTCTTCACAAGGTCCATTGCCTGGTTAGGATCATAAAGTGCAGCCCTGTCGACGAGTTTGGCACTCTCGTTATATTTCTTTCCTCTCTTCATTACTATCCTCTCCTTCGTGGTAAAATTTTCGGAAACCCAGGTTCCCTCCCACTTTCAGGTCCTGTTATTCTTCTACTATGATACCCATGCTTCTAGCTGTACCTGCGATCATGCTTGTAGCTGATTCGATACTTGCCGCATTCAGGTCGGGCATCTTCAATTCGGCTATCTTTCTTACTTCAGCCAATTTGATAGTTGCAACCTTTTCCTTGTTGGGCTTACCGGAACCGCTTTCGATCTTGCATGCCTTCTTTAGAAGCACTGCCGCCGGAGGAGTCTTCGTAATGAATGAGAACGATCTGTCTGCATATATAGTGATGACGACAGGAATTATCAATCCTGCGTCCTTTGCAGTCCTCTCATTGAACTCCTTGCAAAATCCCATGATGTTAACACCATGCTGTCCTAAAGCTGGTCCAACCGGTGGAGCCGGAGTTGCCTTCCCCGCAGGAATCTGTAGCTTTACATAACCAGTAATTTTCTTTGCCATGGCTTATTCCACCTCCCAATTCTTTATCGTGGAATTCGCTATAAACTTCGCATTGCTGTGTCAGATTTCGCATCTGTGGTGCTCGTGTATCATCATACACTGCGCTCCTCGCTGCTCATCTTCCTTGCACTACTCGTTTCTATCGTATTCCAAGACTGTAACGTTTTTTATAGCAAGAGGCCTTGCGGCCTGCCAACTATCCGATCATAACTTCTGGATCTGTGTAAGTTCCAGTTCTACAGGTGTTTCCCTGCCAAACATGGACACCGCAACACGAACCTTCTTCTTTTCGAGATTGATCTCCTCGACTATGCCTATGAAGTTCTCAAGCGGTCCGTTTATGACCCTGACATTGTCGCCCACTTCATAATCGAGCATTGGCGCGAATTCTTCAACGCCCATGATCCTTACTTCTTCATCAGTCAGCGGTACAGGTTTCGATCCCGGTCCTACAAACCCGGTAACACCTCTGGTATTCCTTACGACATACCAGGACTCGTCCGTCATGATCATTTTGACCAGAACATACCCAGGAAAAACTTTCCTAAGAGTGGCCTTTTTCTTGCCATCCTTTATTTCGATCTGTTCTTCCATGGGAACGACTATATCGAGTATGTGTTCCTGCATGCTCCTGTTTTCAACTATCTTTTCAAGATTGGCCTTAACCTTGTTCTCATAGCCCGAATAGGTATGTACAACATACCACTTGGCTATTTCAGGCATATCATTGACAATCATCAGATGTCCTCCTTCATTACCTGTTCAGAGTCCATTCGATCACTTTGCCAAGGACTGTATCCGATGCCCAGATAACTACCCCTATTACAAGGCAAATACCCAATACTGAAACAGTATTATTAATCAGCTGAGCCCTCGTAGGCCAGATAACCTTTTTAAGTTCGGTCCTGATATCCTTTGTAAACTTGACAATCCTTTTGCCAAAAGCGGCTAATTTGGATGTGCGTGCATTCTCAGTCATTTTGGTGCACCTCCGCTGATTTATTTCGTTTCCTTGTGTAAAGTGTGCTTATGGCAGAACTTGCAGTATTTCTTCATTTCAATCCTGTCAGGATCGTTTTTCTTATTCTTCATAGTGTTGTAATTTCTCTGCTTGCAATCCTGGCATGCCATTACGATTTTGACTCTCATTTATAACACCTCCAGCCCCTGTGTTGTAATTCAGGGTACACCTAGTATTTATTAAAGCGCCCTTTTTCAGTATCCCGTAAATTTACAGCACAAAAAAAAGGCCTCCGAGACGGAGCAATAATAAATTTAACATACAAAGTTTTATTTGTCAAGGACAAAAAAGCAAATTGATTCAAGCGTCGATCAGTTCATCTATAGGCGCTCCGGGCGGCACAATAGGAAATACCTTGTCGTCCATCCCGATCTCGAAATTTATCAAAACAGGTCTGTCTTTTGAAGCAAGCGCTCTGGTGAATGCCGCATCGACCTCCTCGGGCCTGGCGACATTGATACCGACAGCGCCGAAGGCTTCCGCCAGCGCAACGAAGTCAGTGCCCCTGTCGATGGTCGTAGCCGAGTAACGTCCGCCATAAAACATGTTCTGCCACTGCCTTACCATCCCGAGCACGTGATTGTTTAGGATGGCTATAATGACAGGCAGATTGTACTCGACAGCGGTTGCCAGTTCGGTACAGTTCATGCGGAAGCTGCCGTCGCCGGCTATATTGATGACCTTCTTTTCCGGCCTCCCCAACTGAGCCCCGATACATGCACCCAACCCATAACCCATTGTGCCGAGGCCTCCCGAAGAAATGAACTGCCTTGGCACGGTATACTTGTAGAACTGAGCCGCCCAGAGCTGATTCTGCCCAACCTCCGTCGTGATTAGCGCATCACCGCCTGTCAGTTCATAAAGCCTTTCAATTATATAGTGGGGTTTCAAACCGCCGTCCGTCTCATATTTCAACGGGTACTGCTGTTTCCACGAGCCTACTTTTATGTTCCAGTCCGTTATTTTACGTGAATCCACACGATCTGCAAGAGCTGTGAGTATTTCCGTGATATTGCCCACCAGAGGATAATGTACGGTAATATTCTTTCCGATCTCTGCAGGGTCGATATCTATATGCATGATTTTTGCATTTGGAGCGAAACGTTTTACATTGCTTATGACCCTGTCGCTGAATCTGGCCCCGACAGCAATGAACAGATCCGCTTCCGAAACTGCCATATTCGACGTCCTGGTGCCATGCATGCCCACAAGCCCCGTAAACAGCTCATGGGTACCGGGAAAGGAACCGAGTCCCATCAATGTCGTAGTGACCGGTATGCCGGCTTTTTCGGCAAATCTCGTCAGTTCCGGTGTTGCACCCGCGATCGACACTCCTCCGCCCGAGAGTATTATCGGTTTTTGGGATGCATTGATCACTTCAGCAGCCTGATCCAATTCCTTTGTCGTAACACCGACAGAAGGGTATTCTATAGCTTCGGGCTTGACGGGTTCATACTCCGCGTACGCAGCCGATACGTCCTTGCATATATCGACAAGGACGGGTCCGGGCCTTCCGCTTGCTGCTATCCTGAAAGCGTCCCGAATGATACCGGCCAGTTTGTTTACGTCCTTTACGATATAGTTGTGCTTCGTGACAGGCATTGTGATCCCTGTAATATCGACTTCCTGGAAGGAATCTTTTCCCAGCAGCGCCGTCGAAACCTGGCCTGTGATAGCGACCATGGGAACAGAATCCATGTAAGCGGTTGCTATCCCTGTTACCAGATTTGTCGCGCCAGGCCCTGACGTGGCTATGCATACGCCGGTTTTTCCGGTCGCGCGCGCATACCCGTCGGCAGCGTGGGATGCGCCCTGCTCATGCGAGGTGAGTATATGCCTGATCTCGTTTCTGGCCTTGTAAAGCGCATCGTATATGTTGAGCACCGCACCGCCGGGAAAGCCGAACACGGTATCGACGCCCTGTTCTTTCAAGCATTCGATCAATATATCCGAACCGTTCAACCTCATATTTCAAACCTCCAAAATGCAACTCCCCCCTCCCCAGTGAGTCCTGTTCCAGTAAAATTCTGATAGCATCGGAAAGATGCCTCGGGGTCGACGCTTCCCGGCAGGGCTACCGTGCACTTTCCTCAGAGGTATTCCTTACCGGTCGGCAGAATTTTACTTCCACAGGAGCTCCCTGTATCGGGGGCTCGCATCCTAATTTACTTCAGCACGGCGCCTGTACTGGCCGATGTTACGAGCCTTGCATACCTGCCGAGGTATCCTGTTGTGATCCTCGGCTGCGGCGCTTTCCACGAAGCCATCCTGCGCTTCAGTTCCTCATCCGGCACTTCGGCATTAAGCCTGCCTTCCGGGATATCGATATCTATGATATCGCCTTCCCGGACCGCCGCTATCATGCCGCCCTCCATAGCTTCAGGCGATACGTGGCCTATAGACGCTCCTCTGGAGGCGCCGGAAAATCTTCCGTCGGTGATCAGCGCCACGTCCTTGTCCAGCCCCATTCCCGCTATTGCGGAGGTCGGTCCGAGCATCTCGCGCATCCCGGGTCCTCCCTTGGGCCCTTCATACCTGATGATCACTACGTCGCCTTTTTTGATCTTTCCTCCGTAAATGGCCTCTATCGCGTCATCCTCAGAATCAAATACCCTGGCGGGACCTTTGTGCACCAGCATTTCCGCGGCAACGGCCGCGCGTTTTACAACGGCGCCGTCTTTTGCGATGTTGCCCCTCAATATGGCTATACCGCCCGTTTTACTGTATGGCTCGTCAACGCTCCTGATAACTTCACTGTCAATGATCTCAGCCTTGCTTATATTCTCACCGGCCGTTTTGCCTGTAACCGTCATTAGATCGAGGTGGAGCAGGTTCTTTTTCGACAGTTCCTTCATAACTGCCTGGACTCCTCCGGCTGCATACAGGTCCTGCACGTGATGTTCCCCTGCCGGAGCCAGCCTGCAAAGATTGGGCACCCTGCCGCTGAATTGGTTTATAATGTCCAGATTGATCTCTATACCAAGTTCATGGGCTATGGCAGGCAGATGCAGAACGGAGTTGGTCGAGCATCCAAGGGCCATATCCACTACAAGAGCATTTTCGAAAGCCTTGTCAGTCATGATATCCGTAGGTCTGATCCCTTTTGCAACCAGCTCCATAACCTTCATTCCGGCCGTCTTTGCCAGGCGGATCCTTTCCGCGTATACCGCCGGTACCGTACCGTTTCCCGGAAGGCCCATACCGATGACTTCGGTAAGACAGTTCATGGAGTTGGCTGTAAACATTCCCGCGCAGGAACCGCAGCCCGGGCATGCGTGATCTTCGTATTCCGCAACCTCCTCCTCCGACATGAGTCCGGCCTTGCAGGCGCCCACAGCTTCAAACATGCTGTTGAGATCCAGTTGTTTACCCTTGTGCTTCAGAGAAAGCATGGGACCTCCGCTGATAACGACGGCAGGCACATTGAGCCGGGCTGCCGCCATAAGCATGCCGGGCACGATCTTGTCGCAGTTGGGTATGAAGACCATGCCGTCAAATCCATGAGCGCGTCCCATGGATTCACACGAATCGGCTATAAGCTCTCTCGATGCAAGTGAATACTTCATTCCTTCGTGGCCCATTGCGATCCCGTCGCATATGCCGATGCAGCCGAATTCGACCGGTGTTCCGCCTGCCATCCTGATCCCGGCCTTTACCGCTTCCGCAATATTATTCAGATGAATGTGGCCCGGCACTATTTCGTTTCTTGAATTGACAACTCCTATGAGAGGTTTTTGTATCTCCTCGTCAGTATATCCCATCGCTTTGAACAACGCCCTATGGGGAGCCTTTTCAACGCCTTTTTTAACTATATCGCTCTTCATACTGTAAAACCTGCCTTTCAATCAAAACTATCACTGTTGTGAAAAAAACTTCCGAATATTAACCGAATAGCCGGGTATGAGATCTCCCGGCTATTTTTAAAGCAATTCTACACCTTTCTGGTGCGTATTGTCTATAAATAAGTACATAAAGGTCAAAAGCATTAATTTTTCAACCAGCCCAGCACAATATTCATTAACTGAACTATCGAACAGTCGAAGCTGCAGACGTGTCAGGCGCGGGGGCAGGCACAACCATCAAGTAATACGC
The DNA here is from genome assembly GCA_036260935.1 of Clostridia bacterium. Taxonomy (GTDB): domain Bacteria; phylum Bacillota; class Clostridia; order Acetivibrionales; family DTU013; genus JAEYOM01. The sequence continues at coordinate 15,532 of DATALQ010000032.1, forward strand.
AGCCTGCCCTGTCAGGCTGCCACAGGCGGAAACAGCCAGTTGATAATGAAGTTGTTATCGTAGAACCCGCCGGCAAACATTGAAGTCCCAATACTGTTGAATATGCCGGAAAATTTGGGGTTTGCATTGAAAAGTACGAGTATTGCGCACAGTATGTAAACGGCAAGTATACCCTGAGCTCCGCCCAGTATGAAACCTCCCAGCTTATTTACCTGTTTGAAGAGAGGCAGCTGGGATACACCTTTGAGAAGCAGGCCTATGAATGCCGTAACTATCCTGAGAATGATATACAGCAGGATGAGGCTTAGAATGGATAGTATCGTCATTGCCAGTTCATCACTTATTGCATTCACTATACTGTCGGTATTGATGAGCTCGGAGGGTGAAGGAAGGTTTCCCAGCATCGACTGCTTCAGGAAGCCCGGCAGCGGCAGCGTGCCAAGCATTGCTTCGGCTCCGGCCGTACCCGTGGCTGAAGTATCCGGTGAAGACACTGCCTGATGGCTTAGGAGAGGAAGATTCCTCGCAATGGCATTTTTTATCGAGCTGAAAACAGACGTATTCTTCAAAAAAGCCGCGACTACAGGTGAGAACTTGATAGAAACATAAATGCATGCAAAAAAGGCAACGAGCTTGTAAACGGACAATATAAAGCCCTTGTACATACCGTAGATGGCAAATCCAGCAATCAGTCCAATGACAACATAATCGCTCCAGTTCATATTTCCTCCCGCCTACCGGCCATACGCCGGCTGTTATTCAAAACTACCCTCATTCAAGGTTTACTATGGTTACTTCATGATCGGTGATGACAACAGCTTGCTGTCTGCTTAGAAAGTACACCTGGGAAACAGGCGCTCCCGCCTCGTATCTGCTGATATTCCGGCATTTTTCATTATAAAAATATACCTTGTCCGCAGAAGTGACTGCAATAATCCCCTTGTAAGTGCTGAGACCCTTTGGTTTTTCTTCAAGGCTGCCCGACGAATATACCTTTCCATCCGCATTAAAGAGTTCAAGCATGTAGCCCTTATCCCCTTCGGCGGCCACGGCGAGCCGTTTGCCGCTGGAGATCTCAGCTCCCGCCAGATTGCTGAATTGCTTTTCCCAAATGACCTTGCCTGTGGCGTCAAAGGCTGCTACCGACCTATCCCCAGCTGCGAATATCCTGCTCTTATCGAAGAACCAGAACAGCGGCAGTATCTCCTCTGAAGCATCGAACGACAGCTCTGCAAGATCCTTGCCTTTCATGTCGTAAAAATGATAGTGCGAGTAAACTCCCGCAGCGCCGGTACTTATTGCCGATACCGCGAGATTTTCCCCCGACGGCGAAATCCCTGCGGAAACTGCGAAATCGTTTGCAATCACGATCTGAAACATCTCGATACCATGCGGTTCGATGACTCTGATAATATTATTGTCCCTTTTTGCCGACGTTACGGCGGTCACATAGCCTTCGCCGCTTATATCCGCATTCAGTACGGGTTCATCGAGCTTTTGCCGCCACCTTATGCCTTTATCGTCAAGTACGCATATTTCGGAAGATCCGAGATCGGCAATCAGAAGATAGGATCCGTTCTTTTTTATGACTGGATTATTGAAAGCGATATTCTCAGCACGTACGACCTCACCTGTTCTGTCCATGAACCAGACGCCGCTGCTGCTGCACTTAACTATGTATTCTCCGTATATGGCAAACGTCGCGTTCTCGTTTTTGTCAAATTCGAATGAATACTCCTTCTGTGCAGCTTTTACGCTCCCAACATTGGAAAAAGTGAACTTTTGAAGCAGGTCCTTCAGGCTCGAGCCGGGGTTCATGCTCTTTTGGTATGTCAGGAAGGCTATAGTGATAATACACAGACACAGCAACAGCGCCGACACCAACCCGGTTATCCGGCCGCCAGGCTGTCTGTTCTCCTGTTCCGGCTGTAGCCTCAATACGCCCACCTCAATCTTATCCTTAGTAGAAAAATAAAAGCCTTATATAGCAAGGCTATTATACCATATAAATCTATTTCCTGCCATACTGTCCCGACAGCCCCTTGCGCAGTTTCAGACCCCCTTGCAGCAATACGACTATGATGATGAAAAGCCCAAGATACCCAAAAACCGGGTAAATAGCGGCAATCAGCCTTGAAAAGCCCAGAGTCGACAAGGGTACTGCGGCGGCGCACAAAACCAGAGTAATGATCCTCCTGTCAAGCTTCAGCATCGACGCGGCACGTTCCGTAAAGCAGAACCCCGAGGTCACTGCCGACAGGAACATTGCCAGCCAGAGGATTACCGCATAAAGATTGCCCGCAGGTTCACTGGAGCTTTTCAGTATCGAAAGGATCGGGAGCTCGGCCTTCAAAGCATCCGGATAGAACAGGAATATCGCGATGTTTATGATAAAAGCCGTAACACAAAGCATAAGCCCGCCTAATATGCCTCCGCCCACGGCGGTCCTGCGTGTTTTGAGATATGGCAGCAGGCTGCACATTATTACGATTGCAGGTATGCTGTTATAGCTGACATAAAGCAGCGATGAAACAAACCAGTTGCCGGTTACATGCCTGAGGTAACCTGTGATCCCTGAGGTTTGCGCAGAGTTAAATATAATGATGTACGTCCCCGCAAGTATTATCCCCGCGACAAGGATCGGCGTCGTTAGCGTGCTTAGCGTTACGATGCCCTTTATGTTCGTAAGGATGAAGACCATGCAGATCACACCCATGATCAAGGCCGCCAGATTGAGTTGCATGCCTGTTCTGTCGGAAATCACGTGTCCCGATCCCGCCAGCATAATACAGAACATGCAGAGCATGAAAACAGTTACGGCAGCTTCGATGATCCAGCCGATACCCCACCCGAAGGCCGGAAACAGGAATTCCTCGAAATTTCTGATGCGCTCCGTACATATCTTGTCGAGTACAAGTCCTCCTACTACGGCGAACAGGATGCCTGACAGCAGTATACCTAAAAAACCGCCCGACCTGTAAGTGGAAAAGAACTGCATAATTTCCTGTCCTGAGGCAAACCCGGCTCCTATAATGCTGGTCGCATAGATACACGCAACTTTTACAATATTCTTGAACTCTTCGGTCATCAAAAAACAGCTCCAACATAGATTTATAACATTCTATGTCGGAGCTGTCTGTCAAATTACTTTATCCTGCTGTGAATGATGCTCGCTGCATGTTGATCTCTTTGCTGAGTTTTGTTCAAAGAGCATATAGATTCAGCTTTGTGGCAAATTCAAACAATAGTATTTGCTTCGCAAATACTTACAGATGAAACAAAATGCGAAAATCCTATAGATTTTCGCATTTTATATTGCTCCGCTCAAACATGAATTTGCCCTTAACAAATGCTTCATCAATATGCTCTAATTTACAAAACTCACGCAAAGGCAATCAACATACAGCGAGCTTAGTTCTTGCGCCGGTTGGTTTTATGGAAAGAACATTTGCGCAAAGACAATAGAGCCTGTTAATTCAAGGAGGTACAGGCAAAATCACGTCCTGTTCGAGCGACGGCGACCCACAGGCGAGTCACGTTTGATTTTGCACCAGCTTGAATTTACAGGCTCTTTGGCTTGAAGCATGTTCTTACATAAAACCAACCGGCACGCAGCTGATCATTGCAGCTTAATAATTCTTCTTACTTACCCTGGCTTGCCAGGAAATCCATCATTGTCTTGTAGGAATTCTTCATTCCTATAATACCGTAATCGACCTTGCTCTTCTTGACCAGGATGTGCGCATACTCTCCGTTCCTGAAAACGTAGTAGTAGTTTGCATCCCTGGAAACGTACTCGACTTTCATCGTTCCGGTCTTGAGCGCATAATCGATCGTTACGTCAGGGTTCACGTCCGCCGGGCTGGAGTTCAGATCGACATCGTCCAGCGTTACGCCTATCAATGCCTGATAGAATGTCCTGAACGGCTGATTGTCGTCTTTGTCCTTGCCGGACGCATCTTTGCCGTTGACGGTGAACTTGTCCTTGTCTGCGTCAGACTTGCCTTCCGCGTCTTTATAGGTTTCGATGGTCATGTGGGTCGTATTGCCGTCCATCTTCAGGTCTATCGTGTTCACCTGGTCGATGTTCACGAGATATGCAAATACATTTACGATTTCCTTGAGCGGTTTGTCAAGGAAAGTGAATTTTGAGGAATCGATCGTGAATACCTCGTCGCTTCCCGACAGCTTTGCATATATTTCCGAACCCTTTATCTTCTCATCCCCGAGCTCGAGCTTGAATGCTCCGGCTGTAGTGGTATTGAAATCAAACACATACGCCGGTTTATCGAGACCGTACTGCGAAAGATCGGAAGGCTTCTCTTCGATAAAGTTAAATATGGTCACACTTGAAAGTGCCTCAAGCATGGGGCTCAGCGCCGAGCTGTTTGCACTTCCCTTGATCGGGCTGGTCAATGTCCAGTCGGTGCCTTTCGAGTCCTTTTCCGCGGCAAACAGGCTCTGTCCGTCCCTTTCCATCGACAGTGACGTGATAATGTCAGGTGTGACGGTATACGGGGTTTTCAGCCTCATGCCGTTTCTGCCTGTTACCATAAAGTCTCCTGAATACGTGCTCACGGTATAAACCGTATTCTTGTCGGAGGTTTTTACATAGTATGCGCCCTTGGTAGGCGTGAGGCTGCCTATCTCAAGCGTTGTCGACTTACCTGACTTATCGGTGACAGTCATCTTTTTAGGCTTGTCGAGCCCATATATGGCAAGATCCTTCGGATTCTCATCAACAACCTTGTCAGCAACCACCGATGATGAATTGACCACGATACTGCTGAGGACGCTGGGATCATATCTGAGATCGGCAGGAGACGCCAGCTCCCATTCGGTTCCCTTCGGCTTGATAACAAATGTGCCGTCGGGGTTTTCCAGAGTCACCGACGCTATATCCGTCGAGATAACATTTACCAGTCTGACTATATCCGTTTTGGTCGTAGACTCACCGGCCGGTTTATTATTGCTGATGACAAAGTATGCACCGACAAGAAGCGCAACTATTACGACAAGAATAATTGCATTCCTGTACAATTTCATAAATGACGCCTCCTCAGGTATACCATAAGCCCTACGCCCAGTATCAGCAACGGCAGGACAATTACGAGCACGCCGCTCATAACCTTGGACTGGAGCTGTGTGATATTGATCGCATTGGTTTCATAGTTCTTCGTCGGAACAACGATCTCGTCCTTCTGTCCAATCATCCAGTTCATGGACTGTACGAAGAATGCCGCACTGTTCATGTAGTAATTTGCATTGGTAGCGTCCTTCGCCGCAGCGTCGCTGATAAATGAAGCGTTACCTATTACAAGGAGCTTCGACGGTTTTGTTCCGCCCTGGTTTTCAACGGCTACCGCGATATCGAGCGGCCCTTTGAGGTCCTTTCCGCGGGACGGGCTGACCATCTGTCCGACAGCGGTATCGGCCGTGGACATCAATGCAGTGGTCTTAATATATTCCTTGGCATTTTTCAGTATCGTAATGCTTCTGGAATTGTTGAGCACGGTCTGGAGCTGCTGCGGAATGATTTCATTCGCGGCTGCGTCCAGTACCAAAGTGTTCGGGTCATTCGGCAAATGCCTGCTCTCATCTGTTTCAGAGACCCTATCGTAATCTACGGCAACGTTATATTTGCTCAGCAGACTGTTGTAGTTGTCAAAAGAAGGATCATTGGCGAGGTAGTCAAACATGAAGATCACCTTGCCGCCATTGCCGATATAACTTGCCAGCAGATCGCTCTCATTGATGGTAATGTCGTTCTTGGGCGCCGCGTCTATCAGCATTGCAGCATCATCGGGTATTTTCGACGACGTAAGAAGATCCAGTGTCTTAACCTGGAAATTGTTGTTTTCCAGATAGGTTTTCAGGTTCGTAAAACTGGAATCCAGGGCAAGTTCATTGTGACCCGTCGCAAAATAAACGACCGGCGTTACCTTCGAGGTAACGTACTTTATAGCGCCCGTAAAGCCCTGTTCTGCATTCGAACCGGTTGTGTACTGCTGGTACGTGCTCTGGTCGTACTGCATCGCAAAGAGATCGTAATACTGCAGTTTTTTCTTCTTTTCGACCCCGTTTGTCTTCGACTTTACAACAAAGTCAGTGCTCTGCAGAGCCATAGTATTGTCGGGATCCAGTTGTTTGATTATGGTCGGGTTCTTGTCCGGATCCACGTACGAAACCTTGACATGCGAATTCTTGGAATACAGGCTCAGGAGATCAGTAACCTGCTTATACTCATTATCAGAAGTCAGCTTCTGATCATCGAACAAACCAACTATCTCAACATCCTGATTCAGGTTTTTAAGTTCATTTTTTGTAACGTCCGTCAGTGAAAACAGCTTGTTTTTAGTAAGGTCAAGCTTTACATCCGTCATGCCGACCAGGATATTTGCCAGTATGGCAATAGCTATGACGGCAATTACCAGAATGACGGCGTTGGATCCATATTTGAAATTCTTACCATTGAAAAAGCTTTTAGCTCCATTTTTATTTTCCATCTATATCACCCCTGACTCCAGCGTCTTTTTTCTATTACTCTAGTGGTGAGGAACAAGAATACTGCGATAAAGCTGAGGTAATATACAACGGGACTGAGCCCGAGTATTCCCCTGCTGAAATCTTCGTACCTGCTCATGATAGAGAACCAACTGAGTATCTTTGCGGCGAATCCGCCTACTACAGTGCTCAGTGATCCGGCCAGATACATTATAAGAAGCGAAACATAACTTACGATTACAGCAACCACCTGATTTTCAGAAAGTGAGGAGGCAAACACACCTATGGCGACGAATGTCATACCCAGAAGTATGAAGCCGATATACGCTCCGACAAGATCGATCGTAAAGGTTCCGCCGAAAGCGAACAGCACGATCGGGTAGATGAACGATATAACTGTCATTATAAGAAATACGAAGCAGACTGCCAGGTATTTTCCTATAACAATTGAAGTGATGCTGGCCGGTGAGGTGATCAGCAATACTTCAGTGCCGTTTTTCCTATCCTCGGCAAGAATCCTCATCGTCAGAATCGGAACTATTACCAGGAGGATAAAGCCCATGCTCGAAAGATTGTTGGTAAAGGAACCCGATCCGTACATAAGGTTCGGAATGAAAAATATCGATGTTAGCAGCGTGAACAGACCGATGAGTATATAAGCCATCGGGGAGTAAAAATACGATTTGACTTCTTTCCAGAATATTGCCGACATGGATTACTCGACCTCCTTTTCCTGGGTGACTATCTGCAGGAATATATCCTCAAGGCTAAGATTGAGGCTCTTCAATTCAAGTATCGGATAGCCCAGCTTCGCCATTGCAAAGAACAACGGTTTTCTGACGTCGATATCCTTGTCGGATTCAACGATATAACTGATGGATTCCCTGTCCTTTTCCACGCCCGTTTCAACATATTTGACGCCATAGATCTCTCTGATGGCATTTTCCACAGAGTTCTTGGGGCCGGAAACAGTAACGAGGAGCTTCGAAGCCGAACCAAAACCCTTTGAAAGATTATCGGGGGTATCGATGGCGGCGATTTCGCCCTTGTTTATGATAACTACACGTTCGCAAACCGCGCTTACTTCAGGAAGAATATGAGAGCTAAGTATTATCGTATGCTCCTTGCCCAAAGCCTTGATAAGCTTGCGTATTTCTATGATCTGCTTCGGATCGAGGCCGACCGTCGGCTCGTCCAGTATCAGTACGTCCGGGCTTCCGACCAGCGCCTGCGCCAGACCCACCCTTTGCTTGTAACCTTTGGACAGGTTCTTTATTAGCCTGTTCCTGTGGTCACCTATCTTGACCAGCTCCATAATGTCGCTGATCTGGCTTTTTCTGGTTTTTTTATCCACCGTTTTCAGGTCGGCCACGAAATCAAGGTAATCCTTGACTGTCATGTCCATGTATACCGGCGGTTGTTCCGGAAGGTACCCTATGCGCTTTTTTACTTCCTTCGGCGACTCCAGGATATCATACCCGCAAACCTTGACAGTTCCTTCGCTTGATGGCAGATAACCCGTTATGATATTCATGGTGGTGGATTTTCCCGCTCCGTTCGGGCCAAGAAAACCCAGAATCTCACCTTTTTCCACAGTAAAATTAAGATTGTTTACAGCTTTTATTTGACCATATCGCTTGGTCAAATTCTGTATTTCTATCATCTCTTTCCCTCCTGCCATACATGTCGGTTTGACATACTATTGCTAACAACATTATGAAAGATAGTTTTTAATAAATTGTGAACAATTTGTAAAATTCAAAACAATCCGCGTCATCATATTGCAGTAATACCGGAGCAATCTGAGACAACAAATCACTTCGCTTGAGCTCACAACCCATTACAGCTAAAAAAGCCTCAGAACTGAGACTTTTTTAGCTTCACTTATTATATAGGTTTTTAAATTTCATTTCAAGAAAAATATTGCGGTCACCTGCGCCGGATCGGGAAAAAGCTGGCTGCCACAGGCACCAGGAATGACATGCCTCCGACGATGAACCAATCGTTCAGACTGAGCGGCACTGTTTTGAATATGCCCTGCAGTGAAGGGATATATACGACCGCGAGTACCATGGCCAGTGAGATCAATACTGCGAAAACAAGATACAGGTTATTGAGCAGCGGTATCTGGAATATGGTTCTTGTCTCCGACTTGCACTCGAATACATGTATGAGCTGTATGAGCATCAGCGTAACGAATGCCCCTGTCCTGGCGAGGCCTACGTCGGCTGTAAAATGGATCATCGTTACAAAAACAGCAAGTGTCGTCAGGCCTATCAGGACCCCTCTCGTAAGGATTATTGCTGACAATCCGTGCGAGAATATGCTTTCGTCCGGTCCCCTGGGAGGCCTCTTCATTACATCTTTCTCGGGAGGATCAAAGCCAAGCGCTACCGCAGGCAAACCATCGGTGACAAGGTTGACCCAGAGTATCTGTATGGGCAGCAGGGGTACGGGCAATCCGGCCAGCATGCCTATGAACATATTCAGCACCTCGCCTATATTGCAGGCAAGCATGTAGCGGATGAACTTTCTTATGTTATTGTATATAACCCTGCCTTCCTCTATGGCTGCGATTATTGTGGCAAAATTATCGTCGAGCAGCACCATAGCCGAAGCTTCCTTGGTTACGTCGGTTCCCGTCTGACCCATCGACACTCCTATGTCGGCTTCTTTGATGGCCGGGGCATCGTTTACGCCGTCGCCGGTCATAGCAACTATGTTGCCCAACTTTTTAAGAGCCCTGACGATCATCAGCTTATGCTTCGGCGAGACCCTTGCGTAAACGCTGACGTCGCCCGCGACCTTCTCAAGGCTTCGTTCGTCCATAGTGTCGAGTTCGGCGCCCGTGAGAACCTTTTCGCCTTCCTGGAAAATATCCAGCTCCTTTGCTATCGAAACTGCGGTAAGCTTATGGTCTCCCGTTATCATGACAGGCTTTATTCCTGCGAGCCTGCATTTCAATACAGCCTCGGCGGCCTCAGGCCTCGGAGGATCAAGCATGCCTATCAGGCCCGTGAATATCAGTTCTGCTTCCAGCGTCTCCTTACGATATCCCGGGTCAAGCTTTTTATATGCAACGGCGATGACTCTGAGCGCTTCTCCTGCCATACTGTCATTCGCCCTGTATATCTTGGCGCGTATCTCGGGTGTCAGCAATGTCACGCCGTTCGACATCTGTACCTTTTTGCAGCTTTTCAGCAGTATATCGGGCGCTCCCTTTGTAAACACGTAGGTTTCGCCCTTGTGGTTCCTGCACACTACCGACATGCATTTCCTGTCCGAATCGAAAGGAATTTCATCCATCCTGGTATAAAAAGCTGTAAGCTTTTCAGGCGTAAGCCCGGCTCTGGCCGATGCAACCAGAAGAGCACCTTCTGTCGGATCCCCCTCGAACTCCCATCTCGAATCTCCCACAGTTGCTTTTTTTAACTCGGCATTGTTGCACAATCCGGCTATTTCGAGCGACAGCCGCAGAATCTGGTCCCCCAGCGGATCGATATTGGAATTGCCCGAATAAAAGGCCTTCCTGTCGTCTTTATTCTCCTTTATGGAATACTGCCTTTCGGTTGTCATTATTTTTCTTACTGTCATTTTATTCTGTGTGAGAGTGCCTGTCTTGTCGGAACAGACGACGCCGGCGCACCCCAGCGTTTCGACCGCCGGCAGTTTTCTTATCAGAGCGTTTCTCTTCAGCATCCGCTGCACTCCAAGAGCGAGCGAAATCGTAACAATAGCGGGAAGTCCTTCAGGTACGGCCGCAACAGCAAGGCTGATACCGGAAAGCAGCATCGAGAATACCTCTTCACCCCTCAGTATGCCGGAGGCGGCAACTATCGCGCATATGATAAGACAGCCGGCTGCAATTATCTTTCCAAGCTTTGCGAGCTTCTTCTGGAGAGGTGTATCATCCTCTTCGATATTCTGTATAAGATCGGCGATACCGCCCATCTCGGTGTTCATGCCTGTTGCGGTAACCGAGGCTTTAGCTCTTCCGCCAGTAATGCTGGTGCCCATGAACACCATGTTTTTTCTATCCCGGCGGTCCCTGGCCGCACCATGGGCTGCCGGGTATTTTTCAACAGGAACGGATTCACCGGTCAGAAGCGATTCGTCGACCTGCAGGTTCACGCTTTCAAGCAGCACGGCGTCAGCAGGTATGCGGTCGCCCGTTTCAAGCAATACAAGATCGCCCGGCACGATCTGCTCCGCCGGTATGCTCACCTGCCTGCCGCTGCGAAGCACTTTTGCGACCGGCGCCGCGAGGCTTTTCAGCGCTTCCATCGTTTTCTCGGTCCTGAACTCCTGGACAAAACCAAGTACGGCGTTCAATATCACTATTGCTATTATGGTGACAGCTTCCGTGATATCTCCCATAAATGCGGAAATAGCGGTGGATACCATCAGTATTATAACCATAACATCGGTGAACTGGCTGAGTAAAAGCTTCACCGGTGATATCTTCTTCTTTTCTGCAAGAAGATTCGGGCCGTGTTCAAGCAGCTTTTTCCTGGCTTCCTTTTCGCTTAGCCCTTTATGGATCTCATGCTCGTTATCCGGGTTTTTCTGTGTTGCATCCTGTCTGCTCAAATAAGACACCCCCTTATGTCGGAATTATGCAAACGTATCCCTGTATCAGGTTTATGTCCTATTTTTATTCAAAAACGGCATGGAATAGACCATGCCGCTTCTGCAATTATCCATTATTAATAGCCCGGCTACAATCCTTAGTAAAAATGTAATATCTTGATAATAAAACGCTTGACATAGAGTTTACTATATGTGCTATTTTTAATTTAGAGAGGTAGATAGTACGGAAGGGAGGTGCCATTATTAAAATTAAAGAGGCTTCAAAAATAACAGGGCTTAGCTATCACACATTAAGATACTACGAGAATATCGGGCTGATAAGAAATATAGGGCGGGATGACAAAGGTGACAGAAAATATACGGATGATGATATCAAATGGGTTAATTTTTTACTGAGTCTGAGAAATACAGGCATGCCGCTTAACGACATTATATATTATGCTGAGTTGTACTATAGCGGTGATGATAGTATACCCAAAAGAATAGAGCTTTTGAGTAGCTATAAAGACAGGCTTGCCGAAGAGTTGAAAAGGTTGCAATGCTCTCTGGATTTTCTGGCAAATAAAATTGAATTTTATTACAATAAGCTAAATTCCATCAACCCAAATCAGAGAAACTGTTTGTAAGGAAAGTATTGTTATTATGAGGTAAGAGGTATGAATGAAAATTATTTGAATTTAATTGAGACTGCAGTGAAAGAAGGCTATATTGAGGGAATTCACCGGAAACAGGATAAAAATCAGGCACTAAAAGGTTTTCATAGGGATTTCGAAATGATAGTCCTGAACAAAGATCAAATAGAAAAAGTAGACATTGACAAATGGTTGGACAGGATAGAATCAATGAAAGAGAAATCTCCCGCCCTGTGGAAATCCCCGACAGATTACAGATTTTCCTTATTGGACAATACCGACAATACAGCTGTTGTAAAAATTGACGTATTTAAGGGTAAAGTGCATTTTTCGACAGACTATATGCTGCTATATAAAATAGAAGAAGAATGGAAGATAGTGTCAAAAATATTTTCAGTACCTGAATAATAAAAGTACACTGCAACTCGATCTCCATTGCAGAATTTTGTTCAAAGAGCATATAGATTCGGCTTTGTGGCAAATTTAACTCGCTTCGCTTAACGCTTCACTCAAACAGAAATTTGCCCTTGAATATGCCTCATCAATATGCTCTAATTCTCAAAACTCACGCAATGTCAATCGATATGCAGCGTACTTCTATATTGAACCGCCCGGTTTTATGGGGAGAACTACACACAGAATAAAAAAACCTATTGACATGGAATAAATGCTCGACTATTATAAAACTGACCGGTCAGTCGGAATGGGAGGTGAGTTCATGCCAGGTACTAATGACAAAGCGGAACAAACAAAGCAACTTATTGCTACCAGGGCAAAAGAGCTGTTTATACAAAAAGGCTACCATAAGGCTTCAATGGAGGATATCAGAGTCCACTCAGGCATGAGCAAGGGAAGCATTTATTATCATTTTAAAAGTAAGGAAGCTCTTTTTATATATATAATTGAGCTCAATACACAGGAGTGGATTGACTTATGGAAAGTGAAATCTTCCAGTCTCAAGACGGCCAAAGGTAAACTGTACGCCCTGGCGGAGCTATATGCAATGGACTTTGAGAACCCGCTTATGAAAGTTGCTGAAGAATTTACCGTAAGTGAGACTGCTTACCCTGAAATGAAAGAGAAAATGAACGAATTAAGCGGAAGGATTTTTCAGGTTATACAAGGTGTTATTACGGAAGGCATTCAAAATAAGGAATTTATGAATATCGACATCAATGAGGCTACAATCATAATCTACGGTTTATTGGCAGGGGTGGGAGCTATTTGCCAAGCCGTGAAAAACGAAGAAATTTCCTACATGTACAAAAAAGCTGTAGATGTTTTTCTTGATGGGCTTAAGAGTTAAATTTTTTTATCAGCAAAAAAACCGAACGGTCAGTTTAATAGGAGGATTGTTATGAAAGAGTTACTTGGGAATAAAGTGTTTAGAATTATTATGGCTACAGATTTTATCCAGCAAATATGCATTTGGATACGGAATATTTCTGTGTTGTTCTTTATCATTGACATGACAGATGCAGACCCGGTTGCAGTATCCCTGATTACGGTTTTTGAGTACCTGCCCATGTTCATTTTTGCTTACATCGGTGGAACTCTGGCAGATAGATGGGATCCAAAGAAAACAATGATTATAGGTGACTTTTTGAGTGCCATATCGGTGTTTTCCATTTTGATTCTGATTTCTCAAGGCTTGTGGCAGGCGGTTTTTGCCGCTACACTTGTTTCGTCGGTTGTAAGTCAGTTCTCCGTACCTTCATCAAGCATTATATTTAAAAAGCATATAGATGAAAAGTATGTAACTCAGGCGGTTTCACTTTCCCAAAGCTGGCAGTCATTGTTTCTCATTGTCGGACCTGTTTTGGGAACTTTATTGTATGGATCCATTGGTTTGAGCTATTCACTTGCTATCATTGCTTTTATGTTTCTGGTTTCCTCAATAGTCCAGTTTGCTCTGCCTTCAGGTCGGAAAGCTGCAGAAGCTACAAAAACCAGCCTGTTTGTAGAAATGAAGGAAGGTCTGAGATATCTTAAAAGCAATAGGGGTCTTAAGGTAATATGTGTACTTCTGGCCGTATTAGGTCTTGCGGAAGGACTTATTCAGCCATTGACCGTATATCTGGTTACAGACCGGCTGGGTATTGAAAAGGAGAGCCTGCAGTGGTTATATTCACTTTCCGGCATAGGGCTCCTGGCAGGAGCAATAGTCTCGGCTTCCTTTGTCAACAGGTTCAAGACGAGAACCATCCTGGTCACAGGGATGATAATATTTGCTGTGGTGACCGTGATAGAGGTCCTGTCAACAGTAGTATTTCTAACGGCTGCCATGTGTTTACTATCGGGTGCGGTTCTTGCCTTTTTCCAGGTGGCCATCAATACTCCTTTGATAAAAACCGTCAAAGCGGAATACATAGGAAGAGTAAGTGGTCTGATTACTCCGGTCATGCTTGGAGGAATTCTAATTGGGTCAGGGTTGTCAGGTGTACTGATGAAGCAACTCACGCTTATTCCAATGTTTATCATGTCTGCTGGGATTATGCTTGTTTGTGCGCTCATTGCCTTGGGATACAGGGAGGAAGATGCGGTACAGGCTGTTCTTCAATCAGAGGGGTAAGTCGTACACCGCATACCGATTTTCATTGCGAGTTTTGTACAAAGAGCATATAGATTCAGCTTTGCGGCAAATTCAAACTCGCTTCGCTTTAATTTGAACGCTCCGCTCAAACATGAATTTGCCCTTATCTATGCCTCATCAATATGCTCTAATTCGCAAAACTCACGCAATGTCAATCGACATGCAGCGTACTTTTATATTGAGACGGGCGGTTTCATTGGGAGAACATTTGCGTAAAGACATTAGAGCCTGTCAATTCAAGCAAGTGTCGGGCAAAATCACGTCCTGCTCGAGCAAGTGCGGCCCACAAGGCGAGGCACGTTTGATTTAATGAAACATAGCGCAGTCTTGTTTAAAAAACAGAGGTATTCGATGTACCTCTGTTTTTTTCAGCAACCAGGGCTTGAATTACAGGCTCTTTGACTTGAAGCATAGTTCTCACGATAAAACCGTCTGGCGCAATTAACAAAACTCTGCAATGAAAATCGATATGCAGCGTACAAGTTACTCCTCGTATACCTTGCCGACGCCATTCAGTGACTGCATGTCGCTTAGCAGCTGCATGTCCACCGTACTGCCCGGCATTTTTACCAGGATCTTTATCATCGTGTTATTTTCCTTGCTTTTATACAGCTGAATATTCTTTATCTCGATGCTGTATTTTTCGAACAGGCCTGTGACCTGGCCCACCTGGCCCGGCGCGTTGTCGGATTCCACTATGAAGGTCCTGTAGCGGTTTTTACTGTTAAAATGCTTTTCGGCCTTTTTAAGAATGATCAAAGTCAGAAAAATAAGAATCGTCGCAATTACGGCACCGCTGTAAAAACCGATGCCGACTGCTATTCCGACGCAGGACACGGCCCAGAGGCTGGCAGCCGTCGTAAGTCCGCGGACGTTGAAACCGTCGCGTATTATGGTACCCGCTCCAAGAAAGCCGATGCCGCTGATAACCTGAGCTCCAAGCCTTGCAGGATCCAGATTGACCTTTCCGCTGTATACTTCAAAAATGTATTCGGACGTAACCATTACAAGCGCCGCCCCTACACAAACCAGGATATGAGTCCTGAACCCGGCCGGCCTGTTGGTGTGTTCCCTTTCGTAACCTATCAGGCCTCCCAGAACTCCCGCAAGTACCAGGCGGAGCAGGGTCTCGAATGCAAAAAACATAACCGCACCTCAAAACATACTAATCAAGCCGTAAATATCTTTCTCGGGATATAGACTTTGAAATTGTTCAGCATCCTGCTGTCCGGTTCGAAAATGACCAGAGTTTTCTCACCTTTGTAATTGAGTGTGGCAAAATAAGCGTCGGGTGAATTTATTGAACCCGAAGCGTCAATCCGGTTTTTGATGCTCTGAACCGACTGGCTGAAGCTGTTGCTCGAAACCTTCGCAAGTATCTCGAATTCCTTGCAGCTCGCACTGAATATCCTTTTCCTCTTTCTTCTGGATATTATCTTGTCGATATCGAGGTCTCCGTTCGTTACTATGTATTCATACTCTACGTTGCGCGACGAAATAAGCCGGTATGCCAGGTATGCGATTCCGGCGGCGACAATCAGGCTCACACCCAGCTGGTTCAGCAGTTGGATCGAAAGAGCCGCAAGTATCAGTATTGTTCCGGCCATCAAAATGCCGAAAGTTATGAGATTATCACTTAAATTCTTTTTTTTCGTAACCAGCTTCTCCAGGAAAGTATCCATTGTATAATCCTCCAAAAACCAATAAAAATAGCAGAACTGTAAAATAGATTTTACCATAACCGCACGAGATAAACAATAATTTGGACTTATCGGGCTGTCTCTTTTTGGCTCGCAGTATCGGGAAATCCTCCGCAGCTTTCGCGGAATATGAAATTCGCTTCCTCAAAAACATTGTGAGAATCCTGTATATACCCGTTTATCATATTAAGTATAAGCTGTAGGGATCTTTTAACCATTATCTGTACCGGCATATCGATGACTGTCATACTTGGTTTTAAAAGCCGGCAGGAAACCGTATCGGAATAACCTATTATTTCTATGTCATCAGGAATGCGTATTCCCTCGTTTTGGAGCGCCGAATAGACTTCCTGCCCATAGCTGGATACAAGCAAAAACAGCGCCGTGGGAAGGGATCCTGTAGCCAGAAGACTTTCAATGCCCCGGCATCCCCCCTCCGAGTCCAGGGACTCCCTTATGTTGTGCTCCGGCAGCACAGTTATGCCGTATCGCTGGCACCCATCCAAAAAGCCGGTTCTTCTCATGCTGAAATTTCTCGATAAAAGATTGGGCCCGATCAAGCCCGCTTTTTTATGTCCTCTGGCAGCAAGCAATCTGGATACTTTTTCACCTGTGAGATAGTTGTCGATGCAAACGGAGCCGCATTTGTCATTTTGACGGTTGAACAATACGACAGGCATTGCGGACTTCATCCTGTACAAATAATCGACATCGCTGTCAGAGGCTCCGACAATTATAACCCCGTTAAACAGCTGATTTTTAAAAACATCCTCGATTTTGTTGATTTCAGAATATTGATAAGGTTTAAAAACAACTTCCACATTCAATTTGTCATTTAAAATGCTGTTTTGAATTCCGTCAAAAAAGCCCACAATCAACTCTGAAGAATATAATGAAGGCCAAAGCACACCGATAATTGCGGCAGAATTGTCTTCCGACCTGTTCCGCAGCCGCCTCGCATGTATATTGGGCTTATACCCCAATAATTTCGCTTCCTCCCAAACCAGGTTTTGCGTCTTTTGAGAGATACGCATATCGTTGCCGCGCCCATTCAAAACAATGGATACGGTACCTGGTGAAAGATTGGTTCTTTGAGCAACAATTTTAATGCTTGCATTAGCCATATTACACTCCTGAGCGACTCCTACCCTTTATTTGCCGCTATAGTATGAGTTTATCTATATAACCATATTACCATACTGCATGAGTCAAATAAATGAATGTACTAAAAAATCGAATGAGGTATGAAAGCCAGTTTTTCAGGCCTTCACACCTCAAAAAAACTTTCACGGAATCAGTTTTTAAACAGATCCGGCAATATATCGTAGATGTACTGATTTACCCAATTCCACGCATGTGTGCCGCCATCGCTGACGATGAAATAGAAATTGCCTTTCTTCGTATCCGATGAGTAAATAAAGGTATCCTTCAGCTTCCTCATCTCGTCGATCTGAGGCTTGAGATTCGGATAAGCGATATCCAGGCTGCCCGTAGCGCAGAACAGGTAGTAATCCTGCGGCCTGTAACCGGAATCTTTGGCAGCCTTCGCAAGGTATTCCGCCGTTTCCATAGCTATACTGCCGCCTGCCTTCTGCCCCAGCGCCCAGCAGTCGCCGCTTAACGGCAGATAATATTTGAAATAGTCAAGGCAGTTTATAAATGTATACCAGGTGGTAACCGAGCCCATGGAGAAGCCGCCGAATGCCCTGTGTTCTCTTGAAGCCTTCAAATCATTTTTCTCTGCGGATGCCGCATAGGTGTGATATTTTGTTTCAACCAAAGGAACAACCTTTTCGATCAATTCTCCGGGGAAGAACGCAACATCGTTTTTACCGCCGTAAAACGTAGGCGTGACAACGATAAGGGGTTCAATGTCGCCATTGCCGATCATATTATCCAGTATCTTCTTGAGTTCCTTGCTCTGGCCGGGTCCGCCGAATATGAGATTCTCATTTTCGCCGCCGCCATGCATCAGGTAAAGTACATTATACTTTTTGCTTGTGTCGGAAGCGTCATAACCATACGGCAGATAGACATTCAGCTTCTTGACGTCAGTGCCGTTCTGCAGATTGGCCGCCGTGTATTCCGTGCTTTCAATCGTACCCGGTTTAGCGTTCTCCGCTTTGTATTCGTCAGGAACCGCTTTAAAATACTTCTCGTTCGCGGCTTCTTCAGTCAGCACCAGCTTGCCTGCCGCGGCCTTTAAAGCTGCGCATTGTTCGACGATTTGCTTCTGGGTGACCTTTTTATCCTTAAGAACTCCTTCTGCGATTTTTATAGCATCCGTCAATACACTTGGATTTTTGTAAAGCGTCATATCAAGTTTTTGAGAGCTCTTGATCAAATTCATGAGATCATACGGGTTCAGTCCGCTTACTGCGCCGTTTGCCTTGCCGGCCAATAAAACTTCGCCGAATTTTCTCGTATCATTCCATGCTGTGCCTGTCGAATCGAAAACATTAATGGTACCGACTCTTTCCGTTCCCTTTGCGTCATTGATCTGCAGCTCAATTCCAAGTACATTTCCGTTAGCCGGCTTATTTTTCAATGCGATTCTTGCTTCGATCAAATATCCGCCCTTTACTTTAACCGCATTTGTATAAAACCTGTCTGCGCTTCCGGTATCCACGGATTGAAAGTTTTCATAATTCACGCGGTAATGCAGGTCGTCTACGCCGTATTCCTGTGTCTTGTCATTGTTCTCATCCAGGAAGATTTCCATTGAATCCTGCATATACGGAGTACCGGATGCCACGGACATGTCCTTGTCCTTCACTTCGGCAAGGATATACAGCGCATTGTCATCCCACAGAGCTTTAAAGGCAGCTGTAGTCTCTACGTTGTTCGATACATATTTGGGCGTAACGACTTGTGCCTTGCTCCATATACCATCCAACTTACCATCGATTACGGGTGTTCCGAAATAAGCAACCATTCTTCCCCTGGAATCGAATCCCTTGTCATCCACAGGTACTTTTACAATAACATTTGCCATAATAGTAGTTACCTTCCTGTTCCTGGTTATTTTACACGTAACAGCCCTTCAGGCTGCAAAAAAAGTTCCTTGCATTATCGGCTGTCCCGGCTGTCATTCAGAGTACCATCCAGATTCCTGCTGAATCTGGATATATATTGCCATGCCAGCTCTGCGTCAACTATATGAACATCGTGAGCCTTGCCGTGAGCCAAAGCGAAATTGTAATAATCCTTGTGAGTGTCAGCGCTGTAAAACTTATGTACGGAATATTTATATTCGGGATATTGAGGGCACGGATAAAGCACCTCTACGGCATCTCCCTCGACACCGATGCTGCATTCGGCCTCCAGAGGTTTATCGGGCGTTTCAAGTACAGGTATGCTGTTATACTGCTTCCACGCATCATAATGGTATTGCTGACCCAGACCTTTACAAACCGGATATTCCATTTCGCGGGTCCCGTATACATACCAGACCGGCATACGGTAGTTGTGCTTCCGTTGGAGCTCAAGTCCAATGGTGATTGGACGCAGGTTCTTTTCCAGACTGAATTTCTCCGGTTCGAAGGGACCTGGTTTAACGTATGGCCACATGCTGTCAATAGGAGCGATGGCGGCAAAAAGCTCAGGGTGCAGCAGCGCCATTACCTGAGACATGCCCGCGCCATTTGAAAAGCCCGACAGATATACTCTTGAGCTGTCAATGGGGTACTTATCCTTTAGATATCGTATTAAAGCCAGATAATAACCTACATCATCCGGCAGGGACTCATCCAGATTCAGATTGAAATTGACTCCATTGCCGGCCAGAGGGTATACGGTAATAAAGCCTTTCTTTTCGCCAATTTCATGCCACTTGCTCATATCTGCCGCTTTCATGGGATTATCGAAGGCGCCGTGGCTGAAAATAACAAGGGGTACGGGTTTCGACGGATTATCCTTGATACGCCGGGGGACATGCTCCAGCCAGGTATGAGCCATATTGCCGTTATCGCCCAGAGAACGGTCGTTAAGGTGCTTTTCAAAGCAAATGTCTTCAATACTCATGCGTTTTGAAATATTACCCGTTTCGCAGGTGTTGATGCGTCTGACCGTATGGAACAAATCAAGCCAGATCCTGTTCATTACAGCGCCGGTCAGGCTGTTGATACCCTCTTCCTTTATAGAAATCACATTATGACAGCGGTTTACACTGTTGGTAAAAATGGTGGTCTCCGGATTTGTCGGAATCGCCATATATGCCTTGTTCAAGCTTTTGTAATACGAAATAGTCTCTGCGGAACAGTTAAAAAGTATCGCGGGCATAGCCGCACCGTTTTTATTACTCGTCCCGGGCAGGGAAACACCGCCGATAAGCGCTACGGCTGCGGTGGTCTCAGGATGGAGTGCCGTGAATGAGATAGCCATTCCGGCTCCGCTACCAATCCCTGCGATATAATGCACGTCGTTCATAACACCCCGGCTTCCATTCACGATTCCGCGGGTTATTTCGCCGTTCAGGGCCATTAAAAAAGCGATATCGTTATCGCATTCCTGTGACTTGTTTGTTGCCCAGCCGTTATCGCCGGGATCGGGAAAAACAAACAAAATATCCTTAGTTTCACCCAGTTCTGAAAGGCCTGAAGAAAGCAGTTCCCGTACAGAGCCTTCACCGGCCGAAGGGCGCAGAACCATAATGGACGACGGTTTGGTTAAAGCATCCCAATCCTTGTCTGGAATATATACATACGCTTCTCTTTTCCTACCCAGTATTTCATATTGTTTTAAAAGTAGACTCATTTTTCTCACTCATTTTCAATTTTGCATTTTCGTTTTAGCTTAGCATGGTAATTTTATCTTATTCCAGAATCAATGTCAATATTCCGCTAGCCCTGCTTTTTGTTGACAGGATGTAGAAGTACACATATAATTATTGCAGGTAAAACGTTATAGCAAATTTCTCAAGGAAATTGTTTCAAGTCAGGTTTCCATCTGCTGGTTTCACCAACCTTTACATGGAGGGATAAATATGGGTCTGCTTCACTTTAGTTTTATGTCCAAAACTCTCGGCTACCATACCAACGTATATCTGATACTTCCTGCAGATAATTTCTCTGCTGATCCGAACAGGACGTATACCGAGGTTTATTCGAAGATGGAACCGTTCCAGACATTATATCTGCTTCACGGAGGCGGCGGCAATGCTCTGGATTGGATCCGGTTTACGAGTATCGAACGGTATGCGCAGGAGCATCACATTGCCGTAGTCATGCCCGAGGTTCTCGGCGACAGCTTTTACACGGATATGGCCCATGGTTATGACTGCTTTACATACATTACTGAAGAACTGCCGGTAGTAATGGAAAACAACTTTCCACTGTCTGCCAAAAAAGAGGACCGGTTCGTTGCAGGTTTGTCAATGGGAGGCTACGGCGCAATAAAGTGGGCTTTCAGAAAACCCGAATTTTTCGCGGCAGCGGCAGGTTTATCCGGCGTATCGCTGGTAACGGATCTTTTCAGTGCACGGGGATTCGCACCCTCCAGTGAGGCTGAAGAGAATTCAATAGTCAACAACTGTTTCGGAGGCCTGGATAAACTGGACGGAAGTCCGGATGATACAAAATACCTTATCGACCTTGCGGTAGAGAAGAATGTGAAGCTTCCGGCCTTATACGTCTGTATCGGAACCGAAGACCCTACCTATCGGTTTACAAAGGATTACATGGCCTACGCGAGGGAAAAGGGACTCGAAATAACTTACGAAGAAGGACCGGGAAAGCATGACTGGCAATTCTGGGATGTTTATATTCAACGGGTCCTTGACTGGCTTCCTCTGAAAAAGTAACGGAAAGGCGGAGAAATAGAACATGGGATTGATAAATTATTCATTCTTTTCAAAGGCATTAGGCATGCAGACAAATATCGCCGTCGTACTGCCGACTTATACAATCGGGCAGCGCGGCATGAGCATTGAGGAGATATATCCAAAGGGCAGATTGTTTCGGACGCTTTACGTTCTGCATGGCGGTTCGGACGACTGCACATATTATTATAGAAACACGAGTATCGAGCGTCTGGCTAACGAGGGCGGATTCGCCGCCGTAATGCCCGAAGTGCTGTTAAGCTTCTATTGTGATATGAAACACGGCGCCAGGTATTTTACCTATCTCAGTGAAGAACTGCCTGCTGTAGTTCAATCCATATTCCCTCTTTCCGAAAAAAGAGAGGATCACTTTGTTGTCGGTAACTCAATGGGCTCACACGGGGCTATGAAATGGGCCTTAAGACGCCCTGACTTTTTTGCGGCGGCAGCCGGTATGTCGGGAGTAGGAGGATTGGATGACCTCGGCTTTCTGGCAAGATTCAAAGAAGCAAAACCAAATTCGGTGCAGAATTCTTTCGGGACCTTCGAACAGTATCAAAACAGTGAGAATGATTTGAAATATCTTGCAAGGCAGCTGGCAGCGTCGGGCAATACCATGCCCAGATTCTTCAGCTGCTGCGGAACAGAGGATTTTACGTATGACGGCTGTAAAAAATTCATTGAGTTCGCCGGAGAAATAGGTTTTGAGATTACGTACGAGGAAGGCCCCGGAGGGCATGAGTGGGATTTCTGGGAACGGTGGCTCCGTCGTATTGTTGATTGGATGGAAATAAAGCATAAACCGGGACCGGAGCACCGGGTATGAAAGGAGCCCCCCAGTGTCTTTTTTCAATATTATAGGCAGGAACAGGCAAGTTAACGCAAACAAGCTATGGACCAAGTCCTTCATATTTTTAATCATGGTCAGCTTTATAACGGCCATGGGTTTCAATATGATTTATACCACAATTTCAAAATATGCAATGGACATTATGAATTCGCTGACTGTTGCAGGCGTCGTATCAGGGATTTTTTCCGTGGCGGCACTGGTTGTACGCCCGATTGCGGGAGTTACAGCGGACCGTTTCAACAAAAAGAAGCTGTGTATACTGGCGAACATTCTTATTGGAATCTCGATAGCAGGGTATGCCTTATCATCAAATATTTATTTGCTGTATTTTTTCAGAATTCTACACGGAATTTCTTTCGGTATCAGCAGTACTGTAAATATCGCACTTGTTACCAGATTCATCCCAAAGGAGCGTCTCGGGGAAGGAATAGGCTATTTTGGAATCGGGCAGGTACTTGCATCGATCATCGGACCGAACGTGGGAATATATATCGCCGATAAGGCCGGCTTTCAGTCATTATTTCTGATCACTGCAGTGTTGTCCTTTTGGGCGGCTGCAATGCTGCTGTTTTTAGGCTATGCGAATGAACCGGGCAATACGGGCAATCTGAGTAATCCGGGTAATACGGGTAGGAAGACGAATTTTCAGCCTTTAATAGCAAAAGAGATTATAGTTTATACGATAATCGGAGGCGTATTTTCCTTTGGAAATGGTATAGTAAGCTCTTTTTTGATCCTGCTAGCCAAGGAAAGAAACATAGCGAATATAGGTATTTTCTTTTCCGTCGGAGCGGTTGTGGTTTTCATCCTTCGAATGTTCATAGGACGGATTGTCGATAGACACGGCTTAACCATAACGGTGAACATCTCGCTTGTAGTATCTGCCATATCTATGGCTTTGATAGGTTTCGCTCCGGCGCTGGCCCCGCTGATAGTTGCATCAGTACTGAAGTCCATTGGTCAGGGGGCAGGCCAGTTGTCGCTTCAGGCGGAGTCTATTAAGAGTGTGGATGAAACCAGGGTCGGAGTTGCGACAAGCACGTTTTATATCGGCGCGGACATTGGGCAGGGTCTGGGACCTATTATCGGAGGAGGAATTTCCGACTGGTTCAATTATACGACTATGTTTCTGGTATGCGGTGTGCTCATATTGGCTTCAATGGTACTTTTCAATATTTATCAGAAGAAATCGGGATATCGCCGGGCTGATCCTATAGACTCCACGGTTACCCCATCACTGAATTGAAAATGTCCTCGCCATAGCTTGTAGTCAATGGTTCCCCTTCCTTGATATTGAAGGTACGGCTTCCGCCATCGCTTCTTTCAGCCCTTAGGAATACCGCCTTTTGGAGCTCCTGAACGAACATCAGGTTTGCAAACTCGAATAGATGAGTTACTACCAAAGTCTTAACATCCAGTTCGTAAAATGCTGTTACAATATCCTGCGCAATCTTCGAGCCGTCTCTTTCAGTGGTTGTAGCAAAGGGCTCATTCATAAATATAAGGGAATTGCGGCAGGCGGAGCTGATAATTTCGTTCATCCTCTTGAGTTCTTCCTCAAGCTTGCCGCTGTTCATGCTTTCATCCTCTTCCCTCGTAAAATACGTGAAGATACTTTCGCTTACATTTGCTCTGTAATACGAAGCAGGCACGAACATGCCGCATTGCATCAGGAGCTGCGCTATGCCTATACTCCTTAGATATGTCGATTTACCACCCTGGTTGGCTCCTGTGATGATATAAAGGCAGGTATCGTGTGTGTCCAGCCCATTGCTGACCGGCTGCCTCTGTTCATTCAACAGCAGGCTCAGGTCGTACAAGCTTTCAAAGCTCAGATTTCGTTTATTGGCTTCATCGGGAACGGGAAAAGAAACTGCAGCGCTATGTCCTTTCACAATATTGTGCAGGTTTATGCAGCCTGCATAGAAGCCCGCCTCAAAATGCAATGTATCAAAAAAGTCAAGTACGCTTTCATTAAAACGGTTCAAAAGCCTCAATATATGGACAAGTCCCGCTTCCTCCACTTCTTTGGCATTATTTGCGATACTGATATTGTCAAGCAGGATCGTACCGGACTGCCTGGATCTGTTTGCCTCTTTAGAGCCTTTATTATCGGCATTGCGATTGGATATGCTTCTGAGAATATGGGCCGTACCCTTCAGCCCTTTGCCTATGGACGACCCTATGATTATCCTGCCGCCTTCCGATATGAAACCGAGATCACTTATGTATTTCTTTAATTCAATGAAGAAATCATCCGTAAGAAGTGTTTCCTGTTGAAGGCAGAAAGCTGTCAGACCCTTGGATTTGAAATTCCCCTTGTACCTGTGAGCCGTACTTCTTAGTGTTTCAAGACCGGCAATGAGGATATCTGCCAGCCCGGCAGCATTCCGAAGCTTGTAGGATACGGTAACCGCCCTGGAGAAGCTCGGCTGTGTGGACTGTTTGTAAAAGGCAGCTTCCTCCATTATGTTTTCCGAAATATCATAAAGTCTGCGTATCACGGACTGATTATTCAAACAATCCTTCAGCACATTCTGGCGGTAGCTTATGGCTTCAGTATCCGAAAGACTGCATAAAATTACTTGCCTGGCCGTATTGTGTATGAAGCTGTCATTTTGAGCCATAGCCCTGAAAACGGCAGAAAGATTAAGGTCTTCTGCCAAATCCTTTTCATTGGGTATTTTGTGGTATAAATCCCCCTTGTATTGCTCAAAAAGAAGATACGGCTTCATGTCCCGATACGCCCCTTTATCGCTTCATATGTCAAATGATATTTTTCAGCGATCGAATTTGCATAAGCACGGCCGTCAGCCTGTTTTCTTATTATCCTGTAGGTGCGTGCCGCCCCTCTGTCCTTATCGACAGCAGCGACAAGGCTGACAGTTTTCCCATTGATCCCGGCCAGTTCGTGGATATGCGTTACATAAAGACAAAAGCAGTCGAGAGCCCCGAAATGGTCTAATATCCTTTTGCCCATCTTAAAGGCGTCGTTGGAAGTCGTCGAAGCAAAAAGCTCGTTTATAATGATCAGGCTGTTTGCAGTCATATTGTTCATGATGCATTTCAGCCGTAAAAGCTCTTCCTTTAGTCTGCCGGTATTCCCGCCGGGATTTTCCTCCACGGAAAAATGAGTGAAAATATTATCGATCAAACAAATGTCTGCAGTAACACAAGGAACAGGACATCCCAGTAATGCAAAAAAAACGATCTGCCCGACAGTTCTTGCAAACGTAGTTTTGCCGCCCTGGTTCGGACCGGTCAATATGAATATCCGTTCCCCTCCGATTGACAGAAAATCATTAGGCACGATTGCAGCGCCCAGGCCGGGACATTTTTGCGCAAGGGCCAGATCATATCCCCCTGTCAGTCTGATTTCCTTTTTCAGCGATACCGATGGGTAAGTAAAACAAAAGCCTGACCTCCCCAGTTTTTTGATATAATCACGGAAACAAATATAGAATTGGATTTCCCTGACGAATCTCTCCAAAGTCCTGTCCATAAAATCCAGGTGCTTGGAACAGTATTCATCGAGCCTTTTAAAAACCGGGGCATACATGTCGCTTATGATATCTATTATCCTTCCTTCGAGCGAACACATTTCTACATCGGTAAAAAACCTGATACTGTAATCAAAAACCGTATCGTTAATACGCCCGAAGGATTCTTTCATCAATTCACAGTAATCGTCGCAATACCGATCCTCACCCACTATGACCCTGTCGCCTTCGATTTCAACACTGTACCTGATGCTCCCGAATTCTTTGAAAAGGCTGTCGGTATCGGTATAAAGCGTTTTATATGCATCAGATCCCAGGTAACCTGTCAACCAATCACAAAACAGCCGTAGTCCGGAAGAGCCGATATGAAGCGAAGCCAAAACTGCATGCAAAACCGATACCGTTTCACAGTAAAGGCCTGCGGCATCGAGCAGCCATTTTTTCTTTTGGAGGCTGTTGTGTAAAGTCAGGCTGAAGCCCATGTATTCTCTAATCCTTTTCATACCGGCGGCGAATACGGTTATGGCATTATATATGTCTGGATTCTCAACATCTCTCATTACATCAAGTCTGTAATTTATTGAAGAAATATCTTTCAGGGAACGGTAGAAAAACGGTTCCAGCCGATACTCCTCCTTACCTGCCAGAATAGCCCCGATTATCTGGTCGAGATTCAGGTCCGGGAAATAAAGAGGCGCCCTTATATCCCAATTGTCTGGCTCATATTCAATTGAGTCGTACAAAATACTCCGAAACTCCATACTCATAACCATAGAGCCTCGGAAAGAACAGTCTGCAGCTTCAGGTTCTCAAGACAGACCAGCCGGGACATTTTGTACGCATCAACCGGCTGCACACCTCCATCAGTTTTTCTGTCGCTGCCGGATGTATGCAGGGCAGCTGTCCTCAATCTGTCAATATTCTCGATATTGAACCGGGCAATTTCTATCTGGTTTTCCCAATAATCCTTTTTTTTCTGAAGTATATCAACCAGCTTCTCCGCCTGCATTCCATGATCGAAAAGGTGTTTGATATCGATCAGCTTTATGCCTACCGATTTTAGTACGAGAATAGTGTTCAGCTGCTGTACCTGATCCGCGGTATAGTATCTATAGCCGCTGTTCCCGTCCGTATACCCGGGTATTAGGAGGCCCATTTTATCATAGAGCCTCAATGCCCTTATGGAAATTTCGAACATATTTGCGATTTCGCCGATTTTCAGATGCATTTCCATATACACTACCCCTGGCTGATTATATTAGTAGTTCCGGTTTCATACATAAAGTGTAAACCCTGACGCATGTGCAGAGTCAATAGAGAAATAAGAAAAATATGAAAAAAAGAATAATTAGAAAAACTAGAAAAAGGAATTCGGATCCCAAATAGCCGGTCAGCCAATCACTAAAGCGCCGAAATCCGGTAGAGCCGATATGAAGCGAATAACCACAAGGCCTCGGAAAGAACGGTTCTGAAGTATTTCAACCAGCTTCTTTGCCTGTATTCCATGATCGAAAAGATGTTTGATGCCGATCAGCTTTATGCCTACCGATTTTAAGATGTATTTCCATATACACTACGGATTATTATGCACTATTAAAGCAATTGATTAATTCTTTGTAAAGTAATGAAATATCCGCACTTATTGTCTCAATATTATATCGGAATACTATATGTATCGTATTGTAATCTCCGGCAATAATCTGTATACCTCCTTCTCCATCAACTTCTTCTATTGTTATAATAATATCCGCATTAATGCTGTTTTTATTATAAATATCATTTTTTTCATACATATCATGACAAATACCAACTAGTAGTACGTCGCATTCATATTTATCATAAATACTGCCTAAACAATTTGGAATATTCGCCCACTCTGGTAGATATTCCATTCCATAAAGAATGTCCGTACAAACATTAGATATGCCGACAGAAAAATACCCGTCATTTCTAAAAAGAGAATTCAGATTGTTTATTATGAATGAATACTCTATATATGAAGTGCCAAAGAAAGCAACTACAGGTATTTTAAGTATATTTTCTTTTGACTCTTGCCTGCTCAAAATAGCGGAATATATCGTAGGATCCCATACACTAGTAATTCCTTCTTGCGATATACAAGTTCTATTAAGAAATTTCTCTGGTTTATAAAGCAATGCCGTACTTTTATTTAAATTAGAAAAACATTGTATAAGCTGAGTTCTATAGTCATAAGGTACCTCAAAATCCTCGGAAAAGTTAATGATAAAGCAATCTGTATCAATACCGGATTGCTCTATATTATGTAATTCCAATATGATATTTTCAATTAATTCTTTGCTATTATACTCATTTTGCGGTATAGTAATTACTTTTTTTATATACAGGCCATATAAAAATTCATCAAACAACTTAATTTTGCTATTTGTATTGATTAGAACAGCATTTTTAACCCAATCTATCGTGAGCTTAAAATATGGGTTATAATCAATATAATTGGCGTTTATAGCGGTGTTCGCCATTTCTTTCATAACGTTTTCCAACGTAATGTTGGACTGTAT
>DATALQ010000004.1:0-124459 GCA_036260935.1 Clostridia bacterium
GTCGTTCCGCCGATCGTCCATGAACCGGTAAGACCGCTTTTGGAGGAAACCGAGGCCACTACGTCTGCCGAAGCAGACACGCCCGATGAGCACACATTGCCGTACTGGTCTTTCAGCGTCACGACCGGCTGCGTTGAGAAAACCAGGCCGCTTGTCAAACCCGGAGACGGCTGAGCCGTAAGCGTAAGGCTCGCCACAGCACCTGCCATGATCGCCTGCGACACACTGGAGTCATTGTAGCCGGGCGCCGTCACAACGACGTTCCTGCTGT
The DNA here is from genome assembly GCA_036260935.1 of Clostridia bacterium. Taxonomy (GTDB): domain Bacteria; phylum Bacillota; class Clostridia; order Acetivibrionales; family DTU013; genus JAEYOM01. The sequence continues at coordinate 272 of DATALQ010000004.1, forward strand.
CCGCCGCTGTCGTCAGAACTGCGTTCCCGCCGTCAGGTTTCAGTGTGATTGTTCCGCTGCCTACTATGTAATCCGTCGTCGCGGTAAGCGCCGTACCATCGTAGCTTACACCGCTGATGGCGGCCTCAAAATCCGAATCGTGAGTGAAGGTTATTACTATGTCGTGGTCGACGTCATTGTCCGTCGTATCCGGTGTCAGTGTTACCGCCGATTTCTTCGGGATTGTGAAGGAATCGCTGTCGACTGCGGGTGTTCCGCAGGCGAAGTTGATCGCGCCGGTGCCCGCAGCGACCAAGGTACAGGTCAGATCGGTGAATGCCGCCACACCGGAGGACGCGGCCCTCGTCGTCGTTCCGCCAATCGTCCATGAACCGGTTAGACCGCTTTTGGAGGAAACCGAGGCCACTACATCTGCCGATGCAGACACACCCGATGAGCACACATTACCGTACTGGTCTTTCAGCGTCACGACCGGCTGCGCTGAGAAAGCCAGGCCGCTTGTCAAACCCGGAGACGGCTGAGCCGTAAGCGTAAGGCTCGCCATAGCGCCTGCCATGATCGTCTGCGGCACGCCGGAGTCATCGTAGGCAGTCGCCGTCACAATGACGTTCTTGCTATCCGTCGCTGTCCTCAGGACTGCGTTCCCGCCGCCCGGCTTTAAGGTGATTGTTCCGCTGCCTACTATGTAATCCGTCGTTGCGGTAAGCGCCGTCCCGTTGTAGCTTACCCCGCTGATGGCGGCCTCAAAATCCGAATCGTGAGTGAAGGTTATTACTATATCGTGGTCGACGTCATTGTCCGTCGCATCCGGCATCAGTGTTACCGCCGGTTTCTTCGATGTTGTGAACGTGCTGTCACTGCTGTAAGTCGTGCCCGCTGAGTTTTCGGCCTTGATCCGGTAGTGATAGGTAGTATTTGCCGAAAGTCCCGCAATCACACAGCTCACTGACGTTGCGCTTGTCCCGGTAACAGGGCTCTCTGCCGCGGTGGCAGTAGAACCGTAGCTTGTACTCGTACCGTATTCAAACGTTACAGTAGAGCTTGCGCCGTTGGCGTTCACGGAACCGTTCAGCGTCGCAACTGCAGATGTGACGCTGCTCGCGTCACCGGTAGCCACCGTCGGCACTGCGACCCCCACGGAGGTTATAACCGTGCCGATGTCCCCGACCGCCACGAAAGTATTATTGCCGTAGCACACGCTGGTAAGGTTATTTGGAGTCGAAGAAGTTTTAAGGTTCCAGCTCGCCGCGTCTGTCGATGCGGCGATGGTTCCGTTATAGCCGACTGCCATAAATGTTGTGCCACCGAAACATATTGCGTTAAGACTAGGATACCCGGGGAGAAAACCCTGATATGTCCATACAGTTCCGTCCGATGAAGTTATTATGTGGCTTTCCGCACCGGCCGCAACAAACATCGAGTTTCCGTAACACACGCCCAGCAATGATTGATAGCTATTAGAAGTTTCTGAATAATCCATCCAGGCTTCTCCGTCGGATGAGACAACAAGGCGGGACGAGCAGTCTGATGTATACACATCCCAATCTCCGCAGGCCACGAATAACCCGCCGCCATAACAGACTGCGTTATAAAAGGCACCGTTGCCGGTTACCTCTGATTGTACTGTCCAGCTGTCTCCATTGTTAATTGAAGTAAAAATGTAACCATAAGAGCCACCCTCTGCGGTTAACACAAAGGTGCTGGTGCCTCCGACCAAGCCATAGGCTACAGCTAAAATGTTTATTCCCAGGCTTGTTTTGGCTGTCCAGGTTATTCCGTCTGACGACGTCATTATTTTCCCTTCTGCGCCGACCGCCAGAAATATGCCATTACCATAGCATACGGCATTAAGCTTTTTGCCTTCCGTCGCAGTTGCGTTGGACGCTGGGCTGCTCGTTCTGTTTGTCCAGTTGCTGCCGTCAGATGAGGTTAAAATTGTGCCGCCGTCGCCGACTGCTACAAAGGTTGAACCGCCATAGCATACACCATTCAATTTTGAGCTGGTGCCTGAGATCTGGGTTGTCCATACATCCCCAGCCGCAGCGTTTACATACGGCGTCATCGCCGGTATGATACTGATTGCCATCGTGAATGCAAGAAAAACAGCCAGGAATTTTTTGCGAATTGTTTTAATCATTTTGCAGCCCCCGTTAAGTTATTTATTTGTTATACTGATTTTTTCTTTTTTGTGCATGTATCCCCGCTGGAATTTCAACTCTTTCTCCAACTGCACCGCAAATAAGCTCGATAAAAACCTAAAATGCCATGCTTTTTTTCGACAATATACCTTATTAATAATATTATTTTAAAGTAGCTTCTGTCAATGAAGGATTCCCATATGATCCATACTCTTCCTATGGAATAACACTTGATGTGTCGCGACACAGACCACATATTCGATGGACCCATCATCACACCAGGCAACACACCGACGCAGAGGCAACCAAAGAGAAAATGAACGGTGACGGATGCACTCATATTGGACAGCCTGTTTGTCATACATTCATAATAAAATTGTTAAGGGAGGGGGACGGGACGACAAACATCATCGTGTACTATCCAAAAAGCGAATCCGGTAAACAGGAGCTCGCAAAGCGCGTAGCAACGGTTCACGCACAGTCGGTTGTAGAATACATAAAAAAGCTGTCCTGTCCGCTGGAGCAAAAAGTGAAACTCATTGAGGCAATAAAGCAGATACACAAAAATTCAGCCGGTGAATAATCCAGCCGCATTTTACATATCCGAGTCCTATGAGCTATCCGGAATAGGTACAGCAGCGTTTTTTTTGTAATGATATTAGCGTAAGTATTTACCTGTAAGGCAGAACAGATGCTATATTTTTTCATGGAGAGTTTGATTTCCGACATGATCAGGAGTGAGAGCCGTTATGATAGTATAGCATTTTCGATGCAGCGTGCCGCATATGTTGCAAGACGGGTGCCTTTGGACTGATCGAACGTGGATATCGCCTTTATCAGTCCTATCGTTCCTATGGATATCAGGTCATCGCTGTCGCTGCTGAACGTGCTGTATTTTTTGACTATGTGTGCCACAAGCCTGAGATTTCTTTCTATAAGAGTATTTCTGGCATCTTCATCGCCCTCTTTGTACGCTTCTATATATTTTTGCTCTTCTTCTGCGGATAATGGCTGCGGGAACGAGTTTGAACCCGAAACGTAGCCAAGCTGGAAAAAGACACTGCCCAGGACTTCATTCATCATGGTGAATAAGAAGTGCAGCAAACGGAGCACCTCCTGAAAAATTTGTCACCGTATAATTATATGAATGTTATTCCAATTGTTTGCCTGTCTCTTAAAAAATTATTTTAGTATAATAAATAAATTGGATGACGGTTCGGGAGGCCTATATGCAAGCTGATTCTGCCGACCCGAAAGGAATGCATCTGAGGAAAGGGCCGCCAGGATGGCTCTGAAGCGTCGACCCTCGCGGCATCTTTCCGATGCTATCAGAATCATGCTGGAGTATGGGCCTCCCAAATCGTCCTACTGTCTTACTGTTTTGCACAAAAATTTGTTTGCTAAATAAATTATCCCGTGTTATACTATTTAACGAAAAAATACACACACGATCCGACTGCCGGAAAAGTGCCGATTGGTCTTCCGACCGGATGAGGAACGTGGAGGTATAAACTAAAGGAGGACATTCAAATGTCAGTTATTTCTATGAAACAGCTGCTGGAAGCCGGTGTGCATTTTGGCCACCAGACCAGGAGATGGAACCCCAAAATGGCCGAATACATCTTTACGGAGAGAAACGGCATCTACATCATCGACCTGCAGAAAACCGTCAAGAAAATTGAAGAAGCTTATTTCTTCATAAGGGAGATCTCCATGAGTGGGGGAGACGTCCTGTTTGTCGGTACGAAAAAGCAGGCTCAGGACTCCATCAAGGAAGAAGCAGAAAGAAGCGAACAGTATTTCGTAAACGCCAGATGGCTCGGCGGAATGCTCACCAACTTCAAAACCATCCGCAAGAGGATCGACAGACTCAACCAGCTTGAGGGCATGGAACAGAACGGAATGTTCGACGTGCTGCCCAAGAAGGAAGTTATCAAACTCAAGGGCGAGATGGAAAAACTCGAGAAATACCTCGGCGGTATAAAGAACATGAAGAAGATCCCCGGAGCAATGTTCATCGTTGACCCGAGGAAGGAAAGAAATGCGATCCTCGAAGCAAGGAAGCTCGGTATACCGGTAGTAGCAATCGTAGATACGAACTGCGACCCTGATGAAGTCGATTATGTCATCCCTGGCAACGACGACGCTATCAGAGCTGTCAAACTGATCGCCGCAAAGATCGCCGACGCCATTATCGAAGGACGCCAGGGCGAACAGCTTTCAACCGAAAGCAGCGAAGCTGGTGACAAGATCAATGAAACCGATGCCGAAGCTGAAGAAGCAATGGAATAAACGCCTTATATGAGGCTAATAATATGATTACTATTGTTTGGAGGAATTTGGATGATTACTGCTGAAATGGTAAAACAACTCCGTGAGAGGACCGGCGCCGGAATGATGGACTGCAAGAAGGCTCTGACCGAAGCAGACGGCAATACCGACAAGGCGATCGAGATCCTTAGGGAAAGAGGCCTGGCAGCAGCCGCAAAGAAAGCCGGCAGAATAGCAGCGGAAGGCCTTGTAGGTTCTTATATACATGATAACGGCAGAATAGGCGTACTGGTCGAAGTCAACATCGAAACCGACTTTGCAGCCGCCAATGAAGAGTTCAAGGCGTTCGTCAAGGATATAGCGATGCAGATAGCAGCCGCAAGACCTGAATACGTCAAGAAGGAAGAGGTACCGACCGACGTACTCGAGAAGGAAATGAACATTCTCAGGGTGCAGGCAAGGAACGAAGGCAAACCTGAAAAGATCATCGAGAAGATGGTCGAGGGCAGAATCGATAAATTCTATAAGGAAATCTGCCTGATGGAGCAGCCTTGGATCAAGGATCCTGACAAGACGATCAAACAGCTCGTCACTGAAAAGATCGCCACAATAGGTGAAAACATCAATATAAGGCGATTTGCCCGCTTTGAAAGAGGAGAGGGCCTGGAAAAGAAAGAAGAGAATTTCGCAGAAGAAGTGGCGAAACAAATCGGTGGTTGATTTAATGAGGGAGCATACAAGTTATGTTCCCTTTTTAATGCAGTGTTGTCAGTAAGGCAGGAATTTTTGTTTTTTTGTAGAACAATAACATAGAGAGCGGGGGTTTGTTGCGACATGACGCCAAAGTATAAAAGAATATTGCTCAAACTGAGCGGGGAAGCGCTTGCAGGAAGTCAGAAGACAGGTATAAACACAGAGACATTGGGTGCCATCTCCGATAAGATCTGCGAAGCTTACAAACTCGGAGTGGAAATATGCATAGTAGTAGGCGGGGGCAATTTCTGGAGAGGCAGGAGCGGCAAGGGAATGGATCGTACAACTGCCGATCATATGGGCATGCTGGCCACAGTCCTCAATTCGCTGGCACTGCAGGATGCGCTCGAGTCAAGAGGGGTACCGACCAGAGTCCAGACTGCCATTGAAATGCGGCAGATTGCCGAACCTTATATCAGGAGGAAGGCAATCAGGCACCTTGAGAAGAAGAGGATCGTCATATTTGCGTGCGGCATAGGCAATCCCTACTTTTCGACAGATACGACAGCAGCTTTGCGTGCTGCCGAGATCGATGCCGATGTCATACTTAAGGCAACGATGGTGGATGGTGTGTATGACAGCGATCCCAAAAAGAATCCCGATGCTGTAAGATTCGAAACGATTAGTTTCGCAGACGCCCTGGCTAAAAGGCTAGGTTCGATCATGGACTCGACAGCGCTGTCGCTGTGTATGGACAACAAGATACCGCTTATAGTTTTCGATCTGAGCGATCCCGAGAACATATTGAGGGTCGTCAGTGGCGAAAATATCGGAACGACCCTATACTAACCCAAGCATACCGATAATTTATTTTAAGGAGGTTTTCATATGGCAAACGCCGCTTACAAGGACATTGAAGACAAGATGCTCAAAGCGATCCATGTGCTCAAGGAGGAACTCGCAGGGTTAAGGGCCGGCAGAGCCAATCCGGCCATATTGGACAGAATAACCGTGGATTACTACGGCTCACCGACCCCCATAAACCAGATCGGTGCTATTTCCGTACCGGAAGCGCGGGTAATTGTCATCCAGCCGTGGGAAGCCAAGATGCTAAAGGAAGTTGAAAAAGCCATACAGAAATCGGACATTGGTATCAACCCGAACAACGATGGCAAGGTCATCCGTCTGATATTCCCGATACTTACCGAGGAAAGAAGAAGGGAACTGACCAAAAATGTCAAGAAGTATGGCGAGGACTGCAAGGTAGCCATTCGTGCCATCAGAAGAGACGCGATAGAGCAATTCAAGGCACAGAAAAAGAACAGCGAAATCACCGAGGATGATCTGAAGGATGCCGAAGAGGATGTCCAGAAGATGACCGATAAATACATAACTGATATAGATAAGATCGTTGAACTCAAGGACAAGGAAATTATGGAGGTCTGATGCTTCAGAACATCTCCGGTATACCCGACGTCTCCGGGTATAGACTTGCAAAGGCCAAAGATCTGCTGGCTTCCCTGGGATATACCAGGGTGGATGTACAGCTTACGGCATCACCAAGAACAAGAGAGGCGGGATATGGTGAAAATTCACGTGTCGTCAGGCAGAGCATTTCGTCTGACGACACGATAGTATTGCTTGTGTGCAATTAGGATTTAGCGTCGAAAAGCGACATTCCTTGTAAAGGTATTAATTGGGGTGCATTCCTTGTAAAGTTATTTGAGGGTGTGTCCCCTGACCTATACGGTGTGTCCCTTATCCTGATTGTATTGACACCGGGGCCAGGTTGGAACATAATGGATTGGTGAGAGGACACTTCCGCAGGAATCGGTCCGATGGATTTGAACCGCGGGATTGTCTTTTTTTGAAAGTCGGAGGTATTACATGTGGTTTTCGGGGCCTAAAAAGATAACACAGCCTGTGTTTGACAAGAGTAAACAAATACCCGTGCACATAGCGATATTCATGGACGGCAACGGCCGTTGGGCTGCCAAAAGAGGGCTGCCCAGGAGCGCCGGCCACAGGGAGGGCGGGAATAACCTAAAGAGGATTGTTAAGGAATGCAATACGCTGGGGATAAAATATCTGACGGCGTATGCATTCTCTACGGAGAACTGGAAACGTCCGAAGGATGAGGTCGACGCACTCATGTCTCTGCTGCTTGAGTTTCTGAAAAATGCCGACAAAGATTTGTCTGGACAGAATATACGTATCAGGGTAATCGGTGATATACAAGCGCTCTCGCAGGATATCAGGCGCGAGGTGGCGAGAGTTCTTGAGAACACTTCGAAAAATACCGGATTGACACTTGTCATAGCCTTGAATTATGGCAGCAGGAGCGAGATAGCAAATGCCGCTGCGAGGATTGCACGCGATGCGAAACAAGGTCGCATAGATCCTGCCGACATCGATGAAAAGCTGTTTTCAGATTACCTTTATACCGCCGGTATACCCGATCCCGATCTTGTGATCAGGCCGAGCGGTGAACAAAGGCTGAGCAATTTCCTGCTCTGGCAGTCTTCTTATGCCGAGTTCTGGTATTCGAACATATTGTGGCCGGACTTTACAAAGACTGACCTTATCGGGGCACTCGGCGAATTTCAGAGAAGAAACAGGCGTTTTGGAGGTCTATAAAAAATGAAAACGAGGATAATCAGTGCCGCTGTCGCGATCGTATTGCTGGCAGGCGTAATGTATCTTGGAAGCACGGCGATTGGTATCGCTGTTTTTATATTGGCACTGATCGGCATTCACGAATTTTATAATGCGTTGGAGAAAATCGGCTTCAAACCGGTTTATTTGGTTGGATACCTTTCATGCTTGATGCTGCTATATCCGGTGGTTTCCAGTTTGACGGAAAGCGGCATGAGAGCTATGCTTGGCGGGAAAAGTGCTTCGGCCGGCGGAATGAATGCTCTGATCATCGGAATGAGCACTCTAACAGGCGGCAATATGCTCATGATAGCCGCAATGCTTGCTTTTGCAATGCTAGTGCTGTTGTTTTGCCTGATGATGTTTTCGAACGGCAGGTATTCTCTGGCGGATGTTGCCATGACACTGCTCGGGATAACGTACATACCTTTTCTTTTCTATTTCGTTACGATCACACGCTACACTTCGTTAGGGTATCTCTATATATGGCTGATTTTCATCGGAGCCTGGGCGACTGATACTTTCGCGTATTTTACGGGAGTGACCATAGGAAAGACGAAGATACTGCCTAAAATCAGCCCAAAGAAGTCGCTTGAGGGCTGTATCGGCGGAGTTCTCGGATGCATGCTGGCAATGCTGCTGTTTGGGCTGTATTTTAAGGATGTGCTGAAAATACCGCTTCTGCATTTTGTAATACTGGGACTGCTTTGCGGCGTGATCTCGCAGATAGGGGACTGGTCCGCTTCCGCGGTCAAAAGAGCGGCAGGCATAAAGGATTACGGTAATATCATGCCCGGGCACGGCGGCGTGCTTGACAGGCTGGACAGCATTCTGTTCGTCGCGCCGGTTGTATATTTTTATATTAAACTGATCTTTTTGGGGTAATATTTATAGAAACATATGAGCCGTTTATACGCAATTTAGCGAATTGACGGCAGGGAGTATGTAAAATGGCTGAATGTATTTCGATTCTCGGATCGACCGGTTCGATCGGGAAACAGACACTGGACGTAGCAAGAAATCTTGGCATAAGGGTAGCAGCCCTGACGGCCAATTCGAATATAGACCTGCTTGAAGCGCAGGCCAGGGAATTCAAACCGCAGCTCATATCCATCGGCGAAGATGCAATGGCGCTCGAGCTTGAACGCAGGCTGGGTGATCTTGTCAAAGCTCATCGGATAGAGATCCATTCCGGCCTTGAGGGGCTGAAGGCAGCCGCCTCTATCGACTGCGCCGACACCGTCGTGACGTCGATAGTGGGTGTGGCCGGCCTTATACCTACCATGGAAGCCATTCATCACGGCAAGAATATAGCGCTTGCAAACAAGGAAACGCTTGTTACGGCGGGTCAGATAGTCATTTCCGAAGCTTCTGCTCACGGGGTATCAATATTTCCCGTGGACAGCGAGCATTCTGCAATATTCCAGTGCCTTGCCGCAAACCGGAAACAGGACGTGTACAGGCTCATACTTACGGCCTCGGGAGGACCCTTCAGAGGAAGAACGAGGGCGGAACTTGAAAAAGTCACTGTCACGGAGGCGCTGAAGCATCCCAACTGGAAGATGGGCAGCAAGATTACCATAGATTCCGCAACGCTTATGAATAAAGGTCTTGAGGTTATAGAGGCGCGCTGGTTGTTCGGTTTCGGGCCTGACAGGATAAAGGTGGTCGTTCATCCGCAGAGCATAATACATTCAATGGTCGAATATGTCGACGGCTCAATTATTGCCCAACTGGGTTCGCCCGACATGAGGATACCGATACAGCTTGCTCTGACCTGGCCGGAGAGGTCTTCGAACGAATTTTCAAGGCTCGATCTGTTGAATTGCGGCAGTCTGACCTTCGAAGAGCCGGATATGGAGAGCTTTGAATGTCTGGGATTGGCGCTTGAGGCACTGAGGGCGGGCGGTACGATGCCTGCGGCAATGAACGGCGCAAATGAAGCTGCGGTAGACCTGTTCCTGCACGGAAAGATCGGATTCTGCGACATACCCCGGCTGATCGGTAAGGTTATGCAGTCTCATATTGTGAATACAATGCCGCACCTTGATGATATAATAGAAGTAGACAGTTGGGCGAGAAGGATGGTTTCGGAAAATATATGGATCTGATTTTATCGATACTGGCTTTCAACATAATCGTTATCGTACATGAGCTTGGTCATTTCATAGTGGCTAAGAAAACGGGCATAAAGGTACTTGAGTTTTCACTGTTTTTCGGCCCGAAGATATTCAGCATTCAGCGCGGGGAAACGATGTATTCGCTGCGTTTGATACCCATAATGGCGTATGTTAAGATGGAGGGCGAAGAAGAGGCCTCCGACAGCGAGACCTCTTTCAGCAGTAAACCCAAGCACGTCCGTGCGCTTACGGCATTGGGAGGGCCTCTTGCAAACATTTTGCTGGCCATGATCCTTTTTACGGCGGTATTTTTGTCTCGAGGCTATCCGACCACCGAAATCAGCCAGGTTGCGCCCAATACACCCGCAACTGCGGCAGGGCTTCAAAAGGGTGACAGGATAGTTTCATATGATGAAAAGAGAACTTACCTTCCGGACGACGTAGTACAGTTCCTTTACGTATCTAAGGGCACTCCGGCCAAGGTAATATATATAAGGAACGGAAAATCCTACAATACTACGCTGAAACCGGTGCATCATGCGGCAGCCTCGGCTCCGAAGCTCGGAGTTTCTCTTGGCAGGGAAGGCACGGTCGATTCGAATATTGTTTCTGCGCTGTCTGTCGGCATGCCTGCGGAAAAGGCGGGGCTAAGGGCGGGCGATCGCATAGTCGGGCTAAATGGTCAAAAGGTAACGACTTCAACCGAACTTGTCAGCATAGTTGAAAAGAACGGGCTGAAACCAATAAACGTAACAATAGAAAGAGCCAATACCCAAAAAAGCGTAAAGATAACGCCGCAGGAAGTTAAAACGCAGGAATGGTATGAAGCCGGTCTTGCATTTTCACAGAAAAAAGGCGGCCTGTTTGAGTCGCTGGGTCATTCTGCGGTTTATGGGTACTCGATAATGAGGAACGTAGTTTACAGCCTTACATGGCTAGTTACCGGCAAGGCCAAGCTGAGCGAGCTCATGGGCCCGATCGGCATGGTAAGTACCATGACCGCAGTGATGCAGCAGGCGCCGAACCTTGCGGATATGCTGCTGAACCTCGTTTATTTCACGGCGTTCATAAGTATTGCCATAGGCGCGACGAACCTGATACCCTTCCCGATGCTGGACGGGGGAAGGATCGTGCTTATAGGTCTCGAAGCAGTCAGGGGCAAACCGCTGAGCCAGGAGAAGGAAGCCTATATATCGATGGTTGGATTCGTGCTTATCATTTTACTTGGCATTTATGCGGCTTACAACGATATTGTCAGATTGGTGACCGGGTAGTCGCCGACTGTAAACTGATGCGGCGGAGTTGACTCTGCCGTATTTTTATTAATGGAACATAGCGAAGTCTTGTTCAAAAAACGTGGAGACTCGACGTGTCCACGTTTTTTATTTAATGGAACATAGCGAAGTCTTGTTCAAAAAACGTGGACATTCGATGTGTCCACGTTTTTTATTTAAGTCATTTAAAATTGGATCGCAAAGAATTATAATATATACGATGTATCGTCTTCATGATGAATTATCTAATGGCAAGAGAGGTCAAAAATTTTGAGTACGGATATTGAATATAAGTTCAAAAGAAAGAACACCAGGCCGATCATGGTCGGCGGTGTGAAAATCGGCGGGGAGGCTCCTGTTACCGTACAGTCGATGGCAAATACGGATACGAGGAATGCTGCCGCTACTGTGGAACAGATCAAACGGCTTGAAGAGGCGGGATGCGAGATTATCCGTGTTGCAGTTCCGGACATGGAGGCTGCAGAAGCCTTCAAAGCTATCAAAAAAGCCATAAGGATCCCCCTTGTGGCAGACATACATTTCGATTACAGACTCGCGCTGGAATGCATCAAAAACGGCGCCGACAAGATCCGCATCAACCCCGGCAACATCGGAGGCAGAGACAGGGTCATGAAGGTCGTAGCCGAAGCCAAACCGAGGGGTATTCCCATACGCATAGGCGTAAATTCGGGATCGGTCGAAAAGCACATACTTGAGAAATACGGAGGCGTTACTACGGAGGGTATGGTGGAAAGCGCTCTGGATCATGCCCGCATTCTTGAAGAATGTGATTATTTCGATATCGCAATCTCCATCAAGGCCTCAACGGTGCCCATGACGATTGAAGCTTACAGGCTGATATCACAAAAATGCGACTACCCGCTTCATATAGGCGTTACCGAAGCCGGCACTCTTTTCGGAGGGACGGTAAAATCGGCTGCAGGTCTTGGCTGCCTGCTTTCGGAAGGGATCGGGGATACGCTCAGGGTATCACTGACGGGCGACCCGGTCGAGGAGGTAAAGGTTGGAATCGAGTTGCTCAAGGCCATGGGCCTTCGAAGGGAAGGAGTGGAGTTCGTTTCATGCCCGACCTGCGGAAGGACCAGGATAGACCTCATAAAAGTTGCAAACGAAGTCGAACAGAGACTTTCAGGGTATAAAAAGCAGATACGGGTCGCGGTAATGGGTTGCGCCGTGAACGGGCCGGGCGAGGCGCGCGAAGCAGATATAGGAATAGCGGGCGGCGACGGAGTTGCGCTCATTTTCAGAAAAGGCGAGATCGTCAAGAAGGTACCACAGGACAGGATTGTAGAAGAATTGATGGCAGAGATAGAAAAACTTTAAGATAAATTTCGAAGGGGATTGCACAAATGTCGGAACCTGCAATGAACAAAAGCTTTATTGAGACCTTTCCCACATTGGAACTCGATGAGCAGGTGATGGACTTTTTCAGAGAGGTCATGATTGAACGTCTTGGCGTTTCTCAAAAGACAGGAAAATTCTTGGTAAAAGCCACAGCAGACAGGCTCATACCCGCATCGGTGATCGAACAGGTCGAGTCGGCTCTGTCGGAGGCTTTTTCTATAACTGTTGAGATCAGGCTGAGGTTTGATATGGATACTCCCCTTGATCAGGCTATAAATGAATACTGGGACAGCATCGTATCGACGGTAAATGGCGCCGTTGCGTTGAGCCGGGGTATTTTGAACGGCTGCAGCTGCGAACTCGAGGATGACCAGCTCAATATCAGACTGGCAAGCGGGGGCGGCGAGATCCTCAAATCACAGGGCTGTGACCGGATCATAGCGGAGACGGTGGAAAAATCGTTTGGCTGCAGATTAAAAATTGCATTCTATGACCGTGAATTCGACCAGGATTTCCGTGAGAAGTATGAGGAATTCAAAGAAAATGAGGAAAACCGCATCCATAGTCTGCAGCTCGAGGAAGAGAAGGCACAGGCATCTGGTGACAAGAAGAAAAGCCGCAAAAGACAAACTGACGAGAGTGATGCCAAGGTACTCGAGATCATACTTGGGAAGAACTTCAGCGACAGCCGGATGACTATGAACGAAGTGACGCCGGACTCCGGCAAGGTCGCGATCGAAGGAGACATATCCAATGTCGAGTTCAAAGAGATACGTGGTAACCGTTATATCTGTACGTTCGACATCACTGATTACTCCAATTCAATTACAATTAAGCTGTTCGTCCAGAAGGACGATTATGACCTGCGCGCAGAGCAGATAAAAGAAGGTCTGCATTTCAAGGTGCGCGGCGAGGCTCAGTTCGACAAATTCTCGAAGGAATTGTCCATCATGGCGACGGACATTATAGAGATGGAAAAACAGGTGAAGACGGACGATGCCGAAGTAAAAAGGGTCGAACTGCACCTGCATACTCAGATGAGCGCGATGGACGCTGTCACTACTGCGGAAAAGCTCGTCGAGAGGGCTGCAAAGTGGGGGCATAAAGCTGTCGCCATCACTGACCACGGCGTGGTGCAGGCGTACCCGGAAGCCTACAGCGCGGGTAAAAAGAACAAGATCAAGATAATATACGGCGTCGAATGCTACCTGCTGGACAATGAGCCTCCCGTAGTATACAAGGGTTTGGATCAAAGGCAGGATTACCCTCTTGACGGCGGATTTGTCGTATTCGATATAGAAACCACCGGCCTGTATGCCGAAAAAGACAGGATCACTGAAATAGGCGCGGTAAAGATATCGGAGGGAAAGATCCGGGATAGGTTCAGCACCTTCGTAGATCCGGGCATGCCGATCCCGGAATTCATCACAAGATTAACCGGAATAAACGACGGCATGGTAGCGGGAGCGCCATCGCAGGAGCAGGCGTTCGACAGCTTCATGGAATTTGTCGGCGATCTGCCCGTCGTAGCGCATAACGCATCTTTCGATACGGGCTTTATGAAGCATATCGCACGTACGTGCGGGAAGAGCTTCAACAATATCATTATAGATACGCTGCAGCTAAGCAGGAATCTGTTTCCAAAGCTTGCAAAGCATAAATTGGACGTCGTTGCAAAGCATCTGGGCGTCAAGCTCGAAAATCATCACAGGGCTGTCGACGATGCAGCGGCAACGGCGGAGATATTTATAAAATGCCTGGAGCTTCTGAAGGATAAGGATGTAAAATGCATCGACGAAATAGACGCTGCTTTTTCGGGGAAATTCGATTATAAAAATGCGGATTCCTACCATACGATACTTCTCGTAAAAAACACAACAGGTCTCAAAAACCTGTATAAGATCATATCGGAGTCGCACCTCAACTATTTCTACAAAAAGCCGAGAGTACCCAAGAGCCTGTTGATGAAATACAGGGAAGGGCTCATCGTAGGCAGCGCCTGTGAAGCGGGAGAGCTGTTCAGGTCGATGATAAATGGAAAAAGCGCCGAGGAAACAGAGAAGATTGCGAGATTCTATGATTATCTCGAGATACAGCCTCTCGGCAACAACGAGTTCCTTGTATTGACGGGAAAGGTTGACGGAGAGGAAGGACTGAAAAAACTCAACAACCGGATAGTACAGCTTGGAGAAAAGCTTGGCAAGCCTGTCGTTGCGACCTGCGACGTACATTTCATGGACCCGGGGGACGAGGTCTTCAGGAGGATACTGATGTTCGGACAGGGCTATACGGACGCCGACAGGCAGGCTCCCTTGTATTTCAGGACAACGAACGAGATGCTTGCCGAATTCACCTACCTCGGAGATGAAAAGGCTTACGAAGTGGTTGTGGAAAACACCAACAAGATAGCCGACATGGTCGAAGAAGTGATACCGATACCTCTCGGGACTTACCCACCGAGCATAGAGGGCGCCGAAGAGGAAATACAGACACTGGCGTACAAAAAGGCGCATGAGCTTTACGGTGATCCGCTTCCCGAAATAGTTGCGAAAAGGCTGGAAAAGGAACTCGATTCAATTATCAAACACGGCTTTGCCGTAATGTACGATATTGCAGAGAAGCTTGTCGCAAAGTCCAATTCGGATGGGTATATAGTAGGGTCAAGGGGTTCGGTGGGCTCTTCGTTTACCGCGACGATGACCGGTATTACCGAAGTCAACCCACTACCTCCGCATTATCTTTGCAGGAATTGCAAGTATTCCGAATTCATAACGGATGGCTCCATCGGCTCGGGCTTCGACCTGCCGCCGAAAAGCTGCCCCAACTGCGGCGAACCTCTGAAGGGTGACGGGCATGACATACCATTTGAAACCTTCCTGGGCTTCGACGGCGATAAAGCGCCTGATATCGACCTCAACTTCTCCGGAGAATACCAGTCGCATGCACATAAGTATACGGAAGTGCTGTTCGGCAAGGGCAACGTCTTCCGTGCCGGAACGATTGCATCAGTTGCGGACAAGACTGCGTATGGCTTTGTAAAAAAATATGTGGATGAAAAGAGCATGGCTGTCACCAATGCCGAGATCAACCGCCTTGTCCGCGGCTGCACGGGTATCAAGAGGACGACCGGACAGCATCCGGGAGGCATAATAGTAATTCCAAAGGAATATGATGTACATGACTTTACGCCTATACAGAGGCCTGCCGACGATACCGAGACCGACATCATAACGACGCATTTCGATTTCCATTCGCTGCATGATACGATACTCAAGCTCGATATACTCGGCCATGACGATCCTACAATGATCAGGATGCTCACCGACCTTACAGGTATCAACATATATGAAGTGCCTGTGAATGATGAAAAGGTTATGGGGCTGTTCCTCTCAACAGAGCCTCTGGGAGTCAAACCCGAGGATATAAACAGCGAGACCGGTACGCTCGCACTTCCCGAGTTCGGTACGAAATTTGTCCGGCAGATGCTCGTCGACACCAAGCCGAAGACTTTTTCCGACCTGCTGCAGATAAGCGGTCTCTCGCACGGTACCAACGTGTGGCTGGGCAACGCGCAGGATCTGATCAAGGAGGGCGTCTGTACGATATCGGACGTAATCGGTACCAGGGATGGCATCATGACTTACCTGCTATACCGGAACCTACCGCCAAAGAGTTCGTTCAAGATAATGGAGGATGTCAGGAAGGGCAGAGGCCTGAAGCCCGAGTATGAAGAAGAAATGAAGGCGCACGATGTGCCCGGCTGGTACATCGATTCGTGCAAAAAGATAAAATACATGTTCCCGAAGGCCCATGCCGCCGCTTACGTCCTGACAGCCATAAGGATCGGCTGGTTCAAGGTCTATCATCCGCTGGCCTTCTATGTCACCTACTTTACCGTAAGAGCAGATGAATTCGACGCCGAGCTAATGACGCACGGCAGGGAAAAGGTGCGCAGCAAAATGACCGAACTGGAGAGACAGGGCAATACTATCTCGACCAAGGACAAGAACGTACTAACCATATTGGAAATCGCAAATGAGATGTATTCGAGAGGGTTTAAATTCCTTCCTATAGATCTTTACAAGTCGGACGCGGCCAAATTCCTGATCGAAGACAATGCTATCCGCCCGCCGCTGAATTCGTTGCAGGGCCTGGGTACTGCAGCCGCCAATGCTATTATCGACGCGCGTGCAGGCGGCGAATTCATTTCAATAGAGGATCTGAGGATGCGTTCCAAGGCGAGCAAGACGGTTATCGAAATACTTCAGCAGAACGGGTGCCTCGCGGGCATCCCCGAAAGCAGCCAGATGAGTCTGTTCAGCATGATGTAAAAGGACGTTATTTCAGGCGGTTTGGTGCAGTTGTCTGGTAATAATATTTTCGTAAATAAATGATTGATAAATGTAGATAATAATGTTATAATACTTTTTGGACTTAAGCATATGGTTTAACTGTCAAAGAGTGGGTCGACCCCACTCTTTGTCTTTACATGAGCGCTTTGACGGTATCACCGCCAAGCATTCGGACTGTATGAAAGGAATGGAATTCAGGGTATGGCGAAGAAAAAAGTTGAGGAAATAGTTGCCGAGCTGGTGCAGCCAATCGTAGATGCATTGGCATTCGAGCTTGTTGATGTCGAATTCCTCAAGGAAGGCGCAAACTGGTATCTCAGGGTCTTCATAGACAAACCCGGCGGGATTGCGATAGACGATTGCCAGTCGGTCAGCGAACAGCTGAGCGACAAACTTGACGAAACGGATCCGATAAAGCAGAGCTATATACTGGAGGTTTCGTCGCCGGGAGAGCGGCCTTTGAAAAAGGACCGCGATTTTGAGCGATTCAAGGGAGAAATGGTTGAAGTTAAGCTGTATCAACCGCTTAACGGCAAGAAAATATTTGAAGGCGAATTATTGGGACTCACAGGCGATATATTTGAAATAAAAACGGACGAGGGTGCTGTTATGGGCTTTGACAGAAAAGATGCAGCAATGGTCAGGCGGATCGTCCGGTTCTGATAGCAGGCATACGGCGGTATGCTGCGGCAAATGAAGTATATTCCGTTATACGGAGCATTACAGGAGGTAAAAGTATGAGTGCAGAATTGATACAGGCATTGGACCAGCTTGAAAAGGAAAAAGGGATTGATAAGAATATCTTGATCGAAGCGATCGAGGCTGCCCTTATTTCAGCTTACAAAAGGAATTTCGGTTCCACTCAGAATGTTAAAATCACTATTGACCAGGAAACCGGAGATGTAAGAGTATTTGCACTCAAAAGGGTTACTTCAGCACCTGACACCGAAAATGGCGACATTTCACTGGAAGAAGCAAGGAAGCTGAACGGTAAATACGAGGAAGACGATATTGCCGAAATAGAAGTGACTCCGAGAAAATTCGGAAGAATCGCCGCACAGACCGCAAAGCAGGTCGTCATGCAAAGAATCCGCGAGGCTGAACGTGGGATTATATTCGACGAGTTTTATAATAAGGAAGGCGATATTGTCACCGGAATTATTCAAAGAAGCGAAAGAAAGAATGTAATAATAGATCTTGGAAAGACTGAGGCCGTAATGGCTCCTTCCGAGCAGACCATGAACGAGGAATACAGGTTCAACGACAGGATCAAGACATATATCGTCGAGGTCAAAAAGACTACGAAGGGACCTCAGATAATGGTATCCAGGACCCATCCGGGCCTTGTCAAAAGGCTGTTTGAGCTTGAGGTGCCCGAGATTCATGACGGTACGGTAGAGATCAAAAGCATATCGAGGGAAGCCGGTTCGAGAACCAAGATTGCCGTATTCTCCAGGGATCCTAACGTGGATCCTGTCGGCGCATGTGTAGGCCAGAAGGGAATAAGGGTACAGGCGATAGTTGATGAACTGAGGGGCGAAAAGATAGATATAATCAAGTGGAGCAACAGCCCCGAAGAATATATTTCGAGCAGCTTAAGCCCAGCGAAGGTTGTCAGGGTCGATGTGGGTGAGGATGAGAGATCGGCAAGGGTCATTGTACCTGATTTCCAGCTTTCACTAGCTATCGGCAAGGAAGGTCAGAACGCGAGGCTCGCAGCCAAACTGACCGGTTGGAAGATCGATATAAAGAGTGAATCACAGCTCCGTGCTGCTATCGAACAGCAGATGTTCAACATGGACAGCAATTATGACGATGAAGGCGATTACGAAAATGAAGGCGACGAACAAGAAGAAATCGACGATGCCGCCGGATACGAGCAGGAACCGCAGGAAGAGCAGGATGAATTCGCCGATGGCGGGAACAATTTCACAGGCGGAGAACCTGAGGAACGGGAATAGAGGTGAGCTTTATTGAAGCTTAAGAAGGTACCTTTGCGGATGTGCCTTGGATGTCAGGAGATGAAACCTAAAAAGGAATTGATAAGGATAGTCAGGGACAAGGAAGGCAATACAAGCGTGGACTTTACCGGCAAAAAGGCCGGGAGGGGCGCGTATATCTGCAGAAGTGCGGATTGCTTCGATAAGGCTAAAAAAGGCAAAAGGCTTGAAAAAGCATTTGAGGCAAGGATAGATGATGCTGTTTACGATACGTTGAAATTGCAATTGGAGGGAAATGATGGCTGAAAGGATTTATTCCTTTCTGGGTCTTGCGACTAAGGCAGGCAGGGTGGTGTCCGGCGAGGAAACCTGCGAGAGGGCTCTCAAGACCGGAAAGGTATCCCTGGTTATCGTATCGGACGATGCCTCGGACAACACCAAAAAGAGGTTCAGGGATATGTGCAGTTACAGGAACGTGGAGATCAGAGTTTTCGGTGAAAAGGAAATGCTCGGTAAGTTTACCGGCAAGACTGTGCGTTCCGTGGTTGCCGTAACCGAAAGAGGTTTCGCAGCGCATCTTGCGGAAATGATCGATAACCGTGGTACAGAACATGGGGGTGTATAGATTTGGAAAAGGTTAGAGTATATGAACTGGCAAAGGAATTGAATACTACGAGCAAAAGGCTGATGGAAAAGCTTGCCGAAGTCAACGTCATCGTAAAGAATCATATGAGCCTGCTTGAGGATAACGAGCTTGACGCGCTGTATAAGCATATCGGTATCATCAAGCATGACGGGAAAAAGGATGATGGGGAAGAAAGGAAGGCAGCGCCTCAGGCGCCGGTACAGCCGAAGCCCGAAGTTAGGAAGGATGTCAAAAACGCCCCCCGTATAATCAGGACGACCGAAGTCATCATCAACAGCAGGAATGATACAAGGGATACCGGAAGAAACGACTATCAGAAGGGCGACGTCAGAGGCGGAAGAAATGACAGAAACGACAGGAACGACAGAAACGACAGACGGAACGAATATGTAAGGTCTTCAGACTCAAACTCGGGTCTGCTCGCAGGGTTTGTGAGGAAGGGCAGAAACGATTATTCGAATATGCCGGTTCAACCGCCAAGAAAAGCTCAGGATGCAGCTGCGCGCGATATGCAGAACGCAGGGCTGCATACTGCAGATAAAGCGCAGACGGCAAAGCACGAAGCACAGACTCCCGCTGCGAAGGATACGGCACAGACCGCTGCAGGAACTGTCAAACCGCAGACATCAGTGGAGCAGAGAACGACCATAGATACTGCGCCGGTCAAAAAGGATGAGAAAGCAAAAATTCAGAGTGAAGCGGTGATACCGACGACAGTAGCGCCTGAGACGGAAAAGGGCCGACAGGATACGCCTGTACAGCCTGAAAAGGAAGTTCAGAAGGATATCAAAGAGCAGGATAATAAAACAGTGCAGGAAAAACCTGCCGAAAATGCTGCGCAGGTTGCTAAACCGCGGGACGAAAATGTAACTGCAGTAACGACAGGTACAGCGATACAGGAAGAAAAACCGCAAAATACCGATAGCCAGGGTGGCAGGCCGCAAGGTGAAAGGCCTCAGGTAGACAAGCCGCAGGGTGACAGACCGCAAGGCGACAGGCCGTCATATCAGGGCGACAGACCGCAAGGTGACAGGCCACAGGGTGACAGGCCGTCATATCAGGGTGACAGACCGCCGTACCAGGGTAACAGGCCGCAAGGTGACAGGCCGCCGTATCAGGGTGACAGATCGTCTTACCAGGGTAACAGGCCGCAAGGTGACAGGCCGCAAGGTGACAGATCGTCTTACCAGGGCAACAGGCCGCAAGGTGACAGGCCGCCGTATCAAGGCGACAGAGCGTCTTGCCAGGGCAGCAGACCGCAAGGTGACAGGCCGCCGTATCAAGGTGACAGATCCTCTTACCAGGGCAGCAGGCCACAGGGCGACAGACCGCCGTATCAGGGCAGCAGGCCACAGGGCGACAGGCCGCCGTATCAGGGCGACAGGCCGCCGTATCAGGGCGACAGGCCGCCGTACCAGGGCAACAGGCCGCAGGGTGACAGGCCGCCGTACCAGGGCAACAGGCCGCACGGCGACAGGCCTCCGTATCAGGGCAACAGGCCGCAGGGCGACAGACCCGGCTTCAGACCTGGGAACAGAGGTCTCGATATCCCGAAACCGGAGCTTTCCGATGCACAAAAAGAGGAACTGGGTTCACAGAGAAGTGAAAGCAGGCGCGAATTCATCGGAAAGGATCTGGATAAGGACGTCAAGAGGGAGCAGAGGAAGGAAGCGCCGAAGGCGCAGCCGACCAAGCCCAATAAGAGATTCAAGCCGACAAATATCGGTCTAGCCGAGAAAAAGGGCGTTTCGGAGATACTCTCGGAAGATTTCATACTGAATGAATTTTACGACGAATCGGATGCAAAGAAGAAGAAGCTCAACAGGTCCAAAAAGGACAGGGAAATGCCGGCAAAGTATATACCGCAGAGAGCAGTGCTCACTTCGATTACGATACCGGAAAGCATTACAGTGAAGGATCTGGCTGAAGCGCTTAAAAAGACTTCGACCGAAATCATCAAGAAGCTGATGATATACGGTATGATGGCTACGTTGAACCAGGAAGTCGATTTCGATACCGCATCCTTGATAGCAGAGGAATATGGCGTCAAAGCCGAAAAGGCGGTTGTGGTAAACGAAGAGGATATTCTGTTCGACGATGCTGAACAGGAAGAAGCGGATAAGCTCGAGGCAAGGCCTCCTGTTGTAGTTGTAATGGGTCACGTCGACCACGGAAAGACTTCGCTTCTCGATGCCATCAGATCCACGCATGTAATTGACAGCGAAGCCGGCGGTATCACGCAGCATATAGGTGCTTCCACCGTTCATATAAACGGAAGGAAGATAACGTTCCTGGATACTCCCGGACACGAAGCGTTTACGGCCATGAGGGCAAGAGGAGCACAGGTAACGGATATAGCAATACTTGTGGTCGCAGCGGACGACGGTGTCATGCCGCAGACCATAGAGGCAATAAACCATGCGAAGGCGGCGAACGTTTCCATAATCGTTGCCGTAAACAAGATCGACAAACCGGGAGCAAACCCGGACAAGGTAAAGCAGGAACTTATGCAGTACGGTCTCGTCTCGGAGGAATGGGGCGGAGAGACCATTTGCGTGAACATCTCCGCAAAGAAGCGCGAGAACATCAACCAGCTGCTGGAAATGGTACTGCTTACCGCCGACATGCTCGAACTCAAGGCCGATCCGACAAGGCAGGCCAAGGGTACTGTTATAGAGTCCAAACTGGACAATAACAGAGGACCACTTGCTACAGTCCTTGTGCAGAGAGGAACGCTGAATGTCGGAGATTCGATAGTTACCGGCGTTACAGTGGGCAGGATCAGGGCAATGGTCGACGACAAGGGCAATGCAGTCAAGAGCGCAGGTCCTTCGACACCTGTAGAGATACTCGGACTTCCCGACGTACCGGAAGCAGGCGAAGTGTTCTACGCTATAAAAGACGAGAAGACGGCAAAGCAGCTTGCAGAGAAGAGAAGGCTGAAACAGAAGGCAGAGCAGATGCATGGAACCTCCAAGGTATCGCTCGACGACCTGTTCAAGCAGATACAGGAAGGCAAGGTCAAGGACCTCAACCTTATTATTAAAGCGGATGTACAGGGCTCTGTCGAAGCTGTCAAGCAATCGCTCGAGAAGCTCTCGAATGATGAAGTCAGGATCAATGTTATCCATGGCGGTGTAGGCGCCATTACCGAATACGACGTGACGCTGGCCAGCGTTTCAAATGCGATAATCATCGGCTTCAATGTAAGGCCTGGCGCGAACGTTGCCGAGGCCGCGCAGAATGCAGGCGTGGATATGAGGCTGTACAGAGTCATCTACAATGCCATCGACGATATACAGGCAGCCATGAAGGGTATGCTCGAGCCTACGTTTAAAGAGGTCGTATTGGGGCATACTGAGATCAGGCAGATATTCAAGGTCTCCGGCGTCGGTTCGATCGCAGGTTGTTACGTTCTTGACGGCAAGATTAACAGAACCAACGATATCCGCGTTATACGCGACGGTATCGTGGTATTCGAAGGAAAGCTTGCATCACTGAAACGTTTCAAGGATGACGTGAAGGAAGTCGCAGCGGGCTTTGAATGCGGTCTGTCGCTGGAGAGATTCAACGACATAAAGGAAAAGGATATAATTGAATCCTATATGATGGAAGAAGTAAAGAAATAGTTGCATGAAGGGCTTGTTAAGGCACTTAAGGCTGGACGGGCGGTAAAACCGTCTGTCCGGCTTTTTAGTTTTCAAAGGGCATGCAAGGGTGCAAATATGCAAATTTGCCGGTTTTACCTGAAAAGGGAGTGATTTTTATGGACAGAACGGACAGAATATCCGAAGAAATGAAGAAGGAAATCAGCTCGATAATACGAAACGAGCTCAAGGATCCGAGACTGCCGGAGATGATAAGTATCACGACTGCTGAAGTCACGAGGGATCTGAGATATGCGAAGATTTACATAAGCGTGTTCGGCACAGAGGAAGAAAAAAAGAATGCTCTTCATGGGCTCAAAAGCGCCGCAGGCTTCATAAGGCGCGAGGTCGGTCACAGGATGCAGCTTCGCTATACCCCGGAGCTTATTTTCGAGCTTGATGATTCGATAGAACGCGGCGTATACATCACAAAACTGATAAATGATACGATCCGCGGAAAACAGGAGGATTAAGGCGTGCTGGATCGGATTGCCGAAGAAATTAAAGCTTCCCGATGTGTAGCGATAATACCACATGTAACGGCGGACGGCGATGCTCTGGGGTCATCCTTTGCGCTTGCGCTTGTTTTGACCGGTATGGGAAAAAAGGCCGATGTCCTCTTGGAAGAAAGTGTTCCGCTTGTATACCGTTTCCTGCCGGGTGCAGAGTTTTCATACGTTTATGCGGCAGAACCGGCTGATGTGGAAGAAAGTAACGGGATGAGGGAATCGGGCGAAAAACGTTACGATCTGGTAATGGCTCTGGATTGTGGAGATATCGAAAGACTCGGTTCGAGAAGAAAAGTGTTTGACTCGTGCATAAAAACGGTAAATATAGATCATCACCAGACCAATACCGGCTTTGCCCGGTTAAACCATACTAATACGGCATCCTCTGCAACAGGTGAGATAATTTATGAACTGACAGGGGCGCTCGGGCTGAAACCGGGAAAGGATGCTGCGACCAGCCTGTATGCGGCCATCGCGACGGATACGGGAGGGTTCCGTTACAGCAATACGACACCGCGTACGCACGAAATAGCGGCGGAACTTATTAAGCTCGGGGTCGATGTGGCTGATGTTTCCCAAAGGGTATTCGACATCACATCCTATGGAAAGGTCAAGCTGATGGGCGCCGCAATTCGCAACCTTGAATTGTTCGAGGATGGAAAGCTTGCCATAATGGCTGTTACGAACGAAATGATAAAAAATTCCGCCGCCCGCGAAGAAGACAGCGACGGCATAATAAATGTCGCAAGGAATATAAGAGGCGTCGAAGCGGCAGCGATGCTGCGGCAGCTGGACAACGGGGAAATAAAGGTCAACCTTCGTTCCAACAATTACATAGATGTCGCCGTTATTGCCTCAAGGCACAAGGGAGGCGGCCATAAAAGGGCGGCCGGGTTTACCGAGACCGGCGTATTGGAGCGGGTAAAGGAAAACGTGATAAATGACCTGAAGGATGCACTCTGACATGGATGGAATATTGAATGTACTGAAACCGCCGGGAATGACCTCCTTCGATGTTATCGCCCTCTTGCGGGGAATGCTCGGAACAAGGAAAATCGGGCATGCCGGAACACTGGACCCGCTTGCAACGGGAGTTTTACCGGTGTGCGCGGGCAGAGCGACAAGAGCCATCGAATTTATGATGGAAAAGGATAAATTCTACAGGGCGGAGCTAACCTTGGGAATAACCACGGATACACAGGATTCCACGGGGAAAAAGATATCGTCGGCCGAGCCTGCCTGCACAGATGAGGACATAAGAGCTTCAGTAAGCTCTTTTATCGGGAAATACATGCAGTTGCCGCCAATGTATTCGGCTTTACGAATAGACGGCAGACGGCTGTACGACCTTGCAAGGGAAGGCGCCGAAGTAGAGCGCGAACGAAGGGAAGTAGAAATTTATTCCGCCGAAGTGATCGATATCGACCGTTCAAATGGGCTTCATGTCCTGATCGACGTGCATTGTTCGAAAGGGACCTATATCAGGACTTTATGCGCTGATATAGGAGAGTCGCTCGGGTGCGGAGGACACATGTCCTTTCTTCTCAGAAAAAGGGCGGGACCTTTCGAGATAGCCTCGTCCGTTACTCTTGAAGAGCTGGAAAGGAGAAAAAGGGAAAGTTCGCTGGAGTCTGTATTACTGGACCCCGATATTGTTTTCAAGCAGTTTGACAGTTACAGGCTGAGCGAGGCCGAAGAGAAAAAGTTCAGGAACGGCGTTGAAATAGAAGTGGGACACAGGGACAGGGACCTTGTCCCAGCTGAAATGGGACAAGGTCCCTGTCCCTGTGTCCCACTGCGTGTATACGGCGCAGCGGGAAATTTTACAGCGCTTGGTACCATACACAAAACAGATGGCACGTGGCGCCTTAAGGTAAAAAAATTCTTTATATGACTGCGCTAGTAAAATGTTCGGTATATTGGGTATGTAATTTAGAGTGGATTTTTTTGGAATACAAGGCGGAGGAAGGAGGAATAATTGCTTTATTCCGACTGACGACCGCAGTATTCTGGAAAAATACACCCAAATTATTTGCCCGGATATGCCGAACATTGTACTAATAGCCTGGGGGGCTGTATATGAAGACAATATTCGGAAATGAAAATGAAATATTTGCGGAACGCACTACTGCTGTAGGCCTGGGTAACTTCGACGGCCTTCACGTAGGACATATGGCGCTTATCAACACATTGACAAACGAGGCCAGGATCAACGGCCTTCATTCCATAATTTACACATTTACCAAGCACCCTGAAAACATCCTCAGAAAAAAACTGTTCACGTCGCTTCTGACTACTGTGGGTAAAAGAATGCAGCTGCTGGAAGGTACTGCGCTGGACTACCTCTATTTTGATGAATTCGATGAAAATTTCTCAAGACTAAGGCCCGAGAATTTTGTGCGCGAGATTTTGCTGGACAGGCTCGGCGCGAGACTTGTCGTGGCCGGCTTCAATTACAGGTTCGGCTATATGGGTCAGGGTGATGTGAACCTTCTGAGAGAGCTCGGTAAAAAGTACAATTTCAGGGTTATCGTGATACCTCCGGTAAAGGTGGACAACGAGGTAGTGAGCAGCACCGCGATACGTGAATATGTCGCAAAGGGAGACATGGAAAGTGTTT
Organism: Clostridia bacterium; assembly: GCA_036260935.1. Taxonomy (GTDB): domain Bacteria; phylum Bacillota; class Clostridia; order Acetivibrionales; family DTU013; genus JAEYOM01. The sequence goes on from DATALQ010000004.1 coordinate 26,502, forward strand.
TCAGGCTGCTGGGAAGGCATTATTCGATAACGGGCGAGGTTATGGACGGGAAACGGCTGGGACGCAGAATAGGATTTCCCACGGCGAACCTTCATCCTGAGGATTACCTCGTGATGCCGCATAACGGTGTTTACATTACAAAAACTCTATATAACGGCGAATTTTACAGCAGCCTTACCAACATAGGATTTAACCCGACCTTCGGCGACCTCGCGAGGATAAGCGCCGAAACCCATATCCTCAATTTCGACAGAGACATCTACAGGAACAATATCGAGGTCTTTTTCCTGAAAAAACTCAGGAACGAGAAGAAATTCAAAAACGCAGAGGAGCTTTCTGCGCAGATACAGAGGGATGTACAGGCTGCAAAGGAGTTTTTCGATCTGAATGGAACTTGAACGATACAGGATAGAAGTCAATGGCATTGTGCAGGGTGTCGGCTTCAGGCCGTTTGTCTATAAACTCGCAAAAAGCCTTGAGCTTAAGGGCGAAGTCAGGAATACATCATCCGGAGTACTGATCGACGTGGAAGGTACCCCTGGTTCGCTAGATTCTTTTATGGACCGTCTTCCAAAGGAAGCTCCCTCACTGGCATATATCGAAACAATAAAAGCAGGCAAGCTGGAGATTTTGGGCTACGATGATTTTTACATCAGGGAAAGCAGCCCGGCCGAGCATCCGAATACTCTGATCTCTCCTGATATTTCCACCTGCCCGGACTGTCGTCGGGAGCTGTTTGAAACTAATAACCGCCGTTACCTGTATCCATTCATAAACTGCACAAACTGTGGTCCAAGATATACGATCATTTCCGATATACCTTACGACAGGCCGAACACTACTATGGGGAGCTTTGATATGTGCGGTGAATGCGGAGCACAGTACGGTGACCCCCTGGACAGGCGTTACCATGCGCAGCCCGTCTGTTGCAAGGCTTGCGGTCCCGGTATGCTTTTACTGGACAGGGACGGCAAGGTTGTCGAATCATACAGTGACACACCTTCCGTGGGTGGCATAGATCCCTCGTTCCACATTATTCGCAAGGCTGCAGAATTGCTGGCCTCAGGTAAAATACTTGCGGTAAAGGGGCTTGGTGGTTACCACCTGGTTTGCGACGCTTCGAATGAAAATACAGTCGTTGAACTCAGAAGAAGAAAGCACCGCGATGAAAAACCCTTTGCACTGATGGCAAGGGATATCGGGACTGTCAGAAAATACTGCAAAACAGACGAAACGTCGGAGCGGTTCCTTCAATCGCCATCTGCGCCTATAGTGCTGCTTGGCCGAAAACCCGGGAATCGACTGCCTTCCCAGCTTGCACCGGGAAACGCGGAACTGGGGATGATGCTGCCATACACGCCCATTCACTTGCTGCTTTTCTTCGAGGCGGATGGAAAGCCGTCGGTTTGTCCCGAGCTGCTTGTAATGACAAGCGGAAACAAAAGCGACGAGCCTATCTGTTTCGAAGATGCGGAAGCTGTCTCAAGGCTTTGCGGCATAGCCGATTATTTCCTGTCCAATGACAGGCCTATAAGGACCAGAACGGATGATTCCGTTGTCAGGGTCTTCGAAAATAATATTTATTTTATCAGGCGTTCACGCGGATACGCGCCTTCGCCCATCATTACACGGTCGGCTGATCTTGCGCCGGAGCAGCCGTCGATACTGGCACTCGGAGCGGAGCTCAAGAATACTTTTTGCCTTACGAGGGGAAACAGCTTTTTCGTGAGCCAGCACATAGGCGATCTTGAGAACATGGAGACACTGCTGTCCTTCGAGGAAGGGATAGCTCATTATAAAAGGCTTTTCGGCATATCTCCCAAAGCTGTCGCATATGATATGCATCCGGCATACCTGACGACCGGATTTGTCAGTACGCTTCCCGGGGATATGACCAGGATACCGGTGCAGCATCACCAGGCCCATGTAGCTTCATGCATGGCCGATAATGATCTTTCGGGGGAAGCTATAGGAGTTTCCTTCGACGGCACGGGATACGGGGGAGGACGGGGCGGTTTGGGGCGGTGAGTTCTTTACGGGTTCTTACTCAGGTTTCAGGAGGGCTGCACATCTCGGGTATTTCGGACTCCCAGGGGGGGCGGCGGCCGTTAAGGAGCCATGGAGGCCGGCTGCAGCCTGCCTTTACCTCGGAGGGTACGACCTTCGCGACGAAAAGCTGCAGCAAATTCTGGCCGCGAGATCGAGTGAGGCTGGTGTAAACGGCAGCGTGAAGCCGAAAGGAAATTTTGCGGCGGGCGGCGGGCATTCGGGTAATGCTGCCGGCCCTGAAAAGGATGCCGGGTTTACTCCCGAACGTTTGGAACTCGCGGCGCAAATGCTTGGCAGAGGCTTCAACAGCCCGATGAGCTCGAGCATGGGAAGGCTCTTCGACGCGGTGGCGGCACTGACGGGAACCTGCCATGTAAACCGCTTCGAAGGCCAGGCGGCAATGCTGCTCGAGAACGCTGCATCCGGGCTTTCGGGAAAGGCCTACGGCTTCGATCTGTCCGATCGGGACGATATTTATGTCATAGCCATCCAACGGCTTGTTTCGGAAATAATGGACGATGTTATGTCTGGCGTCCCTGCGGGAATAATATCGGCAAGGTTTCATGAAACGGCAGCCCGGATGGTCGAGGAGGTCTGCCTGAGGCTCAGGGCCGACACCGGACTCGGCAGGGTGGTATTGAGCGGCGGAGTATTCCAGAACATGAGGCTGCTGAGCTCCAGCATGGCAAGGCTCAGGGACAGGGGCTTCGAAGTTTTCGTACACCGCAGGGTGCCCGCCAATGACGGCGGGATATCTCTCGGCCAGGCTGCGATTGCTATGGTGCGTTTGAACGATATCTGCTAGAATATATTAAGGCATTTTAACGATGCCTGGGCAAGACAATTAGCGAAGAAGGGGTGCTTTTTATGTGTCTTGGAATACCGGGAAAGGTATTGTTGATAGAGGGGAAAGACGCGGTTGCGGAAATAATGGGCGCTGAAAGGCGCATATCGATAGAGCTGCTCAAAAGTGTAAAAACAGGGGATTATGTACTGATACACGCCGGCTGTGCGATACAGGTGGTCGACGAAGCCGAGGCGCTCGATACTATCAAACTTTTCGAAGAACTGAGCGAGGTTTCGAATGCCTGATATACTCGATAGATTCAAGGATCCCGCCACAGCCAGACTGTTGGCTGAAAAGCTCGGAAAGCTGGAGGGCGAGGCAGTATCCATAATGGAGGTTTGCGGAACGCACACGATGGCCATATTCCGGTACGGTATCCGCAGCCTTCTACCTGAGAGTATCAGACTGGTGTCGGGTCCGGGCTGTCCTGTTTGTGTGACGCCTGTTTCCTTTATAAACGCGGCTATACAGCTTGCCAAAATGAAGGATGTCACAATAACTACTTTCGGGGATCTGATGAAGGTGCCCGGGAGCTATTCAACGCTGATAGATGAAAAGCGGAACGGCGCAGATATAAGGATTGTTTATTCTCCGCTGGACGCACTGGATATAGCAGCAGACGAACCTTCCAGAAGGGTCGTTTTCCTTTCGGTAGGCTTCGAGACCACAGCGCCCGTGAGCGCGCTTGCGGTACTCAGGGCCTCGGAACGAGGCCTGCGCAATTTCAGCATGCTCTCTGCAAATAAAACCATGCCGCAAGCTATGAGGATCATAGCGGGAGACGGGAAGTCGAATATCGACGGGTTCCTGTACCCCGGGCATGTTTGTGCAATAACGGGTACCTCCATGGCGAAGGAGATTGCCTTGGAATATGGAGTGCCGGGAGTAGTTACAGGCTTTGAACCTCTGGACGTTTTGCACGGGATAATTTCGCTTACAGAATTGATAAGACATAAAGAGAATACTGTTTTGAACGAATATAAAAGAATTGTCAGAGAAGAGGGGAATCCGACCGCTCTCGAGAGGCTCTGCGAGGTTTTTGAACCCTGCGACGCCGTTTGGAGGGGTTTCGGATCTATTCCCAGGTCGGGGCTGGCCGTCAGGGCCAAATATTCCGGCTTTGACGCTTGGAAGGTATTCGGGCTCCGCGAGGAAGCCGGGCATGAACCGGAAGGCTGCATGTGCCCGATGGTACTTACGGGCAGGGTGACGCCGGACAAGTGCAGGCTTTTTGGCAGACAGTGTACGCCCGAATCACCCGTCGGCGCCTGCATGGTTTCCTCTGAAGGAACCTGCGCCGCGTATTACAGATACGGTACATGGAAACCGGACAAGGAGTGTTGATATTGAACGAATTCATCACATTGGCTCACGGCAGCGGCGGAAAACCGATGCATGAGCTTGTTGGAAGTCTTTTTAAGAAATATCTTGCAAACGACCTTCTGCTCGAGGGCGACGACAGCGCACGCTTGACGATGCCTGCGAGCAGACTGGCCTTTTCGACCGACTCCTATGTCATAAGTCCGATATTTTTCAGGGGCGGAAACATAGGAAAGCTTTCGGTCTGCGGCACAGTAAACGATCTTTCGACCTCGGGGGCAATCCCTTTATATCTGAGCTGCGGCTTTATCATCGAGGAAGGGCTCCGTATCAGCGACCTGGAGGAGATAGTGGCCTCGATGGCCGCCACCGCGGCCGAATGCGGTGCCAAAGTAGTAACAGGCGACACCAAGGTCGTACCGAAGGGCGCGGCTGACAGGTTATTCATAAACACTTCCGGAATCGGACTAATACCTGCCGGTACGGACATATCGGGGAAAAACGCCAGACCCGGCGACAAGCTCATCATATCGGGAACACTGGGCGATCATGGCTGCGCTGTTTTACTCGACCGTGAGAACCTCGGCATCAAATCGGACATACAGAGTGACTGTGCGCCTTTGTCCGGCATGGTGCGCGAACTCGCCGACGGCATCCGTGGGGTGCACGTGCTTAGGGATCCGACCAGGGGCGGCCTTGCAACGACTTTGAATGAAATAGCTCAGCAAAGCGGAGTCACTATCAAACTCTATGAATCCTCTCTGCCTGTGAGGCAGGATACGCAGGGTATTTGCGGAATGCTCGGCCTGGACCCGCTTTACCTGGCCAACGAGGGCAAAATGGTTTGCGTCGTGGAGAAAGACTCTGCCGAGAGCGCGCTTTCGCTTCTTCGGAACAACAAGTATGGCAGAAATGCGAAAATAATAGGCGAAGTTACGGATCAGCCCGGAAACAGGGTGTTTCTCGAGACTATCACAGGCGGAAGCAGAATACTGGACATGCTGCAGATCGACCAGCTTCCAAGGATTTGTTAAGGCTCGGGAAAAAATAGCCAAAAAAATTATGAATTTAAAAGACAAATACATATTTTATACGTAAATAGTCTTGATATCAAATACGATACATTTAGTAACATGCCGATAATCAGGCGTTTTGAACAGGTAAATGCAATCGCTGGATATAAAGGATGGTAGAATCATGATCATAAGAATGAAAGACATCGGTAAGATCTATGACACCGGCAAGATCCAGGTGGAAGCGCTCAAGAGCGTCAACATGGATATCGAGAAGGGCGAACTGGTATCGATAATGGGTCCTTCGGGTTCGGGCAAATCGACTCTCATGAATATCATAGGATGCCTTGACAGATCCACATCCGGAATTTACGAACTGGACGGAGTCAATATCTCCGAACTGGACGACATAGAGCTTGCAAAAATCCGAAACAGAAAAATCGGTTTCGTATTTCAATCGTTCAACCTTCTGCCGAGGATCACAGCACTGCAGAATGTCGAGCTGCCAATGATCTATGCCGGGGTTGGCAAAAAGGAGCGTAAGGAAAAGGCCGTATACGCGCTGGAAAGGGTAATGCTGGCTGAAAGGATGGACCATAAGCCCAATGAGCTTTCAGGCGGCCAGAAGCAAAGGGTAGCGATAGCCCGGGCACTGGTAAATGATCCGGCGATAATCCTGGCCGACGAACCTACCGGCAATCTGGATACGTCGTCTGGCGAGGATATAATGGCGGTGTTCCAGGAACTCAACAGGGAAGGCGTCACAATAGTACTTGTCACTCACGAGCCTGATATAGCCGAGCATACTAAAAGGGTCATTAAATTCCGCGACGGCTTCCTAAAGAGTGACGTTAAGATCTCAAAGCCTGTCGATGCCAGGGAGCTCATAATGAAATTCAAGGCGCAGGCTGCAGTCTGATGCGCTATCTTTCAAGGTCGGATCAGGCAAGTATTCAAATATTAATGTGTTATTAAGGGGAAAGCCGGCTTTCAGGCGGATGTAACCCTGAAATTATAAAGAAAGAGGATGATAAAATGTCGGATATTCAGGTAACTCCAATAAACCAGGAAGTAACGGCGGAACATCCCGGAGTTTTAAAAAGGCTGCTGTGGGTGTTCACTTCTCCAGGCAAACTGATGGCAAGCCTGGCTGAGAAGCCGAAGGTGCTCTTTACGCTGATACTTTGCGCGATACCGTTGGACCTTCTCTATTTTCTTCAGATGCCGCTTTATAAAGACTTGTTGAGAAATGCGGCAATAGCGCAGAGCCAAAGCAGCTACATGCAGTCGCTGGGTGTTGAAATGACGCCGGAAATGATCGAGGCCACACTGCCTACCAGCGTAATGACGGGCCTGATTGGCGGTCCTATCGGTACAATTATCATGATGCTGCTTACCACGCTCATTTGCTTCGCAATATTCAGGATAATGGGCGGTGAGGGCAAGTTCAAGGCATATCTTTCAGTAGTCAGCCACGCATCTGTAATTTCAGCTTTATATACTCTGTTGCTGATACCGATCTCCTACGCCACAGGTTCGCTGAATATGACCTCTTCGCTGACGAGCCTGGCAACACTTGTTTCAATGGATGCGGTGGGACCGGTAATATATGGTATACTAAGCAGTCTGGATATATTCAAGATCTGGTATTATGTTGTTGCTGCCATAGGAATGGCGGCAGTATCCAAGCTTAAAAAGAAAAATGTATATATCGTTGTTGCAGTGCTGTTTGTAATAAGCATGATAATCACCATTACCGGCATGCAGGCTGCAGGCCAGTTTCTGGGAGTGTAGGAACGGCAGAAGGGCATAATTTGGGAGGTTAACCATGAATAAAAAAGTAATGATAGGCGGCATCATCGTTATAGTAGCCGCCGGCCTTATAACCGCAGGCGTCTTGAGGACAGTCGCATCCGGCGGCAATTCGATACCTGTAAGTGTTGCGTCCATAGAGAAGGGCAGCATTTCGTCGGCTATTTCATCGGACGGAGTCCTTGAGGAAGTAGATAAGGCGGAGGTGTTTTTCGATACGCCGCTGAAAGTCGAAAAAGTCCTGGTGGAGGAGGGGCAGAAGGTAACAAAGGGGCAGCCTCTGCTTGAACTTGATACAGATGCGCTCGATTCGCAGCTTGAAACTTTGAAGGTCAACAGGAATGCTCAGCAGCTTTCTGCAAATTCCAAGGCTTTGGACGCAGAGGTCGAGAGGGCTTCAAACAACCTGAAAGCTGCTGAACGCAATTATAATGAGAGCAAAAAGAAATATGAAGATAATAAGGCATTATATGCATCCAATGCTATTTCGAAGGCCGAGCTCGACATGTCGGAGAATGCGTTCATTGAATCGGATTCCGGTATGAGCGGCCTGAAAAATGCCAGGATAGCCTACAATTCCGCAGTGGAGAGCAGGGATAATACGAAATCAACTGCCTCTGACAATCTGAAGGTGACGGATATCCAGATACAGGATCTTGAAAAGAAGATCGCCTCAATAAAAGAGGAATGCACAAGCCCCATCGACGGCGTTGTAGCAAATGTTGGCGTTGATGAAGGCTCCTTTATCAACAGCATGCAGGCTGCCTACAAAATCATAAATCCCGAAAAGCTCCAGATAAGGGCAAAAATAAACGAATTCGACATCAAGAGCGTAGCGGTGGGTCAGAAAGCCAGGATAACCGGCGATGCCATACCGAAGGAAACCGAGGTCACGGGCAGTGTCAAGAGCATATCCCCTGTAGCGGTAACCAACATGACCAATAACGGCGGCGAGACCGTAGTGGAAGTAATCGTTCAGGTGGACGGCGCGGGGGATATACTTAAGCCTGGACTGAACGTTACCTGTGAAATATCTACTGTAAACAAGGAAAATATCCTGCTTGCACCCATGGAAGCTTTCGTGCCCGACAAGGACAACAACATGATGGCTTTTGTAGTCGACAGTAAGACCAATGTCATGACTCAAAAGAAAGTAGACATCGGGATCAATTCCGATATGCAGGTCGAAGTTATCAACGGGCTCAGCGAAGGGGACAAGGTCGTGCTGGATCCTCAGCCCAGCTACAGGGACGGTCTGCACGTACGGATAAAGAAACAATAATTTCACGGTAAAGAAGTGAGGTAGAACATGAACTTTTCCGAAAGCTTCAGACAGGCTTTGGATAGTCTTAAGGCAAATAAGCTGCGCTCTGTTCTTACTATGCTCGGAATAGTGATGGGCGTATTCTCGATAATAACGATAATGGCGCTCGGCAGTGCTACTGAAAACTATATGAATGCGCAGTTCGAAAAAATCGGCGCAAATACTATAAGCATAAGCTACAAAAATTTCAATGTGGACAAGAAGGACTGGCTGTCTCTGAAGGACATGGATTACGTCAAGGAGGCGGCGCCCGAGATAAAGAATATCGCTACCAGCTTGCAAAGGGCCGGTACGGTGCGTGTCGGTGAGAAAACAAAAAGCGCCGTTGCCTTGGGCGTATCTTCGCAGTACAAGAGTTTCAGCCTCATTGAAATGAAATACGGCCGTTTCATCAATGATTTCGACGTATCTAAAAGAACCAAGACTGTTGTCGTGGATGAACTGTTTGTTAATAAGTTTTTCAAGGAAGGCCAGGATATAGTAGGCGAGACGATCACTCTCAAAACCGGTTCCGGAAGTACTGTCAATCTTAAGATAATCGGCGTTATGAGCAGCGGAGAAAATATGTTCGAAGGCCTTATGGACAGCGATATGGTGCCGGCTATACTGTATATGCCGATTACTACGCTGCAGTCGCTTTATCCGAACAGTGACAGGCTCGAATCCATCAGCGTTTCTCTTGTGGATAAGGAAAAACTGAGGGATGTCGGCAACAAGATTGTGGATTATCTTGAGATGAAGCACGGCGTCAAAGACGTATATATGGCGCAGAACTCGGCTGACATACAGGCGGCAATAGGAGATGTCCTCGGAGTAGTTTCGAACATACTGCTTGTTATTGCGATAATAACCCTTATAGTCGGAGGTATAGGTATCATAAACATACTCCTTGTCTCCGTAACCGAAAGAATAAGGGAGATCGGTATAAGAAAAGCGCTCGGAGCACAGAAAAAGGATATCATACTGCAGTTTATAACGGAATCGATCCTGATGACGGGTATAAGCGGTTTGGTGGGCATACTGCTCGGTATCATAGCGGGCGCGGTTATAGCGTCCCTAATAAAGATACCTCCTACAGTGGATCTGAAGGTGATTATACTGGCTTTCCTGGGATCGGTGGCGTTGGGACTCATATTCGGCGTTTATCCGGCGAAGCGTGCAGCCGACCTCGACCCAATAGAGTCACTGAGGTATGAATAAGTAACAGGTAAGTGGGTTAGGTTGTAAGCAGAGCCAGTTAGTTGATATTGCGTGAGTTTCGTGACATAGAGCATATTAGTGAGGCAATAGTAAGGGCAAATTTCTGTTTGAGCGAAGCGAAGCGAGCGAGTTAAATTTGCCACAAAGCCGAATTTATATGCTCTAGAAACGTAAACTCGCAATAGAAACTAACTGGCTCTGCTATATATGCTCTAATTCGCAAAACTCATGCAATATCAATCGACCGGCTCACCAAACATACCGGAGCTCACACAACCGACCGGCACAGCTATATATGATCCGCTTGCAAAACTCATATAATATCGATCAACCGGCACAGCCAGCATACCGGCTCACCTTACCATAAGATATGCACCCGAAAGAGTCATCCGTAATATAATAATGAGGCGGGAAAAATGTCTCCCGCCTCGTTGAAACACCGTTGATGCAAGAAAATTTTTCTGAGACGAAACATTTTCTTTGAATTTGAGGTGTTATAAACGGATGACTTTTCCATTTCCCGGCCTGCAATACAGCCGGGCTTCGTTACGGTAAGGTGATGACGGATGCGGATCAATCAGAACAGGACTCCGCTTTTTGATGCTGTCAGGAAATATATCGATGACGGCGTGATACCATTCCATGTACCTGGGCACAAACAGGGCAGAGGAATACGCGAATTGGCCGAATACATAGGAGAAACGGCCCTCCGTATGGATGTCAACGGCATGGAGGACCTCGACTTCGCCAACAATCCGACAGGTGTGATAAAGGAAGCTCAAAAATTGATGGCGCATGCTTTCGGAGCGGACCACGCCTACTTTCTTGTCAACGGTACGACTTCCGGCGTTCAGACGATGATACTTGCCGCCTGTGAACCCGGCAGCAGGATCATTCTTCCCAGAAATGCCCACAAATCAACAATAGGCGGTATCATACTGAGCGGTGCAATGCCGGTGTACGTTCAGCCGGAGATAAACAGCGAGCTGGGCATTGCGATGGGAATGTCCGTCGAAAACGTAAAAAGGGCCATCAAAAAGAACCCTCATACAAAAGCAGTATTTGTGATCAATCCCACTTATTACGGAATGACGTCGGATATAAAATCCATTGTAAGGCTCGCACACATGCACGACATGGCTGTACTTGCCGATGAGGCGCATGGGGCGCACATGTCGTTCCATGACGATTTCCCTCTGACAGGGATGGAAGTCGGCGCTGATATGAGTGCGGCCAGTATACATAAAACTGCAGGCTCGCTTACCCAAAGCTCGGCATTACTTTCCCGCGGCTTGCTGATCCCGCAGGACAGGATAAAGCATGCGCTGGGACTGACATTCACATCGAGCGCATCCTACCTGCTTATGTGTTCATTGGATATAGCGAGGAGGCAGCTGGCGATCAACGGACATGAAATGCTTGAAGAAACGCTGGGTCTGGCGCGGTGGGCGAGAGATGAGATCAACAGGATACCCGGTTTGTATGCATTCGGGCGCGAGCTGACAGGCAGCGAGGGCTGCATCGATTTTGACGAAACGAAGCTTGGGATAAATGTGAGGAAAATTGGATATACGGGGTACGAGGTGGAAGCCCTTCTCAGGGAGAGGTTCAATATACAGGTGGAGATGTCGGACTTCTTCAACATACTTGCGATCGTTTCGATCGGAGACAGGCAGGAGGACGCGGCGGCGCTTGTCGAGGCGATGCGGCAGATCGCTGCCTGCAGGAACGAAAACAGGGACATAAAGGATGTCATGGCCCCCGAAAACCCCGAAATGATCGTAACGCCAAGGGATGCCTTCTATAATGAGAAAAAGAGCGTCAGGCTGGAGGACGCTGCAGGCGAGATCGCAGGGGAAATGGTAATGGCCTACCCTCCGGGTATACCTGTCATCTGTCTGGGCGAAAGGATTACAGGTGATATGATAGATTATATAAAGCTTCTTAAGGAACAGCGCTGTGAGCTTCAAGGCACTTGCGATCCCAAGGTCGATTATATAAGGGTGCTCGGTTCCGGCGATGAAAACCCGGATGTATTGCAGTAAGCAGGCAACAACAACTGCGCAGCCGAGTATACTCCTGATAAAAGGGCGCTATACTATGAAAATTATACCGGCAATTACGAAGACTGCCCCGATAAGCCTTTTTATGGTCATTTGCTCGCCAATGAACAGTACGGAGCAGAGTATGGTTATTAAAGGCGAGCTCGACATAATGATAGTGACGAGAGATACATCGCCTTTTTTCAATGCGGCATAATAGGCGAGATCGCCGACAAGCGTAGCAAGAAGCGCTTCGACGCCTATCAGCCACCAGCTGCTTGCGGGAATGCTTGCGACCTTGGAAAAGTTACCGCTGATAATGACCCAGCCCGATACTACGCTTGCGGCAAATATTGTGCGGAGTACGAGCCCTGCGACGGGGTCGATGCTTTTGAGCGCCGCTTTTGCAAAGACCGGCGCAATGCCCCAGCACACCATTCCGAAGAGCGATAGGAACAATACCATTTTTGTATGACCTCCGATTTTGCTGCTGTGTTTACCGGCCATTATCCCATCCAATACCTTTCTCAAATGACAATATGAAAGCAAACATAATAATATTACTGGAATTTATTGAACGGTGTATTTTCAAAGGCTGCGGGTCAAAATATTGTCATGAAAAATACGATGATAAAAATCAATGCCATTATTATTTGCCTGACATTATCGGGGACAACCATGACAGCCGAGGCCCGCCCGATCCATCCCGCAGAGGACCGCGTGATCCGGCCCGCCGAGGCCAGCCCGATCCGGCCCGACGGCGGCATTGCCGGAACGGTGCAAGTGACAGGCACGGTAAAGGCAGCGCTGCTGCCGTGGAAACCCCTGCGTGAACTACCGGTGCAGGACACGGAGGAGATTATACTGGACGGCGTAAGTATCGATACGGTTTCGGGACCTTCAACCGAAATGCCCTGGGAGGAAGACGGCGAATTCACAAAGGCCCGGTTGAGAAACGGCACCAACATTCTACTGGGCGGGTACCGGACAGTACTCAAGGATCCTCTGCCAGGGGAGGAATACAATGTACACCTGGCGGCGAGCCTTCTTGCCGGTATCGTTATAAAGCCCGGGGAGGTATTCTCACAAAACGCCGCTATCGGACCATACACACGGGAAAAAGGCTTTGAAAAAGGTCCGACCTATATCGGCACAACTCTTACGACTACTATAGGAGGCGGCGTATGCAAAATTGCTTCGACACTTTATAACGTGGCTGTGCTGTCCAATCTTAGGATAGTCGAGAGACACAATCATACTATGCCGGTGCCCTATGTCCCTTATGGCCAGGATGCCACCGTTTCGTATGGGAACAAGGATATCCGTTTTATGAACAATACCGGCTCGGACATCATGATTTGGGCACAGGGCATCGACAACATCCTTTATATGGCGTTCTACGGAAGCCAGCCCGCTCCTGAGGTGAAATGGAAGCACGAAGTACTCGAAATAATCAAAGCGCCGGTACAATATAAAATAAATACCCGGATGAGCGGCGAGGAACAAAAGCTGGTACTCGAGGGTATGGATGGCGCGGTTGTCAAATCGTGGGTAACGGTCAGTACCGGTGACGATACGGAGACCAGGTATATGGGTATCAGCAGCTACAAACCGATGCCGCATCTGGTCGAGCGGGGTCCCAGTTAACCTGTGTGACAGCCTGGCCGGCAGTCCTGCCTTATAGTCACCAGGCATGCATAATCGAAAAGCCCCGGAATAACATCATAATAGACGTTATTCACGGGGCTTTTTACATGCACGGCAAATCAGACAAAGCATTTTTATTATTTCTGGCGGGGCAGGGCATATTGAACCTCGGCGAATCCATCAGGTTCATTGCCGTCACGGTCCTTATATACAAGCTTACCGGCTCGGGCTTATCTGCTGCTGCGGGAGCAGCGACAGCAGCGCTGCCAAGTATAATCGGATCTCCGTTTTCAGGCGTGCTGGGGGACAGGGCGAATGAAAGCAGGATACTGATCCTGATCGATATCCTCAGGTTTTTTACAGTGCCGCTCTTTTTATATGCTCACAGAGTTTCATTCATATATTTGATTCTAATTGTCATTTCTGTACTTGACGTTATCTATGGGCCGTCGAGAAAGAAGTTCGTACTGGCCCTTACGGGAAAAAACAAGGCCATAGAGGCGAATTCCAGACTGGTGGGGGTCTCGGGCGCGGCTTACCTTGCAGGACCCATGCTGGCAGGAATATTGACGGATATTCACGGGCCTGCGCCGGTAATTACGGCTGCGGCTCTGTGTTGCCTTATTTCCTGCGGTATGACGATAATGACCGTTATCACTTCAAGAAACGGCAGTAAAAAGTGTTGGTCAGGGCAAGCTGCGGATTACCGGCCAGTCGGGGCAAATGACCGTGGAAGCGGTGGAGCGTGCGCGAAGCGTAGTATTGGCGGGAAAAGGGAAACATACTTGAAGCAGCTAATGGGCGGGATCAATTACAGCAAAAGGACGCCTTTTATTGGAGAATTGCTTGCTATCGGGCTTATCACAGGCTTTTGCGCGATATCGATCAATCTTTCGTTTTATCCCTACGCTTTTGATGTGCTGGCTGTAACAGCAAAGGGCTGGAGTCTCATGATTACGATATATTACGGAACCAATCTCCTGGCAATGCTTTTGGTGGGGTATCTGGAGGGCAGGAATAAAAAGAATGGCAGAGTTATGGCCGCCGGCGGCCTTTTTTATTTCTGCCTGGCACTGATGGCCGTCATCTGGTTCCAGTATGCCTATGTCCGGAGCTATCCCGCAGTACTGCTGCTGCAGTTTACGGAGGGAACAGCTGCCGCTGTCTGCGGAATCCTCCTGGCGGCAAGATATCAGAAGCTGACGGATAACAGGTTCATGGCGAGGGTTTCCGGTATCGGCGATATATTCGGAAGTCTGGGAAGGCTGGCTGGCATGGGATGTACGGCTATGATAACGAAGTGTTTCAGGTTCGGCGACGTTTTTACAGTAAACGGCATACTGCTGTTATTGTTCGTGCTGGTGAGCCTTACACGCTCCGTATGGCTGCGCGGCGATCAGTAAAAATCACGGTGCGATACCGCGTTCCTTCCCTTTTGCTTTGATTTGTAAAGACCTGCGTCCGCTGTTTCTATAAGTGTTTTGACATCGGTGCCGTCGGACGGATAAGAGGCTATTCCGATGGAAATGGTATAATGAGGCGAATCGGAGGCTTCGATATGTTTCCTGAAACGTTCGGCGATCGTAATAGCCTGTCCGGCGCCGGTGTCGGGCAGGACTACCAGAAATTCATCGCCGCCGTAACGGCCTATTATATCTATATCTCTCAGGTTGTTCCTTACCGATGCCGAGAGCAGTCGGATACATTTGTCGCCTGCCATATGGCCCAAAGTGTCGTTTATGTTCTTGAAATTATCTATATCGAACATAAGTATCGAAAAATTGTTTTTGGGCTTTTTTTCGATGAGGTCGTCAATTGCTTCAAGAATAGCGGCTTTGTTGAGCACCTTGGACATCGCGTCTATTTTTGATATGCTGACGAGCTTTTGGTTGACCTTTTCTATTTCGAGAACGCGTCTTTTGACTTCATATTCAATGGTTCCCTCGTACTCGGCAAGTTTTTTTTCATTTTCAAGAGCATTTTTGACCATGAATTTGAGGTATACCTTGTGAAAATAGTACAGGAACCCGCAATAAGCCGCCAGATCGAGTAATATCGGGATATAAATTGTCAGACCGTATTGCAGGTAAACGCGGGCGAATATAGAACACGCCAGCAGCAGGACTGTCCAGAACAACCCGCCGGTCTCTCCCGGTTTGTTACGCAGCAGGTATAAAACTATGAGGGTAAATATCGTTACTCCGGTCAGATAGAACCGCGGATATGATATAAATGCGCGTACCGGGGCTGCAAAAGCCAAAACCAGCATCAGTATAGCCATTACAGCGATCATGACCGCCCGTGCCAGCAGGGGATATTTCTTTATCGCCTTGAACAGGAGTATCACGGAGAAAAACAGAAGAAGCATCGGTTCAGCCGCGAAAAAGAAAGTGTCCGACAATTCATGGCTTCCGGAAAGCAAGGACGAAGCAGACAGTACAAAAACCGACGTAAAGGAAAAGCCAAGAAGCCTCGGGGATTCTTCCGCATTTTTGTACCAATATGTAAACACAGTAATGGCAAAGGAAAAACATACGGCGATAACAGTACAAAGCAATGTTTCCACCGATGGTAACTGTAACGGCATCTGTATCCGCTCCTCCTTGAAAAACTATTGTCACTTATAATATCGGATGCAAATGCCGTTCTTTTTACCTGATTTGTCAGGCATCACCTGCAAAGCAGGCTACTTGTGCCTTCCCCTGATCATATAGCCGCAGAAAATACCCTCCAGGAATATAATCCCCAGAAGTCCTGCCGCAGCACCGATGCTAAGGTCGATTATTCGATTGGGCCCATCGGACTCGGTTATTTTCTTCTTTTGCGTTATCGGGTATTTACGGGCATTCGTATATCTCATGATTACCTCCGTTACTCGAATTACTCGAATTACTCGTCGAAATGCCTTACCTTTTTATTATTTCCTTACGAAGGTCTATTATTAATAATCTTGGGGCATTTGAAGAAACATATCGCGTTCAATATTTTTACCAGATATTGAATAGTATCGGGTGGATTTATTATACTATAGTTATTGAAAGGAAGCTGAAAGGAAGGTTCGGATGGCAAATACGATCGACGCCGAAAAGGCGGTGAAAATAAGCTCCGTCAACGGGATAGAGGTTTACAGGATAAACACGGAAAAGTTCAAAACAAGCAGTATCCATTTCTTTTTCCAGGACAATCTTACAAGAGAAAGCGTCACATTGAACTCGCTGCTGCCTGCTGTAATGCGCCGCGGAAGCGAGCGTTACCCGACGCTCGGGGATATTTCGAAGCAGATGGAAAATCTGTATGGAGCGACCTTCGACTGCGGGGTCACTAAAAAAGGCGAAAGGCACATAATGCAATTTTATGTGGAGTTTCTTTCAAAACGTTACATACCCGACTCCGTCGATTCTTTCAAGGAGGGGCTCGAGCTTCTGTACGACATCATCATGAAGCCGGCTCTTGAAAACGGGCGCTTCAGGGAAGATTATCTAGAACAGGAAAAAGACAAGCTAAGAATACTGATCGAAGGCAGGGTCAACGACAAAATGTCATACAGCGTTGACAGATGCCTTGAGGAAACCTGCAAGGATGAACCTTATGGAATTTACGATTACGGATTTGTAGAAGACCTGCCGGGCATAAATTCCGAGGCGCTTACGAACCACTACAGGAAGATGCTTGAGACTTATCCGCTGCAGGTCTACCTGGCGGGCGACATATCGGACGGCGATACGAAAGAGGTGCTGGACAGACTTTCCGGACTCAAACGCGGAAATATGCTACAACTGGGCAGCGGTTTCATAGAAAAGCAGCCAGACAAACCACGGTATGTCACGGAACCTATGAACGTCACCCAAGGCAAGCTCTGCCTGGGGTTCAGGACGAATATCTCCCCTCAGAGTCCCGCTTACACCTCGCTTATGGTATACAACGGAGTGCTCGGCGGAGGCATCCATTCAAAGCTTTTCCAGAACGTGAGAGAGAAGGCCAGCCTTGCATATTATTCGAAATCAATGCTTGAGAAATTCAAAGGGCTTATGGTCATCAGCAGCGGTATAGAAGCAAAGAACAAGGACAAAGCGCTCGATATCATTCTGAAGCAGCTCGAAGCCATAAAAAGCGGAGAGATTTCGGATTATGAGCTGGGAGCTACGGTAAAAAGCATGGAGACCAGCCTTAAATCGCTGGGCGACAGCCAGCTGAACCTGGTCGACTTCTATCTGAGTCAGACGGTATCCGGAACCTGGGACAATCTGACGGATATTATCGATAAAATAAAGCAGGTAACAAAGGAACAGATAATAGATTCGGCTCGGAATATAAAGCTGGATACGGTTTACTTCCTGACGTCGCAGCAGGATGGATCCGGAAACGGACAGGAGGAGACAGGCAATGAAAATCGATAAAATTGAGTATGATAAAGCCGGGGAAGTTTTGTACCGTTATGAACACAGCAGCGGGCTAAAGGCTTTTGTGATACCCAGAAAGGGCTATTCCAAAAGATATGCCGCCTTTGCCACACATTACGGCTCTATCAATAATGAATTCGTAATACCGGGGGAGGCCGGTCCTGTTTCAGTACCAGACGGGATAGCGCATTTTCTCGAGCACAAGCTGTTCGAGCAGAAGGATGGCAGCGTAATGGACAAATTTTCTGCGCTGGGCTCCAACCCGAATGCCTATACGAGCTTCAACCAGACGGTCTACCTTTTTTCATGCACCGACAAATTCGATGAAAATTTCGGTCTGCTGCTCAACTTTGTCCAGAATCCCTATATAACTCAGGAAAGTGTCGAAAAGGAAAAAGGGATAATCGGGCAAGAGATAATGATGTATCAGGACGATCCCGGCTGGAGGGCTTTTTTCAATCTGCTCGGAGCTTTTTACAGCCGTTTCCCGATAAGGATAGATATCGCGGGAACGGTAGAAAGTATCTCAAAGATTGATCGGGATACCCTTTACAAGTGCTACAATACCTTCTATCATCCTTCAAACATGGTGATCCTTGTCGTTGGAGACGAGGAACCGCAGATGGTTTTCGGCATGATAGAGGCGGCGCTTCAGAAAAAGGAGCCGATCCCGGAGATAGCGAGGATATTCCCGGATGAACCGGCTGCTATAAACAAGGACTATACCGAGCAGTCACTTTCTGTATCGATACCCATCTTCCAGATGGGTTACAGGGACAACCGCAGTGACAAGGACGGAATAGAGATGCTGATGCATGAGACTGCCGTAAAGCTGCTGCTCGACATGCTGATCGGAAGGAGTTCGGCGCTTTACAATCAGCTTTACAGCGAAGGCCTTCTAAATTCTTCATTCGATGCTGATTTTTCTATTGAGAAGGAATATGGTTTTTCAATACTGGGCGGTGAGTCTCCAGATCCGATGAAGGTTAAAGAAAGATTTTGCCAGGCCGTAGACGAGGCAAAATCGAACGGGCTTGACAGGGAAGCCTACGAAAGGCTGATCAAGGCTGCAAAAGGCAGGTATATGAGACAGTTCAATTCTGTGGAAAGGATAGCGCATTCATTCATTTCGGTATATTTCAAGGATGTCAACATGTTTGACTATTTGCAGGTTTATGATAAAATAACATTTAAATATGTAGAAGAAATTTTTAAGGAACATTTTGACCGGGCAAATCTTGCGATGTCTGTCGTAAAGCCCGTTTAGGGGGAGTTAATAAATGAATGTCGGGTTTCCTGGCCTTGGACTGGATTTTCATATCAGAAGGTGGGCCTTCGAGATATTCGGTCTGCCTATATATTGGTACGGCATAATCATTGCGCTGGCATTTCTTGCGGCCGTGGTGCTTGGACTCAGAAGCTGCAAAAAATACGAACTTGAGCCGGACAATGTGCTCGATATGGTGCTTTTTGCGGCACCTGCGGCAGTTATAGGAGCAAGGCTGTATTTTGTCATATTCAGCTGGGACCAGTACAAGGGTAACCTGATAGACGTAATCAAGATAAGGGACGGCGGCCTGGCAGTTTACGGCGGTGTGATAGCCGCGGTGCTGGTCGCATGGATCTACTCCAGGGTAAAGAAGCTTTCGTTTTTGAACATAATGGATTTTGCAGCTCCATACATCATACTCGGACAGGGCATAGGACGCTGGGGCAACTTCGTCAACCAGGAGGCATTCGGCGTCGCGACCCAGCTTCCATGGAGGATGAACGGGGACCTTGCCGATAAATACCTGAGCGAGCTTCCCCAAGCGCTTGACCCTGCAAAATGGGGAGTACACCCGACCTTCCTGTACGAATCGCTGTGGGATTTTGCAGTATTCTTCCTGCTTCTTTGGTTCAGAAAAAAGAAAAAGAAGCTAAGCGGTGAAGTGCTATTTATGTACATCATACTGTATGGAATAGGTCGGGCTTTTATCGAAGGGCTCAGGACCGACAGCCTTTATATGGGAAGCCTGAGGGTATCTCAGTTTTTGTCCGGGCTTCTGGTATTGGTATTTATAATAGTTTTGTTCTATAGAAGGTTCAAGAAAGCAAAGGCTTCGGAAGACGAGCCTGTGGAACTTGGACAGAGCCAATACGGTTCACTGCTTACAAAAATGAAAGAGGAAGAAGCGCAGGAAGCGGGGAACGAGAAGTACGGCTCCGGAATGGATGAGGAAGTATCGGCCGCCGGGACAGATTTGACAGCTGATGAGACAGATACAGCCATAATCGAAGAGGAAGACTCGGAATCGGAAGAAAAAGCGGACAACGATTCAAACGGCAAGGAGAAATGAATTGGATCTGCATGAGTTGAAAACTAAAATAGATATACTGAAGAGTGAGTTGAACAAGCTCATCGAAGCAAATGCGAGCTTCGATGATATATATAGTGTCAGTACAGAATTGGACAGGCTTATTGTCATTCTTCTCAAGAACAGGCCGCGCTTTAATTCCAGCGTGACTTTATAGGTGCAACTTCGTTTTGGAATGCACGGGTGGATAAAATGTATTTTGTCGAAAAAACCAAGGGAATCAATTATGCTAAACAATTTGATTATCCGCTTTTTGCTGCTGTCCTGCTTCTGTCGGTTATCGGCATCGTTGCTCTGAAAAGCGCGATCGGTGATCCCGGGATCACCGGAACCTGGCTTAAACAGTTGATCTGTCTCTTTATAGGCATCGTAATTGCAATAACTATCAGTGCAATAGACTATAAGGATTTCAAAACGCTGGGTATCATTTTTTATATTGCCAGTATAATGATGCTGGTTCTGGTACTGTTTATAGGTGATGAGCGCAACGGCAGCAAAAGCTGGCTCCCTGTGCCCGTTATAAATTCCTTCCAACCGTCAGAACTGGCCAAGGTGGCATTTGCTGTAGTTGTCCCGATATTTCTTGAACGCCTTAAGGATGGCAAGGATATAGGCAAAAACGTCTTTAAGCTGCTGGTCTATTCAATGCTTCCGATAGGTCTCGTATTGCTGCAGCCCGATGTGGGCACCGCGATGGTGTTCATATTTTCGCTCATTGCCGTTCTTTTTGTCTACGGGATCCCGTACAAGTTCTTTCTCATGGCTATAGGGGCTTTTGCGGCTGCGGCGCCGGTACTATGGTTCTTCATATTGCCGATGGATGGTTTCAGGCATATAAGAGACAGGATAATGACTTTCATTTTTCCGGAAACGGATCTCCTTGGAAAAGGACTTCAGGTATACAGGTCGAAAATGACCATAGGCTCCGGTCAACTCTTTGGCAAAGGGCTTTTCCACGGGATACAGACTCAGAACAGCAGCTCGGTTTCGAGCTTCAGTGTGCCTGAAAAGCAGACTGACTTTATCTTCTCGGTTATCGGTGAGGAATTGGGCTTTATAGGTTCGATACTTGTAATAGCGCTAATATTTTTCATATTATTCAGGTGTATATATATAGCAATTAACTCTCGCGATGCTTATGGTTCGTATATGGTAATATTCATAGCCTCGATGTTCGCCTTCCACTTTATCGAAAATATCGGCATGTGTATAGGCGTTCTGCCTGTTACGGGTATTCCGCTGCCGTTCGTGAGTCAGGGCAGCAGCTCGCTCGTCACGAACTATATCAACATAGGCATTCTGCTCAGCGTGTCGATGCGCCGCAGGAAGACCATATTCAACAGTTCGCCGTAAGCGTTATTTCCCTGTAAATAAAACAATAATTGCGTTTTCAGACGGCGGGTGACCGATGATTAAAGGTTGCCCGCTGTTTTTGTTTATCGATCAACTCTGACGATCCTGCCTTGTAATATATCCGGGTCCGGGCCGCCCGGCGCTGTCTGTTCCGGCTGTGTTTCCAAGCACTGACTGCAAAGCTACCAAGATAATAAAATAGAATTCCTGAGGCATTAGTAAAATTACGTGTATTATGGATTTGTCGCAGTTACATTTTTCTGTTAGTTAGTCCTTTATATAGAATGCGAAGCTGTTAATCATCGGTTATTTGCATCTTTCTGCCGCGCAATCTTTTGCTCTCCTATTCATCCAAATCTTGAAGGGTGGTAACCTTGTCGCCAATGCTCCACTTCACCAATAGCATCGAAACAAACTGCATCTAAGGTGTAAATCTATCAAATATTAACGCACCTTGCTTACGATTGATAAAAATTGTGCAAAATTTGAGGTTTGGGCCACATTAGTTAACATAATTCTGGACTTTATATCTTTATTACATTAAAAAACCATTAGGTAATGCGAAAACTCATGATTTTAGTGCAGTTATTTGGCCCATAGTTAAAAAAATGAACAATTTCGCTAAACATATCATTTCTCTGCTGGAAATGTAGAATACATCCCGCATATCCAAGACGTTTTCGCACTTTCTAAGCAGTACGAACTACTTCAATAATTCCATATGTATCCATATGAAGAAAATATGGATTTGTTGAAGTTTCTCTTTTCTTTTGATAGCGAAAGAATTCATCATTATTATGCTCTATGCGATTGAAATAAAATAATTATGTTGTTCCAAAATGAGTCGTTTAATTCTTCAATATCGCTTTCCTTAATATCTGGAATCAAAACAGGGTAGGCTCCGCACCTGAAAACTTCTTTACTCTCTGAAAACTGATAATAATATCTCATTTTTCCTCCCGTGCATACATAACATGATAACGTGCATTTTTTCATAATAACACTTGCCGACACAGGTGAATTATCAGGAGAAGGTATTGGCATGCTATGTTGTCCATTGTTTGCATCCATTTCTCTAGTCGAAATAATCCATATTTATTTAACGTCATTTTATGTAGACTTTATGGAAGCAAAACAAATAGACATTGCTGATAGGTTGGGTTCCTGAGGTAGGGTATTTGACATAAACCGAGTCCATAATACGTTTTCACACAATCGATGTGTTTTCGCTGAAAAAAAAGCAACTGTACCTGCTATCAGTTGCTTTTTAAATATTGATTTGTGATGATTATACTCTTTCTTTTAAAATCAGTTTGTCAAGCCGAAGTGTTTGGCAAGGATTTCAAGTGTTTCTAACTTTGTGTCGGATAATGTATCCTCTCTGATGATTGTAAAGAAGCCACTATTAGCACATTCATCGTAATGTTCTTGACTGTTTATCCTGACTATGCCCGCAATGAAATTTGCCATTGTCTTTTCTGGGTCGTCTGCTTGCATGATTTGCTCCTTAACAAATACTTTATCTGGGTCGTCTCGGTCAAAAAAATGTTCAACCGACATTGACTGAGGAGATAACATGATTGCCACTTGGTTGTAATCCGCTATCTCATGTAGTATTTCAAGTGGAATATTAGTATCAACGATGACTTTTTGCGACTTGGATATGTGAATAAGGTATGCTATTTCAAACTCTGTAATTTCTCGCATATTGGCAAAAATCCATTTTTCATATTCTTCTGGAGTTCGATTCACAAATTCTTGCCAGTCCTTCATCGTTTGAAAATAGCACAGGTTTGGGTATTGTTCCGGAGTCAGTATTCCATCAGGTATACAATCATAATTTTCACCACAATGGATTAGCCCATACTTTTCAGCGAGCATTTTAACCATTGTTGATTTTCCTGCATACGCTGTTCCATTTATAAACATTACATTTTTAAGATAATGCTTAATGATAAGATTATTTATATTCATTTTATTATCTCCTTGTAGGTAGTATTTTGCGTATAACAAACTGAGCCCTTAAGTACGGGCTTCTTAAACATGCTGTTATTTGCGAATCCGAATTGTACCTACGAGGATACAGCCGTACATTTTCTTACCCCTTTTCTGACTGATAAACAAATAATCTGATGCCAAAAGAATTATACTGCTATTTACAAATTAAAACAACTAATCGAAAATGAGACTGTTTATGTAGCCTCATGAATTATGTCCTGCAACAAATACTCAATACATTCGATAGGTTATCCCAGATAGATATGGTTGGCATATGTAAGACAATAATATTTGACAATTTATATTTACAAAACTCAAGCCAGTCTCTGGAAACACAACAATGTATTTCTGCTCCGCAGAAATGCTACACTAGTGTAACCTTTCGCTTTAGCGAAAGCTATATCCGCAAACAACTCTGTCGGTCCTCCCATATAAGCGAATCATAGAAAGCTTTCCGGGAGGCTTTGAAGCATTTAAATCCTATATTGTTCTATAAATGCTGACTATCATCTGCTTAGCCCTCCTATAAGATCGGCAGGGCTTGTTTGTGAAGTCATGTTTTATCTCCGGAGAGATACTTCCGGGGTGGCAGTCGGATAGAGCTGCTGGAAGAACCCAGGATGCAAGGGCGCGAGCAGCCGGGTTGCATGGCCGAGCAGTTAGTAAAGCTAACGACCAGGCAAGCCATGTTTGCGACCAGCTTGTAAGACGGGATTTCTTTAGTCGGACATAATTATATGGCCTGAATGATCCACTGAAGTCGGTGTTTAAAAACATGATCTGAATGAGCGAGCCCTGACGATCAGCCCTGGAACAAAAGAACCGTCCCTCAGTTTCATTCAGTTCACTAGGACCTTATGACTATCTTTTAAAAAAAATACCAATTATGTCTTGATTATTACGTAAATCTGTCTTAAAATAGAGTTAAAGTGGTACGAAGTGGTGGAAAGTGGTTTTAAAGTTTGAAGTGAGGGGTGAAATGATTGTTCTATGGTGAATTTCAGCACACTTTAGACCCCAAGGGCAGGATGATAGTACCGTCCGCTTACAGGGAGGAACTAAAGGGGAAATTCATGATAGCAAAAGGCCTGGAACAATGTCTTTTTATTTTCTCCATGCCTCAATGGAACAGTCTGGTGGACAAGCTTCAGACATTGCCGCTTTCAAACACCAGTGCGCGCGACTTCAACAGGTATTTCTTCTCAAGCGCGGCGGAGTGTGAAATGGACGGGCAAAGCCGAATACTGGTACCGCCCGGTTTGCGCAAATATGCAGCGCTGGAAAAGGACATAAGCATCATCGGCGTTGGATCAAGAGTGGAAGTATGGGACAAGGACAAGTGGGAAAGCTACACCCAGGGTGAAAACCTCAGCCCTGACAATATCGCAAATACTTTCGCGCTGTTGGGCATTTAGCCGAAACGTTTGCCCGGGAGAAATACGATGGAATTCAAGCATAAACCGGTCCTTTTTGAAGAAACAATAGAGAGCCTTGATATAAAAGCCGGCGGGACTTATCTTGACGGCACTCTCGGAGGAGCGGGACACTCCCTCGGAATCCTGGGGAAACTGGACGGAGGGACACTGATCGGAATCGATCAGGACGAATACGCTTTAAAGATCGCAGGTGAACGCCTCAGACAGGCGAACACAGGCGGACAGAATAAATTGGTACTGATCCATGGAAACTTCAGAAACATGGCTGAACTGCTTGAAATGCATGAAATCGCTCATGTGGACGGAATACTGCTCGATATTGGGGTGTCATCATACCAGCTCGACGAGGGCGAAAGGGGTTTCAGCTATCAGCAGGACGCGCCGCTCGACATGAGGATGGACAGAAGCAGGGAGCTCGACGCCGCAGTGATAGTTAATACCTACGGCGAGAAGGAAATCAGGGACATAATCAGCGATTACGGCGAAGAAAACTGGGCTGCAAGGATCGCTTCCTTCATTGTGAAGGCCAGGGAAGAAAGCCCGATTGAAACTACAGGGCAGCTGGTGGATATTATAAAAGCGGCAATACCGGCGCAGGCCAGGCGCGAAGGACCGCACCCGGCAAAGAGGACCTTCCAGGCGCTGAGGATAGCTGTAAACGATGAACTGGGGGCTCTCAAGGACGCTCTGGACAGTGCGGTCAAGCTTCTGAAACCGGGCGGGAGGATAAGTGTGATAACCTTTCACTCGCTTGAGGACAGGATAGTAAAAAACGAGTTTTCGATAAGAGAAAAGCCCTGTACATGCCCGCCGTCGTTTCCGGTGTGCGTATGCGGTAAAAAACCCGAACTCAAGGTGCTGACGAGAAAGCCTGTCCTTCCTGCGAAGGAGGAACTCGAAACGAACCCGAGGTCACGCAGCGCCAAGCTCAGGACGGCGGAAAGACTGAACTCATAAAACAGTTACTCAATATTACTTTTACATAATTTGGACAAGTATTGGAACTTACCAGGGACAAAAAGCAAAGACACAAAAGCAGAAAACTGAAGCTTACTAAAGAAAAGGGCACGTCAGGCACAAAAGAAGAAAAACAGAAAAAACGAAAGAAGAGGGAATAAGAGATAAAAGCAAGTAGCTGACTCGTAAATTTGGAATTTTTCTACAAAAGATAAGTGCGTCAGATACTGAAGAAAAAGCTTTACAAAACTTAGGACAAGGTCATGGGGCACACAAGATAAAAATGCCGGGGGCTGTATAACCGGTCCCCGGTGTTGCTTTCCTCCGGGGCATAAATCGCTTTCGAGGTGAATACAATTGATTGAGAAGAATTACGGGTATGTGGACGGTTCCGCCGCAAGAAAGCTCGGGTACGATGTATATGAAGAAAACAAGGTACTCAGGGAGAAAAAGCGATATAAAAACAACAGAAAAATAAAGCTCAAATCGGTGTTTGCAATTGTTGCCATATTGGCTGCAGCGCTTGTTGTAATGTGCAGGTATGCTATAATAACTGAAGTAAGCTATGAAATCAGCCAGAAGCAAGCTTTATACGAAAACCTGAGAAATGATAACTCATTATTGAAGGTCCAGATAGAAACAGAAACAAACCTGGCTGATATAAAGGAAATAGCGGAAACAAAACTTGGAATGCAGACTCCGGACAAGAGCCAAAGAGTGTACATAAAGGTACCAAGAAAAGACTATACCGTAATGTTGGATCCAAAGAACGAAACCGACGGCAACGACAGTGTACTGAAGACATTCATAAATAAACTGGCGGGCTTGGTCAGCATTCTGGAGTAGAAACAGGCGGCCGCAGCAGAGGGGTATATGTCCGAGGTCAATACAGGCAGCGCGATAGATAGTAAGTTACTTGCAGGAAACGTGGGACTGTAGATGTGTGTAGATATATTTTGCACAGTCTGTAGTCTTTTTTAATTAATAAGGATACAGAGGTAAGTACATTTCCGAGGGGGAGATTTTTTGGCTGCACCGGGCTTGGCTATCAAAAAAAGAATGATCCTACTGCTTTCCGTGTTCACGGTTATTGTTATCGCATTGATGGGAAGGCTGGCTTTCCTGCAGTTCGTGCAGGGAGGCGAACTGCAGAAGAAGGCGTTTATCCAGCAGAATGCAGGCAGGACGATCAGCCCGATCAGAGGTACCATTTACGATACCAATGGTAAAAAGCTTGCCATAAGCGTACAGGTTGCCACCATAAGCTGCAGACCGAGCGATATCAGCAGCAACAGCAAAAATCTGTCTCCAGACGAGGTTGCAGACGGCCTTGCACCGATCCTGAACATGGATCGCAATGATATTTACAAGATCATAACAAAAAAGGTCGGCTACATAACGATCAAGAGGAAAGTCGACAAGGAAACCGAAACGAAGGTAAGGGAATGGATAAATGAGAATAATGCAAAGGGCGTCAATATAGACGAGGATTCAAAAAGGTACTATCCCGACAGCAGCCTTATGTCACATATACTGGGCTTCACCGGAGATGACAACCAGGGCCTCATGGGAGGCGTTGAGCAGGTTATGGACAAATACCTCAAGGGTACTCCCGGGAAGATACTCAGCGAAGTGGATGCAAGAGGCAGCGCGGTGCCTTCGGACACAGAAAAGCGTATCGACGCTCAGGACGGCCTGAACGTTGTGCTTACCATAGATGAGACCATACAGTATCTGGTTTCCAAATCACTCGATAAAGCCATATCGGACAACAAGGTAAGGCAGGGCGCAGTCGCTATAGTAATGGATCCGAAAACAGGCGATATACTGGCATTGGATTCAAAGCCCGACTACGATCTTAACGATCCCTTTGCGTTTCCGGCAAGTATAAAGGATATGACATTCAAAGGTATCGACACGGAGGCGCTCGATGCGGCCAGCTGGGTCAAACGCAGCGATGAAACCGTAAAGGTACTGAGTCAGACGGTTTGGAGAAACAAAGCGCTTTCGGATACTTATGAACCCGGATCTACCTTCAAGAGCTTTACCACGGCAGCAGGAATAGAGGAAGGCGTCGTAACTCCCGATACCATAACGAACGACCTCCCGATAAAGGTCACAGGCTGGCCTCTGCCGATATACTGCTGGAGAAGGGGCAGAGAGCACGGCACGGAGACCTTCAGGGAAGCAGTTTACAATTCCTGTAACCCGGCGTTTGTGAAAGTCTCGCAAAGCCTTGGAATAAACAGATTCTACAACTATGTAAAAGCCTTCGGCTTTACGGATAAAACAGGGATACTGCTGAACGGCGAAGCAAAATCGATATTTCAAACCAAACCCAAGGAGATCGATATGGCGGTCGCCTCCTTCGGCCAAAGGTTCACAATAACGCCTCTGCAGCTGATTACAGGTTATACCGCGATAGTGAACGGCGGCAATCTGATGAAGCCGAGGCTTGTCAAGGAACTGACGGATAACGACGGTAATGTGGTAAAGAGGTTCGAACCTGAAGTCGTCCGCTCCGTCATCTCGAAGAAAACCTCCGATACGGTCAGAAGTATTCTGGAAGGCGTTGTATCCACCCCGAACGGCACAGGCAACGGAGCCTATATCAAGGGCTACAGAATAGGCGGAAAGACCGGTACGTCGCAGACGACGCAAAAAGACGTACATATCGCCTCCTTCTGCGGGTTTGCGCCTGCGGACGATCCACAGATAATCTGTCTCGTGGTCATGTTCGATCCAAAGGGCGAATCCTACATGGGCGGTGCGATAGCTGCACCGCTTGCAGGAAAGATAATCGAAGATGTATTGAATTACAAGCAGGTCGAAAGGAAATATACCGAAGAAGATCTGAAGACGATGACAGAGGAGGTTTTTGTCCCTGACGTACGCAGCAAGAGTGTCGGAGACGCCGTAAAAGAATTGAAATCGGCAGGCCTTAGCTATAGGATAGAGGGCGGCGGAAACACCGACAGCAGCGTCCTGGAGCAGACACCCAAGCCGGATGCGATGGTGCCTGAAAACTCTGTTGTCATTTTGTATACCTACAAGCCGGATAAGGAAGAAACGATCGAGATGCCGGACCTTTCGAACAAGACCGTGTCCGAGGCAATCGATGCGCTCAACAGGCTCGGCCTGAACATAAAGGTAAGCGGTAAGGGCGTTGTCTTCAGGCAGGATAAAGCGCCGGGAGAAGAAGTCAGGAAGGGAGATGTCGTTTCTGTCGAATTCAGAAACCTCGACAATATAGAGTAAAGGGGAGCAGCCATGCTATTTGCCGATCTGATCAAGGGTCTGAATGTTCTGGACTTAAGAGGAAACATCGACATCGAGATAGATGGGATAGCATACGATTCGAGAAAAGTTGGTAAAGGTTACGTATTCGTCTGTATCGACGGCACAGCGTCGGACGGACATGAATTTGCCGGAGAGGCTTTGAGGAACGGAGCCGCGGCGTTTATAACACAGAGGGATATAGCGGTCGAAGCGAACGTGCCGATAATTCGTACGGAGGATACACGAAAGGCTCTCGCCCTGATTTCGGACCGCTTTTACGGGCACCTTTCGGAACGTTTCAATCTTATAGGCATAACGGGCACAAAGGGAAAGACGACCACTACATTTATGATAAAATCCATACTTGAGGCATCGGGGCACAAGGTTGGACTTGTCGGCACGCTGGGTACGAGAATAGGCGACAGGGTGCTATATTCCGAGAGGACTACGCCCGAGTCGCTCGATCTGCAGGAATTGTTTTCACAGATGGTCGAGGAAGGCGTGGATGATGTAGTAATGGAGGTTTCATCCCAGGGACTCGCACTGCAGAGAGTATGCTGCTGCGATTTTGATACCGGTGTATTCACCAACCTTTCAAGGGATCACATCAGCGAAAGGGAGCATGCGTCGATGGAGGAGTACCTGCTGGCGAAATGCATGCTTTTCAAGATGTGCAGGAAGGGCATGGTCAACCTGGACAGTGAATACGCTCCGAGGGTGATGGAACAGGCGGAATGTGAAATGCTGACCTTCGGTATTGAAAAAGAAGCGGACATATGTGCGGCAAATATAGCAAAACTGCCCGATTGCGTGGAATTTGACATAAAATCTCCGTGGTATACAGACAGGTTAAAGGTCAATATACCGGGACGGTTCAGCATATACAACGCACTGGCGGCCACAGGCGTGTGCGGTCTCCTGGGCGTACCGGCGGGGGCATTGAAAGCGGGACTCGAACGTGTGCAGGTGCCGGGACGGGCAGAATCGGTGGATACAGGCAGGGACTTCAGTGTTATAATAGATTATGCGCATACCCCGGACAGCCTGGAGAATATACTTACTACAGTGAAGGATTATGCCGCGGGCCGGGTGATATGCGTTTTCGGCTGCGGAGGGGACAGGGACAGGACGAAACGTCCGATAATGGGGGCAATATCCGGAAGGATTGCCGACTACACCGTCATTACCTCCGACAATCCCAGGACCGAAGAGCCCCGGGCAATAATCGAGCAGATAGAAGAGGGCATCAAAACGACGGATGGGGAATACTGCCGTATCAACGACCGCAGGGAAGCCATCAGGCATGCGCTCATGACTGCGAAAACGAAGGATGTCGTCGTGCTGGCGGGCAAAGGACACGAGACCTACCAAACTTTCGGCGACAGAACGATACATTTTGACGAAAGAGAGATAGTAAGGGAAATACTTAATGAAATGGCGGAGAACAAAAGGAGCTGAAGCATGCTTAAAATAAGCTTGAAGGAAATAATAGAGGCTACGGGCGGAAGGATTATCGGGCCGGACGGTGCAGCCGGCAAGGCTTGCGGAGACGCGGAGAACGATAAGGCTTACAGAGACACCGGGACCGGCAAGGCTTCCGGGACCTGCGGCGATATAGTCATAACGGGCATATCGACCGATTCCAGAAAGATAGAGGCCGGCGATCTCTTCATACCGCTGATCGGGGAGAATTTCGACGGGCATGATTACATAGCGGGTGCTTTTGAAAAGGGAGCGACGGTTGCTTTGTCCCAAAAGCCTATACTAGATTTCCCGGGAAAGGTCGTCGTTACGGTTGACAATACGCTGAAGGCCTTGCAGGATTTGGCGGCCCTGTACAGGAGCAGGTTTTCCATACCGTTCACAGGCATCACCGGAAGCGTAGGCAAGACAAGTACCAAGGAAATGGTTGCCTGTGCGCTTGGCACGCGGTACAATGTACTGAAGAACGAGGGTAATCTCAACAATGAGATAGGCGTCCCGCTTACAGTATTCCGCCTTGATGAAAGCCACGAAGCCGCGGTTGTCGAAATGGGCATGAGCGGCTTTGGTGAAATCAACGCATTAACGGCTATTGTCAGGCCGAAGGTGGGAATAATTACAAATATAGGTATTTCACATATAGAAAAGCTTGGCTCCAGACAAAATATCCTGAAGGCAAAGCTTGAGATACTTGAAGGCCTGCAGCCTGACGGCCTTCTGATTTTGAACGGGGACGATCCCCTGCTGAGCGGAGTAAAGGGCTTGCTCAAGGTAAGGACGGTCTCCTACGGAATGAACGAAGGCGTGGATTACCAGGCTGTAAATGTGTGTTCACGCGGAATCAACGGCATAGATTTCGATATACGGATTCGAACAGGTGAATATAAGGTACATGTGCCTGCGCCAGGCGTCCACAACGTTTACAATGCGCTTGCCGCAATTGCCGCGGGGCTTGAACTGTCAGTCCCGATGGAGGATATCATCGGCGGCATCGCACAGTTCAAGGCCGGAAAGATGCGCATGGATATCATTTGCGGCAACGGACTTACGGTGATAAACGACGCGTATAATGCCAGCCCCCAGTCTGTCAAGGCAGCGCTAGAAGTACTTGGCGAAATGGATAGCACACGGAGGATCGCCGTGCTTGGCGATATGCTCGAACTGGGAGAGTGGTCCGAACAGGCGCATACGCAGACAGGCGCCGACGCAGCAGCCATAAGGCTCGATTATCTGGTTACGGTCGGCAAAAATGCGGCCCATATTGCAGAAGGGGCAACCGCGGCGGGATTTCCGGCGGACCATACAGTATCGTTTTCCAGCAACAGTGATGCGTTAGAATTCCTAAGCGGTATGTTAAAGCCGGGTGACACGGTTCTTGTAAAGGGCTCGCGCGGCATGAAAATGGAAGAGATAGTCCAGGAACTGGTTACAGAATAAAATACTGCTCGATAAATAACGGGCGTTTTTTGGTTGTGCGAACCGCAGCGGAAAATGCTTATATACGGGGGAATGAACTTGGAATTCAATTTATTAAAATCACCTGAAGTCGTGGCATTCGCTGCTACCTTCATACTTGCTCTCATAGCGGGGCCGATAATCATACCTCTGCTGAGACGTCTCAAATTCGGACAGACAGTGAGGGAAGACGGACCTGCGACCCATCTCAAAAAGATGGGCATACCTACCATTGGAGGCCTTATTTTCATAATACCCATGATCATAACGGCCATGATTTTCGCGCCTGCGTACCCCGGTATCATCCCTATGTTGCTGGCGGCTCTCGGGTTTGGGATCATCGGCTTTATTGACGATATGATAAAGGTACTCAAGAAAAACAGCGACGGCCTCAACCCAAGGCAGAAATCCTTCGGACAGGTTTTCATATCGACGGTATTTGCCTTTTATGTCGCCTTGAATCCCCATCTTGGCACTGGCATGATCCTGCCTTTCCTCGGAATGGATGCAGTCGTAGAAATGCCGGTTTGGCTGTTCATACCTCTGGTTATAATAGTAATGTACCTTATAACGAATTCGGTAAATATGACGGATGGTGTGGATGGACTTGCGGCCGGCGTTACTCTCATAGTGACGGTTTTCTTTACAATAGTTGCTATGTTCAGGCCCGAGTGGGATTACGTGAAGCTTCTCTGTTCCATAACAGCCGGCGGCTGTCTCGGATTCCTCGTATTCAACATCCACCCCGCAAAGGTAATAATGGGAGATACGGGATCACTTGCGCTCGGAGGCATCGTAGGAGCGGCGGCCGTAGTTATGAAAATGCCGTGGATACTGCTCGTCGTAGGCGGGATATACGCGGTGGAGAGCCTGTCGGTATTTATACAGGTAACATCCTTCAAGATGCGCGGGAAAAGAGTGTTCAAGATGGCTCCGATACATCACCATTTTGAACTCTCCGGCTGGAAGGAGACCAAGGTCGTCGGCGTTTTCTGGTCGATAACCATCGCGCTTTGCATCTTAGGTTTTATCACGCTGGGATTTAAATTCTTCTAGGGGAACTCGGAGGTTTCTATGAAAGATAAAAAGCCGTTTGATTTCCTGCTGTTCGTGACAATACTGGTAATGCTCTCGCTGGGGCTTGTAATGGTCTTCAGCGCAAGCGCTCCGGCGGCTGAGAAATATCAGAACGACATATACTATTTTATAAAGAAACAGCTTGGCTATGCGGTATTAGGGATGCTTACCATGTTGCTTGCAGCAAATTACGATTACCACAAATACGGCAGGAAAACGGTGCTGTTACTCATGGGTTCCTCTGTGGTTTTCCTCATACTTGTGCTTATCCCCGGTATCGGCCGTGAAGTCAACGGTTCACGGCGGTGGATCTATTTTGGACAGATACCCTTTCAGCCTTCTGAATTTACCAAATTGTCGATCATACTGTTCTATTCATATTACCTGTCCAAACGAAAAAAGCCTCTCAATTCCTTTGTTAAGGACCTGATGCCGTATCTTTTCGTAATCGGCATAATATCGCTTCTGCTTCTGTTGGAAACTCATCTCAGTGCGACCATTATTATGCTTTCGCTGGTTTTGATAATCCTGTTCGCCGCAGGAGCAAAGATAAGACATTTTGTCTACCTTGCAGCGCCTGTCACAGCTGGTTTGGTCGCAGTGATATCCTTTACGGACTATGCGACGACGCGTATCAACACATGGCTGAATCCATGGCTCGATCCCAAGGGAGACGGCTACCAGACGATACAGTCGCTGTATGCCATCGGTTCGGGCGGGCTTTTCGGGAGGGGCCTTGGACAGAGCATGCAGAAATTCCTGTACGTACCCGAACCTCAGAATGATTACATATTTTCAATATTGGCCGAAGAGCTTGGGTTTGTCGGAGTCGCGGCAGTACTGCTGCTTTTCATGCTATTCATCTGGAGAGGGATCAAGATTGCAGTCCATGCACCGGACATCTTCGGCAGCCTGATTGCGACGGGGGTCACGGCGCTTATCGCAGTCCAGGGCCTGTTCAATGTGGCCGTGGTGACGAACAGTATACCGCCGACAGGCGTGTCTCTGCCTTTCTTTAGCTCGGGAGGCACCTCGCTCGTATTTTTCATGGTGGAAGCAGGCATACTCCTGAATGTCTCGCGATACTCCAACTACGAAAGAATCTGAACACATTACATTTGCCTCGCATAAAATAAACTGTGTGCGAGGTGTTTTTATGAGCAGATTAGTGATAACGGGAGGAGCCAGACTAGACGGCGAGATTTCGGTTGAAGGCTCCAAGAATGCTGTTTTGCCAATATTGGCTGCATCCTTGCTCAATGGCGGGGAAAGTATAATAAAGAATTGTCCCAGGCTTAGAGACGTGGAGGTAATGATAGAGATTTTAAAAAAGATAGGCTGCAGTGCGAAGCTTGAAGACGACGTAATAACGATCAATTCTTCGAACATCAGGGAAACATTGATCCCGGTAGAGCTGGCGGCCGAAATGCGTTCGTCCATAATATTCATGGGCCCGATGCTGGCCAGATGCGGCAAAGTGACTATAAGCTACCCGGGTGCGTGCGTAACCTTTCGGGTACGAAGAATATATTATCCAAGACCATGTGAAGGTATGGGCGTAAACTGTTTATCTTAGAACTAATTATCTTAGAACTTTATATTCTACATAGTTCAAATCTACAGGGAGTAACTCCAATATCCAGAATACCTTACAATCTTAGGCTTCTTAAATTTACAAGAATGTAAATTATGGTGTAGTATATTTATGTCAAATCTATGGGAAAGCATGGATTTACAAACATAGAGGGAGGGCATGATAAAAAGCAGGGATGCCAAAATTGTAGGGAAATAGTTTCATTTAAATAGTTATTACGAATTCACATTGCGGAGGAATTGATATTGGACAAAATACTTGGATATTTTGGTATAGTATTTTTATCTTTAGTAATATCACTAATAGCTTTTACTACTAGAGGTGATAAGAAAAATCCAGGCATTAAAGTTTTATTAGGTACTGTATTTGGTCCATTACTATACTTGATTTTTGACTTATTACATTAGAGAAGTGATGCGAAATAGGGAGGATTGTTCTAATGAGTAAAGATGTGGTTCTGTACATTTGATTATTCTGCAGAGGAAATAAACAAAACAAATGCTCCTAGCGTAAATAATTTAAATGGTTCAGGATACCAAATAGGTGGTTCATTTGGTTCGGGAATTCCACCTTTAACGCAGGTGTTGAATTTAATGCAATTCCCGGTAAAAAAAATTATTATGGCAGTACTGTTTCTTTGGGAATGGAACCCCTGGAGGTGAAGGTCACATTGAATGGGGCGATACTACTACTCTATATAAAGTTAATATATTTGAAAAAATATTAGGTGGTAAAAATGAAGAGGAATGTATTCGTTTTATTGATAATTATCCTATTATTTGCGACTCAAACTTACTCTTTTGGAACGGATATTGATACGTTGAATTTAACAAGGATAGAGAAGGAGCATCAAACGATCTCTTCCGCCGTTTGTATTTCGGCCAATTCCAGAGGTGATATTGCTTTAGGTTTTAATGATGATTACATAAATGTATATGACAGTAATGGGAAATTTGTATGTAGTTATTCATTCAATGTTAACAGTAGTTATTTTTTTGAAATAGACGATATGGACGGCATTATGATTTTTTCATTAAGAGGGAATAAGAGTTACTATTATAATAAAGAAGCTGAATTACTAAAAACAAAAAAATTCAATAATATTGACGAAAGTGGGAATTACTTTGAAGAACATGAAGGGATAAAAAAAATAAGCGTCAACAAAAATACATATGAACTAAGTCAACGCTGGGGCTACACCAAGCTTACCAAGGTTGATACTAATGGCTATGTAACATCAATTTATGAGGATGGATATATATTTTATATTAAGATATTTGTATTATTATTGATTTTGGTTTGCGTATCGATTGCTATAATTATTATCATAAAGTCTACCCAAAAAGCAAATAATAGATGACTGTGTTTTATAAAATTTAGTCTTTTTTAGGAACATAAGGTTGAGCCAATATGGGATTCAAATGAAAAGCTTTTATTTCCTTTTCTAATCAAAATGTTGAAGCAGCAAATCTTGTTGTATATGGAACTTTGGATATGTCTCAAGATGACCAAGTCAATATGTGGAAGAGTTTTTGTGAAAAATATAAGACTGATCCGATGTGTAAGTTTGATAAAGATCATCATATGTGATTGATATATGCTAATACTTAGATTAATTAGGGAGAAAGTTATTTGAAATTATTATTTAAATTCTATTTTTTTCTTTTTGTATTATTAGTCATAATTATCATCTATACTTTTTTCTACTTTGTTTTTGTAGATGTAAAAAGTCCAATATTCATTTTTTGTTCAATTGTAAGTTTCATGTTTCTTGGTGTATCTGGAATACAACTGATACTAAAAAATGAAAATGTTGATTATCAAGTAAGAAAAAAACGATATAAAACCATACAGCAAGCAAATTATAGTATAAATTTTGGAATAAGAATTACATTAGTAATTGGCATAGTTTTTGCAATTATTTCTTTAGTGGGCATAGTTTTCCCAAACGCTGGTAAATAGGAGAGCTTTAATTTTTAGTATCCTATGGGACAGTCCAAGGGTGCCTCGAAGAAAAAATGTGCACAAATTTTTTGCTGAATTCACCACTATGGTTAATAAATAATTGGACTTACCTATAGCTCTGATGGGGTAAACACTCTATCAGGGCTTTTCTTATTAAGCGCTTAATCTTAGGGTGCCTAGCGATGACATTGCCCCATTTATTCTACCAATCAAAAAGGTTAACCTTTGAACAATAATAAACCCATCCAGTATTAAAAAATCTTTTACTATGTTTAGACTCACAAATATTATATAATCGAAGGTGTACATATCATTTTATTTACCGTTTCCGTTGCGGGGGTAACAAAATACAGATGAGCCATAATGAACAGCATCTGCTTGAGAGATCGAAGGCGGGCGATGCCGCCGCTTTTGAAGAGCTGATAGAAGCATATCAGAAAAAAATATTCAACCTTGCCTACAGGATCGTGGGCAATTATGATGATGCTGCCGATTTGGCGCAGGAAGCCATGATTAGGATATTCAGATCGATTGCGAACTTCAGGGAGCAATCGTCATTTTCGACGTGGGTCTACAGGATTACGACCAACGTATGTCTCGATGAGATCAGAAGGAAGAAAAATACCAGGGTGCTTTCGCTCGATGAAGAAATTCACGTGGAAGACGGTGAAGTTAAACGCCAGATAATGAGCGACGAGCCTCAGCCGGATGAAGTGGCCGAGAGGGAAGAGCTTCGCAGTCTGATCGACAGCGCGATCAAAAGCCTGCCGGAGGATCAGCGGCTGGTACTGACGCTGCGGGACCTGCAGGGGCTGAGCTATGAAGAAATTTCGAAGATACTGGATTGCCCCGTCGGCACCGTGAAATCCCGTATAAACAGGGCGCGTCAGGCATTGAAAAATGTATTGTACGATAAACGGGAACTTTTAAGTGAGGATTACGTCAAATAAACCGAAAGGAGGGTTGGAAATGACAAGCTGCATGACTGCGAAAGAAAATATATGCGCATATCTGGACAACGAACTCAGTGCTGAAGAAAAACGCCTATTCGAAGAACACATTGAAAGCTGTCGGGCGTGCAAGCAGGAACTCGATGAAATGAGCGGCATCATAAGCCTGTGTACAAGCTTGCCACAGCAGGAGCTGCCTCAAGGATTCAAGGCAGAGCTCCATGAAAAGCTGCTGGCGGTGGCCGAAAGCCAGAAAAGCAACGTAACTGGCATCGAAAAATTCAAAAGAATCAGATATATCAAAATGATTTCCTCGGTAGCTGCGGGCTTGCTTCTGATCTTCCTTACAGGCAGTCTTATAAGATATGGCTTTCTCAGGCCGGATATGATGGCGAAAACCGGACAGAGTACAGCATTGTCTGCTATGGATGCTCCGGCCCAGCCTTCTGCGGATGCCGGGGTTTCAGCAGCCGCGGACAATGGCGCTCCTGTTGGCGCGGCTTACGGCGCTGCCGCTGCTGCCGGTTCAGCCGAGGCAAATATGAATGACGCCCAGGCAGCGGACAACGCATTGGGAATTATGGGTTTCGCTGAATCGGGGACGGCTCCTGACGGCACGGAATCGGACCGTTCGGTATCAAAGGATCGGAGTTCGGCATCGGCTTACGCCGCCTCGCAAGCTATCGTTGAAAATGTGAGCAATAAGGTTTCGGCCATTACAATAACAGCAGAAGACCCTGAGACAATTACCGGGAAAATAAAAGCTCTTGCATTGGAGAACAATGGCGCAGCAAAAGAGCCTGTTTTAATGAAGTTTGCGAGATCGTTAACAGGCGAACAGCCTGCGGATCAGGGAACCGGGTCGGCAGAGGCGGCTGACACGGCAGCTGCGGCAGCGGGTACAGCGTCGGATACAGTGGCACAGCCCCTGAGTTTTATCATCCCCAGTTCGGATTACGACCGGTTCCTAAGCTCGGTAAACGAGGCCTTCGGAGCGGCAAACGTGCAATCCGGCGCATTGGTAACGGAGGATCTCACTCAGACGCTGAATGAGAAAATTAAACAGTCCGGTGACATAGAAGCACAAATACAGGAACTCCAGCAGGACAGCACAAAAAACGTGGATAAGATAAATGATCTTAAGACTGAAAAGGAAATATTGGATGACCAGATTGAAACTATGAGGCTGGACTCCGATTTTGTAAACGTCACGATATATATAAACCGCAAATGAACCAACACTCTGGCTTTGTGACGTGAATTTCCGGCTGTTATGCCGCGGATGTAATATGAAACAAAAGAACCGTTAAATGAACGGCAGCCTTTACGGCTGTTGTTTTTTTGTGTAAAATAAACTACGGCGAAAATTTTCGCTGCGGTACAATTGTGTAATATTCGGAGGTATGATATGGCGGACAAATTGATGATCATAGACGGCAACAGTATACTCAACAGAGCTTTCTACGGGTTGCAGGGGGCACAGATGTCGGCCTCGGACGGCTTACATACCAACGCAATATTTGGATTTATAAACATTTTGAATAAATACCTTGAAGAAGAAAAGCCGCAGTACCTTTGCGTGGCTTTCGACCTGAAGGCTCCCACCTTCAGGCATTTGCAGTTCGAAGGCTATAAGGCCACGAGAAAGGGAATGCCTCCCGAACTTGCCGAGCAGGTGCCGTATATGAAGGAAGTCCTCGATGCCATGAATATTAAGCGGCTTGAAATGGAGGGCTTCGAGGCGGATGACATCATAGGCTCGGTTTCAAAGTGCGCGGAGGCGGCGGATCTGCAGGTTGTCGTTGTGACCGGAGACAGGGATTCGCTGCAACTGGCGTCGGAAAGCACAAAAATACTCCTGCCGATAACCAGGGGAGGCAGGACCGAGACCGAGACCTACAATGGGGATGGAGTTAGGGAGCATTACGGCGTGACGCCGCTTCAGTTCATCGACGTAAAAGGCCTCATGGGCGACAAGTCGGACAATATACCCGGCGTCCCGGGTATCGGCGAGAAAACGGCTCTCGAGCTTATAAAAGCCTATGGCAGCATTGAAAACGTATATGACAATCTTAACGACATAGAAAAAAAGAGCGTTCGTGAAAAGCTCGAGACAAACAGGGAGCTTGCATTCATGAGCAAGCACATAGCCACGATCGAGAGGAACATGCCGACGCTCTGCCAAATCAGTGAACTGAAAAGGCAGGACTTCAATAATGACAAGCTTTATGAGCTCTTCAGACGACTCGATTTCAAGAGCTTTATAGAAAAATTGGGACTCAGCGGCAATACAGCAAAGGAAGCTGCAAAGCTAGAAAAGCTGTCATTTACCATAGCGGAGGATCCGATATCACTGGCGCAGGCGGTAGCTTCGATAAGAGCGGCCGGCGAGGTCTCGGTATTCCAGCTCCTGGACAGATCTGACGCATTCTCATCGACGCTGGCCGGAATGGCGCTTTCCTGGGGAAATGAAAATGTATTTGTACCTGTTGGGCACGGGATAAGCGAGGAACAATTCCTCGAGCTGTTCAGCCCGGTATTTTCGAACAAATGTATAAAGATATATGGTCACGACTTGAAGAACCTGATAGTCTGGCTCAAATGGAAGGGAATATCTTTTGACGGTCTGGCCTTCGATACGATGATCGGAGCATACATACTGAACCCCTCACGTGACACTTATACGGTCGCGGAACTTGCGCAGGATTACCTCGGACATACGTTCGGATCGATGCAGGAGCTTACTGGTAAAGGCAAAGGCTACACTCCTTTTGCTGAAATTTCCGCGGAACAGCTCGCGGAGATCACTGTACGCCACAGCAGGACTGTTATGGAGCTGACAAAGGTAATTGGTGCACAGATAGCGCAGAATGACCAGACCGAGCTGTACTTCGACATAGAGCTGCCATTGGTGGAAGTGCTGTCAGACATGGAATACAGAGGCTTCAAGGTAAATACCGAAGGACTGAAGCAATTTTCACAAAAGCTGGACGAGAAAATAACCGCTTCGATGGACGCTGTTTATACGTTGGCCGGCGAGGAGTTCAACATAAACTCCCCGAAGCAGCTTGGAGTGATTCTTTTTGAAAAGCTTGGACTGCCTGTGCTAAAAAAGACGAAGACCGGGTATTCGACAGACGCCGAAGTGCTTGAACAGTTGGCCTCAAGGCATGAAATAGTTACGGGAATACTAGAATACAGGCAACTGGTGAAGCTGAAATCAACATATGCCGAAGGCTTGCTCCACGTAGTGAACCCCGCAGACGGGCGGATACATTCAAGTTTCAATCAAACCGTAACGGCTACGGGAAGGATCAGCAGCACCGAGCCGAACCTGCAGAACATACCGATCAAACTTGAAATGGGAAGAGAGATCAGAAAGGTATTCGTGCCTGAAAATGATGAATTCCTCCTTTCCGACGCCGACTACTCGCAGATAGAGCTCAGAGTTCTCGCACATATAACGGGGGATGAAAACATGACAGCCGCCTTCAAAAACAATGAAGATATCCATACGGCGACTGCCTCCAGCGTTTTCAACGTTCCGAAGGAACAGGTGAGTTCGTTGCTCCGGTCCAGGGCTAAGGCCGTCAATTTCGGCATAGTCTATGGCA
This sequence comes from Clostridia bacterium, assembly GCA_036260935.1. Classification (GTDB taxonomy): domain Bacteria; phylum Bacillota; class Clostridia; order Acetivibrionales; family DTU013; genus JAEYOM01. The sequence continues at coordinate 67,673 of DATALQ010000004.1, forward strand.
TCGGAGATTTCAGTCTCGCGAAGGATCTCGGCATAACTAGGAAGGAAGCACGCGAGTATATAGACGGGTACCTTGAGAAGTATCCGGGCGTGAAGAAATATATGCACGAAACTGTTGAAAACGGTAAAAACAACGGATATGTGGAAACCATGTTCAAGAGGAGAAGGTATCTTCCTGAGCTCAAGTCCAGCAATTTCAACCTGCGTTCGTTCGGGGAACGTGTGGCCATGAACATGCCTATACAGGGCAGCGCGGCGGACATTATAAAAATTGCCATGGTTAAGGTATATAAAGAGCTTGGTGAACATAATATGAAATCGAGACTGATCCTGCAGGTACACGACGAACTGATCATTGAAACGCATAAAAGCGAAAAGGAGCAGGTCGAAAAGATCTTGCAGGACTGCATGCAAAACGCAGTAGCGATGGGGGTCCCGCTGCTTGCAGAGGTAAAGACGGGCGCCAGCTGGTATGAGACAAAGTAGCGAAAGCGGGTATGAGGCAAAGTAACGCCAGCTGGTATGAGACAAAGTAATTCCAACTGTCTATGAGGCGAAATAGCGGTCGCATGAAAGAATATATTATGATGCAGCAATTGCAGCTGAAAAGGTGAATACAATGAAAATTATCGGGGTAACAGGCGGAATAGGAAGCGGTAAAAGCGTGGTATCACGAACCCTCAGGGATCTTGGCACTGCCGTGGTCGATGCCGACCTTCTTGCAAAAAGCGTCACTGCAGCCGGAGGTAAGGCCTTTGACGAACTGGTCGATTATTTCGGAAAAGAAATAGTAGGTGAAAACGGCGAACTTGACAGGCCAAAGCTTGCGTCAATTGCTTTCGGAGACAAGGTAAAGCTGCATGCCCTCAATTGTATCACCCATAAGCACATTACGGAAAAAATCTACGATACGGTAGAGATACTTAAAAATACGGGAAAATGGGACATCATAGTGATCGATGCTCCGATACCTGTCGAAAAGGGCTTTCTCGATCTGGCGGATGAAATTTGGGTGGTTTCAGCGGAACGCGAAACCAGAATCAAAAGAGTCATGGAGAGAAGCGGATTTTCGTACGGTGAAGTTTCCGACAGGATCGATTCTCAGTTAAGGGAGGACGAATACCTCAAGCTGGCGGATGAAATAATTTACAACAACGGCAGTATCGAGGAGCTGGAACAGGCAGTCGTAAGGCTGTTTCTCCAAAAGAAGCAGGAGTGGCAGCGTGCCGATGTATAAAAGGAAAAGCAGAACAAAGAGAATACTGATAACTCTTGCCGTATTCATCGTCATTTTGGCTGCTGGGGCTTTTTCTGTTTACACCGCGCTGAAAATGCTGTACCCCATCGGGTATCCCGACTTGGTAAGTGGGTATTCGGAACAGTATGGGCTGGATCCATATCTTATTACTGCCGTTATCAATGTTGAAAGTAATTTCAAACCTGATGCCGTCTCGCATGCAAATGCCAGAGGCCTCATGCAGATATCGGAGAAAACGGGCAAATGGGCGGCCGGCAAGCTGAAAATTAAGAATTACAAGAGCAGCGACCTGTTTGAACCTGAGATCAACATACGAATTGGCTGCTGGTACCTTTCACAGCTTTATAAGGAGTTCGGCGACATGGATCTGGCTCTTGCGGCCTACAACGGAGGGAGCGGAAATGTCAACCAGTGGCTGAAGGACGAAAGCCTGAGCCCTGACGGTAAGAACCTTGAGCGCATCCCATTTCCCGAAACGGAGCAATACATCAGGAAGGTTAAAAAAAATTACACGGTTTACAAAAAGCTTTACGAAAATCAATTTTAATGGTATTTTTATACTGTAAGTGCAAAAAAACGTAGTGGAGGGCTTTATATGAAATCCGACCTTCTTTTCGAAAGGGACATGCTTTTTCCCACTGACAACAGTATAGAACCCGGTTGTATTCATGCGCAGGTATATGGCCCGGATACGGATGCGAAGATCCCGGTCGTATTGGAGGCCAAGACTGCACATTCTCCTTTGAAATATATCGAAAATATTATCAGGATCATGCAGAGTGAAATATTTGACAGGATATTTATCGATGTAAGAAAAAGTGTCGATATATATATCAGGACCAGCAACGATCAAAAAGCGGAATTCAACGGACACAGCCATATCAAGGTAGATCTTGACGGAGATAAACCGAAGTTTTCAGGCATTGAACTAAAGTGAATATTATTGACAGGGTGATATTTTGGAAAATAGGACCAACTTGCCCAAGGAGGAAAGGAACCCTAACAAAATAAATAATCCCGGTAATCAGAGCAACATGCTAATGCTGGTTTACCGCTGGATGATTTTTATTTTTTCCGCTGTCCTCAGCATAACCTGCAAAAGGTTTGAGATACAGAGCGATGCCATTCTTGAGTCGCTCGCGGTCGTTGCCATCTATAACGGCGCAGCAACCGCCTATTATCTGAACACGAGCAAAAAATTCTCGGCAAACGTGTTGTACATAGACATTGTTTCTGTTTTGCTTCTGGTACTTTTTACAGGCGGACTGCAGTCCGACCTTTATGTATTTCTCATTTTTCTGATAGGACTATGCGGGATATACAACGATTTCGCCAGCACAATGAAGGCCGGGATCATAAGTGCTGTTGTCTACACGGTCACCTGCATATTTTCCGGGAGATACTATACGGAAACCATACTCTATTCGACTCTCGTGATACGGGACCTGCTGTTCCTTATGGCTGCGTTTGCGATCTCCAGGATTAATTTTGAGGTAAAAAGGTACGACGAGCTTCGAAAGAAGGAATTCAGGCTTGCCCGCACCGATAAACTCACCGGCCTTGCCAACCGCCACTATTTCGACCAGAAGGTGAGGGAAGAGGTCGAGTATGCCAGCAGTAACAATACGGTACTCAATGTTCTGATGTTCGATATTGACAATTTCAAGGGCTTCAATGATACTTACGGGCATTTGTCAGGCGACAAGCTGCTGATGCTGTTTTCCGATATAATCCGGCAGTGTGTCAGAAAATCGGACATTCCGATACGTTACGGCGGAGAGGAATTCATGATCCTGATCCGCGATATGGACATCATCATAGCAAAAAGCGTAGGAGACAGGATCAGAAGGCAACTGGAGAAGCAGCGTATCTACCTCGGGTCTCAGGACGAGCATCAGAGAGTTACTGTAAGCTGTGGCGTAGCGCAGTATCCGAGGCATGCAAGGGAGATAAAGGACGTCATTGAAAAGGCGGACCAGGCGCTGTACCATGCAAAGGCCATAGGGAAAAACATAGTCGTTACTTTCGATGAGATAGGCCAGCAGCGTGAAGAGATAGAAAGGGAACCTCTGAGGATCGGCGGAAAGTAGAGGCGTACTTGGGAAACGGAGCGGCCATATTATGGAAGCGTATTATGGAATCATATGAGATTACTTTTGCAATAATACTTATATTAGTTCTTTTATTAGTGTCAGTAATTACATTTGGGATCACTTATGTTCTAAGAAGAAAAAAAGTGCTAAAATTCATTCCTGCTATTTTTCAAACACTTATATCACTTTATTTTGCCCTAAATTTTTGGGTGGGGAGTCATCAAAGTATTCCTATAAATTCCGGTTTCGGGCTGTGGGGAGCGACCCATGCTGTGGCGTTAGCTATTTTACTTTATTTAACTGGGGTATGCTTAATTGCAGCGTTATCAAGTATAATTTTTTTGATCTTTTATGGTCTTAATAAAAATCGTAAGAAAAAGTTAACTTCCCAATAATAACGATCTTATATTTTATGTTCCACTTCTTTTTTCTTATTTCAATATCAAATAGTGTACTCAAGTAGGCTTGACATGAGTTAAGAAAAGATTGTTTTACAGTGGCCATTTCATAATTTCTTTATATTTGAATGAGGGAAAGGTTTGCTCGCATAAAGTGCATCCACAAATCCATATTATATGATTGAGGGAGAGAATTTGTTTAGTGAATTTGATTTTAGTCCAGGTAAAGTAACTTTTAGTGACTATGATATATCATTAGAACTGATATATAGCATATCCCCTAGCTTTCTGCCGTAGAAAAAACATATGCCTTTCAAGATTGTTTGGTTTTGCAAGTTTGGGGCAAAATCCGTACTAAAATAATGGGCTTTCGCATCATTAAGTAAGTTTTTTGCATAATAAAGATAAAAAGTCCAGAATTATGTTTACTATTGCTGCCCCAAAGTTGAAATTCCAAACAGTATAAGTTAATATGTGAAGAATTACTACCGAAGATGCAGATTGTCACGATACTATTGGTAAAGTGGAGTTTTAACGAAAAGGCTACAGCCCGATAGGATTGGGAGTGAAATATATGAATATAGAAGTTAGTAAAGTATGTTTTGAAGAGAAATCTATATTGGGCAATTTGTTAAAAATGTATTGTTATGAATGGTCGCAATACAATAAATTTGATGTTAATGAATCAGGTGAGTACGAATTTGAGTACCACATTAACGATTATTTAGAAAAAGATAATCATTATGCGTTTTTTATTAAGGTTGATGATAAACTTGCAGGCTTTGTATTTATTGATAACGATTGTACTTTCAATTCCGACTATGCAATAGCCGAATTTTTTGTTATGCACAAGTATCGCAGGGCTGGGGTAGGGCGGTATGTTGCAAATACTATGTTTGACATGTTTCATGGGAAGTGGGAAGTAGGTCATCATCCTCATAATATTACTTCTGCGAAGTTTTGGGACAGCGTTATTGCTGAGTATACAAAAGGGAAATATACAATTGTTACTTCTTGTCAGGATGCGGTATATCATGATGGAACGCGTGCCGATTTAATTTTGTTTGAAAATTAAAGATATACTCTATTTTTCCTTCTTATCCGCATTTTTCCCTTCAGCCAGCTTGTCCAGTTCCATTTTAAGCATGCCGATTTCCTGCGTTAAGGTCTTTACGCGATTTGCATTCCTCGATATGGCTATCGTTAACGTAAAGAGTATCAGCAGCAGAAAGAAAATAATGAAGAGAAACAGCGTATTGACCGGTTCTACAATGTTCAGAAGATTTGAAATCAGCCTCAGCAGTCCGGGGAAGACGGCGACCGCAATCAGGCACAAACCTGCAAAGAGCCATGCAAGTGTATATTTCAAATCTATCTTCCTGTTTCGGAGCATCATGACTATATAGAACAAAAAAATCAGGGAAGCGGCTATCATTATTATCTGAAGTCTTGTGTTCATTACCTGTCAACCTCCGTTCGCCTGTAACCGTAAAAGGAAGCCAATATGACTGCAAGACTCACCTTGACCATGTAATAGACCGATTTCATGCTTGTGATCGAGGATTTGCCCTGCTTGCGCTCGTTCATGACAACAGGCACTTCTTTTACATTGAGTTTATTCCTGATCGCATTTACTATCGACTCAGGTTCGGGATAATCGCGCGGGTAATCCGCCGCAAACAGGCGAATTGCCTTGCGGTCGCAAGCCCTGAAGCCTGAAGTCGGGTCCGTAACCCTGAGTCCAGTGAACATATTTATCAATCTGCTGAAATAACGTATCGCAAACCTTCGAACACCAGTAGAACGGAAGCCGCCTTCGGTGTCGGAAAGGAATCTCGAACCTATGCAGAGGTCCGCTCCCTTTTCGAGCTCGTCAAGCAGAACAGAAATATATTCCGGGTTGTGCTGACCGTCGCCATCCACCTGAACAGCCGCATCGTAGTCCTTGTAATGGGCATACATGTAACCGGCCTGTACCGCGCCGCCGATACCGAGGTTCACGGGCAGATCTATCACATGTACGCCGCGTTCCCTGCAAAGCCTTAATGTGCCGTCCTCCGAACTGTCGTTTATAACGATTACGTCATGCTGCGGACAGTCTTTTTCCAACCTGTCGAGCAGCCCTGAGAGATTCTTTTCCTCATTGTACGCGGGTATGATTATCAGTACTTTCATCGAACGTCCTTCAAGCGTTTATTCTATGGGTATCCTACGGGGACATATCCCGGACAGCCCCTTTACATTATACCCGCATATTTACTTACGCACAACAGTCAAGCTTCGGCCGACTGCCTTTGCCACCGGTTCGAGCTCCTCCATGAGTTGGGCGAATTTCGAGGGTCTCAGCGATTGCGGCCCATCGCTGAGAGCATTGGGCGGGTCGAGGTGTACTTCGATGATGAGACCGTCGGCTCCGGTAGCTACTGCTCCTTTGGATAATGCGCCGACATACTTCCAATTGCCTGCGGCGTGGCTAGGATCGACGATTATCGGCAGATGTGAAAGCTCCTTGACGACAGGTATGGCACTCAAATCCATCGTGTTCCTTGTCGAGGTTTCATAAGTCCTTATACCCCTCTCGCAGAGGATAATATTCGGATTACCCGCCGCCATTACGTATTCTGCGGCCATAAGCCACTCTTCGATCGTTGCGGCAAGCCCTCTTTTCAGCAGAACGGGCTTCGATGTCTGGCCCACTTCCTGCAGCAGCCTGAAATTCTGCATGTTCCTGGCGCCTATTTGTATAATGTCCGCGTATGAAGCGACCATCTCAACATCGCGGGTGTCCACGACCTCCGTAACTATGGGCATCCCGGTCAACTCGCGCGCTTTCGCCATTATCTTCAGTCCATCCTCCTCAAGGCCCTGGAAGGAGTATGGGGAAGAGCGCGGCTTGAAGGCGCCGCCCCTCAATATGCCGGCTCCTGCTTCTTTAACCTTTTGTGCGGTTTCAAGGAAGTTTTCCTCGCTTTCGATCGCGCAGGGTCCCGCCATTACAACTATCTCGTTTCCGCCGATCTTCAGGCCTCCGACTTCTATGACCGTCGGTTCCTGCTTGAGTTCCTTGCCAGCCAGCTTGAAGGGTTTCATGATGGGCACAAGGTTCTCTACTCCCGGCATCGAAGAGATGGCGTGTGTGTTAAGCAGCCTTTTGTCGCCTATGGCGCCGATTACGGTCTTGACTTCGCCAATAATCGGGTGTGTCTTGAACCCGAGTTCCGACAATTTGTGTTCAACGTTGTCGATCTCCTGTCTTGTGGCATTTTTACTCATTACAATGATCATAATCAAGCCCTCCCAAGCTTTATTTCACTAATTCATCAGTTTGCACGGACCTGTTAAAAATCACTGGTGCATCGAGTGCCATTGATTTTTAACGTGACTTTGCTATGTTCCAGAAAATAAAAAACTCTCCGTCTGTTATGAGACGAAGAGTTGTTCTCTGCGCGGTACCACTCAAATTGGTAAAAACCCAGCTTTATAACGTACATTCATACGTCTTTCCTTTTAACGGCGGATACCCGGCACAGCCTACACTATCTTCAGCCTGCAGCTCGAAGGGGAACTTCGATCGGATTGCTCAACCGGGCTTCCACCATTCCCGGCTCGCTGGTCTTCACAGTATATGCTGTGAGCAGATTCCTGACTACTTTCCCTTGTCATAGCTATTTATTTACTTGAAATTTTCTTTATCGTAGCACGGGTCAAATTCATTTGTCAAGGAGGATTTTATATAACATTATGTCGAATATATGATATAATAGCCTTACGAGGTAAGGCTATTATACGTCTCCGGCGGAATTTACGCGCCGCCGATTATTTGCCCCTGAATATTTGGATGGCAAAACGGCGATGCGCAATTATACCATGATAAATCATGGTATAATAAAAGAAAACAGGCAGTAAATGGATGACCGTAGAATTTCACGATTTGGGGAGGGTCAGGAATGGGTGAGCTGCAGGTAGTTGTATTCGATGTCAACGGCGAGTTGTTCGGAGCGGAAACTTCACAGGTATTTCAGATAATCAGGTATCAGGAAGCCACCAAATTACCCAGAATGCCTAAATTTATAGAGGGAATACTGAATTTCAGGAATTCTGTCCTTCCTGTCGTCAACCTGGCAAAAAGGTTCGATATGGGAGATTTCGCGGTCAGTAAAAAGACAAAAATACTTGTGACCAGCATAGAAGATAAATTTGCCGGCTTTATAGTCAATGATGTTTCGGAGATAGTCAAATTCTCTGATAGTGAAGTCAGTGAGGCACCGGATATATTAAGCGGAGAAACGGCGGTTTACCTGAAGAAGGTGGCAAGAAAGGGCGACAAGCTCATTTCGATAATAGACCTCGAGAAAATACTGACTGTCAATGAAATAAAAAAGCTTTCGAACATAAATCCGAAAGATGAAAAGTGATCAAAACGTAAAGCGAATAGAAATGAACAGTCCAGAATTGTTATTTCGGGAACATAAAAGGGGATGCCGGGTTTCGGCATCCCTTATGTATATTTGGAGACCCCTTGATAGACGCGGGTTCAGGAGACCACAAGATCACAAGATCACAAGATCACAGATCACAGATCACAAGATCACAAGATCACAAGATCACAAGATCACAAGATCACAAGATCACAAGATCACAAGATCACAAGATCACAAGATCACAAGCTCACAAGCTCACAAGCTCACAAGCTCACAAGCTCACAAGCTCACAAAATCACAAGATCACAAGATCACAAGATCACAAGATGTTGCTCTCATTGTGTATCATGCAGAAGTTACCTCATGCAGAATTTATCACATTGACTTTACCCTTAGGGCAAGGTGTAAGATAAAGGCAGGCTATACAGAATTCGCCGAGAGGATGATTATTTATTTTATCTATTGGAGAGTTTTCAAACATATGTAAAGTGTCTACAAAGACGCTTCGATATTATGCTGAAATAGGGTTGATTCTGCCAGAAGAAATCAACCCTGAAAGTGGTTATAGGTATTATTCTATCGGGCAGTTGGAAACGATGTTATTTATCAACCGCCTGAAATCATACAACTTTTCTTTAGAGGAAATTAAAGCAATACTCGAATCAGCAGAATTACAGGACGAAAAACTTTACTCGGCGCTTATCAGAAAGAAAAAGGAAATCGGGAAGCAGGTACAGGAGATTGAGAAAACTCTGGATCAGCTGATCGATGATATTTCTAATTTGGAACAAGGCAAATCTATCATGTCATATCTGGAAAGCATTGATATTCATCTTGTAGAAGTACCGATGATGTATCTTCTGTCTATCCGGAAAATGGTTCATGAGGACGAATTTCCCGAGGAATACGGTAATTGCTTTAGTAAATTGCTCAGGAGAATTGCAGATGAGAAATTGACGATGGCTGCTCCGCCAATGGTACTTTTCCACAGCGAGGAATTCAGTCCGTTGGGTTTAGATACCGAATTTGCTATTCCAGTAAAAGAGTATGTTACAGGAACAAGAGATTTTCGTCCCGGCCTATGTCTGAAAACAGTTCTGTATGGCTCTTATTCAAACCTGCCTTCCGTATACGCCAAACAACACGAATGGGCGGAAAAAGAAGGCTATGAAAGTAACGACGCCCTTTATGAAGTATATGTAACTGATCCTGCAGAAGTTTCGAAGGAAAGTGAGTTTATAACCGAGGTTTATTATCCTATCAAAAAGAAAGCGTCAATGTGAACCGACATGACGATTGAGTTAAAAAGGCGATATGTGATAAAGGAGAGAGATATATGAATCAAGAAAAATTGAGAGTGTTGGAAGAGAAAATTAACAAAGATTATAGCAATATTACGGGCATAATCATACTAAAAGACGGTAAAGCTCTGTATGAAAATTACTTTAATGAATGTAATGCTGCTAGCCGAATTCATGTTTATTCAGTAACTAAAAGTATTATCTCCATATTAATTGGGATCGCCATAGACAAAGGGTACATCCAAAATGTAAACCAGGAAGTACTGGATTTTTTCCCGAATTACACAGTTAAAAAAGGGGAAGAAACAATACGGAAAATTACACTTAAGAATCTGCTGACAATGACAGCCCCATATAAATACAAGTTTTTTGCACCCTACGTAAAGTATTTCATGAGCAATGACTGTGTAAAATTTTCGCTCGATTTATTGGGAGGTAGGGGGCAGATAGGGAAATTCAGATACACCCCCCTTATTGGGCCGGATGTTTTATCTGGTATTCTTGTAAAAGCAACCGGACAATCCGTTTTTGATTTCGCAACGGATAATTTATTCTCACCATTGGAGATTACTGTCGAGAGTAACGTGGTTTTTCATAGTAAAGAAGAACAATTCGCATTTAATAAAGCCAAGAATATCAGCGGCTGGGTTGCCGACCCGACCGGAGTAAATACAGCAGGCTGGGGTCTTACTCTCTCTCCTGCGGACATGGCAAAAATAGGCCAACTGTACTTGGATGGCGGAACGTGGAATGGAAAACAAATAGTATCGGCAGGATGGATAGACGAGAGTATAAAGGAACACAGCCGATGGGAAAAAATCAATCTTTCGTATGGTTACTTATGGTGGATTATCGATGATAAAGAACATGCCTGTGCAGCTATGGGGGACGGAGGAAATGTGATCTATTTCAATACAAAGAAAAACATGGCAGTCTCCATTGCTTCGTTTTTTGTAAAAAATGCAAAAGACAGAATAGAACTTATTAAGGAACATATTGAACCGATATTTGAAAATTGTGAATAATAATTACCAGCGGACAGCAAATGATAGGGGATACTTAACCCGTTTGTGGTGGCAAGAAATAATGCCCTTTATAGAAAAACCACCGGCTGGCCGGTGGCTGATTATTCGCTAAATCCTTATACGTTGAATCTGAACAGCGTTACGTCCCCGTCCTGCATGACATAATCCTTGCCTTCGGAGCGGACAAGCCCCTTTTCGCGCGCCGCGTTATACGAGCCGCATCTCATGAGATCATCATAGGCTACGATCTCGGCCCTTATGAAACCACGTTCAAAGTCGCTGTGGATCTTGCCTGCAGCCTGGGGAGCCTTTGTACCCCTTACGATGGTCCAGGCCCTGACTTCCGGCGTTCCTGCGGTAAGGAAGCTCATAAGCCCGAGCAGCTTGTAGCTTGCCTTTATGAGCCTGTCGAGGCCGGATTCCTTGAGGCCCAGTTCTTCCAGGAACATAGACTTCTCCTCATCTTCAAGCTGTGTTATTTCTTCCTCTATCTTTGCACATATGACGAGTACTTCTGAGCCCTCTCCGGATGCAAGCTTCTTCAGTTCGTCGAGGTAGGGGTTGGATTTCCCTGTCTGCAGATCGTTTTCAGAAACATTCGCCGCATACAGGACAGGTTTTGAGGTCAGCAGGAACAACTGGTCTACGAGTAAAAGCTCTTCAGCGCTGAAGTTCAGCGCCCTGACGGGTGTGCCGCCTTCAAGCGCGGCTTTGATGCGTTCGTACAGCTCTATTTCTATCTGGAACTTCTTATCCCCGCCTTTAAGCATCTTTCGCGTGCGGTCTATGCGTTTTTCGAGCATTTCAAGGTCAGCGAATATCAATTCGAGGTTGATCGTTTCGATATCGCGGGACGGATTTACCGAGCCGTCCACATGAATGATATTGCCGTCCTCAAAACAGCGTACGACATGTACGATGGCGTCGACTTCACGTATATGCGACAGAAATTTGTTACCGAGTCCTTCGCCCTTGCTTGCGCCCTTTACAAGTCCCGCTATATCGACGAATTCGACGGTAGTGGGGGTAATCTTTTCAGGGTTATACATCTCGGCAAGCCTGTCGAGGCGTTCATCCGGAACGGCGACGATGCCGACATTCGGCTCTATGGTGCAAAACGGGTAATTGGCTATTTCCGCACCCGCCTTGGTGATCGCGTTGAAAAGTGTACTTTTGCCTACGTTCGGGAGTCCTACAATTCCAAGTTTCATTTATTTCAACCTTCCTCGAATTCATTGATTTTGGAAACACGTAAATTATATATTATCGTCAGGTGCATTGCAACACAAGTAAAATTAATGGTTGCATTGCTGCTTGTACTAGTGTTATAATTTCATAAACCATTCAAAAAATGTAAGATGAGAAGAGAAAAAGACGCAAGTAGTTTTAGAGTTCGGTCGAGACCGGCGCATTAGTTGAGAAGAGCGGAGAAGAGCAGAGATGAGAATAGATGAGTATTCATTTCTCATACTCTCCTTCCATAAACGGGGGAGGGAATCGATTGTATTATCCTGATCTTGAAAGTGTTAAGCATTTAGCGAAAAATTACAACATAATACCGGTATCCTGCGAGATATATGCGGACATGGAAACCCCTATCAGTATTTTCAGACGTTTTGAAAAGAGCGGCTTCTGTTTTTTGCTTGAAAGCGTCGAGGGCGGAGAAAAATGGGGCAGATTTTCATTTATCGGCAGGAATCCGTTTCTCACCTTGAAGGGCAGCGGCAGACGGACGGAACTTACCTACAGGAGCGGCAAATCCGAGATTGCCGACAGCAACCCCTTTGAAACGATGAAGGAACTGATGGCCAAATACAGGGGGGCTCCGGTAAAAAACCTGCCAAGATTCAACGGCGGGGCGGTAGGTTTCTTCGGCTATGATATCGCGCGTTATTTCGAAAGGCTGCCCGATATCCCGGCTGACGATCTCGGGATACCCGAGGTACATTTCATGTTCGCCGATGAAGTAATTGCCTTCGACCACTTCAGACACAAGCTGCACATTATAGTAAATCTGCATACGGACGACGGATCCGTTGAACGCGGTTACAATACGGTTATCAGCAGGATCAACGCGATCCGGGAAGAGCTCAGGGAAGCCGGAAGGATGCTGACCGACGATGTCATGCCCGCATCCGGTTTATCGGGCGGCGACCGCAAAATAGACAGCAATGTCAGCCGGGAACAATTCTGCGAGAATGTCGATAAAGCCAAAGAATATATAAGAAACGGCGATATCTTTCAGGTAGTGCTTTCGCAAAGGCTGCGCATCAGGACTTCCTGCAGCCCGTTGAATGTATATCGCGCATTGAGGACTATCAACCCGGGACCTTATATGTATTACCTCAAATTCGACGGTTATACGCTTGCGGGGTCTTCTCCGGAAATGCTCGTAAGAGTGGATGGGCGCAGGGTGGAGACCTGCCCGATCGCGGGGACGAGAAAACGTGGCGGGACGGAGGCGGAGGATGAGAGGCTCGAGCGGGAGCTGCTTTCAGATGAAAAGGAACGCGCCGAACACATAATGCTGGTTGACCTTGGCAGGAACGATATCGGGAAGGTCTCGGAGTTCGGCTCGGTAAAAGTGGATTCTCTCATGCATATAGAACGATTCTCGCATGTTATGCATATCGTTAGCAACGTCAGCGGCATACTCAGGGAGGGAGTCACTTCCTTCGACGCGCTGTCGGCGGTATTGCCGGCAGGTACGCTGTCGGGTGCGCCGAAGATACGCGCCATGGAGATAATAGACGAGCTCGAGACCGTGAAACGCTGCCAATACGGCGGTGCAGTCGGCTACCTGAGCTTCGACGGGAATCTCGACAGTTGCATAACCATCCGGACCGTGCTGTTCAAGGACGGTTTTGCGTATGTTCAGGCAGGGGGCGGAATTGTAGCCGATTCGAAGCCCGAGCTTGAATACGAGGAATCCATGAATAAGGCGATGGCGCTGATAAAGGCTGTTGAAGAGGGGGAGAAGATCAGATGATTTTAATAATAGACAACTATGATTCATTTACCTATAACCTCTATCAATATGTCGGCGAGCTATGCGGAGATGTCAGGGTTGTAAGGAATGACGCTCTGAGCGTAGATCAGGCGGCGGAGTTGAAGCCCGACCATATCATTATTTCACCGGGGCCTGGTTACCCTGCGGACGCAGGTATATTAATCGAAACAGTCAGAAAGCTGGGCCCGCATATACCTATTCTGGGTGTCTGCCTCGGCCATCAGGGCATCGGAGAAGCGTTCGGAGGCAAGGTGGTGCATGCACCCGAACTGCTGCACGGCAAGGCATCCGAAATTCATTTACTGCCGGGCTATCGTCTGTTTGATGGTCTGCCGAACAAAATAACCGCAGCCCGTTATCATTCGCTCGTAGTCGAAAGAGCTTCACTCCCGGACATACTCGAGATCACCGCAGTTTCGGCGGATGGTGAAATCATGGGGCTGAAGCACAGAGAATACGAAGTATACGGTATCCAATTCCACCCGGAATCAATACTTACGCCCGAAGGTAAAACGATACTCAGGAATTTCATTAACATAAAAAAGGCGGCCTGAAAGCAGGCAAACCGTTCGAAAGCCCAAACCCGAAGCCCAAAGCCCGGGAAAGCAATTGGAGAAGTCGGAAAGCAATTAGAAGCCCGGAAAAGCAGACGGGAGTCGGATTTGGCTCGAAGCTCGAAGCTCGAATCCAAAAGCCCAAAGCCCGGCAAGTAATTGAGAAACCGGCAAGCAATTGGGAAAACCGGAAAGCAACTAGAAACCCGGAAAACAGATAGGAGCCAGATTCGGCTCGAACGGACCAGTTGAGATGAGAGGAGAATAGTTATGGTGAGAACAGCGTTGCAAAAACTATCAACCAAGGAAAACCTGACGGAACGGGAAGCAATCGAGGCAATGAACTGCGTCATGGAGGGAAATGCCACACAGTCACAGATCGGAGGATTTTTGACGGCACTTCGCTTCAAAGGTGAAACAGTCGAGGAGATTGTCGGATTTGCCAGGGTGATGCGCGAGAAATCGGCCAAGGTCCCCCACAAGCTTCAATACTGCATCGATACATGCGGTACGGGAGGAGACGGAGCAAGGACATTCAATATTTCTACGGCCGCATCGTTCATTGCGGCAGCGGCAGGTGCAAAGATAGCAAAGCACGGCAACAGGGCGATGTCCAGTAAAAGCGGAAGCGCAGACGTACTGGAGGCTTTGGGTGTCAACATAGGACTGAGTCCCGAACTGGTAGGGAAAAGCATAGAAGAGGTGGGAGTCGGTTTTATGTTTGCCCAGTTGTTTCATCAGTCAATGAAGCATGCGGCAGGTGTGAGAAAAGAATTGGGTATCAGGACCGTTTTCAACATACTTGGCCCGCTCACAAACCCGGCCGGCGCCAAGGGACAGCTGCTCGGCGTATTTGACGGAAATATTACGGGAACGATGGCTGAAGCGCTGAAAATGCTGGGGGCTGAAAGAGCGCTCGTAGTGCATGGCTGCGACGGCCTCGATGAAATAACGACAACCGGAGCAACGAAAGTTGCAGAACTGAAAGATGGAGTAATCAAAGAATATTATATCGATACAACAGAGCTCGGCATACCGAGGGCGGAACCGATGGAACTTGCGGGAGGGGACGCGGCATACAATGCGGGCGTGATAAGCTCCATACTTGCAGGGGAGAAGGGCGCCCGCAGGAATATTGTGCTTGTCAATGCCGCTGCGGCGATATACGTTGCCAAACTGGCGGGTGATATCAAGGAAGGTCTCAGAATAGCGGAAAGCATGATAGACAGCGGGCTGGCAGCAGCCAAACTGGAAGAACTGCGAAGGTTCACGGAAGCGGCAGCCGGGACAAGAGAGGTATCTGCATGATATTGGACGATATAGCCGCTAAAAAGAGAGAAAGATTGAAAACCGAGATGGCTCAGGTCACCCTCGAAGGCTGGAAGCAGAAGATTAAAGCGCCCGGGCTCCATAAACCGCTGGATTTCGGAAGAGTCCTCAAAAGGGAGGATGGACTTGCCATCATTGCCGAGGTAAAGAAGGCATCTCCGTCAGCGGGGGTAATATGTGAAAATTTCGACCCTGCAAGGATTGCCAGGGATTACCTCATATCCGGTGTCCAGGCGATTTCAGTACTGACGGAAAAGGATTATTTCCTCGGAGATGACTGCTATCTGGCCAAAGTCCGGCAGAACGTTCCGATACCTGTGCTTCGCAAGGACTTTATAATAGACCTGTGGCAGGTATACCAGTCGAGGTGCATGGGCGCAGACGCCATTTTGCTGATTGTTGCGCTGCTCGACGACGAACTGCTGAAAAAGATGCTTATCGTTGCCGGTATACTGGGCCTGCAATGCCTTGTGGAGGTGCATGACGAGCGGGAACTGGACAGAGCGCTCAATTCAGGAGCCAGGATCATCGGTATAAACAACCGTGATCTGCGGACCTTCCAGGTAGATCTGGCCACTACGGCAAAACTTATAAACAATATACCTCACGACAGGATCGTGGTGAGCGAAAGCGGGATCAAAACAGCTGAGGATATGAAATATGTCAGACAAGCCGGGGCGGATGCAGTTCTCATCGGAGAATCGCTGATGCGCGCCGGCTGTGTGGCAGACAGGATCAGGGAACTGCGGGCGGTATAGGTGAAACAGAAGAACCGTCCCGGTATTCCTGGTTGCTTAAAAACTAATTGCTCCCTTGAGGATAAAATGACAAAAATCAAAATTTGCGGTATTACAAATATAGTTGAGGTCAACTTTCTCAACAGATACCTTCCGGATTACATAGGCTTCGTGTTTACGGAAAGCAAGCGCCGGGTGACCCCCGAAAAAGCGGTAGATCTTGCGGCTGGGCTTTCCCCTGCCATAAGAAAGGTTGGCGTATTTGTGGACATGGAGCCCGGGGAGGCCGCCGGTATTGCTGCTTTTGTCGGACTTGACGTATTGCAGCTGCACGGTTCGGAAAACGCTGAATATATCGGTTTGCTGAGAAGACTATTGAAACCCGGAACAGAGATATGGAAGGCTGTTAGGATGGGCGCCGGAAGGGGTGCCGGGATGGGTGTCAGGATGGGTGCCGGGATGGACGGAGAAAACGGAAATAATGGATGCAACGGAAGTAACGGGAGTAACAGAAAAAACAGCCGGCTGCACGCCGACACCGATGTTCTATCGGGGTCAGGTACAGACGATGTGGCCGGTGCCTACGGTACCCACAGTGCAGCCGATGCGGAACAAGCATATAAAAGCTTTGAATCGTACGGCGCCGACAGACTTATTCTGGATACCTACATTGCAAACAGCTCAGGCGGTACAGGCAGGACCTTCGACTGGGGGCTTGCGGAGAAACTCAAAAAACTCACGCCGCTTCCCATAGTACTGGCGGGAGGCTTGCATCCCGGCAACGTGCGGCAGGCCATAGAACGGATTTCACCATTTGCAGTCGATACGAGCAGCGGGGTCGAAGGCGACGGGATAAAAGACGAGGAAAAGGTCAGGAATTTCATAGAAGCTGTAAGAAGAGAGAGCAGATAGGCTCTCTTTTTTCGAATTCAGTTTAGCATGACGGGGATGGGGTAGATTTAAGTATATATCACTCTGCATGCGAACAAAATAAAATGAGTCGCCCTCCGCACAAGGAGAGCGCGGACAGTTGGAAAGGCGGCGTTTCTTGATGACAGACGGCATAATGAACCCCAAGGTTGATGAATTTTTGTCCAGGACGGCAAAGTGGCAGAAAGAGCTGGAAAGGCTTAGAATGATCCTTCTCGGCTGTCAGCTGACCGAAGAAATCAAGTGGGGCAAACCGTGCTATACATTCCGGAACAGCAATATAGCGTTGATACATGGGTTTAAGGAATACTGCGCGATCCTGTTTTTCAAAGGCGCTCTGCTCCGCGATACACAAGGCATACTGGTCCAACAAACGGAGAATGTACAGGCAGGCCGCCAGGTCCGGTTCGTCAGTGTTGAAGAAATAGCTGCAATCGAAACCATCCTTAAAGAATATATTTATGAAGCCGTCGAAGTTGAAAAGGCCGGCTTGGGAATAAATCTGAAAAAGGAAACGGAATTCAAAATTCCTGAGGAATTACAGAACAAGTTCGATGAGAGTCCTGCTTTACAGGCTGCTTTCAAGTCTTTGACACCGGGACGGCAAAGAGCGTACATACTTTATTTCTCCCAGCCCAAGCAATCCAAAACACGCGAATCAAGGGTTGAAAAATGTATTCCGAATATCCTCGGCGGAAAAGGATTGAATGATTAGGTTCGACTTTTATTAATATTTTGTTTTCATTTTGTTTACATTTACATTGTTGTTGCAACAATTTGTAAATGATATTATTTATTTATAAAGCAATTTTTTAGTATATCCCGGAAATAAAAATATATCGGCAGGTGGTTTCATGAACAGGACAAAAGTACTTGTCATAGACGACGATGTAAATATCTGCGAGCTGATACGGCTTTATCTCGACAAGGAAGGCTTTGAAGTAAAAACAGTATATAACGGCAAAAGCGGCCTCGAAGCATTCGGTGATTTTACGCCGAATATTGCGGTTCTCGATATCATGCTTCCGGGTATGGATGGCTGGCAGGTCTGCAGGGAGATAAGGAAGGTCAGCAATATACCGATCATCATGCTGACAGCCAAGGGCGAGACCTTTGACAAGGTACTCGGACTGGAGCTGGGTGCGGACGATTATATGGTGAAGCCCTTCGATCCGAAGGAACTGATCGCCAGGATAAAAGCGGTGCTAAGAAGGTACGAGCGCAAAGACTTCGACGCACAGGAGATAATTTATCCGAACCTCGTAATAAATAAGACAAACTATACTGTCAAGCTCAACGGAAAGGATCTCGAGCTTCCCCCAAAGGAGCTTGAACTGCTCTATTTCCTAGCCTCCAACAGCAACAAGGTTTTTACCAGGGAGCAGCTGCTGGAGCATGTCTGGGGCTTTGATTTCTACGGCGACAGCCGCACGGTTGATGTCCACGTAAAGAGGCTCCGTGAGAAGATAGATCTGCCGGACCAGGTATGGCAGCTCAAAACAGTTTGGGGAGTCGGCTATAAATTTGAGGTAAAATAATGTTCAAGACGATATTCAGCAAGCTGATCGTAATATTCCTTTTGATACTCGTCATTGCATTTACAGTCACCGCCGTTATGATGAACGTTTTCCTCGACAATTATATCACCGAGGAAAAAGCAACGGCGCTGGAAGAAGCGAGCAGCTATATCAATCTTATTTTCAGGAACTTTCTGGTCAATATCGATCCAAATGACAGTCAAAGTGTGGCTAATGCCCAGAAGGTTTTCCGGGATTATTTGGCTTTGCAGGGAAATTCACTAAGGTCGATTATTTGGATGACTTACTCGAACGGTGTAGTGTTCCAGTCAAACTGGTCAATGCCTGAGTTGCTTGCAAATAAGTATAAAGATAAAAACGGCGATATCAAGCTTCCTTTAGGCACTCAGTTTTCAAGGCTGGCAGCGAGTGAAACTACCGTACGTGAAGTTGGAAATTTCAACGGTCTGTTTAAAGATCCGATCCTTACAAGAGATCAAAAATATGCGGTTAACGGCGATATATGGCTCACGGTGGGAAGATCCTTCAAATACACGGGCACTGATAATAAGGATATCATGGTTCTCGTGTTCATGAGCACTCCCGTCAAAGAGGTAGGAATTGCAAGGACGCAGGTGTTCCGGTATTTCCTCATTTCAATGGGAGCGGCTATATTAATCGCAGTTATTCTGATTTACATTTTTTCGCTGAGGTTATCCCATCCATTGAAGCAGATAAAAACCGCGGCCTCAAGAATAGCCAGCGGAGAATTTGAAAAACGTCTCGATATCAAGTCGAAGGATGAGATAGGCGATTTGGCCAGGACCTTCAACCAGATGGCTGTGGCGCTGCAGAATATCGAAGAAATGCGAAGGGGCTTCGTTGCCAATGTTTCGCACGAACTCAGGACGCCGATGACTTCCATAAGGGGCTTTGTCGACGGCATACTTGACGGGACCATTCCGCCGGAAAAGCAAAGCCATTACCTGACTATAGTAAGGGATGAGACATTGAGGCTCAACCGTCTTGTCAACGATCTGCTGGATCTGGCCAGAATGGAGGCCGGAGAGGTCAAACTTAATTTTACCGTATTCGATATCAACGAGCTCGTACGAAAATGTGTAATCAAGCTCGAGAGTCTTCTGTTGGAAAAGGGCTTGACTGTCGATGCGGATTTCGAAGAAGAGGATCTGCCGGTCAGGGCCGACTCCGATTCGATTGAAAGAGTCATTTACAACCTGATGCACAATGCGATAAAGTTTACCCCTGCCGGGGGCAAGATAAGCATCGCAACACTCAAACGTAAAGATAAGGCCGAAATTGTTATCAAGGATACGGGCATAGGTATCGAGCAAAGCGATCTGGACATGATTTGGGACAGGTTTTATAAAGCCGACAAGTCAAGAAGTAGGGACAAGACGGGCACCGGCCTGGGTCTGGCTATCGTACGGAATATCATAAACGAACACGGCCAGGATATATGGGCTGAAAGCAGGCCCGGCGAAGGTACGGCATTCACGTTCACCCTTGACGCCATCAGCAGGGAATCCGAAGTGCAGCCGGAATAAATATTTCTCGGGACCAGGTATTGTTTACAGATTATTCATAGTTTTTTCAAATAGCAGCTTTAAAATAAAGTCATAAGGTAAGTTAAAACAACAAACGCAGTATATTTGGTACAGGAGGTTTTGATTATGGAAGATTTCAATAAGGAAAACGAAAATAATATCGGCAACGTCAACAGTGTAAACAGTGATAATTCTAATCAGGGAAAAATCATGGACATAGGAAATAACGAAAACAATAATGCGGCTGCTGCCAATGTACAGCCGGAAAATAACGGCAACATGGCTCCGCAGCAAAACACACAGGCAGGATACGAACAGCCGTTTGCACAAGCGGGAACATATCAGCAGAGCAGCCCGGCAGCAACAGCACCACAAAACAACCAGACCGCGGCCCAGCAACATGGTCAGTCTGGGGCATCACAGCAATACGGCCAGGCCGGAGCATCACAGCAATACAGCCAGTCGGGTTACCAGCAGTACGGCCAGTCCTACGCACAGGCGGCCGCATCGCAGCAATACTCCCAGCCAGGTTTCTCGCAGCCGGAAAACAAGGCATATTACAAGGAGAACATCAAAAAGTCGAAACAGGGCAGGGTAGGAACAGGTCAACTGATACTGGTTTCAGTACTCAGCGCGGTTCTTGGTGCAAGCGCCATGTTTTCGGCAAGCACCTTCTTGGGTCCGGTTATTCAGCCGTCCGTGAATTCCTGGCTCGGCAATACCGATAAAACTGCCGCAACCTCAGGCAATAACGGTGTATACAAGAAGGTAGAGATTACTCAATCGACATCTCCTGTAGAAGCCATAGTTGAAAAAGTGAGCCCGTCGATCGTAGGCATCGAGGTAACGGTCCAGGCACAGGGGAGCGATTTCTTCTTTAACCTTGGACAGAGCGGAGTCGGTTACGGTTCAGGCATTATAGTCAAAAGCGACGGCTATATTATGACAAACAACCATGTTATAGAAAGCGCTCTGAACCAGAATTCCAACACTCTCGCCAACGGTTCCAAGATCCAGGTCGTACTTTCCAGTAACAAGGATAAACCGTACACTGCGCAGGTAGTAGGCAGGGATTCGAAGACAGATATCGCGGTGCTCAAGATAGATGCAGCCAATCTGCCCGCAGCGGAACTGGGCAACTCGGACAATGTAAAACCGGGTGAACTCGCAGTAGCGATAGGCAATCCCGAAGGCTTCGACTTTATGAACTCGGTAACGGCTGGTATCATAAGCGGCATCAACAGGACGGTTCAGACCGAAGACGGACAGGAATACAAGCTGATTCAGACCGACGCCGCCATAAACCCGGGCAACAGCGGAGGAGCTCTTGTGAATTCACAGGGACAGGTTGTGGGAATAAATACTGTAAAGATAGCCTCCACCGAAGTTGAAGGCATAGGCTTTGCCATTCCGATAAACGAAGCAAACAAGATTGCGCAGAGCCTCATGGAATTCAAATATGTAAAGGGCAGGCCATACCTCGGATTGTCGATCGACCCGCGTTTCAACTCCGATATAGCCAAGCAATACAAGGTGCCGAACGGTCTGCTCGTATACGAGGTGCTTCCTCTGACAGCGGCCTACAAGGCAGGTATACAGCCCGGCGATATAATCACAAAGTTTGACGGTAAGACTGTTACGGCCTTCAGCGAACTCGAAGACCAGAAGAACACACATAAACCGGGAGACAAGGTAGCGGTCGAGGTTTACAGGAATGGAAAGACGCTAAATCTGACAGTCACCTTGGACGAAGAGAACAACTCGGTTTCAGCCAACTAAGCCAGCTTCGATAAATTCATCATACCCTCTTAATAGAAACAGCAAAAGCAGCCGCAAGGCTGCTTTTGCTATTGTGCCCTGAAAATTCTGTGCCAAGTACAGTCCTGATAGCTCATTGGGACCCTTTCATACTTTTATCACAAATTCCAATTATAATATTGATAAATGATACCTTTCTCTAAAATGTGGGAATATTTCAATGAGAAAGGAACTAACAGGTAAAACACATGGAGAAAATCAAAATACTAATCGTAGATGATGAGGAGCGGATCAGGGAGATGATCCGGGAGTACACCAGTCCGGAGGGCTTCGAGATCTATGAGGCTTCCGACGGCTTCGAGGCGCTGAGCCTTTTGAAACAATCCCAATATTCGCTGATTGTTCTTGATATTATGATGCCTGGAATGGACGGCTGGAGTGTATGCCGGGAAATCCGGAAGACCTCACAAGTGCCTGTCATTATGCTGACGGCTAGGGGGGAAGAGTATGACAAGCTTTTCGGTTTTGAACTCGGCGTCGACGACTACATTGTCAAACCTTTCAGCCCTAAAGAGCTGCTTGCCAGAATGAAGGCCATCATCCGCAGAAGCCAGACGGCTGCCGACAATGCACCTGATGTGGAGCATGCCAGTTTTGAAGGGCTTACGATCGAGTTCAAATCCAGAAATGTATATGTGGATGGAAGCCTAACAAGCCTTACCCCTAAAGAATATGAGCTCCTCAGCTTTTTTGTACATAACCCTAAAATGGTTTTTTCCAGGGACCAGCTGCTGAATTCGGTTTGGGGATACGATTTCATCGGAGACGACCGTACTGTGGATACCCATGTTAAAATGCTGCGTGAAAGCCTGGGAGCATACCGAAAGTTTATTGTTACGGTTTGGGGTACGGGCTATAAGTTTGAACCAACCCAAGTGAAGTGAAAATTCTATTGGGTTACTTAGAATGTACATGAGCAATTTGGCAGAATTAAGTTGTGGGAGGGAAAGAATGAAAAGCATGCGGTTCCGGC
Organism: Clostridia bacterium; assembly: GCA_036260935.1. Classification (GTDB taxonomy): domain Bacteria; phylum Bacillota; class Clostridia; order Acetivibrionales; family DTU013; genus JAEYOM01. The sequence continues at coordinate 90,604 of DATALQ010000004.1, forward strand.
TTTGGGCTGGAATGATGGCACTAATTGTGATCGTATTGATCCTGCTTTGGTTTTTCCAGATCGTGTTTCTTGGAAGCTTTTATACTGGAATGCAGATTTCCAATGTAAAAAAGGAAGCGGAAAGGATACTGGAATCCAGGCAGGATATTGGCCGGACCGAAATGGAAAATAAACTGAATGCACTTGCGTTTCAATATAACATGAGTGTTGAGATGATTGATTCGGAAGGTAGTACGGTTTTCAGTGCCGGATCCACGGGGATGGGCGGACAAATGCCCATGATGATGAACAGCTCCAGGGTAGCGGTATATCAGCAGGCTATGACCGGCAAAGCTGTCGAGGTTCCGTTGATACATCCGCGTTTCGGGAACAGGTTCATGATGATCGGACTGCCGGTAAAGGCAACGGGATCCGTAACGGGAGTACTTATTCTAAATCTTCCCCTGGCCCCGGTCGAAGAAACAGCATCAATATTAAAATGGCAGCTTCTTTATATCACAGGAATTCTATTGATCGCCTCCCTGTTGATTTCCTTCCTGATTTCAAAAAGCTTTACAAGACCGATCCTCAACATCAAGAAGGCAGCGGAAACTATGGCCTCGGGCGACTTCTCCGTCCGGATCCCTTCGGGTAAGCAGGATGAGATCGGAAAACTGGCCGGTACGGTCAATTATATGGGGGAACAACTGTCCAAAATAGATCAGCTCCGTAAAGACCTGATCGCCAACATATCTCATGAATTGCGAACTCCGTTGAGTCTCATCAGAGGGTATGCCGAAACGATCCGTGATGTCACCGGGAATTCCCCCGAAAAACGCGACAAGCAGCTGGATATCATCATTGATGAAACGGAAAGACTGAGCAGGATAGTGGATGACATTCTCAATCTTTCGCAGCTGCAATCGGGATATGCCAGGCTGGAGAAAAGCCGGTTTTCCATGAGAGAAACCCTGGACGCCATTGTGAAACGCTATCATGTATTAAGCGAAAAAACAGGTGTGAAAATAGTGCTGCAATGCCCCGAAGATGTGATTTTGGAAGCGGATAGAGCCAAGCTGGAGCAGGTTTTTTACAACCTGATCAACAATGCTTTTCAGCACACGCCGGCGGGAGGGATGATCACGGTCAGTGCGGCAGCCGGGGAAACAGCAGTGCGGTTCGAAATCTCCGATACGGGCAGCGGCATACCGGAAGAAGATCTTCCGCATATATGGGAAAGGTTCTACAAAGCGGATAAAACCGGAAGTCAAAAGGCTGCAGGAACTGGCCTGGGCCTGGCTATCGCGAAAGGCGTACTGGAGGCACATCGGGCCGACTTTGGAGTTCGAAGCAAACAGGGAATGGGAACAACGTTCTGGTTTGAATTGAAAAAGTAAGGTGTTTTCATGAATCTTTCCGACTTCTATCATACTTTTATCACAACTTCCACTCATAATGAAACCATAGGAACCGGTTGACCCGCACCGGGGGAGAAGCCCCTGACGGCGGACCCGGGAAACAAATGGATAGGAGAGTGAATTTTGATGAAAAACATGAAGAAGTTCGTAGCCGTTATGGCTGCAGTTGGTATTCTGGGAACGGCAGGCGTCGCATATGCAGCTACAGTAAAGACACCCGCGGAAATAGCGGCAGGCGTGACCGGGAAAACTGTAGAAGAGGTCGCGCAGGAACGTGTAGCTGGAAAAACCTATGGAACCATTGCGAATGATGCTGGGAAACTGGATGAATTCAAGGCACAGATGCTTGAGCAGAAGAAGGCTGTGCTGGCCCAGAGGGTAAAGGACGGAACCCTTACGCAGCAGCAGGCGGATGATATCTATAATACAATCAAAAATAACCAGGCAAACTGCACCGGGGTAGGAAATGTACGCATCGGCAACAGAAACGGTGCCGGATTCGGATGCGGAGCAGGCGTGGGACAAGGCATGGGCGGAAGAATGGGCCGCGGTGCCGGTATGGGGAACAGAACCGGAATGGGTTATGGAGCCGGAGGTAGCTGCCTGAACCAGTAAGCAACGGTCTGAAAGGCTGCAGCTCGAATTTATAGGGACTGCAGCTTTTCTTTGCCTTTTTTCGTTGTCAAACATATCTCTAGACTGGATAAATGCACTGAAGTAAGAATAAGGGGGACTGAAATTGAGAATAAATTTGAAAACAAATATATGGATCATATACCTCAGGTGGATACTGCTTGCCCTGTTTGCAGTACTGGTAACCATAGCATCCTATCTGCATATTGCCAATGGGGGAGGAAAATCTCCTTCGATTCATGCGCTATGTCCCTTCGGCGGTCTCGAAAGCCTTTACCAGCTATTCACTGCGGGCAGCTTTGTCAGTAAGATATTCGCCGGTACTCTGATCCTCTTTCTTATCACGTTGGTAGTTGCAATCCTGTTCCGTCGGAGCTTTTGCGGATTGATCTGCCCGTTTGGAGCAATACAGGAGTTTTTTGCAAAGATCGGGCAAAAGGTTTTCCGAAAAAGGCTTGTGATGCCGGTAAAGGTTGACAGACCTTTAAGGTATCTTAAGTATGTCATCCTCATTGTGACAGTATTCTATGCATGGAAAACGGCGGGACTCTGGATGTCCCCCTATGATCCATGGTCGGCTTATGCGCATTTGCCGGAAGGGTTGGAAAGTGTCTGGAGTGAATCGGCAGTCGGCCTGATCCTTTTGGGCGTGACCATGATCGGGTCAATTTTGTATGATCGGTTTTTCTGCAAGTATTTATGCCCGATGGGAGCTCTATACGGGATCATCGGCAAGCTTAGTCCGACAAAGGTTAGCAGGGATCAGAACCTCTGCATCGATTGCGGAAAGTGCAACAGAGTCTGCCCTATGAATCTGGACGTTCAACACAGCCAGGAGGTAAAAAGCGCCGAATGTATCAATTGTCAGGCCTGTGTTTTCAACTGCCCCAAAACAGGAGCACTGAAGACGAGTTTCGGGAAGAAGGCAATAAAACCTCTTGTGGTAATGAGTGCGGTAATGGCGGTATTCTTTGGTTCCATTTTTGCATTCCAGGCGGCGGGGCTGTATCAATTGATACCCGCAAAGCTTGCAAGCGGAGAATTTATCTCCATGGATGAAGTTAAGGGCTATATGACGATAAAGGATGCCTCTGCTGCAACCAACTGCGAAATAGACGAGTTTTATAAGTTATATGGGATTCCGGAAAACGTACCTTCAGATACCATGATGAAAGATATAAGCAAACTTATACCGGATTATGATCTGGACCAGACTAAGGAAGCGCTTGGCGGAGAAGGCGGTTCCGGTGCGGAAATTGACAAAGCAGAGACTGTTCTCAATATCGATGCCGTGAAAGGTAAAATGACCATTAACGACGCAGCCGCAGCGGTAGGTGTCAGTCTGAAGGAGTTTTACAGTATATTTGAAATACCGGGAAGTGTTCCGTCCAATACCTATATGAAGGATATCGGGAATTCGGTTCCCGGATACAGCTTCAGCGAGAGAAAGGAATCGTTGAAATAACCGGATGGGAAGCAATTGCTGCATAACGCTCATGCGAAGCTCCAGATCCCCGGCCCATGGGAAAGCGCCCGCGCTCATCAGTTCATCCCTGTGTAACCATGGATAACCTCTACCATGGAAATATGCTCCAAATGATGTTTACTTAGCATATAAGCAGATGCTACAATAAAACTAGCTGTCACTAGCCTGAACAGCCTTCAAGCTATATGACAGCTAAAGGCCGCAGTTAAACACCCCGATAAAATATTTTACGCATAAGGGAGAAAGCGGATTATATGCATCGATTACTTTTAAACGGCACATGGAGGATGGGCGATTCAAGCGGAAACGTATATGAAGGAACTGTTCCAGGCTCTGTTTATTCATTTTTGTTGAAAAACGGGGCAATGAAGGATCCCCACTATAGAGACAATGAGCTTGATGCTCTCAAGCTGATGGACGGCGACTTTACATATACAAGGTTTTTTGATTTGCCTGATGAGCTTGGGAAATGCCAAAAGGTATTGCTTCGCTGTGACGGGCTTGATACCATCTGTGAAATTTACCTGAATGGAAGCCTTGCAGGGAATACGTACAACATGCATCGTATCTGGGAGTTCGATATAACTGCCTTTTTGAGGGAAAAGGAGAATGAGCTTAAGATAATAATACGATCCCCTGTGAAATATATAAGATCTAAACAGGAAAAGGACTTCATCGGAGGTGACTACCATGCAATGAACGGTTTTCCTCATATCAGAAAGGCACATTGCATGTTTGGCTGGGATTGGGGTCCAAGGCTTCCGGATGCCGGCATCTGGAGGGATATCAGCCTTAAAGGCGTTGATTCCTCAAGGATTGAGGATATACATATCATTCAGCATCATGAGGATGGACATGTTTTTTTGACGGTAAACGTCAAACAGTCACAGTCTGCCGAAGTACAGATAACTGTCACGGGACCGGAGGGGCATGAGGACCGGTTGCATAACGGAATAACAAATGAGATTGAAAAGCCAAGGCTCTGGTGGCCAAATGGCTATGGTAAACAGCCGCTTTATACGGTTAAGGTTGAGCTTCTGGAAAATGGCCTCGTTGTAGATACCGGTACCAAACGCATTGGTTTGCGTACCATGACGGTTGTGAGAGAAAAGGATGAATGGGGTGAAAGCTTTGCACAATGTGTAAACGGTACCCTGATGTTTGCCATGGGTGCGGACTATATCCCTGAGGATAACATACTGTCGCGTATTACGCCGGAGAGGACCCGCAGGCTGTTGGAGCAGTGCACGGCAGCTAATTTCAATTCTGTCCGGGTATGGGGAGGCGGGTATTATCCGGACGATTTCTTTTATGATATATGCGACGAACTGGGGCTTGTAGTATGGCAGGACTTTATGTTTGCCTGCGCCAATTACCGCCTTACCCCGGATTTTGAAAAAAATATTCGGGCGGAATTTATCGATAATGTAAGAAGACTCCGCCACCACGCATCATTGGGGCTCTGGTGCGGTAACAATGAGATGGAATTGTTCCAGGCTCAAAAAGAATATCAGGGTAATGAAAAAACTCAGTCGGACTATATCCGCATGTTTGAACATATCATTCCCGAGGTGCTTGAGTGTTATGACCCTGCAACCTTCTACTGGCCGGCATCTCCCAGCTCCGGCGGCGGCTTCGACGACCCCAACGACTTTAACAGGGGGGATGTCCATTACTGGGAGGTCTGGCATGGGGGAGTACCTTTTGCCGAGTATCGGAAATACTATTTCAGGTATGCTTCCGAGTTTGGATTTCAGTCCTTCCCGCCTGTGAAAACGATTGAAAGCTTTACCCTGCCTGAGGACAGGAATATTTTCTCCCGTGTGATGGAAATGCACCAGCGAAACGAGGGTGCCAACGGAAAAATAATGAATTATCTCTCGCAAACCTTCCTGTATCCCGGAAGCCTCGACACGCTCATTTATGCATCGCAGCTGCTGCAGGCCGAAGCCATGCGCTGCGGTGTAGAGCACTGGCGCCGAAACCGGGGCCGCTGCATGGGCGCGATTTACTGGCAGCTCAACGATATCTGGCCTGTGGCTTCCTGGGCTTCAATAGACTATTACGGCAGGTGGAAAGCACTGCATTATTATGCAAAGCGCTTTTTCGCTCCGGTGATGCTGTCCTGCTGCGAAACAGGAGAGACTGCAAACAGAGTCTCAGTTGTGATGGAACCCTCCGCTGTGGAAACCTCTGCTCATCTATGCCTGGCAAATGAAACGCCGGGTGACATAACAGGTACAATAAAATGGTATTTGAGGGATTCCTATGCGCAGATACTGGAATCAGGCAGTATTGAGATGTCCGTCCCGAGGCTTTCAAGCAAGTGGTGTGACAAGCTTGATTTTAATAGTACGGATTTTTTGAACAACTATTTTAGCTATGAATTCATTTCGGAAGGCGATTGCATATCAAGCGGGACAGTTCTGTTTACGGCACCCAAGCATTTCCGCTTTGCCGATCCCTGCCTTTCCTATGAGATCCGGGAGAATAATATCACTGTACATGCAAAGACCTATGCAAAAAGTGTGGAAATCAGCTCCCCTGACTGTGAACTTTTGCTTAGTGACAACTATTTTGATATGAACAGTGGAAGCCATACTGTAGAGATACTGGAAGGCAGCCCGGAAACCTTAAGGCTTCGCTCTGTGTTTGACATCAGGTGAAAGGTATTTACAACTATCCTCCGGCTAGCCAGAGGATAGTTGTATGTGGAACGTTTCAAGTAACCACCGATATCCCATATTTCCTCAGCCAGTGATCAACCTGTAACAGGTACGCGTACAACTGCGGCAGCGCCATGAGCTGTCCGAACCACGGCTTGCCGAGGTCTGAGTCTCCCGATACAAGCTTTAAAATGTACTTTCTGTCGATGAGCGGTATTATCGGGGAGCTTGAATCATACAGTATGTCGAGTAATTTATCCTTCACAGCTGCTTCGTATGCCGGGTTGTGCGTCTTTGGGTACGGGCTCTTCTTGCGATACAGCACATCGTCAGGCAGTACTCCTTCGAGCGCTTTCCTGAGCAATCCCTTTTCTCTGCCACCAAGCATTTTCATCTCCCACGGAATATTCCAGACATACTGCACCAGCCTATAGTCGCAATACGGGACCCTGACCTCGAGTCCGTGCGCCATGCTCATCCTGTCCTTCCTGTCGAGTAGGGTCTGCATGAACCAGACGAAATTCAGGTAGAAAATTTCACGTCTTCTCTTATCGATGGCATTTTCGCCCTTAAGCTGTGGAACCTTTGAAAGAGTTTCACTGTATCTTTGAGCTGCATACTCTTTGGGTCTGATTGCCTTTATCAGATCCTCGGACATAACGCTCATGCGAAGCCCCAGATCCCTGGCCCATGGGAAGGCGCCCGCGTTCATCAGTTCGTCCCTGTGAAACCAGGGGTAGCCTCCAAAGACCTCATCCGCACACTCTCCGGAGAGTGCCACCGTAGCACCTTTTTTTACTTCCCGGCAAAACAGCCAGAGAGATGAGTCTATATCGGCCATACCGGGTAAATCTCTTGCGTCGACGGCATAATCAAGCGCTTCAACGACCTGGTCGGTATCCACGGTTATGAAATGATGCTCCGAACCGCATACTTCCGTCATCCTCCTGACCCACGGAGCATCCGGATCAGGCTGGTAAAGGCTGGACTTGAAATACTTTTCGTTATCCTTGTAGTCGATGGAATATGTATTCAGCCTTCCTTTGCCATTCCTTTCAAAATATCGCGCTGCCAGCGCCGATATCGCACTGGAATCGAGTCCACCCGACATGAAGGTGCAGAGCGGTACATCAGAGACGAACTGTCTTTCTATCGAATCGAGCACGAGATCTCTGACCGTGCATATCGTTTTATCCAGACTGTCCTCGTGTTCGAAGCTCTGAAGTTTCCAATATCTGCGAATATTCAGTCCGTTGCTGTCAAATATCATACAGTGAGACGGCTTCAGTTCCGAAATACCTTTGAATACGCCTTTTCCAGGTGTTTTTGCCGGCCCGAGCGCAAACACCTCGGCAAGGCCTTCGATCCCGACTTCCGCCTTTATATAGGGATGTGCAAGCAATGCCTTGATCTCGGATGCAAAAATCAAATCGTCGCCTGTGTACGTATAAAACAGGGGCTTTACTCCAAAGTGGTCCCTGGCCAGGAAAAATCTTTGTTCCCGCTCGTCCCATATCCCAAAGGCAAAAATACCGTTCAAGCGTTCGACACATGCCGGACCCCAGCACATGTATGAAATCAGCAGAACCTCCGTATCGCAGTTTGTTGTGAAAACATAACCCATGCCTTCGAGTTCCCTTTTAAGATCAGGGGAATTGTACAGCTCCCCGTTATATACAATCGAGTAATCGAAGCCGTCCCTTTGCCGCGTCATCGGCTGCAGGCCGCCTGCCGGGTCCATTACGGCCAAACGCTTGTGAGCAAGTAAAGCATGGGCCGAACTCCAAGTCCCTGAGGAGTCCGGCCCCCTTGCCGAAAGCTTTTCAGACATTGCTTCCACTGTTTTTATCTGATTATTTATATCCTCCTTCAAATTTATCCATCCTGTTATCGCACACATAATGCCTCCTTGTCGGTATACCCCCATTGCCATACCTGTCGTAACTCATATAACCAATATATGATGATGCGGTTCCGTTTGGCATATCCTGCGTGCCTTTCAAATAATATAGTACAGGATGTTTTTTGTGCATTTTGGGGTCTGAAATGAAGCTTTATATTTTAAATCGCCGCAGGCTGCTGCTGTATATTTTGATACTGCTGCTTTCCGTATTTGCAATTTACTCTCTAATACCGCCCGGGGCCGGAGTGATGAAGGTATTTGCCGCAGAGAAGGATCTGCCCATTTATTCCGTGGAAACGCCCGACAAGGCCGTATCGATTACCTTCGACTGCGCATGGGAGGCGAATGACATACCCGACATCCTGCAAACGCTCAGGGAGGCCGGGGTCAGGGCGAGCTTCTTTGTGGTGGGACAATGGGCGGAAAAGAACCCTGATATGATAAAGTTGATGGCTGAAGAAGGCCACGACGTTGCAAACCATTCGTATTCCCATTTCAGGATGGGAAGTCTGGACCGGGCGACTGCAAGCAGAGAAATCAAACAATGCGGGGACCTTTTGACAGGACTCACTGGCGAGACCTGCGACCTTTTCAGGGCGCCTTACGGTGATTATAACAACTCTGTGCTTTCAGAAGCCGGAAAGCTCGGATATTATACGATACAGTGGGATGTGGATTCACTCGACTGGAAACCCGGAATAAGCAGGGAGGAGATAATGCAGAGGGTACGGGCGAAGGTTGGGCCGGGTTCGATATTGCTATTTCACAATGACACACCGCATACGTCGAAAATGCTTGCCGATGTTATTTCGGAGCTGAAGGGAAGGGGTTACTCCTTTAAACCCGTTTCCGAACTTATCATTCGAAAAAACTACAATATAGATCATACCGGGCGTCAGAAAAACAACACATAAAATTCTATGAAAAGTAAATTATAAATCCATCCGATTCTATAAATGGGGTTGTTCAGATGCTGATTGCAGGGATCCTCGGAAGTGAAGGCAAGTTGCAAACTGCCGGAATCATCAGTTCTATTCTTTCGTCGAAGGGTGAGAAGGTAAGCGTGCTCGATTCCGCAACGCTGCTTGGAATGGACGGCAACCGGCTGAAGGCTTATATCAGCGAACTCGAAAAAAACAATGTGGACCTTCTGCTTCTGAAAACTGAATTATCAGATATTGACAACTTCCTCTCCGAAGAAGTGAAATTCGACATATTGATTTATACCGATAAAGCCGATGACTCTGATATACCGGATGATAACGAGTACTCCAGGAAATTCGGGCAGATTTTTTCCCGTATGAACGAAAAGGGCATAGCCATAGTGAATGTGGATGACTGCGAGCTTATAAAGCTGCTGCAGGGCATGAAATACAGATTCGTTACCTACGGCTTCAACACAAAAGCCAGCGTAACGACTTCAAGCATCGGCGATTCCGTATACAAGGACGGTTTTATATGCTGCCTGCAGAGGTCAATATCCGCACGGGACGGGAAGGTCGTTGAGCCCCAGGAGTACAAGCTTCACTTCGAAGGCGGCGAACTAGACAGCCATAACCTGCTGGCCGCAGCGTCGTTTGCCATAGTAAACGGTATAGATCTCAACAATCTCAATGAAAATCTTACAATGTGAGCATTTATATTCCAAAATTTGATTTCAGGGATTTGCAAGCCGCAAATTATGTAATATAATATAAAATAGTAATTTGTATGAATAAGTTTCTTATTCTAAAACAGGCCATTCTCGAATAAACATACATTAGAAAAATGCATCAATATACAGATGAACCTTGAGAGGAGAGTGGGGGTCGGATGGTCGGTAACATTATAGAGAACAATATGGCGACTATTTCCGGTAAAGTGGTATCCAACGTTGAATTCAGCCATGAGGTCTATGGCGAAGGTTTTTATTATTTTATGCTCGATGTTCCAAGGCTAAGCGAAAGCAGTGACAGGATTCCCGTCACGATTTCGGAAAGACTCGCCAGTAAGGACAAACTTGAGATCGGAACCGTTATCGAGGTTGAAGGTCAGTTCCGGTCCTATAACAGCTATAACAACGAAGGAAACCGACTGCTGCTCACCGTTTTTGCAAGAGATATCACTTTCCTCGAAGATGAGAAAAAGATCAAGAATCCAAATCAGATATATTTGAACGGTTTCATCTGTAAAAAGCCTATTTACAGGACAACGCCGTTCGGCAGGGAGATCACCGACATACTGCTCGCGGTAAACCGCCCGTATAATAAATCCGACTATATACCCTGTATTGCCTGGGGCAGAAACGCCAGATTTTCCGAAAGACTGGCAGTTGGGGACAATATCAAGGTATGGGGCAGGATTCAGAGCAGGACCTACCAGAAAAAGCTGGAATCCGGCGATGTGCTTACAAAGGTTGCTTATGAGGTGTCCGTTTCAAAGATGGAGATCTCGGGGCATGAGCAGGAAAACGAGGACGCCGGTGAGGAAAACCAGCCGGGAGAAGAATAGGGGAGTAAGTAAAGCCGGGAGTGCCAAGGTTCAAGCAGGCCCCGGCTTTTTTGATTGATTGAAGCTTTTTCTGCATTTTCAACTTTTTTTCTTCTCAAAGGATTGCTCCAGCTCCTTTATGTTATTTAAAACGATTTTTCCTTTTAGCCCGCTCAACTGTTTGTTTTTATCACCTGTTACCTTTTTAAGCTCGTAGATCGAGAAATTCAGCTTATCGGCAATGTGCTGCTGTTCCTTGTCCAGCGTATTTTTGAACAGAGACCAGGACTTTTCGATGGATTCGTTGTCTTTTTTGACCTGTTCCCAATTGTCCTTGGCCGACTCAAGTATTATATTGCGTGAATAATAAATGAGCCTTTTGACTTCAGGCGACATTTTCGTCCTGTATATGGAATAAAGATCAGGAATATTTTTATATAGCTCGTTTGCGGACGTCATTACCTTATCCTTGTCCTTGCTTGCCGTTGTGGTGGTAAGATTATTCAACGCAGTGTCAAAACTGTCTATGAATTTCATATCCGCGCCCTTTTTTGCGACTTCGGGCATAAAATCGTTCCATTGAAAATGTAGAGCGTTAACGAGTTTATCGACTTCTGCCCACTTTTCGGGGGGATTGGAGGGAGTGGAAGTCTTGCTCTTCTGAGAGGTTTTTTTACCTGCTGCCGAACTTTGGCCCTTTTTTGACTTGGTGCCCTGCTGTTGCCCGCTCTGCTGTTGACTGCCCTGCTGGCTGCCCTGTTGCTGCCCGCTCTGCTGCTGACTACCCTGCTGCTGCCCGCTCTTTTGCTGGCTACCCTGCTGTTGTCCGCTCTTTTGCTGGCTGCCCTGTCCCTGGCCTCCTCCGCTTTTGCCGCCTGTTTCTATTTTTGCACTGGGACCGCCAAGAGTCTCAAAAAGGCTTTCAATACCGGTCTCAATAGTTTTCAGCTTTTTGGGCTCCTGTTCCTCCTGTGATGTCTTTTCCTTGGCGGACTGAAGCTGCATATTCTGTCCCTGGCTGCTCTTCCTGCAGCCTGGTGTTATCAACAGACCTGATAGTATCACTGCCAAGCATACTATATTCGATAAATTGTTTCTATATCGCAAGTATGATTCCTCCTGTACGTATCACTGCAATTCAAGGGCTTCATTTCACTAAAACGCAGTACTAGTATAGGTAAAAATCAAGATATTCATTCAACGACGCCTCATAATGAACTTCAACCATGCATAACAAGAAAAAATTACATAAAGGATTTTTGAAGCATTTTGTCCAATTATAGATTTTATCATGTATAATTAAAACTTGAGCGCCTACATAAGGAGACAAACATGAGTCTTACTGTAAATCTATGGTCAAGGAAAACCGGAGAACTGAAGAATTTTTTAGAAAGCTATTACGACAAAGATATGGGAGTTAATGATGACCAGGGGGAATGGGCCTGCGTTTACATTAAACCTCTTGAAGCGGTTGATATCATAAGTGCCGTAATGGATAACAGCGACAGGTATCAAATTACAATCCTGATACAGGTTGATGGGGGACAGCTGCATCATGTTACGGCTGAAAACCATAATGAAATCATAAAGGACATATTTCTATTATTCTATAATGAAAACGTGGCCAGTTATAGCTGAGACAAGCTGTATATGTATACGGTGCGGCCTCAAAACAGAAAAACAACCTCTATCTCTGTTTCCAAAAATGAAAAAATGGCCGCCGCCGGTTCTGTAACCGGAAGCAGCCATTCACAAGCAATATTACATAAATATCAGGGCTGTATAGTAACCTTGGTCCCGACTTTTATATAATCATAAAAATCCTGTACATCCTTGTTAGTCAAGCCTACGCAACCGAACGTCCAGTTTGTACCGAGTGCGGTAGTGCTTCCGCCATGGATGCCGACTCCGCCGCCGAGAGCAGTATTTTGTGGAGGCGTCAGACCGTTATTGATGGCGTTTACTATCTGGTTATAGGTGGCATTGCTTATTATGCCGCTCTTCAGACCGCGCTGGGCGTCCTCTATATTCGGATAACTGAGCCTCATCCACCTCGTGCCGAGATACTGATCCGCGGGATCGAGTACAAGCTTCTGAGTTATATAGAAGCTGCCCTCCGGAGTCTTGTGGTCACCTGCGATCTGTTTGTCGCCCGGGCCGCCGTCTCCGAGTTCGACGTGGTATGCCTTCAGCGGAGTATTGCCGTTGTAAACAGTCAAAAGCTTGTCCGATTTGTCTGCGAACAAACGTATATTAAGCTGGCTCGCAGCCAAGCCTCTCATGCCGATTATATCCTTGAGGGCCATACTTTGGGTAGACGCCTGAGTTATCGGTATATTCATGGCATTGCCCGCAATTATCATATCCGAGCTCAAGCCATTGGCCGCTTTCAGGCTTTCGATCGTTAAACCGTATGCCCTGGATATTTTATAAAGCGAGTCTCCCGGCTGTATTACGTACTTTACATAGGGCTGAGCCGCCGCGTATGCCGGACCTTGCCCGACGCTTCCGAGGACAGCGGTACAAAAAACGAATACCAGTGTCAAAACGGTCAGCTTGATTAACTTTTTCTTTTTTAAGGGAAACATATAAAATAAACCCCCTCTCCCCTCACGTATATTTCTGCAGCAGTCCGGGCCGTTCCTGATGGAACGGGCCCCCGGACAGCCCTGCTATTGTAACACGTACATATGTTCCAATGCCAATGAAATTCGTGGAATATGAGGGGAAGGAGGGCACATTGAAAAGCCTGCCACATGGGAGATATGGGGCAGGCTGTGATAGTATCTGAGTGAAGTCAGGAAATCATGTTGAATACGTCAAGGACTCCGCTGCCTGAATTTTCGAGCTCCTTACGAAAATACACCAACTCCTGCGATACTATGTCGTTCAGGACCTTCTGACCCAATACTTCGACAGGCGCAAGATCGTCGGTGAAAACATACTTCGTGTCGGTTACCTCGGTGCTGTTTTCAACAATAGCTTCGGCCAGATTTTTCAGAGGATCATCCTGGGCCAGTAGTTCCGTATTACTCTTGTAGTCCGACAGTAATTCATTATTGTCCGAGGAATAGACGAACACGTTTGTTGTATTCGGTACGTCGAATTTGTATACCTTGTTCATATTTGAACGGAGAGTTTGGGTAAGATAGTCTACCACTTCAGAACTTTTGTCAGAACGCATGTTTATATTTATCATAATAACACCACCTGGTTTCAGGTGTTCCTTTACCTGCGAAAAGAATTCCCTGGTCGACATGTGGAAGGGAATGGTTATGTCATGATATGCATCTACCAGTATTATATCGTATTTACCAGCCTGCGGGGTGGAAAGGAAGGTACGGCCGTCGTTGACATAGACGCGAGCGTCTTTATCGGTAAGCCCGAAATACTTTTTTGATAGGTCGACTATCTTCTGATCTATCTCAACTCCATCTATCCTGGTCTCCGGAAAAAAATATTTGCACTCTTTCGCAAAGGTGCCTGTACCCATTCCAAGGACCAGTATGTCAGCAGGTTTTTTTACTGTAGAATCCTTCAGCATCAATGGAGAAGTAATTGCATAATCGTAATAAAATCCCGAAAGGGTCTTATTCTTCATGTAAATGGATTGGACTCCAAATGCTACGTTCGTGGAAAAAATGACCGAATCGCTGTTTTCCGTGACCTGCAGGTAGTTGTAAAGTGACTCGTCCTCAAGAACGACTTTCGTCCAAAAGGCGAAAGGATTTGAAATCGGAATAATAAGCAGTATGGCCGTAAGTACGGTAGTTATGAGGCCTTTCACCAGGCCTTTCTTTCTGGTTATGAAGTAATACAGACATATAAGGTTCAGAGCCAGCGCAAACACGAGGAAGGATTTCATGGTGCCTATATACGGTATCGTCAGAAATGTCGGTATGAAGGTCCCGATTATGCTGCCGATCGTGGATGCCGCATATATTTCACCGGTCGTGCGGCCGCTGTTTTCCATGTCCCTCACGCCAAGCTTTACAAGGTATGGGGAAACCATGCCGAGTATCAGCAGCGGAGCTGAAAAGACAAGCAGGCAGGATATCACGGAACCCGAAACCAGTAGGTTGCCCGGCAGTATATACATCATAAGTACCGTTATGAGCGTTATTATATATTTCCCCGCCAGCGGTATGATTGCAACCCAGAGCGCCGCAACCCAAAGGAGTGAAAACAATCTGCCGAGATCGTTATGCTTGTCCGCGGAACGCCCTCCGAGTACATTGCCTATACTCATTGATATCATAATAAGTCCGATGACTACGGTGTAAACAATGGATGAGGTGCCAAAATACGGAGCGAGCAGCCTGGTAGCGGACAATTCCACTCCCATGACCGTCATACCGCATAGAAAAGAGGTAATATAGATGAAAAGATTTTTCCTCATAAAATCACAAACCCCCGTTTTCTGTATCTTTATTAAAGAAGAAATTAACCGTATTGTTTAATAATATCTTAAATAAGAATGGTTGTGAAGTAAATTCTGTACAGGCTGCAGCCGGGTTATGTCAACCGTAACGTATAGTTTGCTTGCCAACGCTGTCCGTTATGATAAAATAATTTCATGAATGAAGATTATATAAAATATGTACAGTTATTGATACTGGTCATCGTCATCACATCTGTTTTCGCAGGTATTTTGCTGCATGCAAGGCGCAGCAGACTGAAAAAACGGAAGGTGTCCGTAAAGACCGCCAAGCCGGTCGAATGCGGCAATATCAGCATATTCTTCGATGCGCAGCGCAATGCCGTGTTCATACCGTATGTAGCGGACCTGTTCGGAGAGGGAAAAGCAACTTCACAAGTCATCGAACTAAAGGTGCCCTATAGCCCCGGACAGCTTGGGGCCGGCATACGCGGGGCCCTGGCCTCCTGCCGGAACGCAAAGCCCGCGGGTTCGTCCGAACTTATGGCCAGGCTGGGAGCCCGGGACTGGAAGCAGTATTCTTTGGGAAAACTCAACCTTTCAGTTTACTATAAGCAGGGAAGGGGCATTCTTTTCAACACCACAGTCAGGACCCCCGAGGGGGCTTACGTTTTCATTTCAAAAGGGCCGGATGCCTGCCTTCCGGCTGACGCCGACAACGAAAGCATAGGAACGGCAGCGCTGGCGCTGCTGGCCAGATGCAGGTGACCGGGGTATGAGCTTTTGTTGACCGGAATGTAAGGCTTTGAGCTCTTTAAGTATCATGCGGGATCAGGTAAAAATATTATCGAAACGGGCTGCAGAAGGCGAAAATACCGCCGCAGCTCGTTTTTTTATCTTAAGGTTATCTTAAGATTCCGTGAAGATTGGCGAAAGCTTCCGGTTTTACAATTACCGTATGGGGGTGATCGAATTGAGTATTGCAGAGTGTTCACATCTATATAAAAGGTATGGAAGCTGTGAAGTCGTATCGGACCTGTCCTTCAGGGTCGACGAAGGTGAGATTCTTGGCTTGCTTGGACCCAACGGAGCAGGAAAGACGACAACGATCAAAATGATGCTCGGCCTTACCGTAGCGGACAGCGGTACAATCAGGATCAAAGCAGGGGAAGGTGTAGGTTATTCGCCTGAAACGCCCTATTTTCACCCGTTTTTAACCGGACGTGAGGTGCTGCGCTTTTATTCCCGGCTGCAAAAAATCGGAAAAGCCGGGGCTGAGGAGCAGATAAATCAGTTGCTTGGTGCGGTTGGCCTGGAAGCTTCGGGAGACAAAAAGACCGGGACGTACTCAAAGGGTATGCTTCAAAGGCTGGCAGCCGCTCAGGCCATGCTGGGCGATCCCGGACTTCTGATACTGGATGAGCCGACATCGGGACTGGACGCGATAGGCAGGATGGAGATGATCAGGCTTATACTCGACTTGAAACGGAAGGGAAGGTCTGTCATTATCAACTCCCATATTCTAAGCGATGTGGAGAAGGTCGCCGACAGGGTCGTTTTTATCGTAAAGGGAAGGAATGCGGGAGAGGTTGAAAAGCGTGAATACATGGAAACGGGGCTTGAAACTCTTTTCATGAAGGCTGCGGGAATCGGAACAGCCGGAACCACAAGAATCCGGACGAACGCAGAGATCCGGACAGAATCGGCTGCTGGCGACCCCACGGGAGGGAGTGAAGATATATGTGCGCTTTGATTATCAACACCTTCAGGGAAAAGATCCGGAATAAAACCTTCTATATCGTTTTAATCATAGGAATGGTCCTCATGCTGCTTCTAACTACCAACAACAGCAACCTGACGATAAACGGCCGCAAGGTGGCCGGTTTCGAGCAGATGGTGCCGGTGGCCTTGGCAATAATTGGCTTCATAGCCTGCCTGCTGGCGATAATGGTATCCATACAGACCATCCCGAACGAGTTCGAGCGCAAGACGACGCATCTTGTCCTGGTGCGGGGCATAAAACCGTGGCAGTACATGTTTGCTCTGACCTCCGGCAATATTGCAGCGGGGCTGTTCTGCATCCTTTTGCTTTCCTTTTCATTGATCCTGTTTTGCGCGTTCTATGGTAAGTTGTATCTTATACCGTCCGTTTTTATATGTTCGTTGCTATTGGGCATTAATTCCGCCTTCCTTTGTGCTGCTGTAAGTGTCCTTACAATTAAATTGCCGGCTTTCATCGCTGGAACAGGAGGCGTGCTTATTTATGCAGCCGGTATACTGCATGGCATACTTGATGCGTTGGCTGCCACTTCCGAGGGGTTTGGAGCGACAATCGTCAAAACACTCCTCTTTTTCATACCTGATTTTGCGGCGATACAGGGGCAGGCTTCCGCCGTTCTGGCAGGAGGTCCGTTCGACATTCAGCCTGTTGCGTCCGGCCTGCTGCTGATCTACTTGTTTTTGTCCCTTACTTTTATTACGTTCAGGAAAGAGGTGTAACATGAAATTATTCAAAACAGTTTACCTGACTATCGGCATTGTATTGAGTGCTTTTGTCCTGATTTTAGGCATGGCCGGACTGCCGTCTGAGGACCGGGAGCTATACGGCGCGGCGGTCGAACTGGATAAGAGAGCGTCGAACGATATCTGGCCGGGTTTGAATATAAATGATTACCCTGTAGCTGTACGCAAAGGTTCGTCAGAGTATGTGATCACTAAAAACGAAATACAAAAGCGCAAGCCTGCTTTGCCCGTGACCGCCTGCACAGCTTATCCGGTAAACGGCGAAATGAATGTGTTCCTTCCTTCGAAAGCTGAACTCGATTCCATAGGCCAGATCGCGGAGGGAATGTCTTCGGATCCTCAGTACTTTTTTATAAACCGCTTTTCCATCGAAAGCAGGAAGCTCTCAGATACACAGTATATCGCTTTTTTGCACCATGAAGCGCTGCATGCGTACCAGTATGAATATTTTGAAAAACAGTTGAGAGGGATGGAACCGGCTTGTGAAGAATCCGAAATAGAGCTGCTGCTCGAGGAGGCTGATAAAGACCCTGTCATATCATCGATTGATGCCAAAATGACCGCACTTTTATACATGCTCTCCACGGACGGCGCCAGGGAGGGCATCACAGAATACCTTTCGGCAAGAGCGGCTTTAATGGACGCATATGCCGCAAAGCTCGGGCAGGAAAAGACCGATCTGATCCGCAGATACGTGGAGCGCACCGAAACAGTGGAAGGAACTGCTCGCTATGTCGAGTTCAAAACGGCTGAAGCACTTAATGATAAAAAGTTGATGCAGCAATATTTGACAGGATTGAAGGAAAAAGCAAAAGGAAGGGAGAAATACTACAGGAGCGGTATGACGCTATGCCTGCTGCTGGACCGGTACGATCCCGGATGGAAACAGCAGGTATTTGCGGGTCCTGCGTCTCCTGCGGCACTTTTGGAAAAATCAGCGAAGGGGTTCTGAAATGGAAGAAAAGCGTTACACCGTACTCGTGGCAGATGATGAAAAGGAGATAACCGAGATCCTTAGGCTTTATCTTGAAAATTCCGGACTCGATGTAATAGAGGTCTTTAATGGTATCGAAGCCTTGAATGCCATTAAGACCGACCACAGAAAGATCGACCTGGCGATTGTCGATATAATGATGCCTGAAATGGACGGCTATACACTGGTTAAAAAAATAAGGGAGACCCATAATATACCGATAATAATACTGTCGGCCCGGACCGACGACAGCGGGAAGATACTGGGGCTCGACCTCGGTGCGGACGATTATATCACAAAACCTTTCAATCCTCTGGAAGTGGCTGCACGCGTACAGGCGCACCTTCGCAGGTTCTACAGGCTGAATTCGGCTGAAAGGCTGGAGGAAAACCGTATCTCGGCAGGCGGGCTTACGCTGGACAAAACAAGCTGCAAGCTGAACGCAGAGGACCGCGAAATTGTGCTTACTGCGGTAGAATACAGGATAATGCAGCTGCTTATGGAACACCCTGGGAGAGTATTTACGAAGAGCCAGATATATGAACACGTCTGGGGAAACGGTTTTTACGAGAGCGATGACAATACCGTAATGGTTCATATAAGCAAATTGCGTGAAAAAATCGAAAAGGACCCCAGAGAACCCGTTTATTTGAAAACGATCCGGGGCCTTGGCTACAGATTTGAAAAGAGGTTGTAAATATGGCCGGAAGCAGCCTGAATCGCACGCTGATAAAAAATTACGTGGTGTTTGTCCTGATCATGCTTGCGGTAGCATTTTCAACCCTATTGATCCTGGGGCTGATGATCAGTTCAACAATGAGCAGGGAGGAAACACCTAAAATAACCGCAAACGATACTGCCCGCCCGGATTATGGGAATGTCGACATATCGGATATCAAACTTATGGGTGGTTGGGTAGAAGTCCTGGACGAGGACAACAAAGTAATCTTTACAAAGGGCGGCAAAAAAACCGATACTACCAGGTACAGCTCGGAACAACTGTATCAGATGATCAGCTATGATGGCAGCGGACATGGTTATATCTGTACCGCAAAGGAAATAACTGCTGACGGCGACCGTCATTATGTCTTTCTGGTGTTCATCCCCTCGGATAAGGCCGAATTGACGCTCAATCTCATAAACGCGCCGTTGCCGCTGCCAAGGAAGTTTATATCGATACTGATAGCGTCTCTGATAATTTTTCTTTGCGTATTCACATTGAACATTTTTTTGTTCAGTAAATGGACGGCCGGCAAGATCGGAATGCCGCTTTCCAATATAACAGGCGCCATACGGAAAATGAGTGGTGGAAATCTGGGCATAAGGATGGATTTCAAAGCGGAGAACGAATTCCTGCAGATACGGGACGCTTTCAACGACATGGCCTCCAGGCTTGAAGCCTCACAGATTGAAAAAAACAGGCTTGAAGAAGCAAGAAAAAGGATGTTCGTTGATATTTCGCATGACCTGAAGACGCCTATCACCGTGATCAGCGGGTACAGCAAGGCACTGGCCGAACACATGGTAAACGACGAAACACAGAAACAGCGGTATATTGATACCATATACAATAAATCGATGAGGGTTTCCGAGCTTATCGACGACTTATTCGAGCTTTCCAGGCTCGAAAGCGGTAGACCCGAATTGAAGCTTGAACCTACAGACATGGTAGAGTTCATCAAAGGAATTGCAGCTGAATACTACGAGCAGTTTGAGGAGAAAAACCTGCTGCTTGAGCTCGATATACCTGACCGGCGGATATTATGCCGGATCGACAGGAAACAGATCACACGGGCCATATCAAACCTGCTTACAAATGCGATTCGGTATAATACGGCCGGAACGACCATAAGGATCGGGCTTTCCGAAAACGCTGCCCGGCTTTCTGATACCGCAGGCAGCCCTGCCAAAACAAATACAGGACTTTCCGAAACCGCTGCCGGGCTCTCTATCGAAATATCCGACAACGGCACCGGCATCCCCGAAAATCTGAGGGATACTATTTTCGAACCTTTCGTAAGAGGAGACGTCTCAAGGCACAGTGACGGCGGGACAGGGCTCGGCCTTGCAATCGCCAGAAGCATTGTCTTAAGTCACGGCGGATCGCTCAGGCTGGTGTCCGAATCCGGCCTGTTTAAAACTTCGTTTATTCTTGAACTTCCATTCCGGTAAATCTTCACATTCTCCGCGGTTACTGTCCATCCTTAAGCCATTGTGACTTAAGGATCTTTTATTCCCGTCAAATTTCCTTATGTAAACGTTTTTGTCAATCCAATCTTGTATACAATAAACGTTTTGTATATAATAGTGATGCTGGCAAAAGCTAGATATAAGCTAATGCTAGGACCTGGTAATAATTAAGGTATACTATAAATACTAAAATGGGGCAAATTATTAATGTTAACCATTTAAACTTGAAAGGGGTCTAACCATGAAATTTCTCGAGCAAATAAGCGAACGTGCAAAGAAAGACATTAAAACCATTGTATTGCCTGAAAGTTCAGATATAAGGACTATCAAGGCAGCCGCCATGGTACAGGAAAAAGGCATAGCCAAAATAGTGCTTGTCGGTAAGGAGAACGAGATCAAAAAACTGGCCGGTAACCTGGATATATCAAAAGCAATCATAGTTGATCCGGAGACCTCCCCGGATTTTGACAAATACGCCGAAGCCTTTTATGAGTTGAGGAAAGCCAAGGGCGTGACTCTTGAAAAAGCTCGTGAAACAATGAAGAATGATACTTATTGGGGCGTCATGATGGTAAAAATGGGCGCTGCCGACGGGATGGTTTCCGGAGCGATCCATTCAACGGCGGATACGCTGAGGCCGGCTCTTCAGATATTGAAGACGGCGCCTGGCACAAAACTTGTTTCTTCATTTTTCGTTATGGTCGTTCCCGATTGCGAATATGGCAACAATGGTACTTTTGTATTTTCAGACTGCGGGCTCGTGGAAAATCCGACGGCTGACGAATTATCGGAAATAGCGCTGGCATCCGCGGGATCATACAGAGACCTGGTCGGCGGAGATCCAAGAGTAGCAATGCTTTCATATTCCAGCTACGGCAGCGCGAAGAGCGAGCTGACTGAAAAAGTCATTGCGGCTACAAAGCTTGCCAAGGAGAAAAAGCCGGACCTTATACTCGACGGAGAGCTTCAGGCCGATGCGGCAATAGTTCCGTCGGTAGGAAAGTCGAAGGCTCCGGGCAGTAATGTTGCCGGAACTGCGAATGTACTTATATTCCCGGATCTGAACTGCGGAAATATTTCTTACAAGCTCGTTCAGAGACTGGCAAAGGCAGAGGCATACGGACCCGTTACACAGGGTATAGCAAGACCGGTCAATGACCTCTCAAGAGGCTGCAGCGCGGAAGATATCGTAGGAGTTATAGCAATAACCGCAGTTCAGGCTCAGAATGTGTAAATAGTTAAAATGGAATAAATTTAAACCCAGAATAAGATTGGAGTCATAAAAATGAAAATACTGGTTATTAATGCCGGCAGTTCGTCTTTGAAGTTTCAGCTTCTTAATATGGAAGACAAAAGTATTTTAGTAAAGGGCATCTGTGACAGAATAGGCATCGATAATTCCGTAATGGAATATCAGGTTCCTGGGAAAGACAAGGTAGTTATGCGCAAGGAAATGAAAAAAGCACAAGGATGCGATCGCGTTTGTGCTGCAGGCCCTTGTCGACAAGGAAATCGGCGTTATCAAATCGACTTCTGAGATCTCAGGCGTTGGCCACAGAGTACTGCACGGAGGCGAAAAATTCCACGATCCGGCATTGATCAACGATAAAGTTATGGATGCTATAAGAGAATGCATCCCTCTCGGACCTCTGCATAACCCGGCCAATATTATGGGCATAGAGGGCTGCGCGGCTGAGATGCCTGATACACCGATGGTTGCGGTATTTGATACGGGATTCCACCAGACGATGCCCAAGCATGCCTACATTTATGCAATACCATATGATATGTATGAAAAGTATGGAATAAGAAAATACGGATTCCATGGGACATCGCACAAATATGTAACACAAAGGGCGGCTGAGATACTCGGCAAGCCTATTGAAGAGCTTAAGCTGATATGCTGCCACCTCGGCAACGGCGCAAGTATAAGTGCCGTAAAGTACGGAAAATGCGTAGATACGACCATGGGACTGACTCCGCTCGACGGACTTGAAATGGGCACCAGGTGCGGCACGCTCGATCCCGCGGCAGTTACATTTATAATGCAGAAGGAAAATATGTCCGCTGCCGAAATGGATACCTACCTGAATAAAAAATCGGGCCTTCTCGGAGTGTCAGGCGTCAGCAGCGATATGAGGGATACACAGGCTGCCGCAGCAAACGGAGACAAGAGAGCAAGACTTGCAATCGATATATTCTGTTACAGGGTTAAGACTTATATCGGATCATATATTGCAGCGATGAATGGTGTAGACGCGATCTTATTCACAGGAGGAATCGGCGAAAACGACAGCAGGATCAGAGAGCAGTCTCTGGACCAGATGGATGCGCTGGGGATCATAATCGATAAGGATAAGAACGCAACGAGGGGAAAAGAAGTCGATATAACAGGTTCGGGCGCAACTGTAAAAACTCTCATTGTACCTACCAACGAAGAACTTGCTATAGCGAATGAGACAATGAAGCTGATATCGAAATAGGAGAAATAAATTGCCTTGACATTACTGGCATTAGTTAGTATAATATCTTTTGTCGCGTATTTAAGGGGTATTGTCTATGAAGGTTGATATATCAGATATTTTAAGGATCGACGGCACTTCGCTGAAGCTGGAATTTCATGAAGAGCCGCCCGAAAGGGAACCGGCGGAAGGCTTCAAATTAGTCGGTGCTCTCGAATTTGCCGGTACATTGACCAACAATGATGGTATCCTGCATCTGGACGGCCGCCTGAAAGCTTCCTACGACAGCGTTTGCTACCGTTGTCTCGATGCAGTGAATAAAACACTGGATTTGGGAATCAAGGAAGACTTTATAAACAGTGCGGATGCAGGCCAGACGGATATGTATCCCTTTGAAGGAAAAGTACTTGACATAAGTAAAGCGCTAACTGATAATATTATTCTGAACCTTCCTATGAAGCAATTGTGTTCTGAAAAATGCAGGGGCTTATGCAGTAAGTGCGGCGCCAACCTTAACGAAGTACAATGTGGATGCAGCGATGATGACGTTGACCCACGGATGGAAGGTCTGAATAAATTTTTTGAATTAAATTGATATACGCTTTTTATCAGGGAGGTGTAGAATATGGCAAACCCGAAACGAAAATGGTCCAAGGCAAGGACAGGTAAAAGAAGGTCACAGTGGAAGCTGACGCAGCCGGGTCTCGTAAGCTGCCCGCAGTGTCATACACTGAAAGCTCCTCATATAGTTTGCAAAGAATGCGGCTACTATGACGGCAAGGAAGTTGTAAAGGAAGCTTAAGTCAGGTAATCCAACGCTATATGGACTCGAATACTGTATAGACTAGAAGAGGCTGTCTGCCAAGACGGCCTTTTTGTGTATAGATTATTTTGGAGATAATAACGGGTAAAGAGGTTTAATAATATGAAAAAGAACCCGATCGTCATAAAGAGCGTCGAACCGGACAGCGCAGCCATGGAAGCAGGCATTGAACCCGGTGATTTTCTGCTGTCCATAAACGGACAGGCTATAGCCGATATTTTTGATTACCGCTTTCTATCCACGGACAGCCAGCTGCTTGTGGAAGTGGAAAAAAGGAACGGGGAAAGCTGGGAAATCGAGATTGAAAAGGATGAATACGAAGATCTGGGGCTCGATTTCGAAGATCCGCTCATCTCCGAAGCCAAAAGCTGCACGAACAAGTGCGTTTTCTGCTTTATCGACCAGCTGCCCAAGGGGATGCGTGAGACCGTGTACTTTAAGGACGATGATTCGCGGCTTTCATTTCTGTCCGGCAACTATATAACGCTGACAAATATGAAAAAGCAGGAGCTTGAACGAATAATACGCTATCGGATGACCCCTGTCAATGTTTCGGTCCATACTACAAACCCCGAATTGAGGAAGAAAATGCTCGGCAACAGGTTTGCCGGGGACGTGCTGGGAAAGATCGGCTTCCTTACTGCCGGCGGCATCGCGGTCAATGCGCAGATCGTGTTGTGCAAGGGGCTGAATGACAGGGAGGAGCTCGACAGGACCATAAATGAACTGTCTGCCCTTTACCCCGGAGTAGCGAGTATTTCGGTAGTACCTGTAGGCCTGACGAAATGGAGGGAAGGTCTTTACCCTCTGGAACCCTTTACTTCAGAAGATTCAGCTGCCGTACTCAAACAAGTCGGGAACTGGCAGAAGTCATTGCTTAAGAAATTCGACACAAGGCTGGTTTACCTGGCGGACGAGTTTTATATAAAGGCTGGGGAGAGCCTGCCACCTTACGAGGAATACGAAGACTTTCCGCAGATAGAGAATGGCGTGGGGCTGATGACGCTGCTTATATATGAATTCGAAGAATATCTTCATAAGCATGCGAGAAAGCTGGCCAACTACTGGGCTGGAAAAGGCGGGGACAGGACTGTAAGCATCGCTACAGGGCAATGCTCCGCAATGCATATAAAACAATTGGCGCAAATGCTGGAAAAAAGGTATAATGGTCTAAAGATTCCCGTTTACCCTATAGATAACGTGTTTTTTGGGGAAAATGTTACCGTGACGGGGCTTCTGACAGGCGGTGACATCGCCTCGCAGCTTCAAGGGAAGGAACTCGGAAGCGAACTGCTGCTTTCAAGGAGCATGTTCAAATCCGGCGAGGAGCTTTTCCTCGATGACGTTACTCTCGACGAACTGCGCAGCAGGCTCGGAACCAGGATAACCATCACTGAAAACGAAGGCGGGGATCTGATCGAAAAGGTCCTTGGAATAAAGTAGGGATCGAACATAGTAAGATGTTACTGGCAGAAACATGCCTGCATCATATTAATGAGAGGTGAAAGGATTGGCAAAACCGGTAGTAGCAGTTGTGGGCAGACCTAACGTAGGTAAGTCCACCTTTTTCAACTACCTTTGCGGCAAGCGCATATCCATTGTGGAAGACACTCCGGGAGTGACGCGTGACAGGATATATGCCGAAGCCGAATGGAGAAACAGGAAATTCACATT
Source organism: Clostridia bacterium (assembly GCA_036260935.1). GTDB lineage: Bacteria > Bacillota > Clostridia > Acetivibrionales > DTU013 > JAEYOM01. Next base: position 116,181 of record DATALQ010000004.1, read on the forward strand.
GATAGATACGGGTGGCATCGAGCCCTACGCCGAGGATAAAATACTGCAGCAAATGCGAAGACAGGCCGAGGTCGCGGTGGAAATGGCCGACGTCATAGTATTCATGGTCGATGCAAAGGGCGGAATGACAGCTTCCGACAAGGAGATAGCCACGATGCTCCGGAAATCTCAGAAGCCTGTTATCATCGTTGCAAACAAAGTCGATTCCGTCGGCGAACCGCCCGCGGAAATGTATGAGTTCTATAATCTCGCGATGGGGGACGTAATGCCGGTATCGTCGCTGCACGGCCTTGGCATGGGCGATCTGCTGGACGAGGTATTCAAGTATTTTCCCGAAAGCGATGAAGAAGATTACGATGAAGACGTCATAAAGGTTGCCGTCATCGGTAAGCCGAATTCCGGCAAGTCTTCGCTTATTAACCGAATAGTCGGGGAGGAGCGCGTAATAGTCAGCGATATCCCCGGCACCACCAGGGACGCCATTGATACATATATCGAGATAGGCGAAGACAAATACGTGCTGATCGATACCGCAGGCATACGCAGGCAGAGCAGAATCACCGAGAATATTGAAAAGTACAGTGCGTTAAGATCCTGGTCGGCTATTGAAAGAGCCGATGTCTGCGTGATAATGATCGATGCGCAGGACGGCGTTACGGAGCAGGATACGAAAATCGCAGGCTATGCCCATGAACAGGGGAAAGCGTCTGTCATCGTCGTCAACAAATGGGACCTCGTGGAAAAGGAAACAGGAACTCTTGAAGAATACAGGAAGACTGTTATCGAAAAGCTTGGCTTCATGCAGTACGCTCCGGTCCTGTTCATCTCGGTCAAGACGGGCCAGCGTGTGCAGAAGCTCCTCGAGCTTGTCAAATTCGTAAATGATCAGGCTTCCTTGCGTATAACCACAGGCATGCTCAACGACCTGCTGAACGAAGCGACAGCAATGGTGCAGCCGCCCTCGGACAAGGGTAAGAGACTCAAGATTTATTATGGCACGCAGTCTGCCGTCAAACCGCCGACGTTCGTTATCTTCATAAATGATATTGAACTGTTCCACTACTCCTACGAACGCTATATCGAAAACCAGCTTCGCAGGAGCTATGGTTTTGAGGGGACGCCAATACGGATTATCCGCAGGGAACGTGACAGCGAATCGTAATATATTCGTGCAGAAGCAACAGCTTGGGGGAAGAACTATGTATCTTTTGATTTTGGCAGCAGCAGCCGGGTACTTACTAGGCAGCCTCAACAGTGCGCTGATCGTCGGCAAGTTCCATGGAGTCGACGTGCGGCAGCACGGCAGCGGAAACGCCGGTATGACGAACACTATGAGAACGCTGGGTAAAAAAGCAGCTTTGTTCGTATTGCTTGGCGATGTCTTAAAAGGCTTGCTTTCATTCCTTATAGGATATTTTGTCTGCGGAAGCCAGCTGGGTGGGATGGTTGCCGGCACGGCAGCCATAATAGGCCATATATTGCCCGTTTATTTCGGTTTCAAGGGCGGAAAGGGCGTACTGACTACACTCGCAGTCCTGTTTATGTTTGATTGGCGCGCCGCGTTGGCACTGCTGGGCGTTTTTATCGTCATATTGGCGCTGACAAGGTTCGTTTCGCTTGGATCAATAATCGGAGCCTTCTTGTTCCCATTTGCAGAAATACTGCTTGGCAGGGGCACCGAGACCATAGTATTTTCGGCTGTCATAGCTGTGCTTATAATCGTGATGCATCGCGCCAATATCAAGCGCCTGCTCAGCGGCACCGAATCAAAATTCTCTTTCAGCAAAAAGAAGGAAGGCTGATAAACCCAGGCGTTTCGGAAAGGGAGCTCAACAACAGGATTTTATGAAAATGCTGCAATAATGGCTTTCAAGGCCAGAATAAAACCGGAGGGATTGAAACGATATGAACATTTCCGTGATAGGTGCCGGCAGTATGGGCACAGCGGTTTCCATACTACTTGCCGGCAACGGACATAATGTCAGGATGTGGTCGAAATTCAAGGAAGAAGTAGATATGATAAACACGTTGAGGGAGCAGAAAGACAAGCTTCCCGGCGCGATGGTTCCCGAAAGCGTAGTATGCACCGCCGATCTTGAAGAGGCTGCAGCTTTTTCGGACGTGCTGGTCATGGTCATCCCTTCTCAAACCATAAGGGAGAACGCAAAGGAACTTGCTTACATAATAAAGCAGCCCAAGCTTATCAGCTGTTTTTCGAAAGGCCTTGAAAAAGGTACGGGATACAGAATGTCCGAGGTGATACAGCAGGAACTGCCTGATGTGACAATTGTTGCAATGTCGGGCCCCTGCCATGCCGAGGAGCTTTCAAAAGGAATACCTACCGCTTATGTGGCTGCCTCCGAGAACAGGCATGCGGCTGAGAAGATACAGGACATATTCATGTCGCCGCGGTTCAGGGTATATACAAATCCCGATATAAAAGGTGTCGAGCTTGGCGGTTCGGTCAAGAATGTCATCGCTCTCTGTGCAGGCATATCAGACGGCCTGGGGTATGGAGACAATACCAAGGCAGCTTTGATGACCAGGGGAATAACGGAGATCTCGAGGCTTGGCCGCGCAATGGGCGCAAAAATGCAAACTTTCTCAGGTCTCGCGGGCATCGGCGACCTTATCGTTACCTGCACCAGCATGCACAGCCGCAACAGGCGTGCGGGCATACTGATCGGCCAGGGAAAAACCGTACAGCAGGCGCTCGACGAAGTTAAGATGATCGTAGAGGGCTATTTTACTACGGAACCTGTTTACAAGCTTTCCAGGAAGCTCGGTGTGAGCATGCCTATTACCGAAGAAGCGTATGAGATACTTTTCAATGGGAAAAGCCCGGCTAAAGCCGTAAACGACCTGATGGGCAGGGACAGGACGCACGAACTCGAACGTGAAGTCCTGGAGGAGCTCTGGTAAGCTTCAAGGTGTTTCGGTAAGCTTCAGTGGGCCTCGTGTAGCTTTGGAGAATGTAACTGACCGGTGCGGAGATGATTCTCCCGCCGGTTTTTTCATGGCTCATCGCCAGTAGTTGGGGTTGGGCTCAAGTAAAATAAAGTAGTTTTAGCCAGTGAGTTAATCGTAAGGTTACTCACTGGTTTTGTTTTTTCAATTGATCAGTGAGTAAGCAGATGTCTGCGGCAATGTTACTGTCTGCGGCCTCTCTGCCAGGACGCCTTAGTGGGACCATATGCGGTGACTTTGTTTGGCAGCGGTCAATTTGAAATAGTTGACTAAGATTATTTCAATGGTATACTGATATTATACATGTACACCAATGGTACACCAAACTATAATTCAGGAGAAAACTCAATGGAGAAACAGCTTTCCCGTCAGGAAAGAGAAAAAATCGGAATAGAAAATACAATTTTGCAGCATGCGGAGAAATTATTCAGTTCTAATGGATACGGAAATACCTCTATGGATATACTGGCAGATAATTGTGAATACACTAAACGGACGATCTACAGGTATTTCACTTGCAAGGAAGATTTATATTTTGCCGTTCTGCTGAGAGGTCACATCAGGCTTCTGGAGAATATTCGGGAGAAAATTCAATGCGGTAATACAGGTTATGAAAAAATCAGATTGGCTTATGGCGCGTTCTTTGATTTTTATAAGAATTCCGGTTCCTTATTTGACTTGATGTCAGAAATTAGATCTACAAAATCAAAAAAAGATTTGCATACGCTTCCATATTACATTAAATATGCCGACTGCATCAGAACCATCTACAAGGAGATTATGACTCTATTTGAAATGGCAGCATGTGATCAAAGTATCAGAACAGATGTTGAGGCTGCCCAACTCGGATTTTCCTCCATTTTTCTGCTGAACGGTTTTATCCATATGCTCAGTTTATGCGGAGACAGTTTTATGGACTTTTTCTCTCTGGATAAGGAACAATTCATAGCCCTTACAGAAAATCTATTATTCCAGCTCGTGAGTGGTGAGAAAAAGGAACAATAACAACCCTGTATAATCGGGATATAGTAAGACCAATGAAAGGGGTAAGGTGATTTGAACGAAAATGTAACGTTACTTGATTATCAAGGCAAAAAGATTTTTTTAATTGCCACGGCGCATGTTTCCAGGGAAAGCGCGGAGCTTGTAAAGCAGATTATTGAAGAAGAGCGCCCTGACAGCGTTTGCGTTGAACTTGACGATGACCGGTATAACAGTATTCAAAACCCAAACGCTTGGGAAAATACCGATATTATTAAAGTGATTAAAGCAAAAAAGGTTGGATTTCTGATCGCCAGCCTCGTGTTGAGTTCGTATCAGAAAAGGATTGCAAAGCAGTTGAATACCAATGTTGGCGGCGAAATGCTACAAGGGATTGAAAGTGCAAAGCAGATTGGAGCGACCTTAGTTCCGGCTGATCGGAAAATACAGACCACCTTTCTTCGTATATGGCGAAAACTCAACCTTTGGGAGAAAGGAAAGCTGCTTTTCAGTCTTGTGTTCTCCTTCGATGATGATACCAAAGTCTCTGATAAGGATTTGCAGGAACTATTAAAGGAGGACATGCTTGAGTCGGCATTGAACGACATGCGTAAACAGTTTCCAAAGATCGGGGAAATACTGGTCAGCGAACGCGATCAGTATTTAGCTTCAAAGATAAAAGAAGCGCCGGGTGAAAAGATAGTGGCTGTTCTTGGCGGCGCTCATGTACCCGGCGTAAAGAATGAAATCTATCGTTCGCAGGATATGAATAGCATTTCAGCCATTCCGCCCAAAAATCCGGCTGCAAAAATAGTGGGCTGGCTTATACCCGCTGCTGTGATTGCCTTATTGTTATACGCTTTTTTTGTCAACATACAGACCGGACTTGAACAATTATCGGCATGGGTTCTATGGACGGGAATACTGGCTGCCCTGTTTACAGCATTGTCGCGGGCACATCCTTTGAGTATAATAACCTCCCTGATCGCAGCGCCGTTTACTACGATCAATCCTGTTCTCGCCTGCGGTTGGTTTACAGGATTGGTAGAAGCAACAATAAGGAAGCCAACGGTACAGGATATTCAAAGAGTTCCTGAGGATATATTTTCCTTTAAGGGCTTTTTTAAGAATAGGTTTTTGAGAATAATCCTTGTTGTCTTTATGGCTAATTTGGGCGCTTCTATAGGTACATTCGTGGCGGGAGCGGATATTTTCAGGAATTTGTTTTGATAATGGGGCGATCATCCGGCCATACGCGGTCTTGTGACATTTGCCGACATACCGGACGGCGTCATGGTCTGTGCGGACGTCGCCGGGCTGCCTCCTTATTCGCCGGCGATAGGAGGCAAAGCACCCATAGGGCCGTTTGGGTTTCATATACATGAGAAGGGGCCCTGTGAGATCGGAAGCCCTGACAAACCTTTTGAATCCACCGGAAGCCATTGGAATCCGACAAACCAGCTCTACGGCAACCATGGTAATAGGGGAACCATTCATACATATCATATGGGGCTACTCGAAAGGGTGGCTTTTTCATTTCGACTAGGAGAATTGTCGGGAACTAAATCAGTGGGGCTTAGATCTTGTGTGTCCTTGCGTTGGCTGATTTGTGATGGACTTTAACTCTAAAAGCCGTGGATGATAGGCATTACTCTTCAAAAACATCATAATTAGTTTTAAATAAAGCCTTTATCTTGAAGCCACTTTTCAATTTGTTTTGGAATAGTGCCGCTAATATCTTGAGGATCAAAACTTTTATACAGTTTACCTATTAAGTCTGTTTGAAGTGTTGTCATTGTTTTATCCTTTAATAAACACACTGGCTTATGTATACCGAACATTACTCCTACTTCAAAAGACACATTCGGATTAAACTCATCTCTCTCAATCCGTTCAAATACCGAAATACCAAAATCACAACCGTATATATATGTAAGTATATTATAATATAAATCATCATGATATTCCTTATCATCAGCTCTAAGGACAGTGATTCCACTTAGTTTTAACGTTTCTTTAATTATCATTACAATTTGTTCATGCATATGAGTTGAGCCAAATTTCATCATTAAGAAGGCAGTTTTGTTACCTTCCGGATAATCATTTCTAAACTTTTCTAAGCTACCAGTCAGCTCTGTTGGAATAGTAGGTTGATTAGGTACATCTCCTTTCATACTTAATATTTTCCCCTTTTCATCTCTAAACAAATCATTAGAAATAAATTCTATAGATTTCTTCAAAACCATTTCTTCCTTTGTACCTTTTAAACCCATAAATACACTTTGAATGACATATACTTTTGGATTAGTAAAACCGTTATTTTCTGTTAAGAAAGTATCAAAATCCATAGATGAGAAAATTTGTGGTAAAGGATTAGCTAATTGTCCAAGTATCGTATCTTCGCTAACATTAAATACTTCTTCCCATTTATATGTATGCCACGTTGGAAGGTGCCTGTATTTGCTATATGATATAGCAAACATAGAAATCTGTTCCCCTTTTACAACAATAATATCTCTTTGTAATAACGATTTATAGTGCTGTCCTAATTCGGGAAATCTACCAAAAATGTTGTCTAAAGTAACTTTAATAGCAGCTGCTAATCCAGCTATTGGGAGAAAAAACTGACCAAAATGTTGATTGTGTACAAATTCAGGTGATAATACTACTTCAGTAGATCCTACAGCATTTATTGCTTCTTGTATAGCTTGTGTATCATCAGTTATTCCATCACCTTTAGCACCAAAATCTTTTACATTTAGGATCATGAGCATTCCTCCATAAACAAATAAATAGAGTCTCTAACGTAAATTACCCGCATTTTTACCTTAGCATGTTAAGTAGGAAACCTTAGCAATCGCAATGCGATGAATTGTACCACTTTAAGACCTTATTCTTGTTGGCGCGAATGATCTTATACGCCTTCTCGTACTGCTCACCTTCGGATAGGAGCCTTCTATAGAATTCGTTCTCGTTCGCTTTCTTTACACTGACCTCAGATGCATTGCCGAGTATACCATCCAAAATTCTCATACATACACCTCCACACCAGGTTCTAACAATATTATATATTTGTTACTGGAAATTAACAATAATAGTATGTTGTTAATTGTCTATTATTGTAATAAGATAATATGTATGAACTACATAACAGGAGATTGACAGGTGAAGTTATAACTCCAGATAATGTGGACGAAGCAGATGGTGTAAATAAATGAGGAGATGCTTATTATATACGTTTCGTATAATAAGATCTTGTAACTGCTCTCCAAACACGATGACCAAGCTGCACCGAGACGAGCCGGTAATGCCAGCGTTCTGGAGAAGATTTGCAGCACACTTTACAGTAAATATAGTGACGTCATGGACTACATACAGGGAGGAAGCGAATATTAGTGATCGACAAAAAGCAAATGAGCGAAGAAGACATAAAGCTCCACTATATTACTCCTGCAATTACTGCAAAATGGAGTCTTGACCATATTACTATGGAAACCAAGATCACAGATGGCAAAATCAACCTCAAAGGTAATTTTGTGTTCCGTGAAAAGCCGAAAAAGGCTGACTATGTTCTTTATATTAATGTAAACAACCCGATTGCTATAGTTGAAGCCAAGGATAATAATCATACTGTATCCTACGGCTTACAGCAAGCCATGACCTATGCAAAGATGATTGATGTACCGTTTGCATATAGTTCCAATGGAGACGCTTTTTTTGAGCATGACTTTCTGACGGGACAGGAAAGGCAGATTTCTTTGTCTGAATTTCCTTCCCCTGATAAACTGATCTCCAGATACCAGACAGAAACAAACGGCGGCGCTGGTCTTAATGATCAAGAAAAACACATCATCTCTCAGCCCTACTACACAAGCCAGACGACTTATGCTCCACGATATTATCAGCGCAATGCGGTCAACCGCACCGTGGACGCTATTGCCAAGGGTCAGCAGCGCATTCTGCTTGTTATGGCTACGGGTACCGGAAAAACTTACACAGCATTTCAAATTGTCTATCGTTTGCTGAAAAGCGGCATGAAGAGAAAGGTGCTGTATCTTGCTGACCGTAATATTCTTGTTGACCAGTCTATTCAACAGGATTTTGCTCCGCTTGAGAAGACCATACATAAAATCAACTTTACAAAAGATGACCCCACCACTATCACTTCTCATGAGGTCTATTTCTCGTTGTATCAGCAACTGACTGATCGTGAGGATGATGAGGACGGGGAGGGCGAAGACGAAACCGTCAGTCGTCTTGCTACGCTGTTCCAGAAGGACTTCTTTGATCTCATCATCGTTGATGAGTGTCATCGTGGGTCTGCGAAGAAG
>DATALQ010000043.1:0-1564 GCA_036260935.1 Clostridia bacterium
GTATCTCATGAGCCTTACGCAGCATAACGATAAGGACGTAAGAGCCCGGGCATACTATTCGCTTGGTAAAGCGGCCGTGTTAAATGCCATAGATACGAAAAGCGGCCGGGAAATGTTATCGGAACTAGAGAAGGCCATTGAATTTTATGAAAACTCATTACAAGAAAGGCGAGATAATAATCCTTCCGTTTTTTGCCAGCCGTTCTATCGGTCGATCTATAAGATATTGAAGGACTCCGGGGTAGAATACCGGCAGATAATACAGGAATATATTGAGTCGGTGCACGTCGTCATTAAAAAATATTACGGCCGGGATCAGATAGTGGCTATGGAAAACCTTTCTTTTGCGCTGGAAGAGCTGCAAAAAATACAAGGTCTTAGCATGGAGTGTATTCGACTCAACCTTAGATACGATCGGGACTATTGCGACATGGCCGCTGAACCTTTTGCCAGTAGCGACTGGTATAACCCTGTTTCGGCGATGAGGATTGCAGAAGGTTTACCGATCATAAATCTGGATACTAAAAAGAAAATTGAAGACGCAGGAAAGAACATCCAGCAAATGAGCTCGTCGCCATGTTGTACGCTGTATCAGGCTAACGCCGCTGAAATATATGGCATCGGGCAGAGGATAGCAAATGCGGAAAAGCTGGAGGAAGTGAGGAAGGGGTTAACAGATATCCAGCCCATTTTAAAGTCTCTGTGTTCGGCAATGCCTAAGGAAGAAAAAATCAGCCTATCGGAGATGCTCCGCATCTTAAAGAATGAGAATAGCGTTAATAAACAGATAGAGCTCATTAACGAAATTATTATTGCTATGGCTCGGGCGAGTTGACATGGCAATTATTGAAAAAGTAACCCTGTAATCAATTTATAGTGATCGTAATTCGCATTTGCCCTGTGCCTCTATATCCTCAGTGTCTCAATCGTACAAATGCCTGGCTCTGTGTGCCTCTTGGCTCTTCGAGCCTTTGTGGTTCAACCTGCCCGGTATACGGGTCTGAAAGGCTCGGATATTCTTAAATAATTGCCCCGCCTACACGCAAGCGACCACCCATGAAGACCTTCATCCTCATCTACCCCACCTTCGTCCAGTACGAAGTCGTTTTTACTAGCATGTTCATGAAAACCGTCGGCGACATCGCGACAGTAGGCATAGACGGCCGCGAGGTCACATCCCATGAAGGCTTCAAAGTAAATCCCCACATGAAGTTGAGCGACCTGAACCTCGACGAAGTGGACCTATTCGTGATCCCCGGGGGAGAGCACGTCAACATCTACGGCAACCCGCAGTTGACCGGAACGCTCAGGGAACTAAATAAAAGGGGTAAAGTGATCGCGGCTATATGTTCAGGGCCGGTGCACCTGGCGAAAGCCGGGCTCCTGGACGGAAAAAGGTACACCTCCTACAGGCTACCGCAGTGCAAAGACGACTTTAGTCATGCGGAGCGGGTCGAGGACAACGTTGTGGTCGACGGCAACATCGTTACGGCCAAGGCCGTGGGATATGTCGATCTGGCCCTCGAGCTGGGAAAGATCTTTAATATTTACAAGGACGAGGCGG
>DATALQ010000009.1:0-25079 GCA_036260935.1 Clostridia bacterium
TGCTCATCGGGCGTGTCTGCTTCGGCAGACGTAGTGGCCTCGGTTTCCTCCAAAAGCGGTCTTACCGGTTCATGGACGATCGGCGGAACGACGGCGAAGGCCGCGTCCTCCGGTGTCGCGACATTCACCGATCTGACCTGCACCTTGCTAAGTGCAGGTACCGGCGCGATCAACTTTGCCTGCGGTACACCCGCAGTCGACAGCAATTCCTTCACCATTCCGAAGAAATCGGCGGTAACACTGACACCGGATATGACGGATAATGACGTCGACCACGACATAGTAATCAACTTCACTCACGATTCGGATTTTGAGACCGCCATCAGCGGGGTAAGCTACAACGGGACAGCACTTACCGCGACGACGGATTACATAGTAGGCAGCGGAACGATCACCTTAAAGCCGGGCGGCGGGAATGCAGCTCTTACGACAGCAACGGACAACAAGAATGTCGTTGTGACGGCGGCCGGCTACAATGATTCCAGCGTGTCGCAGACGATCATGGCAGGCGCTGTAGCGAGCCTTACACTTACGGCTCAGCCGTCTCCTGATTCGACAAGCGGCCTGGCTTTCTCAACGCAGCCGGTCGTGACGCTGAAAGATCAGTACGGCAATGTATGCTCATCGGGCGTGTCTGCCTCGGCAGACGTAGTGGCCTCGGTTTCCTCCAAAAGCGGTCTTACCGGTTCATGGACAATCGGCGGGATGACGACGAGGGCCGCGTCCTCAGGTGTCGCGACATTTACCGATCTGACCTGCACCTTGCTAGGTACAGGTACCGGCGCGATCAATTTCGCCTGCGGAACACCCGCAATCGACAGCGATTCCTTCACCATTCCGAAGAAATCGGCGGTAACACTGACACCGGATACGATGGACAATGACGTCGACCACGACATAGTAATATCCTTCACTCACGATTCGGATTTTGAGACCGCCATCAGCGGGGTAAGCTACAACGGGACAGCACTTACCGCGACGAAGGATTACATAATAGGCAGCGGAATGATCACCTTAAAGCCGGGCGGCGGGAACGCAGCTCTGACGACAGCGACAGACAGCAGGAACATCATTGTGACGGCGCCCGGCTACAATGACTCCAGCGTGTCGCAGACGATCACGGCAGGCGCTGTGGCGAGCCTTACGGTTACGACTCAGCCATCTCCGGATTCTACAAGCGGCCTGGCTTTCTCAACGCAGCCGGTCGTGACACTGAAAGACCAGTACGGCAATGTGTGCTCATCGGGCGTGTCTGCTTCGGCAGACGTAGTGGCCTCGGTTTCCTCCAAAAGCGGTCTTACCGGTTCATGGACGATCGGCGGGATGACGACGAAGGCCGCGTCCTCAGGTGTCGCGACATTTACCGATCTGACCTGCACCTTGGTCGCTGCGGGTACCGGCGCGATCAACTTTGCCTGCGGAACACCCGCAGTCGACAGCAATTCCTTCACCATTCCGAAGAAATCGGCGGTAGCGCTGACACCGGATATGACGGATAATGACGTCGACCATGATTTGAACATTACTTTTACTGCTGATTCAGACTTTGCCGCCGCCATTACGGGAGTCACCTACAACGGCAACATGCTGAACTCAAGCCAGTATACAGTAGACACGACGAACAACAACATGATCACGCTTCATCCGGGTATCGGCGGAAATACATATTTGCGGACGCCGGGCAATGCTTCGCTTACCATCATCGCGGCCGGCTACAATGACTCCAGCGTGTCGCAGACGATCATGGCAGGCGCTGTGGCGAGCCTTACGCTTACGGCTCAGCCGTCTCCGGCCTCGACAAGCGGCCTGGCTTTCTCAACGCAGCCGGTCGTGACGCTGAAAGACCAGTACGGCAATGTGTGCTCATCGGGCGTGTCTGCTTCGGCAGACGTAGTGGCCTCGGTTTCCTCTAAAAGCGGTCTTACCGGTTCATGGACGATCGGCGGGATGACGACGAAGGCCGCGTCCTCCGGTGTCGCGACATTCACCGATCTGACCTGCACCTTGGTCACTGCGGGTACCGGTGCGATCAACTTTGCCTGCGGAACACCCGCAGTCGACAGCAATTCCTTCACCATTCCGAAGAAAACGGCAGTAACGCTGATACCGGATACGACGGATAACGACGTCGACCACGACATTGTAATAACCTTCACTCATGATTCGGATTTTGAAACCGCTATCAGCGGTGTGAGCTACAACGGTACTGCGCTTACCGCGACAACGGATTACATAGTAGGCAGCGGAACGATCACCCTAAAGCCGGGCGGCGGGAATAAAGTTCTGAGGACGGCGTCGGACAGTAAAAACGTCATCGTAAAGGCGACTGGCTATGGGAATTCAGGAGTCATTCAAACAATAAAATCCGGTACAGCCAAATCTATCCTCATTACTACCCAACCTGTTCCCGGATCGACCTCCGGAGATGCATTTGCATCACAGCCAGTTGTAAAAATCGTGGACCAATATGGGAACACGTGTACCAGCGGCTTATCGGCAACCTTGGAGGTAAGGGCGGCGGCAAAAGGGGTGACCGGCTCGTGGACAATCGGCGGAACGACGACGAGAGCCGCGTCTTCTGGTATCGCAACGTTTACAGACCTGACGTGCACCTTGGCAGCTTCCGGTACCGGCAAAATATCATTTTCCTGTAATGGCGGCGGCATGAGCCTTGATAGCAATTCGTTTACTATTCCTGAGAGGAATTCCAGTATAATGCCTACCAGTGCGAGCTTTGACAGATATTCTGGCAGTACGGGTTATGTGGATATCGCCGTGATTATGACGTTAAACAGCAATACACTCAACGCAGTCAAGAATGGTACAGCCACGTTGATCAAGGGAACGGACTACACTGTTTCCAGCGATACCTGCACGATATCTAGGACATATCTCGCAAAACTCACTAAAGGTACGGCACAATTCACTTTTGATTTCAACTTTGGTGCTGATCCTGTCCTAAGTATCACGATAACAGATTCTACTCCATCAGACGGCGGTAACGGTGGTGAGGGCCCAAGCACGATTGGCAATGGCGGTGTCAATATCATAGTCAATGGCCAGTCCCTGACTTCAGGAACTTCAGAAACCACTACAAACTCAAACGGCCAGACAACTACGACTGTGACTGTCGACACACACAAGCTTGAATCCGTGCTTGACACCCAGGGAATGGGCGCAACTGTTACGATACCAGTAGCAGGTGGTTCCGACGTGGCATCCGGTGTTCTGACCGGTGATATAGTAAAAACAATGGAGACAAAAGACGCAACGCTTGAGATCCGGACCGATTCGGCAGTGTATACCGTTCCGGCCTCAGAGATCAATATCAATGCCGTGTCAAGCCAGCTTGGCACTAGCGTCACATTGTCGGACATCAAGGTTAATGTCTCCATAGGCGAGCCGGCTGATGCTACGTTCAAGGTGATTGCCGATGCCGCCAGCAAAGGTGGATACACTGTTCAAGTGCCTGCTGTGGATTTCACGATTTCATGCACATATAATGGACAGACGGTCAACGTCAGCAGCTTCAACTCGTATGTTGAGAGAATGGTCTCCATCCCGAAGGGTGTGGACCCAAATAAGATTACTACCGGTGTCGTTGTTAAACCGGACGGTACGGCATATCATGTGCCTACACAGGTCGTAGTGATCGGCGGAGTATATTATGCAAAAATAAACAGTCTTACCAACAGTACATACACCGTGGTGTGGCATCCGGTCGAGTTTACCGATATGGACGGCCACTGGGCAAAGAACGCCGTGAATGATATGGGTTCCAGAATGGTTATCGATGGAGTGGGAAACAACAATTTTGAGCCTGACAGAAAAATGACACGCGCAGAATTCGCATCGATAATTGTGAAAGCTCTTGGTCTCGCACCGGGAATAGGAACGGACAATTTCAACGATGTAACCCCGGCAGACTGGTTTTTTGGATATGTTAAAACAGCTACGAAATACGGTATCATCGAAGGGTATAATTCAAAAACTTTCGGTCCGAACGATTTGATTACACGTGAACAGGCGATGACCATGATTACCAGGGCGATGAAGATTACCGGTCTTACAGTCAATCTGACCGACGAAGAGATAAACGGGCTTCTTAAGGCTTACTCGGATAGCAAATCAGCCTCGTCTTATGCGAAAAGAAGCATCGCCACCTGTTTGCAGACAGGGATCGTTGAAGGTAAAGATGGCAGCGTGATCGCACCGAAGTCCTATGTTACCCGTGCAGAAGTGGCGGTTATGGCCCAGCGCCTGCTGCAGAAATCCAAATTAATTTAATGTTTCTACCGTCCTGCATATCAGATGGCCGGTCGGCAGCCTATTGCAAGGAACCGCTTCAGCGGTTCCTTCATTTTTTGCAAATGTTCTTTATTTGCCGTAGACATAATAATATGATAACAGCAATAACATATCACAATGGATGAGGTATGTAACATGAAGGGAGAATGTACAGGGCAATATGTGATCTACTCCCGAAAATCAAAGTTTACCGGGAAGGGCGAGAGTATCGAGAATCAGATTGAACTATGCAGGCAGTATATACGCCTGCGTGCCGGAGACAAAGCTGCGGATGAAGCTTCCGTATACGAAGACGAAGGTTTCTCCGGTGGGAATCTTGAACGGCCTCAGTTCAAAACGATGATGCGCGACGCGCAGAAGAAAAACTTAGCTGCAATAGTCGTTTATCGGCTTGACCGCATCAGCCGAAACATCGGTGATTTTGCAAAGCTGATTGAAGAACTGAATACACTAAAAATCGAGTTCATCTCCATCAAAGAACAGTTTGATACATCTTCTCCAATGGGTCGTGCCATGATGTATATTTCCTCCGTGTTTTCTCAGTTGGAGCGCGAGACCATCGCAGAACGTATCCGCGACAATATGCATGAGCTGTCAAAAACGGGACGCTGGCTCGGTGGAACGACCCCGACCGGCTATGAATCAGAGAGCATCAGCCATGTGACTATTGATGGGAAGGTCAGGAAAGCCTGTAAGCTGAAAATTATTCCTGATGAAATCGAACTCGTAAAGATAATTTTTGACAAATTTATTGAAACAGGCTCGCTGACAAAGACAGAAACCTATCTGTTGCAATATGGCTATACGACAAAGAATGGCAATCATTTCACACGTTTCGCCATTAAGGGTATCCTCTCCAATCCGGTTTATATGATCGCCGACGAAGCTGCTTATGATTATCTTATTGCAAATGACGTTGACCTATTCTCGAAAAAGTCCGAGTTTGACGGTGTTAACGGAATCATGGCCTATAACCGAACCTTGCAGCAGGTAGGCAAGGCTCACCATATTAAGGACATGAATGAATGGATCGTCTCCGTTGGAAAGCACAAGGGTGTGATTGAAGGAACCACCTGGGTAAAGGTGAAAAAGCTATTGGAGCAGAATAAATCCAAGAGCTACCGTAAACCCCGCAGTAATGTCGCACTTCTGTCCGGGTTATTAATATGCGGAAATTGCAGATACTATATGCGTCCTAAACTTTCCAACCGCAGGAATACCACGGGCGATGCAATCTATACCTATCTCTGTTCCATGAAAGAAAGGAGCCGACAGCATCTTTGCACAATCAAAAATGCCAACGGTAACTCTTTGGATGGGGACATCATTGCAAAGATTAAGATGCTCTCTGAAGACAGTTCTGTTTTTATGAAGCAGCTTGAACAGAGCAAGGCGGTTCTCATGAACAACAGAGAAGAGTGTGCCGCCGACATTGAAACTATAGGAAAAGACATCGAAGCCAACGAGGTTGAAATTAAAGGACTCGTTACAGCTCTAGGCAAAGCGGCCGGTACATCAACTGAAGCATATATCATGAAGCAGATTGACGAAATGCATGGAAAGAACGGAATGCTCAAACGCCGCCTTTCGGAACTGAAGGAAATGACATGCAGCCATGAGCTTGCCGATTTTGAGTTGGATTTGATCCGGCAACTCCTCGTCTCCTTCAAGGATACGGTTGATGAAATGACGGTGGAACAGAAGCGTACCGCGCTCCGCATGTTTATAAGGCAAGTGATCTGGGACGGAACAAAAGCGCATGTTATCCTGTTTGGCTCAGAATATGAGTACGAGTTTCCGGAAAATCCGGCCAAATCGATGACCTGACCGGAGAACCCGGCCTAATTTAGAGCCGTCAAGAGAGGATAGTAAATGAGATACTGATGCAGATCAGATCCACAAAGAAAATACAGAGCGAGGTATCTCTGCATGACCCAATCGGCGTTGATCGTGAGGGTAACGAAATAACTTTGATAGACGTGATCGGAAATGAAACGGAATCGGTTATTGACGAAGTGGAACTGAAAATCCAGGTGAAGCGTCTTTATAATAAAATGAAATCCGTACTTAAAAAACGCGAAAAAACAGTTCTCGAGCTCCGGTACGGACTTTTGAACGGAACGAGCAAAACACAGAGAGAAATCGCAAGCATGCTCGGTATATCCCGCTCATACGTTTCACGGATAGAAAAAAAAGCGATCAAAAAATTGAGCAAGGAACTTGAACCCGACAGCTGCCATTGATTGGCAGCTGTTTTATTTCTGCCTGTTTTCCATGTATGCCTTTACCTGCGCCGCTGCCTCGTCGATATACTGCGGAAGAGGTGCGTTCCTGACGCCTGCTACCTGAATATTGCAGCGGTTCATCGGTATAAGGATCTTTTGAGCGGGACTGGCGGCAATAGCCCTTGCCATTTGAGCCGTAAGCTCTCCAAGCATGGAATCCGCTGCAATTATACCTATAGCGCCAAGTATGACGTCTACCCTGCCGGCATTATAAACAATGGCATTCTCTCCCGACGCGCCTTCATCTGCTCCTGCTCTCAGCATGAGGGAGGTTGCCAATGCGTTTGTTCCAAGCGCTATGATATCGATATCATTTCCAAACTCGATCCTGAGCCTCTCCACCAGCGCTTTACCTATTCCGCCGCCCTGACCGTCAACGACTGCGATTCTCATAATACTCCTCCTGAAAACTGATGATGCAATTATAGCACAGTCAGTTGGGCTGTTCCATACTTAACGGTATTACCGTCAACCTGCCCCGGAATAGTTTTGATCAAACCTACAGCTTCATTCCGGGCATTTTTCAGCAAGGCCTTGTCAGTACCCCTTTTTTGCCATCTCGCGCGCAATATCAGCAAAAACAGGAGCAGCCGCTTTCCCGCCCAACTGGCCGTTTTCCACGAACACGGCTATGGAATAGCGCGGCCCGTTTATAGGGAAATAGCCCGCAAACCATGCGTGTACCTTGCCTGTGATACCGGTTTCAGCGCTTCCCGTCTTTCCGCCCGCTCCTCCATAGAGGCCTGCGGCTGCATCGGTCCCGGTTCCATACTGCGTTACCGCTTCCATAAGATTTTTTATCCTGCTTGCAGTATACGCGGAAATGACCCTCTGCCCTTCCTTTATACGAACCTCCCTGACAACCTTTCCGTCGTCGTCAGTGATGCTGTCAACAATATTTATCCTGTTTTTGATCCCGCCGTTCGCAACCGTGGCTACCATATCGGCTACCTGCAGCGGCGTAGCAAGCAGGGCTCCCTGACCGATGGCCAGATTGGCTATGTCGGCCTGGCTGTAATAGCTATCAGATTTAGGAAGGGTGCCTGCGGCTTCCGCGATACCCTGCCCCGAGATTCCTGTCTGGCTGCCGAGCCCAAATCTGCGTGCCATGTCGATCAACTCCCTGTAACCGATCTTCTGGCAAAGCTCGATGAAATACGAGTTGCAGGAAACCGCGAAGGCCTGTTCCATATTCAATAGCCCGTGCCCTCCCTCGTAATAGGACGAGCACTTGAAGGTCAGACCGTTTATATTTACCGCGCCCTCACAGAAATAGTGTCCGTTGTCGATAAAATGACTCTTGGCGGAAGTCAAGCCCGGATCGCTGCCGATCATTGAAGCCGCCCCATCGTCCAGTACAATCCCCGGATCCTCGAAAAATGCCGCCGCATCGATTATTTTGAAAACAGAACCCAGGTTATAAGCGGCCGTTGCCTTGTTGAAAAGCTCTTTGCCGCTGCTGTCCAGATAATTCTCGACTGCATTCTGGTCATAATCCGGCCTGCTTGCCATTGCAAGGATATCTCCTGTCACTACATCCTCAACCACTGCTGCACCTGAAATGCCGTTCTTGTTCATGGCGTCTTCAACTATCTTTTGTATATGGTAATCGAGTGTCAGCCTGACATTCCGTTTTTTATCGGAGCTTAGATCCTTGATTCTGTAGCCAAGCCCTTTGATGGGGTTCTTGGCCGCATCCGTCACTGTGCCTATTTCGTAAACTGAATTATCCCTTATTTCATTTTCATAAGCCTTTTCAATACCTGACTGCCCGATTCTGTCTTTCTTGCTCAAATACCCCACGACATGCTTTGCAATACTCCCCACGCCGTAACGTTTCAGCGAATTCAGGATCGTTACCCAGTTTGTATTGAGATTTTTTACTGCATTGCTCCCGGCCACATCCGTTTCAATAAGCAGAGGCTTGCTTTTACCGGTCAGCTTGCTCAAAGCGCCGTCGGTTATACCGAGCGCACTGCAGACTTTCTCCCTCTCACCCGGCGTTTTCGGCATGAAGGCGGTCTTTATAAAAGCCGTATAGCTCCGTTCCCGGTTGGTAAACGGGATACCGTTTCGGTCGGTTATATTGCCCCTCATTTTTTCTATCTGCGTATTTGAGAGCCGTTGTTGAAATGCAGACTCGGAAAGCTCGCCGTATGAGATGAACTGTATATAGGCAAATCTGGCAAGGACAGCAGCAAACAGCGAAAGTATAATGCCGCTTATTATGTAATTTCTCTTCGCAGACAAGCAAAAACCCCTTTCAACGGTTATTAAATCATTTTTGCCGTTAAAAGGGGGCAATATTCATCAACACAATACTATTCAATAATTAGTCAGGACATCGAAAACGTAACCCTCTTCTTGCAAGCCTTCTATTATCTTCGGCAATGCCTCGGCTGAATAAGCCTTTCCTGCTGAGTCATGCATCAGGATGATCAGCTTCTTCCTTCCTTTTGCACCTTTTATTACGTTGTCGGCCAGTTTGTTGACAATCTGTTCCCTGTTTCCGATTTTAGCCAGGTTGGGATCGGTATCAGCCGTAGATACATCCCAGTTATAATACTTGTAGCCCAATTCCTTAAGAATTTCCGAACGTTCATCGACCACGGCCTTCTTTCGTCCCATTGTACCGCCCGGAAATCTATAAACAGTCATTCTATATTGAAATTTGTCGTAAATATAAGACTGTGCCATTAAGACATCATTTCTGAAATAGCTCACAGAACCATACAAATTATTATAATCGTGAACAGTCGAGTGATTTCCTATAACGTGACCTTCATCGATGATCCTTCTGTAAACATCATCAAGATTTCCTCTGGGTAATACAAAAAACGTCGCCTTTACCCCGTATTTTTTCAACGTATCCAGATTCCTGGGAGTATTATTTCTGGAGGGTCCATCATCAATTGTGATATAGGCGGTTTTCACGGTTGCTTTGTCCTCTGCCTTTTCTGCCGGAGTGCTGTCCTCCGATTGCGCCGCATTTAAGCTGTCGATATTCATTACGTCTATATTGCCTTGATTATCAAATATATAGATGCTATCTTCCTTTATCCCGATACCTGCCGGAACGCCGGTCAAATCAATCAAGCCTGTTTGTATGACGGCTTCCGGGGACGTAGTATCGACTACATGCAGCTTATCCGGTCCTTCAGGTAAAAACAGCAGGTTTTTATACGACTGGATCCCGAAATCAGGCCAGGCCGAGCTAAAAGCCTGTATAATGCCTGCGATTCGCGGGCTTTTACTGTCGGATACGTTCAATACTTCAACAATATCCGCTTCCGGAATAAAAACAAATACCAGCTCACCATAGGATAGAATTTTTGCGCAAGACCCCTGTACATCCGTCAGCTTACCTAAATATCCGATATCGTTCAAATTGGTAAAATCGAAAACATGTACTCCATTTCCTGCCATAGCGGCATATATAATATCATCATGGATCGCAACACCCGAGATGCTGTTTGATGAGCCGGGGTCAGTCAACTCGTATGATTTCAAATACGCAGGAACCGCAGGATTTTCCAGAGAAAAGACATGGACGTTACACCGATCGAATAAATAAGCCCGGTTTCCGGAGATAACGAAGCCCGCAAGGCTCTCTTCCGATTGGACACATGTATTGAATGATAATGCGGGATGGTACGGGTCGGAAACATCGATCACCCGCAGGCTATTGCCGGCCGTCAAATAAATGACGCTGCCATATGTGTCAATAGACGTGGTTGTTTCTATCGCATCCAGATCGAGATGCGCCATACTCGCGGGTTCTTTTGGGTTTTTAACATCATAAACGATAAATCCCGCACAGTCTGAGAAACTATATGCAAGCATCCGGTCCAGATCGAATCTTGCACAAAGTACCTTGTTCTCCTGAAATAAATTTACCGTGTCAGTCTCGGTTTTCGCCGGGACAGTAAGCTGGAACATGAAAACTATTGGTATCACAAGCGACATTATTTTACGGATGATCTTCATATCTACCTCACGTAATCATTTGGTGGAAAATTATGTCGATCCCAGCTCCGGCAATCACTATTGTCAGGACATTATTTGCTTATTCTTCTTTGCGTCTTAAAATCGTATACGGTTCCACCGGCTCGTCAACAGGCATGCAGACCTTCATCTGCGGGTGAGGCGCAACGTCTATCGGCTCTCCGTCCTCGTTTTTCATGGAAAGCACCTTCTGAAGCCTGTAAGGTCCTTCCGGGCTTACGACCTCCAGTTCTTCCCCGACGGCAAACCTGTTCCTCTGCTCTATCGAGGCTATGCCTGAAGAACGGTCATATCCGGTAACGAGCCCGACAAATTCGTAATCTCTTATATATGAGCTTGTTTTATAGTTCTGCTCCCTGCCCGAGGGTTTCCCCTCGAAAAAGCCCGCGGTATATTCCCTGTGGCTGGCCTTTGACAGCTCCTCCAGCCAGCGTACATCAAAACGGTAACCTTCCGGATCCGCAGCATATGCGTCCAGGGCTTCACGGTATGCTTTTACTACTGTCGCCACATAGTAGGAGCTCTTCATCCTGCCTTCTATCTTGAGGCTTGTCACTCCGCTTTCAATGATCTCCGGAAGATGCTCAATAAGGCACAGGTCCTTCGAATTGAAAATAAAAGTACCGCGTTCGTTTTCATATACGGGCATATATTCACCCGGCCGTTTTTCTTCGACCAGGCTGTACTGCCATCTGCACGGGTGAGCGCAGAGACCGCGGTTTGAATCCCTCCCGGCCATATAATTGCTTAAAAGGCACCTGCCCGAATAGGATATGCACATGGCCCCATGCACGAACATCTCGAGCTGAAGGCTTTCGGGAACGTTTCTTCTAATCTCGCTTATTTCCCCAAGGGAAAGCTCCCTTGCAAGGATGACGCGTTTTACCCCGAGCCTGTGCCAGAAGGCGGCGCTTCTCCAATTTGTATTATTTGCCTGGGTGCTTAGGTGCAGCTCCATTTCAGGGGCCTCGCTGCGCAGCAGATCGAATATCCCCGGATCGGAAAAAATGACCGCGTCCGCGCCGGAATCCCTCAGCTCCCTTATATATTCAGGCATACCGGAGAAATCCTCATTGTGGGGGATGATATTCATCGTGACATATATCTTTTTTCCCCTCGAATGGGCGAATTCGATCCCTTCCTTCAATTCATCACTGCCGAAATTTCCTGCCGAGGCGCGCAGTCCGAACTCCTCACCACCAAGGTATACCGCGTCCGCCCCATAAATTACTGCCATCTTCAGTTTTTCAAGATTACCTGCGGGTGCCAGCAGTTCGACTGCAGGCTTGCTGCCAAAAGTTGTGGACATGATTTTCTCCGTTTCCAGCCTGATATGAAGTCTGTTTATATCGGCTGGGTTTATTGTTCGAACATGCTTCAAATCAATGAGCCAACCGATACCCTTACTTAAGCTTATATGTGAGCGCAACGCCGTCACCGACAGGCAGTATGCTCGTTTCCAGAGCCGGGGCGCTGCAGAGTATTTCAAGGTAGGTGCGCATTCTGTTGACTATGGTTTTTTTCCGCTTTACCACCAGTTCGTCGCTTGCGACCATTCCTTTAAACAGAACGTTGTCGGACACCAAAAGGCCTCCCTGTTTCAACATTCTGAGGCAATCCGGCAGAAATTCCGGATACTGCCCTTTTGCGGCGTCAAGAAAAATCAAGTCGTATTGTTTGTCAAGACAGCTTAATACTTCTTCCGCCTCTCCCGCGATTATACTGATAGTATGCTCAAGGCCGGCTTTTTTAATGTTTTCGCGCGCTTTCGCAAGCATTTCCTCCTGCCTT
This sequence comes from Clostridia bacterium, assembly GCA_036260935.1. Classification (GTDB taxonomy): domain Bacteria; phylum Bacillota; class Clostridia; order Acetivibrionales; family DTU013; genus JAEYOM01. Next base: position 12,390 of record DATALQ010000009.1, read on the forward strand.
TCGATAGTATCGATCCTTCCTCCGGGAGCCAAAGTTCCTGCAAGTATGATCGATGAATAGCCTATCGCAGTCCCCACTTCGAGTATCCGTACAGGCTTTACCAGCATGCCCAGGACTTTGAGGAGCCTTGCAGTTTCGGGTGCCGCAATCGGAACATGATGCTCCGAGGCATATTGTTCGAGTTCGCTCAGTATCCCCTCGTTAGGTCTTATTATGTTTTTTATGTACTCAGTAACAAAATCCTGCCCGACCATTAATCCACCTTAACTAAAGAGGGCCGCCACCAGGACAGCCCCTTCATAGTTCTTTATTTTAAGCCATATTTCGCTATGTTTGCCTGATGCTCCTTGAATGTTCTTGCAAACGCGTGGCTGTTCGAGTCGTCGCCCTTTGCAACGTAATACAGATACTGCGTATCTGCAGGGTTCAGCGCCGCCTTGATCGCCGCTTCACCCGGGCAGCATATCGGCCCCGGAGGAAGGCCTTCATTCAAATAGGTATTATAAGGATCGTCTGTCTCCAGATCCGCGTATAGCAGTCTGTCCTTGTAGGCACCCGTTTTCTTGAGGATTATATACTGTATCGTGGCATCGACCTGCAGCCTCCGAAGAGTTCTGTCCTTGCTAGTGAGCCTGTTGTACAAAACTCCGGATATCAGGTATCGGTCGTCTGCGCTCTTTGCTTCCCTTTCAATGATCGAGGCCAGGGTAACGACCTTGTCCAAAGTCATGCCGCCGGGCAGCGAAGCAATCTTGTCGCGGTACTCCTTTTTGAATTTGAGGTCGAAGTTATCAAGCATTTTCGCAATGATCTCACGATCGCCGGCGTTATAATCATATTCGTATGTATCGGGGAACAGGTAACCTTCAAGCCTGTTATCCCGCTGCGGGATATCCTTCAGAAAGTCGTAGTCGAAGGATTCCGTATTGGCTGCCTTTATGAATTGTGCCTTGTCCTTGATAATCTTTTTCTCATAAAGGATATCGACGATCTGTGAAAATGTTTTGCCCTCAGGAATCGTCACAGTTCTTGTCGCAGGCGGTGACGAAAGCACGCGCATCAGCTCGTCATTGCTCAGGGATTTGCTGACTATGTGTGTGCCTGACTTGTAAGTGCCGTCAAAACCGTTGATCTTCGAAAGGAGCTTGAAAATCGTTTCGTTCTTTACAAGTCCCTGCTTTACAAGGTTGCTCACGATCTCACTGGTGCTTGATCCCCTGTCAATGACAAACTCAACGCCTTCATTCTCGCTTACTATAACAGGTTTGTCACTGCTCGTATCCAGATAATTTTTCATTACGTAATTATAGGATATCGCTCCGGTGATAAGGATTATCGCAGCGAACATCAATACCATGAGCAGCCAGAAAAGCAGCCTGTTTTTCTTTTTTTTCTTTTTTTTGTTCGGTACCGGGGCCTGTGTGTTTTGTCTATCCATTTTACACCTCGCCATTAGCGGCATCGGTTCAACCGAGCTTGCTTCTTGCTTTCGCCCTGAGCTCCGTATCGAGTATCCTCTTCCTCAGGCGGATATTCTTTGGAGTAACCTCTACGAGCTCATCATCCGATATGAATTCAAGAGCCTGCTCCAGGCTCAGGACTTTGGGCGGAGTAAGCCTCAGCGCTTCGTCGGAACCCGACGCCCTCATATTGGTAACATGCTTCTTTTTGCATACATTTACAACGATGTCTTCATTACGTGCATTTTCACCGACTATCATACCTTCGTAAACCATGGTGCCCGCAGTTATGAAAAGATTTCCTCTCTCCTGGGCATTGTAAAGGCCATACGTCACCGCTTCTCCGGCTTCCCACGCAACGAGGGAACCCCTGGGCCGGCTCTGTATTTCTCCCTTGAACGGCTCGTGCCCGTAGAATACATGGTTCATTATGCCGTTTCCTTTAGTATCGGTCAGGAATTCCGAACGGTAACCTATCAGGCCTCTTGCCGGTACTTTGAACTCAAGCCTCATATAGCCTTCCGTAGCTGAATGCATATTTATCATTTCCGCCTTGCGGACTCCAAGCTTTTCCATAACAATCCCCATGAATTCCTCGGGAACGTCTATCATGAGCAGTTCGATCGGTTCGTATTCCACACCGTCGACTTCCTTCATTATTACCTTGGGCTTGGAAACCTGAAATTCAAAGCCCTGTCTCCTCATCGTCTCGATAAGGATGGAAAGACTTAGTTCTCCTCTTCCCGAAACTATAAAGGAATCGGGAGTTTCAGTTTCGTCCACCCTGAGGCTGACGTTTGTTTCAAGCTCCTTGAACAGCCTGTCGCGCAAATGTCTCGAGGTTACGTAAGACCCTTCCTTGCCGGCCATAGGGCTGTTGTTGACGCTGAAGGTCATATTGATCGTAGGTTCGTCTATATCCACGAACGGCAGCGGCTCGGGAGCCTCTACATCGCAGATAGTCTCGCCTATGTTTATCTCACCAAGTCCGGAGACTGCAACTATATCGCCGAGCGAAGCATCCTGCGTGTCGACTCTTTTAAGCCCTTCAAATTCATATAGCCTCGTGACCTTGGACTGTACCGTGGTGCCGTCCTTCTTGCAGATCACGGCCTGCTGTCCGTATTTTATCCTGCCGCGGTCTATCCTGCCTATTGCTATCCTGCCTACATATTCGTCATAATCTATATTCGAAACGAGCAGTTGCAGCGGTTTTTCCAGTTCACCCGATGGAGCGGGCACCTTTTCGATTATGGTCGTCATAAGCGGTTCCAGGTTCTTTTTCTCATCATTGATATCCATTACCGCATATCCATCCCTGGAGGATGCGTAAACGACAGGGAACTCTATCTGTTCGTCGTCAGCGCCGAGTTCTATGAAAAGCTCGAGCACCTCATCCACCACTTCTGCAGGCCTTGCTTCAGGCCTGTCGATCTTGTTGACCACAACTATTGGCTTCAGGTTCAGCTGCAGAGCCTTGCGTAAAACGAACCGGGTCTGCGGCATGGGTCCCTCGAAAGCATCGACGAGTAAAAGCACTCCATCGACCATTTTCAATACGCGCTCGACTTCTCCGCCGAAATCCGCATGACCGGGCGTATCGACTATATTTATTTTTGTTCCTTTATAATTGACTGCGGTGTTTTTGGCAAGGATCGTTATACCGCGCTCCCTTTCGAGGTCATTGGAATCCATGACCCTCTCCTGAACCTGTTCATTAGCCCTGAATATACCGCTCTGGCGCAGCATACCGTCTACCAGCGTTGTCTTGCCATGGTCAACGTGTGCGATTATTGCAATATTCCTTATATCTTCTCTCTTGTCCGGCACTATTTTTTCCCTTCCAGTCCATTTAAGCAAATACAGATAATATATTTGACTATAAATAATATATTTTGTTGCATTGATGATATTTATTATAAACCCTCCGGGGTCCCCAAATGCAACAAGATAAATTGTAAATTATACAATAAATAATGTCAAATAAATTGGAGTAAAAGAGGGCAAATATACATTAAACGGTCATTTTCACGAGTATCCCGGGAATATCCTTCAGATTGACCACCTTGTCTGCCGCGCCTATCTGTATAGCCTCTCTGGGCATTCCGAACACTATGCTGCTGCTTTCATCCTGGGCAATCGTGACAGCTCCTGCCTTCTTCATTTCCAAAAGGCCATCCGCCCCGTCCCTGCCCATACCTGTAAGAATGACACCTACAGAACTGGCGCCTGCATACCTGGCAACGGATTTGAAGAGTACCTCTACGGAAGGACGCTGGTAATAAACGAGCGGACCGTCCTTTACCTCCACGTAATAGGAAGCACCGCTCCTTTTAAGGACCATATGGTAATTGCCCGGAGCGATCAGAACCTTGCCCGGGGCCAGCAATTCGTTGTTTTCGGCTTCCTTTACGTATAATCTGCTCAACTTGTTCAGATTTTCCGCAAATGAACGGGTAAAATACTGCGGCATATGCTGTACGATTACTATGGGAGGCATATCGCCAGGCAGCCTGACCAGTATTTCCCTGATTGCTTCAGTGCCGCCGGTCGAAGCTCCTATCGCGATAACTTTATTCGTTGTTTTGAACAATGCATGGCTTGTTGTTTTCTCAGTTATAACGGGTTTTACTCTGGCAGTTTGCCGGTTGCCTATTTTGATACCATAGACAGCTTTGATCCTGTCGATAAGCTGAATACTCATATCGCTTATGCTGTACGATGCACCTGGTTTTGCAAGCACCTCGGCCGCACCCATTTCCAATGCCTTCATTGCTACCTCTCCGCCGCTTTTTGCAAGAGAACTCAGTATTATAACAGGCATTGGGTGATATTTAATGATCCTTTCAAGAAACGTAAGCCCATCCATTCTCGGCATTTCCACATCGAGGATCAGTACATCCGGATCCTTCTCAATAATCAAATCACGGGCTGCAAATGGATCGGGCGCTGTCCCCACGACTTCAACAGACTCATCGGTCGATAGCTCCATAGTCAACATTTTCCTTACTAAAGCTGAATCATCGATTATCAGCACTTTTATTCTGGTTGTATTCCCCGTCATACCCGCCGCCCTTTCGCATGTTGCTTCCCTTGTAAATAATTATTTCACCGCTGCAATTATTAAAAACGACTTTTCTACCTGTCTGGCCTCCCGTGTCGTTTGTAACAACCCTAATACCCTCGGCGGCAAGTATCCTCTCCGCTATTTCAATATTGGCTTCTCCAACAGCCGGATTCATGTGACCGCTGTGCCCCCCGCCTATTATATGAGCTCTGAGGTTCCTTGCCAGGGAGCCTTTGCCATACATCAATCCAAGCATATGTTTGATGGAAACATTACCGAATTTGCTGTTTTTTTCATCCCCGAACGGTCTGCTGTATATAAAATGATTCATACCGCCGTACATTCTGATGGAATCCCATAAACATACGGAAACGCATGAACCAAGTACAGTATGGATCAGATAAGGATCCTCGCTGATAAAAATATATCCCGGATATAAATAATATTTTTCGATTCCATTCACCATTGTTTTGATCTGCTTCTTCCCTTCGTCCGTCTCTAGGCTTTCACGGTATCGTCGGTAAACTTGTATAATGCCTCCACATCAAGTATGAGCGATACCTTTCCGTCTCCGAGGATAGTAGCTCCCGACAAATAGCTCAATTTGCTGAAATCACTTCCGATCTGCTTGACGACGACCTCCTGCTTCCCGATGATGCTTCGGACCGGTAAGGCCATCAGCTTCTGTTCATGCTCAACAACGACGACAAGCGCGGATCTGAGCTCATCATTGCTCATTTTAGTGAACAGGATCGAATCTATGGGTATTATGGGTATTATCTCGTTTCTGAATATCAGGCCTGTTGTTTTGCCTTTTATACTGACCCATTGATCTTCCTGGGGCTTCAGCATCTGTTTTATATTCAACGTAGGTATGACGTACTTGCTGCCTGATATTTCAACAACAGTGCCGTTGATAGTGGCCAGATTGACAGGTATTTTGAGTATGAACGAGCAGCCGTTGCCCGGTCTGTTTTCGATATCCACCTTTCCTCCGAGCTTGGTGATCTCGGTTTGAACGACATTGAGACCCACACCGCGGCCCGAAATGCTGTCGATCTTTTCTGCTGTGGAGAAACCGGGAAGAAAGATAAACTTCATTATTTCCTCGTCACTGTATTTCTTCGTATTGTCTATCAGGTCCTTATCAAGCGCTTTCTTATAGATACTGTCAATAGACAGGCCTTTACCGTCGTCGCTTATTTCGATATAGACGATACCCCTCTTGTTACAGGCTTGCAGTATGATACGTCCTTGCTCACTTTTGCCTTTCGATACCCTTTCTTCCCTTACCTCTATGCCATGGGAAATGGAATTTCGCATAAGGTGCATCAGAGGGTCATGTATCTTGTCTACGACATTCCTGTCTATTTCCGTTTCATCCCCGCAGACCTCTATTTTTACTTCCTTCCCGAGATCGGCGGCCGTATCCCTTCCTATCCGGTAGATCTTTTGGAATGTCTGCTTCAGTGAAACCATTCTAAGCGACATAGTTATATCCTGGAGTTCTTTTGCTATCCTTTCCATCCTTACGATGCTGTTTTGAAGGTTCCCGCCCTCCTTTTCCAGTATGTTGCCAATTTCCTGCTTATGAAGCGACTGCGTTATGAGCAGCTCTCCGAGACGATCCACCAGATTGTCGATCTTATTGGCCGGGATCCTTATATACGACTGATTCGCGGATTGAGTCTTTGCATTTTCCTGTACATGGAGCGCATTTATGACTTCTTTTACTTCCGCTTTGTTTTCCTTTATTGCGATCTGTCCAAATTTGAGATCGGGATAATTCTCTTTCTGGAGGTTGATTACCGCCTTAACGTCATCCTCCTTCATCACGCCTTTCCGGACAAGTATTTCACCTAGCTTCACCTTATTGTCATTACCGGGCACTTCCGACCTGGCCGCCGAATCCATGTAATTCTTCAGCATCGCCTGCTTGCTCTTTACTTCGGCGTTAAAATCTGCATCACACTCAAGCCTGTTGTTTTTTCCAAGCCTTTTGATAAAAGTCAAAAAATCGGCCAGCAAACCGATCGTAACAATGTCGGTGCTGATCTCTTCCTTTGCCAGCGAGAATGCAAGATTATATGCAAATCTGCTGATATCCTCCAACAGCTTATTTCCCGAATCGGCGGCGATCTCATAAACTGCCGTTAACATGCCGGACAGCTCATTAATGCCTTCCGTACTGTATTGTACTGATTCCAGTTCCAAAAGCTTCAGTTCGCAATCTACTATCTTTATCTCGATCTCCGGTAAGTCTTTACTGGCTGAACTACTTTCGGGACAATGCTGTTTTGTACCGACCCCTTCTATGATCTCGTCCACCGTATCATTGATGCTCTCATCCGTGCCCTTTTTAAATACCCTTAATTCCCCGGGTTTAGCTTGCAGTTGATCAAATGTTGTCTCACTGGAAAAGCCGGGCTTGATTTCTTCTATCGTGATACGATCTATTTCGTTTAAAGAATTGCACAGCTCCTGTATAAACTCGTCAATTAATATGTCTGAAGCGACAACCAGCCTGATTTCAACTCCGTCGTAAACGAAGGATCCATTTTGAAAATCATTGGTCTGAGGCCTTACGGGATCCGAAGCTATGATCGCTGATATCCTGGCTACATCTTCAAAAACCATCCAGGCTTTTACCGACTTGAAAGGGCATTCCTTATTGATCACTATAGATACCCTGAAAATCTGCCTTCCGTTTGAAGCTTCGATTTCGGCTCTTTCAAGTTCTTCTGCCTTTATCAGGAATCCGTCATTCGATATAGCCTTGTTTATTGAAGTATTTGAGCCTGCGTTTTGACCGGAACTCTTGTATGTTGTATTTTCCACATCGATATGGCTGCTGACGGTCGCTAATATCCCATCATACCTGAGCTCGCCTTCTCTGCCGTCATTTATGACATTATTGAGAAAGCATTCCAGGCAGTCGTAAGATTCAAATAAAGTTTTAATGATCTCAGGGTTTACTTTAAGCCTGCCTTCCCTTATTTCGTATAGCAGATCCTCCATCCGGTGGATAAAATCGGCTGTGCCCTTGAATTCCATTGCAGCTGTCGAGCTTTTCATCGTATGGTACGCTCTGAACATCTCGTTGATGGATGTCTTTTCGTCAGGATTCTTTTCAAGGGCAATGATGGACCCGTTCAAAATGGCGAGATATTCCTTCATATCGTCTATATAGACATCCATCATCTCATTTACCAAATCGCTCATTATAGTAGATCCTCCTTTTACCTGCCGGTCAATCCTTGATATAGACTGCCGGCCGCAAGTATCTGTAACTATGCTTTTGCCCGGTAAGGCTCTCGGAATGGCCGATTATCAATAAGCCGCCCTTACTGGTGGCATCATACAATTTCCCGATCAATTTTTGTCTTACTGAGGCGTCAAAATATATCATCACATTTCTACAAAAAATCAAATCAAATGTTTTTTTAAAGGGAAATGCATCCATAAGATTGAAGGATCTGAAGGTTATCAGCTTTTTGATGCTTTCGGAAACCATATAACCGTTGACATCCTCTCTGAAATATTTGTTAAGATAAGAGCTTCCCACATCATTCCTGATACCTGACGGGTAAGTACCCTTTTGGGCTATGCTTACCGCTTTGTTGCTGATGTCGGTAGCAAGCAGCCTTATTCTGGCCGATCCCTGCAACGCCTCACTCAAAACGATCGCAAGCGTATAAGCCTCTTCTCCGGTTGAACACGCTGCACTCCAAACTCTTAATTCCCTGGCCGAAGGGTCGATATTTTTACTATCGGTCAAAATTCCGGCATATGCTTTTAAAAACTCAAAATGATCCTTTTCACGGAAAAAGGAAGTGTAATTTACAGTTATGGCATTTGCGAATTCACTCAGCAAGCCCGGATATTTCCCCTGCTGAAGATCGTTGAAATACTCGTCATAGGAACTGTAATTATTTTTTATCATAAGTTTGTTCAGTTTATTGCGAAGTATATCATTCTTTGCATCGCTGAAGTAAATACCGTATTTGTCATAAATAAAGTTCCTGAACTGTGAAAATTGCTGAATCCCAAAGCGCTGCACCTTCCCGCTCTCCCCGTCATGTTTAGAATCAAAAGCTTAAAGGGGAGTAATACTCCCCCCTTGTTAAGATAAGTCTACACCTGGCTTAAACTAGAATTCGTCTGTATCCGTTGATAAAGGGATAACTTCCTCAGGGTTTACTACGATCGTCTTTTTACTGTCCTTGAAGGAATCTGCCGCTTTGAAAGGTATTTTGGGGCTGGTCTGACCTGCCGCTTTGATATTTTTGATGCCGGATTTGTCATTTGCCTTATAAAAATTATTGCTGTTCCTGAAAAACTCATTAGTCTGGCTGGATTTGCTTTTACCTTCCACAAGGATTTCGAGCTTTTGCACTATTTCTCTCAGGTTGCCTGCCTGCGCGTTCAGTTCCTCGGAAGCTGAAGCGCTTTCTTCCGCATTTGCGGCATTCTGCTGCGTAACCTGTTCCATTTGTGAAATAGCCTTATATATCTGTGCCACTCCCTGTGATTGCTCCAGGCTGGCAGCTGCGATCTCGTCGAGCAGCTCGTTCACCTTTTTGGCCTGGGTTGCAATCTCGACTAGCGATTCATTGACTTTACCCGCTACCAGAACTCCTTTTTCGGAAAGCTCGATATTGCTTTCTATTATCGCTGCAGTATCCTTTGACGCCTGGGCGCTCCTCTGAGCCAGATTTCTTACCTCCTCCGCCACAACGGCGAAGCCCATTCCTGCGTCACCCGCCCTTGCGGCCTCAACAGCGGCATTAAGAGCAAGGATATTGGTCTGGAAGGCTATATCATCAATAACTTTTATTATTTTTGCTATCTGATCGCTGGATTTTTTTATTTCACTCATCGAATTCATCATATCCTGCATGTCCACTTTCCCTTTGTCGGACGATGACTTTGTCTGTGCGGCCAGTGTTGCCGCCTGCTTCGTATTTTCCGTAGTCTGACGCAGCATTGATGACGCTTCTTCAAGCGTAGCCGATGTTTCCTCTATGGATGAAGCCTGCTCCGAATTGCCTTCAGCCAACTGCTGGCTCGAAGCCGATAATTGCCCCGAAGCTGCTGCGACCTGCTGAGCTCCTTCGGTCAGATCTGAAACGATACTTCTGACAGGTCTCGTGATGCTTCGCGTGATCAATAAGGCAATGGCAATGCCACCTATCACGGACACTGCGCCCAATATGACGATGATCATGAAAGCTGTCTGGTTTGCCGCCATTTCATTTCGGGCAGCAGCATCATTGTTTTCATTTTCGGCATTAACGACTTGTTCCAATAAACTTTGCCAGTTTTTTAAATGAGGAACTGCTTCAGTAACCAGAACGCTTTCAGCTTCCTGCGAGTTACCGGAGATAGCCGCCTCGATAACCTTATCCATCAGCGGTCTTGTAGCGGCAACCTCATCCTTGATTTTATTCCGCAGATCCATTACTTTATCCTCAGTTGGGATTTTATCGAGTTCTATCGAATCTCTATCATACGCAGACCTTAGATTTATTACGTCATTTTGAAGGTTTTCTATCCCGGCTTTATTATTTATTAGTACCATTTCATTTACGGCATTTGTTATTCTATATATGCCGTTAGTCATATTCTCGCATAAGGTTACTGCCCGATCGTTTATATTTACGATCCTGTCCAGACTTCCCTGCATATTGTTTAGACTGATGATTGTTATCGCTGTCGAAATAACCATGGCAAATAATATTATACCGAACCCCAGGATAAGTCTGGTGATCAGTTTTGAGTTTTTTATCATTTTTATGTCCTCCTACCTGATTTCTGATAATTGAGCTATTTCGTTTGAATTTAGGATGTGATCGATATCGAGCAGCAATACCACCTTGTTTCTAACCTTCCCCATTCCTGTGAGAAAGGCGGTATCCATACGGCTTCCATAATTCGGGGGAGGCTCTACATCTGATTTTTGGATATTCAATACTTCCGAAACGGTATCCACCACGATTCCCATTTGCCTTCCGGATCCCATATTATCGAGCTCTACAACGATAATACATGTTCTTTGGTTGTACTCTTTTTCCTCGAGATCAAATTTAAGTCTCAGGTCCATTATAGGTATGATCTTGCCCCTTAGGTTGATAACTCCCTTGATGTACGATGGTGATCCGGGAACGTTTGTTATATCCATGATACTGATTATTTCTTTTATTTTTTGGATCGGTATACCGTATTGTTCATTGCTTAATTGAAAAGTGAGAAATTTTCCATCAACAATCTCCATTTCTTTCACCGTCCTGTGCTTTATTGGAAACCAGGCAACCTATCTCATCTTCTTTATTTGTTCAGGCTCTTTTTTACCGATTCCATGACCGCGTTTACCGTTTTCCTCCTTGAACGGCTTGAGGATAAAGTCCCTTGCTCCGTTCAAAACCGCTTCCCTTACGTTATTCTCCTGACCCATTGCAGATACGATAATAGCCCTGACATCGGGATCGATTTTCTTTATCTCCTTAAGAGCTTCGATTCCGTTCATTTCAGGCATCGTTATATCCAATGTAACGACATCCGGCCTGAGTTCTTTGAATTTGGCTACCGCTGCAAGGCCGTTTTCGGCTTCCGCAATAACGTTGAAGCCTATATGGGAAACTATTTTTCTGAGAGACATTCTCATAAAAGAAGCATCGTCAACTATCATTATAGTCGGAATTTGAATTACCTCCCCCCTTGATTTTTGTCCATAACTTATATCGAACAGTCATGGACAAATGTTAATAAATATTTAAAAATAGTTTGTTGCTTTCATAAACAAAAAATAACTGAAATAAACATACTGTTTCATTTCAGTTATTTTTACAAATAAATCTTGTTTAGTTGATATATACAGAACTGTTATTCGTAGGTTGCGGCGGTTTCCTTAAGCATCTCACTGTAACCCGTTCCGTCTATGAGATTGACGAACACCCCTACCATATCCTTGTCGAACTGCGAACCTGCACCGCCTATCAGCTGCTGGCGCGCTTCCTCGAGATTGAGCTTGGACCGGTACAGCCTGTCGGACATCATTGCGTCAAAGGCATCGGCAACAGAGATAATCCTGGCAAGGTAAGGTATCTCGCTGCCCTTGAGTCCCTCCGGATAGCCTGTCCCGTCAATCCTTTCATGGTGGCACTTTACTACCGGTACCACATCCCTGAACATCGATACCGCGGACAGTATCCTTGCGCCTTTCAGCGGGTGCTTTTGTATTTCCATGTATTCTCTTTCATTGAGTCTGTCCGTCTTAAGCAGGATATCATCCGCTGTTCCAATTTTTCCTATATCATGGAAAATACCGCTTATGCGAAGCGTTTCGAGATCCTGTCCGTCCAGCCCCAGCGCCTCGCCAATCCTGACCGCAAAATATGCCACCCTGTCGGAATGGCCGCGTGTGTAGAAATCCTTTGCGTCGACGGCCTGCCTCAGCGCCTCGATTGTATCCATATACCTGAGCTTCAGCTGGTCGTAGGTCCTGTTCAACTCTTCGTTTTTCATATTTACAAGAGAATGAAGGAATGCGTTGTTTATCGATGACGCCGCCTGGTTTGTATAAATCTCGAGGAGCTTTATACCATCCTCAATATTTTTACTTTCAACATATATAACGCCTATCGCCTGATGCAATTCGTTAATCAGCGGCAGTATGACGCCCTGTTCCAGGTTGACCTTCTGCTTTGTGATCCTTGAAAAGCCTATGTGTTCCATCAGGTTCGGGCTGAGCATTTCCATGAAATGATTGATCTCGGCCTTGTATCTGCCTATCCCCTTGAAAATACTCTTATTGCCGGCAATGAAGTCGGTCGTATCATCCACCAGAATGAACGCGTTTTCACTGTCGACCAAGGGCAGCAACTCCGACAGTATGTCCTCCAGTATGGAGTCTATAGGCTGAAGGGAATATATTTTAGGTACTGCCTGAAGTATTTCGTTCAAGCCATCCCTGAATTTCTTGATTGTCCTCATCTGTGAAATGGACTTTATGCCCGATTCGACCAGAAGCAGGAGTTGGTCGAACCTGTCACTTTTCTCACAGTAGCCCTGTATGTCCAGAGCTTTTATTGTCTCAAGCGGCGGCGCGAGATCCTTGTGTCCCGTCAACAGCAGTATGTAAAGCTCGGTGTTGAATTCCCTTAT